>NZ_JAMBPQ010000024.1 GCF_024206495.1 Paraburkholderia sp. CNPSo 3272 | reverse complement strand
CCACTGCCGCCCGAACCGGCACCGCCGCCGCCCGAACCGGCGCCGGTTCGGGTGGCGGCGGCGCCGGTTCGGGCGGCGGCGGTGCCGGTTCGGGCGGCAGTGGTGCGGGAGGGAGCGGCCATGGTGCCGGTAGTTCTGGAGCGGGTAGTTCCGGTGAAGGCGGCTCCGGCGCAGGCAGCTCCGGTGCAGGCAACTCCGGCGCAGGCAGCTCCGGTGCCGGCAGCTCCGGTGCAGGCAGCTCCGGCGCAGGTAGCTCCGGCGCAGGCGGCTCCGGTGCAGGCAACTCCGGTGCAGGCGGCTCCGGCGCAGGCAGCTCCGGTGCAGGAAGCTCCGGTGCAGGCAACTCCGGCGCAGGCAGCTCCGGTGCCGGCAGCTCCGGCGCAGGCAGCTCCGGTGCAGGCAGCTCCGGTGCAGGCAGCTCCGGCGCAGGTAGCTCCGGCGCAGGCGGCTCCGGTGCAGGCAACTCCGGCGCAGGCAGCTCCGGCGCAGGTAGCTCCGGTGCAGGCAGCTCCGGCGCAGGTAGCTCCGGTGCAGGCAGCTCCGGTGCGGGCAGTTCCGGTGCAGGCAGCTCCGGCGCAGGCACGGGTAGCGCAGGCACGGGTAGCGCAGGTGCAGGCGCCGCCGGCGGAGGTAACGCGAGTGCAGGCGGCCCTGGCGTGGCTTCGGCCAGCACCCTGGCGAGCATGTTCGCCCGCTTGCGTATGAGGCAGAACGTGGTCGCGGTGGTGCCCCGGACCGCGCCTGATGCGAACTCCATAGCGCGCGCCGCGCCGGCAACATATACCCAACCGAGGGTGACGGGCGCGGGCGGCAGCAGAAACGCCCCGGCGACGGCTACCTCGGATACCGGCTACGGCCCGCCAGGCGTCACGGGCACGGGGACCGGCTCTCGCGGTACCGCGGCCGCCATACCGGTAAGCAGCGACTACAGCCGGCCGGGTGTCGGCCCGACTGTCGGTTCGGGCCCGTGGGGCGGCTTCGCCGTGGATACGGGCGGCATTGAGCCACCGATCCTGACGCCCAATGGGCCGGTCAAATGATCAAGGGCGGTCGCCACGCGGCCGGCGGGACGCATTGCTTCGACGTCGAGCCGCCGCGGCATTGAAGTGTCCTATGCGGGAGCCAATCACGGAACAACGTCTCGGCCAGTGTCGGCAATCCTCACTGCCCGCCCTCAGCCGTGCTTGCGCGGCACCGAAGTCAGCGCAACCGCCGAGCGCTCGACAGCGTCGGCGATCCGCTTCGACAGCACCGGATCCGGCACCGCCCGCGCCAGCGTGACGCCGCCCGACAACATCGCAAGCAGCGCGATCGCACGGTCGTCGCGCGACGCGCCAGGTTCGTCGGGCAGCCCGGCCGAGACCTCCTCGATCAAGCGGCGCAGTTCCGCCTCGTAGGCTTCGCGAGTCTCGCCGTCGGCGCGAACCATCTCGGGCGAAAAGCTCGGCAGCGCGCAGCTTTCGCCGATGTCGCAAGTGCGCTTCGGGCCCAGATAGAAGCGAATGAACGTCTTGAGCCAGCGTTTGCCGTGGCTCGCTTTCAGATCGGCGACGGCGAGCCGCAACTGTTCCATGCCGGCCAGAACCACCGTGCGGAACGCCTCGCCCTTCGATTTGAAGTGCCCGTAGAACGCGCCGTTGGTGACGCCCGCCTCCTTCGTCAAGCCGTCGATGCCGGATCCGCCATAGCCGTCGCGCCGGAACAGGCGGCTCGCTGCATCGACGATGCGTTTGCGGGTTTCGTTCTTGTGCTCGGCGGTATAACGCATCGCAACCTCACATTCGGAGCGATCGGTCTTTTTTCTTGCTTAAAGAGCGATCAGTGTCTATACATAGAGAGCAGTCGCTACATATATACCACTAACCGCAGTCACTGACACATGAGGATCTGACATGCCGATCACGCTGACCGTATCCGAAGGAGTGCTGTCCACCGAGGCCGAAGCCCATACCTTCGCCGCCTTGACGCAGGCGCTGTTGAGCGTCGCACAACTCGAAGGCAACGCATTCATGACGCCCAACGTAATCGGAACGCTGAACGTCATTCCGGCCGAACGCATGTTCTCGGCCGGCAAGCCTGCCGCCGCGGCCTTCGTCGAACTCACCCTGCCGCAAATCGCGCTCGCCACGCCCGAGGCCAAACGGGCGTTCACCGAAAAGGCGACCGCGATCCTCGAACAGGCGGCCGGTGGGCGCCTGAAGCGGGATCACATCTGGACCAACATCGTCTATGCTGCGGAGGGCTCCTGGGGCATCGCGGGCCGCGCCCACAGCAACGCGGAGCTCGTCGAGGCGATACAGGGAGCGGCGATCGCGTGAACCGGGCGATCGCATTCCACTGCTACCCGGCTTTCTTCGTTTTGTTGTGCGCCGTCTTCGGCGACTGGCCTAAGGCAAGATAAACGCGAAAGTCACGCGACGGGCGGCATCGCACCGCTGCTCGTCGCGCCAATCAGACCCGTGGAGATGCGCTATGGAGAGCCGCCCGAAACACCGCCGGACGCTGACTGCGCTGGTGCTCCTGCTGGCAGGATGTGCCGCTGGCGGCGTGCCACAAAGCGGGCCACAGCTGAGCGCAACGGAGTGCCGTGACCTGGCCGCGCTCAGAAGCAACGCGCCGCCGACGATGGCGCAACACCAAAGCGAGGTTGCGGCGTTGAGGAAGGCGGGCTACGACCCGTCACCATGGAACGACCCATACTATCCCGAGGATCTGCAGGCAGCGCAGCGCCTCGTCGACCATTGGTTCGCAACGGAGTGCCAGCAGTTTCAAGCCGGATGAGAAGCCCCGATACGCCTGCGATCTTCAGCCGTCAGTCGAGACTGTCACGCTCTCCCAGACACGGATTTCGTCTTCCAACGCGGACAGCTTGTCCCTCACGAGACCGAGTGCATCGCTACCGAGCAAAAGATGCGCGGGCGGGCGGTCCGCGGCGATAGCAGCAAGCATTGCACGCGCAGCCTTTTGAGGATCGCCGAGCTGTTTGCCGCTTTTCTCCTCGCGCGCTTTGCGGATGGGGTCGAATATCGCGTCGTAATCCGGGATCGAACGCGGCGTTCGTTGCATCGAGCGACCGGCCCAGTCGGTGCGAAAGGAGCCAGGCGCGACGGCTGTCACGGAGATACCGAAAGCCTTGACCTCTTTGCCAAGCGCCTCGGAGATGCCCTCCAGGGCGAACTTGCTGCCGCAGTAGTAACTGATGCCCGGCATGGTGATATAGCCGCCCATCGACGTGATGTTCAGAATGTGGCCACGTCTGCGCGCACGCATGAACGGCAGAACCGCCTTCATCATGGCGACCGCGCCAAATACGTTGACGTCGAACTGTCTGCGCATTTCGGCCAGGGGCGATTCTTCCATGACGCCTTCGTGCCCGTAGCCAGCGTTGTTGACCAACACGTCGACCGGCCCGACGCTCGCCTCGATTTCCTCGACGACCCCGTCGATCGCATCGAAGTCGGTCACATCGAGTACGCGTGCAAATACGGAATCTGCAGAGAGAGATTCGAACTCGCGCTGCGCCTCGACACTTCTGACGGTACCGACGACTTTGTGACCTGCCGCAACCGCCTCTTGCGCTAGCGCGCGACCAAAGCCGCTACTCACCCCGGTGATGAGCAGAATTTTGCTGGACTCCATTGAAGCTTCTCCCGAATGTGAACTATGAGTGCATACTAGTCTTCAGAACGGTGCGAACCAAGCGAAATTCCGCTATTTTTCTTGCCTAAAACTATGAGTACGAAGGCCGCCTCTACCCACAATCCTGACCTCTCGCCGCGCAGCCGCAAGCGCATCATTGCGTTGCTTCGCGCGTTGGCGCCCGAGGAAGGCTACAACCTCACCTCGCTGCCGGGCGTCCGTATCCTGCGTTCGAACCGGCCGCTGTCACGCACGCCGGTGCTCTACGACCCCGGCATCGTGATCGTTTGCCAAGGGCGCAAGCGAGGCTATTTCGGCGACCATCTCTACCTGTACGACGAACAACACTATCTGGCCGTGTCCGTGCCAGTTCCGTTCAGCATGGAAACCGATGCGACCGGGGAGCGTCCGCTGCTCGCGCTGTACCTGCACCTCGATTTCGCATTGGCCGCCGAACTGGCGGTACAGATCGATCGCGAAGGCGTAACGGAGCGCGTGCAAGCGCCTCGAAGCATGATGTCGACACCGATGGATGACGTGATGCAGGTCTCGGTGCTGCGCTTGCTCGAGGCGATGCATCAGCCTCTCGAAGCCGCCGTATTGGGTCCGTGCCTGCTGCGCGAACTCTATTTCCGGGTGCTCACCGGCGCACAAGGCAGTTCGATGCGAGAGGCGCTGGCGATGCGAGGTCAGTTCGGCCGGATAGGCCGTTCCCTACGCCTGATCCATGCCGGCTACGCGCAGCCGCTGGACGTGATGCAGTTGGCGCAGGAAGCGGGAATGAGTGTGCCGAGCTTCCATAGCCACTTCAAGGCGATCACCCAGGTTTCGCCGATGCAGTACGTGAAGTCGACGCGTTTGCATCAGGCTCGCCTATTGATGCTCCGCCAGGATCTGACCGCCGAGGCGGCGAGCCTCGCGGTAGGCTACACGAGTGCCTCCCAGTTCAGCAGGGAGTTCAAACGGCTCTTTGGCCTCACTCCTGCAGCGGAAACGAAGCGGATGCGCGCCGGCTTTGCCATTCCCGAGCCGTTCGCGGATGCGATATATGTTTCGTCGCACTGAGTCCGGCGCACGTTGAGCACGGACTTAGCGATGTACCGCCGCGTGTCATCGATTCCTTCGGTATCCTCACAGGCGGCCATAGCTGTGCAACCCGGACAGAAACATGTTCACCCCCAGGAACGCGAAAGTGGTGACCAATAGCCCTGTGAGCGCCCACCACGCGGCGACATGCCCCCGCAGCCCCTTCATCAGCCGCATATGCAGCCAGGCCGCATAGTTCAGCCAGACGATCAGCGCCCACGTTTCCTTCGGATCCCAACTCCAATAACCGCCCCACGCCTCGGCGGCCCACAGCGCGCCGAGAATCGTCGCAATGGTGAAAAACCCAAAACCGACGGCGGTCGACTTGTACATCACGTCGTCGAGCACGTCGAGCGCCGGCAGCCGGTCTGCCAGCACGCCCCGCTCCTTCAGCAGGTACGCCATCCCCACCATCGCGGATAGCGCGAAACTGCCGTAGCCGATGAAGTTGGCCGGGACGTGAATCTTCATCCACCAGCTTTGCAGCGCCGGCACCAGCGGCTGGATCTGCTGCGCGTCGCGCGCAATCGAGTACCACATCAGGAACCCGACCGCCGCGCTGACCACGAGCAACACGAAGGCGCCTAGCGAGCGCGTGTTGTAGTGCTCCTCGTAATACAGGTAAAACAGTGCCGTGATCACGCTGAACAGCACGAACACTTCATATAGATTCGAAATCGGAATATGGCCGACGTCCGCACCGATCAGGTACGACTCATACCAGCGCACCATCATCCCGACGAACCCCATCAGTACCGCGGCCCACGTCAGCTTAGAGCCGATTGCGCCACCCGACGGCGAGCGCGACAGCGTTCCCAGCCAGTAGAACAGCGTGGCCAGCACGAAAAGCACGCTCATCCAGAGGATGGCCGACTGGCTGGACAGGCAATACTTCAGGAAGAATGAGCTGTCGGCGCGCCCCAGGTCGCCCCGGTACATCTGGATCGCGCACAGCGATAGCGCTGCGATTGCGGCAATCAGCAGACGTGCGGGCCTCCATTGCCAGCCGAGCACGACGAAGGCTGGCACCGAGCACATCAATACCAGCTCGTCATAGGCGCTCATGGACGCGTGGTAGCGCAACAGGGCGAAGCCGCTGCCCGCAAGCATCGCGACGGCAAACAGCCAGTCGAATGCACCGAGGCGCCTCGCAAAGGAACGCTCCTCGGAAAGCAGGCTCGTTTGATCCGCGCTCCACGTGTGCCGAGGCCGATGCATCGCCACTGAAGCCGTTACCGCTGCATCGGAAGAGGATGGGGATGATTTCATGGCATTCACTGTTCAATGATGACGTCGACGCATCGGTGTCTGCGCGCCTGTTTACTCATCGATCGCCTGCGGGACCGGCAGACGCCTCCCCTTCCGGCGGAAACGCCTCGACATACGCCGCGACGGCACGCATATCCCGATCCGACATATTTGCGCACACAGCCTTCATGGCCGCGCCGCGAGGCCGGGAGTCGGTCCCCTGGAAGACCTGGAGCTGCTTCATGACGTAGTCCGCGTGCTGGCCCGCAAGCCGTGGAAACTGATTCATCCCTTCGCCATGCTGGCCATGGCACGCCATGCATGGCGCGACACCCTTGTCGGGCAGGCCCGAATGATAGATCGCGTTGCCTTCGTTGATGAGCGCGAGATCGCTTGCTTCGCCGAGGATCACGGGTTGACTCGAGAAGTACGTCGCAAGCTCGTCGATCTGCGCGTCGGTCAAATGGGTGAAACCCCACATAAAACGCTGCGCGTTCGGGTCGGCTCGCGAATGACTCTTGAAGTCCGTCAGTTGATCGACCAGGTATTCCTTGCGCTGCCCGGCGAGCTTCGGAAACGTAGGCGACACCGACACACCGTTCACACCATGGCAGTTCGAGCACACCTGCAAGGCGATGGTCTTTCCCCGCACCTGCGGATTGTCGACCTGCCGCGAATGCTCGAGGTCCTGACATGCCGTCCCGGCCAGCAGCATCCCGATGGAGATGATATGCGTCACTTTGTTCATGGCAACAACCTCCTTGTTGCAGCCTTTACGGCCCTCTGCAACTCTCACGGCGCACGTGCCATCACCATGAAGCAGCCCACAGATAGATGAAAAGCGTGTCGTTGTCTCTCGCGTTACGCCCGGCGCCGTCGTAGTTTGACGTCGCTCCAAGAAACTTGGTGTAGTGCGTGTACTGAATACCGACCCGAATGCGTTGATTCGGTATCCAGAATATTTCCGGCGTCCACCCCTGCGTGTTCGGGTGAAAATTCGCGCTGGCCGCGTAGGCGGTGCTGTCTGGACCACCCGTGGTATTGAAGAACGAAAGACTGAACCCGTACTTTGCCTGATACACATACGACGCCTTGATCCTCAACGAGTTGAGATTCCCCGACGTGCTGTCGCCCAAGACCAGATTGTTCGGATCATGGACGTTCTCAAGCACATAGCGAGCTTGCGCGGTAATCGTATGCGGCTCCAGCAGGTACTCGTACTGCGCGTCCACGCCGTAATCGCGGAAGCGCGTCACGCCCTGCGTGAAGATCGGGAACTGGTTGGAGTCGTTCGGATAGATGTTCACGTTCAACAGGAACGCGCCGACCATTGCGCTGTGCGGTCCCCACTCTCGCGTCAAGGCGATGCGCGCGTACGGGTTGTAACCGCGCAGATAAATTTGCGGGTGAGCCGCGTTCCCTTCCCGGTTACCGTGACTCATGAACGACCAGATGCCATCGGCCGTGCTGTATGCAGTCAGTTCGGCGTAGACCGTCTTGTTCCAGTACAGGTAGCCGCCGATGCCTGCCACCTGTGTAGCGAGACTGCCTTCGATCACCGGAAGATTGGGGATTTTGGCAACCGGACTGATCGTCGACGAAATATACGGGTAACCCCATGCCGGCGCGGAGTTCCAGACATCCTGCACAGTTGGATTGTTGTGCAGCGTTACTCCGAGGATAAGGTCGTTCGCTTCGCCCATAATCCGGTCCACGAACCGGAAGTCTGTATTGTCCGATGCCCAGTGGCCTTCCCATTTGTTCGTTGTGCCATTCTGATGGTCGTAGTTCGTGTAGGTAAACTGGGTAAAGGCCCCAATTTTGTCGGTGATCTTTCCCGCAAGAAAGATGCTCGCAAAGTCGAATATCGGAAGACCATTCTTGGTGTTGATGGTGTTGCCGCTCGAATCAGTATTGACTCGCGTCTGGCTCAGATCGCCGATTGCCATTGCAGCAATCGGGATCGTGCGTTCACCTAGCGTATAGCCAGTGAGCTTGAACATTCGCCCATAAGGCGTGAGCTCAGGAAATTGTCCCCCGGCGTGGCAAGCCACACAGCTCTGGCCGGTTTGGCGCGCGAAGATCGGCAACGCGTGGGCGATAGTCGCCGGCAACAATGCCAGCAACACGAATGCAAGTGCCCAGCCACAGAACAGCCAATGATGAAATGCTGCATGACTGACAAGTACCTTTGTCATAGCTGCCACTCCTGCGCCGCGTCGAGAAAATGCATCGCATCGGCGGTAGGCGCTGAAGTCCGTATTCCGGTTTGCGCGGCGATCAAGGAGCGACAGGCTCCAGCTGGTGAAACCGTTCACGATGAACCCTTTTCACGCACGCGACGTCTGCATTGTGCAAACGCGCAATCAGAATCGCGATGGGTCAACCTCCTCTATTTTTGGTAGGGGGCTAGCTAGCCGCCGCGATGCATCGCGTAGCGCGACTAGCGTTCTGCTTAAACGAGAAGGCGCCCCGAATATTCCCTAAGAGTTGCGCGGAACACGATGGAAAGGGTTCCGAAAGATCCGATAGCCGGCGCCAGACCGTGGCGCCGGCGCCCGACGCAACCGGTTGCCCGTATACGAACCCATGCGGCGTGAATTGGCGGGCCGCGCGGCCCGAGATCGTGTCGAATGTTGGCGTGCTTCGCTTTCGCCTGACGTTCGCGACTGACTGTATAATTCGCATCCCGAATCAATTGCCACGTAGCCGATTTTCCCGCTTTGCCTCGCCACTCACGCCGACATCTCGGCCGTCCTCCCCGTTCTGATAGGTGTGGGCGGCCTCGGTACGCGTTACAGTCTCCATTGAGGGCGCCGCCGCGCCCTCTCTTAGTGTCTCCTCAAACCTCTTGCCCGCCTCGTGCGGGTATTTTTTTTCCTCGCTAACGCATTGCACCTCCCACTCGTTCGCGATACGTAATTGCCAGGCAATCCTCTCCGTCTCATCCTGCACAATCGTCCCATCGAGCCAATGCGCATAAAACCCGTTATTTGGGACACCAGACGATCAGTGTTTACACGAATGGGTTAGGGTGCCTATCTTTTCATAATATCAACGCACTAAAAGCGGCGGTACGAGACTACTCCACAGGAGGCACCGTGACGGGCATCCGACTGAGCGGCGTAACGAAGCGGTATGGCGAAACCGAGGTGATCACCGGCCTCGACCTCGACATTCAATCCGGTGAGTTCCTTGTCTTCCTCGGTCCCTCGGGCTGCGGGAAATCCACCTTGTTGCGCATGATCGCCGGACTAGAAGCCGTGAGCGACGGCCAGATCAGCATCGGCGAGCGGCGCGTGAACGACCAGCCGCCGGGCAAGCGCGGCGTGGCGATGGTGTTCCAGCACTACGCGCTCTACCCGCACATGAGCGTGTACGACAACATGGCGTTCGGCCTGCGCAATACGGGCGTAAGCGCGGGCGAAGTCGAGCAGCGCATCAACGAGGCGGCGCGAATGCTCGAACTCGGCCCGCTGCTGCGGCGCCGTCCCGCCCAGCTGTCGGGCGGCCAGCGCCAGCGTGTCGCCATCGGCCGCGCCGTCGTCAAAGAGCCCGAAGCCTTTCTCTTCGACGAGCCGCTCTCCAATCTCGACGCCGCGTTGCGCACCCGCACCCGCCTCGAACTTGCGCGCATTCATCAGCGCCTGCATTCCACCATGGTGTTCGTCACGCACGATCAGGTGGAAGCCATGACGCTCGCCACGCGCATCGTCGTCATGAACCGCGGGCGCATCGAGCAGATCGGCGCACCGCTCGACATCTACAGGCGCCCCGCCACGCGCTTCGTCGCGGGCTTCATCGGCACGCCGGCCATGAACTTCATCGATGTCGAGCGCGTGGGCGACAACGGCGGCCGGCTGATCGTGGCTCTGCCGTTCGACGGCGTGGAGGCACCTACCGCGATTGCCGCGGCGAGCCTGCCAGCAGGCAAGCTCACGCTGGGCGTGCGCGCCGAACACGTGCTGCTGGACCCGCAAGGGCCGCTGGTCGGCCGCGCCGAAGTCATCGAACGGTTGGGCGACCGCTCGCTCGCGCATGTAGGCATGCCCAACGGTCAATTGCTCGTGGCCGAGTTGCCGCGCGCACGCGAACTCGAAATCGAAACTGGCGACACCATCCGCATGAGTCTCGACGCGGCGCACCTGCATGTATTCGATGAAACCGGCAAGGCCTGGCATGGCCTCTAACCGCTCGCTCGCCATGCGGATGCCGAAAACGCGCGAGGGCCGGCGGCGCAACCTGCGCGCCCCTGGTCCAACGCGCTGTTCGTGCTTCCGTTCGTGATCGTCTACGTGCTGTTGCTGATCGTTCCGTTGTGCTTTGGCTGGTGGCTCAGCCTGCAACGCGTGGACCTGCTAGCGGGCACGAGCGAGTTCATCGGCATTCGCAACTATCTCGATCTCACCCTCGACCCGATCTTCCGCGGAGCCCTGCGTAACACGTTCTATTTCGTCATCCTCACGGTCCCTGTATTCGTGCTGCTCGGTCTCGCGCTCGCGCTGGTGCTGAATCGACCCGGGCGCTTCGGTGCCGCGCTGCGCGCGCTCTTTTTCGGCTCATCCGTGTTATCGGTCACAATCGTCACGCTGGTCTGGAAACTCGTGATGATGCCCGGCAACGGCCTGCTCGCCGACCTGAGCCACGCGCTCCATTTGCCGGAATTCGTTCCGCTGATGCACGAGGCCACCGCGCTGCCCGCCATCGCCGTCGTCACTATATGGTGGATCATGGGCCTGCCGATGATGCTGTTCCTGGCCGCGCTCCAGCAGATTCCCCAGGAGCTGTACGAGGCCGCGGCGCTCGACAACGCCTCGCGCTGGCGCACGTTCACGAAGATCACGCTGCCTTCGATCTGGCGCACCGTTGCGCTCGTGGCGGTGATCGAAGCGGTGCTGCAGTTTCAGTTGTTCGGCCAGGCCCAGTTGCTCACGGACGGCGGCCCGAACAACTCGACGCGTCCGCTCGTGCAATTCATCTACGAAACCGGCTTCCGCCAATGGTCGTTCGGCTATTCCGCAGCGGCGGCGCAGGTGCTGTTCGCGCTGATGCTGATTGGCGTGGTTGCGCAGGCCTGGCTTCTGCGCAAGAAGGAGAAGGCATGAGCACGCTCGCTTTGGAAACCCGCTCGCGTGGCTCGCTGACGGGCCGCCTGGGCGACCGCCTGATGCTGGGCGCCGTGGTCGTACTCGCGCTTTTCTGGATCACGCCGCTCGTCTGGGTGCTGTGCCTCTCGTTCAAGCCGAATGCGTTTCTCGAACAGCACACCGACGTGCTCTTTTCGCCGCCCTTCACGCTGCAGAACTACACGAACATCCTCAACACCTCGGCGGTGGGCGGATGGCTCGTCAACAGCCTCATCGTTTCGATCGGGCAGACGCTGCTCACGCTCGTGATTGCCTCGCTCGCCGGCTATGGTTTCGCGCGCACCGAGTTTCCCGGCAAGCGCTATATCTATGTGCTTTGCCTTTGCGGACTCGCGGTGCCCGAGCAGGCGCTCGTGATTCCACTGCACCATATCTTCGCCACGCTGGACTGGCACAACACCTACGGGGCGCTGATCCTGCCTCGCCTTGCCTCGCCGTTCGGCGTGTATCTCATGACGCAGTACTTCAAGGCCGTGCCCATCGAAATCGAGGAGGCCGCATTGCTCGACAATGCCTCGCGCTTCAAGGTGTTCTGGCGCGTCGTGCTGCCGCTTTCGCTGCCCGCGCAGGCTACGCTCGCCATCTTCACGTTTCTCAGTGCGTGGAACGACTATCTCTGGCCGCTCGTTTCCGCCTCGAAGCCCGAGATGTACACACTGACGATCGGCCTCGCCTCCACGCAAGGCAATTTCGCGCAGTCCGAGGGCATTGGCTACCTCATGGCGCAGGCCGTCTTCGCCGGCCTGCCAATCTTCGTGCTGTATCTGTTCTTCCAGAAGTACATTGTGGCGGCCGTAGCCGGCACCGCAGTTCGGTAGGCGGCGCCCTCGAAGCACGCCTCGACAGGTCGCGCTTGATCCCCGCTTGATTCGCAGTACACACAAAATGACCCACTGAGAACGCATGCACAGCGCGCCAGCGGGGTCTTGCACAGGAGAGAGACATGAGAAGATCGTTGGTGCGCAGCGTACTCACGCTGGCTGCGCTCGGCCTCGCGGCGACCTTGACGGCGCCGGCCCAGGCGAAAACGGAAATCACGCTGTCACGCTTTTTCGGCGCCTGCGACGCCGAATACGGCAAGGTCAACGACGTGAGTCAGGCCTCGGGCGAGTGCGGCATCATCACGACGCTCGTCAACCAGTTCAACGCGACGAACAAGGAAGACATCGTCGTCAAGCCGCAGATCATCGAGTGGGCGCCCTACTATACGCAGATCGACGCGCGCATTCTGAGCCGCGACGTGCCGACCATCTCGGTCATGCACGAGTCCGTGCTGGGCGACTACGTGAAGCGTAATCTGGTCGAGCCGCTCGACGACGGCTTCAAGTCGGTTGGCGTGGACAAGAGCGATTTCACGCCCCAGGCCCACCGCGCCGTGACGTTCGGCGACAAGACCTATGCGCTGCCGTTCGACACGCATTCGTGGCTCTGGCACATCAACGTGAACCTGTTCAAGAAGGCGGGACTCGTCGACGCGAGCGGCAAGCCCATCCTGCCGAAGACGCCCGAGGAATTGCTCGCGCAGGCGAAGCAGTTCAAGGACAAGACGGGCCTGCCCTACTTCGCGGTGCCGATCGCCAACGAGTCGGCCGCGCAAACGCGCACGTTCGACACCTGGGTCTATCAGCAGAACGGCACGCTGTTCCCCAATGGCCCGACGAAGATCGACACGCACACGCCGGCCGCCACCAATGCGCTAACGCTCTACGACAAGCTCATGAAGGCGGCCGCGATCACGCCGGGGCTCGACTATGGTGCGGCCAACCAGGCCTTCGAAAACGGCAAGGCGGGCGTGCTCATGTGCGGCACGTGGATGATCGAGGACTTCACGAATCTCGCGAAGAAAACGGACTCGCCGCTTGCCAACGGCTACGACGTGGTGCCGTTCCCGAATCTGTATCAGAAGAAAGCGGTGTGGGCCGACGGCCATTCGTGGGTCATGCTCAAGGGCGGCGCGAAGGACGAAAAGACCCGCCACGCCGCGCTCGTGTTCCTCAAGTTTCTTTACGACCACGACGGCGACTGGGCCCGCACCGGCCATCTGCCCGCGCGCCAGTCGATCATCACGAGCGCGACGTTCAACGCGCTGCCGCACCGCGCCGAAATCAAGGAGATATCGACCACCGGTTACGCGCTGCCGAACACGGTGCCGCGCCAGTTCGCGATCCAGCAGATCGTGGGCGAAGAGATCAGCAACATGCTCTCGACCGGCAAGTCGGTCGCCGACGTGCAGAAGCAAGCCGAAGAACGCACCAACGCCCTGCTCGCGCGCTAACGCCGCTGGCGGTCGAGGCCGCCCGGCGCGGCCGCCTCACTTCACATAGCTACAGGATGGATAGAGGAACACCATGATCGCTTCCCGCCTCATCGTCGATCGCGACTTCGTCATTTCCGAACTCGACCGGCGCCTCTTTGGCGTCTTCGTCGAGCACATGGGCCGCTGCGTCTACACCGGCATTTTCGAGCCCGGCCATCCGGACGCCGACGAGCGCGGCTACCGCAAGGACGTGATGGCGCTCACGCGCGAACTCGGCCCGACGATCGTGCGTTACCCGGGCGGGAATTTTCTTTCTGGCTACAACTGGGAAGACGGCGTGGGCCCGCGCGAAAAGCGCCCGCGCCGCCTCGATCTTGCGTGGTACTCGACCGAAACCAACCAGTTCGGCACGAACGAATTCATCGAATGGTGCCGCTCGCTCGACATCGAGCCCATGTACGGCGTGAACCTCGGCACGCGCGGCCCCGACGAGGCGCGCCGCTTCGTCGAATATTGCAATCATCCGGGCGGCACGGCGCTCTCCGACCTGCGCCGCGAGCACGGCTATGAACAGCCTCACGACATCAAGTTCTGGTGTCTCGGCAATGAAATGGATGGCCCGTGGCAGATCTGCCGCAAGACCGCCGAAGAATACGGGCGCGCCGCGCTCGAAACGGCCAAGCTCATGCGCTCGGTCGATCCCACCATCCAGCTCGCCGCGTGCGGCTCCTCCACGCACGAAATGCCGACGTACGGCATGTGGGAGGACCGCGTGCTCGACCATTGCTTCGAGCAGGTCGATTTCATTTCGCTACATACTTACTTCGAGAACCGGCGCGACTCGACGGCGGAATTCTTCGGCAACATCGAAGTGATGGATCTGTTCATCAAGGAAATCGTTTCGGTGGCGGACAGCGTGGCCGCGCGCAAGCATTCGTCCAAGCGCATCATGCTTTCATTCGATGAATGGAATGTCTGGTACAAGGCGCGCACCATCAACGATCTGCGCAAGCCGGGCTGGCCTGAGGCGCCGCGGCTCATCGAGGAGGTTTACAACCACGAGGACGCGCTCGTAGTAGGCGGTGCGCTCATCACCATGATGAACAATTCGGACCGCGTGAAAACCGCCTGTCTCGCGCAACTCGTCAACGTGATCGGGCCGATCATGACGGAGCCAGGCGGCCGTGCGTGGCGCCAGACCATCTTCCATCCGTTCGCGCAGGCATCGAAATTCGGCCATGGCCGCGTGCTCAAGGCGGTGATCGATTCACCCACCTATGAAGCGGAAACCTTTCCGGAGATCCCCTATCTTTGCGCGGCGGTGGTGGACGATCGCGCCACGGGCACGACGACCCTCTTCGCGCTCAACCGCCACCTGAGCGAAGAAATGGAACTCGATGTCGAGCTGCGCGGACTCGGCAAGGAACGTACGCTCGATCACGCGCTCCAGTTGTATCATGCCAACATGAAAGCGGTGAACACGGTGGAGGCGCCGACGACGGTGGCGCCGGCAGTCAACAGCGCCGTGTCGGTCGAGGGGGAACGCGTGCGCGCGAAGCTCAAACCGGGCTCGTGGAACGTGATTGTGACGACCGCCCGATAACACAGCACGGACACGCTGTGCACGACGTCCATGAAGGGGAAGTGATGTTCGAGCGCGAACCGATCGTTGGCAATATAACAACGCAGATCGCCAAGATTATCGGCATGCGCGTGGTCTCGGGCGAGTTCGCGCCCGGCGATGCGCTGCCGGTCGAGAGCGAACTGTGCAGCGCGTACGGCGTGAGCCGCACCACCCTGCGCGAAGCGATCAAGCAGTTGGCGGGCAAACGGCTCATTGCCGTTTCGCCCAAGATCG
The DNA here is from genome assembly GCF_024206495.1 of Paraburkholderia sp. CNPSo 3272. GTDB lineage: Bacteria > Pseudomonadota > Gammaproteobacteria > Burkholderiales > Burkholderiaceae > Paraburkholderia. The sequence goes on along the minus strand of NZ_JAMBPQ010000024.1, from coordinate 90,490 downwards.
GCACACGTGTCCTGCCCTTCTCCGACTGGAACCTGCTCGACCGCGATGTGCTCGCGTGGCGCCTCAATGCGCAGTTCGACTCGAAGATCGTCGAAGACATCTTCGAAATGCGCATCTGCTTCGAGCCGCGCGCGAGCTTTCTCGCCGCGCGCCATGGCAAGGAGGAGACCTTCCAGATCATCGAGCGCCGCTACCTGGAACTGGCCAGCGCTTATGGCCACTCCGCCCAGCATGGCGCCTCGGACATACGCGCGGCTGCCGACGCGAACCTCGAGTTCCATCTCGCCATCATCACGGCCTCGCAGAACGGCATGTTCATCACGATCGGCAACGCCATCAAGGCCGCGCTGCGCGTGTCGTCGGAGATGATGCAGCGCCAGGCCGCGAAGCCCAGCGAAGATCTCGAACTGCACGATGCCGTGCGCCGGCACATCGTCGCGCGCGAAGCCGACGCTGCGGCGGCTGCGATGACGCGCCTGCTCGAGCAGTCGCGCGACCGAATTCTGCGTTATACGATCGCGCCTTGACGAGCGCCTGGACCCGCCGAATCGGGACGTTTCCCTCGGGGTGCCAGATCGCCGGGATCGCCGGTTCGCGCAGTCGGGCATGACCGTTGCGCCGAGGCGTCGTACGCGGCGGCACCGCCCGTCGAAAGCGAAGGGAGACAGTCATGAGGCAAACCGTATTGGGCGTCTACGACAGCTATGCCAGCGCATGTTCCGCGCAGAAGGCACTAGGCGACGCAGGCGTCGCGCAAGCCGATATAGCCATTTACTCGATGTCGATCGAGGCTCCGGCGGAAAAAGGGCCGCGCGTGTATGCACCGGGCGCCAGCGATACTGAGCAACGCACGCCGGTATTCGATCAGCTCGAACGCTTGTTCGCGCGGCTCTTCACGCACGGCGCATATCCGCCGGAGACCGAAGATTACCGGGAGTTTATCCGTCGAGGCGGAACCGTCGTCAGTGCGGACGTTTCCGAAATGCAGGTGAATCTGGCGCGCGAAGTGATGCGCAGCGCGGGCGCAGCGGACATCGAGGAACGCAGCCGTGCCTGGCACAACGCGTCGTCCGGCAGTGCACCCTCCATGAGTACCGCTCGCGCGGGCGGCAATTTCCACGAGACGTCGCCCGAACCGGCCATCCAAACACGACAGTCCGCATTTTCTTCTGCAGTGCCAACTGTAGTCAGCGGCATGCAGCAGGTCACAACGCACGCAGCGACAGAGCCCGAACGAACCTCGAGCGCGGGCGATGCGCCGCAGACGTCGGCGAGAGGCCTGGTGGGCGATCCCGTCATGGGCACCCCACTCGACGACAGATCCTACGAGACGGAAGTCCGCAAAGACTATGACGCAAACTACGCAGACTCCGGCATGTCCTACGAAGAATATTGCGCAGCCTACGAGCACGGCACAACGCTAGGCCAGGATGAACGGTATCGCGGACACGACTGGCAAGGCATTGAGCCGAGTGCCCGCGAGGATTGGGAGTCGCGCTACCCGGAAGACGGCTGGGAAAGATTCAAGGCGGCCGTGCGGCACGGATGGGAGCGCATGAAGAGGGTTTGACGCCGCCTGCTTCAACCTTCCTTCTCTTTTACCCAGGCTGCCGACCCTGGCAGCTTGGGAACGTGCGCCCGATTCATCGCCCTCCCCGCCCCTTACACCCCGTGCGCAAATCTCGTTTGCGTCATTCCTTCGGTTCCAGTCCGGTTCCGCGCCTCGCCAGCGGTTCCCCCGCCGATTTCCCGCCTTTCAAACTTGCCCATTCGTATACCCCTGGAAGGACTCGTAAGCGATTGCCCAAAGGCCACGCTGATTCGTGCTTCATGCAACCGCTCTGGAAGCGAAGATTTGCCTCGCCGCACGCCGATTGCCCCCGATCGGCGTAAAGCGGGGCGCGCTTCCCCCCTTCTCGGCGCGCCCCTTTTTTGTTCCATTGCGCCAAGGAGGCCCATCTGACCAGCCCTATCGGTTCGAGCAGTATCGCGCACACGTCTTCGTTGACGACGCTGGGCGAAAACCACAACACCAGGAACTCCAGCACGGGAGGCACCGCCGGCAACCCCTTTCCGCAGCAGGAAACCGTGAATCCGGCCACGCCGATCGGTCCGCTCGGCCACAACATCAACACATCGGCATGACCACTTCGCTGTCACGGGAGCCGTCGACGCAGCGCTCGCCCATGTGCCTGACACCACGGTTGTCAACGCATGGGGTGCGCGCCGCGTCGGCCATTGCCCTCGCCTGCCTGGCGCTGCCGCTCGACGGCTGCGCCGTGGCGGCCTTTCCATGCCGGGTCGCATCGGCCACGCTGAAGATCGTGCCGCTGGTCGGCCATCCCGCAGCCGTGCCGTTCGACGCGTGCGCGGCGGCGGTCGACTGATCGAGGTTTAGCCGATGAAACGGGCGTCATTGATCGCATTCGTTTTGAGCGCGGCATGCCTGGCCGCGCCGCTCTCGCCCGCGTATGCGGACACTCACTACGAAGGGCGCGTGCAAACGTACGTCGCGCCGCCGGCCCCCGCGCCGGCGAACCCGCCGAGCGCGGCGAGCGCAGTGATTACCGCGAACGCGGTGCTTGAGGCAAACGCAGCAAAACCGCCCGCCCCGCCGGCGAAAAAGCGGCGACCGGCGCCGGTTGCATTTCGCACCCGTCCGCGCGTTCCGGTTGCGGATGACTCGCCCTTTGCGTTTCGCGGCATTGTGCTCGGCACGCCGCTGAGCGCGCTGCGGCAAACGGACATGGTGCGCGCGACGCCGCACGAGAGCGAACTGCTGTGCGAGACCGACATCGCGGGCAGCGACATGGGCATGATGGTCAAGAGCTACACGAGCCAGACGATCGCTTGCCGTTGGGCGCACCACACCGCGCAAGGCTGGACGCCCTCGCGCGCCGTCGTGGACGGCGTGCCCGCGGTGGACCATATCCTGCGCTTTGCGCACGCATCGGCCGGCGACCCGCTGCGGCTTTATGAAATGTCGTTCGTCGTGGACTCCACAACGGCATTCGACCTGCGCAACCTGCTCGCCTCGCGCTACGGAGCGCCGCGTGTGCTTGGCGCGTCTTCCCTGCCGCTGCTCGTGTGGGAGAACGCATCGAGCACGATCACCATCTGCCTGCTGCCCGACAGCCAGCGCGCGACGCTCACCTACCTGCTCAAGCCGGCCACGCTGCGCGCCAAAGGCAGCGAGAAGACGCTCAAGCTGAGCCAGTTCGACGAAGGCTGAAACGGTGCACGCCAATCCGTCGCCGCCTCGGCGAACTCGACGAAGCCGCTGAATTCGCTAAATCCGATGAATCACTTTTGCACCTGCTCCTCCGTCATGCCATTCAATCCATCGGAATCCTCATTTTCCAGCGCATGCCGCGCGACTCGTTTGAAAGGTCTGCCGCGTGTGTTGCTGTGCGCATCGCTCGCCGCGGCGCTCGCTGGCTGCGCGACGCCGGAGTCGATCGTCAACACGCCCATGACGCCGCCGCTCGCGGAACCGCTGCTGAACGTCAATACCAGCGGCTCGATCTATCAGTCGGGCACCGCGATCTCGCTGTACGAAACACCGCGTGCGCAGCGAATCGGTGACGTGCTCACGATCCGGCTTTCCGAAACCTATAGCGGCAACGATGTCGCGAATGCGGCTGCGAAGCGCGACAGCAACATCACGGCCACGGCCGCCGACCAGTCGACCGGCGCGGCGGCGCGACTTGCGCGCCTGTTCAATATCGGCTCGGCTTCGACCTCGTTCAACGGCAGCGGCAGTCACACGCTTTCGAGCGACATGACCGGCACGCTGGCCGTCACGGTCATCAGCAAGACGCCAACGGGTAATCTGGTGGTCTCCGGGGAGAAGATCATCGCGATGAGCGGTGAGCATCAACGGTTGCGGCTTTCCGGGATCGTGAATCCTAACGATGTGGAGGCTGATAATTACGTTGAGTCGGGGAAGATTGCTAATGCCCGGATCGAGCAGGTGGGGCGTGGGTTGCTCAATGATGCGACTACCGTCGGGTGGTTGCAGCGGATGTTTCTGAGTGTGCTTACGTTTTGAGTTTTCTTGTTTGCTTTTGCGTTTTCTTGTTTTCTTGTTTTCTTGTTTTCTTGTTTTCTTGTTTTCTTGTTTTCTTGTTTTCTTGTTTTCTTGTTTTCGCGGTGGTCTGCTAGCGTTGCCCCTGTGCGGGGCGGCACCTCCTTTCTTTGCCGCGGCAAAGAAAGGAGGCAAAGAAAGCCGCTCAAACCGCTAGCGCCTGCCACGGTTCACATCGCGCCGCTAACGGTGAATGGCTCCGGAGCGTCTGTCATCTCGCACCTTCAAAGGTAGTGACAAGGCGCTCATTCATCCCGCTGCTCGCTACGCGCGCTGCGGCTGGGTCTGCAGGGGAAACCAAGGGGCCGGTCAGCCTCGGCGAATGCATGCGCACCGATTGTTTCAGGTTATGCCCTTCGGCGCGCGGAGCGCCGCCGGAAGGATGAGCGCCTTGTCACTCCGGTTGTGGGCGAGTGGCGACAGACGCTCCGGAGCCATTCACCATACGGCGAGATGTGAACCGTGGCAGGCGCTGGCGGTTTGAGCGGCTTTCTTTTGCCTACTTTTCTTTGCCGCTGCAAAGAAAAGTAGGTGCCGCCCTGCACAGGGGCAACCCAGGCAGACCGACGCGAAAACAAGGAAATGCCAATGGTTTAAAACAGAGCCCGAAAAATCAGTCATCCTCATCTTCGGCCGTTTCACCTTCAAACTCATCCCCATACTCACTGCCGGCTTCACCGGCCGGCTCCCGAGCGGCATGCTCACCAAACCGCTCGGCAAACCCCACCTCGCCATCGGGCACAAACACATACCCGTGCCCCCAAACCGTCTGAAGATACCGCGGCTCAGAAGGATCGGTTTCAATAAGCCGCCGCAGACGCCAGATCGCGACATCGAGACTACGGTTCCGATACCGCCCAGCCTCCCCATACACGATTTCAATAATGCGTTCGCGCGAAAGAATCGTCATCGAGTGATTGACGAACAGCTTGAGAAACGCGAATTCGCTCGAACGCAGCGGCATGCGAACTTCGTCGCGATACAGCTCCCGCGAACGAAAATCGAGTTCAAACGGGCCAAAGCGAAACGATTCCCGGCTCTCCGGCGCACCCGTGAGGTTCGATATGCTGCGCCGGCGCATGACTGAACGAATGCGCGCCACCAGCTCGCCCGGATCGAACGGTTTGCCCACATAGTCGTCGGCGCCGAATTCGAGGCCCAGCACGCGGTCGATCACTTCGTTGCGCGCGGTGAGCATGATGACCGGCAAGTCGTCGCCGCTTTCGCGCAAGGCGCGCAGCGCGCTGATGCCGTCCACTTCCGGCATCATGATATCGAGCACGACAACCTGCGGGCGCTCTGAGCGCAGCCGCTCCTGCATCGCACGCACGGAAGGCAGCGTCGTGACAGTAAGGCCGCGCATCTGCAGGTATTCGGCCGTGACGTCGCGCACGACCGGATCGTCGTCGACGAGAAAGATATTATTTGCCATGCGTAAATCGTAAGGGACGAGAACGAGCCGGTACAGGCCCGCAGCCTTACCGATCCTTTCCCGCGCCTCGCGCGGGAGACCGTTTTACTGGTCGCTCGAAGCGGACTGGAATGAATTGCCCAATTGAGTCTGATCGACCACCATGCTGTCCAACAGCCCCTTGAGCTTCACCGCCGCGCTCGAATAGCGGTCGGTGCCAAGGCCGTGCACTTCGTAACGCCCCGTAACGGCAATATGGTTGTGCATGAAAATCGTCAGATTGATCGTCGAAAGATAGGCCCGGCTTTCGTCGCTGAACGTCGGCTTGCCGAATTCGATCGATGCGTTATACACGAGCCGTCCTTCACAACTCACTGGCTCCGTTCCTGCGCCGTAAACATCTGAAGTCACGCCGCGCTGCGCTAGCACGAGCTGCAGTGATGGCACGAAGTCTCCCGACGTGACCATGGGATTGTTCTCGATGCAGATCGAACTGAGATTGACCGGCCGCCCCGACACGAATTTTGGCGAAGAGTAATTCGACGCGACCGCATAACCCGCCTGAATCACGGAGCCGGTCGCATCGGCCGCGGTGATGAGCGTCCATGCGCAGCCGTTGAGCGCGAGCGTCACGGCGCACGCGGCGCCGAATTTCACCGGGCGCGTCCTCGCACGGCTGACGGATGACACGATTTCATGTGGCATGGGAGCGGATACCCGATGCGTTGATGGGCTGCGCGGAACATGACACGTTCCCGGCAGGACTCGCCACGCATGATCGGTGCAAAGCAGTACGCGCGATGGCCGGGACATCGGTCAATGTTGAATGCCACTTTCCACTTCTTCAAAGACCTACCGTTCGGTAAGGGGTTGAACGACGCTCGCGCGCGCCTTTTCGACGCAGAGGCGCGCACGACAAGCGCTTTTCGACCTTCGCTCATTACCGCGCGCGGTGCGCGTGTAATGTTTCGTAAGTGCTCCTGCATTCTCCCCGCTGAGTGAGACATTGCGGATTCACTGCCGCGCTATCGTTCTCACTGCGGTTCTCACTGCGGCGCCTCGCGCGTTTGCGACGCCGGACGAGCCACGCGCTGTTCCTGTTTTTTCTTCTATTTCAACATCATCTTGGCTGCCATGAACCGAGAACCGAAAATCCGTCGCGCCCCCTTCTTCAAGCGCGGCCTGAACGCTGCTGCGATCGCGCTATTCGCGTCGCTCGCTGGCTCGCCGTTCGCGCATGCTGCAAGCTTTCACTGCCCGCATAACGCGTCCGCTTCCGAGCGGATCGTGTGCAACGATCCGACGCTCTCCGCGCTCGACGACAAACTGGCCGCGCTCTATCGCAGCGCCTTCGACGCGAGCACCGACACGACGGCGCTCGAAGCCGACCGCGTGAGCCAGTGGCAATGGCGCCAGCACAACTGCAAGGACAAGGCGTGCGTGACGGACTGGTACGACCGCCGCATCGCCGAACTCGAAGGCGATCTCAAGCATGGCAAGCAGGCTGCCGTGCGGCGCGTGAAGGAAGGCGTCGTCGACCAGCACCTGGCCCCGTCGGCACAGGACGCCGTGCTCGAAATGCACGGCATCCCACCTGCGCCGAAGGACGATAGCGCAGCGGCCGCATCTTCTGCGGACAGCGCGAAAAGTGTGAGTAAAGCGGGCGCGAAGGTTGCGACTAGCGAAGCCGATGCGTCGCTGCACTTGCAGAAGATGCCGAGCGGCGTGGCCGCCGACGCGCGCCAGACGCGGCTCGCGCAGACACAAGCACACGCCCATCGCCTGCCCCAAAGGGATGCTGCACCGACGGGCGACGTCTCGGCGATGACCGCGAAGATGGCTGGCGCCAACTCGGCGTTCGCCAAGGCGGCAGGCATGGCCTCCATCGATACACCGGCCGCGCAGCCCGCGAGCCCCGCGGCCAACGAAGCAGCCGCGAAGCCGGTGACGGACCAGACGAACGCACAGCAGGGCTTGAGCGCACTCAACTGCGCATCCGTCGCGTCGACGGAATCCGCGCACGCTACGCAGGCATCCGTCGAGCAAGGCACCGTCGCCGTGAAGTAAGAGGCCATGTAAGCTACGGCAAGAAATCTGCGGTCGCGCGCTGTTCTGCCGGTTGTCGATATCAAATAAAATACGCCGATGAGTCCACACGTTCTCATCGTCGACGACGATCCGGTCGTGCGCGATCTCCTCTCCAGCTTTCTTCGGGCCAACGGGTTCGAGGCCTCGGTCCTCCACGACGGCACACACCTCGGCGCCCGGCTGCAACGCGAGCGGCCATCGGTCGTCGTGCTCGACGTCATGATGCCGCGCACCGACGGCTTGCGCGCCCTCGCCGCGTTGCGCGCGCAAGGTGACGACATTCCGGTGATCTTCGCCTCCGCACGCGGCGCGGTGGCCGACCGCATTGCGGGTCTCACGCTGGGTGCGGACGACTACGTTGCCAAGCCCTTCGATCCCGAGGAATTGCTGCTGCGTATCCAGACCGTGCTGCGCCGGCGCAGCCACGGCCCCACAGGCGCACCCGTGGCGCGCGAACGCTACCGCTTCGGCGCCTTCGAGCTCGACTTCATGGCGCGCACGCTCGAACGCGACGGCAAGCGCGTGCCGCTGCGCAGCAGTGAGTTCGTGCTCCTAAAGATTTTCACGGAACATCCGTATCGCGTGCTTTCACGCGTGCTGATTCACGACCTGCTCCACGCAGACGGCCTCGAATTCAACGAGCGCAGCCTCGACGTACCGGTCTGGCGCCTGCGCCGCGTGATCGAAGACAATCCCGCGCAGCCGCGCTACGTGCAGACCCTGCGCGGCAAGGGCTACGTGTTCGTGCCGCAGAGCGGGGTCGGCATCGAAGGCGACGTCGACTATCTACCAGCAGACGACAGCGGCCGCAGCCCGAACGCGTAATGGCATGAACAATCCGTTGAATACGCTGTTCGGGCGCATGGCGCTGATGTCCGCGCTCCTGCTGTTCGCCATTCAGGCATGCTGGTTCATCGTGTTCGCGCCGCAGCCGCGCCGCCACGAAGTGGAAGGCTTCGAGCGCGGTCTGCTGCTCATGCTGCATGCCGCGACCAGCGGGGCGCCCGGTACGGCGACGAGCGCGGCGCCCAGCGCGCCCCCCAACGAAATGGACCTCGCGCCGGCCCTGCGCGTGCATCTCGTACCCACGTGGAACATGCCAGCCGACGTGCGGCTAGAGGTGCCCAAGCGCGAGCCGCTTGCCGACTTGCGCAAGCAGCTCCTGCGCGATTTGCCGCCCGGCACCGAGATTCTCGCCGACCTGCGCCATCGCGAAGCCCTCTGGGTGCGTTTTGCGGGCCAGCCCACGTGGATCGTCGCGCCCGTCGATCTGCCGCCGCCGCGCAACCTGCTGCCGCTGTTCGGTTCGATGCTGGCCATCTCGCTGCTTCTCGCGCTGCTCGCCATGTGGCAGATGCAGCGGCCGCTTTCCCTCGTGGCCCAGGCCGCGCGAGCGTTCGGCACCGGCCATCGTCCCGCGCCCGTCAAGCAGCACGGGCCGCGCGAATTGCGCGATCTGATCGGCTCGTTCAACGGCATGATGAAGCAGCTCAACGAAGCCGACGACGATCAGGCCGTCATGCTCGCGGGCGTCGCTCACGATCTGAAGTCGCCGCTCACACGTCTGAAGCTGCGTGCGAGCATGATGGGCTCGGAGCGCGAGCGCGAACAGCTCATCCGCGAAGTCGATTCGCTGAACGATATCGTCCAGCAGTTCCTGGAATTTGCCCGCCAGCGGCCCGAATCGGGTCCCGAGGTGGAAGTCGATGCGCTGTTGCGCGAGCAGTTCTTTTCCGATGCCGGCGACGACGACGATGCGCTCTTCAGGCTCGATCTGCGCGCAGGCTCGGCGTTCAGGCTGCCGCGCACGCTGCTCGACCGGCTCGTGTCGAATCTCGTCGATAATGCGCTCGAACATGGCGTGCCGCCCGTGGAAATGGCCACGCGCCGCGAAGGCGCGCAGTGGATCGTCGAAGTGCGCGATCATGGCCCCGGCATCCCCCCCGAGCGCGTGGCCGCAGCGCTCAAACCCTTCGTACGCCTTGACGAAGCGCGCGGCGGCGAAGGCCATTGCGGGCTGGGTCTCGCCATCGTGACGCGCCTCACGCGTAATCAGGGTGGCCGCTGCGAGCTGTCCAAGCACCCCGAAGGCGGGCTGCGCGTGCGCATCGCGCTGCCGGCCGATGCACGCGCCGCTGTGTAAGCCCGCTGGAATTACCTGTTGATTCAGCGCTGCGCGCCGCTCAGACCACGAGCCTGCCGCGCACACGATTCACCGTGTCGGACGCAAGGCCGAGACCCGCGGTGAGATACCGGTTGAGGTCGCCGTAGCTGCCCTGCACCGCGTCGAACGCGGCCTGCAGATAGCTGGCCTGCACGGGCGGCGTCAGATTGGCCGAATCCACACCCGTCGAGCGCCACGCATCGGTCAGCATGAAATCCTTCACGATGATTTCGAGCGGCACGTTTGCGATCAGCAGCAACAGGGCGCACGCCCAGCCCGCCACGTCCACGCCTGTGCCACCCGTGATCAGCAGCGGCCCCGGTGCATCCGCAATATGTTCGAGCAGCGCGCCGTAGATCGAGCATTGCGTGCGGCCTGTCACGAGCGTGCGCCAATGCATTTGCATCGCCGCAACGAGTTCGCCGGGCAGCATGCCCCCGAACGACGGCGGCTCGAGCGTGCCCAGCACATTGAGCGCGAGGTAACTGGCGGTGCTAGGCGTTACGTCCGGCGCCGCGTCGATCTCAGCAGGCGTGCGCAGATCGTAGATGTTGGACAGCGCCATGCGCTCGAGCGTCGCGGCGTCGGCGGCGCTCGGCGTGAGCGCGTCGGAGCGGTAAATCAAGGCGCGGCGCACGTGCGCGCCGTCGCTCGTCGAGTAGCCAGGCGCAGCCCCGCCCAGATCGCGGAAGTTCGCGACGGAGCCGATCACCGGCGTGGGCGCATCCTGCGCGCCGTCGCCTCCCGTGTATTCGCCGCCACACGCACTCAACAACGTGCTCGCGCAACCGCTCAGCGCGAGCAGGCTCACCGTGCCCTTGAGCAGCGCGCGGCGCGGCGGGTTGTCGAGCGCGCCGCCGCCACTGCGGTTGAAGTTGCCGGTCGCGGCCACGGGCAAACGCTTACGCGCCTGCGCGAACGAAGAAGTGTAGGCGGAGAAAGGCAAATTCATCGGTGGGCGGCTTATGTAGGGAACCCGCAGTTCGCGCGGGCCGCTGCAACGTCGCGTCGCATGCGTTCGGAAAGGGCGCAGTTTACCGGCAGATGCGCCTGAAAAGGTAAAAGCGCAAAACACCGTAATAATTTTTTCCGAATCACGGGGCATTGCGCACCGATATCTTCGTCGGTTTCTACTTATATTCTTACTGCACCTTTCCATTTACATCAGACAGGTAATTCTCGTGATAATACGCGCTTATTTGCCGTTTCAAGCCATGCCTGAATATCGGCTGCGCGAGGCATTTTCTTTATAGATCCTTCAAGTTCTTTCCAAATATTATTCTTGACGCTCTTTGTCGCGCTTTTATAATCGCCCGTGAATTCAGGCATTCGCCTGTACCACCGTGGCGGTCATCCGCTGCCCCTCGGAGTACCACGTCATGTACAAAGGCAGTGTGACCGAAGAAGCGCGTGAAGTGCTGCGCGCAATCGAGTTGATTCAGCTGGGCGCACGCATGCCTGTGCTCGAAAAAGAACTGACGCTTTCGCGCAATCGTTTGATCAGGCTTTATCGGGAACTCAAGAACGCTTCGCCGCCCAAGGGCATGCTGCCGTTTTCGGCAGACTGGTATTTCACGTGGCTGCCGAACATTCATGCGTCGCTCTTCTACAACATCTATCTGTTCCTTACGGATAGAGCAAAATGCAGCCGGCTCGATGCCCTCACGCGTGCATACCGCCTTTATCTCGAGCACTGCGAGAGCGCCGAAACCGAACGCGTGCTGAGCTTCACCCGGGCGTGGACCCTGCTGCGCTTCTTCGAAGGCGGCCTGCTTACGCTGTCGAGCTGCACTGTTTGCTCCGGCCGTTTCGTGCGCCACGTGCGCGACGCACACAAACCCGCCGCCTGCTGCATTTGCATGCCGCCCGCGCGCGCCGGCATGACGCGCGCCGCACGCGCGAGCCGCACGACGCAAACCAATACCCCGGCGGCGACCTCCGCCACGCGAGGCCGCGCCGCAGCAGCGCTGGGCGAACTCTCGGGCACCATGCGCGCCACGCTCGCCGAAGTCACGCGCGCTCTCGATCCAAAGCGTTCCGCGAACCGCCTGCGCCTCGTCGCTTCGGTTCCCGTCTAGGTTAAAGCGGCACGTTCCTACGTAACATCCTCATCGCGCTCTGCATCCGCCTTCAGAGCGCGAATATCGCACGCACAAATCCGGCAGATTGCTTTGTGGTCCTGATGAGCGTGCTGATTCTGTCGAAGCTCGCATTGCTGCGCCGCCAGCTCGATGGCGTGTGAGTGGGCGGCCTGCCAGATCTCCCAGGCGATCTGCGCGCCGCTGTGCGAATAATCGTCGTTTTGATCGCGCTCGAGCGCATCGGGCAGGCGCGTGTGGACTTGCAAATAGTGCGTGCGATAAAGCGCCTCGAAAATCTCGCGGCGTGACGGGCGCTTCAAGCTCGCCTCTTCGAAAACGTGACCGGATTTGTGAGGCGCAGAGACTTCATCCACATGCGACGTCGAGGCGTACTTCTTCTTACGGGTGGGGAGGATCACGTATTCGTCGCGCGGCAACACGCAAACGACGTTGCGGACATCGATATTGTCGCAGGCTGGGCAAAAGAATTGGCCGCGGAATATCGCGAATTTTTCTGCGTTATTCGTGAGTCGTTTCTGCATCGGACCTGCGAATATTGCAGGCATAAGAAAGTCGAAAGGAGTCGACCATGCAAATCGGGGCGGCGACACAGTTCGCCAACAGCAGCGCCAACACGAACTCACTCCGTGCGGGCGCGGCTTCAGACCAGGCAGAACAGGACGGCACGCAGTCGAGCGACGCATCGACGAATGTCGCGCCGTCCACATCGCAGGACGATGCCGTGCAGATTTCGCCGCAAGGCTATGCGGCCGCATCGACCGACGGTACCGCGGACAGCCGTGACGACGCGGCCGTCGTGAGCGATGCAACCGATGCGAGCGACACGAGCGATGCCGGCGATGCCACCGACACGAGCGACGCAACCGACGCGACATCGACGCCGGCCAACGCGCAGCCCGTGAAATCGCTCGTCTATGGCGCGCTAGGCCTCGAGCGTCCCGACGCGCCCGCCGACCCGAACCACACCTATACGTTTGGGCGTTGGATCGCGGCGGGCATTACACTGGGCGGCATCATTTCGCTGTTTATCTGAGTGCGCTGCGCCGCAATCCGGCGCGCATAATGTTTCGGAGACCCAATGATATGGGGGGAAAGTTCGGCTATTATCACTGCCGGCAAGACCTTCAACCCATAACTTACACGAGGTCCACCCATGGCTCTCAGCGCCGTTGCCGCTTCGCAAGCCGTTCCGCTCGCCGCCATCGCTGCCGCGGCCGTCGCGCTCGTCAAGGGCGGCCCCAGGCAGCCCGCGCCGCTCGAATCGATCAACGCGCCGTTCAAGGAGGTCGACTTTTCCGACCTTCATGCATTGTGCCGTTATACGGCGCGAGACGGGGCGTCGCTCGCGTGGCGCGCCTACCTGCCGCAGGCGGGCGCGCCGCAAGCGTGTGTCGTGCTCATCCACGGATCGTCGGCAAGCAGCGCGAGCCTTCACCCGCTTGCGCGCCAGTTCGCCGCCGCGGGCTACGCGGCCTGCGTGCCCGATATGCGCGGCCACGGGGAATCAGGACGCAAGGGCACGATTGCCTACATCGGCCAGCTCGAAGACGACCTCGAAGATCTGCTCGCCGCACTCCCGGACGAGCTGGCCGCGCTGCACAGAACGCTGATCGGTTTCTCGTCGGGCGGCGGCTTTGCGCTGCGCTTTGCAGGCGACGCACGTCAGCGTCTGTTCGAGCGTTACGTGCTGCTCGCGCCCTTCCTGCACCATAAGGCGCGCACCACGCGCAATGAGGTCGGCGGCTGGGTGTCGGTCGGCATACCGCGCCTCATCGTGCTCGCCATGCTCAACGGACTGCGCATCCGCGTCTTCAATCATCTGCCGACGATCGCCTATGCGCTCGCGCCCGAGGTCCGCGACGAGCTCACGCCGCAGTATTCGTTCAACCTGATGCGGAATTTCCGCCCGCACGACGACTACCGCGCGGACATACGTGGCGCGCAGCAGCCGCTGCACGTGCTGGCCGGCGCCGACGACGAAGTTTTTCTCGCCCACGAATACGCGGCGGCGTTCGAGGAAGCGGGCGCACACGTGCCGGTCACGATCGTGCCCGGCGTTGGGCACATCGGCTTGACACTCGATGCCACTGCAATCGACACGATCATAGGCTGCGTGAAGGCATAAAGCACATAAGGCCGGGCGCCACTCGCCGGCGCTTCGACTGTCCGTATCCGCCAAACTGGCGGAATCCGCCGATTGATCTTCGCCGCGAAGTGGCCCATATTCGAATGAGTGCGTAAATCAGGCACCGATTTTGCGGCAATTCGTCAATCGAAGCGAAAAGCGCGCTCCTCCCATGCTCAACGCCCCTGGTCACGACGATTACGATCCGTCGGAGTGCCCCTACTGCGGGACCAGGTTCAATGCGCCGCTCGCACTCTGCCCCCAATGCGGAGCGAATCAACAGGCCGCTGCCGCCCGTATCGCAGCCGCGAGCGAAGGCCTGCCGGACGAACGCGCGCACGGGGCAGCCGGGCGCCTGCGTACGAACCTGGGCGCCCTGCCGGGCGCCCTTGGCGGCGATCGAGCCTACGACGGCGAGTACCCTTCGATCGACGAGGAACACGTCGCCGAGCCCAAGCGGCTGGCGCGCTATGTCTGGGCGGGTTTCGGCGCGCTCGCGATCGCGCTCGCCGGCCTTGCGTTCCTGCATCGCAGCGAATGGGAGCCGAAGCTCGGCGCACAGGTGGTCGTGGGGTCCGTGATCGGGTCGAAGGGCATACAAGACGGACGGGGCACTATGGGCACCCTCGCCGCGCTGCCTGACCGGCGGCCCACCGTCCTGCCGCGAGCGAACGCGGCCCAGCGCCACGTCGCCCAGGAGAATGCGCCGACCGTCTCACGACCGGCCGCCGCGCCGCGCTATGCGAGTGCGCATCCCGACGTCACGAGCAATCTGGCCAGCGCGCGTCTGAATCTCGACAAGAACAACCTCTGGCCCGCACGCAGGGCGCTCACGAGTGCGCTCGCCGTGGAGCCCGGCAACCCTGAAGCGCAGCAGCTCCAGGCCGACCTCGTCGCGCGCGAGCAGCGGCGCGACGCGTTGATCGGCGAGGCGCGGCAATGCGAGCACGAGCGCCAATGGGCCTGTGTGCGGCAAGACGCCGGGCACGCGATGGAAGTCGACGCATCAAGCCGCGAAGCGAGGCACCTGCTCACGCTCGCCACCACCGCGCACCGGCCGGCCGCCGGCAAGCGCAATGGCCGTACATGGCCCTGGGAGAGCCAGTATGCCCAGGCAGGCGACAGCCGCTCTCGCCAGGATCCCCTCTTCTGGCATCACTGATCCACCCCCTCAAGCAGTACTTGCAGACGATTTGTGAACGATGAATAATATTGAACTTCGTTCAATATTATCGTCCGCATGTCCCCGCCCACGCCCGCTCCCCCAGGCCGCCGCGACCGCAAACGTCTGCAGACCCTGGAACATCTCGCGCGAACCGCTGCCGCGCTCTTCGAAGCTCACGGTTACGAACCGGTGACCATGGAGCAGATCGCCGCCGCCGCGGACGTGGCCAAGGGCACGCTGTACAACCATTTTCCGGTGAAAGAGGCGGTGCTCGCCCATTGGCTGCATCTAGAACTGGCGGCGAATCTCGCGGCGCTGCACGCCAGGCTCGAACATACTCCGGGCTTCGCCGCGGGCGCGCGGCTCGTGCTCGATCATTCCGCGAGCTGGTGCGAGGCGCACCCAGACTATCTCGCGCCTTACCTGCGATTTCGCTTTCTCGGCATCGGCATGGAGCCTTCGCCGTCGCGGGACAGCGAGCAGCTCGGCGACATCGCCGATACCTTTGCCTGGCTCGTCCGCCGCGCGCAGGTGCAAGGCGAACTGCGCGACGATCTCGATGCGGCGCGGCTCGCCCTCTCGTTCCACCACCTCTACCTCGGCGCCATGCTGCGCTGGCTCGCCGAACCGCGCCTGAAGCTGCGCAAGGAGTTTGCCGCTGCGGTCGATTTGTTCCTGCATGGCTCAGCACTTCCCGCGCAAGCGGCCAGAACCGCACCCCGGAAGGCCGCGCTGAAATCGAGGAGAAAGGTCCCATGAAGCTACTGATCGCGACCTACGGCACTGAAGGCGATGCGCGCCCGTTCGCCGCGCTGTGCCGCGGCTTGATGGACGCCGGGCACGAAGCGCGCCTGCTCGCCGATGCAGCGACGCTTGGCAGCGCCCACGCACTGGGCGTGCCGGCCACGGCGCTGGCCGGCGACATTCGCGGCATGCTTCGCCCGGACCGCGCGATCGCGGGCGTCGTCGCGAAGGGTGGCGGCTTCAACGAGACCGCACGCGCGCTCGCGAAGATCGCTAACGAAAACGCGCAGTCGTGGATGCGCACCATCGTCGAGGCGGGCGAGGGTTGCGATGCGATTCTGGTTGCCGGGCTGGCCGCGTTCGTCGGGCTTTCCGCGGCGGAGTATCTCGGCGCGAAAGGCATCGGCTCGGGCATGATCCCGATCACGCCGACGGCGGCCTTTCCCTCGCCGTTCTTGCCGCCCAGGTGGGTGCCGCGCGCGCTCAACCGCGCCAGCCACGGCCTGGTGAACGGCCTGCTCTGGAAGGCGTTCCGCGACAGGACCAACGCGGCACGCGCAATGCTCGGCCTGCCGCCGCGCAAGGCGGTATGGAAAGACCACCCGATGGTTTATGGCGTCTCGCGAGGCCTGCTCGCCGCGCCTGCCGACTGGCCCGGCAACGCTCATCTCTGCGGACAGTGGCTGGCGCCGAGTCCGGCATGGACGCCACCCGCTGCGCTGACGCGCTTTCTCGCCGAGGGAGACGCGCCCGTCTACATCGGCTTTGGCAGCATGACGGGCTTCGACAATGCGCGGCTGCTCAATGCCCTCATCGAAGCGATGCAGGGCCGGCGCGCACTCTTCTACCCGGGCTGGAGCGGCATCGATCCGAAGGGGCTTCCTGAAAACTTTTTCGTCGTCGGCGACACGCCGCACGACTGGGTGCTCCCGCGCACCGCCGCCGTGATTCATCATGGCGGCTCGGGTACTTCGCACTCCGCAACACGTGCAGGGGTGCCTTCCATCGTGACGCCGTTCGCGGGCGACCAGTTCTTCTGGGCGGAGCGTCTGCGCCAGGCGGGCGTGGCCCCGCCGGCAGTCGACGGACGCAAGCCCACTGCCCGCGCGTTCGCGAACGCACTGGACTTCGCCGCCAGCGAAACAGTGCGACGCCGCGCCCGCGCCCTGGGCGAAACGATGCGTGCGGAGAATGGCGTGGCGAACGCGGTGGCCGCCCTCGAGCGCATTGTCGCGGTGGATGTGCGCGAGGGCGCGTGAAGTCAGCCGGTCAGCGAAGCTGCGATGGCTTTCCTGAACGGCACTAGTTTCGAAGCCGCGCGCAGCATAAAGTCGCGTGCCAGTTTCGCGGGCGCGGTGTTGTTCGTATAGACGTCGGTGATGAACCGGGTCGCGAGAAAGAGCGGCCGGGTCGCGCGGCGGTGCTGGGTTTCATAGCGCTGCAAGACCGAGGGAGCCGCGATATCGAAGCCGCTTTTGTGCGCCTCGATGATTCGGTTACCTAAGGTTTCCACGCCGAGCAGACCGAAATTGAACCCATGCGCGGTCACCGGATGCATGCCCACCGCGGCGTCGCCCACGGCCGCGAAGCGTTTTCCGACGAAGCGCTCCGGATAGACGGCCACGAGCGGATACACATGCCGCGTGCTCGCCAGCCTCATCGCGCCCAGCCTGTGCATGAAACGATCCTCGATATGGCGCGCGAATGCGTCGGGCGCAAGCGCGGCGATCTCGTTCACGTGGCCCACGGGCAGCGTGAGTACGACCGACGACTGATGCGCGTTCGTCGAGCGCTCCGCGTTCATCGGCAGCAACGCCAGCGTCTGATCGTAGCCGAACCATTCCCACGCTGCGTGCTCGTGAGGCGCTTCGTGCGTCATGCGGCAAACCAGCATCGCCTTGCCGAAATCGTGCATGTCGGCGGAAATGCCCATCATCTTGCGCGTGGACGAGAAGCGGCTGTCCGCAGCGACGATCAACTTCGCCGAGAGCGTCTCGCCGCTCTCCAGTGCCACGCTCGCCAGAGCGTCATCGGCTTTCACAGCGCTGACCTTTTGCGCCGCAAGCAGCGTCACGTCGCCATGCTCCGCTGTGCTTTGCCGCAGCGCCTCGTAGGCGGCCTTGCGAATCAGGTGATTGGAGACGAGCCAGCCCAGTTCCGTGTGGCGGCTCAGGTCGTGCCCGATCTCGAGCGCACCCGGCGAGGGACCATTGAACACTCTGGCGCTGCGAAGCGGCGCACGCGCGTGCGGGTCGATGAGATCCCAAAGCCCGAACCTGCGCATCGCGCGCACCGACTTCTGGGTCAGCGCGATCTCGCGCCCGTCGAACTGCGGCTCGCTGATGTCGGCAAGGCTCTGCTGCTCGACCATGATGAGCTTGAGGCCAACGCCACTGAGCGAGCGCGCAAGACACAGCCCCACCGGCCCGGCGCCCACGATTACGATATCTGCTTGCATGAATCCAACGATTGGAATGTGACTCAAACAACCTGGTGGACGTGATCGGCCTTCGCGATGCTGCGTTCGCGCTGTGCTTCGACCATCAGCGCGTCCATCGACTTCACGTGCCAGGCGAACCATTCAAGCAGTTCGCCCACCAGTTGCCGCCCCGTGTCGAAGCGCCCCTCGTCGGCAACTTGCCTGCGCACCTCGCCGGCCACGTTGAGCACGTGCCGATGCTGGCTCCCATGGCAATGGCGCGGACTAAAGTTCATTTCCTCCATCCACGCTTCTTCGCGCGCGAAATGCTGCTTCGTATGCGCCGCCCACGCGTCGAACGCGCCGAGCCAGGTTTCGTCGCTCGCGCGCGCGAGCGCGTCGAGGAGCGCGACGAATTCGGCATGCATCGTATCGGTCATGGGTTCGCCCAGCTGCAGCTCGGGTGCGAGTGTTGGTGAAGTGCGCGGCGCGGGAAAATGCATGAAGGGAGTGACTGCGCTCAGGAACGGTCTGAAAAGCCCTCTCGGGCAATTTTCCAAGATACCGAGGCGCGTGGAATTTCGCGCTGATTTTTAGCAAACGTCGCACGATGGTCAGTGAGGCCGATGGACGCGGCTGAGCGCGTGCAGGCACAGCGATCAGACGAAAAGAAACATCGATTCCGGCGCAGCGCGGGGAGCGCGGGCCGCAAACGTGGAAGGATGCGAAGAAAGGTGCCGCAGACGCGAAAACACGAAGCCGCGCAGCGCGCGGCTCAAACTAGTTCGGCGAGATTGACGAGGGCGCGGTCGCCGTCGGATTGTGCTTCGTCTTCGGCGTGGAACGTCTTCTCGCTGTACGCGATGACCTTGAACCCGCCGCCTGCCGAACGCTCTATGGTGATACCCCAGTGCCAGCCGCCTTCCTGTTCGAATACGTGCAGCCTCGGACTCGATGGTTGGCTCGGCGATTGAAAAATATTCATGTGAAGCCTCCCGTAGTGGGAATATCGTCTCCGACGATTGCCTGGATAAGAATCAGTCTAAAAATCTCCTTGCTGCGACGCAATACGGAATTACGTGGACGTGAGAACCCTGAGGCGTTGCGCATTATTCGAGAATTACCCTGGTTATTATTCGCCGCTCGGCAAACGTAAATGCCGCCAGCAACGCGCCTATCCCAAACTTCGAGACAGCGAGAGCCCGATGACTACCGTAACGAATGCCGCGACGCATGCCGCGTCCCCGTATCAGCTCGATCTTTCGCGGCATGCCCGCCGCGCACTGCTGGAAGGGCCAACGCCGATCCAGGCATTGCCGCGTCTAAGCGACGAACTTGGGGGCGTGAATGTCTATGTCAAGCGCGACGATCTAACCGGCCTCGGCGGCGGCGGCAACAAGCTGCGCAAGCTGGAATTCCTGGTGGGCGAAGCGCTGGCTGCGGGCGCGGACACCATCATCACTGTAGGCCCGCGCCAGTCGAACCATGCGCGCTTGACGGCGGCTGCGGCGGCGCAAGCAGGCTTGCAGTGTGAACTCGTGCTTACACGGGCCGTGCCGCGCGACGACTTCGAGTATCTGCAGAACGGCAACATCCTGCTCGACGACCTGCTCGGCGCACACGTGCACGACCTGCCCGGCACGGCCAACGCCCAGGAGTTCGCCCAGGCGCGCGCCGACGAGTTGCGCGCACAGGGCCGCAAGGTCTACGTCTGCCCGCTGGGCGGGTCGAGCCCGGTGGGATGTCTGGGCTATGCGGCGTGCGCGGCGGAGATCATGACGCAGGCCTGCTCGCAGGGATTGAGCTTTGCGCGCGTCATCGTCCCCAATGGCAGCGGCGGCATGCATGCGGGGCTCGCCGCAGGCTTTGCGGCGCTGGGTATCGATCCGAGTCTCGTGCTCGCGTATACCGTCCTGGCGAAGGTTGAGCAGGCCCACGCCGCAACGCTCGAAAAGGCCGGCAAGACGCTCGAACTGATCGATCCGGCGCGGCGCATCGAGGGCCGCTCGATCGTGATCGACGAAGCCCAGCTCGGCGAAGGCTACGGCATTCCCACCGACGCGATGCGCGAAACCGTGCGGCTCGTCGCTTCGAAAGAAGGCCTGCTTATCGACCCCGTGTACGGCGGCAAGGCATTCGCGGGTCTCGTGCACGCCGCGCGATCGGGGCGCCTTGCACGCGGCGAGAACGTCCTGTTCATCATGACCGGCGGCTTGCCGGGTCTGTTTGCTTATCGCAGTGCATTCTGATGCGTCGCGCGCCGCATTCTAGAATCGTCGAACTGAACGACGAGGGAGTCCACGATGACCGATGACGAACGTGCCATTCGAGAGCTGGTGCAAACCTGGATGGAGGCCAGCCGCGCCGGCGACACGGCCAAAGTCCTGAGCCTGATGACCGACGACGTGGTGTTCACGGTGCCCGGCCAGGAGCCGTTCGGCAAGGCCGAGTTCGCGGCGGCCTCGCAAGCGCAGCAAGACATGCGCATAGAGGGCACGGCTGAGATCGTGGAACTTCAGGTGCTGGGCGATTGGGCCTTTCTGCGCAATCGCATCGACATCTCGATCACGCCGCCGGGCGCGCCCCAGCCCATACAGCGTGCAGGTTACACGCTCACGCTGGTGCGCAAGGACGCGAGCGGACGCTGGCTGCTCGCGCGTGACGCCAATCTCGTGGCGCCGAAGGCGTAAATCCCCCGCCGCGAACGCGGTCGGCGCCGCGACAAACCACGATCCTGCCGCCGCGCTCCAGGCCGCCGGCGGCGCGAGCGCACCCGCTTGCTTTCACCGCTGAAAGAGAACAGCCCCGCGCGACAGGCCTCGCCGCGTTGCGCCCCTTTTTAGAATCAGAAAAGCTTATCGATTCCTTCAGTTTATTGAGTTTCCCTTAATCGTTCGGTTGCGGCAAAGTGACGCCCATACGCTCGGAGCCACTCCTTGAACCAACGCATCGATCCCTGCCTACTTGCTGCGCCCGACCTGTCGTACGCTACGTTGCACTCGGGCATTGCCCTGCCGTTCCTCGAGCGCGGCGATGGCGAGCCGCTGCTGTTCGTCCACGGATCGCTCTGCGATTACCGCTACTGGATGCCGCAGCTCAACGGGCTGTCGGAGCATTTCCGCTGCATCGCGCCGAGCCTGAGCCACTACTGGCCCGCGGCGGACGCCTGCATCCAGGGCGATTTCGGCTGGGAGAGCCACGTGAGCGAGCTGGCCGATTTCATCGCCGCGCTGGGTCTCGAATCGGTGCACCTCGTGGGTCATTCGCGGGGCGGCTGCGTTGCATGGCATCTGGCGCGCCGCTATCCGCGCCTCGTACGCACGCTGGTGCTGGCCGACCCGGGCGGCCCGCTCTCGCGCGTGGACGACGACGAAGCCGCGCTGCCCCCCGCCACCAACGCGCTGCGCACGCGCGCGGCCAACCTCATCCATGCCGGCGAAGTCGAAGCGGGACTCGAATTGTTCGTCGACTCCGTGAGCGTGCCCGGCGCCTGGAAGAAAGGCTCGGCGGCGTTTCGCCAGATGGCCATCGCCAACGCCACGACGCTGCCCAAGCAGTTGCAGGACCCGCTGCCGCCGTATGCGCCGCGCGCCGCCGGCGAGATCAAGTGCCGCACGCTGCTGATCGACGGTCAGCGCAGCCCGCTCATGTTCCGCAACAACGTCGAAGCGCTGGACGAGTGGATCGAGTTCGCACGGCGCGTCACGATCAAGGGCGCCACGCACGGCATGAACGGTACGCACCCCGACCTCTTCAACACTCACGTCCATACCTTCATCACGCAAGGATGAGACTTTAGTCACGGCCCGGTTGATATGTCGCCTGTGGTCGAGGCGACTCAACCGTTGGCCGCAATTCCAGCCGCACCGGCATGCGGTTCGGCACCATCGCGAACGCCGTGATTTCCTCGATCGTCGAAGGTTCCTGCGCCCACTGTTCGAGCACGCGATGCAGCTTGGGCGCGTTCAGTTGATGCAGATTGCCGATGAGCGGCAAGCCGCGCGGACACGGCAGGTCGCGCACCCGGCGCAGACGCTGGGCGGAGGAGGGCGGCGGCGTCCATGGCGCGACGGCGGCGTGACCGTACTCAGTCGAGCGACATGCCTAGCTCGGCGGCCATGCGCGCGACGAGCGTTTGCAGGCGTGCGACTTCGTCAGCGAGGCGCTGCTGTTCGGCGCGCACCGCCTCGAAGTCCGCGAGCGAGACGCTCTCGCCGGCCTCCTCGCGCGCTCCTGGCGCGATGGTCCCCGCAGCGACGAAACTCGCCGTGTTGACCTCGCCGCACAGCAAATGCATCCAGCGGCTTTCGCGCTCGCCCGGCGCGCGCGGCAGCTTCACGACGAGCGGCGGCTCGCGTTCGGCCAGTTCTTCGAGGAAGCCTTCGACCGACGAGACATCGGCGAATCCGTGCAGGCGCGACGAGTTCAGGCGCAATTCCGCCGCCGTCTGCGCGCCGCGCAGCAGCAGCACGGTCAGGAGCGCCACGGCCTGGCTCGGCACGCCGAGCACGCGGTTCAGGTTGTGCTCGAAGCGCGGCACGCGGCTGCTGCTAGCTTCGAACACGAGGCTCAGCAGTTTGAGGTCTTCGATGGCGGCCAGCACATCGGCTTCGCTCACGTTCATGACCGGGGTGCGCGCGGTCTTCTGGTTGCAGCCGAGCGTGAGCGCGTTGAGCGAGAGCGGATAAGTGTCGGGCACCGTGTGCTGCTTTTCGACCAGCACGCCGACGATACGCGCCTCGATCGGCGAGAGCGCGCGCAAGGCGCGCGGCGAGGAAGCATCGGCAGGAGAATTCATGGGCAGATCAGTCCGCTGTGTTTCGGTTGGAATCAGGCGTTCGATCATACGCGCGCCGGGCTTCCCGCAGAAGTCACGCGCCGCTCGGCCAGCGATCAGCCCGCGATCAGCTTCAGCCCCGCCGGGAGCGCCTCGCCGAATACCCGGCCCGTGTCCGCCGTGTCGAGCGCGACGACCTCGCGCACCATCGTCACCCACGCAGGCGGCGCGTTCGCCGACTCCATCCGGCGCACAACGGTCTCGCGCAACTCGATGGGCAGGTCGCGCGAACGGTCGCCGGTCATGCGCGCGATTTGCGCGGCGGCGAACATCGCCGGTTCGATCTTCTTCCAGTCGAGCGCGAGAATCGCGTCGAGCCAAAGCGCGGCGGTGTGCGGCGGCACCACGCCGTGCGCGCTGCCGTAGAACGGCTGGCGCGCGCCGATGCGGCCCACGGCCCACCACGTCTGATGATTCTCGGTAGGCTTCTGCAGCCGCTGCAACAGCCGCTCGCCGATCTCGATCTTGCGCTCGGCCGCAATCTGCTCGAGCGACGCATAGAGCCGGATCATGTCCGGCACGCCGAGCTTCGCGGTGTCGAAGGGCAGCTTGTGGCGCTTCGCGCCGGCCGCCTCTTCGAGGTACGTCATCGCCTCCAGCACCTCGTGCTGCTGCGCCTCGTTCAGGCCGCCCGCCGCGCGCCGCCAGAGCGTCCACCACTCCGACCACACCTGGCCTTCGCCCACGAACTGGATGCCGTCGTCGAACAGCGTCCAGAGCTGCTCGACGCGCCATTCGTCCAGCGGATAGCCGAAGCCCGGACGCACGCAGAAGCCCGCAAGGTTCAGCCACAGGCGTTCGTGATCGGCGGAGCGCCGGCGCTTGCCCGCGCGTTCCCAGAGCGCGCCGAACAGCTCGCGCAGCAGCGGGCCGTCCCAGTTCTGGCGCGGCCCGAGCCGCTCTTCCAGATGCGCGCGCAAGCGCTTCACTTCCTTCGCGTCGATCTTGGCGGAGCGCGCGCCGAACACGCGTTCGATCGACTCGATGGCTTCGTCGAGGCCCGCATGGCGCGACTCGCCGCTCCCACCCCCTGCACCGCCCTCGTGCTCCGCACGGCGCAGCGCGAATTCGAGCAGCCAGCGCTGCGAGGCGTCGTCAGTGGCGATGCAGTGCATCTCCAGCGTGCCGACTTCGGTGAGCGCGGTCGTGAGCTTCACGGGACGCTCGCGCGCCGTCTTTGCATCGCCGCCTGCGGGCACGACGGCCGCGAGCGGCGGCAGGCGCACGAAGTCGGCCGCCGCGAGGTCGGCCAACTCGCCGGGTTGCCACGCGGTATTTGCCACCGTCGATGCGAGGTGGAACTGCACGGGCTGGCCCAGCTGCAGTGCGAACGTGCGGTCGTCCAGATGCAGTTCGCGGCCCTCCTCCGTGCCGCGCGGCAGGACGCACACGCCGCGCGCAGCGGCATCGGCTGCCGCGCCTTCGTCGAGCACGAGAAAGTAGCTGCGCGGCGAGCCGCCGCCAATGCGCGGCGCGTTGCCGGCCCGCGCAAGCGCATAGGCGACCGCGCCGCGTGCGACGGCCACGTCGGGCTGATCGTTCTGCAGTACGTTGAGCGGCGCGCCGCGCCACGTGCCTAGCGTATCGGCCAGACGCTGCGCAAGCGAGCGGGCGCGGAACACGCCGCCGTTGAGCAGCAGCGCGTCGGGCATGGGCAGCGCGGCTTCCGGTTCACCGGCAGCACCAGGAGACCCAAGCGCCTCGCGCGACCGCGCCGCGAAGCGCTGCAAGAACGCCGCGATATGGCGCGTGATGGCCGGATCGGCGGCATAGGGCAAGCCGAACTCGACGATCGCCGCGCGCGAGCGGCGCGGCAGGTCGCTGGCAGTGCCCATAGGGAAGAAGCCGTCCACCACGATCTGCGCGACTTCCTCGCGGCCGAGCTGCGTGGTGCGCGCGCCGCCCACCAGACGCGCACCCGCGCCGAGCAGGGTGATCGGCACGGATTCGGGCGCGCTCGCGTCGAGCAACTGCTCCTTAGCGACGCGGCAGCGCTCCACGAGCTGCGAAAGGCTCGCGGCGCTCAGGCGCGTTTGCGCGTTCGCGAGCCGGCTTTCGGCCAGATGCGCGAGCGCGAGATCCATGTTGTCGCCGCCGAGCATCAGATGATTGCCCACGCCAATGCGCGTGAGCTGCGGCTCGCCGCCCTCGAACTGCACCTTGATGAGCGTGAGGTCGGTCGTGCCGCCGCCCACGTCGCACACGAGCACGAGGCGCGACGCGCCCAGCTCCGCGTCGAGCGCCGCGCGATGGTGGTACAGCCAGTCGTAGAAAGCGGCCTGCGGTTCTTCGAGCAGACGCAGCGCGGGCAATTTCGCCATGCGCGCCGCTTCGAGCGTGAGCGCACGCGCGCCGTCGTCGAACGAGGCGGGCACGGTGAGCACCACGTCCTGATCTTCGAGCGGCGCATGCGGGAAACGATGGTTCCACGCGGCGCGCACGTGCGCGAGATAGCTCGCGCTCGCGGTCACCGGCGAGACCTTGGCGACGTCGTCGGGCGCGCCCCACGGCAGGATCGGCGCGAGGCGGTCCACCGCGGCGTGCGAGAGCCAGCTTTTCGCGCTCGCGACGAGCCGGCCGGGCACCTGCGCGCCGAGCGCGCGCGCGAGTCGACCGATGACGGCGTCGTCGCCCGGTGAAGGCGCGCTCCACGGCAAGCGCAGATCGCCCGCCGCAAGCTCGCCCGCCGCCGGGTGATAACGCGCGGAAGGCAGCATCTTTTCCGCGCCCACTTCCCCGAGGCCGGTGAGCTGCTCCACGTCGAACACGCGGATGGCGTCGCCGCCTGCCTCCACGTACGCCACGACGGTATTGCTCGTCCCCAGGTCGATGCCGACGACGTATGGCTTCATCGTGCTCAGCCGCCTGCTCCGCCGCGCACGTCGAACTCGACCTTCCAACGCTCGTTCGTGCCGCTCGGCATGGCCTCAAGCTCCAGCGTGCCCGCCTCCGTCACGCGCGCGTGCAGCTTCACGGGCACGACCTCGCCGGGCGTGCGGCCTTCGGTCGGCAGCGTCGCCTGGATTTCCTCCAGCTCCTGCAATTCTTCGGGCGACCAGTAGTCGAGCATCGTGCCGACCTGATCCAGGCGCCGCACCGAAGAGCCGAAGAAACGGAAGTGCACCGGCTCGCCCACGACGAGGCCGAATTCCTGCGGCGGCAGCGCCGCCTCGGTGCCCTCTTCCATGCCAAAGGGCGCGACGCAGAGCGCCGACACGGGCGGCTCGAGCCCCGGCACCGCCGGCATGGCCGATTCGACGGCCACGTAATACGCGCGCGCCGTGCCGCCCCGAATGCGCACGCCCTTGCCGCGCTTCACGTAGCCGTAATAGGCCGCGCCGCGCGCCACCGCGAGGTCGAGGTCGGCGCCGCCGAGCAGACGCGCGCTCGCCGCGCCCTCGGCCGCGAGCCAGCCGTTGAGAATATCGAGGACACGTTGCGAGAGCAGCGCCGACTTGAACACGCCGCCGTTGAAAAGGACCGCCGTGGGGTGGAGGAAGGTCGCGCCTGCGGGCGGCGCGCCAAAGCCTTCGAGTTCCGAGAGCGCCTGCACCTGGCGGCCGAGGAAGGCTGCGAGATGGCGCGTGACGCCCGCGTCCTGCGCGTACGGCAGGCCAAGCTGCGTGAGACCCACGCGCGTGCGCACGGCGGGACGCGCGGCGGCGTCCACCTGCGGGAAGAAGCCTTCGAGAATGATCTGCGTGAGTTCGGTGCGCGTGAGTTCCGTGCGGATCGAACCGCCGATCAGCTTCGAGCCGCGGCTCGGCACGACGATCGGCACCGTATCGACAGAGGCGTCGCTTAGCAGCGTTTCCTTGGCCGAGCGGCACGCGTAGGTCAGCGCGCGCAGCTGCCACGGATCGGCCTGCGTGCCCTGGGTCGCGAGCTTGCGCGCGACCACGTGCGCGAGCGCGAGGTCCATGTTGTCGCCGCCGAGCAGAATGTGCTCGCCCACGGCCACGCGGTGCAGTTCGAGATTGCCTTCGCGCTCGACCACGGCGATCAGCGAAAGATCGGTCGTGCCGCCGCCCACATCCACGACGAGGATGATGTCGCCGACCTTCACTTCCTTGCGCCACGCGCCGGCGCTTTTCTGGATCCAGCTATAGAGCGCCGCTTGCGGCTCTTCCAGCAGCGTCATGTTAGCGTAGCCGGCGGTCTGCGCAGCCTCGGCCGTCAGCTCGCGCGCGGCGGGGTCGAACGAGGCCGGAATCGTAACGGTGATCTCCTGCTCGCCGAACGGCGCCTCCGGGTGCGCGTGGTCCCAGGCCTCGCGCAGGTGCGTGAGATAGCGCACCGAGCTTTCGAGCGGCGACACGCGCGTGACCTCGGGCGGCGCGTCGTTGGGCAGAATGGCCGCGCGGCGATCCACGCCGGGGTGGCACAGCCAGCTCTTCGCGCTCGACACGAGGCGGATCGGCGTGCCCGCGCCCCGGCTGCGTGCAAGCTCGCCCACGGCGTACTCGCGCGTGGTGGTCCACGGCAGCGTGAGGTCGCCCGGCGTCAGCTCGCCCGCATGCGGCAAGTAGAGAAACGAAGGCAGCAGGTCGGGCGATTCCAGCGTGCCCGGCGCCGTAAGCTGGGTCACGTTGAGCACGCCCTGCTGGGTCTTTTCGCCATCGCTGGCGCTGAGGTCGACGTAGGACAGCGCGCAATGCGTCGTGCCCAGGTCGACGCCAATCGAATAACGCGGATCGCTCACAGCTCCACCTCCGCCGGCGCGATGATGCGCGCGTCGTGCGTCTTGACGAGTTGCGGCAGCTTGACCTCCTCGACGCGCCAGCCGCGATGCGTAAGGCTCCCGCTGAACGGCGCCTCGCCCACCACGTTGCCGGTGAGGCGCACGGCGGCGGCGTCGAAGCCGGCCGGCAGCGTCACGCGCGAGCCTTCGGACTCGCTGCGCACCGGGCGGATCGCGAAATGGTCGCGCAGCGTGGCGCGGCAGCCTTCGTGGACGATTCGGGCGGCGGCGCCGATATCCGCATCGGCATAGCCGGCAATGTCTTCCTCGACGAAATCGACGAAGCGCGCGTTGCGCTGGAGCAGGCCGAGCAACTGGAGCGCGGCGTCGGGCGTGGCTTCCTTGATGACGGTGGGCGCGGGTGCAGGTGCGGGTGCGGGCGCCGGCTTCGCAACCGGAGCCGCGGCGGGCGCAGGCGCAGCGGTGGCGGGTGCAAACCCGCCTTCACGCAGACGGCGCACGTTGGCGGCGAGCTCGCCGTCGCCGAGGATCGCGAAGAACGATCCCAGCGCGACCGAAAGGCGGCCGAAGAAAGACAGATTCGTTTCGGGCATGTAGACGACTCCAATATCGCTTGAGGGCTCGCAGACAAGGCGAGCCGACCTGCCGGGCTCGCAACGAGGCCCGATCGATGCCTGGAAGGAGGCGGCCGGCAGGGGAAATTGAGCCCGGCGCGGGCTCAAAACCCGTATTTTGCCTTGTCGCGGGCGCAAGCCGGTCAAAATGCGGATTTGGCGAGGGAATGGCGCGCCCGGCGGCGGGCGCGGGGCGTTGCGGCGGGCGGGGCAGCGCGGCTGAACCTCGGTGGTCACTGGCTGAACGCTGTGCCCCTAAAAAGGGCGGCAAGGCAGATGAACTGGGGCGCGCATGGCGACTTGCGCAAGCGCCAACAGGCCTGCGCCGCCCCCGTGATTCGCTTTCAAGCCCCGGCGCTTTCAGGGAAAGATGGGCGTCGTCGCTTCCGCGCCTTCCACGTCGGCACGCGGAACGTGTTGCGCGATGTTCGCCTCGATCTCCGCTTCGCGCGAGCCGGGCACATCGGCCATGACCAGCAGCTGACCCTCTTCGATCGGCACGTGAAAGCGCGAGAGCCGCGTGTTCGGTTCGTCCACTCCGATCATGCCGGCCACCCACGCGCCGAATATCATGCCCGCGAGGGTCAGCGCGACGACCACCCCGCCCGTGATATCGAAGTTCTCAGGCGGAAATATCAGCGCGACGAGTCCGACGATCGCGCCGGTCGCTGCGCCGAACATCACGCCGCGCTCCAGCGCGTGCACCACGTCACTGCGCTGCAGCAGCGAGGCCTCGGGCAAACGTTCGAGCCCCACGCTGTGATTGGCGAGGACGTGAATATGACGCCACGTGATGCGCGCGCGCAGCAGATCGTCGACGATCGCCTGCGCCGTGGTGGTGTCGGGAGCGAGGAAATAGAGGCGTCTCATGATGGCCCTCCTTCCGTCATGCGGCGAACCGCTTGCAACCGGCTCGTCGCCACATGACTACGATGCGATTTCGATCATCCTACGCCTGAGTTCCCCTCAGCGCGACAGCCTGGCGTGGGTTTGCGCGACAACCCACGCGCATCGAGACACCTAGATCTCGACGCGCGCACCGACCTCGATCACGCGATTGGCCGGCAGCTTGAAGAACGCGGCGATATTGCCGACGTTGTGCAGCATCACCGCAAAAAGGCGCTCGCGCCAGAGCGCCATGCCATGGCCGCGCTTCGGCACCACCACGGCGCGGCTGAGGAACCACGACGTCTCGTCGAGATCGAACGTCAACTCCGCGGACTTATAGGCGGCGAGCGTGCATGGCAAGTCCACCTCGTCCTTGAATCCGTAATTGACGACGACGCAGTAGCAGCCCGGACATAGCAGTTCGACCATCACGCGCTCGCTCTCGGCCACCCATGGCACATCTTTCGTCCTCACGCTCAGGAATACTACGCGTTCGTGCAACACCCGGTTGTGCCGCAAGTTGTTGACGAGCGCGTGCGGTACGGCGTCGGCGTTCGGCGTGAGGAAGATCGCCGTGCCGCCCACGCGCACCGGCGAGCTCTCGAGCAGCGTCGCGAGATAGGGCTTGAGGGGCTTCTTGCCGGCGCGCACGCGCGCCTCGGCCGCCATCATTTCCCAGCCCTTGCCCCAGGTCGCCATGACCGTGAACATCAGTCCGCCGATCACGAGCGGGAACCAGCCGCCGTCCACGATCTTGAGCAGATTGGCCGAGAAGAACATGGCGTCGATCGCGAAGAAGAAAGCCGTGGCGAACACGCATAACGCCCAGTTGTAGTGCCACGCATAACGCACGACGAAGAACGTGAGGAACGTCGTGATGAGCATCGTGCCGGTCACGGCGATGCCGTAAGCGGAGCCGAGCGCCGTGGACGACCGGAAGCCCACCACCGCCGCGACCACGGCGACGAGCAGGATCCAGTTGATCCCGGGCACGTAGATCTGTCCGATTTCGCGCTCCGAGGTGTGCACGATATTCATGCGCGGCAGGAAGGAGAGTTGCATGGCCTGCATCGCCATGGAATACGTGCCTGAAATCACGGCCTGCGAGGCGATGACCGTGGCGACGGTCGCAAGCACGATCATCGGCACGATCGACCATTGCGGGAAGAGCCGGTAGAACGGGTTTTGCACTGCGCCGGGATTGGCCAGCAGCAGCGCGCCCTGCCCGAGGTAATTGAGCGCGAGCGCTGGAAACACCATGCCGAACCACGTGAGGCGAATAGGCTGCTTGCCGAAGTGGCCCATGTCTGCATAGAGCGCCTCGGCGCCGGTAAGCGAAAGCACGACCGCGCCCAGGGCGACGAAGGCGAGCCAGCGGTGATGCAGACAAAACGCGATGCCTTCGCGCGGATCGAGCGCGAACAGCACGGCCGGCGCGGAGAGGATGTTGGCCACACCCGCCGCGGCGATCACGATGAACCACAGCACCATCACCGGACCGAACACGGCGCCGATGCCACCCGTGCCGTGCTTTTGCGTGACGAACAGCACGATGATCGCCGTAAGCGTCACCGGAATCACGTAGGTCTTGAGCGCGGGCTCGGCGACTTCGAGGCCTTCCACGGCGCTCAGCACCGAGATGGCCGGCGTGATCACGCTGTCGCCGAAAAAGAGCGCCGCGCCCATCACGCCGATCACGAGCAGCGTGGCACGCAGATGCGGCCGCGACGCGACCGAGGAAGCCGCTAGCGCGAGCAGCGCCATGATGCCGCCCTCGCCGTGATTGTTCGCTCGCAGGATGAGCGCCACATATTTGAGCGAGACGACGATCATCAGCGACCAGAAGATCAGCGAGACGATGCCTACGATATTGAAAGCATTGAGCGCGAGGCCGTTGCCGGGATCGAACACAGTGGCAAGCGTGTAGAGCGGGCTCGTGCCGATGTCACCGTAGACCACGCCGAGCGCGGCCAGTGCGAGCGCGGGAAGCGCGGGGCGATGCGGGCCGGAGTCGCCAAGGCGCCCGTGCGCGGGCGCCGCGGATGCGGATTGTCCCATGTCTCCCTCCTGGTGGTGCCGCATGCGTGCCGGGGGGCCGCGCGGCCGTGTCGCTTCGTATTGGCGAGGCTGCCTCATCGGGCACACTAGTCGAAGTATAGGAACTTGGCGCGAAAATGCGCTTTGCGTGGCGCGCAACGGCTACAGCGCCGTGGGAGGCGCCGCGCCTTCGCAAAACTGTCATAGTCGAACGTATTTTGCTGAACATTCGCCCGACCGATAGAGTCGCCCGATACGCGTACAACCATAAGGACATACACAATGCGAAGCCGCCTCACGCTCCTCTGCGCCGCGCTCGCGCTCGCTGCCTGCACGTCGCAGCCCCGTTCAGCGCAACAGGACGCCGGGACGCTTTCTGCGCAACCCTCGGTCTTCGCGCAAGCGGGCGCCGCCGCACACGGCCGTCCGGTGAAAGTCATGATCGTGACGATGTTCGCGCCCGAAGCGAAGACATGGCTCGATCGTCTCGGTCCCTGGGAGTCCGTGACAATCGCGGGCCTCTCACCGGACTATCCCGAAGTGCGATGCAATGCCGACGACGTCTGCGTGATGACGACCGGCATAGGCCATGCGAATGCCGCCGCTTCGATGATGGCCCTCGCCTTCGCGCCGCAGTTCGACCTGCGCAAGACTTACTTTCTCATCGCGGGCATTGCGGGTGTGAACCCCGAGCATGGCACGATCGGCTCGGCGGCCTGGTCGGACTGGCTCGTCGATTTCGGCCTGCAGTGGGAGATCGACGGAGATGACCGCCCGCGCGGCTGGCGCACCGGCTATCTCGGCATCAATACGAAAAGCCCCGGCGACAAGCCCGCGCTCGACTACCGCACCGAAGTGTTCCGCCTGAACCCGCGGCTCACCTCTGCCGCCTGGGCGATCTCGCGGGACGTGAGGCTCGCCGATAGCCCGCAGGCCCAGGCCGCTCGCGCGAAATATGCTTACGCTCCCGCCAACCGGCCGCCCACGGTGATCCGCTGCGATTCGGTCGCCGACGATACCTGGTGGTCGGGCAAGGCGCTCGGCGCGAGGGCGAGCGAGTTCACGCGCCAGTTGACCGGCGGCCAAGGGGTGTACTGCATGACGCAGCAGGAGGACAACGCCACGTTCGAAGCACTCAGCCGCGCGGCGCGTGCGCAGCGCGTGGACCTCGATCGCGTGGCCGTGCTGCGCGCGGGCTCTGACTTCGATCGTCCGTATGCGGGCGAATCGAATGCGGCGAATTTGCTGAACTATGCGAGCCAGGGCGGCTTTACGCCCGCGTTGGAAAACCTCTATCGCACGGGCCGTCCGCTCGTGCAGACCATCGTCGGGCACTGGGGCAAGTGGCAGGATGGCATTCCTGCATATTCGTCTGCAGCGTCGCCCCGCTAGCCGCATTAGGCCCTGGCCCCGCTTTGCCTCGTTGCATCAAACATCCTTGTAGGAATACAGATGATCGATGCGTGCCGCTACGCGGCATGCATCGCCAATTCGCAAAGCAATTACAGCGCACGATCGTTCATACGCATTGCGCATCGGAATGCGGGTTTTCGGCCGCTGAAATCCTCCTTTGACCGGATAGCTTTATCGCGGCATCTATGCCAGATTAGATTTCACGCATTTCGAGCGCAGCGCAGGGGTCGCGAAGCGATGCGCCATGATTCCACGGGGGACAGCATGCACGTTGACTTATCTCCCCTTCATGCCGTCACGCACATCATGTACGCGAGAGTGCATTCGCGAGCGCACGCGTCATGAATGCCGCCAGCATCGTCGTGCTCGGCGCGGGGCCGGCGGGCGCAGCTGTTGCGCGCTCGCTCGCGGGCCTCGGTTATCGCGTGCAGGTGGTGAGCGACTGGCGCCGCTTCGACGCTGCCGAAGCCTTATCGGCACGCGCGATCGAAGCGCTGCGACGCGCGGGCTTGCATCGCGCAGCCAGTTGCGGCGAAGGGCCGTGCGTGCGCACCACGCTCTGGAACGGCGCGCTGCAAACGCTCGACGCGGAATTTCTCGTCGACCGGCGCGTGTTCGATGCGGCCCTGCGCGAGGACCTGTGCAGCGCGGGCGTGGACATGATCGAGGCGAACGTGCGCTCGCTGCATTCCTCATCCGCGGGTCACGATCTCATGATCGAAACCGCTGATGGACCGCTCACGTTACGCGCGGACTTTCTGGTCGAAGCACGCGGGCGCCTCGCGCC
The DNA here is from genome assembly GCF_024206495.1 of Paraburkholderia sp. CNPSo 3272. Taxonomy (GTDB): domain Bacteria; phylum Pseudomonadota; class Gammaproteobacteria; order Burkholderiales; family Burkholderiaceae; genus Paraburkholderia. Next base: position 56,907 of record NZ_JAMBPQ010000024.1, on the reverse strand, counting down.
GCTGCTGCGCGACGCCACGCGCGGCCCGCAAACCGTGAGCCTGCTGAACGTGTGGAAGGGCCGCGCGGGCGCAGCAGCCACTGCGGTGGAAAGCCTGCCTGGCGGATGGGCATGGATGGCGCGTCTGGGCGACGGCCGCTGCTACTGGCAATTGACGCTGGACGTCACGAACCCCGAACTGCCGCAGCGCGATGAACTACTCGCGTTTTGCGAGCGCACGCGGCATTCGCCGCTTGCCAGCGACTTCTTCGCGGGCGACGCCGCGAACGATGCACGCCTCTATGCGCGCAGCAGCACCGCAACGCTGTGCGGGCGTACCGGCGGCCACAACTGGTTGCGCGTGGGCGATGCCGCCATGGCCGTCGACCCGCTCGCGGGCAACGGCGTATTCCAGTCGCTCACCTCCGCGTTGCAGGCGCCAGCGGTGATCCACACGCTGCTCGCACTGCCCGAGCGCGCGCCCCTCGCGCTGCGCTTTCACCAGCAGCGCATCGAGCAGTTGTTCATGCGCTTCGCACGCACCGGGCGCGATGTCTATGCGCTCGAACAGCGCTGGACGACGCGGCCATTCTGGCAAACGCGTGTCGCATGGCCCGACGACCGGCCCGCTCACGTTAGCGCCGATTTCAACGAACTGAATGTGGGACGCGCGCCCGTGATCGATGGCGGCATGATTGCCGAAGCGGACGTGGTCGCGAGCCCGGATCAGCCGCTTGGGATATGGCATCTGTGCGATGCCGCGCTTGCGCCTGTGGTTGAAGCGCTGCGGCGCGAGCCCGCTGAGCAGGTGCTCAAGTCGCTCGATGCCGAGCAGGCAAGGATGATTCGGCATTGGCTTGCCATGCAGGATTTTCCTTAGCCTTTTTGTTTCCTTTGGCCAAAGCAGAACGAGAAACCATCGCACTCCTGATCACAATATCACCCAACCGCCTGCGCAACCATCTCAAGCAAAGCCCCGCCGCCGCTGAACCTCGTCCATCTGCGCAACATGACGACGGTGACCGAGGCCCGCGCCGTGGTGTTCGCGCCGGTGCTCGCGCTCGACGCGAAGCCGCCGAGCCTGCCGGACTTGATGATCATTCGGTGAGCCGCGCGCTCGACCGGTTGGGACTCGATACAGAACGCATCGAGGCCTGGCGCGACACGTGAAGCCGTCGCGGCACGCGGCGAAGAATCAGGGAACGAGCATCGCGGTATTAAGTTTCGGCGTAAAATGCGCGTTCGCCGCGCGTCATAAGCGAAATCGTGACGCGTCAGCCGGTTTCGCTGCTTGCCTTCGATCTCGACCACTTCAAGACCATCAACGATCGCTACGGCCACAGGACCGGTGACGAAGTCCTCAAGACGTTCGCGGACGTTGCCCGCAGCGCCATGGGACACGAGGCGATCCTCGCGCGCATAGGCGGTGAAGAGTTCGCCGCCTTGCTGCCAGGCCACGACCGCGTGCGCGCCAAAGCGGTAGGCGAAGCGATCGCAACGCGTTTCGCTCAAACCGCCATGAACAAGGTCGATGGCGTCGTCATACGCGCCACGGTGAGCGTCGGCCTTGCGCAGCATGGTCACGAAGCGTCCACGCTCTCCGACCTGCTGGCCGCCGCGGACGCCGCGCTCTACAGCGCGAAAGCGCTGGGCGGCAACCGGCTGGAAACGCTGGTCCTTTAACGCCTCACGCCACGTCCGGCATTCCCGCCCGTCAGCCATTTGTAGGCTACGCGCATTCTTTTTGCTAGCCCTCTTGGGCCCGCCCTATCCGGTCGCGGGCGCAATCGCGTCAAGCGGTAAGGGGGCACAATGGCAACGATCGACACGCGGATCCGGGCGGCAATTTCCGCCGGACTGATTTTCCTCCTCGTGGCTTGCGGCGGCGGTGGCGGTGGCGGCGGAGGCGGTGGCTCGGGTACCGGCACGAGCACGCCGCCGGGCGGCGTCAAACTGCAGGTCGTCTCGTTCGGCGACAGCCTTTCCGACGTCGGAACCTACGCGCCGCTTGCAAGCGCCGTGGGGGGCGGGCGTTTCACGACGAACCCGGGTCAGGTCTGGTCCCAGGACGTCGCGCAATATTATGGGGACACCCTGAACGCCGCATACACGGTCGGTCTCGATCACAAGCTGAGCGCGCAAGGCGGCTTCGGCTACGCAGAGGGCGGCTCGACGGTCGCCACGCCGGCCAACCAGTACGACTTCCTCTCGGACGTGATCGGCAACATCGAAATGCCGGTCAATCAGCAGGTGTCGAGCTACATCTCCGCTCACGGCACCTTCAACTCCGGTCAGCTCGTGCTGGTCTGGGCAGGCGCAAACGACGTGCTGCGCGCCGGCAACCCGCCAACGGCCAACACGGTCGTGCAGACTGCCGCCACGACGCTCGCACAGGTCGTCGGGCAGATCGTGCAGGCCGGCGCCACTCATGTCGTGGTAATCAACGTGCCGAACATCGGCCTCTCACCCAAGGGCATCACCTCGGCCGACGGCGGCGCGAACCTGACCCAGCTCTCGCAGCTCTTCAACTCGACGTTGAATGGCGCGTTGCAGACGGATGGCCTGCAGGGCAAAGTCATCGAAGTCAACTCCTACACCTGGATCACGCAGCTCGTCGCGAACTTCCAGACCAACGGATTTACCGTGTCGAATACGGCCCAGGCGTGCGACCCTTCGAGAACGCCGGATAACACATCGCTGCTCTGCTCGCCCGCCACCTACATCTCGGCCCATGCCGACCAGACCTATATGTTCGCCGATGACCTCCACCCGACCACGCGCATGCATTCGCTGTTCGCGCAGTACGTCGAGCAGCAGATCGCGGCGAGCGGTCTGGGGCATTGAGTGCTCAATTCAAGCGACCGCGCGGGTATGGGCGCGGTCGCTTGTGAAGTCCTCAAGATTCCTGATGATCCGCGGCGCCCGGGATAGCACTTTCGACGCGCTATAGTTGCTCGACGCGAGCAGCACTTCGTAACCCGCACGCGTTTGGCGGCGCGATCCTGGGGGAACTGCGGAGGGGACAAGAGCGCCCCGCCCCGATTGTCGCGCCCAGTTGAACGCAGCATCGCGTTCCAGCCACTTTATCCACGCACGCGCCGACCGCATACTTCGTGACGTAGCCTCCACCGACCCGTCAACGCCATGCTAAACAGGGACGCCATTCGCTCCGGTGCGTTTCTCGAGAGTTTCAGCCATCTGCCGCCGGAAATTCTCTGGACGCAGGCCCAGATCGCCCAGTCGCTCGCCGATACGATGGCGAAGCGCCCCGCCGGCGAAGAGGTGTGGGTGTTCGGCTACGGTTCGCTCATGTGGAATCCGCTCTCGCATTTCGACCGGCGCGCGTACGCGACGCTGCACGGCTGGCGCCGGAGCTTTTGCATTCGCCTGTTCGGCGGGCGCGGCACGCCGCAGCGCCCCGGCCGCATGCTCGCGCTGGAGCGCGGCGGCCATACGCAAGGCGTGGTGCTGCGGCTCGACGCCGCCACGCTCGACGAAGAACTGCACATTCTCTGGACCCGCGAGATGCTGACGGGCGCCTACACGCCGGCCTGGACCACCGTGACGCTCGCCACGGGCGAGACGCGGCACGCCCTCGCCTTCGTGGCGAACACCTGCCCGCGACAATACGAGGCCGATTCGAGCCCCGCGACTGCCGCGCGTGCGATCGCCCAGGCGCACGGGCCGCTCGGCAGCAACGCGGAATATGTGTTCCAGCTCAGGCAGGCGCTTGCGGACTCCGCGATGACGGACGCCTACATCGAGGAAGTAGCGCAAGCCCTCGAACGCTTCGAAACGACGTCTTAAGCGAGCCTCGCGAGACCGGTCACCATCTGAACGACGCCGAACGCGGCAATCGCAACGGCGGAAAACATGGAGACGCCGCGCGTGAACGCGAGCGGCAGTTTCTTACGCAACGCGGACGTCACGCCGCTCAGGAACAACCACCACACAGCCGAACCCGCGAACACGCCCGTCACCATAGTCGCCATCAGCGCCACCGAAAAGCCTCCCGGCGCGCCGTGCTCGCCTGGCATGGCCGGCAGGGGCCCGAGCGCGGCAAACGCAGCGATGAACGAAAAAATGGTCAGGGGGTTCGAGAGCGTCAGCGCAAACGTCGTGAGGAAATCCCGCGTGACAGGGCTGCGCTGGGTCTCCTGTACGGCGGCCGGCGCGCTGGGCGACTCGCGCGCGATGGTCCACGCCATCCACACCAGAAACGCCCCGCCCGCCGCCTTCAACACCACCGTCAGCATCGGCAGCGCCGTCACGATGCCGGCTACGCCGAGCGCGCCGAGCAAGCCGTAAAACGCATCCGCGCAGGCCGCGCCAATGCCCGTCGCGAAGCCGGAGTAAAAACCGCGGCTCAGGCTGCGCTGGATGCACAGCATGCCGATGGCCCCGACCGGTGCGGCGATGCAAAAGCCCATCGCCACGGCTTTGACGAACAACATGTCCCCTCTCCCCGCAATGCATGTCCTATAGGGGACTATCGTAGACGGCGCAGATTATCCGCAGAAGGTGAGATTTAAGGGAAAATCGGCTTTTCACCTTAAATAATCGCCATGATGGACGACCTGGACTGGAAAGTACTGGCGCTACTGCAGGACAACGGCCGCATGACCTACACCGAGCTTGCGCGCCGGGTGCATCTCTCCGTGCCGGCGGTTACGGAGCGCGTGAGACGTCTCGAAGAGGCAGGCGTGATCGAAGGCTACACGGCGCGCGTGAATCCGGCCGCCGCGGGCTATCCGATCTCGGCCCTGATCGGCATTACGGTGCCCCAATCCGCAAAGGCGAAGTTTCTGAAGCTGCTCGCCACGATTGCCGAAGTGCTCGAATGCCATCACGTGACTGGCGCTGACTCCTATGTCATTCGCCTCGTCGCGACGAGCGTGGCCGACCTGGAGCGCCTGATCCAGCGCATCAACCTCTACGGCGAGACGCGCACGTCCATCGTCATGTCCACGCCGCTCGCCGCACGTGCGCTCGCGCGGCCCCAGGGCAATCCGGTGAGCGCGACCGGGCCGCGCGGCAACGCCTAGCCGCGACGCCCCAGGGTCCTTAGAGCGAACGCTCGATCGCCTGCCCCAGCAGTTCCACGCCGAGGTCGATCTCCTGCTCGCTCACGGTCAGCGGCGGCGCGATGCGGAACACGCCGCCCATGCCCGGCAACTGCACGATGTTCATGCTGAGCCCGAGCTTCATGCACTCGCGCGTGATGTTCGCGCCAAGGCCGTCGGCGGGCTCCTTCGTGCGGCGGTCCTTGACGATCTCGAGACCGAGCAGCAGCCCGCGCCCGCGAATGTCGCCGATGCATTCGAAGCGCTCCATGAGGCCGAGCAGAGCGCGCCGCAAGCGCTCGCCCATGATGTTTGCGCGCGCAACGAGACCGTCGCGCTCCACGACGTCCAGCACCCGCAGGCCGACTGCAGCAGGAAGCGGATCGGACACATGCGTCGTGTAGAACAGGAAGCCCCGTTCGTGCGCGGCTTCCTCGATCCGCGCGGACGTGACCACGGCCGCGAGCGGCAAGCCGGCGCCCAGCGTTTTCGAGAGCGTGATGCAGTCTAGTCGGCGCTCTGGCTTTATAGAATCGAATAGTTCTTATGCAAGCTAGAAGAGAGACTAATATCGTGAGCCGTCCGCTGGAAATCGATCTGCTGCCTTCATTCGCGGTCATCGCCGAGGTGCGTTCGCTAAGCCGTGCCGCCGAACGCGTGGGCCGCACCTAGTCGGCGCTGAGTCAGCAGATCTAGCGGCTCGAGGAGATGGTCGATCAGCCGTTGTTTCAGCGCACCGTCCGCGGCGTTGCGCTGACGAGCCCCGGCGAGCGCCTGCTGGTGCACGCCCAGCGCATTCTGCGCCTGCACGACGAGGCCATGGCCGACCTGTGCGGCACAGGCTTGTCGGTCTATCAAGACTGACCGCGCACTCCGAAGTCACGAAGCGGTACGGGGCGCGCAAGGAAACGTTCGTGATTCGCTGAGGCGTGCGCCTCAAAGCTTGGGATGGCACTCGAAGCGGATGATGGAGGCCTGCTGCTGCAGCGCCTCGAGGCCTTCTGTGTGCTCCATGCCGAGGCTCGTTTGCATGCCGCGGCTCTCGCAGTACTCGTTGGCCTCGCTTACCGCGCGCTTGTGCGCGCGCGCCCACGCGAGGCGCCCGCCCGTGGCGGACGCCGAAACGATGTAGGTGCCCGGATTACCCGCCGTGGTGATGTCGCCAGCCGATGCGCAGCCCGCCAGCACCGCGCAGGCTGCGGCAAGCGATACGGCGAGCTTGTGCGAGGACCGGCTTGCCACGCCCGCAAGCCTGACGGCCCCCTTGAAAATGTGCTCCATGTGAATCCCTCTCACGATCGAGCGTCGCAATACGCTCGCATGAGTGTGGATTGTAGGGTCACCCTATCGAAAGTCTATGCCCATAGGTTGAATTCACTGTTACTGCCAGAAATACAATCGCGGCCAGGTTCAGGCCGGCACGCCCTCGATGTCGCGCCCGGAGCGTCCCCACGCCACCACGACGCCGAGACCGAGCACCGCGAGGCACACGATCGGTACGATCATCGGCCCGAACGCGGTGCCCGTGAGCTTGCCCGCCAGCGGCATGAGGTTCTGGCCGAAGAAGCCGCCGAGATTGCCGATCGAGTTGATCGCCGCGACGCTCGCCGCCGCCCGCGCGCCGGTGAAGTAGCGCGGCGGCATCGACCAGAAGCACGGATACAACAGCGGAATGCACGCGCCGCCGAACACGAGCGCGACGAAACGCAGCGGCGTGGAAGGCAGGAGTAGACTCAGCAGGAAACCCAGCGTGCCGAGCGCCGCGACGATCGCCATCGCACGCAGAATGCTATTCGCGCGGCGCAGCTTCGACGGCAGCCACAGCAGCAGCAGCACTGCCAGCGCCCACGGCAGCATGCTCAACAGCCCGTTCACGCTGCTCGACACGCCAAACGACTTCACGAGCGTGGGCAGCCAGTAGGTCACGCCGTAGAGCGACGTCGACATCAGCATATAGGTCGCCGCGAACAGCATCACGCGCGGATCGAGCAGCGCCTTCCAGGGCTGCGAGTGTTCGGCGTGCTGGGGCTTCTCGCGCTCGTGCGCGGCCGCCACGGTCTGCTTTTCGCGCGCGTTCAGAAAGCGCGCTTCCTGGTACGACGCCGGCAGCAGTCTGAACACGGCGATGCCGACCAGCACGGCAGGCAGGCCAGTGGCGATGAACACCCACTGCCAGCCGGCGAGGCCCCATACGCCATTGAGGCTCAGCAGCCAGCCGCCCACGAGCGAGCCCAGCATATTGGCGAGCGCGCTGCCAAGCGTGAAGATGCCGAGCACACGCGCACGATAGCTTTGCGGAAACCACAGCGTGAGGTAGTAGATCACGCCGGGATAGAAGCCGGCTTCCGCTATGCCCAGCGCGAGGCGCAGGCCGCAGAACACCTGCATCGACGTGGTGAAGCCCATCAGCACCGTGATCACGCCCCAGGTGAGCATGATGCGCGCGAGCCAGACACGCGCGCCGAAGCGGTGCAGCGCGAGCGTGCTGGGCACTTCGAACAGCAGGTAACCGATGAAGAACAGCGACGACGCAAGGCCGAACGCCGTTTCGGTCATGTCGAGGCTGTGCACCATTTGCAGCTTCGCGAAGCCGACGTTTTGCCGGTCGATGAACGAAATCAGAAACATCACGACGAGGATCGGCATGAGGCGGCGCGCGATCTTCGACATGACATCCCGCTCTTCGACGGATTGTTGATCGACGGTTGAGTCTGTATTCACTCTGTTCTCCTACGTTTATTTATGTCTATGCGTATGTCTACGACGGACGGAAATCCCCGAGCATCGCCACGAACATGTCGTTCCATGTACGCGGCTTCGCCTTGATAGTGCCCACCATGTACAGAAAGTCCACGTACTCCATCAACTGCTCGGGCCAGACCGAAAAGCGCGACTCCGGCGCAGAGAGCGTCTGCACTACGTGCTCGCGCGACGCGCCGAAGCCCGACGAATCGACATAGACCTGCGCCGCGGCCGCCTTGTCCTGCGCGATCATCCGGTTCGCCTCGTCGAGCGCGTGAAGGAATGCCTTTGCCAGCGCGGGCTCGGTGTCGACGAGGCGCTTGGGTGCGAACACCACGTCGAGCGTGAGCGGCCCGAGCACGTCGACCGAATTGACCACGCGGTGGATGCCCGGCTGCTGCAATTCGAGCGTCGAAAATGGCGGCGACGCGAAATGCGCGGTGATGCCGCCCTCGCGCCGGATCAGCGACCGCATGGCCTGCGGATGCGGCAGGCCGACGGTGATCGAATCGAGCTGGGCGAAGTGCTGCGGCCCCAGCAGCTTGCTCGCCACCATTTGCAGCACGACGGCCGAAAGCGAGGTGCGAATGCCCGGCACGGCAATGCGGTCGGCGCTCGTGAAGTCACGCAGCGTCGCGATCTGCTGCCGGTTCGTGTTGAGCGAGAGCGCCGTGGCCGAAAGACCGCTGATGCCGATCACCTCGACGTTCGGTATGCCGCGCGCCCGCGCCCACAGTTCGATGAAGCCGGGCGCGCCCACGGCGGCGAAGTCGAGCGTACCGGCCATCATGGCGTCGTCGACGGAATTGCCGCCGTCGAGCCTCACCCATTCCACGCTCACGTCCGCGAGCCCCTGGCGGGCCGCATGACGCTCGAAGAGCCGCGCCTTTTCCATCACGAGCAGCGGCAGATACAGCAGGCCATAGCCCTTCGAAATGCGCACCGTGCGCGGCGTGGCCCGGACCCAGGCAGGGGCGAGCCCCGCGGCAACGGCCGCCGCGCCAAGCCCGGCCGCAACGAGCGCGCGCCGACGCGGTGAAGGCCGCGGCGACTTCACGCGCATCTTGCCGTCTCCGTTGGTTCGTGTCGTAATCACGTCGCTCTACCTTCCATGGTTCGCGAGATTACCGGGCGAGTCTGAGAAAATGCTGAGAAACACACACAGTAGACCTCGGGGAAAACCCGCAATCGCACCCATGAAGATTTCGGCAGGAACGGCATCATGCGCATTCTGGTGGTAGAGGACGACGCCGAAATCGGCGCGGCGGTCCGCAGCCGCCTCACGCGCCTCGGTCACGCGGTGGACCTCGAAGCGAATGGCGCCACGGCGAACAGCCTGCTCGGCGTGGAGCGCTTCGATCTGGTCGTGCTCGACGTGATGCTTCCCGCCATGGACGGCTTCGAGATTCTGCGCCATTTGCGTGCGTCGGGCTCGACCACGCCGGTGCTGCTTCTCACCGCACGCTCGGCCATCGACGACCGCGTGAGCGGCCTCGGCCTCGGCGCCGACGACTACCTCGTCAAGCCGTTCGACTACCGCGAACTCGAAGCGCGCGTGCAGGCGCTCCTGCGCCGCAACAGCGGGCACGCGAACGATGTGGTGAGGCTGGGCGGTCTCGCCATCGACCGCAGCAGCCGGCTTGCCGAACTCGACGGCAAACCGCTTTCGCTCTCGCGCCAGGAATTCGCGCTGCTAGAAATCCTCGCCAGCCGTCCGCAACGCATCTTCCCGAAGGAAGAGCTGCTGAACCAGTTGTTCAGCTACGGCAACGAGCCGAGCGCGAACGCCGTCGAACAATACGTCACGCGCGTACGCAAGAAGCTGCAAGGCAGTTCAGTCGAAATCCGCACGGCGCGCGGCATGGGATATCAAATTGCCGCGCTTTGACTGGTTCCCGAAAACGCTGCTCGGGCGCACGCTGCTCTTCATCGCGCTCGTCGTGGCTTCGGGCGCGGCGGCGCTCGCGGGCATCGCACGCTATTACGCGGGCGTCGCGTCCGAGCGCGCCTACGATCAGCTGCTTGCGGGCGCGACCATCCAGGTCGCTGAAAACCTCTACGTGCAGGGCGGCGTGCTCGCGCTCAATCCGCCGGTGGCCGCGCTCTCCACGCTCTCGCGCTATGACGTCGTCTACTACAAAGTGGTCGACGCGCGCGGCCTGGTCGTCGCGGGCTATGGCGACCTTCCCGGTCCGGCCGATACGAAGAGCGCGATGAGCGCGCGCCAGGGTCCGACGTTCGCGAACGCCCGCTACCAGGGTGAGCGCGTGCGCACGGCGACCATCGGGCGCTACATGCCGGACGCACGGCCGCCCGGCTGGGCCCTCGTCACGGTCGCGCAGACCACGCATGCGCGCCAGCAACTCACGAACGACATGAGCCTCAAGGTCTGGACGCTCATTTTGCTGATGAGCGTGCTCGCCATCGGCGCGAGCGGCCTGGCGATCCGGCGCGGCCTGCGTCCGCTCGCGCAGATCGAGCAGATCATCGCCGCACGCGACCCGGCGGACCTGCGGCCCGTGGCGCACGACACGCCGAGCGAAATCAACGCGCTGATCGGCGCCATCAACGGGCTGATCGGCCGCCTCGCGGAACGCATGACGGCCATGCAGCGCTTTATCGCCGACGCCGCTCATCAGATGCGCACGCCGATCGCGCGGCTCGACGCGCAGATCGAATTGCTGAGCGCCGAGTCCGATCCCGCGCGCCACGCCGCGCGCCTTGAAGCCTTGCGCGCCACCTGCTCGGACGTGGGCCGGCTCACCGGCCAGTTGCTCAATCACGCGATGGTGATTCATCGCACCGAAATGGTCCCGCTGCAGCGCGTGGACCTCGCGAAGCTCGCGAGAGAGGTGCTGGGCCGCACCATTCCGCTCGCCGGCGAACGCGACGTGAGAGTGGCGTTCGAAAGCAGCGCGCCGCAGGTCTGGATCGCGGGCGACCCTGTGAGCCTGCAGGAAGCGCTGTCGAACGTGCTGCACAACGCGTTGCTGCACGGCAAGGCGGACGATATCGTCGTCAACGTGAGCGCCTCGCAGGAAGCCATCACGCTGACCGTGACCGACAACGGTCAAGGCATCGCGCGCGAACACTGGGACGCCGCGTTGCGCCCGTTCGAGCGCATCGGCCAGGAAGGCGCGGAGCGCACGACCGGCTCCGGCCTTGGGCTCGCGATCGTGCAAGCGGTCATGAAGGCACACGGCGGGCGCGTGAACTTTGCGTTTCCCGCCGAGCGCGGGTTCGCCGTGGTTCTGACGTTTCCTCCTACTGAAGGCGAAACGCCGACGGCCACGCAACTGTGAACGCCTCGCGAAAGCGTTGGAGCGCGAGTTCGTCGCCGCACGCGGTGCATCAGTGCCCTGCAGGATGCGCCCGCGCATACATGCGCAATGCGAGCCAGCATACTGCAGCCCCAAGACCACCCACCACGCCGCCGAAACTGCCGAGCCACGACACGCCGAAGTCATTGGCAATATGGTTGCCGAGCAGCGCGCCCGCGCCGATCCCCACGTTATAGAGACCGGAATAGATCGAGACCGCGAGGTCCGCGGCCTCGGGCGCGAGCTTGAGCACCCATGCCTGCATGGCAAGGCCGAAGGAAACGATCGCGCCGCCCCACACCAGCGTGTGAACGGACAACGTGACGATGCTCAGCACGGCGGGAAACTGCACGAGCAGGCACACGCACACGGCGATCACAGCCACTTGGAGGAACTGCGCCGGATCGCGCGGATAAAGGCGATTGAAGAATACTGCCGCGGGAATGCCGGCACTGCCGAACAGAATCAGGATATAGGTGATGCGTTGACTGCTTTCGTGGCCCACGGAGTGAATGAAGGGCTCGATATACGTATACGACGTGAAGTGCGCGGTAACGACGAGTATCGTGAGCAGATAAAGCGAAGCCAGCATCGGCTTTCTGAACAACACGGGCACGCTGCTGAACGAGCCCGTTTGCTGGCTCGGCAGCAAGGGCAGCATCACGCGCAGCATGAGCAACGCGAATGCCGCCGCGCCCGCAATGACGAAAAAAGTCTGCCGCCAGCCCAGCGTCTCGCCAATCACGCGCCCCAGCGGTATGCCCGCCACCATCGCGATCGAGGTGCCCATGCCGAGCGCGGCGAGCGCCCGGCTCTTGTTGCCGGGCGGCGCGAGCCTCACCACCAGCGAGACGGAAATCGACCAGAAGACCGCGTGCGCAAAGGCAATGCCGATCCGCCCCACCATCAGCACCGTGAAGTTCCACGCCACGCCGGTCACGATGTGGCTGACGACGAAGAGCGCGAATATCCACGTCAGCAGCTTGCGGCGTTCGACGTTGCGGGTCAGCAGCATCAGCGGCAGCGACGCCACGGCTACCGTCCACGCGTAGATCGTCAGCATGAGGCCGACGTCGGTCGGCTTCATGTTCAGACTGTCGCCGATGGCGCTAAGCAACGCAACCGGCACGAATTCGGTCGTGTTGAAAATGAAGGCCGAAAGCGCCAATACGAGCACGCCCCACCAGGATTGGCCGGAAGAGACCGGTTCAGGCGTCGACATACGAGAGAGACGGGAATCGATAAAGCGCGATTATCGCGTATCGCGCGGCATGCGATCCCTGAAGCGTACAGGGCCTCTTCTGGCCCCCGCCGCAAGCGGCGCGGGCCGAGTCCGCTCGGTTCACGGCTGCGGGTGCCGTCTTCGGGCATGCAGCCCGAACGCATACGCGAGCACAGCGGAAACGAGCAGCGTCGCGCTGACGAAATACAGCCCCAGCGAATAGTCGCCGCTCAAATCGCGCAGCCGGCCGATCACCATCGGCCCGATCGTGCCGCCGATGAGGCTGCCCATCGCGTTGATGATCGCAATGCCCGCGGCGGCAGCGGAACCAGAGAGAAACTGCGTAGGCATGCTCCAGAGCGGCGGCTTCGCCGCGTTGATGCCGAAGTTCGCGATCGAGAGCCCAATGATCAGCACAAAGGCGTTCGCGGCGTGTCCGGACATCAGCATGCCGATACCGGCCGCGAGACACGCAATCGCAACGTGCAGGCGGCGTTCGTTCGCGCGGTCCGAATTGCGCGCCCAGAGCACCATCGTCACCACCGCGAACAGATTCGGAATCGCGTTCACGAGACCCAGTTCGAAGTAGCTGAAGCCGAAGTGGTGGATGATCATCGGCGCCCAGATGCCGATGGCGTACAGCCCGGTCGACGTGCCCGCATAGACGAGCGCGAGCAGCAGCACGCGCGGGTCCTTCACGGCGCCCCACACGCTCGACTTGCTCTGTGCCGCCTTCGCTTCTCGCTCGCGCCGCATTTCGCCGCTCAGCCACTGCCGCTCGGCGGGCGCGAGCCATTGCGCGTCCTCGGGCCTGTCCGTCAGGTAGAAGTAGGAAACGATGCCGAGCAGCACAGTCGGCGCGCCTTCGACGAGGAAAAGCCACTGCCAGCCGTGCAGACGCGCCACGCCCTCGAGGCTCATGAGCGCACCCGAAATGGGCGAGCCGATCATGTTCGAGAGGGGCGCGGCGGTCATGAACATGGCCGTGACGAAGGCGCGATGGCGCGCGGGAAACCAGAAGCTCAGGTAGAGAATGATGCCGGGAAAGAAACCCGCTTCGGCGAGACCGAGCACGAAGCGCAGCGTATAGAAGCTGTACGGGCCCGTGACGAACGCCGTGGCCGCGGAAAGCAGACCCCATGCCACCATCAGCAATGCGATCCATCTACGTGCGCCGACGCGCTGCAACGCGAGGTTGGACGGCATGCCGGCCGCAATATAGCCAACGAAGAAAATCCCCGCGCCAACGCCGAACATGGCCTGCGTGAGCCCGATGTCATGATTCATCGTGAGCCCGGCGAAGCCGACGTTCACGCGATTCAGAAAGCTCAGGAAATACAGGATGATGATGAACGGGGTGATACGTCGTGAGACTTTGCGCACGACGCTGGGCTCCAGCGCGGCGGCGTCCTGCGGATGGACTGCGGCAATGTTCATGGGTGTCTCCGTATGGGCGCACTTGCCGCGCGTGGCAGCGAGTGCGCCCTTGTGCCGTTGCGTGCGTTGCACGAACGGTCTGGTTATGAATGAGGAGCTGACTGCGAAGTGATCAGCCGCGCTGCTGTTGCGCCGGAAGATCGATACGGCACCACGGTTGCGCGGCCCAGTGTTTCGCCTCGAATGCGTCGATCGCTTCCTGCTGGCGCAGCGTCATGCCGATCATGTCGAGCCCTTCCACGAGCATCTGCTTCTGGCGCGGCGGCAGCGAGAACGCGTAGCGCTTGCCCGAAGGCGCGATCACGACTTCGTTTTCGACATCGATCGACACGTGCTTGTCGTCGCCGCTCGCAATTTCTGCGACCAGCGCCTCGACCTGTTCCGGCGAAAGCGTGACGAGGAGCAGGCGGTTGTTCGTCGAATTGAAGTAGAAGATCTCGCCATAGCTCGGCGCGATCACGGCTTCGAAACCCGCCTGCTGCAGGCCCCACACGGCGTGTTCGCGGCTCGATCCGCAGCCGAAGTTCGAGCCGCCGATCAGCACCTTCGCGCCACGATATTCGGCGCGATTGAGCACGAACGTCTCACGCGCGCGGCTGTCGGCATCGAAACGCAGGTCGTACAGCAGCCCCCGCGCGAGTCCCGATTTGTCGATGCCGAGCAGAAACTGCTTGGGCATGATCTGGTCGGTATCGAGGTTGTTGACCGGCAGCGGCGCGGCAACGCCCGAGATCATGAACGGCTTAGCCATGTGCAAGCTCCTTGCGAATGTCGACGATGCGGCCCGCAATCGCGGCGGCAGCGGCCATCGCGGGGCTCATCAAATGTGTTTTGCTGTCGCGCCCCTGGCGCCCCTCGAAATTGCGGTTCGTCGTCGACGCGCAGCGCTCGCCCGGCGCGAGCACGTCATCGTTCATCGCGAGACACATCGAGCAGCCCGGCTGACGCCATTCGAACCCCGCGTCGATCAGCACTTGCGCAATGCCTTCGCGCTCGGCCTGGTCGCGCACCATGCCCGAGCCCGGCACGACCATCGCGCGCACCGTCGCGGCCACCTTGCGGCCGCGCACGACCTGGGCCACGGCGCGCAAATCCTCGATGCGCGCGTTCGTGCAGGAGCCGATGAACACGCGGTCGATGGGCGTGCCCTCGATCGGCGCGCCTGCGGCAAGGCCGATGTAATCGAGCGACTTGTGCAGCGTCGCGGCGTCGAGACCCGCGCCTTCGGCTGCCTCGGGAATGCGGCCGTCAACCGGCACCGCCTGGTCCGGGCTCGTCCCCCATGTCACGTAAGGGGCGACGCGCGCGGCGTCGAAGCGATGCTCGATATCGACATGCGCGTCGTCATCGGAGCGCAGTTGCGACCACGCGCTGCACGCTGCGTCGAGCGTCTTCGCGTTGAGGTCGCGGACCTTGCTGGCGACGTAATCGAGCGTCGTGCGGTCTGGCGCGATCAGCGCGGCGCGCGCGCCCGCCTCCACGGTCATGTTGCAAAGGGTCATGCGCGCCTCGGCGGACAGTCCGGCGATCGCTGCGCCCGCATATTCGACGGCGTAGCCGCGCGCGCCCTGCGCGCCAATCTTCGCAATGATGTGCAGCACGAGATCCTTCGATGTCGTTCCCGCGGGCAGCACGCCGTCCACCACGATGCGCATGTCCTTCGCGACGCGATACACGAGCGTCTGCGTCGCCAATACGTGCTCGACTTCCGAGGTGCCGATGCCGAAGCCGAGCGCGCCCAGTGCGCCGTAAGTCGTCGTGTGGCTGTCGCCGCACAGCACGACCATGCCGGGTCGAATCAGGCCGATCTCGGGCGCAACCACATGCTCGATGCCCTGCATGGGGTCGTGGATATCGAACAGATGAATTCCCTGCTCCACGCAGTTGCGCGTGAAATTTGCGGCCTGCTTCGCGGCATCGACGATCTCGATCGTGCGCGCGGCCACGGGCACCGGCTTGCTCGGAATTACGTGATCGACCACGCCCATCTGCTGGCGCGGACGGCGCACGCGCAGGCCCTTCTCACGCAGCCCCGCGAACGCTTGCGGGCTCGTGTACTCGTTCATGATGTGCAGATCGGCGTAGAGCAGAACGTGCTCGGCGTCGATGATCGATACGGTGTGCGAATCAACCAGTTTTTGGTAAAGCGTTTGTGAGGACATGATGAAGCCCGACTGAAAAATGACAAACGAACGGATCAGCGCTGGAGAAACGGCAGCACGCCCTCGAGGAGCAACTGGGGCGCTTCTTCCGCAAGGTAGTGGCCGCACGGCAGCGCCTCGCCACTCACGCCGGCGTTCCAGCTACGCCACTCGGCCAGCGGATCGAAGCACTGGCCAACCGTGCCGTGCGCGCCCCACAACGCGAGGAACGGGCACTCGATGCGCTTGCCAGCGGCCAGATCCGCGCGGTCGTGTTCGAGGTCGATGGTGATCGACGCCCGATAGTCCTCGCAGATGCCGTGTGCCGTCGCCGGGTCCGAGAGGCAGCGCAAATACTCCGCGTAGGCCTCCGACGCGAATGGCGCGAGCCCTGCGCTGCGCGCGCCCATGGTCTGCTTCAGATACAGATCGGGGTCGGCGCGGATCAGCGTTTCCGGAAACGGCGCCGGGCGCACGAGAAAGAACCAGTGCCAGTAAGCGCGCGCGAATTCGAACGACGTCTGCTCGTACATCGCAACGGTTGGGGCAACGTCGAGCGTGACGAGCTGCGTGACCGCGTCCGGATGATCGATCGCCATGCGCGCGGCGACGCGTCCGCCGCGGTCATGTCCCATGACCGCGAACGACGGGAAGCCGAGGCCGCGCATGAGCGCCACCTGGTCGAGCGCCATGCGGCGCTTCGCGTAGTTGGCGTGGTCGGGCGTGCCCTGCGGTTTGCCGCTGTCGCCGTAGCCGCGCAGGTCGGCGGCAATTACCGTGAAATTCTCCGCGAGCGTTGGCGCCACCTTGTGCCAGATGGCGTGCGTTTGCGGATGGCCGTGCAGGAGCAGCAGCGCGGGGCCGCGTCCGCCCTTGATTGCGTGAATGCGAACGCCTTCGATGTCTGCTGAAGCGTCTGTGAAACCGTCGAACATGCTTGTCTCCCGAGGTTGCATGCAGTCTAATTGATGCCTTCAGCGATTGGGTTTCCGCGAAAGCAATCCGGTCGTAACTTCCAGGAACGAATCACGCTAGGCAACGGGAGCGGGCAATGGACGCGTTTTCCGATCTGAATCTCTTCGCACTCGTGGCGCGCAACCGCAACCTGGCGGCGGCGGCACGCGAGCTGGGGGTCACGCCGCCCGCCGTGAGCAAGCGGCTCGCGCAACTGGAGCAGCGCCTTGGCGTGCGGCTCGTGAACCGCACCACGCGGCGTCTGTCTCTCACGCCGGAAGGCGAGCTTTATCTCGCGAACGGCTCGCGCATCCTCGACGAACTCTCGGAACTGGAGCAACTCGTCACGCGCAGCCGCGGCGAACCGGCCGGCTTGCTGCGCGTGAACGCGTCGTTTGGTTTTGGCCGCGCGCATGTCGCGCCCGCGGTGTCCGCTTACGTCGAGCGATTTCCGTCGATGAAAATTCAGCTGCAATTGACGGAGCGGCCACTCAGTCTTCAGGAAGAAGGCTTCGATCTCGGCATCCGCTTCGGCGAGGTGCCCGACGCGCGCATCAACGCGCGCTTGCTGCTGAAGAACCGGCGCATCGTGTGTGCGTCGCCGGCGTATTTGAAGCAGCACGGCAAGCCGTCGGCGCCGCACGATCTGACGCGCCACGCCTGCATCGTGCTGCGCGAAAACGACTCGGCATACGGAACCTGGCACTTCTCGCGCGGCAAGCGCACGGAAACCGTGAAGGTCGACGGCGCGCTGTCGAGCAACGACGGCAGCACCGTGCTGCGCTGGGCGCTCGACGGGCGCGGCATCGTCGTGCGTTCGCAGTGGGAAATCGGCGAGGCGATCGAGCGCGGCGCGCTAGTGCCGCTGCTTGCGGATTGGGCGCTGCCGAACGCCGATATCCACGCGATCTATCTCGAGCGCAACAAGCTCTCCGCGAAGCTGCGCAGTTTTGTCGATTTTCTCGGCGACTATCTGCGCGATGCGGTCGGCGCCGCGGTGGCTTAGCCGCGCGCGGCGGCGTTGAGACTCACAAGCCGTCTGCATACATCCGCAACGCCGGGCGGGTTTCAGGGCGCACAGCTTCGCGTCATCGCTCAGGCGTTCTCTCTATACTGACCCGCGTGCCGCCTGCCCCTTTCCGTGACGTGCAGGCACCGGCACGTTCCACCCGCATCGCCCATCCCTGGACGCCGCCACGCAGCGCCGCGCGAAGCGCGACCGCGCGCGCCGACGCGCCGGCGTCTGCCCGCTTTGTGATGCTGTAAAAGAAACTGGAGAGTTTCCATGAGCACCTTCACCACCCGCGATGGCACGTCGATCTATTACAAGGATTGGGGCAGCGGCAAGCCCGTCGTTTTCTCCCACGGCTGGCCGCTGACCGCCGACGCCTGGGACGCTCAAATGCTCTTTCTCGTGCAAAACGGCTTTCGCACCATCGCGCACGACCGCCGCGGCCACGGCCGCTCCGAACAGCCCGCCAAGGGCAACGACATGGACACCTGGGCCGACGACCTGGCCGAGCTGCTCGACAAGCTCGACGTGCAGGACGCCACGCTCGTTGGCCACTCCACGGGCGGCGGCGAAGTCGCGCGCTACATCGGCCGCCACGGCACGAAGCGCGTCTCGGGCGCGGTGCTGATCGGCGCGGTGCCGCCCATCATGATCAAGAGCGAGAAGAACCCGGGCGGCCTGCCCAAGGATGTGTTCGACGGCATCCGCAAGGGCGTGATCGACGACCGCTCGCAGTTCTTCAAGGACCTGGCCGTCCCGTTCTACGGCTACAACCGCAGCGGCGCGAAGGTCTCGCAGGGCGTGATCGACTCGTTCTGGCAGCAGGGCATGTGGGGTGGCATCCTCGCGCTGCATGACTGCGTGCACGAGTTCTCCGAAGTCGATTACACGGAAGACCTCGAGAAGTTCGACGTGCCCACGCTGATCCTGCACGGCGACGACGACCAGATCGTGCCGATCGACGACGCGGGCAAGCTCTCCGCGAAGATCGTCAAGGACGCGACGCTCAAGATCTATCCGGGCGGCCCGCACGGCATGTGCACGACCATGGCCGGTCAGGTCAACGCCGACTTGCTCGCGTTCCTCAACCGCAAGTAACGTGGCGGCGCGCGGCGTGAGCGTTCAGCGCGCGCACGCCGTGAGCGCCTCGACGTATTGCGCCTGCCACGCCGGGTCTTGCGCGAACGCCGCGAGATCCGCGTGCAGATCGTTGGCGTAGGCCGCCACGCACGCGTGGTTGTTCGCCTCCACGGCGCGCGGCATCACCAGAATCGCCGCCACCACGCCGCTTACCGCCAGCGCGGCGATTGCCACGCCGATGACCCAACGCGAGGCGTCTTCCGCCGTCCCTTTAAGCGCCGCTTCGTTCATCGTCCTTCTCCTTATTAATTAGCAAGACAATCATTCGAGTTTTAAAAAAGGCGCGGACGCCTTACGCGAGTCCCTTGCGTATCTTGCGCATGCCGCTAACCGTAGACTCGAAGAGGTCCGGCCCCACTTGCGCACGCAGGCGCCGCGCGACTTCGGCGCTCGCGCCGTTGATCGGACCGTCGAGCGCCGTGCCGCCCGCCGTGGGAAAGAGTCCCCATTCGCGGCCATCGGCCTCGCCCTGGCGGCGCTCGAGCAAGTCCTTCTCGCACAGGTTGTCGACGAGACGCGTCGCCGTGGGCCGAGCGATGCCGAGCGTTTGCGCGACGTCGCTCGCGAGGCACCCCGGCTTCGCCAGCACGACGCGCAGCACGAAGCCTTGCGCGGGCGTGAGGCCGAACGGCGCATAAGCGGCGCTCCATTCGCGCTCGACGAGCCGCGCGAGGGCCGACGAATTGAAGTAAAGGCAGTGATCGAACATGGCAGCAATGAAACCACGAATTGATTAGCAAGGCAACCATTACGAACGACTCTGGCAAGCCTCGGCGGACAAAATTCTTATATAAGACTCGACGATTCGCTTCTCTTTTTACAAGGGTCTTTACCAGCTTGACACCCTATCAAGGGTACAATCCACAAAACTGCGGAGCGATGCCAGAAACCTCGGCATCACCTCGGAAAGCCTTACAGAACGGGCCTTCGGCGCGGAAACGTTTTCGGCGCGCGGGCCGCCAATCAAGGCAAACGCGCCGACTTTCCGATCAATTAACATTGCGCAAACGCTTTCCACGATATGAAATATAGGCATTCTTGGCCCCCGGCCCGCTGAAAATTCAGGCAAAATCCAGGTGTTTCGCCGACTGCGCGCAGCCGGTGGTGTTATCACCCCGTTTTTGAACCCCGCCAAGAAGCCGATGAGTACCCAGCAACCCACCATCATCTATACCCTGACCGATGAAGCGCCGCTGCTCGCCACCAGCGCGTTTCTGCCGATCATCCGCACCTTCGCTGCGCCGGCCGGCGTGAACGTCGAGACCAGCGATATCTCTGTTGCGGGCCGTATCCTCGGCGAGTTCCCGGAATTCCTCACGGAAGAACAGCGCGTGCCGGACAACCTGGCCGAACTGGGCCGTCTCACGCAGTTGCCGGAAACGAACATCATCAAGCTGCCGAACATCAGCGCATCGGTGCCGCAGCTCGTCGCCGCGATCAAGGAACTCCAGGGCAAGGGCTACAAGGTCCCTGATTTCCCCGAAGATCCGAAGACGGACGAAGAAAAGGCGATCCAGAAGCGCTATTCGAAGTGCCTCGGTTCGGCTGTGAACCCGGTGCTGCGCGAAGGCAATTCGGACCGCCGCGCACCGCTCGCGGTCAAGAACTACGCGAAGAAGCACCCGCACAGCATGGGCGAGTGGAGCATGGCTTCGCGCACCCACGTCGCGCACATGAAGCACGGCGACTTCTACCACGGCGAAAAGTCGATCACGAATGACAAGGACCGCGAAGTCCGCATGGAGCTCGTGACGAAGGGCGGCGAAACCATCGTGCTCAAGCCGAAGGTCAAACTGCAAGCCGGCGAAATCGTCGACAGCATGTTCATGAGCAAGAAGCACCTGCTGGCCTTCTACGAAGACCAGATGGAAGACGCGCGCAAGACCGGCATCATGCTCTCGCTGCACGTGAAGGCGACCATGATGAAGGTTTCGCACCCCATCGTGTTCGGCCACGCCGTGCGCACGTTCTACAAGGACGCGTTCGCCAAGCACGCCAAGCTGTTCGAAGAACTCGGCGTGAACGTGAACAACGGCCTCGTCGATCTCTACACGAAGATCGAAAAGCTGCCGGAATCGCAGCGCGAAGAAGTCATCCGCGACATGCACGCGTGCCACGAGCACCGTCCGGCGCTCGCCATGGTCGACTCGGCCAAGGGCATCTCGAACCTGCACGCACCGAACGACGTGATCGTCGACGCTTCGATGCCCGCGATGATCCGCGCAGGCGGCAAGATGTGGGGCGCCGACGGCCGCCCGGCCGACACGAAGTGCCTGATTCCGGAAAGCACGTTCGCGCGCATCTACCAGGAAATCATCAACTTCTGCAAGACCAACGGCGCATTCGACCCGCGCACCATGGGCACGGTGCCGAACGTCGGCCTGATGGCGCAGAAGGCTGAAGAGTACGGTTCGCACGACAAGACGTTCGAAATCCCGCAGGACGGCACGGCGCGCATCGTCGACAACGCCACGGGCGAAGTGCTCGAAGCGCTCACGCAGCCCGTCGAGCAAGGCGACATCTGGCGTATGTGCCTCGTGAAGGACGAGCCGATCCGCGACTGGGTCAAGCTCGCCGTCACGCGCGCGAAAAACTCGAACACGCCGGCCGTGTTCTGGCTCGATCCGTACCGTCCGCACGAAAACGAAGTGATCAAGAAGGTCGAAACGTACCTGAAGGATTACGATCTGACCGGCCTCGACATCCAGATCATGTCGCAAGTCCGCGCGATGCGTTACACGCTCGAGCGCGTGATCCGCGGCCTGGACACGATCTCGGTCACGGGCAACATCCTGCGCGACTACCTCACCGACCTGTTCCCGATCATGGAGCTGGGCACCTCGGCAAAGATGCTCTCGATCGTTCCGCTGATGGCGGGCGGCGGCATGTACGAAACGGGCGCAGGCGGTTCGGCTCCGAAGCACGTGCAGCAGTTGGTTCAAGAAGACCACCTGCGCTGGGACTCGCTCGGCGAATTCCTTGCGCTGGCCGTTTCGCTGGAAGACCTCGGCATCAAGACGAACAACGCGCGCGCCAAGCTGCTCGCGAAGACGCTCGACGCCGCCACCGGCAAGCTGCTCGACAACAACAAGGGCCCGTCGCCGAAGACCGGCGAGCTGGACAACCGCGGCAGCCAGTTCTATCTATCGATGTACTGGGCGCAAGAGCTGGCCGCACAGAAGGATGACGCGGAACTCGCGGCACACTTCGCGCCGCTGGCGAAGGCATTGGCCGAGAACGAGCAGAAGATCGTGGGCGAGCTGGCCGCGGTGCAGGGCAAGCCGGTCGATATCGGCGGCTACTACAAGCCGGACTTCGCGAAGCTCGCTGAAGTCATGCGCCCGAGCGCGACGTTCAACGCCGTACTCGCAGCCGCTGCGAAGTAAGGGATGGAACCCGCCCCCGTGCGTCGCGCGGGGGACGTTCCACCAAACGAATCGAGCCTCTCACATCGCTGTGGGAGGCTCGATTTTATTTGCCCGGGTGATTGTGACGGCCGATATCAGGCGGCGAGTTTTTGCTCGAGCGGCCGATCGTCCCGCGTCGGATCGCTCTCTTCGAGGGCAATGCCCGGCTCCAGGTCACAACGATCTGTTGCCAGAGCTACAGCAAGATCCAGCAGTTGCTTGCTCGAATCTGGATGACCCAGATGAGGCGGCATGACCTCTTCAATCCGGTCCGTGTCGATGGCCCGAGGGATCTGCGTGAGTAAATCTGCAATCAGCGTCTGTCGTCTGCGGAATGCAGCACGCCGGTTCGACGGCACCTCGCTGACGTCGCGGTGACGCAGGTGAAGCGGCAGCACATACCGGCCATTGCGTTCGACGCCACCCAGTTCCTGCCAGAAGCCATCATAGTCCGCGTGTATCTGAGCCCGCCTGGAGTCGGAAACGTGCGTCTTCTTCGTCACGCTAGTCAGCACGTCCACCCCTGCCATCCTGCACAATTCGCAGACAGCCTCCATGACAGCAGCCTTGGGCCGCAACCCATGGCATTCGCGCGTGGCCTCGCGCACCCGCTCCCTGGCGGCGCCGGCTGGCCCTTGCAGGCCGCCGATAAGCGCCCCGATTTTCCTCGATTCGGCGTGCCGCTCGAAACTGATTGTCGCCCACGCAAGATCGACTCGATCGACCACGTCGCGCCAGGCGACGCTCAGCAACCCTTCGCGCCAACAACGTACCGGCTCGCTCACGACGATGGCGTACCTTCCGCTCGACGCCAACGTCACGTCTGCGGAATTCAGATAAAGACTGCGCACCAAATCGTCGCCGAAGCGTTCCCGCACGACCCGAAAATGTCCGCTCAGTAGCTCGGCACGCGCGTAGGCACGCATGTCCGCCTGGACGAAGCGGCGAAAGGGGCGTTCAAGATAGCGGCGGTTACGGACAACAATCTCGGCGAGCAGGGGGTTTGCCGCCAATGCACTCAGCCAGACGCGTGCCGCAAACGGGTGAAGCAGTGCGTACGTGAGCACACGCCCCCTCCGAAACAGGGCGCCAGGACTTCTCCCAGGAATAACCCTCGCCAGCAAGCGGAAAATCTCGGAAATCGATTTCATTGTCCGCGATCCGTTTTCATGAATGGCCTAAGTGCGAAGGCAACCGATGCAGCCGTGACGGCTTTGCGACTGGCACCCGATGACGATCCGAATGCCGGTGGGTGGAATTTGCTGCGCAAATGCATCGCAGTCCTTATAAAAAATTGCCTCACCCACCGATCTTCGATACACGGGATGTCACACAGCAGTCGTTCGGTCAGCCGGTACGCACGCTCTTACGAGCGTTTGACCAGCTGTCGAGGTCATGAAACATATCACAGTATTACGAAGCGTTACAGAATTTTTCAACTGAGGGCGCTATCGTTATTTTTTTGTAAACGTTATGAAACCTCCAAGCAACTGCGCGGTCCAGTCGAGGGCTTGGCCGATATCCTGCACCGCTGTCCAGTCTCCCGCGAATCCGTGATCCGCCGGCGAAAAAAAACCGCTCCGAGGAGCGGCTTCAGACTGCCGAACGCCGGGCGCGAAGCCCGTTGCAAATTCAATCTTCCAGCAGCGAGAGATCTCGCACGGCGCCCTTGTCCGCCGACATCACAAGCTTCGCGTAGGCCTTCAGCGCCGCCGACACCTTGCGCGGACGCGCCTTCACCGGTTTCCAGCCTTTCGCGTTCTGCTCTTCGCGGCGGCGCGCGAGTTCTTCGTCCGAGACAAGCACGTTGATCGTGCGGTTCGGAATGTCGATGCGGATCTTGTCGCCGTCGCGCACGAGGCCGATCGCGCCGCCCGCTGCCGCTTCCGGCGAGCAGTGGCCGATCGACAGGCCCGAAGTGCCGCCGGAGAAGCGGCCGTCCGTCAGCAGAGCGCACGCCTTGCCGAGACCCTTCGACTTGATGTAGCTCGTCGGGTACAGCATTTCCTGCATGCCGGGGCCGCCCTTGGGGCCTTCGTAGCGCACGATCACGACGTCGCCGGCCTTGACCTTGTCGGCGAGGATGTTTTCCACCGCTTCGTCCTGCGATTCGGTCACGTGAGCCGTGCCTTCGAATACGAGGATGCTGTCGTCCACGCCCGCGGTCTTCACCACGCAGCCGTCGAGCGCGATGTTGCCGGTCAGCACGGCGAGGCCGCCTTCCTTCGAGAACGCGTGCTCGTACGAGCGGATGCAGCCTTCGGCGCGGTCCGCGTCGAGGCTCGGCCAGCGCGTGTTCTGGCTGAACGCAACCTGCGACGGAACGCCGGCCGGGCCAGCCATGTAGAACGTCTTGACCGCTTCGTCCTGGGTGCGCGTGATATCCCATTGCGCGAGCGCGTCGCCGAGCGTCGGCGTATGCACGGTCGGCACGTCGGTGTGCAGCTTGCCGGCGCGCTCCAGTTCGCCCAGGATCGCCATGATGCCGCCGGCGCGGTGCACGTCTTCGATGTGGTACTTATTCGTGTTCGGCGCGACCTTGCACAACTGCGGGACGACGCGCGAAAGGCGGTCGATATCGGCCATGCCGAACTCGATGCCCGCTTCCTGCGCAATGGCCAGCAAGTGGAGGATGGTGTTGGTCGAGCCGCCCATGGCGATGTCGAGCGTCATGGCGTTTTCGAACGCCTTGAAGCCCACCGAGCGCGGCAGCACGCGCTCGTCTTCCTGCTCGTAATACTGGCGCGCGAGTTCGACGATGCGGCGGCCGGCGCGCTTGAAGAGCTGTTCGCGGTCCGCGTGCGTGGCGACCACGGTGCCGTTGCCCGGCAGCGAGAGGCCCAGCGCCTCGGTCAGGCAGTTCATCGAGTTGGCTGTGAACATGCCCGAGCACGAACCGCAGGTCGGGCAGGCGGAGCGCTCGACTTCGGCCACTTCGGCGTCGGAGTACTTGCTGTCGGCCGCGATCACCATGGCGTCGATCAGGTCCAGCTTCTTGACCTCGATGGCCTTGGTGACGGGGTTTGCGAGGCGCGTCTTGCCCGCTTCCATCGGACCGCCCGAGACGAAGATCACGGGGATGTTCAGGCGCATGGCGGCCATCAGCATGCCCGGGGTGATCTTGTCGCAGTTCGAGATGCAGACCATGGCGTCGGCGCAGTGCGCGTTGACCATGTATTCGACCGAATCCGCGATGATGTCGCGGCTCGGCAGCGAATACAGCATGCCGTCGTGGCCCATGGCGATGCCATCATCGACGGCGATCGTGTTGAATTCCTTGGCCACGCCGCCCGCGGCTTCGATTTCGCGCGCAACGAGCTGGCCGAGGTCTTTCAGGTGCACGTGGCCGGGCACGAACTGGGTGAACGAGTTGACGACCGCGATGATCGGCTTGGCAAAGTCTTCGTCTTTCATGCCGGTGGCGCGCCAGAGGGAGCGCGCACCTGCCATGTTGCGGCCGGCGGTGGAAGTTTTGGAACGGTATGCGGGCATTGTGGCTGTAGGAGAAAAATCGCAGAAAGGAAGCGGGCCACGGGATTAAAGGCCCCACGCACGCCCTTGCGAACAACCTCTTGAGCTGCGCTCTGGGCAGAACCCGTAATTATCCCACAGGGAGGGGCGCCCCGCTGGATCGGCCGGGGGCGCTCATGGGATACAGTCGGTACGCCCGAAGGTACACCCAAGGCATCGGCCGTTTTCTCAGGGTTGCCGAACCTTGCCGAATCCACCCGCCTGCACCACTATTCTTCGTCAAACCCGCGTGACGGAGAGACCCAATGTCCCTGCAGAACATCAAGCATGTCGTTGTCGTGATGTTCGAGAACCGCTCGTTCGACACGATGCTTGGCGGCTTGTACACGAACGGCAGCAGCCCCGCGCATTTCGTGCCCGCCGCCAGCGCGGAACGGCCATTCGACGGGCTCAAGGCGGGCCTGAGCAACCCGACGAAGGCAGGCGGAACCATCGCGGCAACCATGCCGGCCTCGACGGCCACGCTGCCCGACCCCGATCCGCAGGAGACGTTCGCGAACGTGCGCGTGCAACTGCTCGGCAACGCGGCGGGCGCGGCGCCCATGTCGGGCTTCGTGCAAGACTACGAAACCACCGCGACAACGGACGCAAGCCAGGTCATGCAGTGCCACAGCCCCGATCAGCTGAAGGTGCTCTCGACGCTCGCGCGCGAATACGCCGTCTGCGACGCGTGGTTCGCTCCCGTACCGAGCCAGACCTGGCCGAACCGCGCCTTCGCCCACGCTGGCACGTCCAACGGCCACGTCGACAACGGCACGCCGCCGGACCCGTTCGACTGGCAGGTGCGCACCATCTTCAACGTGCTGGGCGACATGGACGCGAGCTGGGCCGTGTACAGCGCAGCGCTCGTCGCGCCCTCGCTCACGCTCACGATGTTCCCGACGTTATGGGATGCGAAATATAAGGCCAACTTCCAGCGCTTCAGCAACTTCATCTCCGCCTGCCAGAACAACACGCTGCCGCAGTATTCGTTCGTCGAGCCGCGTTTCCTGCTCGATCCCAACGACCAGCACCCGCCACACGATGTCTATGCGGGGGAGAGCTTTCTCTACGACATCTGGCACGCGTTGAGCACGTCGCCCGGATGGTCCGAGACGCTGCTCGTGATCACCTACGACGAGCACGGCGGCACCTACGACCACGTGCTGCCGCCCGCCAACGCCGTGGCGCCCGATGCCGCGAGCAATCCCGGCGACCAGAACTTTGCCTTCGACAGCTTTGGCGTACGCGTGCCGGCGGTCGTGGTGTCGCCGTATATCGCGCCGGGCACCGTGTTCCGCTCACCCGGCGCCACGCCTTACGACCACACGTCGATTCTCGCCACACTGCGCGACTGGCTCGGCATCTCGCCCGCCGACATGCTCGCGAGTCAGCGCGTGGCGGCGGCGCCCACGCTGGCTCCGTTGCTCACGCTAGACGCGCCGCGCACCGACCTGCCGGCCATCGCCGCGCCGCCTGCTTCCGGATTCATCGCCACCAATCTCGCCCGCCCGCTCAACGACCTGCAAAAGAGTCTCGTGAGCGGCACGGCGCGGCGCTCGGGGCTCGACCCGGCAGCCACGCTCGGGTCCATGCCGACTCGCCAGCACGCGGTGGACTTCTTTCACAACCTGCTTTCGTCGGACCAACCCTGAGCAGGCGAAAGGTACAAAGGCCGCCTCAGGCTTGGCCCAGCCCTTCCTGTGAAATCAACGCGAACAGCACGTCCGAAAACGCGTTGGCGGCGAGCGTGCTCGATGCGCGCCGCCGCCTGAGCAGCGCGACGGTGCGCTGCGGCAGCGCCGGCGTGACCGGCAGCGTGACGAGCCCGCGATGCTCGCGCAGGACCGCCGAAGGCAGCAACGTGGCGAGCGTGCCGTCCTTCACGAGCTTGAGCACCGTGCCTACCGAATTGGCTTGCAGCATCACGCGCGGAATCAACTGGTGCGCGCGGAAATAGGCATCGGCGAAACGCCGCACCACGAAGTCGGGGCTCAATAGCGCAAGCGGCATCGTCCCCAGCTGCTCCGCCGTCACCTCCGCTCGGCGGCGTGCCAGCGGATGGCGCGTGGCCACGAGCAGCGCCATGTGCTCGGCAAAGAGCGGACGCACTTCGATTTCGTCGGAGCGCACATCCGTGAAGCCGATGCCGAGATCGAGTTCGTCACGCTCGAGTCCGCCTTCGATATCTTCGAGAGGGCGTTCGCTCACCTCGAGCGCGATGGCCGGGTGCGCTTCGCGAAAGCTGCGCAGCGCCGGGCCAATCAGATATTCCGCGAAGGTCGGGGTATAGGCGAGCCGCAGCAGCCCGCGCGTGAGGTCGCGCACTTCGTTCAGTGCGCGCTTGCCGGCGTCGAGATGCGCGAGCGCCTGGCGCGCGTGTTCGATGTACACGCGCCCGAATTCGGTGAGGCTGATGGCGCGGCCGCTGCGGTCGAACAGCGCGCCGCCGAGATCGTTTTCCAGCTGGCGGATCTGCTGTGAGAGCGCCGGCTGTGAGACGTGCAGCACTTCGGCTGCGCGCGTGAAATTCTTCAACTCCGCCACGGTGAGCACGTAGCGTATCGAGCGAAGCATCAAGATGGCTGCCTCCCGAATATCTCCGGTATTTTTCATAAGGCGCGCTTATCGTGGCGATCCGAATATCGTCTTGGACGTGGGCGCGCGCCCTGAGCAAAATGGTTTCCAATGGCGTCGATGCATTGCGCAGTGCGCGCGGCATCGCCAGCCGGACACCATTCTACCGGGGGACAAACGGATGCTGGAGTCGATCTCGATGAGCGTGGTAGCGGTGTTCGCAGGCTCTTGCCTGACGTTTCTGATCGCCATCCTGCTGCCCGAACCCGTCGTGGCCAAAGGCGCCCGGGGCGGCCTTTATGCCGGGCTCGGCAACGAAGATGAAAGCCTCGTGCGCACGGACCAGGCGCGCACGCGCCGCTTTCGCGCGCTGCAAACGTGGCGCGCAGGCGGCCGGCCGCCGGGCTGCACCGAAGCGGCGCCGCGCCCCTTCAATAGACGTCGCGCAGGTAGCGCTTGTCCCGCCCGAGCGCACTGACGTAGTCGTGCGCGGCCTCGGCGCTCATGCCGCCATGGCCAGCCACCACCTCCCGTAGCGCCGTATCCACGTCCTTCGCCATGCGGCTCGCATCGCCGCACACGTAAAGGTGCGCCCCTTCCTGCAGCCACGCCCATAGCTGCGCGCCCTGCTCGCGCATGCGGTCCTGCACGTAGACCTTCTCGCTCTGGTCGCGCGAAAACGCGAGGTCGAGCCGGTCGAGGTGGCCGTCCTTGCGCATCTGCTCCAGTTCGTCGCGGTAGTAGAAGTCGGTGGCTGCGTGCTGCTCGCCGAAGAAGAGCCAGTTGCGGCCCGTGTCGCCGCGCGCCTGCCGCTCGTGCAGGAAGGCGCGGAAGGGCGCGACGCCCGTGCCGGGGCCGACCATGATCATCGGCGCGTCGCCGTTGCGCGGCGGCCGGAAATGCGTGCTCTTCTGCACGAACACCGGGACGCTGCCCTCCTGCGCGCGGTCGGCGAGGAAGGTCGAGGCCACGCCCTTGCGCTCGCGGCGGCCGTTGTTGTAGCGCACGGCCGAAACGGTCAGATGCACTTCGCCCGCATGCGCCTTCGGGCTCGACGAAATCGAATAGAGCCGCGGCTGCAGGCGCTTGAGCATGCCGAGCAGTTCGGGCGCGCTCATGTCGACGGGATATTCGTGGAGCACGTCGGCGAGCTGCTGGCCCCAGAGCCAGTTGCGCAGATCGCCCTTGCGTGAATCGTCGAGCATCTCGGCAAGGCCTCGTGAGCGCGTGCGGGACGCAATGAACGAGAGCGCATCGGGGCTCGGGCGCGCGATCTCGTAGTGCTTGCCGAGCGCCTCGCCAAGGCGCATTTCGCCGTGGCCGCTCACGGCGACGGGCGTGTCGGCGGCGAGGCGCGTGAGGTCCAGCAACTCGTCGACGAGCGCGGGACAGTTGCTGGGCCACACGCCCAGCGCGTCGCCCGCTTCATAGTCGAGGCCCGCCTCGCCCGTTGCGAGCGAGAAGTAGCGCGTGTCCTTCGTCGCGCCCTTCATGTTCAGACGCACGTTCTTGAGCAGCTTCGAGGCGGCCGGACGCGCCTTCGTCGCCGCACAGCCGGGCAGCACCTCGGGAATGGAACCGTCGGCGGGCACCGCATGCAGCGCCGCGTCCTCCTGCTTGATGCGCACGACAATGCGCTCGAGCCAGGCGTCGGCGGCGCCCTGGTATTCGCTGTCGCAATCCACGCGCTCCATGAGGCGCGTCGCGCCCAGCGCTTCGAGCCGCGCGTCGAGCTTGCGCCCGTGGCCGCAGAACGCGTCGTAGTTGCGGTCGCCGAAGGCGAGCACGGAAAAGCGCAGCGAGCCGAGGCGCGGCGCGTTGTCTGCCGCGAGCGCGTTCCAGAACGCCGCGCCGTTGTCGGGCGCGTCGCCGTCGCCGAAGGTGCTCGTCATCAGGAGGACGTATTGCACCTTGGCGAGGCTCCCGAGCGGGTAATCGGCCATGCAGGCCGTGCGAATCTCGAAGCCCGATTCCATCAGTTGTGTCGCGTACTGCTCGACAAGCGATTCGACGTTGCCCGTCTGCGAGGCCCACAGCAGCACGACCTTGGGGCGCGTGTGGGCGATGCGCACGCCATGCGGCTTTTCCTCGGGCGCGCCCGGCACGGCGAGCGCAGCCGTGCGCGCGGCGGGCTCGGCGTGGCTGAACAGGCCCGCCAGCAGACCGTCCAGCCAGACGCGCGTGTCGGCGGGAAACGGCGCGTGCACGGGCAGCATAGGCACGCCAACGGGTTCGGCGGCTCGCAGCGAGCGCAGGCCGCCGACAAAGCCCGCGAGATACTGGCGTTGCATGTCGCCCAGCTGCGGCGCGGCGACGTCGTCGAGACCGAGTAGCGTCGAAAAGGCATCGATACGGGACATGTCGAGTTCCTGAGACGGGTTGACGGCTTGCGCCGTGCTGTCGTATTCGGCAGACGCAATGGCGGCATCGGCGGCTTCCGGCTTGCGCGTGGTCTCGCGCGGCACGGCTTGCGGCCCGACGCGCGAGAGCGCGACCGCGCAGAATTTCAATTCGGGCTGCTGGGAAATCGGATCGACCGCGTCGCTCGTGACCGCGTTCACGCAAAGCTCCTCGCCATACACGTCGCTCCAGTGCATGGGCGCGAAGCAGTTGCCGGGACGCACGCGCTCGGTCACCACGGCGGGCAGCACCACGCGTCCTCGGCGGGAGCGCACTTGCACGCGATCCTTCGCGGCAATGCCGAGCGCGGCGGCATCCTCGGGATGAATCTCGACGAAGGGGCCCGGGTTGAGCTTGTTGAGCATCGGCACCTTGCCGGTCTTCGTCATGGTGTGCCACTGGTGCTGCAGGCGGCCCGTGTTGAATACGACCGGGAACGTGCCATCGGGCAACTCGGCAGGGGCAACATGCGGACGCGCGAAGAACACGCCCTTGCCGTGCGGCGTGGCGAACGCGATGCGAGGGCGCGTGCCGTCGACGTTTTCCCTGAGCGTCTGGCTCACGCCGTCGTTCACATAGCGCAGCGGGTTGCGATCGCTCGCGGCCTCCGGCGCGATGGGCCATTGCAGCGGCGTTTCGCGCAGCTTCGCGTAGCTCGCGCCGCGCAGGTCGTAGCCCGTCTTCGGGTTCGCAAAGCGCGTGATTTCGTCGAACACGTCGGCGGCGCTTTCGTAGCTGAACGCCTGCGCAAAACCCATCTCGCAGGCCACTCGCGCGATGATCTGCCAGTCGGGCAGCGCCTCGCCCGGCGGCTCGACGGCCTGCTGCATGAGCGTCATGTTGCGCTCGGAGTTGATCATCACGCCCTCGGCCTCGGCCCAGAGCGCGCCGGGCAGCAGCACGTCGGCGTACTGATTCGTTTCGGTGTCTAGAAAAGCGTCCTGGGCGATCACGAGTTCGGCGGCCCTCAGGGCCGCCACCACCGTTTGCCGGTTCGCGACGCTCGCCACCGGGTTCGTGCAGATGATCCAGCAGGCCTTGATCTCGCCCGCGGCCATGCGCGAGAACATGTCGACGGTGCCGCCGCCCACTTTCGCGGGCAGCGTGCCGGGCGAGACGTCCCATGCCGCTTCGACGAACGCGCGGTCGTCTTCCGCGAGCACCGTGCGCTGACCGGGCAACCCGGGTCCCATGTAGCCCATCTCGCGCCCGCCCATGGCGTTGGGCTGCCCCGTGAGCGAGAACGGTCCGCTGCCGGGACGGCAAATCTTGCCCGTCGCGAGATGCAGATTGCAGATCGCGTTGGTGCTCCACGTGCCGTGCGTGCTCTGGTTCAGGCCCATGGTCCAGCAGCTCATCCACTCGGGCGCCTCGCCGATCATCTGCGCGGCGCGGCGAATGTCGTCGACGGCCAGACCCGTAGTTTCGGCGACCTTTTCCGGCGTGTAGTCGTCGAGGAACGCAGGCATCGCGTCCCATCCTTCGGTGTGCTGTGCAATGAAGTCCGCGTCGGTGTGGCCGCTCTTGTGCAGCAGGTGCAGCAGGCCATTGAGCAGCGCGAGATCGGTGCCCGGTGCGATCTGCAGGAACAGCGACGCCTTCTCGGCGGTCGCCGTGCGCCGCGGGTCCACGACGATGAGCTTCGCGCCCGCCTTCACGCGGTCCATCATGCGCAGGAACAGGATCGGATGACAGTCCGCCATGTTTGCGCCGATCACGAAGAAAAGGTCTGCGCGGTCGAAGTCCTGATAGGAACCCGGCGGGCCGTCCGCGCCGAGCGAGAGCTTGTAGCCGCTGCCCGCGCTTGCCATGCACAAGCGCGAGTTCGACTCGATGTTGTTGGTGCGCACGAAGCCCTTGGCGAGCTTGTTGACGAGGTACTGCGCCTCGATCGACATCTGCCCGGAAACGTAGAACGAGAGCGCGTCGGGGCCGTGCGCGTCGAGCGTCGCGCGAAGGCGGCGCGCCGTATCGGCGATTGCCTGCGTGAGCGGCAGCGGCACCGGGTCCTCGTCGCGCGCGCGGCGTACGAAGGCGCGCTCGAGGCGCCCTGATTTGCGCAGCGCCACGTGCGCCGACGAACCCTTCGTACAGAGACGGCCGAAGTTGGCCGGATGCTCGGGGTCGCCGGAGATCTTCGCGACCTGGCCGTCCTCGACGTGCAGGATCATCCCGCAGCCTACGCCGCAGTACGGGCAAACGCTCTTTACGCTCTCGCAGCTCATGCGGTCGATCGATATCAGCCTGAAACAGATTCGGGGCGCACGGCGCGTCCTGCGCGCCGCGCGTTTGTCATTTCATTCGGGCAATCAGGCGGCAATCCACACCTGGCCGTTTTCCACGCGTGCGGGGAACGCGTTGACCGAATGCTGGGGCGCCTCGATGCACTCGCCGGTGGATAGATCGAAGTGATGCTTGTAGATGGGCGAGGCCACCACGATGCGCTCGCCAAAGCTGCCCACGAGCCCGCGCGAGAGCACTGCCGCGTGCGAGTTCGGGTCGTAGTTGCCGATGGCGTACACGCGCGCGTCGCCGTCGTCGACGTGGAACACGGCGACCTGTTCGCCCTTCACGAGCGCGCACACACCGGTGTTCGGCACGATGTCGTTGAGCGTGCAGACGGGAACCCAGTTGCCTTGACTATGTTCGTTGCTCATTTTGTACTCCTCGGTTCGATGAAAGGAATCAGACGGTTTCGACGACGACGGGAATGCCGGACAGCGTTTCATGCCGCTTGAATTGCGGCGCCGCTTGCATAACTTGAGTGCGCTCCTCGGGCGTAGCCGGGCGAATCTGGCCGCGCTCTTCGATGAAGGTCACGTGTTGATCGCCCGCATCGCTATTGACGAAGTGGCGGAAGCGGCGGCGCGTTTCAGGATCGGTCACGGCCTTCTTCCACTCGCATTCGTAGGTGTCCACCACGAGCTGCATTTCCGCTTCGAGTTCGGCGCCGAGTCCCAGCTTGTCGTGCACGACCACGTCGATCAGGTAGTCGAGGCCGCCTTCGAGGTTGTCGCGCCACACGCTCGTACGCTGCAGGCGGTCGGCCGTGCGCACGTAGAACATGAGGAAGCGATCGACGTAGCGCACCAGCGTGGCCTGATCGAGATCGGCAGCGAGCAGTTCCGCATGGCGCGGCTTCATGCCGCCGTTGCCGCACACGTAGAGGTTCCAGCCCTTCTCTGTGGCGATGATGCCGACGTCCTTGCCTTGCGCCTCCGCGCATTCGCGCGTGCAGCCCGAGACGCCGAACTTGATCTTGTGCGGCGCGCGCAGTCCCTTGTAGCGGTTCTCGAGTTCGATCGCGAAGCCCACCGAATCGCCCACGCCGTAGCGGCACCACGTCGAGCCCACGCACGACTTCACGGTGCGCAGCGCCTTGCCGTATGCGTGCCCCGATTCGAAGCCGGCGGCGATCAGCTCTTCCCAGACGAAAGGCAGCTGCTCGACGCGCGCACCAAAGAGGTCCACGCGCTGGCCCCCCGTGATCTTCGTGTAAAGGCCGTACTTCTTCGCCACCTGTCCTACGGCGATGAGACCTTCCGGCGTGACCTCGCCGCCGGGCATACGCGGCACCACCGAATACGTGCCGTCGCGCTGAATGTTGGCGAGGTAGTAGTCGTTCGAATCCTGCAGGCTCGCGTGCTCCTTCTTCAGCACGAATTCGTTCCAGCAGGACGCGAGAATCCCGCCCACGGCGGGCTTGCAGATATCGCAGCCCAGCCCCTTGCCGTGCTTCGCGAGCAGTTCGCCGAAGGTCTTGATGCCCTCCACACGCACCATGTGATAAAGCTCCTGGCGCGAATAATGGAAGTGCTCGCAGAGATGATTATTGACGGCGAGGCCCTGGCGTTTCATCTCCGACTTCATGATCTGCGTGACGAGCGGCACGCAGCCGCCGCACGACGTGCCGGCGTTGCACGCCCCCTTCACCGCGGCGATGGTCGTCGCGCCTTCCTGCACCGCCGCGCAGATTTGCGCCTTCGAAACGTTGTTGCATGAGCAGATCTGTGCGGCGTCGGGCAGCGCTTCCACGCCGATCGCGGGCTTCGCCTTGCCGTCGGCCTGCGGCAGGATCATGAATTCGGGCGACTCGGGCAGCTCGATGCCGTTGAGCATCATCTGCAGCAGCGTGCCGTATTCGCTCGCGTCGCCGACCATCACCGCGCCGAGCAGCTTCTTGCCGCAATCGGACACGACGATCTTCTTGTAGACCTGGCGGCGCTCGTCTGCGTAGCGGTAGGAACGGCTGCCGGGAGTCTTGCCGTGCGCGTCGCCGATACTCGCCACGTCCACGCCCATCAGCTTGAGCTTGGTGCTCATGTCGGCGCCCGCGAAGCTCGACGCCTCGCCCGTCAGCGCCTTGGCGGCGATGCGCGCCATGTCGTAACCGGGGGCGACGAGGCCGAAGATCTGACCTTGCCAGAGCGCGCATTCGCCGATGGCGTAGATGTTCGCGTCGCTCGTGCGGCACTGGTCGTCGATCACGATGCCGCCGCGCGCGCCGATTTCGAGGCCGCAGGCGCGCGCGATTTCGTCGCGCGGGCGAATGCCGGCCGAGAACACGATCATGTCGGCGTCGAGGTGGGTGCCGTCGGCGAACTGCATGCGGTTGGCGGCCGTTGCGCCGTCCACCGTCTTACCGTCCACGATCGCCAGCGTATGCTTGTGCGTGTGCACGCTCACGCCGAGTTCTTCGATCTTGCCGCGCAGCATGCGGCCGCCGTCGTCGTCCACCTGCACCGCCATGAGGCGCGGCGCGAATTCCACCACGTGTGTCTCGAGGCCCAGGTCGCGCAGGGCCTTCGCGCATTCGAGACCGAGCAGGCCGCCGCCCACCACCACGCCAGAGTTCGCATGCGCGCCGCGCGCCTGCATCGCTTCGAGATCGTCGATGGTTCGGTAGACGAAGCAATCGGCGCGATCATTGCCCGCGATCGGCGGCACGAACGCCGATGAGCCGGTGGCCAGCACGAGTTTGTCATACGCAAGCGTCTCGCCGTTGGACACCTCGATGGTGCGCGCTTCGCGATCGATCGATACAGCCCTGGCGTTCAGCACGAGACGCACGTTCTCGCGATCGAAGAAGCCGGGCGCCACGAGCGAGAGATCATCCGCCGACTTGCCCGCGAAGAATTCGGAGAGGTGCACGCGGTCATAGGCGGGACGCGGCTCCTCGCACAGCACGGTCACGCGCGCATTAGGCGCGCCGTCCGCGAGGATGCACTCTAGAAATTTGTGGCCCACCATGCCATGGCCGACGACGACGATCTCCATCGCCGCCGAGCTGTTCACTTCGTTCGTTGCTTGCACCATGAGCCCCTGCCAATAAAAAAGGCGTCCCGCGATTCCAGCTTGCGCGAAGCCAGATTCGGGGGACGCCGTTGCCCTGAATACGAAACCCTTGTGCGCCGCGCTACTGCTTGCGGCCGAATCGCCATTGATTCGCTTGGCACTTGCTGCAAAGCAATACGCAAGCACTGTGCCAATCTGCGTGCATTCCGCGCAACGCCCCGCCCCGCGGTGTTCGGCTGCCGGCGAGCGGGGCGTGCGGCACACCGCCCGCGCGCGCATCGTGATGCAGGCCGGCACAAGGTTGGTGCCGTGCAGCACATTCGCTGTGCGCCTGAGCGTGCCGATTGCGGCGTGGTTAATGGGTGGCGGCCGGCTAGGTGCGGCCGGCCAGGTGCGGCCGGCCAGGTGCGGCCGGCTAGGTGCGGCCGCCTAGGTGCGGCCGGCGAAGTGTGGCCGCCGAGGTGTGGCCGGCGAGCAAGCGCATCGCGCGAGCGCGCGCAAGTTGGTCTGGAACTTGCGTGACGCTGAGGGCCCGGCAGCGTCGCCGGGCAGGCAAACTTGGGGCCGCGCTTCGCGCCTCGATTCGAACACAACCGGACAATGGCGTCCCCTCGTCGCAAGCGGCGAGCGGACGCCATTTGTTTTTATGGCGCTCCCCACGTGGGTGCGCGCGATACAAAGGACGACGACGATGATGACGGGCAACGAAGGCAAGGTCACGCTGGTGAGCGCAGGTCCGGGCGATCTCGACCTGCTCACCCTGAAGGCGGCGAAGGTGCTCGCGAGTGCCGATGTCGTGCTGCTCGACGATCTCGTGAATCCGGAAATCGTCACGCTCGCGCCGCAGGCACGGGTGATCCGCGTGGGCAAGCGAGGCGGCTGCCGTTCCACGCCGCAGGCCTTCATCGAGCGGCTGATGCAGCGCTACGCGCGCCGCGGCTTGCACGTGGTGCGCGTGAAAGGCGG
This sequence comes from Paraburkholderia sp. CNPSo 3272, assembly GCF_024206495.1. Lineage (GTDB taxonomy): Bacteria > Pseudomonadota > Gammaproteobacteria > Burkholderiales > Burkholderiaceae > Paraburkholderia. The sequence goes on along the minus strand of NZ_JAMBPQ010000024.1, from coordinate 19,742 downwards.
CGACGCGCTGCTGTTCGGCCGCGCAGGGGAAGAACTCGCGGCGTTGCGCCGGGCAGGCGTGACGGTAGAGATCGTGAACGGCGTTTCTTCGGCGTTCGCGGCAGCGGCGGGACTCGGCGTGTCACTCACGCATCGCGACCATTGCCAGGGCGTGATCTTCGTGACCGCGCATCTGCGCGACCACAGCGAACCGGACTGGCAGGCGCTCGCCGCGACGGGCATGACGCTCGCCATCTATATGGGCATGAGCCGGATCGAGTCGCTTTGCGCAACGCTCGTGGACGCGCTCCCCACGGCCACGCCCGCCGCCGTCGTGCAGTGGGCCGGCAGCGCGAACGAGCGGCGCGTCACGGGCACGCTCGGCGCGATCGCGGCGCACGCACGTGCAGCAGGCCTTGGCAGCCCCGCCATCATCCTCGTGGGCAACGCGATCGGCGAGGCGGCTTCGTTCGCCATTTCGCCTGCATCGTTCGGCGTGCATTCGCGCGAAGCGAGTATCGAAGACCTGCGTCGACGCGCTTAAATGCGTTAGCGGCCCGTCGCGTGCGCGCGGGCCGCATCTCGCTATCTAGCTGGATATCAGTTGCTTGCGCTCGCCCGAGCGCCCTGCACGACAGCCGGCACCATCGCCGGCTCCTGGGGCAGCGCCCATTCGAGCCAGCGTGCGCGATGCAGCACCACGAGTGCGAATGCCGCCGCCGCGATCACGCCGAACGTCGCGAAGCCCATCTGGTAGCTGCCGGTGCTCTCCTTGGCAATGCCCATGATGACCGGCAGATAGAAGCCGCCGATCCCGCCAGCCGCGCCGATGATGCCCGACATCAGCCCGGTGCGGCCCTGCCAGCGGCGCGGGACGAGCTGGAACGTCGCGCCGTTGCCGAGACCGAAGCACACGTAGGTGAATGCGAGCAGCGCAATGCCGGCGGCGAACGGCGGCATCCACAGCGCGAACGCGAAGTCGCATACCGAGATCGCGGCAAGCAGCACCACGAGTGCGCGCACGCCCGAAATGCGATCCGCGATCAGGCCGCCGAGCGGGCGCACCATCGCGCCGGTGAGCGCGAGCAACGACATCACTACGCCAGCTTCGAGCTTAGGTACCTGGTAGAGCGAAATCAGCAGCGTCGAGACATAGGACGACATGCCCACGAAGCCGCCGAACGTGATGCTGTACACGAGCATCACGACCCACGTATCGCCTTCGGTGAGCACCGCTCGATAGTGGCGCGGCAACACGGCGATGGCGAGCAGTGCGCCCAGCACCGGCAGCAGCAGCACACCGGTCTTGCCCGCACCGAACAAGCCCCCATGCACGGCAAGCACGAGCGCGATCAAGCCGGCGAGCGTGATGCCGAACGAGCGCAATGCCTGCGGCGCACTGCCAGACTTCTGGCCGAGATCGCGGGCCCAGAAGATCACGGCCGTCGCGGCGAGTGCGAGCAGCGGCAGCGCCGCGCCGGTCGCTCGCGCCCATCCATAGTGGCTGGCGAGGCCCGGAAAGAGGAAGCCGTCGAGCACGGCGCCAATATTGCCAGCCGCCGCGAGACCGAGCACGAGGCCCTGCACCTTCGGCGGATAGTTGCTGCCCGCCATGGGCAGCGCCACGGCGAAGCTCGCGCCGCCCACGCCGAGCAGCACGCCGAGCACGAGCAGCAAGGTATAGGACGGCGTGCCCGGCATCATCAGCAGCACGGCAGCGGGGATGGCGGAAAGCGCGATGCCCATCAGGGCGACCCGGCGGCCGTCGCAGGCCTGATAGAGATTGCCGAGCGTCACGCGCAGAATCGCCGCGCCGAGCACGGGCACGGCCACGAGCAGGCCCAATTCGCCCGGCGTCATCGCGATGTCCTTCTGGATGAACGGTGCGAGCGGGCCGAACATTACCCACACCGTGAAGCCGGTGTCGAAGTACAGGAAGCACGCGATCAGCGCGCGCCAGTTACCGCTCTTGAGCGAACTTACCAGGTCTTTCACGAGGTTCTCTCCAGTAGTGGATCTCAACCCGCCAGGCGGGCATGCATCCGTTGATTTCGGAATCCAGAATGTCTTTCGGGCGTGCTGTTGCGCGCGTCGGGCTTGCCGACCACGCCCTGCACGAGCCTGTCCATTTCGCCTATCACGTGCGCCAGTTCCGCCGTGATCACCGCGAATTCGCGGCCGAACTGACCGGCGCGAGCGGCCGCCACCCGTGCATTGAGCGCGACGATGTTCGCGCGCAGCGAAATGGCGGAGAGTTCATCGACGATGCCGGCCTGACGCTTCGCTGCCGCCGCTTCCACGCTGCGCAATTCGTCCTGATACGCCTGGGTCAGCGCCTGCAGCAGTTCGAGCAGCGGCGTGGCGGCCGCGGTGAGGTCCGTCACGGCTGTCTCGCACGCGCTATCGGCCGCCGACGCCTGGACTGAGCGTTCGAGGCAGGCGCACGCATGCGCGGCGAGTTTCGTAAACGCACGGATGCGCTCGTCGGCCTTGCGTGCGCCGAAATAGAGTTCGCGCAACGCCGTCGAGAACACGCCGGGAAAATGATCGTCACCCTCCACCAACCGTGCGTGCGAAGCCGCAAAGGTGTCGAGGCATTCGCGCGCGACGACGAGCGCTGCCGCGTCGCCGCGCAAGCCGAGCAGCGCATGCAGGACCACGCGCTGCGAGAGCATGCGCTGGCGCCCGGCCAGATTGATGAGCTCGCCGACGATTTCCGCAGAGATATCAGGTGTCGTTTCCCGCATGGCCATCTTTAGTTGTGCAAATCGCGCCGCGAAAGTGTTGCCAGACGGGGCGCGTGCGCAACGCGCATAAAAAAGCGTCCCGAAGCGCACTCGCCACGCACGCTGTGCCGTGGAGTGCTGCTTCGGGACGCCGTTGCCCCGCACAATCGAATGATCCCGCTCACGGCGGGACGATGATGCAATTCATTGGAGCCTTCATTGGCCCCGGTAGCGACAAAGCAATAGGTATGCCACCCGGTCTGCAGGCGGCCCGCGCGCCTTGCGTAACGCCCGGCTGGCGCGGGTTTCACGGTTCAAGCAGCGCTCGTGGCACGCGAAGCGCAGACCGGCTGCGCGCCACCAATCGTGTGCTTCTGGTGGCTCCTGCTGGTGCACTGCAGCGATGCCCCGCACCATCGCCGCGCACCGTCTTGCCCTTCGGCGCGACGGCGCTACTCTGTAAACATGCCCTGCCAAGCGCTTTTCTGGCTGGTCCAAAGCGGGCCGCGCGTTCATTGTTCCTTTTCAGTGCGTGTAATAGACTCAATTCGACGACGCGCTCCGCACAACTCACAGGCGACTGCAAACATCGTAGAGCTGTGCTCCCTGTCACGGGGCCATGCCGGAAAGGAGCGCAACGTCGGCGGACAGTTTCTCGTACTACCTGGAGTTCCGGCGGTCCTCGCCGGAACGCGATAGGAGCCTGGGCGCGTCTGGATTGCACGCCCGGGTCAGCGAGGAGACACAGACGATGCTGCTGCCCACTAGATCAACGCCGAAGGCGCAATCCCGGGATTTGCTCGATGTTCTGATTCGCGCCGCGCTCATTGCCGTCCTGGCGATGTTCTGCTTTCGCATCTTCGCCCCGTTCCTCGACCTCATGGTCTGGTCCGTGATTCTCGCGGTCACGCTCTATCCGCTGCAAATGAAGCTGCAGCGCAGCTTCCCCCGCAAGGATGGACTCATCGCCACGCTCATCATCCTCGTGGCGTTCGCCGTGATCCTGGCGCCCACCTGGCTGCTCGGCGTCGCCGTGGCCGATTCGATCGAGCATGCCATGAGCGTCGCGAAGGGCGGCACGTTTCATATCCCGCCTCCCGCCGACTCTATCGCTCACTGGCCCATCGTCGGTCAGCGCGTATACGACTTCTGGATGCAGGCGTCGACGGATATTGCCGGTCTCGTGCAGCGGTTCGCACCGCAACTGAAGGCGGCCGGTCTCGCGCTGCTCGGCACGATCACCGGGCTTGGCGCCGCGCTGCTTGTTTTCTTCGTAGCCCTGATCGTTGCGGGCATTCTCATGGCCCACGGCGAGACGGGGTATCGCAGCACGGTGCAGATCGCCTCGCGCATTTCCGGCCCGGAGAACGGCCCGCAAATCGCCGACCTTTGCACCGCCACGATTCGCGCCGTCGCGCAGGGGGTGGTGGGCATCGCGTTCATCCAGATGGTGTTGATCGGCGTCGGCTTCATCGTGATGGGCATTCCCGGCGCAGGCCTGCTCGCGCTGGCCGTGCTGCTGATCGGCATCATGCAGCTGCCCGCGACGCTCGTCACCGTGCCCGTCATCATCTTCGTGATCATGACGCAGGGCGTGAGCACGGCGACCATCGTGTTCTCCGTCTACGAGTTCGTTGCCGGTCTCGCCGACAATGTGCTCAAGCCGCTGCTGCTCGGGCGCGGCGTGGCGGTGCCCATGCCCGTGGTGCTGATCGGCGCGATCGGCGGCATGGTCACGGGCGGCGTGATCGGCCTGTTCATCGGCCCGGTGATGCTCGCCGTTGGCTATCAACTGTTCTGGCGCTGGGTGAAAGACCAGCCGCAAACCGGGCACGCACGAGAAGAACAGCAGGCCTGAGCCGCGAGGCCGCCCTGTGATCCTCTGCGAGCGCCCTTACTGGCTCCCGCTCGGCGCCTGCTGCCTGAGCACGCTACTGGCCGCGTGCATGCGCGTGGGCCCCGACTTTCAGCCGCAACACGAGAGCTGGAGCGAGCACTGGAGCAGCGCGTCGATCGAGCAGGTCACGTCGATCGCGGCACAAGCCGACGAGCAACCCGACGCGCGGCAATGGTGGCGCGTATTCGGGGACGACAATCTCGAACAGCTGATTGCCGCGGCCGACGCGGACAACGGCGACCTGAAGATCGCCGCCTTGCGCGTGATCGAGGCGCGCGCCCAGCTCGGCATCGCGCTCGCGGGGCGTTACCCGCAGGTGCAGCAGGCCAACGCCGACGTGCTGGCCTCGGCGCGCAAGCGCCATGACGGTTTCGACCCGCGTTCGGGCGCGTACTTCCAATACGGTCTTGGCTTCAGCATCGGCTGGGAACTGGACTTCTGGGGACGCTTTAGCCGCGCGATCGAATCGGCCGACGCCTCGTTCTTCGCCGCCCAGGACAACCGCGAGGACGCGCTAGTGCTCGTTCACGCGCAGGTCGCGGACACCTATTACACGCTGCGCACGACCGAAGCGCGCCTGCGCATTGCGCGCGAAAACGCGCAGTTGCAAAAGCGCAGCTACGAGATCACGCAAAAGCTCTTCAAGAGCGGCGAAACCGACGAGCTCGATCTCCAGCAAGCAAAAACGCAGTATCTCGGCACGCTGAGCAGCATTCCCGTGTTCGAAAGCCAGATCGCGGTGGCGCGTCACGCGCTTAGCGTGTTGCTCGGGCGCCCGCCCGGCCCGCTGCCGGAACTCGACGTGCAGCCGGCCAAGGCGGGCTTCGTCCCGCTCATCGACCGCGCCGTGCTTCAGGATGTGCCCGCGAAGCTATTGCTGCGACGGCCGGACGTGCGCGCCGCGGAGCAGCAGATGGCCGCCCAGTCGGCCCTGATCGGCGTGGCGAAGGCCGATCTGTACCCATCCGTTTCGCTGGTCGGCTCGCTCGTGTGGAGCGCCAGCTCGCTCACCGGCGCGCCGAGCACGCTCGCCGTGGTGGGCGGCCCGAGCATCACATGGAACCTGTTCGATCACGGCCGCATCACGAACAACGTGCGCGTGCAGGATGCCCGCCTGCAGCAATTGATCGTTGCGTATCAGGACACCGTGCGCGACGCGGCGCGCGAGGCCGACGACGCGGCAACTGCGCTGAACGCGGCACTGCAGCGCGATACCATCCTGCACGATGCGCAAGGCGCGGCGCAGCGCTCGCTCACGCTCGCCAATACGATCTACCGCGAAGGGTACTCGGACTTCCAGCGCGTGCTCGACGCGCAGCGAGCACTCTCCGCGCAGCAGGACGCATTCGTCGTCAATCGCGGCAACGCCGTGAGCAGCCTCATTGCGCTGTACAAGGCCGTCGACGGCGGCTGGGACCTCGATCAGCCGCTCATCGATCCCGCTACCCGCGCCCAGATGCAGCGACGCACGGACTGGGGCGACCTGCTCGACGAACCGGCATCGCCCTCTGCCGCGCAAGCGCCTGGCGCTCAACCGGCCGGGCCGACACGATGAGCAGCGCGTCCGAACCTTCCAGCCCGCGCGAGGCGCCGCCGGCTTCCGACTCCTCGGGCAAGGCGCTCAAGTGGGTCGTCGTCCTGATCGCCATCAGCCTGGTCTGGTACCTGCTTGCCGATCGCTTCACGCCTTATACGCAGCAGGCGCGCATTGCGGCCTACGTCGTGCCCGTTGCGACGGAAGTGTCGGGACGCGTGACACGCGTGCTCGTGCACAACAACCAGGAAGTCAACGCGGGCGACGTGCTGTTCGAAATCGACAAAGAGCAATACCGCATTGCCGCCGACCGCGCGCGCGCCGACCTCGAATCCACGCGCCGTCAGATCGGCGCGAGCACCGCCGGGATCGATTCGGCGCAAGCCTCGTTGCGCGCGGCGCTCGCCAACGAGGTCAAGGCGCGCCAGGATAGCGACCGGCTGGAACGGCTGTACCGCGAAGACGAAGGCACGGTCTCGCTGCGGCGGCTCGAGGTGGCGCGCGCCACGCACGAGCAGGCGCAAAGCCAGGTCGAAGCGGCCCGGGCCGAAATCGAACGCGCGCGCGAACAGCAAGGCGGCAACGAGGCGGAGAACGCGCAGTTGCGCAGCGCCGCGGGCGCGCTCGAAAAGGCCGAACTCGATCTCGCCAATACGCGCATTCGCGCGCGCTCGGCCGGCGTCATCACCGACCTGCGCACTGAAGTCGGCCAGTTCGCGGCAGCGGGCAATCCGGTCATGACGCTCATCGCCATTCACGATGTCTGGGTCAGCGCGGACATGACGGAGAACAATCTAGGCCGCCTTCATGCGGGCACGCCCGTCGCCATCGCGCTCGACGCGCTGCCGGGCGAAGTGTTCGGCGGACGCATCCGCAGCATCGGCTATGGCGTGAGCGTCGGACAGAGCACGCCGCCCGGCACCTTGCCCACCGTGCAGAATAGCCGCGACTGGCTGCGCCCCGCGCAACGCTTTCCCGTGATCGTCGAGTTCGACAGCGACGAACGCGCACGGCTGCGCAACGTCCGCGTGGGCGGGCAGGCGGAAGTGATGGCGTTTCCGAGCGCCGGCAACCCGCTCAATCCGCTCGGCCGCGTGTTCCTGCGGGTGATGAGCTGGCTTTCCTACCTCTACTGAGCGGCGTCCATGCAAACGAGCCCATCGATTCCCGGCCGCCGCGCGCTACGCGTTGCCACCGGCACGGCGCTCACGCTTGCGATCAGCTTCGCGCTCGCCTTTCCGATTCCAGTGATCGCGCCGGTGCTCGCCGTCTTTCTGCTGGGGACGCAAAACCGGCCGCTTTCGCTCAAGGCGGCGCTCGCTCTCGCACTGGTCGTCGCGCTCACGACGGGCAGCGGCCTGCTGCTCGTCCCCGTGCTGCGCTATTACGCGTTCGCGGGCGTGCTGCTCGTCGGTCTCTGCCTCTTCCTCGCGTTTCGCGCCGGCCTGCGCGGCGGCAACAATCTCGTGGCGACGTTCCTCGCGGCGGGCCTCACGATGATTACCGCGGCCGGCGTGGCCGACCAGCAACTCGCCGCCACGGTGGTCGGCGCGCTCATCAAAGGACTGCTGCTCGCCGTGCTCGTCTCGATCGTGAGTCATGCGCTCTTTCCCGAGCCCGGCGCCGCGGTGGCGGACGCGAAACCGGCTGCGCGCGTCCTGCCGCAGGAGACGGCGTCGCGTATCGCCTTGCAGGCCGCGCTCGTGGTCATGCCGGCCTGGCTGCTGGCGATGAGCGACCCCGCGAGCTACATGCCGGTCATCATGAAGTCCGTGAGCCTCGGCAGGCAAAGCTGCACCACCTCGGCACGCGGCGCGGCGCGCGAACTGCTCGGTTCCACCGCGCTCGGCGGACTGCTCGCCGTCGCGTTCTGGTTTGCGCTCAGGCTCTTCGTGAACATCTGGATGTTCTATCTCTGGATGCTGCTGTTCGGCCTGCTCGTGGCGCGCAAGCTTTATCGCATTCGCCCCACGCGTTATTCGCCCGGCTTCTGGCTGAACAGTCTCGTCACGATGATCATTCTGCTGGGTCAGTCGGTCCAGGACAGCGTGGCGGGCAAGGACGTGTACCGCGCATTCGCCGTGCGCATGGCGCTCTTTCTTGCCGTCACCGCTTACGCGTGCCTGATGTTGCAGATAGTCGAGCGTTTCGCACAGCGTGGCGCAGCCGTGCCCAGGAGGAATACGCCATGAACAATGCGTCATCAAGCGCGGACCACGCCCCGAAAGCACGCGAAATCCTGCTGGAATCGGGCCGGACCATCTGGTATATGCGGCTGCTTTTGGCCGGGCTGCTACTGATATTCGTCATCCTGACGATCGGCATGTTCTATTTCGGGGGCGCCGTGGAGACGCTGAACCGCACCCCTTCGCCGATGGGCGAGACCGTGTACTTCTGCGCGATCACGGCGCTGACCATCGGTTACGGCGATGTGGTACCGACCACCGCGTTCGGCCGTATCGACGCGGTGCTGCTCGGACTGATAGGCCTCGTGTTTACCGGATTGATCGTGGCCGCCGCCGTACGCGGCGTGCAGGAGGCCTCACGCCATGCGCGCAATCGGGCATGAGAAGGCTCCAAGCAAGTTCGAGCAGGTGCAAACAAACCCCACGGGGCATCGGGAGCCGGCCGGATCGAACATGACGATCACCACCGTCCGTTGGCTGCAACTGCGCATCGCGCTAGTGAAGACTGGCGCGGCGTTGCTTGCCGCCGTGCTGCCGTGGCAAGCGCATGCGCAGAACGTACCGGGCCAGTTGTCGAACCAGACCGTGATAGGCGGCAACATCAAGCAGCATGCGGACGCTGTGCTGTCCATCATGACCTACACCACCGTGCCGGACGTCACCACCAGTTCGCTGTCGATCAACAACGGCACCACCGGCAACCCGGGCTTCGGACAGACACAGCTGGGCGGCGGCTTCACGCTGAGCCGTTCGTTTCCGTTGTACATGGAAGGCACGCTCGCCTATAGCCGCTACGACCCGACGTTCATCGCAACCGACGGCGCACAGACGCGGGCGGTGCCCACGAGGTGGAATACCTTCAGCGGCACGGTGGGACTTGGCTGGGACTTCCGCATCACCAACGAACTCGTGTTTCGCCCGATCATAAACGGCACGATCGGACGTGTTTCCAGCGATCTGCGGATCGGACAGACGTTGTTCAACCATGTCACGGACAGCAATCTCCAATTCCTCAATAACGGCTATCTGGACGCCTATGGCTACGGCGGCTCGCTCATGCTCGACTATGAGCACTACCGCGAAAACTACGAAATCGATGCGGAATTACGCGCGACCGATATCTACCTTCGCAGCTTCGGCGGGAGTTCGGAAGCCGTTCAGGGTTCCGCCATGGCGCAGCAAGTGAGCCTCTGGACGCGCTGGCGCGCGCCAACGGGCTGGCACGCGCTCGACAAGCCGGTGCGCTACGTGCTGGAGTTCGCCTACTCGCATTATTTCGGCGACAGCGCCGGGGTGCTCGGCTTCAACGAACTCACCTCGCTCGGCGTGGGCCTGGAACTGGACAGCAGCGCGTATCCCGTCATCATTACCCGTACGCGGGCGATGGTCCGCTATGTGTTTGGCCACAACGTGCACGGCGTTTCGTTCGGCCTTGCGGTCAGTTTTTAGGAATTCGAACGATGGTCGCGCGTGGGGGCAGTGCGATGAGAGCCTGCCAGGCAGGCGTTCATCCTGCTTAACGGCAGGTTCAGCAGACGGCGGCACCGTGAGCGCAACCGCCCTCGCTTACGCAATGTGCGCGGCAAACCCCGTGCTTTCGGGCGCAACGTCTTCACGCAGCGTGAGCGCCGGGATTTCATACGCACCGCCATTTTGCTTGCGGAACGCGATGGGTTCGGCCTGTGCCAGCACGTCGAGACGAGCGCCGAGCGCGTCGCGTGTTTGCGCATAGCGCACCTCGTCCATGCGCCCCGTGCGATACACGAGAAACGGCGGCAGCACGTCGTAGCCCGGGTAATAGAGCACGCCATGATGGATCGGGAAGAGAATGTCGTCGATCGGGCCGTTCACCCCCCGAGGCCCGTAATGCGACGCCCAGCCGCCCATCGTCACGACGAGCATCGCGCGCTTGCCAGCCAGCGTACCTTCTCCGTAGCGGTCCCCCCAGCGCACGTCGGAGTGCTCGCCCACGCCATAGGCGAAGCCGTACGCGAAAACACGCTCGACCCAGCCCTTGAGGATGGCAGGCATCGAGAACCACCAGAGCGGAAACTGCAGGATAAGCGTATCGGCCCACAAGAGCTTTGCCTGCTCCCGCGCGATGTCCCCGGTTTGTAGGCCGTTCTCGAAAGCGTGCTTCGAATCGAGCGCTGGATCAAACGGCGCGTTGCCCCGGCGCTCGACGCTGTCCTGCGCGTCGAGCGTCGCTTTCCAGTTCATGGCATAGAGGTCCGACATCTGAACGGCGTGACCCGCCGCTTCAAGACGCCGCACGGTGAAGTCTCTGAGCGCGCCATTGAGCGACTTCGGTTCGGGATGTGCATAGACGAGCAGGATATTCATAGGAGGGCTCCCTGATCTGGTACGAACCCAGCTTAGCTTCCCCGCTGCTATAGTGGAAATGAATAACGGGAATACCAGCCATTATGTCCGCTAATTTGCGCAGCCTCGATCTCAACCTGCTCGTCACGCTCGACGTGCTGCTCGCCGAGCACAACGTCACCCGCGCGGGGCGGCGCCTGAACTTCTCGCAACCCTCGGTTAGCGTGCATCTCGCGAAGCTGCGCGAGATATTGGGCGATCCACTGCTGCTGCCAGGCCCTCGCGGCATGCAGCCCACGGCTCGCGCGCTGGCCTTGCGCGAGCCCCTGCGCGAGGCGCTCGAGTCGCTCGAGCGCGCCATTGCGCCCGAGCGCCCGTTCGATCCAGCCAGCGCCCGCGATACCTGGTACGTGGCCGCGAGCGACTATGGCGAGTCCACCATCGCGTTGCCGGCGCTGCGTGGCTTGCGGGAGGCCGCGCCGCATACGCGCCTGGCCGTGGTGGAACTCGCGCCCGCGCGCTTCGCGAAGCAGGCGGCGCAGGGCGAAATCGATCTGGCGTTCCATACCACCAGCGGCGCACCCGATAACCTGCGCCGCCGCACGCTCTTCACCGAGCACTACGTGCTTGCGGGCCGCGCGGACCATCCGCGCCTCAAGCGCCGTCCGAGTGTCAAGCAGTTCTGCGCACTGGAGCACGTGATCGTCTCGCCCGAAGGCGGCGGATTTCGCGGCATCACCGACGAAACGCTTTCGCAAGCCGGACTCACACGGCGCGTCGTGCTCTCCGTCCCGCACTTCCTTTTTGTCATCTCGGTACTCGAACGCAGCGACCTGGTGGCGATGCTGCCCTTGCGGCTCGTGCGCGAGAGCGCGGCGCTGCGCGCGGTCGAACCGCCCGTCGAGGTACCCGGCTACGAAATGTGCATGCTCTGGCACGAGCGCTCGCATCGCGACCCCGCGCATCGCTGGCTGCGCGAGCAGATCGCGCGCGCCGTGTAGCTGCGGGCAACACACGGCATCGTCACGACGTGGCCCGTCAGCTGGCATGTCCCGTGCTGGGGCACTAGCGTTTGCGCAGCCCAGGCAGTGCGCTCAACCTCGATCGGTTCACATGGACGCTATTCGCAGCAAACCGCATGGGGCGCCTGCGCCCGCTGACGCTCGTACCGGCTTCGTGCGCGTGCGCGGCGCGCGCGAGCACAATCTGAAAAACGTCGACGTGCAGATTCCCCGCGATGCGCTCGTCGTGTTTACGGGGGTATCCGGTTCCGGCAAATCTTCGCTGGCGTTCGGCACGCTTTACGCGGAGGCGCAGCGACGCTACTTCGAATCGGTCGCGCCCTACGCGCGGCGCCTGATCGAGCAGGTCGGCGTGCCCGAAGTCGACGCCATCGAAGGGCTGCCGCCTGCGGTCGCCTTGCAACAGCAGCGTGGCGCTCCGAGCGCGCGTTCGTCGGTGGGCAGCGTGACCACACTGTCGAGCCTGGTGCGCATGCTGTACTCGCGAACCGGCGACTATCCGCGGAAACAACCGATGCTGTTTGCCGAGGACTTCTCGCCGAACACGGTGCAAGGCGCCTGTCCAACGTGTCATGGGCTCGGCCGCGTGTATGAGGTCACCGAAAACTCCCTGGTGCCCGACGACTCACTGACCATCCGCGAGCGCGCGATCGCCGCGTGGCCGCCAGCCTGGCACGGACAGAATCTGCGCGATATCCTGGTGACGCTCGGCTATGACGTCGACACGCCATGGCGTGATCTACCCAAGAAAGATCGCGACTGGATCCTCTTCACCGATGAACAGCCGAGCGTGCCAGTCTACGCCGGCCTCACGCCGAAAGAAACCCGCGCCGCGCTCAGACGCAAGGACGAGCCGAGCTATCAGGGCACGTTCACGGGCGCGCGCCGCTATGTGCTGCACACCTTTGCGAACACCCAGAGCGCGCTGATGAAAAAGCGCGTCTCGCGTTATATGCTCAGCAGCGTCTGCCCGGCGTGCCACGGCAAACGGCTCAAGAAAGAAGCCCTCTCGGTGAAATTCGCCGGGCTCGATATTGGCGAGCTTTCCCAGTTGCCGCTCGCAGGGCTCGCCGCGGTTCTGGAGCCCATCGCGCGCGGCGAGTGGCCGCAGCCGGGTACGGCGACCGTCCAGGGCGGCGTGCTCAGCAAAGGAGCGATGCGCGAAGCCGTGGACAAACGGGTCGCTGCCGGCGGCTCCGCGCACAAAGCATCGCCCGATGTCCGGCGCACGCCGAACCTGTCCAGCGAGAAGCTTGTCGCCGCGCAGCGCATCGCCGCTGAACTGCTCGAACGGCTGGCGACGCTCATCGATCTGGGCCTGGGCTATCTCGCGCTCGAACGCAGCACACCCACGCTATCGTCGGGCGAATTGCAGCGCCTGCGGCTGGCGACGCAACTCTCGTCGCAACTGTTCGGCGTCGTGTACGTGCTCGACGAACCATCGGCCGGTTTGCATCCGGCCGATGGCGAAGCGCTCTACAACGCACTGCAGGAACTGAAGGCGGCGGGCAACTCGCTGTTCGTCGTCGAGCACGACCTGCAGATGATGCGGCGCGCCGACTGGCTGGTCGACGTCGGTCCGGCTGCGGGGGAAGCAGGCGGCCACGTGGTCTATAGCGGCCCGCCCGCGGGACTCGCGGCGGTCGAAGCCTCGCAGACGCGCCGGCATCTGTTCGCCCAGCCCGCACCTGTCGATCGCACGCCGCGCCATGCTCAGCGCTGGCTGCGGCTCGCCAAAATCACCCGCAACAATCTCCACGGGCTGAACGTCGCGTTGCCGCTCGGCTGCATGACGACCGTGACGGGCGTGTCCGGTTCAGGAAAATCGAGCCTCGTGAGCCAGGCGCTGCCCGAACTGGTCGCGAGCCGGTTGGGACGGAGCATGGAGAGCCCGGACGATGACGATCAGGACCCCCTGCTCATCACCGCGGCGGTGCCAACGAGCGGCCATATCGCCGAAGGCATGGAGGCGGTCCGGCGGCTTGTCTGCGTCGACCAGAAGCCGATAGGGCGCACACCGCGTTCCAACCTCGCCACTTACACGGGTCTTTTCGACCACGTGCGCAAACTGTTCGCCGACACGCCCGTCGCCCGCCGGCGTCGCTACAGCGCCGGGCGCTTCTCGTTCAATGTCGCGCAAGGCCGCTGCCCGACCTGCGAAGGCGAAGGTTTCGTCAGTGTCGAGCTGTTATTTCTGCCGAGCGTATACGCACCGTGCTCGACCTGTCACGGTACCCGTTACAACGCCTCGACTCTCGAGATCACGTGGCGCGATAAAAACATCGCCGAGGTACTGGATCTGACTGTCGACGCCGCGTGCACTTTCTTCGCCGGGGAAGCGGGTGTGATGCGCGCGCTAGGTGTACTCCGCGACATCGGCCTCGGCTATCTACGGCTCGGGCAGCCGGCGACAGAGCTATCGGGCGGCGAAGCGCAGCGTATCAAGCTAGCCACCGAACTACAACGCGCGCAGCGCGGCGACACGCTGTACATCCTCGACGAGCCGACTACCGGCCTCCATCCCGCGGACGTCGACCGGCTGATGTTGCAGTTGCAGGGTCTCGTCGACGCGGGCAATACAGTGGTGATGGTCGAGCACGATATGCGCGTGGCCGCGCAAAGTGACTGGGTCATCGACGTCGGCCCAGGCGCCGGCGACGCCGGCGGGACGATCGTGGCGAGCGGCACGCCAGCCGAAGTCGCGCGCGACAAAGGTAGCCGCACCGCCTCGTATCTGCGGCAACAAATCGGCACCTGATTCTGCCGCCCTGCTACACGCCGCGCGTCGTCGCCCGTACCGGTCCGAACACGCTATTGCGAGCCGGGCTCGCCCGTGCCGTCTTGCTCTTCCGCATTAATTTCTGCCTCTGCCCTATGCCAGTACTCGTCGGTGTGAGCGTCGGGAGATCCGGCTTGCTCCCACAACTCGTACGCACGCTGCCGGATGCGCTCTTCCCGGGCACTGTCCACTGGTGTCTTTTCTATCCTCGTCGCACCGCCAATCGCCGGCGGATCGCTGGCCGGAAAGGTCCCCTCGACAGCTTTATCGATTTGGCTTTCCGACTGTTGAGCCGCGCTTTCTTGTTCCGTCGCCTTCGTTGCCATGTGAGCCTCCGTTGCAGTCATCAGCCGTAGCGCAAAGGGCGTTCCGCCACGCGGATTGCCGGGTACGGACGTTGCGGCACCGCAGCACGAAGATGCCGCACCCGCAACTGCGTCGAATCGCAAATCAGCGACGACGAACCGCAAAGGAGTCGACCATGGCCGAAAGCATCATCGTGTTACCCCACTCCGCATCTGGCGAAGAATCCGCGCAGACGCCCTGGCTCACAGCCGAAATGAGCGAGCTCGTGCAGATCTGTGTGGGAACGGCGCAGCGCATCGCCGAACTCAACAGCCGCGCGATCGATACGACGATCGACGAACAACGGGCGGTCGCCCTCGAAGCAGCCGACGAGCGATCGCCGTTCGCCGCATGGCGCCTGCAGGCGAGCTTGGCGCTCGCAGGCACTGCGAAAGCCGCCGCGTACTGGCGCCACGTCAACGAGATCATGGTGGACGCTGTCATCGAAGCAGTGAACGAGACCGAGGGCCGCCTGAACCGCAATTTCGTGGCGCTGAGCGCTGCGCTAGGGGATGCGGCAACCGATGTCAGCTCAATAGTCCCGGCGAGCGGCCCGCCGGCCGATTCGGGCGCAAAGGAAAATGAAGTCCGAATCGTCGACCCGCGCGGGGATGCCCTGGCGCCGCGCCGTTCCGAATAAGTCGTTAAGAACGCGGTCCATGCTGGCCGGAGGAGCACCGAGACTCTTCGCGCTTCGGCCACCAGGACAATACGTGTGGCCAGACATTCGCGCGAGCGCGCCGGCACGCTGCCAGCCTCGCCCTGCAAGGCTGTCTTCGTCGGCCGGCCACTGGCCGTCCACGGGGCGTCCACGGCGCCGCCACGCGCGGCGCCTGACTTCTTCGCGATGAAAAGAATGCGATGCGGTCCCCTCTCGGTCCTCCATGCAATCGACGGGCGTTAGCACTTCGCCCTTAGTGTTCCCAGGTTGCCCGTCCTCCCACGGTCCGCGGCGTTCGCGCGTGCGGCACGTTTCGTGCTGTGTCGCTCTGAACCGCCTGCCGCTGCGCGGCATCGCATGCAGGCTTACGACCAAAACGAGGGTTAGCCATGGACGAAATCGATCGACTCGGAAGTGACGTCGCGGCGGCGCGCGCCGCAGAGCCGCCCTACGGACGCCCACGCTCCGCCGTTTCCTGGAGTGCTGTCGTGGCGGGAGCCGTGGGCATGGCGGCCTTCGCCCTCATTCTTCTCATGCTCGGCACGGGCCTCGGGCTTTCGTCGCTTTCGCCCTGGCCTGGAAGCGGCGCGCAGGCAAAGACGTTCGGCGTGGCGGCCGTCATCTGGATTTGCGTGACGCAGGTGATGTCTGCCGGTCTAGGCGGCTATCTCGCGGGGCGATTGCGTCGGCACTGGCCCGGTATCGGTACAGACGAAACCCACTTCCGCGACACCGTACATGGCTTTCTCGCCTGGGCGCTTGCCACGCTCCTTTCCGCCCTCTTGTTCGCCGCGGCCATGTCCGGGCTGGCCCGCGAGGGCGTGAGTGCAGGCACTCAGAACGCAGCGCACGCCGCGAGCGGAGTTGCGGCCCTCAATCGCGGCAACGCCCCGGCCGCATACCGCACCTGGCCCATGGGCTATCTGATCGACGGCATGCTGCGTCCGGTGACGGGCGCCACCGCATCCGCTGCCGGGAGTACCTCGGGTGCTTCGAGTTCGCCGAATACCTTGCCTGCCGAACAGGTCTTCGAGACCGCGCAGCAGAAGCAGGAGATCGCGCGAATTTTCCTCAATAGTCTGCCTGCGGGCGGGGCGCTTTCAGCCGAGGACACCGAGTACGTAGCGCGCATCGTGGCCGAGAAAACCGGGCTCGCACCGGCAGATGCGCGCGCGCGCGTCACGACTACCTGGTCGCGCTTGCAGGAAAAGGTCAATGCGGAGGAGCGCGCCGCGCGCGCAGCCGTAGAAGCGGTCCGCAGGGCCACCGTCCGCGTCACATTGTGGCTCTTCATTTCGCTGCTCATGGGAGCCTTCTCCGCCAGTCTGATGGCGACGATCGGCGGCCGGATGCGCGAATTTTGACGCCTCGGCAATCCCACTACTTTTCGATCTGAGAGGAGGCAAACATGCGCTCAATTCTTCTTTTTCTGCTTGGCGTTCCGATTCCGATCATTATTCTCATCGCGCTGCTTTGGCATTGATCTGAACATGCACGCCTAGCCGGGCGTGGCTTCTCGTCGATCCACCCGGCACCCACGCGCGGCGATGGAGCGCCCGGTACGGCTGCAAGAGTCCGGGGCGGGCGCATGTCGCCGCCCAGGATGCCGCGCATCGCCGCTCCGCGCTCGCAGCAGTGGCGCGAGTACCCCGCTGCGCCGCTCGCATCGGTCGAAGAAACCGCGCGTCGGC
Organism: Paraburkholderia sp. CNPSo 3272; assembly: GCF_024206495.1. Classification (GTDB taxonomy): domain Bacteria; phylum Pseudomonadota; class Gammaproteobacteria; order Burkholderiales; family Burkholderiaceae; genus Paraburkholderia. Next base: position 2,600 of record NZ_JAMBPQ010000024.1, on the reverse strand, counting down.
CGCCCCACGGCGCGCTCATGACAATCGAGAGCAACCCGCATACGGCCGACTATGCCGAGCCCACACGTCCGCCTTCGCGATCACCCGTTTCTCAAGGCCGACGCCGACCGCGCAAAGCAAGGGGGCCATTCGAAGGGTAAGCAGGGAGAGCATCATGGACATTCTCGTTGCGCTGTTCGGCGCCGGAAAGGAACTCGATTCGCTGCAGATGGCATTGCGCTCAGTTGTTGCGTTCGTTTGCACGCTTGCACTCATCCGCATATCCGGCAGACGCTCGTTTGGCCAGCGTTCGCCTTTTGACTACGTGGTCGCGATTCTGCTAGGCGCGACGCTCAGCCGCTTCATCGTCGGCGCCTCGCCGGCGGTAGCGACGTTTGTGGCGTCGCTGGTCCTCGTGCTGATGCATCGGGCGCTCGCATGGCTGTGCATTCGATACCGATGGCTGGAAACGCTGGTGGTCGGTGTGGAGCGGGAGGTCTACCGCGACGGCAAGTTCAACCGTGCCCAGATGTCCGCTGCTCTCGTCACGCGCGCGGATGTGCTTGAGACGGTCCGACAGGAACTCCATGCGACGCAACTAGAAGACGTCGAGGCAGCCATCCTCGAGCGTAACGGAGAGATCAGCCTGATTCGCAGGCGTTCTCCGAGCCCGTAACCGCAAAACACCGCCGCTATCGCGCCACGCCTGAGTGCTCGCGGCACCCGCAGCCCACGCCTCCGAGACCGCTTCGAGGGCCTGCTGCCCGTGAAAAATAGGCAACACGGAATTCCTGCGCGCCGACTCGGGAGCCGTGGCGAAAAAATGGGCATCGGCCAATGAAAGCCGATGCCCAAGAGTGGCCGTACAGAATATTGTTTTTCAGAAGGCCAAGAACTTCAAAAACTCACTGCCTTCAGACGTCCACCGGATTGTTCACTCCGGGATCCCGTCCCGGAAGGTCCCCGGTCCCTAGCCAGTACGGGCGGCGGTTGTAGTAGTCATGCAACTGCGTGCCCCACGTGGAGTCCGCCATTGATGGCCAGTGATCCTTATCGAAGCCGGGATCGTCCTTTATACGCTGGGCCGGAATGTCGACACGAAAGCACTTCTCGTTGGTGTCCAACGTCAATGCGCTCCAGGGGATCGCGTGAAGGGTGTTGCCCATGCCGAGAAATCCACCCTCCGCCAGAACTGCGTACGCGACGCGGCCACTACGCACGTCGAGCATGATGTCGGAGATCTTGCCGACATGTTCGCCGTCAGCGGAAATCACCTTGTTGCCGTCAAGCGTGGCCGCGGCCATGATCTCCGGGCCTGGACCTTCGCCGATGCCCCCGCCGACGATCTGTGCACCGGTGCCTCCTGATTGGGGATGAAGAATAGTCATGCTGCGCTCCTTTCGGTTGAGAGTTGCGATGACGTCCAGCGCATGCCGCGTGCCACGCCTGGAAACGATTGTCGTGTCTTGTTTGGAGAACGGTTGCTCCGCCCGCAAGAAAACGCGACGCCTCGTCCGCGCCCGGCTCGCCCTTGAGCACCGCAAATGAACGTACGGGCTTTCGCGCGCGCACAGAGCGATGCCGTGATCGAAGCGACTAACCACATTACCGCCTTGCTCCCGTTGCAGCCCGGGCCGTCCGGGACACCGACGGCCATTCAACGCCGCCTGTAGCCGTATAGCAAACTGACGAGGAACAACACGAGGAAGATCACGAAGAGGATCTTGGCAATGCTCGCCGCGCCTGCCGCGATGCCCCCGAACCCAAAAAATGCCGCGACTATCGCTATGACCAGGAAAACGACCGCATAGTAAAGCATGGTAACTCTCCTTTATTTGCACTCTCTCCCGTTACGCGATCCTGAAGAGCGGGAGAAGTGTCCGCGATGGGAGGTACGAGAGGAGCAACCCGCGTGCCTTGCATCCGCGTGCCTGGCCGAGCCTGAAAAGAATGCACCGGTGGCTCGGTCAGCGCGAGCGCGCAACCGGTCAAGCGAGAACGGCTGGTTGGCAAGCGAAGTCGATCTGCGCCAGCATCTGCCTCAGCGATGCGGCACAAGACTTGCGGAAATGGCTCACGCCGCGCTGCGGCCTCGAGAAGGAGAGCCGCCCCGTGTCAAACGATCAGCAGAATCTCGAGCCTGAGACCGCGGTCACTGACCGCACGGAACGCTCATGGATGTCGCGCCTCGGTCCCGGCCTCGTGACCGGCGCGGCGGACGACGACCCCAGCGGCATCGGCACGTACTCCCAGGCAGGTGCGCAGTTCGGCTTTACGCTGCTGTGGACGCTCCTGCTGTCCTACCCGCTCATGGTCGCCATCCAGATGACCAGCGCGCGGATCGGCCGCGTCACGGGCAAGGGGCTCGCCTCGAACATGCGCGCGTTCGGCCCGAAATGGCTCGTCGTGCTGCTGGTGCTGCTGCTGGCTGTGGCCAACACCATCAACATCGCCGCGGATCTCGCCGCGATGGGCGCAGCGATCCATCTTCTCGTTCCGGGCCCCGAGCATCTCTACGTCGTTGCCATCGGCGTATTCTCAGCCATCCTGCAGATTTCGCTGCCCTACGAAAGCTATGCGCGCTTTCTCAAATGGCTCACCCTGGTGATGCTCGCCTATGT
>NZ_JAMBPQ010000023.1 GCF_024206495.1 Paraburkholderia sp. CNPSo 3272 | reverse complement strand
CAAAGACACCGCCGCCCCCGGCTGCCCCGCCAGCCACGCAGACCAAGGCAGCGTCCGCCTCGGCACCGGCAGCCGCCGCAACGACCGCGGCCGCGGCGGCAGTTGCCGCGAAGGGTAGCCCCGCCATTTTGAAGCCGGGTCCCCACGACATTCAGGACTGCCCATCTTGCCCGGTGCTGGTTGCGGTGACGCCCGGCAACTTCACCATGGGCATCGACACGGACGACGCCTCGGAGCGGCCCGCGCACCACGTGACAATCAGCCATAGCTACGCACTCGCGAAGTATGCGGTAACGGTGGCGCAGTGGAACGCGTGTGTCGCCGCGAGTGCCTGCCCGCGCCTGTCGAACGAGAACAACGCCTCTCCGAACGCCCCCGTGCGCGACCTGAGCTGGGACGACGCGCAGCAATACGTGAAATGGCTTTCGAAGGTCAGCGGCAAACCCTACCGCCTGCCGACGGAGGCGGAATGGGAATATGCCGCGCGAGCCGGCACCGAAACGCGCTACTGGTGGGGCAACGATATGCGCAAGGGCACGGCGAACTGCAAGGACTGTGGGCCGCCGTGGCACGTCGAGGCGCCCGACGACGTGGGCTCGTTCCCGGCCAATGCATTTGGCTTCTACGACATGGCCGGCGGCGTTTGGGAATGGGTCAGCGACTGCTGGCACAACTCATACAAGAACGCCCCGAACGATGGCCACTCGTGGGACGAGCCTAACTGCCAAACGCGCGTGATTCGCGGCGGATCGTGGCGCGACGGTGCGGGCTACATGCTCGCCGCCACGCGCTTCAAATACGACAGCAGCGTTCGCTACGAAGCCAATGGATTTCGCGTAGCGCGCGACATGAAATAACGCAGATTACGCTGCGGGTCTCGCCTGGAGACGCACATGGCTTGCGATGTTCCGATCACTCGCCGGACATTCCTCAAGGCCATGGGGAGCGGCGCGGTCACGATGTCGGTGAGCTCCATTACCGCGTTCACGGCTGCCAGCCCAACCGCACTCGCCGCGACGAGCGCCCATTGCGCACCACCGCCACCGAACGGCACTACCGACTGGGCGCCGGAGCCAGGCAAGGCGCGCTGGCGCATCGAGGGCGTGAGCAAGGTCACGGGGGCGAAGATCTACGCACGCGATTACAAGGCGCGCGACTTCGACGGCTGGCCGAAAGAAGAAAACTGGCTATATGCGCTGAGATGTAATTGCGTCGACAAGAATGTCGAAGAGTTCGACCTGAGCGTATTGCCGCGCGATCTTCGCCCGATCGCCGTGGTCTCCAGTCAGACGTTGAATGACAATCGCATCTCTCTCGCTGCCGAGACCGATCCGGTAGCTAGCCAGGATATCTATCTCTTCGCGCAGAAAGGCAAACCCGCCAATTGCTACGGCCAGCCGGTCGCCTTATTGATCTTCGAAGACTACGACACGTACCGCCGTGCGAAGAAACTGCTCGATTTCAACGAGTCGGTTATCCGTTACGGAGCAACGGTGCCGGAAAGCAACACGACCACCTTGTATCCGTTCGCATCCAAGCTCTATGTGCGCGACGACGCCAGGTCGTTTTCGAACCTCCAAAGCAGCGGCCATACCGACAAGGCATTCACCGCCAAATGCAACAACATCGGTAATGGCATTCTCAAACTGGCCAGCGCCAAGGTCGAGAGCAAGGTCTGGCACCGGTTCGATGGCGCCTTCAAAACGCCCGCAATCGATCCCGTCTTCATGGAGCCGGAGTCGGGACTGGCGTGGTTTCAGGCGGATTCCGGTTGTCTGAATCTGGTACTCGGCACACAATCGCCGCGCGGCGACTGCATATCCGCATGTAAGGTGTTCAAGGAAAGCAATATCAACGTCAAGCACGTTCACGTGATCAGCTGCTACCCAGGCGGCGGATTCGGCGGCCGCGACGAATCGAATTTTCCCGTTTATCTCGCCCTCGCTGCGCCTTTCGCGAAGGGGGCGTTGCGCTGGCAGCAATCGCGCTATGAACAATTTCAGGTCGGCTTGAAACGCGCGGAAACGGATTTCACGGAGTCCATCTGGCTCGACGATAACGGCAAGCTCCAGGCGCTCGTCGGTTCCTTCAGCTTCAATGGCGGCGGCAAGGAAAATCTCACGGGCGCCGTTGGCGACCTCGCTGCCATGAGCGCCATGAGCTGCTACGACATTCCGCGCGCCATTGCGCAAAGCTCCGTGCGTTATACGCCCGCATTGTTCGGCGGCTCGCAGCGTGGCTTTGGCGGTCCCCAGGCTTACCTCGCCATCGAAACGCTCATGGACGAGGCCGCCCAGGCGTTGCACAAAAGTCCATTCGACATCCGGCGCAGTAACCTCCTGAGCAAGCAGCACGGCAAAACGCTCACTGGCGCACCCATTCTGTTCGATCTGCAACTCGCCGACCTGCTGAACCGGCTCGAAGGGCACGAGTTATGGCGCAACAGGGAAAGCGTGCGCGCGCAACGCAGCGCGCTCGGATTGCGATATGGCGTTGGACTCGCCATGTCGAATCAGGCCTACGGTACCGGCAAGGACGCCGTATTCGCGATGGTGCAGATTCAGCCGAACGCGGGCCTGCATGTGCTCACGCATTACACGGACATGGGCAATGGCGCGGCAACCACGTTGGCCCTCGCGCCTGCCGCGTGCCTTGGGCAGAACGCGCAGACCATCACCATGAACGAAGTCGACGCGTTTCAGATATCGGATTTTGAATACTCGAAGCTGGGCATCCTGGGCAATCCCCTAAGCAAACCGATCTCGAGCCCCTTTAATTCTTCGAGCGCCTGCCTCGGTGCGTTCCATCACTTTCAGGCCGTAGACCGCGCCGCAATGGTGTTGATGCTGCAAAGCGTGCTGCCTGCCGCTCGCGCACTATGGCGCAACCCGCACGTCGAGCGACATGACCTCAAGTGGACCAATGCGAGGCTGACCGCCGCCGGCCACCCGGCAATCAGCTGGCCCGCGTTGCTCGACGAGATCAACCGCCAGCAATTGCCTACCGTGGCCGCCGCCCATGTCACCTATGCCGGGGGGTTCTGGAGAAGCCAGTACACGTTCGCGTCGGGCGCCGTCGAGATGGACTGCGACTACATAGCCGTTGGCCCCGATACCCACCATCTCAAGGGCTTGCCTCACGGAGAGTTGCTGCCGCCGCTCGATACGTTCAATTTCGGGCGCACGAACTATGCGCCTTCGGCAGCGCTCGTCGCGGTGTCCGTGAGCCCCGAGAGCGGGCACGCGAAGGTCGAACATGTCGTCACGACGCTCAGCGCCGGCCGTCTGATTTGTCCTGAGATCGTGCAAGGCCAGTCGCAAGGCGCGGTGGCCATGGCGATGAGCAATGTGCTGAGCGAATCGTGTCCGCTGGGCGATCGCGGCCCCGGCAACGGCACCTGGAATCTCGACCGGTACCTCATCACGCGCATGACCGACGTCCCGCGCCAGCAACTGATCGCGCTGCCGCCGCCAGATGGAGACCATCACAGCGCGCGCGGCATCGGCGAGGCCGTGATGTGCCCCATCGCGCCGGCGCTGCTGAACGCGCTGGCCATGGCAACCGGGCATCGCTTCAGGCAAACCCCCGTCACGCCCGACAAGATACGCGAGGCTCTGAAGTGAGCGAAGCCGACGTCAAGATTCACGTGAACGGACACGCCATCACGGTACCGGCCGCCGATACCGACATGAACCTCGCCGAATATCTTCACGAACGAATGGACCTCACGGGGACCAAGGTGTGCTGCGGCATTGGCACGTGCCGCGCGTGCACCGTGGGCCTGCGCAGCAGCCGCGACGCGCTGATGGAAAAGACCCTGGCGTGCGTGACACCCGTGAGCGCGGTCGCGAATCAATATATCTATACCGTGGAGAGCCTCGCGGACGGCAACGGGCTTTCGCCGCTGCAGCAAGGTTTCCTCGAGTCCTTCGCGTTTCAGTGCGGCTACTGCACGCGTGGCTTTCTGATGGCGGCGACCGCCATGCTCGAACATGTAAAGGCGTACCGTGTCAGCGCAGACCAGCTCGAAACGGAAATCGACACGTGGGTGGGGGGAAATCTGTGCCGCTGCACAGGCTACGTGAAGTATCGGGAAGCGATTCGCAAGGTCGCGCTCATGCAGATGAAAAGCGGAGGATGACCATGTCTGTCCGCGCCAGCCTGTTCGCTCTGTGCTTTCTCTTTGCCGTGCCGCTTGCCGCCTTTACCCATGAGCAGACCTTGCTCGAATACGCCGATCAATGCGTGAGGGAAATCGGCGAAATCCCACCGTTCAACTGCAATGACGGAACCGATATTCCCATTACGATCGATGGAAAGCCGCCCGGACCCAGTGAGTCCCCGAAGCGATGCGACAAGCCTTCATTGCTAAACCCGACTTCAGAAGCAAAAGGTCAATGCATTCCGTTTTCGAAGATCCTGAATCTGTCGCGCGGCAACACGCAAATTTCCGCGTACTGCCGTCGCGATGTGCTGCGCGGAGACAATAGCCAGTTCTATGACCTCGTAGTCGTCGTGATGCATCATTCAGGCAATGGCAAGACCTGCTGGTTCGAGGCGAAGGCGCCTCCAGTATCGAAATCGCGAGCTGACGTACCCGCAAGTAGTGGAATCGTTGCGACACGCGTGCCGCCGCCAAACGAGAGAAAGCCGCCATCAGGACAACCGTCAGCAGTCGAATTCTGGGCGACACCCGCAGCGGTCGCCTCCGAAAAACCCACATGCGTCCAATGCCACGACGCGGGCCCCTTCATCTTCAGCCCTTATATCGGGCAGGTGTGGGACAAGGTGCCCACCGACCCATGGGGGAAGTATTCGAGCATCGGGCAGGCCTTCTCGTCGTATCACCTCATGACGATGAGCACACCGGGCAACACCTGCATTGGCTGTCACCGCATTGGCAGCGAGCAGAGCTGCACTGCCTTTCTCGGGCTTTCGGTGGGCAAGCTGAAAGCGCCGGGTAACGACCAGCTCGCCAACAGTTTTCCGCAGAACCACTGGATGCCGACCGACAACGCGATGAGCAAAGAGCAATGGGACAAGGCAAACGTCGCGTCGGTCGAAGCCTTGCTGGCCTGCTGCAACGATCCGGCGCACAAAGATCCGAATTGCACGTTCACGCCCATCCCTTCGAGTCCGGATAAGCGGTCACTGCGTTGATCTACATCGCCGGCGCGCCTTCCGCTGCCGCGCCCGCCACCTCGACCACCAAAGCCGCCGCGAAAACCATGGCCACCGCTGCGGCCGCCCAAAAAAAGCGCGGTGGCGGCCAAGCGCAGCAAGCGCGCGGCACAATATTTCTCTTTCCGGATCGTCTACACGGGTATGGAACCGCCGCCCACCCCAAGCCCGCCGAGTACGCAGGACCGCGAAATCGCCGACACCGTCGCCCGCGAGCGCCCGAGGCTGCGCAATTTCATCCGCCGCCGCGTAGTCGACCAGGACGAAGCCGACGACATTCTTCAGGACGTGTTCGAGGAACTGGTTCAGGCGTGGCGGCTGCCGGAGCCCATCGAGCAGGTGGGCGCGTGGCTCTTTCGCGTGGCGCGAAATCGCATCGTCGACCGGTTTCGCAAACGCAGGGAAGTGCTGCTAGTCGAGCCGCAAGAGGAAGAAAGCGAATACCGCCTCGACCTCGCACTGCCCTCTTCCAACGCCGGCCCCGAGGCCGCTTACGAGCGCGCAGCGATGCTCGACGCGCTGCGCACCGCGCTCGACGAACTGCCGCCCAGCCAGCGCGAAGTGTTCATCGCGCACGAACTGGACGGGCGCAGTTTCAAGGAGCTGGCCGCCGCGAGCGGGGTCGGCGTGAATACGCTGCTGGCGCGCAAACGTTATGCGGTGCTGCATCTGCGCGAACGTTTGCGCGCGTCATGGGACGACCTGGACATTTGAACCGAAGGAGAATGAAATGAAGTTTCGCCGCAAAATGTTTGCCAAGGCGCTGCTGATGATTGCGGTCATCGCCCTGCTGGGCGGGATCGTCATGGGCCTGTGGAACTGGATCGCACCGACGATCGTGGCCAATGCGCATGCCATCGACTATCCACGCGCGATCGGCCTGCTGGTGCTGTGCCGGATCCTGTTCGGCGGCTTCCGCGGGCATGGCGGCTGCCGCCGGCGCATGCATTGGCACCAGTGGCAACAGTGGCAGCACATGACGCCGCAGGAGCGCGAGCAGCTGCGCAATGGCGCCACGCCGCCCGCGCAGTAAGCCAGGGGCCAAGCCTCGTCCTGTCACGGGCTGGCACAATTCATCCATTGTCGATCCGCCAGGAAGCTCCATGCCAGATGTCGCCGCCCGCCGCCCTTCACGCGTCGCGCCCCTCTTCGCCCTTTTGCCCTTCCTGCGCCCTTATGCGGGGCGCTGGGCGCTCGCCTTCCTCGCGCTCCTGACCTCGGCGGGCGCGACGCTCGCGCTGCCGGTGGCATTCAAGTACCTGATCGACCGTGGCTTCGCGAGCGGCGATCGCACGCATATCGACCGCTATTTCATCGCGCTCTTCGTGGTGTCGCTGATCCTCGCTGCGGCGACGGCGCTGCGCTTCTACTGGGTCTCGTGGCTCGGCGAGCGGGTGACGGCCGACTTGCGGCGCGCCGTGTACGACCACGTGATACGCATGAGCCCGCAGTTCTTCGAGACCACGCAAACAGGAGAAGTGCTCTCGCGTCTCACCACCGACACGACCCTGATCCAGACCGTAGTGGGCACCAGCCTCTCGCTGGGCCTGCGCAACCTGCTCCTCACGGTCGGCGGCGTGGCGATGCTCGTCGCGACGAGCCCGGTGCTGTCGGGCTACATCATCGCGACACTGGTCGTTGTGGTCGCACCTATAGTTATCTTCGGGCGGCGCGTGCGGCGGCTTTCGCGCGCGAGCCAGGACAAGGTGGCGAGCGCAAGCGCCCTGGCGGGCGAAGTGCTCAACGCCATGCCCACGGTGCAGTCTTATGCGCAGGAATCGTTCGAGGCAAAGCGCTTTGGCGGCGCCGTGGAGGCGGCCTTCGAAACGGCGCTCGCACGCATTCGGGCACGCGCCGGGTTGACGGCCGTGGTGATCGTGTTCGTGTTCGCCGCCATCGTGTTCGTGCTCTGGCTCGGCGCGCAGGCGGTACTGGCCGGGCAGATGAGCGCCGGCCAGCTCTCCCAGTTCATTCTCTACGCGGTGTTCACGGCCGGCGCCGTGGGCGCCGTTGCCGAAGTGTGGGGCGATCTGCAACGGGCCGCGGGCGCCACAGAACGGCTGCTGCAACTGCTCGCCGCGCACTCGCCCGTGGCGCAGGCGGCGGCGACCGTGCCGCTGCCGGCTCACGGCGCAGGCATCCGGTTCGACAACGTTGGCTTCTCCTACCCCTCGCGCCCCGGCATTGCCGCGCTCGACGCCTTCTCGCTCGACGTGCGCCCGGGCGAGCATGTCGCGCTGGTCGGTCCGTCGGGCGCAGGCAAGACCACCCTCTTTCAATTGCTGCTGCGCTTTTACGCCCCGCAATCGGGCAGCCTCAGCATCAACGGTGTGCCTACGCAACAGGTGTCGCTCGCGGCGTTGCGCCAGGCGATCGGCGTCGTGCTGCAGGAATCGGTGATCTTTTCGGGCAGCGTGCTCGACAACATTCGCTACGGCTCGCCCGACGCCCCGCTCGAAGCTGTCCAGCGCGCCGCCTCCATGGCGGCGGCGGCCGGCTTTATCGCGGAACTGCCGCAAGGCTACGATACGTTCCTCGGCGAACGCGGCGTGCGCCTTTCAGGCGGTCAAAGGCAGCGCATTGCCATCGCGCGCGCGATCCTCAAGAATCCGCCCATTCTGCTGCTCGACGAGGCCACCAGCGCGCTCGACGCCGCGAGCGAACGCCTCGTGCAAACGGCGTTGGACAACGCCGCCCAGAACCGCACGACGCTCGTCATTGCGCATCGTCTCGCCACCGTGCAGCAAGCCGACCGCATCATCGTCATGGAGCAAGGCCGCATCGTGGCGCAAGGCCGGCATGCGGAGCTCCTGCAGAGTTCGCCGCTTTATGCGCAGCTCGCTGCGCTGCAGTTCGGCGCGCAGCACGCGAATACCGTCATGTAACCGCTCGGCGTCGGCGCATTGTCGGCGTCCCGCGTGATGCACTGCGGCATGGCGAATTCATTGAAAATGCGCACACTGCATCACAACGTGATATACCATCGATTCGTATAACACCCGTCTCGCCCGTGCCGATCAGGATGCAGCGATAGCAAGGGACGCACCGCTTCCACACGATCGGCGAAGCCAATATCCCGGCAGAGGGGCACGTTTTTTGCGCCCCACCGGAAGCCCTGGCCATGCGTTCTTGCATTGGCCGTATCGCCCTTGCCTTGGGGGTGCGAAATGAATGCCGATCTACCGGGAGCCACGCTCCTTTCGGACGAAGACGCCCAGCGCCAGTTGCGCCGCGCCGTAATTGCCAGCACCATCGGCACGACGATCGAATGGTACGACTTTTTCCTCTACAGCATTGTCACCGGGCTTATCTTCGCGAAGCTGTACTTTCCTGAATCCGACCCGCTCGTTGGCACCTTGCAAGCGTTTCTCATCTATGCCGTGGGCTTCGTCGCACGGCCAGTCGGCGCGGCCATATTCGGCCACTATGGCGATCGCGTCGGCCGCAAAGCCACACTGATCGTCACGCTGCTGCTCATGGGGCTCGCCACCTTCGCCGTGGCCTTTGTTCCGACCTATGCATCCATCGGCATCTGGGGCGCCGTTCTGCTCACGGTGCTGCGCTTCATTCAGGGCGTGGGCGTGGGCGGTGAATGGGGCGGCTCGGTCTTGATGTCGATGGAGTGGGCGCGCACCAATTCGCATCGCGGCTTCGTCGCCTCCTGGCCGCAATTCGGCGTGCCCGCGGGACTCTTTATCGCCAATCTCGTGGTGCTCACCGTTAGCGCGTTTTCCGGAGACGCCTTCATGACGTGGGGATGGCGGGTGCCGTTCCTGCTGAGCATCGTGCTGGTCGCGATCGGCCTCTATATCCGGCTGAGCATTCTTGAAACGCCGATCTTCGCGAAGCTCCTCGCGGAGAACAAAATCGAGAAAACGCCGATGCTCGAAGTCATTCGGCGCCAGCCCAAGGATATTCTCCTCTCGGCGTTGGCGCGCATGGCCGAACAGGCGCCCTTCTACATCTATACGGCCTTCGTCTTCACGTATGGCGTCAAGACGCTGCACGTTTCGCGCGACCTCATGCTCACTGCGGTTCTGGCTGCCGCCGTTGTACAGTTCGCGACCATTCCGTTCTTTGGGCACGTGTCCGACCTGATCGGGCGCAAACGCATGTACATGATCGGTGCGGTGGCCGCGGGCATCTTCGGCTTTATTTACTTCGGTATGCTGGATACAAAAAATACGGCTTTGATTTTTGCGGCCGTAGTCCTTTCGCTCGTGCCGCACGCCATGCTCTACGGTCCACAGGCAGCGTTCATCGCCGAATCGTTCACAGGGCGGCTGCGTTACAGCGGCGCCTCACTCGGTTATCAGCTGGCCTCCGTGATTGCGGGCGGCCCGGCGCCGTTGATCGCAACGGCGCTCTTCGCGTACTACCGCACGGGCTATGCCATTGCGATCTATATCGCCGTGTGCGGTGTGATCAGTCTGCTAGCCGCCTGGCGCATGGTCGATTACACGAACAAGGATATCTCGCGCGAATACGACGACGCGCGCGGCACGGGCGATCACGGGCACGCTTCCCACCCCGCGTGATCGACTGCTGAAAAACCCGGCGCGCCCCTGCGAGACGAATCTCGCAGGGGCGCGCTTCTTCTTGGCCATCAACAACGATCAGCCATCCTGAACGCTCAAATCCTCGGCGCCTTGTCGAGCACCACGCCCGTCGTCGGATCAAGGTACAGCCTGCGATCTTCGTGGCCGCGGCCGCGGCGGTCAAAGTCGAACATGCCCATGATGCTGCCTGCCGTCGCATCGAACGAGCCGCCGCCGATGCGCTGACCGTCGAGCCAGTTGTCTTCGATGAAACGCACCACGGAAGACTGGTCGATCAGCGTATGGTCGACGTAGTTCTCACGCGCCCACGGCGAGATCACGACGAACGGAATGCGCGTGCCCGGACCGCAGCGGCCGTTCACGGGCTTGCCGTTCAAGCCGGCAGGCGCCGAACCCGTGCCGCAGATGCCGGCCGCGGTCAACTGGTCGGCAACGCTGTCGTACGAAGCGCTGGTGGGCTGCGCGTACGCATGGTCGTACCAGCCGTCCGAGTCATCCCATGCGACGATCACGGCCGTATCTTCCCAGTCGTTCTGCTGCTGCAGGAAGTTCACGACCTTCGTGACGAAAGCCTGCTCGTCGAGGGGGTCGGAATAGCCAGCGTGGCCATCCTGGTAGGCGGGGGCCTTCAGGAAGCTCACCGACGGGAAATTGCCCGCCTTCACGGCAGCGAAAAAGTCGTCGGTATCGTACTGGTGATTCGCCGGGTCGGGGCTGCCGTTCTTGCCCACGGTATGGCCGATCGCGGCGAGCGAGCCCGGACGCAGATGCTGCGGGTTCGAAGTCGTTGCGTAGTACTGGAACCAGTTGTGGTGCGGAATATAGTCGGACGTCGCTGCGCCGACCACCGGCGAGAGCGTGCTGCGCTTGCAGCCGGTCGTGCCGTTGCTGTTCGTCGTCGCGAGGTTGAAGCCGCCCATGAAGCCGCCCCACGAAACGTTACGCGCGTTCAGCAGGTCGCCGATATTCTTGCCGGTCATCTGCGCCTGATCGGTCGCGCTCGAGCAGAGATCGTAGGCCGGGTCGACGTCGTTGATCATCGTAAAGCCGTTCTGCCCGTCGTTCACATAGTACGAACCGGCGACCGAAGGCTTCTTCGTTGTGAGCACAACCTTCATGCCGTTGGTCTGGCCCGAGATCACTTCGAGCGCGCCGGGGGTCGACGGACCGTAGGTCGACGTATAGGCGTTGTCGCTCATCGCGAAGTGCTGGGCGTAGTTCCACAGCGCCGTGACGGTGTTGCCGTCGTAATAGCCCATCACCTGGCCCTTCGTGCCGAACGCGCCGGCGCCGCCGCTCGTGCCGTTACCCGTGTACAACGGGAAGAGGTCGGCGCGGCCGTCGTCATACGCCTGCTGCTCGGCCGTATAAGCGTGGTTCTGGTCGGCCGTGGCCGCCTGCGTGCGATCCAGGCGGAACGGATTAGCCGCGCCCGAGCCATTGGCCGCATTCGCGAAGTTCGGGTTCTTGCTCAGCAGCGTGCCCGTCAGACCGTTTACTTCCGGCGTGCCGGGTTGCGCCCTGAATGCAGGCTCGCCGGACGGATTGGACGCATGCGGATAGGTCGCGAAGTAGTGGTCGAACGAAACGTTCTCGCCATAAATCACGACCACGTGCTTGATCGGCGTGGCCGTGTGATCGTGTTCCGGATGATTCTTGTCGTGATCGTCACCAGCACTCCACGCAACTGTCGATGCGAATGCTGCGGCTGTGAGCGAACCAACTGCGACGTGACGCCATTGCATTTTCGGCTCCTGGTTGATTTCGTATTGTCGGGATCACCGTGAAGCCGGGTGAAGGCGTTATGCAGCACGCATCGTGGCGCTCATGCCAGCTGAATGCGGAGGCTACACGGCATGAGGATTAGAGCATCGGGGTATGAATGCTCGGCGTCAGACTCCTTACGAAATATTTTCGATTGGAAAGTTTTGCGCCAAATAGTCATTCAATTGGCACGACGCACCGAATCGAGAGAGCGGGCTTTTATTTCAGGTATGAAGATTGCGCAGCGCTCATCCGTCGGCCAGGAAAGCCCGCTACCAAACGGGGTTGGCAAACAAGGTGAATTAAAAATGAGGCGGGCCGCGACGCGGCGGCCCGAGAATGAATACGCGGCCTAGATGAAACTGACGCCGCCGTTGACGGCAATGGTTTGCCCCGTGACGAAGCCGTTGCCGACCACCATCAACACGACCTGTGCGACCTCATCGGCTTCACCGAGGCGGCCAACCGGCAGCCGCTCGGCGACGTTCGCCGCTTTCAGCGGCGCGGCCATTTCCGTGTCGATGGGGCCCGGCGCCACGGCGTTCACGGTCACGCCCTCTCGTGCCACGCGCGAGGCATAGCCTCGCGTCAGGCCTTCGAGGCCCGCTTTGGAAGCGTTGTAATGAACGCCGACGAGGCCTGCGCCGCGCGCGGCCGCCGACGAAAGATTGACGATGCGGCCCCAGCGACGCGCGCGCATGCCGGGCAACACCGCCTGCGTGCATAGAAATGCCGACTTGAGATTGACGGCGAGCGTGTGGTCGAATTCGGTCTCCGTCAGCGACTCGATATCGCTGAACGTACCCGTGCCGGCGTTGTTCACGAGCACATCGACCGCGCCGAGGCGGCGCTCGATCTCGCCGATCATGCGGGTGACGTCGCTGGCCGACGACACATCGGCGCGCACCGCGAGCGCGCGGCCCCCGGCGCTCTCGATCTGCGCGACGACCTGATCCGCTTCGTCAGCGCGCTGCCGGTAATTCACGCCGACCGCCGCGCCAGCCGTAGCCAGCGCCACCGCAATGGCGCGTCCGATTCCGCGCGAGCCGCCGGTCACGAGCGCAACACGATGATTGAGGTCGGGTAAAAGCGCGGACATGGCGGACTCCTTCAGCAATTGGTTTGCACTGCAGGTTTGCACTGCACCGCCGCCCTTGCGCAAGACGCTCGCCTTGACGCGCTACGGCGCGGTGCCAATGCCGCCGCCCGGGCCTGCCAGCTCCCCGTCGACGCCAGGCGCAGCCCCCTGGCTGTGAGCGTTCATCCGGCCGCCAGGCCGCGAAAACGGCGGGGTGCGCAGTTTCGCGCGGCGACGCGGACCGGAAACCGGGTCCAGATAGAACATCACGAGCGTGCCTGCGGCGGCCGCCGCCGCGAGATGGAACAGTGCCTTCATGAATGCCTCTCGATAGTTGCAACGCGTGCTCAACCGGACGCAGCAACGACTGCAGCGCACGTAAGACGTGCGGCGTTGGCGCGAGCCCCGCGCTCAGGAAAAGCCCTCGTCCCAGCGTGTATCGCGCACCTGCACCATGCCCGCTTCCACGCGCACCGCGAACACCGCGACGTCCTCATACGCGGGCGGCGCGAGGACTTTCCCCGTCTTGATGCAAAACCGGGCGCCATGGCGCGGGCAAATCACCTCGTCGCCCTCTACGTCGCCTCCCGTGAGCGCGCCGCCATCGTGCGGACAAGTGTCCTCGATCGCATAGCAGGTCCCATCGAGATTGAATACGGCGACCGGCGTACCGTCAACATCGACGCTGAGCACGGCACCCGGTTGAAAGTCGGCGTATGGAGCCACGTCCACCCAGTCGGCCATGTCAGAGCATCCCCAGTTGCAGCAGCGCCGCTTCGGACATGCGCGCTCTCGTCCACGGGGGCTCCCAGACCAGCTCCACGTTGGTCGCGCTCACGCCTTCCACCTCGTTCACGTATTCTTCGACCGTGCCAGGGAAAGTTTGCGCGACCGGGCAGCCCGGCGCGGTCAGCGTCATGCGGATCGTCACGCGCCCCGTTTCGGCGTCCACGTCCAGCTGATAAACGAGCCCCAGGTCGTATATGTTCACCGGTATCTCCGGATCGAACACCGAGCGCAGCGCATCGATCACGCGTTCGCGCAGGTCGTTGCTCGCCACTTGCGTATTCATCGTCATATGCCTCCAGGCACACGCAGCCTCATTCCGTCGAAACGGTCCCGCGCTCGTCGCGCAACGCGGCGTGCAGCGTGTGCCACGCCAGCGTCGCGCACTTGATGCGCGCCGGAAATTCGCGCACGCCGGCGAGCACCGCGAGCTTGCCTAGTCCTTCGGCCGAGGCCGGGCGGTCCGAAGGCGCCGTCGCCATGGCGTGAAAGCGTTCGAACAGCGCCTCGACCTCCGCCTGCGTGCGCCCCTTGAGCGCTTCGGTCATCAACGAGGCCGAAGCCGTCGCAATCGCGCACCCCGCGCCCTCGAAGCCGGCGTCCTTGACTACGCCGTCCTCGATACGCAGATACAACGTGACGCGGTCACCGCACAACGGGTTGTAGCCTTCGGCGCTATGCGTCGCACCGGGCACAGTGTGACAGTTCCGCGGCCGCCGATAGTGGTCGAAGATCGTTTCCTGGTACAGGTCGCGCAAGTCGCTCATAGCGGAAACACCTCCTCTACGCGCGCTAGGCCGTCCAGCAGCGCGTCGACTTCGGCGCGCGTGTTGTACAGCGCAAACGAGGCGCGCACGGTGGCCGGCACGCCATAGCGCTCCATCACCGGCATCGCGCAATGATGGCCCGTGCGCACGGCCACGCCGCACTGATCCAGTATCGTGCCGATGTCGTGAGCGTGCGCGTTCTCCATGACGAACGAGACGATGCCCAGCTTTTGCTTCGCCATGCCAATTATTCTCACATTCGGCATCGCACGCAATGCCGCGTTGGCATAAGCGAGCAGATCGGCTTCGTGCCGCTGCGCCACTTCCAGGCCGATCACGCTCACGTAGTCCAGCGCCGCGCCGAGCCCGATTGCGCCGGCAATATTCGGCGTGCCCGCTTCGAAGCGCCACGGAATCACGTTGTACTCGGTCTTCTCGAACGTCACGGAGCGGATCATGTCGCCGCCGCCCTGCCAGGGCGGCATGGCGTCGAGCAGGGCGGCTTTCGCGTACAGCGCGCCAATGCCGGTCGGGCCGTAGATCTTGTGACCCGAGAACGCATAGAAGTCGCAATCGAGCGCGGCCACGTCCACGGGAAGATGCGCGATCGCCTGCGCGCCATCGACCAGCACCGGCACGCCGCGCGCATGCGCAAGCTCGATCATCTGCGCAAGCGGATTGACGGTGCCCAGCGCGTTCGACGCATGCGACACCGCCGCCATGCGCGTGCGCGGGCCGAGCAGGCGCTCGTAGACGTCGAGGTCTAGCGTGCCGTCGTCGTCGATTGGCGTCACCTTCAGTAGCGCGCCCGTCTGCGCGCAGACGAGTTGCCACGGCACGATGTTCGAATGATGCTCCATCGCGGTAATGAGCACTTCGTCGCCGGGCTGAAGGCGCGGCCGCGCGTAGCTTTGCGCCACCAGATTGATCGCTTCCGTGGTGCCGCGCGTGTAGACGATCTCCTTCTCGTGCGCCGCGCCAATGAAACGCGCAATGCGCGCGCGGGCGCCCTCGTAGGCATCGGTCGCGCGCTGCGACAGCAAATGAACGCCGCGATGCACGTTGGCATTGTCGTGCTCGTAATAGGCTTGCTCTGCCGCGATCACGCTCGCGGGCTTCTGCGTGGTCGCCGCGTTATCGAGGTATACGAGCGGCTTGCCGTGCACGCTTTCCCGCAGAATCGGAAAGTCGCTGCGCCAGCCCATCACCGCTTCGGTGTCGGGAATGCCCACCGGTTCTAGTAGATTCATGACAGTCCCCGCAGGTACTCGCCGCCGGGCAGGCGCGCGAGCAGTTGTTGCGTGAGCCGGCTGCGCAGCGCGGCGCTTTCCACGCGATCCACGCTCACGCGCGCGAATGACCAGACGAGTAACGCGCGCGCCATGCGCTCGTCTATGCCACGCGAGCGCAGATAAAAGAGCGGGCTCTCGTCGAGCTGGCCGACGGTCGCGCCGTGCGTGCACTTCACGTCGTCGGCGTGAATCTCCAGTTGCGGCTTCGTGTCGATCTCGGCGTTGCGCGAGAGGAGCAGATTGTCGTTGCCTTGATGCGCGTTGGTCTGCTGCGCGTCCTGGTGCACGATCACGCGGCCATCGAACACCGCATGTGAAGCGCCGTCGAGCACGCCGCGATAGTATTCCCGGCTCGTGCCGCGCGGCATCGCATGGTCGATCCGCGTGTGATGATCCACATGCTGGCGCGCGCTGACGAAATACAGGCCGTTCAGGTCGACTTGCGCGTCTTGCGCATCGAGGCGCGTATCGATCTGCGTGCGCGACAATGCGCCGCCGAACGCAAACGAGTGCGAGGTGAAGTGGCTCGCGCGCCGCTGCGAAACGCCCACGTGCGCGATATGAAACGCGCTGCGGGCCTCCTGCTGGATGCGGCAATGCTGAACGTCGGTCTCTTCGTCGGCGACGATTTCCGTGGCGGTGTTGACGAAGTAGGCTTCGTCGGTAATGCCCGCGAACTGCTCGACGATCGAGCACCGCGCCCCCCGCTCCGCCACCACCGCGTTAAACGGATGCATGGCGAGCGCGGCCTCGCTGCTGAAGAACAGCACGTGCAGCGGCCAGTCCAGCGCGCAGCCCGGTGGCAGAACGACCACGTAGCCGTCGCTGCGAAACGCGCCGTTGAGCGCCGCGAAGCCGTCCTCGGGCGCTCGCCGCGCCATGATGGATTCCACCCGCTCAGGAATCCTGCGCATTGCCTGCGCGAGCGTGCCGACGAACGCGCCTTCCGGCAAAGGCGGCAAGGACGAGAGCTTCGGCACGTGGCGGCCGTTCACGAACACGATACGGCCGCCCGCATCCGCGGGCACGAGGTCCTCGATCAGGCGGGCATAGTCGGTTTGCTCGCCGTCCGAAGGCATGAAATGCCAATGCGGCTTCGCAATGGGCATCACATTGGTGTATTTCCACGCTTCGAGTTGCGTGCCGGGAAAGCCCAGCGTCTCGAAGCGGTCGAACGCGTGCCGTCTCGCCTTGCGCAACCACGGCAGCTCGACGCCCGCCAGCGTCCCAGCCATCGTGCGGAAGGCGTCGCGGTAATGCTCGCGCGTTGATTCGCTCATCGTTGCTCCCTGGCGGCTGCCGAGTGTTGCGTGTCGGCGCCTTGCCCTGCTGCCGGTCCGTCGCTGTCCTGCCCGCCGAGCCAGCCATAACCCTTGCGCTCCAGTTCAAGCGCAAGCTCATGCGAACCCGAGCGCACGATGCGCCCCTGCGAAAGGACGTGCACCTGGTCCGGCACGATGTAGTCGAGCAGGCGCTGGTAATGCGTCACGAGCACGATGGCCCGGTCCGCGCTGCGCATCTGGTTCACACCACGGGCGACGAGTTGCAACGCGTCGATATCGAGCCCGGAGTCGGTCTCGTCGAGAATGGCGAGACGCGGCTCGAGCACCGTCATCTGCAGCACCTCGTTGCGCTTTTTCTCGCCGCCCGAAAACCCTTCGTTCACGCCCCGGTAGAGCAGGTCTTCCTTCATCTCCATGGCCGCCATTTTCTCCTTTACCAGCGCGAGAAAGTCCATGGCGTCGAGTTCCGCCTCGCCACGATGCTTGCGCTGCGCGTTGAGCGCGGCCTTGAGCAGATAGATATTGCTCACACCCGGTATTTCCACCGGATACTGAAACGCGAGAAAGAGCCCGCGGCGCGCGCGCTCGTCGGGCGCAAGCGCGAGCAGGTCGCAGCCGTCGTACTGCACGCTGCCCCCCGTGACCACGTATTGCTCGCGCCCCGCCAGCACATGGGCGAGTGTGCTTTTGCCGGAGCCGTTCGGCCCCATGATCGCGTGAACCTCGCCCGCATTCACGCGCAAATCCACCCCGCGCAGAATCGGCTTGCTTTCCACTTCGACATTCAGATTGCGGATTTCCAGCATTCTTTTCTCCCTCTCAACCTACGCTGCCTTCCAGGCTCACGCCAAGCAGCTTCTGCGCTTCCACGGCGAATTCCATCGGCAATTCCTTGAGCACGTCCTTGCAAAAGCCGTTGACGATCATCGACACTGCGTCCTCCTCACTGAGCCCGCGCTGGCGGCAATAGAACAACTGGTCTTCGCCTATCCTCGACGTGGAAGCTTCGTGTTCGACTTTCGCGCTGGGATTCTTCACCTCGATATACGGAAACGTGAAGGCGCTGCAGCGATCGCCGAGCAGCAGTGAATCGCACTGGGTGTAGTTGCGCGCGTTCTCGGCCGAGCGCGCCATTTTCACGAGCCCGCGATAAGCGTTCTTGCCGCGGCCCGCCGATATCCCCTTCGAGAGGATCGTGCTGCGCGTATTGCGCCCGATATGCACCATCTTCGTACCGGTATCGGCCTGCTGATAGTGGTTGGTGAGCGCCGCCGAATAGAACTCGCCGATCGAGTTGTCGCCCTGCAAGATCACGCTCGGATATTTCCACGTAATGGCGGAGCCGGTTTCGACCTGGGTCCACGAAATCCGGGCATTGGCCTCGCGGCAGTCGCCGCGCTTCGTCACGAAGTTGTAGATGCCGCCGCGCCCCCGCGCGTCGCCCGGGTACCAGTTCTGCACCGTCGAATAACGGATTTGCGCGCCTTCCAGCGCAACGAGTTCCACCACTGCGGCATGCAGCTGGTTTTCGTCGCGCATCGGCGCGGTGCAGCCTTCCAGGTAGCTCACGTAAGCGCCCTTGTCGGCCACGATGAGCGTGCGCTCGAACTGGCCCGTGTTACGCGCGTTAATGCGGAAGTACGTGGACAACTCCATCGGGCAGCGCACGCCCGGCGGGATATAACAGAACGAGCCATCGCTGAACACGGCGGAATTGAGCGTCGCAAAGAAGTTGTCGGTGTAAGGCACGACCGAGCCGAGATACTGGCGCACGAGGTCCGGATGGTCGCGCACTGCCTCCGAAAACGAGCAAAAGACGATGCCAAGCTCGCCCAGCTGCCGGCGGAACGTCGTGGCGACGGACACGCTGTCGAATACCGCGTCAACGGCCACCCCCGCGAGCATCTCGCGCTCCTGCAGCGGCACGCCGAGCTTTTCGTAGGTGCGCAGTAGTTCCGGATCGACTTCGGCGAGGCTCTTCGGACGGTTCGCCTGCGTATGCGGCGCCGAGTAGTAGGCGATGTCCTGGAAGTCGATGGGCGGATGTTCGATGCTCGCCCAATGCGGCTCGGTCATTGTGAGCCAATGCCGGTAGGCGGCGAGCCGCCATTCGAGCATGAAGTCCGGCTCCTGCTTGCGCGCCGAGATAAGACGGATCACGTCTTCGGACAAACCACGCGGCAACGTGTCCGACTGCACATCTGAAACGAAGCCGTGCCGATATTCCCGCCGCAGCAGTTCCTCGAATGTTTTCGCTTGTGTATCCATGACGTTATTACGGTCTCCTTTACACTCACGACCTCATTCTAGAGCCCCTGGCAAAACCCTGGCATGGCCGGGGTTTAAGCGGCGCGCATGAGACGCCAGGCGGGCACGCGCGATGCGAAAGACCCTCCTTCGGAAGAAAGAAATGACAACACATCCGCGTTAAGCCGACACTTCCACTAGTCGCAGTCAGTTTCTTCGCCGCGCACGTCTGTCCATCGTCGCGCTGGCCATCTGGATCGCACACAGCGCGACGATACGGCGCGTGCGACACACGCCGCGACAAACTGGAACAACACAACTCGCCGACGTCGACACATCGACGTTGCTTCACTGACACCGCGGGCCGTATGTCCACGCTGGCGGGCACGCGATTCGCGAAGCTCTGCAAGAACATGAAGATGAAAGCAACGGAGCAACCATGAAGCCACCGTATGTTCCCGTCTGGGGCGCGATCGCCTGCGTGGCGCTCGCCGCCGCCTCGATCCGCGCCGACGCCCAGACTCAAACGCCCGCTCAACCGCCTGCGCCACCGATGGCGAAGCCGCCGCCAGCCGTGCCCGGTACGGCAGGCGAATCCAACCCGACCAACCCCGACAACATGCCGGTGAAAAAGCCCAAGGGGCCCGCCACGCACGACCCGATGATGCGCAGCGACCCCGCCAGTGACGCTCAGGCCAAATAGCGCGAAAAGAAGCGCAAAAAGAGCTCACCATGGGCTGAGCCAGGCTCTACCCTTTAACCATGGAACTCACGGAGGACCAGGATGAGAATCGAATTCACGAGTCGTCGTCACGCCGTGGCCGCCGCACGCGTAGCGTTCGAAGCCAACGTGGACAACCGCCCGGTATGGTGCAGCGTGTCACTCGACGCGCTGAATGACCGCTTCGGCAACACGGGCACATCGGCGCATGCGCTATTGAGCGCCTTCGAGGCAAACCGCCCGAGCATCGAACTGGCCGCGCGGCACGCGCTGGAGAAAAACGGGGGCCAGTCCGTGGAGCTTGAAACACGCGATCTGGAGTAATCGCGCCGAGGCAAGCGCAATTGCAATCGCAACCGGGTTCGAATCGTCATGCGGAACCGGCCCGCTCCAGGCAGGCCCCATACTTCTCCGAGGAACCGAAAAGCGCTCCCACGAGTGCCAGTTCGGCGAATGCGGGGCGTCCACAATGGCTGGCATCCGTACAGGCCCGCGCGGTTCAATTGCGCATCGCAATCGGCTAATCTTTTCTTGCGTCCGCGACCAGCGCCACCCTTTCGTGTGCGTCGCGTTGTTCTCCCGGTGCTTGCCGCGGAACGCACCTGCCAGCCGCACTACGCTTGAACCCCGTTCGCCTCGACGCGACGGTCCTGACGCGACAAGGAGGCAGACATGGATGCATTACAGTGGGGAACCGCCGTCGGCGTCATGGTTCTGGTGATCGCGGCCACAGCGGTAATCGCGCACTATCGCCGCGAACGGCGCCGCGCCAGCCTGTTGCGCAACCTGCACCACCACAACGGCATCCACTCTTCGCACTTGCGCTAACCAGCCACGCGCCTGTCGTCTTGCGCGCAGGTCGCGAGCATCGCGCGCAACCGTCCGATATCGGCGGGCTTCGCGAGATGCGCATGGAAGCCGGCCGCCAGCGCCGCCGCGCGGTCGCTGTCCGAAACATGCCCGCTCAGCGCGACCAGCATCACGTTGGCGTGATCCGGCATGGCGCGCAAGCGCTCCGCCAGTTCGTAGCCGTTCATGCCCGGCATGCCAATGTCAACGAGCGCGAGATGCGGCTTCCATTGCCTCAGCACACTCAGCGCGCTCGTGCCGTCGCCCGCCGTCCTGACGTCGTGCCCCTCCAGCTCGAGCAACGCGCCGAGTGCGAAACGCGCGTCCGCATTGTCGTCGACGATGAGCACCCGCGCCGGGCCGTTGCCCGCCAGCACTGCGGCGAGCGGCTTAACGGCTTCGGCGCTGGCCGTTCGCACGGGAATCGAGAGGCGCGCCAGCGTGCCGCGTCCGATTCCCTCGCTCGTTACGAGAATCTCGCCGCCATGCAGCTGCGCGAGCCGCTGCGCGATGGGAAGCCCGATGCCGAGCCCACCTTCCAGCCGCGCACTCTTGCCCGCGAATTGCGCAAACGGCTCGAAAATGCGCGAGAGCACGGACGGGTCGATCCCAATGCCGTTGTCGCGAATCGAGATCTCGACGCAGCGCGCGTCGCCGGCGCCCTTTTGTTCGACGACGATCGCGATCTCGCCGCCGTCGGGCGTATAGCGCACGGCGTTGGAAAGCAGGTTCACGATCACCTGCGTGAGCCGCGTCGGGTCGGCAAACAGCCGCAGGTCGCCGCCAGGCCGATGCACGCTCAGCGTATGCCTGCGCGCCTGCGCCCGCTCGCGGATGGAGGCGAGCGCGTCGGAAAGAATTTCGTTCAACGACGCATCGGTGGGATCGACGCAAAGCTTGTCATGATCGAGGCGCGACGCATCCTGCAGTTCGTCCATCAGACGTTTGAGCTGGGCGATCTGGCGCTGCGCGACCGCGAAGTATTCGCGCTGCAGCGGGCGGTCTTCGCAAATCATCTGGAGCGCCTGGAACGCGTTTTCGAGCGGCGCGAGCGGGTTGCGGAACTCATGCGCGAGCACGGCGATCACTTCCGAATAGCGCTGCGTCTGCATGCGGCTATGGTCGCGCGCCTCGACCAGATCGAGCGCGGAGCCGGCCACGGCGGCAAACGCGCTGAGCACCCGCTGGTCTTCGCGAGTGAAGCGCGAACATTCTTCGAGCGAGGCGGCCCAGATCGCACCCAGTTGCCGCCCTTTCGAAACGATGGGCAGGATGAGCGCCTCCTGAACGACGGCGCATGCCGGTGCGAGAACCGGAAAATCGTCGCTCAATGCGGTGAAAAGCAGCGGCTTGCCGGCTTCGAACACGACGGCGCACGGACAGTCGCGCCAGTGGATCCGGGTGCCGCACAGGTTCGCGAATTCGCCGGCCACGCTGTGCCAGCGAAAGTAGCGCTCTTCGCCTTCGTGCTCCAGCAAACTGATGCCGGCCGATTGGGCGCCGCAAAGGCGCATCGCAAAGTCTGCAATTCTCTGCAACAACACTTCGCGCGAGTCGAGTTGCGCGGTGACCAGAGCGAGAAGCGCCTGATTCTCGCGCGCATGGTCGGGCGCGCGAGACGGCCGCGCGTCGATATCGGCGATGGCGGGCGACCTGCTTTTCGGTGCCATTGCGGTCTCCTCCAGTGGCCCGACGAAGCTATGAGTTATCGCGTATGTGATAAGGCTGAGCCATTCTAGGCACGGGCGGCGAAAATGTTAAACGCCGCTCGGCGTTCGTAACGATTGCATTACGGACATGTCCGCACCGCGCGCCCGAGCAACCATTCTGCTACATCGTGACAGGCGAGTGACAAAAAAACGCCCGGAAAATCCCGGGCGTTTTCTCTGGAGGGGACGCTCGCTGCTTCAGACCTTGCGCGCCCGCAGATATTTAAAGAACTCTGCGCCTTCCTGCAGGCGCCGCTTCATCATTTCCCAGCTCACCAGCATCTCGCGGACGATTTCCCAGATCTTCGACGGCCGGAAATAGAAGCGCTTGTAGAACTCCTCGACGCCAAGGTAGATCTCTTCGCGCGACAGATGCGGATAGCCGATCGTGGAGGCCTGGGTGCCGGCGGAATTGATGAGCGTGATGACCTTGGTATCGTTCAGCCAGCCATTTTCGACTGCCTGCTTATGCAGCACCGTGCCGGGATAAGGCGCGGCGAGCGAGACCTGAATGGTATGGGGATTGATCTCTTTCGCGTACTGAATGGTCTTCTGGATCGTTTCGTGCGTCTCGCCCGGCAGGCCGAGGATGAAGGTCCCATGAATCTTGATGCCGAGCTTGCGGCAGTCCTCGCTGAACTGGCGCGCGAAGTCAGTGCGTACGCCCTTTTTGACGTTCACGAGAATCTGGTCGTCACCGGATTCGAAGCCCACGAGCAACAGCCGCAAGCCGTTGTCCTTCATCACCTTGAGCGTCGAGTACGGCACGTTCGCCTTCGCGTTGCACGACCATGTCACGCCCAGCTTGCCAAGCCCGCGCGCGATCTCTTCGGCGCGCGGCCTGAGATCCGTGAACGTGTCGTCGTCGAACATGATCTCCTTGATTTCGGGCATGTTGTCCCGAATCCATTTCACCTCTTCCAGCACGTGCTCGACCGAGCGCGTGCGATAACGATGGCCGCCCACCGTATGCGGCCAGAGGCAGAACGTGCAGCGCGATTTGCAGCCGCGCCCCGTGTAGAGCGACAGATACGGATGCTTGAGATAGCCGCTGAAATAATGCTCGGGCGTGAGGTCACGCTTGTAGATCGGCGAGACGAAGGGAAGCTGATCCATGTCTTCGAGGATCGGCCGGGCGTCGTTGTGCATGATGCCGCCGTCGGGCAGGCGATAGCTCAGACCCAGGATCGATTCGAACGGCCGGCCCTGGGAGATCTCGAGACAGGTGAAATCGAATTCTTCTCGGCACACGAAATCGAGCGCGTTGCTCGCGGTCAGCGAACCATGCGGATCGACCGCCACCTTGGCGCCAATCATGCCGATGAGGATAGTGCTCTTGCGCCGCTTCAGATGCTCGGCGAACTGTATGTCGCTCTGGAACGAGGGCGAACTCGTGTGAATGATAATGAGTTCGTATTCCTGTGCAATATCCAGGGTCGCTTCGAGCGTCAGGTCGTCTGCGGGGGCATCTACCACGCGGCTGCCTTCGACCAGCGCGGCGGGCTGAACGAGCCACGTGGGATACCAGAACGAGCGGATTTCGCGCTTCGTTTGAAAGCGCGAGCCCGCGCCGCCATCGAAGCCTTCATAGGAAGGTGCCTGCAGAAACAGCGTTTTCATGAATGCCCTCGGAGAAAAATCGTGAATTTGTCTCGAAGCCTACAAAAACATGACACTTTGCTGGATGGCAGCTTTGCCCGGGTCAAGAATACTACGACTTGCTGCCGCGGCACGTCGAAAAAATGTCTGTACCACTTATCGAAACCCCCACTTAACAAGGCGGCCGCCGGTTGGAACACTGCAGAACAACCGCATTCGTCGGCATGAGCGATGCTTTCTGTACTATATTTTTTGGCAGCCGCAGCAGCATTCACAGCGCTCCAACGCGGGAGGCGAAGTATGTCGCGATATCACGACATGCCGGAAGGCGTGCCGGTTGGCAATGGCCACCGTATCAGCCCAGCGGACTTTCTGTTGATGGCAGGCTTTCTCGCCTACCGCGCCCCGCTCGCATCGGTCGATGCCCGCGCGGCGGCCCGGCGTATTCTCGATGCGGTGCTCAGTGCGGCGGCCGCGCACGGCTTCGCGGAATCGGCCGCGCTCGAATCCATGATGGCCAGCGCCGAAAAATCGGTGGATGTGCGCAGTCTCGCGGAGCAAGCCAGCGCTGCGGTTGGCGACACGTTCGCTTACATGCAGGTGATACGTGGTGCCGGCGTCGCGCTGGAAGCCGACCCTTATACGCTGGTCACTTGAGATCGAGCGTTCCCGCGGCGGCGCGTATGCGCAGGACCGTCTGCCGCGAAGTGCCGAAGCGACGCGCCACTTCGCTCACCGAAAGCCCGCTGCCCAGCGAACTCATCACGCGCGCACGGTCGTGCGCAGAGAGCGACGCGGGCCTGCCCGTGGGGCGCCCGCTGCGCTGCGCGGCCCTCAGGCCGTTGCGGCTGCGTTCGCTGCGCGTGGCCGCCTCCATGCGCACCACGGCGCGCAGCATCTTCACCGCTTGTGGCTCCGGGCGCCCCGTGAGATCGACGCCGCCCAGTTCCACACAGCGCACGCCGATCTTTCCCTTGCGGCAGTTGAGCAGCGTGCCGAGCACGTCGCGCGCGTTGCAGCCCAGGGCGGAAAGCTGCAGGACGACGAGTTCGTCCTCGGGATCGATGCGTCCGAGCAGCCTCGTCAACCCGGGCCGCTCTGCGGCAGCCACATAGGGCGCCACCGTGTCCATGGCCACGCGGCTGAGCGCCACCGTGTAGCCCGCCTTGTCGAGCTGGATCAGTTCCCGCTCGGGAAACTCGCCGTCGCTTGCGCCGTTGATGTAGAAAAACGTCCGTTGCACACGTGGCTCCCGTACTCGCCCAAAGGTGCGCGAACTAGCGTCGCAAGCGCGCGAAAGTCGCCAGCAGGTCTTCGAGCATCACTGGCTTCTTGAGGTGCGCGTCGAAACCCGCCTGTTCGGACTGCTCCACATCGGCCTCCTGGCCAAAGCCGCTCAGCGCAATGCAGATCACCGATTCGAGCGCGGGCTGCGCACGCAGCTTGCCGATGAACTCGTACCCGTCCATGCCCGGCATGCCGAGATCGGACAGCACGAGATCCGGCGCGTTGCCGTTGAGCAGCGTCAGCGCTTCCTCGCCGCTCGTGGCCGTCTGCACATTCGCGCCCTCGCTCTCCAGCAGCAGCCTGAAGGTTTCGACCGTGGTGGCGTCGTCGTCGACCATCAGGATACGAAGCCCATCCAGCGAAGCCACGGCCGCGCCGTCGCGGCTTTGCGCATGCGCGAACGAACGCTGCATCGGCATCGTCACCGTGAACGTCGCGCCGTGGCCGAGGCCTGCCGACTCCGCGCGCACGCTGCCGCCATGGATCGTCACGAGTTCCCGCACGAGCGCAAGCCCAATGCCGAGACCCGAGCGCCGCGCGGCGGACTGGCGGCTTTGCTTGTACATGTCGAAGATATGCGGCAGGAGCACCGGTTCAATGCCGGTGCCGGTGTCCTCCACGCGCAGCACGGCTTCGTCTTCGGCGACCCCCAGCGAGACGCTCACCGAACCGCGATTGGTAAACTTCATCGCATTGCTGATGAGGTTCCAGACAATCTGCTCGATGCGCGTGAAATCGGCGTGCAGGATCACTGGCGTCTCGGTGATCGAGACGTTGAGCACAATGCCGCGCTGCTGCGCGTCGAACTGCACGGCGTGGCAAACGCGCTGCACGATCTCGCGCATGTCCACCGCCGAGCGCATGACCGAGAGCTTGCCGGTGCGCACGCGCGAGATGTCCAGCAGGTCGTCGATGATCTGCGCCTGGCCGACCACGGTGCGCCGGATCGTGTCCGCGGCGCGCGTGAGGTTCAGGCTCTGGCGCGTTTCCGGCGCCCGCGCAATCAGTTCGGCGCTAGCCGAGATGAGGTTGAGCGGATGCTTGAGTTCGTGCGACACCACGGCGAGAAATTCGTCCTGGCGCCGCTGCCCGTCGCGCTCGCCGGCGTCGCGCACCTGTTCGAGCGTGGTGTCGCGCACGTCCGCGTCCGCGGGCACGAGTTCGCCCAGGTCGCGCGCGATCTTGGCAAAGCCGCTCACGCCCGCTTCGTCGAGGCGCGAAAGCACGCCGCTCGCGAAAAAGCGCGTGCCGTCCTTGCGCAGGTGCCAGCGTTCCTCGTCGGTGCGGCCATGCTGGCGCGCCAGCGCGAACTCGCGGTCGGCGACCTTGTTCACGCGGTCTTCTTCGGTCGAGAGCAGATCGGCGGACTCGCCGATCATTTCGGCCTCCGTATAACCGAAAATGCGTTCCGCGCCCGCGTTCCAGCTCGTGATGTAGCCTTCGTCGTCGAACGTGATGATTGCGTAGTCCTTCGTGCCCTCGGCGACGATGCGCATGCGCCGCTCGCCTTCGCGCAGCTGGTCTTCGGCCTGGCGGCGCCCGGTGATGTCGATGAACGAGAGCACCGCGCCGTCGATGCGGTCTTCGGTTGTGCGGTACGGCACGAAGCGAGCGAGATACCAGCGCCCGTCGTTGCTCTTCAGTTCGCGCTCGATCAGGCGCAGCGAGTCGAAGGCTTCGGCGGCGTCGTCGGCGAGCTTGTCGTATTCGAGCCGGTGCGTGATGTCGAGCAGCGAACGGCCGATATCCGAGGGAATGATGCTGAACACGTCGGTCGCACGCGGCGTGTAGCGCTTGATGCAGATGTTGCGGTCCACGAAGATCGTGCCGATGTCGTTCGCCGCGATCAGGTTCTGCAAGTCGTCGTTGATCTTGCTGGTCTCTTCGACCTTCGACTTCAGCTCCGCATTGACGGTGGTGAGTTCCTCGTTGATCGACTGCAGCTCTTCCTTGCTGGTTTCGAGTTCCTCGGTGGCCGAGCGCAGTTCCTCGTTGATCGCCTGCAGTTCCTCGTTGGACGCCTTCAGCCCCGCTCGCGTGGAGTGCAATGGGCTTTGGCGGCCCGGCGAATCCGCGCGGTTACGTGCGCCTTTATACGAACCGGCGCGATCCGTGGGAAGCCGTCGAAGCCGCCGACGAGAGCGACGAGGCGCACGAGGCCGCCCGCAGGGAGAACCAGCGTGTGCGCTGATCTCGCCGACTTGACCGACGCCAACGAAGCGCCGCGCGGCAAGCACGGCCGCGCACCCGACGTGTTCCGTCGCGGCGGCTGGATGCCCATGCGCGAATACGCGCTTGACGATCCGGTCGATTTCGCCATCGTCGGAACGGGCGCGGGGGGCGCGACGCTCGCCTGCCGGCTCGCCGAGGCGGGCTTTCGCGTGGTGGCGTTCGACGCGGGCGCATGGTGGCGGCCGCTCGAAGAATTCGCCTCCGACGAGACCCACCAGGCCAAACTCTACTGGACCGACGAACGCATCTGCGACGGCGAAAACCCCTTGCAGCTGGGCAGCAACAACAGCGGCCGTGCGGTGGGCGGCAGCACCGTGCACTTCGCCATGGTCTCGCTGCGCTTTCGGCCCGAATGGTTTCAATCGCGCACGAAACTCGGCTACGGGGTGGATTGGCCGCTCGACTGGCGCGAGATGTGGCGCTACTACACGGAGGTCGAGCAGGCGCTCGGCATCTCCGGCCCGGTGAACTATCCGTGGGGACCCAAACGCCCGCGCTACCCGTATCGCGCGCATGAAATCAACGGCGCGGGCCTCGTGCTAGTGCGCGGCTGCGAGGCGCTCGGCATTCCCTGGGCGCCCACGCCGCTCGCGACACTCTCCGCGCCGCGCGGCGACGCGCACCAGTGCGTTTATCGCGGCTTTTGCGTGTCGGGCTGCGCGACCAACGCCAAGCAGAGCGCACTCGTCACGTGGATTCCGCGCGCCGTGCGCGCGGGCGCGGAGATCCGCGATCTCGCGATGGTGGGCCGCATCGAAACCGACGCGCGGGGACGCGCCGCCGGCGTGCATTTTCATCGCGAGGGGCGCTGGCATTTCCAGCGCGCGCGCAACGTGGTCGTGGCGGGCTACGCCATCGAAACGCCGCGCCTGCTGCTGCTCTCCGCGAACGGTCGCTTTCCCGAAGGCCTCGCGAACCGCTCGGGACTCGTCGGCAAGAACCTCATGGTGCAGGCGAACCAGGCCGCGTGGGGCGCATTCGAGGACGAGATCCGCTGGTACAAGGGACCGCCTTCGCTGGCGCTCACCGAGCACTGGAACTATCAGGACGAAGGCAAGGACTTTCACGGCGGCTACTGCTACATGAGCCAGGGCCCGCTGCCGCTGGTCTGGGCGGCGACGCAGACGAGCCGCGGCCTGTGGGGCGACGCGCTCATGCGCGAGATGGCGAAGTACAACCATCAGGCGGGCCTCAAGATCGTGGGCGAGACGCTGCCGCAGGAACGCAACCGCGTGACGCTCGCCGACGAGAAAGACGCGCTCGGCCTGCCCGTGGCGCGCGTCACGTGGTCGATGTGCGATAACGACCGCCGGCTCGTGAGGCACGCGCTGGACTATATGAGCCGCGCGCTAGCCGCGGCGGGCGCGCGCGACATCTGGACCCAGGACGACGACACCTGCCACCTGAACGGCACCGCGCGCATGGGCAGCGACGCGCGAACGAGCGTTGTGAATGCGGACTGCCGCTCGTGGGACATTCCGAATTTGTGGATCTGCGACGGCTCCGTGTTTCCGACCGTGGGCGGCGTGAACCCGTCGCTCACCATCCAGGCCGTTGCGTGCCGCACCGCCGACCGCATCCGGGCGCTGGCCGCGCGCGGGGAGCTTTGACGATCGTCGCGCGGGCACGCGTCGTGCGTGGAGACAGAGGTTTTTCAAAAGGAGGCCGTCATGCCACTCAGCAAGGGAAAAACTCGCGAAGCGATCTCGAAGACCGTCAAGACGGAAGTGAAGCAAGGCAAGTCGCAGAAGCAGGCCGTCGCCATCGCGCTAAACCAGGCGCGCAAGTCCGGCGCGAAGATTCCGAAGAAGAACCATAAGTGATCCGGCGCGCCGCGCATGCGGCGCGTCTTTCATTGCGCGCCGGCTCCGCGTTCGGTTCGTTAGCCATCCTCGCCAACTTCGGAAGGCTCCGGCAGGTCCGGCAATTCGTGCGGCTCCGCCTGCGGGGCGCCGGGCTCGCGCTCGTCGGGTTCCGCGCCCTGGCCGGGGTCGTTCTTTCCGGGCGGCGTGGCGGGCACTCCTTGGGCGTGCGGGAAACGGGGTAGGTCGTAAGGGCTTTGCATGCTCGATCTCCATTGAAAACGCCGGCAAAAGCGCGTAGCGCGAATGCCGGGATGGCGCAGCCCGTATGCCTGGCTCGCGCGCAAAGCGGCGCGCACGGGCATGCCGGGTGCGCATGCCGAAAACACGAAAAACATTCAGACGCCTACGCTGCTGCGCCGCTCATGACCCCGCTCGCCTATTTCCTGCACAGCGCGGGCCCCGCATCGGGTCCGGTGCAGGCGCTCGATTGGGGCCTAGCCGTGCTGTCCGTGGGGGTGTGCATCGTCATTGCGTTGCTGCTCTATCTGGCGATGCGGCGCAGGCGTCGCGGTCGCGGGGCGCAAGACGAAGCGCTGGCACAAACCAACGTCGCCGACGAGCAGGGCGAGCGCACGGCGAACCGCATCGTTGCGGTGGGCACGGCGATTTCCTCGGTGCTGCTGCTGGGCGCGCTCGTGGCGATGCTGCGGGTGCTGGCCGCCGTGGCCGATCCGCCGCGCGAGCCCTCGCTCACCGTGACCGTCACGGCTTACGACTGGTGGTGGAAAGTGACCTATCGAACGCCTGCGGGCGCGAGCTTCGAAACCGCCAACGAAATCCACATTCCCACGGGCGAGCCCGTGCGCGTCGATCTACAAAGCGCCGACGTCGTGCACGCGTTCTGGGTGCCGGCGCTCGCGGGCAAGACCCAGGCAATCCCGGGCCAGGTCAATCACCAGTGGATCGAGGCAGACCATCCCGGCGTATGGCGCGGGCAATGCACGCAGTTTTGCGGGGCACAGCACGCGCATATGGCCATGGAAGTGGTGGCGCAAGCCCCCGCCGATTTCTCGCGCTGGCTCGAGGCGCAACAGCAGCCGGCCGCCGCCGCGCAAAGCGGCGCGGCGCAGCGCGGCGAGCAGCTTTTCGCCGCGCGCTGCGGCGGCTGCCATGCCGTGCGCGGCACGCAGTCGGGCGGCATGCAGGCGCCCGACCTCACGCATCTCGCCTCGCGGCGCCTGATCGCCGCCGGCACGCTCGCCAACACGTCCGTCAACCGGCTCGACTGGGTCGCGCATGCGCAGCAGCGCAAGCCCGAATCGCTCATGCCCGACATTGCCCTCACCCCCGCCGAGGCGAGCGACCTCGGCGCGTGGCTCGACACACTTCAGTGACATGAACGATATCCCAGCTTCTCCTGCAGCCTCCGACCGTCCCGCCAGCGCGACGGTACCGCGCCGTCCGCGTGCCGGGCGCCTCTCGCGCGTGCCGGAAACGGGCACGGCGCCGCTCGATGAAGCCACCTTGCGCCGCCTCGAGGAGATCTGGGAAACCCGCCCCGGCTGGCGCGGCTGGCTCTCCACGGTGGATCACAAGACCATCGGCCTCCGCTACCTCGTCACGGCGTTCGTGTTCCTCGTGCTGGGCGGCGTGGAGGCGCTCATCATGCGCGCGCAGCTAGCGCGCCCCAACGAAACGCTGCTCACGCCCGAGCAATACGACCAGCTCTTCACGATGCACGGCGTCACGATGATCTTTCTCTACGCGCTCCCCGTGCTGAGCGGCTTTTCGAACTACCTGTGGCCGCTCGTGCTCGGCTCGCGCGACATGGCGTTCCCGCGCCTGAACGCGCTCTCATACTGGGTCTTTCTCGGCGCGGGCATTCTGCTCTACGCGAGCTTTCCCGCGGGACAGGGCGCCAATGCGGGCTGGTTCAACTACGTGCCGCTTTCCACGGCCGCCTACGACCCTGGGCCGAACATCGACGTCTACGCGCTCGGCATGGTGCTGCTCGGCATTTCCACCACGGTGGGCGCGGGGAACTTCGTCATCACGTTCCTGCGCATGCGCGCGAGCGGCATGTCGGTGGCGCGTCTGCCGATTCTCGTCTGGGGCACGCTCACGGCTTCGGCCGCCAATCTGCTCGCCGTGCCCTCCGTGAGCCTCGCGTTCCTCATGCTCTGGCTCGACCGCAACGCGGGCTCACACTTCTTCGACACCACCGCCGACGGGCGTCCCCTGCTGTGGCAACACCTCTTCTGGATCTTCGCGCACCCGTGGGTCTATGTGGTCGTGCTGCCCGCCATGGGCATCGTGTCCGACGCGCTGCCCACGTTCTGCCGCCGCCCGATCGTCGCCTACGCGGCCGTTGCGCTCTCAACCGTCGCGACCATGCTCGTGGGCTTCGAAGTGTGGCTCCATCACATGTTCGCCACCGGCCTGCCGCCGCTCGCGCTGGCCTTCTTCGGCGCGGCGAGCATGGTGATTTCCGTGCCGAGCGCGATTGCCGTGTTCGCGTGGATCGCCACGATCTGGACCGGCAAGCCCGTGTTCAAGACGCCGTTCTACTACTTCGCGGGCTTCGTGCTGATGTTCACCGTGGGCGGCGTTTCGGGCGTGATGACGGCCGCCGTGCCGCTCGACTGGCAGCTCACCGACACCTACTTCGTCGTGGCCCACCTCCACTACGTGCTGCTCGGTATCAACGTCTTTCCGGTGCTGGGCGGCCTCACGTACTGGTTCCCCAAGTTCACCGGACGGCTCATGCACGAGCGCTTCGGCAAGTGGACCTTCTGGGTCACCTTCGTCGGCTTCAATCTGGGCTTCTTTCCGATGCATATCTCCGGGCTCCTCGGCATGCCGCGGCGCATCTATACCTACCCTGAAGGCATGGGCTGGGACACGGCCAACCTGCTCACGAGCATCGGCGCGTTCGTGTTCGCCATCGGCATCGCGATGTTCATCGGCAATGCGCTCGTGAGCGCGCGGCGCGGCGCTCGCGCGAGCGCGAACCCGTGGAACGCGGCGGGGCTCGAATGGGCGACCTCCTCGCCGCCGCCTCCGTACAACTTCGCCATCCTGCCGAGCGTGCGCTCGCGAGACCCGCTCTGGCAGCCCGATGCAAATGTACCGCGCCCCGGCTACCTGCTCCATCGCGGACGCGAGGCGCTCGGCGTCACGCCGCTCGGGGGCGAACCCGACGTGATCCTGAAGATGCCCGAGGACACCTACGCGCCCTTCGTGCTGGGCGTGGCCTCGACGCTCGTGTTCGTCGGGCTGCTGTTCCATTCGACCTCGTTCACCGCGCTCGCCGGGCTCGCGTGCGGGCTCGCGCTGCTCTCATGGATGTGGCCGCGGCGCTCGCTCGGTCAGCGCGAGCCGTTCGCGCCGCAAGCCACGACGCCCCCCGGTAAAGTCGCCGAGACGGCCCCGATCCGCAGTGAGGACGAAACCCTCGCCCTGCCCGTTGGCAGCGCCGGCGAACATGCGGGCGGCTGGTGGGGCGTGCTCACGCTCGTCGTGACGGAAACGGCGCTGTTCGGCTATCTGCTTTTTTCGTACCTCTATCTCGCTTCGCAGAGCGCGCAGCCCTGGCCGCCCGAAGGCCTGCCCAAGCTCGGCATGAGCGGACTGAACACGGCGCTGCTGCTCGCGAGCAGCGTGTTCGTATGGCTCTCGGGCGCGTTCGTGCGGCGCGCGCGCTCGTGGCCCGCGTTCTGGTCGATGATCGTCGGCATTGCGCTCGGCGTCGCGTTCGTCACGATCCAGTTCTTCGAATGGCACGACCGGCCCTATGGGCTCGCGACGAATCTGTATGGTTCGCTGTACTTCACGATTACGGGCTTTCACATGGCCCACGTGATGGCGGGCGTGCTGATGCTCGCCGCGCTCGCGTTCTGGATCGCGCGCGGCTATTTCGACGGCAGACGCGATGCGGCGCTCACGATCGGCGGCCTGTACTGGCACTTCGTCGATGTGGTGTGGCTCTTCATCTTCTCCGTGCTCTATCTGTCGCCTTACTGGATGCGAGGCCGATGATGCGATCCGCCGCTCCCGCGCCGCCGGCCCCGCCAGCGCCCGTGCCCGCGCGCGTCCGGCCCACGCTCCGGCAGCATATCGCCGTGTGGTACGGCATTTTTGGCGTGCCGGCCATCTGGGCGGCGCACGTGCTGTTCTGCCAGACGCTCGCGGCCACCGCCTGCGCGGGTGGCGTGCCGCAACGCAATGGCGAGCCTTGGCAGGTCGTGCACTGGACGCTTGCGCTCGTCTCCGCCGCCGCGTTCGCGCTGGCGCTCACCGGCGCGCTGCTGGCGTGGCGCACGTGGCGCGATAGCGCCGCCGTCAACACGCCGCAGCGCGACACCTTCCGCTTTCTCGCGTGGAGCAGCGCCGCCGTCGCCGTGGCATTCACGATCGCGCTCGTGTTCACGACATCGGTGCTGTTCGCGTTGCCGCTCGAACGGCTATGCGGGGCATTGCGATGAATGCGCGCGCCTGTTCGAGCGTTTTGCTCGCCCTCGTGCTGCTCGCCGGGTGCCACCGCGACGAGCCGTTCGCGAACACGAAACCGCCGCCCGATGCCGCCCAGATCGCGCTCGGCGAAAAGCTCGCGAAAGCGGGCGATTGCGCCTCGTGCCACGATTCCGCCAAACGTGAGCCTTTCGCGGGCGGCCTCGCCGTGAATTCGCCGTTCGGTCCCATCTACGCCAGCAACATCACGCCCGACCCCGTGCACGGCATCGGCGACTACACGCCCGCGCAGTTCGCCGCGGCCTTGCAGCGCGGCGAAGCGCGTGGCGGCAAGCGGCTCTATCCGGCGATGCCCTATCCGTCGTTTTCGGCGCTGGCGGCGAGCGACGTGAACGCGCTCTATCAGTACTTCATGTATGGCGTGAAGCCGGTGCCGAATGCCGCGCCGCAAACGCATCTGCCGTTTCCGTTCAACCAGCGCTGGGTGATGATGTTCTGGCGTATCGCGTTCGCACAACATGGCCGCTTCGAGCCAGACCCCGCGCAGTCCGCACAGGGGAATCGCGGCGCGTGGCTCGTGCAAGGTCTCGGCCACTGCGGCGCGTGCCACACGCCGCGCGGGCCCGCCTACAACGAAATGGGCTACACGCAAAGCAGCCCGCTCTACCTCACGGGCGGCATGAACGACCACTGGTACGCGCCGAATCTCACGGGCGACCCCGGCAGCGGCCTGGGCCGCTGGAGCGCCGACGACATCGCCGCGTTCCTGCGAGACGGCCACAACGATCGCGCCTATGCGTTCGGCGCCATGGCGCCCGTGGTGGGCGCGAGCACGCAATACCTTGGCGACGACGATCTGCGCGCCATCGCCACTTATCTGAAGTCGCTGCCCGCACGCGAGGCGAGCGGCCAGTATGCCGATTCCGCCGCCGCGCGCGCCTCGACCATGGCGGCGCTGCACGCCGGCACGCCGGAGCGTCCTGGCGCCGGCCTCTATCTTTCGTACTGCGCGAGATGCCACGGCGCCGACGGTGCCGGCAAACCCGACAAGGCACCCCCGCTCGCGGGCAGTTCGCTCGCGCTATCGTCCGACGCGACCAGCGTGCTGCGCCTCATCGTCGAAGGCAGCCAGAGTCCGCAAACGAGCAACGGCGGCACGCCGCGCAAGATGCCCGCGTTCCGCACGCAGTTCACCGACAGCGAAGTCGCCCAGGTGGCGAGCTTCGTGCGCGGCGCATGGGGCAACAACGCCCCGCCCATCGCGGCCGCCGAAGTCACGCGGCTGCGCGGCGCGATCCACCGTTGAGCTCGCCTGTAAAAGATGCATGGCGCGCGCTCGGGAAGGACCGCGCGCCACGCGGCTCAGGGGCGGCCTGACGACTCTATTGCCCCTTGGTGTCGCTGCTTGCGTCCGCGCCTGGGGTGTTGGTCGTGTCGTTCATCGGTTTGGACATCGCCTTCGTGTGCTTCTTGTGATGGGTTGACTTGTGTGTCGTGCCGGTACCCGAAGGATTCTGGTCGGCACCCTGAGTCTGCGCCGGATACGCGTCGCTCGCGCCGCCGGTTGCAGCGCCTGGACTCGAGCCGCTGCTGCCGCCGCCGCCCGAACCCTGTGCGAGCGCGAGACCCGATGCGGCAAGCGTCACGCCCGCGAGTGCAGAAATGAAATAGTGTCGTGACTTCATGGTTGGCTTTCCTCGTCATCGTCTGGATGGAAAAACGGGCGGCCATGTTGAACACCACCCGCGCGCGAGCCCTTCGTCCCGCACAACGTGTGCCACACCCGCCGACGTGCGCCGTAGCGCCAGGGCATGCGGCTTGCGCGTATTTGGGTCGCTATGGGCGATGCCGGCGGCGACGCTGTGGAAACCGCACTTTCCCCGCTCCTGGCGCAGGTGCACGGCGAAGCATCGTGGTCGATCGAGCGATGAGCACAACTGTGCGCTCGCGCTGACTCACCTGGCGCGGCGATGGCCTTTCGCCGATCCGCTCAGCAGCATCGCCGTCTTGACCACGGCCAGATGACTCAGCGCCTGCGGAAAATTGCCCGCCAGCCTTTGCGCGCCCACGTCGTATTCTTCCGCGAGCAAACCGACGTCGTTGGCAACGGCGAGCACGCGCTCGAACTGGGCGACGGCCTCTTCCTGGTCGCCGCGCAGGTAGAGACAGTCTGCCATCCAGCACGAGCACGCGAGGAAGGTGCCTTCGTCGGGCGCTTCGTCTGCGCCGCGCCGCCAGCGTCGAATCAGGCCGCCTTCGCCCAGCTCCGCGCGAATCGCGTCGATGGTGGCCGACATGCGCGGCTCGTCGGCGCGCATGAAGCCCACCAGCGGCATGAGGAGCACGCTCGCATCGAGCGCTTGTTCGCCGTAACCGCGCACGAAGGCGCCGCGCCGGGCGTCCCAGCCGCGTTCGCAAATCTCTTCGTGCAGGGCCTTGCGCATCTGCAATGCGCGTTGCACCAGCGGATCGCCCATGCCCGGCCCCTCTTCACACCAGTGTTTGATGAAGCGGTCGAGCGCCACCCAGCCCATGACCCGCGAGAGCGTGTAGTGGCGTGCGTAGCCACGCGTCTCCCAGATTCCCGAGCCCTGCTTGCCGCCATGATCGAGCAGCCAGCCGATCAGGCGCGCTTCGAGCTCGGCTTCCTCCTGTGCCGCAACGATGCCGGCGCGCCGCGTGAGATAGAGGCAATCGAACGCCTCGCCGAACACATCCGGCTGATATTGCGTGGACGCCGCATTGCCGAAGCGCACGGGCCTCGCACCCTGCCAGCCCGCGAGGCCGTC
This sequence comes from Paraburkholderia sp. CNPSo 3272, assembly GCF_024206495.1. Taxonomy (GTDB): domain Bacteria; phylum Pseudomonadota; class Gammaproteobacteria; order Burkholderiales; family Burkholderiaceae; genus Paraburkholderia. Next base: position 77,610 of record NZ_JAMBPQ010000023.1, on the reverse strand, counting down.
GACCTCGCGCTCGCGCGGCACGTGGCTGCCATCCACGCAATACATGACGTGAATGCGTCCGCGCGCGTGGCCGATCGTACGCAGCAGCCAGTCGCGCCAGGCCCGCGCTTCGTCGTGAAAGCCTGCTTCGAGCAGCGCTTCCACCGCGAAGCTCGCGTCGCGCAGCCAGCAATAGCGGTAGTCCCAGTTGAGTTCGCCGCCCGGGGCCTCGGGCAAGGACGTGGTAGGCGCGGCAACCATCGCGCCGGCGGGGCGGTAGACCAGCGCATAGAGCGTGAGCAGCGAGCGCCGCACCGCTTGCGGCCAGAGCGTGCGATCGTTGTCGAAACGGTCGATCCAGCGGCGCCAGTGGCGCTGCGTGTCGTGCAGCGCCATGACGGCGGATGCCGGATCGATGCCCCCGGCCTCCCCCTGGCATAGCGTGAAAGCGAAACGCTCGCCCGCGCGCACGGTGAACGCGGCTTCGAGAGCCTGCGCGTGAACGCGCAACGGCACATCCGCGCGCAAGGTCATCGGGCCACACGCGGCGTGCAGGGTCGCCGCCGCGCCGCTTGCGTGCGTCGCGCCCGGCGCAGCGGCCCCGTCGGCGCCTCGCGGCTGCATGGTCATGTGCATATCCACACTCCCGTGCGCGCCTTCGACGATGCGCATGACGCACGCCTCGCCGCTATCGGCCGCCATGAAGTCGATTACGCGCGCGCTGCCGTGCTCGCCCTCCCACCCGGTTTCGACCACGAGCGTGTCGCGCTGGTAGCTGCGGCTCGCGCGGCACGCCGAAGCCGCGGGCGCGAGGCGCCAGTGGCCATCCGCTTCGCCGCCGAGCAGCGCGGCAAAGCAGGGTTCGCTGTCGAAACGCGGCCAGCAGAGCCAGTCGATCGAGCCCTCGCGAGCAAGCAGCGCCGCGCTGCGGCCATCGGCAAGCAATGCGTAATCTTCGATGAGGCGTGTTCGGGTCATGGACTTGCGCGCCATCCGCGCGCGAATGGGCGCGACCGAACCTGCGCAAGCACTTCGGATTCCCGAAAAATTCGCAAGCACAATGAGGGCGCGTCCCTTTGAGACGGCTGCACGCCGTCCTTTAGCGTTGCAGCGGCCGCGCGCGACCTTGCATCAATTACGTGTAAGGCTTGAAACGCGTGCGCAGCGCGTAGCCGTGCGTTGATCGCGGTCCGATCGGGGGTCATGCATGCACGGGTGCGGCGCTGCGAGATCAAAGCGCGTCGTGCCACTGACGCATCACGACGAGCTTGCCGTGCGAATGCCCCTGCGCAAGCCGCTCGAAGCCCCTGGGCGTGTCGTCGAAGCCGAAGCGCTCGACCACTTCCGCCTTCACCGCGCCCTTCTCGACGAGATCGACGATATGGGCGAGCTGCGCGCCGTCCGCTCGCGCGGTGTAGCGCGTGGCGCGCGCGCCGTGGCGGCTCGCTTGCGCCTGCGAAGGTTCGCCCAGCGTCGAGACCAGCGCTCCGCCGTTCTTGACGACCTGCCACGAGCGCTCCTGGGCTTCGCCGCCGACGAGGTCGAAGACGAGATCGACCTCTCCCGCCTCCTCTTCGAAGCGCTGCGAGTGGTAGTCGATGACTTCGCTCGCGCCGAGTGACCGCAGCGCGTCGCGCTCGCTCGCCGAGGCCGTCGCGACGACGCGCGCGCCGCAATGACGCGCGAACTGCACGGCGAAGCGCCCCACGCCGCCGCTCGCGCCTTGAATCAGCACACGCTCGCCGCCTTGCAGCTTGCCGTGATCGAATAGGCCCTGCCACGCCGTGAGCGCGGCAAGCGGAATGGCGGCCGCCGCGTCCACGGCGCACGTGGCGGGCGCGCCCGCGAGCGCGGTTGCGGCGACCACCACGTAATCGGCGAGCGCGCCAGGCCCCTGGCCCACGAACGCGCAGACGCGCGCGCCTTGCGGCCAGGCCTGTGCGCCTTCGCCCCTGCTCACCACGACACCCGCCACGTCGCGGCCCAGCGTGTAGGGCAAGTCGCCTTCCGTGACTAGCGGGTAGCGGCCCTGCAGCGTCTTGAGATCGACGGGATTGAGCGCGGCGGCCTGCACTTCGATCAGCACTTCGCCGTGCGCGGGCTCCGGCACGCTCAGGCTCTCCTGGCACAGCGACTCCAGGCCGCCGAAGCGCGGCGCACGCCACGCGAGCATCGTCTCGGGAATATCAGCGTCCATCGATCGCTCCTTGTGCGCGCATCACTTCTTGCCCGGGATGACGCTCGCCATTACCTGACGCGCCGTGTTGGCAATCATGCCGCCCTCGTCCGGGTCGCCTTCCATGAGCGCGCGCGCGAAATGGCGCGCCTGCTCCATCGTCACGTGCGGCGGCAGCGGCGGCACGTCGGGGTCGGTCTTCACTTCGAGCACCACGGGGCGCGGCGAGGCGAGCGCCTGCTCCCAGGCATCGCCCAACTGCTCCGCGTCGTCGACGTAGATGCCCGTGAGCCCCACCAGTTCCGCAAAACGGTGATACGGCACGTTGGGAATGTCCTGCGAGGCTTCGAACTTCGCGTCGCCCTGCATCACGCGCTGCTCCCAGGTGACCTGATTCAGGTCCTCGTTGTTGAACACGCAACAGATCCAGCGGGGACTTGACCATTGGCGCCAGTATTTCGCCACCGTCACGAGTTCGGCCATGTTGTTCATCTGCATGGCGCCGTCGCCCACGAGCGCGATCACCGGCCGCTCGGGATGCGCGAACTTCGCCGCGATGGCGTAAGGGACCGCCGCCCCCATCGAGGCGAGTCCGCCCGACAGCGAACACATCATGCCGCGCCGGATCTTGAGGTCGCGCGCATACCAGTTCGCGCACGAGCCCGAGTCGCTCGTGACGATCGCGCCATCGGGCAGGCGCGGCGACAGCTCGGTCACCACGCGCTGCGGGTTCACCTTGCCGCTCGTCGCCGCGTTCGCGCGCTCCTCGAGCACGCGCTGCCAGCGCTCGCCCGCATGAATGAGGCGGTTGCGCCAGTTCGTGGCGTTCTTCTGCTCGAGCAGCGGAAGAAGCGCGCGCAGCGTAGCCGCGCTGTCGCCCACGAGGCTGACTTCCATCGGATAACGCAGGCTGAGCATGCCCGCGTCGATGTCGATCTGCACCGCGCGCGCGTCGCCTTCCTTCGGCAGGAATTCCGAATAGGGGAAGCCGGAACCGACCATCAGCAAGGTGTCGCATGCGGACATCATCTCGTCGGTCGGCTTGGTGCCGAGCAGGCCGATGCTGCCCGTCACCCAGGGAATGTCGTCGGGCACCACGGCCTTGCCGAGCAGCGCCTTCGCGACGCCCGCGTGCAGGCGCTCGGCCACGGCGACCACCTCGTCGCCGGCGTGCATCGCGCCCGCGCCGACGAGCATCGCCACCCGGTTGCCTGCGTTTAGCACCTCGGCCGCGCGCTTGAGGTCCGCCTCGCGCGGCACCACCTCAGGCGCGCTGTAGCCCACGCCGGAATGCGCCGTGCCGTGCTTGCGCGCGGGCGGCTCGTACTCGAGTTCCTGCAGGTCGTTGGGCAGCACCATGGCCGTAACCGTGCGCCGCGAGCGCGCGATGCGCACCGCGCGGTCCACCACGTGGCGCACCTGCGCCGGCACGCTTGGCTGCTGCACGTAGGCGCCCGCCACGTCCTTGAACATCGAGACGAGGTCGAGTTCCTGCTGATAGTGCGCACCGAGCGCGGCGCGCGCCTGCTGTCCCGCAATGGCGAGCACGGGCATGTGGTCGAGCCGCGCGTCATAGAGCCCCGTGAGCAGATGCGCCGCGCCCGGCCCCGAAGTGGCGATGCACACGCCCAGCTCGCCCGTGAACTTGGCGTGCGCACTCGCCATGAAGGCGGCCATTTCCTCGTGGCGCGCCTGCACGAATTCGATCTTGCCGTGCGCGCGCTGCAGCGCGCCGAACATGCCGTTGATGCCGTCGCCGGGGTAGCCGTAGATGCGCCGCACGCCCCATTCGTGCAGCCGCTCGATGATGAAGTCGCTCACTGTGGTCGCCATGTGCCGTTCTCCTTGCGGATGGTCCGAGTCGTTTGCCGTGTTGGCATCACGCGCGCAAACGCCGAACCTGCATCGGACGAGACTGGCGCTTTCGCGCCTCGACGCGCGTTTCCCTTTTGTTCGATACCCGCTGCATAGGCATAGCGATTGCTATCTGCGGGGTTGTCTTTTCCGAGGACATCAATCCACCGGGCCCCGCATGCACACCTTCCCCTATTCAGCCGATTTCACCGGCGAGCCAGGAGCCGCGCATGGCTGAACAAGAAGGAACGGGCGGCGTAGGCGCGTGGTCGCGCGCGCATCGGGGCAAACCGCGCCGTGCGGATGTGGCGAAATCCAGAGACAACGCGAAAAACGGCGCGAAAGGCGGCAACAAGGACGACAATCAGGGCCGCAAGCGTCCCGGCAAGAAGCCACTCATCGTGATCGGCATCGTGCTGCTCGTGATCGCCATCGGCGCGTTGATCTGGTGGCTCCTCACGCGCAACGAAGTCAGCACCGACGACGCTTATACCGACGGCAACGCCATTACCATCGCCCCGAAGGTGTCTGGCTACGTGACGCAACTCAACGTCGACGACAACGTCTACGTGCACAAGGGCGACCTGATGGTCGAGATCGACCGGCGCGACTACGCGGCCCAGGTCGACCAGGCGCGCGCGCAACTGGGCCTCGCGAAGGCCCAGTTGCTTTCGGCGCAGGCGCAGCTCGACATCGCGCGCGTGCAGTACCCCGCGCAATACGACCAGGCGCGTGCGCAAATCGAAACGGCCAGTGCGAACTATGCGCGCGCGCAGGCCGACTACGACCGCCAGCACGGCGTCGATCCTCGCGCGACGACGCAGCAGAACATCGACACGGCCAACGACCAGCAGCGCGTGTCGCACGCCAGCGTCATGAGCGCCCGCGCGCAGCTGAAGACGGCGAGCCTCGTGCCGCAGCAGATCCGCCAGGCCGTGGCCGCCATGGAGGCCCGCCGCGAACAGGTGGCGCAGGCCGAGGCGCAGCTCGACACGGCGGAACTGAATCTCGCCTGGTGCGACATGCGCGCGCCCTCCGACGGCTGGGTTACGCGCCGCAACGTGCAGTACGGCACGTTCTTGCAGGCGGGCGCCTCGCTCTTTTCGATCGTCACGCCGCAAATCTGGATCACCGCCAATTTCAAGGAGTCCCAACTCACGCGCATGCGTCCGGGCGACAAGGTCAAGATCAGCGTGGACGCCTACCCGAAGCTGGAGTTGCGCGGGCACGTGGACAGCATCCAGCTCGGCAGCGGCTCGCGCTTTTCGGCGTTCCCCGCCGAAAACGCGACGGGCAACTTCGTCAAGATCGTGCAGCGCGTGCCGGTGAAGATCGTCATCGACAGCGGCTTGCCGGGGAACCGGCCGCTGCCGCTCGGGCTTTCGGTGGTGCCTACGGTGTATCTGGCGGACTGAGGGCGCGGCCATGAGCGATTCGCAGAGCAACTGGCGCCCCGCCGGCAACCCCTGGCTCATCGCGATCGCGGTCACGCTCGCCGCGTTCATGGAAGTGCTCGACACGACCATCGTGAACGTCGCGCTGCCTCATATCGCCGGCACGATGTCGGCGAGCTACGACGAAGCCACCTGGGTGCTGACGTCCTATCTCGTCGCCAACGGCATTGTGTTGCCCATCTCGGCGTTCTTCGGCCGCGTGCTCGGACGCAAGCGCTATTTCATGGTCTGCATCGTCGCGTTCACGGTGTGCTCGTTCCTGTGCGGCGTCGCCACGAGCCTCGGCCAGCTCGTCATCTTCCGCGTGGCGCAAGGGTTCTTCGGCGGCGGCCTGCAGCCGAACCAGCAGTCCATCATCCTCGACACCTTCGAGCCCAGCCAGCGCGGCCGCGCGTTCTCGATCTCCGCCGTGGCCATTGTCGTCGCCCCTGTGCTCGGCCCGACGCTGGGCGGCTGGATCACCGACAACGTGTCGTGGCGCTGGGTCTTCCTGCTCAACGTGCCTGTCGGCGTTCTCACGACGCTCGCCGTGTTCCAGCTCGTGGAAGACCCGCCCTGGGTCAAACGCGAGGCGCATCGACGCATGAACTGGCGCACGGTCGACTTCTGGGGCATCGGGCTCATCGCCCTCGGTCTCGGCTGCCTGCAGGTCATGCTCGATCGCGGCGAGGACGACGACTGGTTCTCATCGCCGTTCATCGTCACCTTCGCCGTGCTCGCGCTGCTCGGCATCGTGGGCGCGATCTTGCGGCTCATCTACGCGAAGCATCCCGTCGTGGATTTGCGCTGCCTGCGCGACCGCAACTTCGCCCTGGGCTGCTGCATGATCGCCGCGTTCGCCGCCGTGCTCTATGGCAGCGCCGTGATCATTCCGCAGCTCGCGCAGCAGCAGCTCGGCTACACCGCCACGCTCGCGGGCCTCGTGCTTTCGCCGGGCGCGCTGCTCATCACGATGGAGATTCCCATCGTCAGCCGGCTGATGCCTCATATCCAGACGCGCATGCTCGTGGTGACCGGCTTCATCATGCTCACCGTGGCGCTCATCTACGCGCGCACCCTCACGCCCGATATCGACTATCTCACGCTCGTGAAGCTGCGCAGCGCGCAGTCGCTCGCCATCGGCTTTCTGTTCGTGCCGGTCACGACGCTCGCGTACCTCACGGTGCCGAAGGAACTCAATAACGACGCCTCGGCGCTGTTCACGATGTTCCGCAACGTGGCGGGCTCGATCGGCATTTCCGTTTCCACCGCGTTGATTCGCGAGCGCTCGCAGGCATGGATGGCGCATCTTTGCGCCTATATGTCGCCGCTTTCGCAGAACTATCAGGACACGCTCACGCGCGAGGCGCAAACGGTCATGCAAGGCACGGGCGCGCCGCTCGCGCAGGCGATGCAGACCGCGAACGGCCACCTCTACGAGACCTTCGTTTCGCAGGCCACCATCCTTGCCTATATCGACGTGTTCGGCATACTCGCGTGCTTCTGCATGGTCTTCGCGCCGCTGGCGCTGTTGTTCGCGCCCGCGAAGGCGTCGGGTTCGGGAGGACATTGATGCGCGCGCTCGCCATCGTTCTGGCCGCTTCGCTGTGTGCGTGCACCGTAGGCCCCGACTTCAAGCCGCCGCAGGCAAACGCGCCCGGCGACTGGCATGCGATGCAACGCACGGCGAACACATCGAACGCTGCATCGACGCCCACCGTCGAAGCGAATCCGGACCCGCAGTGGTGGCGCAGCTTCGGCGACCCCACGCTCGACGCCCTGATCGGGCGCGCATTGAGCGGCAACCCCGATCTGCACATCGCGGTCGTGCGCATCGCCGAAGCGCGCGAACGAACCCAGCAGGCCGCCGCGCAAGGTCTGCCGAACGTGCGGGCAAGCGCGAGCTACAAGCGCGAACAACTGGGCGCGAAGGGCATCCTCGAATCGGCCGGCGTGTACAACAAGGTCGATGCGCTCGGCGCACCCAACTCGCCCATCGACCAGATCGCGCCGGGTGCGGGCCCGAGCGTGGAGCGCGGCGCGCAAAGCGCGCTCGACCAACTCACCGCGCCCGTGGACCTGTGGCAGGTCGGCTTCGACGCGTCATGGGAACTCGACCTCTTCGGGCGCGTGCGACGCTCCGTCGAAGCCGCGAACGCCCAAGCCGATGTCGCGCTCGAGTCGCAACGCGACGCGCAGGTCTCGCTGGAAGCCGAAGTGGCCGAGACGTATCTGCAACTGCGCGGCGCACAGATGCTGCACGCAACGGCCCAGAACCTCGTTGCCGAGCAGCGCGAGACCGAGGACCTCGCGCGCAGCGCCGCGATGCACGGCCTCGAAAGCGAACTCGACGTAGCGCGCGCCCACGCCGAGCGCACGCAAACCGACGCGCTGCTGCCGCAATATGATCAACAGATCGCGCAGTCGCTCAACGCGCTCGCGGTGCTGGTGGGCGAAGCGCCGGGCGCGCTCGACACGGAACTCACGCCGCCCGGCGTACTGCCCGGCACGCCGCCCGCGGTGCCGGTCGGGCTGCCCGCCACGCTCGCGCGCCGGCGTCCCGACATCCGCCGCGCCGAAGCTTCGCTGCACGCGGCCACGGCCAGCGTGGGCGTGGCCGTGGCGCAGTTCTATCCGGACATCTCGCTTACCGGGCAAATCGGCACGCGCGCGACTTCCCCGCACGATCTCACGCACTGGGCGAGCCTCTTCTGGTCGTGGGGGCCGAGCGTTTCGCTGCCCGTATTCCAGGGCGGCGCGCTCGTGTCGAACTTGCGACTGTCGAAGCTCCAGCAGGTCGAAGCCGCGCTGGACTACCGCAAGACCGTGCTCGATGCGCTGCGCGACGTGAACAACGCGCTCGATGTCTATCGCACCGATCAGGCGCGCCTCGTCTCGCTAGACGAGAGCGCGGCAGCCCAGCGCCACGCGTTCGATCTCGCACGGGAGAGCTATCGCAAGGGCATTGTCTCGTTCATCGACGTGCTCGATGCGCAGCGGCAATTGAGCAGCGCCGAGCAGAACGCACAGCAAGCGGAGTTGCAGGTCTGCACCGACCTCGTGGCGTTGTACAAGGCGCTGGGCGGCGGGTGGCAGCAAGGGGGGCCGATCGCGTCGTCCGCTGCTTCACCGGCGCCTTAATGGAGCAGCTTCGCCGCCTTTCTGCGCCGCTTCTTGCGTTCGCGGCCCAGCGCCGAGAGCGCGGCATCGGCCTTCGCGCTGTCCGGGAAGATCTCACGATGCTGCGCGACCAGGCGCTCGCTCGCCACCGCATCGTTTAGCTTGCCGAAACGATCCTGAAGTTTCTTGAGCGACTTCACGCGCCGGTTTTCGCGGCGCGGCAGGATCGATCCGAAGAACTCCAGCAGATAACGCAGGCGCTTCGCCCCTTTGCGCACCTCGTGCCATGCGGCGTAATCGCGGCGTTTCGCGCGGCGCGCTCGCTGCATGCGCGTGGCCAGCGACCGCCGCGCCACTCGCACGCGTTCGCGCGCGAGGCGCTTGAGCGGCGTGCGTCGCGGCGACGTGTTCAACGCGCGGTTCACCTCATGCAGCATGTCGCGCAGCGTGTGCTTGAGATCGGCGGCAGAGAGCGTCTGCCGGGCGTGCTCGCGCGCCGCTTGTCGTACCGGCGCAAGGTGCCCGTTCGCGAGTGCGCCGTCCGTGCCGAGCAGCGCGACGGCAATGTCCCAATCGCGCACCTCGCCCGCGGCCGCCGCCGCACGCTTGAGAAACGCGCGCTGCGGCTCGATCTTCGCGCGCCCGAGCAGCGGCCGCCACGCCCACAACAGCGTGCGCAGCCGCCGCAACGCGACGCGCAGCTGGTGCATCGTTTCCGGCTCGGTGTCGAGCGCGGCGACACGCGCAAGCGCTTCCCTCACCAGCGGCTGCGCATAGCGCGAGAACTGCGATTGCGCGTCGCTGCGCGCGTTCTTCGATCGTGTAGCCGGCTTGTCCATTTGCTTGTGCCCTCCCGTTGACGCTCACGCCGGCACCGCCAGCGTCTGCGCCACGCGCGACCATACGCGATGCTGCCCTGCCGCTTCGATGAATTCCTTGAGCACGCGCTCGAGTTCGGCTTCATCGCCGTTCGCGACGCCGTCCGCGTGATCGGGCAACTGCGCGGCAGAGAGCACGAGCCGCCCCGTATCGACCGCGCCGATCGCCTTCAGATGCTTGAACGCTTCGAGCACGAAGTGACGCGCGTCGCCCGACTCCGCCAGTGCCTCCGTGGCCTTCTCGCCGCCGGGGACGAACACCGCGTCGAACATGACGGAGGGCATGCCGGTGATCGTCGCATCGGGCGCAATATCGCCAATCGGCGCGAGCGTGGGCGCGATGACGAGCGCCGTTGCGCCCTCCAGCGCAAAGGCATCGCGCAACCGCGTGAGCATGGCGGGGTCCGCGCCGGGCGCGGTGAGCAAGGCGATCTTGCGCGCCTTGATGCCCGGCTTCACGCGGTTGAGCAGGCTGAGCGAGGGCGAACTGGCCGTGGGCGGCTTGCCTGGCTTGGCGCCCGCTTTTGGCTTTGGCAAGCCGAGCGCCAGTGCCACGCTCGAGGCGAGGTCCGCGTCGATGTTCGCGAGAATGGCGTTGACCTGGCGTTCGCGTATTTCGGGCCTCGTGACTTTGCCCAGTTCGAAGGTGTAGGCGGCCTTGATGTGTTCCTTCTCCGGCTCCGACATGCTGTTGTAGAACATCGTGGCCTGCGAGAAGTGGTCCGCGAACGATTCGCTGCGCACGCGGATTTTCGCGCCGTCCATGCGTTCCTGGTAGCTTTCGAAGCCGCCGTCCTTCGGCTGCGTTTCCTTTGGCCAGCCACCGCTCACCGAATTCGGTTCGTACGAAGCCTGACCGACGTTGACGGTCTGGCGGTGCATCGCATCGCGCTGATTGTTCTGGTACGGGCAGACCGGGCGGTTGATCGGAATCTCGTGAAAGTTCGGGCCGCCAAGACGGCTGATCTGTGTATCGGTATAGGAGAACAGGCGCCCTTGCAGCAAGGGATCGTTCGTGAAATCGATGCCCGGCACGATATGGCCGGGATGGAACGCGACCTGCTCCGTTTCCGCGAAGAAGTTGTCCGGATTGCGATTGAGCGTCATCTTGCCGATGATCTTCACCGGCACTTCTTCTTCGGGCACGAGCTTGGTCGGGTCGAGCAGATCGAAGTCGAACTTGTGTTCGTCGCTCTCCTCGATGATCTGCACGCCCAGTTCGAACTCGGGATAGTCGCCGCGCTCGATCGCTTCCCACAAGTCGCGCCGATGAAAGTCGGGGTCCTTGCCCGCGATCTTCTGCGCTTCGTCCCAGAGCAGCGAATACGAGCCCAGCACGGGCCGCCAGTGCCATTTGATGAAGCGCGCGCGGCCTTTCGCGTTGACGAAGCGAAACGTATGCACTCCGAAGCCTTCCATGGTGCGCAGGCTGCGCGGTATCGCGCGGTCTGACATGGCCCAGATTACCGTATGCGCGCTTTCCGGCACGAGCGAGACGAAGTCCCAGAACGTATCGTGGGCGGTGCCGCCCGTGGGCATTTCATCGGGGGCCTCGGGCTTCACGGCATGCACGAAGTCGGGGAACTTGATCGCGTCCTGAATGAAGAACACGGGCACGTTGTTGCCCACCAGATCGAAGTTGCCCTCGTCCGTGTAGAACTTCGTGGCGAAGCCGCGGATGTCGCGCACGGTGTCCGACGAGCCGCGCGGGCCCTGCACCGTCGAGAATCGCACGTAGACAGGCGTTTCCTTCGCGGGGTCCTGCAAGAAGCCCGCACGGGTGAGTTCGGCCTGGGACTCGTACACGCGAAACACGCCGTGTGCGGCCGAACCGCGCGCGTGAACGATGCGCTCGGGAATCCGTTCGTGGTCGAAGTGCGTGATCTTTTCGCGCATGATGAAGTCTTCGAGCAGCGAAGGGCCGCGCGCGCCCGCACGCAAGGTGTTCTGGTTATCGGCGATCTTCACGCCCTGGTTGGTGCGCAGCGCCTCGCCGTCCGCATGCGCGCGGAACGCTTCGAGGCTCTGCGATTTCGCGTCGGTGGGCTGATGCTTGCCGTTGGGGCGTTTGTGTTGTGTCATGGGGTGGCTCCTGGTGAGTGCTCCGAATGGCTCGCCACAGTCTGCAGGCGAGCGCCGACACCGCCCGCAGAGCAAGCCATGTGCCCTTGCAATCGCGCCGGCGCGCGCGCACGGGGCATGCGATTTGCGCCCCCGCAATAAGGGGGCGTGAACGGGAGCGCACGATGGCTGCATGGACCAAGACGATAGACGTTGCGGCGCGCGACATCCCGGGGTTCTGATGGAGCGCGGCGCGACTGGGCAGGCGAGCGCGAAGGTCCCGCGCGCCGTCTACTACGCGCTCGCGTCCAACGTCGTGGTGGCGCTGTGCAAGTTCGCCGCCGCGGCCTACACGAATTCGGGCGCCACGCTTGCCGAGGCCGCGCACTCCAGCGCCGACTGCCTGAATCAGTTTTTGCTCATCGCGGGCCGGCGCGCGGCCCGCAACCGGCCCGACGAACAGCATCCGCTTGGCTTTGGCCGCGAGACGCACTTCTACGCCATGCTCGTCGCGCTGCAGTTTTTCTTCGTCGGCGGCCTGCTTTCGATGGCCATCGGTGCATGGCGGCTCTGGCATCACAGCGGCGTCGATCATGTGCAGATCGCCTTGGGCGTGCTGGCCGTTGCGGCGCTCGCCGAGGGCACCGCGTTGCGCGCATCGATCCGCTCCGTCGACCGGCGGCGCCGCGCGGGCGGTCTATGGCGCTGGTTTCGCGAAACCGGCGAACTGGAGAACATGCTCTCGATCGGCGAGGACGCCGCGGCGCTCGCAAGCCTCGTCGTCTCGATTGCCGGCACGGGGCTGGCCGCCCTCACCGGCTGGCCGGGCTTCGACGCGCTCGGCAGCATCGGCGTGGGCGGCGTGATGATGGCGACGGCCGTGTTCGCGCTTCGCGAGATCAAGTCGCTGATCGTGGGCGAAGCGGCGCGCGCGAGCGTGCGCCGGGACATGCGCGCGTGGCTCGAAGCGCGCCCCGAGATCGGCCGCGTGGTCAGCCTCGTCGTGCTGCGCTGGTCGGACAGCCTGCTCGTAGCAGTACAGGCCGAACTCGCCGAGCGCTGCGACGCCGTCGAGCTGGTGCGCATCATCGACCGTGTCGAAAACGACTTGCAGGCGGCGTTTCCTGCGGCGCGCTGGGTGTTTTTCGAGCCCGAGTTGCCGGAACACGGTGAGCATCCGCTATAGGTCGAGGGCCCGATCGGGCCCCCGCACGCACCCGAACCACCAGGCAAGCGCATTGCGCACTGCATGATCGCGACCATTCCAGCCCAACCCGCCCTGATAACGAGGCCGTCATGCACACAGCCACCCGCAACCGCGCGCCGCGCGCACACGACGCAAAGGCGAGGCACGATGACACGCATCTTCGCAGCGAAGCCGTGCCGATCGAACTCGCGATCAACGGCGCGCACCATGCGCTGCGCGTCGAACCGTGGACCAGCCTGCTCGACCTGCTGCGCGAGCAGCTTCATCTCACCGGCACGAAGAAAGGTTGCGATCACGGCCAGTGCGGCGCGTGCACGGTGCTCGTCAACGGCGCGCGCATCAATGCGTGTCTCGCGCTCGCCGTGTCGCACGACGGCGCGGAGATCACGACGATCGAGGGAATCGCGCAGGACGACGTGCTGCACCCCGTGCAGCAGGCCTTCATCGACCACGATGCGTTCCAGTGCGGCTACTGCACGCCGGGCCAGATCTGCTCTGCCGTGGGGCTGCTCGCCGAAGGCCACGCCCATTGCCGTGACGACGTGCGCGAGCAGATGAGCGGCAATCTGTGCCGCTGCGGCGCATACGTAAACATCGCGAACGCCGTGGAAAGCGTGCGCCGCGCGCAGGACCTCGCCAGCAGCGAACAAGAAGGAGACGCACCATGAACCGCTTCTCGTACGCGCGCGCGAAGAGCGTGGCCGACGCGGTGCGCCTGCACTACGTCACCCCCGGCGCCGAATTCCTCGCGGGCGGCACGAATCTCGTCGATCTGATGCGCGAGGACGTCATGCGCCCCGCCGCGATCATCGACATCACGCGGCTGCCGTTGCGCGACATCGAGCCGACGCAGGACGGCGGCCTGCGCATTGGCGCGCTCGCCACCAATAGCGCGCTGGCATGGGACGCGCGTGTGATCGAGCGCTATCCGCTGCTCGCGCAGGCGCTGCTCGCCGGGGCGTCCGCGCAGATCCGCAACGCGGCGACCGTGGGCGGCAATCTGCTCCAGCGCACGCGCTGCCTCTACTTTTACGACCCCGCCACCTGCTGCAACAAGCGCGCGCCGGGCACCGGCTGCGCGGCGCTGAACGGCGTGAACCGCATGCACGCGATCTTCGGCGCGAGCGACCACTGCATCGCCACGCATCCATCGGACATGTGCGTCGCGCTCGAAGCGCTCGACGCCTCACTGCACGTGGCAGGCCGGCACGGCACGCGCACGCTGCCCTTCGAAAGCCTGCACCGCCTGCCGGGCCACACGCCGCACCGCGAAACGACGCTCGCCGACGAAGAACTCATCACCGCCGTCGAATTGCCGCGCGAGGGCTATGCGCAGCACTTCACGTATCTGAAGCTGCGCGATCGCCAGTCGTATGCGTTCGCGCTCGTTTCGGTCGCGCTCGGCGTGCGCGTGGAGGGCGGCACGATGTGCGCGCTGGGCTGCGCGCTGGGCGGCGTCGCGCACAAGCCCTGGCGGGACCGCGAAGCAGAAGAGCGGCTGATCGGCCGTGCTGTCGACGACACCCGCGCCATCGAACACTACGCCGACGCCGTGGTCGCGCGCGCCGACCCGCGTCCCGGCAATGCGTTCAAGGTAGATCTCGCGCGGCGCGCGATCGTGCGCGCATTCGAACAGGCGCTGGCACCCCGTGCCGAGGGCGATCGGGTAGAAGACTCCGGGGAGGAATCAGCATGAGTACCGCCTATGAAGCTCGCCGCGCGGCGAGCCCGGTCGCGCGCATCGGCGCGCCGCTTTCGCGCGTGGATGGCCGCAGCAAGGTAAAACGCGTCGACGCGGGCGTGGGCGCGCGCGAGCGCCCGGTACGCGTGGCCGCGCGGTGCCGGCGGCGGCTCGAAGCCGCCCTTCTCCGTGGAGGGGTCGGACCGCGTACGCGTGATTTCGCCGTTCGTGGGCGGCGCGTTCGGCTCCGGCTTGCGGCCGCAATACCATCTGCCGCTAGCGATGATGGCGGCGCGCGTGCTGCGCCTGCCCGTGCGCGTGGCGCTCACGCGCGCGCAGATGTTCACGTTCGGACACCGGCCCGCCTCGATCCAGCACGTTGCGCTCGCCGCGCAAAGCGACGGCCGTCTCGAAGCGATCATCCACGAAGCCGTGGGAGAAACCTCGCAGTTCGAGGACTTCACCGACGTGGTCGTCAACTGGACGGGCCAGCTCTATCGCGCACCGCACGTCCAGCTCGGCTACAAGCTAGGGCGGCTCGACGTGTTCACGCCGCTCGACATGCGTGCGCCCGGCGCCGCGCAAGGTCTCTACGCGCTCGAATGCGCCATGGACGAACTGGCCGTCGCGCTGGACATGGATCCGCTCGAACTGCGCATCCGCAATTACGCCGACGAAGACGCGAACAAGCAGTTGCCGTATTCGAGCAAGGCGCTGCTCGACTGCTACGCGCAAGGCGCCGAGCGTTTTGGCTGGGGCGCGCGCATTGCCACGCCGCGCGCCATGCGCGAGGGCCACGAGCTGGTGGGCTACGGCATGGCCACAGGCATCTGGGAGGCATTGCAGACAGAAGCGACCGTGCGCGCCGTCCTCAATGCGCAAGGACGGCTCGAACTCGCCAGCGCCACGGCCGATATCGGCACCGGCACCTACACCGCCATTTCGCAGATCGCCGCCGACGCGCTGCGCATGGCCATCGACGATGTCGAGTTCACGCTCGGCGACACATCACTGCCGCCCGCGCCGATCGAAGGCGGCTCGTGGACCGTGGCTTCCGTGGGCAGCGCCGCATCGCTCGCCTGCACGCAGTTGCGCTCGCGCCTCGCACAACTGCTGCCCGCGCACGGCGGCGTGTCGTTCGCCAATCTCGACCCCGGTATGCTGGACGAAGCGCTCGTGATCGAAGGCGGTGAGGTGAGGTTGAGCGAGAGCGCTGGCCGGCCCGAGACGCGCGCCCGCATTGCCGACGTTCTCGCCGACGCGGGAATGAAAACGCTCGAAGCGCAGGTCACGCTCAAGCCAGAGGCGCTCCAGAAGCAGTATTCCATGGCGACGCATTCGGCCGTGTTCGCCGAAGTGCGCGTGGACGAAGCGCTCGGCATGGTACGCGTGGCGCGCGTGGTGAGCGCCGTCGCGGCGGGCCGCATCGTCAACCCGAAGACCGCCGCAAACCAGATCGCCGGCGGCGTGGTGTGGGGCATCGGCATGGCGCTCCAGGAGGAAGCGCAATTCGACCATGCGCTCGGGCGCATCATGAATCACAACCTCGCGGAATATCACGTGCCGGTCAATCGCGACATCGGCGAGATCGACGTGCTGTTCGTGGACGAACACGACGACGTGGTGAATCCGCTCGGCGCGAAGGGCGTAGGTGAAATCGGCGTGGTGGGCGTGGCCGCCGCCGTGGCGAACGCGATCTACAACGCCACGGGCAAGCGCGTGCGCGATCTGCCAATCACGCTCGACAAGCTGCTGTGAAACTGGCCCGGACCCGACGCCATGAATGCAACACGAGTGACGCGCCTCAAAGCCCGAGCCTATACGATCCCCACCGACCACCCCGAAGCGGACGGCACCATCGCCTGGCGTTCCACCACGCTCGTGCTGGTCGAAATCGACGCGCTCGGCTTCACCGGCGTGGGCTATACCTATGCGCATGCGAGCGCCACGGCGCTCGTGGAGAGCGTGCTCGGCGACGCCGTGCGTCAGCACGACCTCTTCGACATCGCGCGCATCAACCTCGAAATGCAGCGAGCCGTGCGCAACATCGGCCGGCCGGGCCTCGCGGCCTGCGCGATTTCGGCCGTCGATGCCGCCCTCTGGGACCTCAAGGCGAAGGCGCTCGGCATCCCGCTATGCGCGCTGCGCGGCATGCAGCGCGAGCGCGTGCCCGTGTACGGCAGCGGCGGCTTCACGAGCTACAACCTGAAAACGCTCACGAAGCAGCTGCGCGGCTGGGTCGAGGACGACGGCTGCGCGTGGGTCAAGATGAAAGTCGGCTCGCACCCGGCTGACGACCCGGCGCGCGTGAAGGCGGCGCGCCAGGCGATTGGCAATACGGCGGGCCTCTTTGTCGATGCCAACGGCGCGTATGAGATCAAGGAGGCGCAGTGGCTCGCGCAATGCTTCGCGCAAGAGGACGTGCAGTGGTTCGAGGAGCCGGTCTCGTCGGACGATCGCCGCGGCCTCGCCGCGTTGCGCGCCGCCCTGCCCGCGCGCATGGCGCTCGCGGCGGGCGAATACGCCTACACGGCAGACGACTTCCGCGCACTGCTGGAAAGCCACGCCGTCGACGTGCTGCAGGCCGACGCCACGCGCTGCTGCGGCATCACCGGCTTTCTGCAGGCCGACGCGCTGTGCGATGCGTGGCATACGCCGCTCTCGGCGCATTGCGCGCCGGCGCTGCATCTGCACGTGGCGTGCGCGGCGCGGCGCCTCGTGCATCTCGAGTGGTTTCACGATCACGCGCGCATCGAGGCCATGCTGTTCGAAGGCGCGCCGCGCCTGCACGGCGGGCATATCGCGCCCGACCTCGCGCGCCATGGCCATGGCCTGACGTTCCGGCACGCCGACGCCGAACGCTACCCGGTGCGCTGACGCGCCGTCATTCAACTGTCAGGCGGCCGCGCGGGCACCTGCTGCCAGCCACCCGCGCAGGTCCGTACGTAGGGGTAGTAGGTCTGTGACGCGACGCAGTAGTACCAGACGCCGTATGGCGCCTCGCCACCCTGGCCGCTTTGGCCGCCTTGCCCGTACTGCTCGTTTTGATCGTACATATTGGCGCCGCCGTACTGGGGCTCGGCCTGGGCCTGGCCCTGGCCTTGTTCGATCCACTGCGTGGGCTGCGAGAAATCGCCGGAAACGTAGGGGTAATAGACGCCCGCGACGTACGGCGGATAGTAGTACGGATAGAACGGATAGCCGTAGATGAAGCCGGGGCCGAAGTAGAAGCCGACGCTCGCCGACCCGCAGCAGCCATACCAGCCGTGATAGTAGCCGCCGTGATACCAGCCGTAGCCGTGGTAGTAACCGCCATGGTAGTAGCCGCCGTGGTAATAACCGCCGTGATACCAGGCGCCGCCGTTATAGCCGCCATGGTAGCCGCCGCTCCAGCCGCCGCTGTGATTCGCGCCGCCCCAGCCGCCGCCTCCACCGCCGCCCCAGCCACCGCCGCCGCCATGCACCCATCCGCCGCCTCTGCCCGCGCTCGCCCCGGCGCTGATGCATAACGCCACGAGCACGAGCACGAGTCTGCACAATTCACGCGCTTTCATGATGCTTACCCCGGTAGCCGCAGATCCACACGCTGACCGATAGCCGTCTGGCTTCATAGATCAGTTTAGGCGTCGCAAGCCCATTTTTCCTGTGCGTGCGATCGCGGCGCGTTAGGCGCTGGCTAGTCGTCCTGCCTCGCGATGATGGCCGCGCCGATGAGTCCGCCGTCACTTCGGAACGCGCCCGGAACGACGACGCGTTCGTGAAACTGCCGCAGCGTGCGCTTGCGCACGGCCGCATCCAGCGCGTCGATCAATGGGGCCACATTCGACAGGCCGCCGCAAACCGGGACGACGGTAGCGCCCGTGATATTGACCACGGCCGCGAGCGGTTCCGAGACCAGCGCGAGCCACGCGCAAACGGTGCGCCGCGCGCGCTCGCCGCCGTGCTGCCAGTCGTCGAGAAGGGTGTGGCTGTCTTTGCGTTCGCCGCTCAGGAGTGCGTGGAGGCGTTCCAGACCGCGTGCCGCGCCGATAGTATCGACGCAGCCCACTCGCCCGCAGCCGCAACGCAATGCCATCACGGGCTCCGCGTGGCCCATGCCGTCGAAGTCGACGTGCGTGCTCACGGGCAGCCCGTGGCCCCACTCACCCGCGATGCCGCTCGCGCCGCCCACCACGCGGCCGCCCACGACCAGCCCGCCGCCGACACCGGAGCCGAGGACCACGCCAAACACGACATCGTGGCCCGCGCCTGCGCCCTCGACGGCCTCGGCCAATGCGAGGCAGTCCGCGTCGTTGGCAACGCGGATGCGCCGCTGGAGCCGGGAGGACAACGCCGCGCCGAGCACGCGGCCCGAGACGCATGGGACGTTGGACGCGCAAATCACGCCGCTTGCGGGATCGATCGCGCCCGCCATCGAGATCACGAAGGACGAGCGAGTCTCGCCGATATGACGGGCCACCAGGGCTTCGAGGGCCGCGCCGAACGCCTCCCAGCTGTCGACGGGCGTCGGCACGCATTCGACGAGGCGCACGCTGCCCGGACGGTCCGATACAGCGAGCCTGATGTACGAGCCGCCAATGTCCGCGACAAAGACGCGTGAGTGTTGCCCCTGTTCAACGCTGGTATCTGGCACGCTGGCTCCTCGTTCAGTGCATCGGCGACGCGAGCCTGCAGTTTCAGCGGGCGCGCACGAAATGATGCTCTATCTTCGCGCGCAACACGCCGTCGACGGCCGCGAGCTGTTCGCGCAGCCGGGCCGCCCGCCTTTCGGTCATGTCGCCAAATACGATTTTTTGCTCGAGCACGTCGCCGAAGCGGGTCACGGCCCAACGGTCGACGACCACCTGTTCGCCGTCGAGCACACCGGCAGCGGTCGACACGACGCCGAGGTCCAGACCGGACACCAGATGAACGGTGTGAGTCAACGTGAAACCAGGAAGGCAGTGCGACAGGTCTTCACAGACGGTCGACGAGGAGGAGGTGTCTTGATGCATGATGGCTCCGGATGAAGGTTGATCGAACCGGTGCCAGCCAGGCTGTTCCCGTTTCGTTGCCGTTAATCGGCCGCATCGCCTCGAGGGCTTCCACCTTGCCCGGGAGGGCAGGTTGGCGTCGGTCAGTCCGACTCTGGATGCTTTGCTGCTGCTTGCTTTTTCTTGTTCGATATTCCGAACGAACTTTCATTATACCGAAATCAGGCCGCCGGGCAAGCAGTGCGGCCATGCGCAACTTTAAGCCCGGCCTTCCTGGCCTTCCCGGCCTTCCCGGCCCGCACGCTAGTTCCTGGGAACTGCACCTCGCGATTCGGCCGCCCGGAGGAAATCGAAATCGGCGCCCTTGTCTGCCTGGGTCACGGTGTCGAGAAAGAGCTTCTGATAACCGCGGCTTGCCGTGGGCGCTGTCACTGGATTCGCCTGCGCACGGCGCCGCAGTTCTTCGTCGTCGACGAGCAGGGTGATTTCGCGGTTGGCCACGCTCAAGCGGATGCGGTCGCCGTTGCGGACCTGCGCGAGCGGGCCGCCGATGGCGGCTTCCGGCGTGACGTGCAGCACGATGGTCCCGAATGCCGTGCCGCTCATGCGTCCGTCCGATATCCGCACCATGTCTTTCACGCCGGCCCGCGCCAGTTTCTTCGGGATCGGGATATAGCCGGCCTCCGGCATGCCCGGCGCGCCTTTGGGACCGATGCGCTTGAGGACGATCACGTCGTCGGCATGCACGTCGAGGCCGTCGGAGTCGATGCGGTTCGCCATATCGGTCGCGTCCTCGAACACAACGGCGCGGCCCTCGTGTTCCATGAGCGCCGCCGAGGCGGCCGATTGCTTGATGACCGCGCCGCCCGGCGCAAGATTGCCGCGCAGCACGGCGAGGCCGCCTTGCGGGTAAATGGGCGCGCTGAGCGGCTTCACTACGTCCTGCGCGAAGCGCGGCCCGGCGCGCTCCATCTCCTCGCCCAGGGTGCGGCCGGTCACGGTCATGGCGTCGAGATGCAGCAAGGGCTTCAGTTCATGCAGCAGCGCGGCCATGCCGCCCGCCCGATGAAAATCTTCCATGTAGTGCTCGCCGGACGGCTTCAGGTTGAGCAGTACCGGTGTTTCGCGGCCCATGCGGTCCACGGCGTCCAGATCGATGTCGAAGCCCATGCGCCCGGCAATCGCGGCGAGATGCACGATGCCGTTGGTCGACCCGCCGATGGCCAGCAGCACCCGCAAGCCGTTCTCGAACGACTCGGCGCTGAGCACCTGGTCGATGGTGAGCCGCCGCCTCGCCATCTGCACGGCTTGAGCGCCGGTCTGCTCGGCCACGCGCATGCGGTCCGAGCTCACCGCCGGCGGCGAGGCCCCGCCCGGCATCGTCATGCCCATGGCTTCCGCCACGCAGGCCATGGTGCTGGCCGTGCCCATGACGGCACAGGTGCCGACGCTCGGCACGAGGCGGTCGTTCACCTCGGCGATCTCTTCCGCCGTGACTTCGCCCGCGCGAAACTTGCCCCAGTAGCGGCGGCAATCCGTACACGCGCCGACGCGTTCCCCGCGATGCGCGCCCGTCACCATCGACCCGGTAATGAGCTGGATGGCCGGAATGCCTGCCGACGCCGCGCCCATCAACTGCGCGGGCACCGTCTTGTCACAGCCGCCGATGAGGACGACCGCATCCATGGGCTGCGCGCGAATCATCTCCTCCGTATCCATGGACATGAGGTTGCGCATGAACATGCTGGTCGGCTGCGAAAAGCTCTCGTGGATGGAAATGGTCGGGAATTCCATCGGCAAGCCGCCCGCCAGCAGAATGCCGCGCTTGAGCGCCTCGAGAAGCTGGGGCACGTTGCCATGGCACGGGTTGTACGCACTGCCCGTATTCGTGATGCCGATGACGGGACGCGCGAGCGCGTCGTCGGTATATCCGGCACCCTTGATGAAGGCCTTGCGCAGGAACAGCGAGAAGTCCGTGTCGCCGTAGTTCGTCAATCCGCCACGCATGCCCTGCGGATCATGGGAATCTTTGTCGTCTGGGGAGTGCTTTTCGGACATAACCACCATCCTCGGGTCGGTTCATGAAGCCTGGTCGAAGTGCCGTCGCCGGTAAGGGTACTGCGAATTGCGCCATCAGCGAGGTGGCGCGCGGCCCAGCGTGCGCGCCCGAGATATTTCACGACGCTTTCAATGGCAGATTGAACCGAATGCGCGCAAACTCGGTCAGTCAAGGTACCGGATTTGCTCGCTCTATTCATTTCTGCCCACTAAAGCGAAATTATGTCGACGAAACCGAACCCCGCAACCCAGCCTGACTCTTCCAACGCGGCTTCCCGCGCGGCCCCCAGCGCGAAAGTGCCTGCACATCCGCACAGCGCACCGGCCGCGCCCGCCTCGCCCGCGGGCAAGCATCCCGCGCCGCCCTGCACGCTCGTGATCTTCGGCGCGGGGGGCGATCTGACCAAGCGCCTTTTGATGCCGGCGCTCTACAACCTCGCCGTCGACCGCCTGCTCGACGACGGCATGAAGATCATCGGCGTGAATCATGGCGAGCGCGAGACGAAGGCGTGGTCCGACGACCTGCACGCCTCGCTGGAAAAATTCGCCGCCGACAAGGCGAGCACCTTCCACGCCGGCAAGCTCGACGACAAGGCGTGGGACTGGGTCGCGCAGCGCCTCACCTACATGGCGGGCGAATTCGAGGACGACAGCGCGTTCGAGCGCCTCGCGCAGCAGCTGAACGGCAAGTCGCGCGGCAGCGTCGTGTTCTACCTCGCCGTGGGCGCGCGCTTCTTCAAGCCGATTATCGAACGTCTCGGCAAGGCCGGGCTGCTCGAGGAGGACAACGACAGCAACGGCGTGTTCCGCCGCGTCGTCATCGAAAAGCCCTTCGGCGCCGATCTCGCTTCGGCGCGCGACTTGAACGAGCATGTGCTGCGCTTCGCGAACGAATCGCAGGTCTATCGCATCGACCACTTCCTCGGCAAGGACACGGTGCAGAGCATACTCGCGCTGCGCTTCGCCAACGCCATGTTCGAGCCCGTCTGGCGGCGCGAGTACATCGACAGCGTGCAGATCACCGCCTCGGAAGTGATCGGCGTGGAAGGCCGCGGCAAGTTCTACGAGCAGACAGGCGCGTTTCGCGACATGGTGCCCAATCACCTGTTTCAGCTGCTGGGCATGGTCGCCATGGAGCCGCCCAACTCGTTCGACGCTGAAGCTGTGCGCAACAAGAAGGCCGACATCTTCGATGCGCTCAAGCCGCTCACGCCCGACGACGTGGTGTTCGGGCAATACGCCAAAGGCCCGGCAGGCGTGGGCTACCGCGAAGAACCGGATGTGGCGCAGGACAGCCGCACCGAAACCTACGCCGCCGCGCGGGTGCAGATCGACAACTGGCGCTGGGCGGGCGTGCCGTTCTATCTGCGTACCGGCAAGCGCCTCGCCGCGCGGCGCACGGAGATTTCGGTGCAGTTGAAGAGCGTGCCGTTTCTGCTCTTTCGCGATACGCCGGTCGATACGCTCACGCCCAACGTGCTGACGCTGCGCATCGACCCCTCGCATGGCACGAGCTTCGACTTCAACGTGAAGACGCCGGGGCCGGTCGTGCAGATCGGCCCGGTGCATTCGTCGTTCGACTACGACGACTTCTTCGCGGAGCGCGCCAATGTCGGCTACGAAACCCTGCTTTACGATTGCATGCTCGGCGACCAGACGCTCTTTCAACGCGCCGACGGCATTGAAGCGGCGTGGTCGACGGTGGATGGCGTATTGCACCCGGAACTCGACGCCGCGCCTCCCGTGTACGAGTACGCCGCGGGCAGCGAAGGCCCGGCGCAGGCGGACGCGCTGCTCGCGCGCGACGGGCGGGCGTGGCGCGCCCTCGCGCCGGCGCCAGCGAAGAAGACGTGAACCAGACAGCCAAGGAGGACGTATGACCAAAATCGAAAAGGCGGTCAAGAAAAGCGCTGTGAAAAGCGCGGTAAGTGCAGCACACACCTCGCAGGACATCGAAGATATTCTCGCCATCGACGTAGGCGGAACGGGCCTGAAGGCCGCGATCGTCGACGTGAGCGGCGCGATGCGCACGCAGCGCGTGCGCGTGGCGACGCCGCATCCGTGCCCGCCCGCGTTGCTGGTCGAAACGCTCGCGACGCTCGTCGGCCCGCTGCTCGAGCAGTATCCGGCTACCCACGTTTCGATCGGCTTTCCTGGTTTCGTGCGCAACAATCATGTGATCACGGCGCCGCATCTCGGCCCCGATGACTGGAACGACGTGCCGCTCGCCCAGATGCTCGGCGAGCGCCTCGGCATCGGGTCGGTGCGCATGATCAACGACGCGGAAATGCAGGGCCTCGCTGCGATCGAAGGACAAGGCCTCGAATTCGTGATGACGCTCGGCACGGGCGTGGGCACGGCCATGTTCCGCGACGGCGAACTGATGCCGCACCTCGAACTCGCGCATCATCCGGTCAGCAGGAAGCGCGCTTACGACGAGTACATCGGCGACGCCGCGCGCAGCAAGGCCGGCAACAAACGCTGGAACGCGCGCGTCGAGAAGATCATCGGCATCCTCGACTCGCTCGTGCATTACGACAAGCTGTGGATAGGCGGCGGCAACGCGGCTCGCCTCACGTTGAATCTGCCGCCGAACGTGGCGACCGTGCCGAACGATCGCGGCATCGAGGGCGGCGCGCGCCTGTGGCATCCGCGTTCGGTGCGCGAAACGCGGCAGTTGCCCGCGGCCACGCAGCGCGCGGGCAAGTTCCGCTAGCGGATCGTTCAAGGCTTAGGCGCGGGCCGCGCCGCTACCCTTGCGGGCTTGCCCGCCCCCATCTGCGAACAGTTCGATCACGAGTTCGCGCAGCCAGCGGTTGCC
Organism: Paraburkholderia sp. CNPSo 3272; assembly: GCF_024206495.1. Taxonomy (GTDB): domain Bacteria; phylum Pseudomonadota; class Gammaproteobacteria; order Burkholderiales; family Burkholderiaceae; genus Paraburkholderia. Next base: position 53,369 of record NZ_JAMBPQ010000023.1, on the reverse strand, counting down.
CTCGTCGTGCTGCACGCGCGCGTGCCAGAGCAAATGAATGGGCGCGGCGGGCAGCTTCATGGGCAGCGCGCTCAGGCTCAGCGAAAACGGCTTCGCCAGTTGCAGCGCCAGCCGCTCCGGCACCGTGGCAATCAGATCGGTGCGTTCGAGGATGTAGCCCACGCTCATGAAGTGCGGCACCGAGAGCCGCACCTGACGCTTCACGCCGCGCCGTTTCAGCCACTCGTCGACCTGGCCGTGCCCCGTGCCCGCCGACACCACTACCAGATGTTCGGCCTCGCGCCACCCCGGGAGCGTGAGCGGAGCGTTTTCCAACGGATGACCCCGCCTGAAGAGGCAGACATAGCGCTGATCGAAGAGGCGCCGCTGATAGAACCCGCCTTTGAGTTGCGGCAGCAGTCCGATGGCGAGATCGACCCGGCCGTCGGCCATCTCTTCGCTGAGATTGACGCCCGTATTGCGCACGGTGTTGAGCGCGACGCCCGGCGCTTCGCGCGCGAGGCGCTCGAGCAGCGCAGGCAGAAACACGACCTCGCCGATGTCGGTCATGCCGATCGTCATGGTGCGCGTGGCGCGCAGCGGATCGAAACCGGTCAAAGGATTGAGGGCGCCGTGCAGCGTGGCAAGTGCCTGCGCAACCGGCTCCGCGAGACGCAGTGCGAACGGCGTGGGCACCACGCCACCCGGCCCGCGCACGAAGAGCGGATCGCCGAGCAGGCGGCGCAACTTCGCGAGTGCGTTGCTCACGCCGGGCTGACTCATGTTCATCTGCTCGGCCACGCTCGCCACGCGCCGCTCCCGCATGAGCCGATGAAAAAGCAGCAGCAGGTTGAGATCGATGTCGCCCAGTTCCATTCATTCAATCCAGTGATGAATTAGATTCGTCCCATTTTATTGTGGAATGAAGAGAGGCTGCCGAGAATACGGACACGGTATGCGCGGTCACGAACCAGCGCCAGCCGCCCCCACAAACTGAATATCGGAGACAGAGTCATGAAATCACCTGATCTGAAGATTGCGATCGTCGGCGCTGGCATCGGCGGCCTCACACTGGCTCTCGCGCTGCGCGAGCACGGCATCGACGCTCAACTCTTCGAGCAGACCGACGAGCTGCGCGAAGTGGGTGCGGCCGTCGCGCTCTCGGCCAATGCCACGCGCTTCTACGAGCGCATGGGCCTGCGCCCGGCCTTCGAAAAAGTCTGCGCGGAAGTGCCGGGACTCGTCTATCGCGACGGACGCAGCGGCGCGGTGATCGGCCACCATCGCGGGGCACCGGATTACCGCGAGCAATTCGGCGGTTCGTACTGGGGCGTGCATCGCGCCGATCTGCAAGCGGTGCTGTCGGGCGCGGTCGGACTCGAGCGGATCAAGCTCAGCCATCGGCTCGTCGATCTCGCGCAGCACGCCGATCGCGTGAGCCTGACGTTCGCCAACGGCGAACGCGTCGATGCCGATCTCGTGATCGGCGCCGACGGCGCGCGTTCGATCACGCGACGCTGGATGCTGGGTTACGACGACGCGCTGTATTCGGGCTGCTCGGGCTTTCGCGGCGTCGTGCCCGCGGAGCGCATGAACCTGTTGCCCGATCCCGAGACCATTCAGTTCTGGGTCGGGCCGGGCGGCCATCTGCTGCACTATCCGATTGGCGACAAGGGCGACCAGAACTTCCTGCTGGTCGAGCGCCATCCCTCGCCGTGGCCCTCGCGCGAGTGGGTCATGCCTGCCCAGGAAGGCGAGCAACTGCGCCTCTTCAAGGACTGGCACCCAGCCGTCGTGCAGATGATCACCGCCGTGCCGATCAGCCAGCGCTGGGGGCTGTTCCACCGTCCGCCGCTCGGCCGCTGGAGCAAGGGCCGCATCACGTTGATCGGCGACGCCGCGCATGCGCTCGTGCCGCACCACGGCCAGGGCGCGAACCAGTCGATCGAGGATGCCGTGGTGCTGGCCGACCAGTTGACCAAGGCGGGCCCGGGTAACTGGCGCGAAGCGCAGGAAGCCTACGAGCGCCTGCGCCGGGGCCGCACGCGCAAGGTGCAGTACGCTTCGATCACCGCGGCGGACGTGCTGCATCTGCCCGATGGCCCCGCTGCGCAGGAGCGCAACGCCCGGCTCGGCTCGCGCGAGGGCGTGCTGAATCATCTGGACTGGATCCACGATTTCGACGCGCTTGCACAGGAGCCGAACGAGCGCCAAGGGGGAACGTGGCTTTAAAGGGGACCGGCAAGTTGCGCAGTTAATGATCCGTTAATCTCGGCACGCTAGAATCGCCGCTTTCGACCGATCATTCCTCAGCACGGAGCGCCCATGCAAATCGCCGCCGATTCGCGCTACGACCTCGTTGCGCGCCTGCTTCACTGGCTCGTCGTCGCACTAGTGGCGGCGCAGTTCGTGATCGGCTGGACCATGCCCGATGTGCACCGCGACACGCGCCCCGTGGGTGAAATTGCGTGGCATCTGGGCGTCGGCACGGCGCTCCTCGCCGCCATGGTGTGCCGTCTGCTCTGGCGCGCCACCCATCGCCCGCCGCCCGACGACCAGACGCCGTTCATGCGCGCCGTGGCGGCCCTCACGCATGTCGGCCTCTACGCGCTGCTCATCGCAGTGCCCTTGCTCGGATGGATCAACGCCTCGTCGCGCGCGTGGGACGTCACGCTGTTCGGCGCCATCCCGCTGCCCGCGCTCTCCCCTGCCGGTTCGTCGTTCGGGCACGCCATGGGCGACGTCCACAGCGTGCTCGCGTGGGTACTGTTCGCGTTCATTTGCATGCATGTGGCCGCGGCGCTCTTTCATCGCTTCGTACTCAACGACCGTGTGCTGCAACGCATGAAGCTCTAGGCGCGCCGCAAGGCGGCCGGGCTCACAGCGCCATGCCGCCGTCGATGGTGAGACTCGACTCCGTCATAGAGCCGGACTCCTTGCGCGCGAGCCACGCTACACCGTCACCACGATCTTGCCGAACTGCCCATTGGTTTCGAGGTAGCGGTGCGCATCCACGATCTGTTCGAACGTGAAGGTACGATCGATAACGGGCTTGAGAGCGCCGCTTTCGAGTCCCTTTAACACGTATTCCACGGCGGCCTTGCGGCGCTCTGCGTCGCCGCTCGTGAGCCAGATGTTGTGGGCCTTCACGCTCACGACCTTCGCGATCATCTCCAGCACCGGCAGCGTCGTGGCACGTTCATCGAGCGCGCCGTAGAGATACGCGATCCCCTGGAATGACAGCGCCGAAATCAGCTTCGCGAAGCTTGGGCCACCGACCGGATCGAAAACGACACGCGCCCCCTTGCCGCCGGTAATGCGCATGATCTCGTCCAGCAGATCCGTCTCGTCGGTCACGACCACGTGCGCCGCGCCCGCGTCGAGCAACGGTTGTTTCTTGGCGGTGTGACGCGTGACCGCGATCGAAGTCGCGCCCGCGTAATTCGCTATCTGGATCGCCGCGAGTCCGACACTGCTCGACGCGGCCCGCACGACGACAAAGTCGCCGGCGCGCACCTTCGCATCTTCGATCAGCGCGCCGTACGCGGTGACGAACATCATCCACACCGACGCGGCTTGCGCGAACGAAAGCGATTCAGGATGCCTGACGATTGCATAGTCCGGCACGACGATGCTTTCTCCGTACGTGAAGTACTGATTCATCGAAAACGACGGGATCACGTTGACCTTGTCTCCCGGTGCGATGCCGGCCACCCCCTCGCCCACCGCCTCGACAATGCCGGCCGCTTCGTACCCGAGTCCTGCCGGAAAGCGTGCGGGCTCGATGTACTGGTCGGCGCGCCACATCGATTCCGCGCGATTCAGACCAATGGCTTTCACGTCGATGCGAACTTCGCCGGCGCCAGGGGCGCGTACCGGTTCGTCCACGAATTGCAGCACTTCCGGGCCACCTGCTTGTGCAAACCTGACTGTGCGGGACATGACTGACTCCTGCTTCGGTTGATGAGGACGCAATGAGCGCATCACAAGGCCGTTGCGACCTGTGAGTTCGACTGGGCCCGATATCGACAGTTTGGGCTGCGACGTGAACAGCCGCTGCTGCGCGGCGACGGTCAGGCTGCCGGTTTCGGCCACCGCCACAAAATACCGCAGATGCCGCAATTCCATCGCGCGATCCAGTCTCGCCATGCCTCGCGGGTATGCCGGCAAGCCTACAAAGTCTTTTTCCGCCGCACAAGCGCGCTCTACAGTTCGGCACAACGCTTGTCGAAGAAGACGCGCAGGCCGCGACTGACCCGACTCGCACAACATTCACGGAGCCATACCATGAGCATCAGCACCCAACCTGTCGTTTTGATTACCGGCGCGTTGACCGGCATCGGCCGCGCCACCGCTCTCGCTTACGCTCGCGACAAGGCGCGCGTGGTCGTTTCCGGCCGCCGCGAGGAGCCCGGCCGCGCGTTAGCGGACGAACTCCGCGAACTCGGCGCACAAGCCGAATACATCCACGCCGACGTCAGCCGGGAAGACGACGTGCGCGCGCTGGTCGAGCGCACGATCGAACGTTTCGGCCGCATCGATATCGCTGTCAACTCGGCCGGCGTCGAAGGCGAGTCCGGCCCCATCACCGAACAAACGCCGCAGAATTACGCGGCCGTGTTCGACGCGAACGTGCTCGGCACGCTGCTCGCGATGAAGCACGAACTGCGCGCCATGACGGCGCAGGGCAGCGGCAGCATCGTCAACGTTTCGTCGACCATGGGCTCCCGCGGCGCGCCCAATGCCGCGCTCTACGTGGCGAGCAAGCACGCCGTGGAAGGCCTCACGAAGTCGGCCGCACTGGAAGCCGCGCCGTTCGGTGTGCGCGTGAACGCCGTGGCGCCCGGCCCCGTGCAGACCGCCATGCTCGACCGCTTCATGCCCGACCCGCAGCGCAAGGCGACCTCGCTCGCAAGCGTGCCGCTCAAGCGCGCCGGCAACCCCGGGGAGATCGCCGACGCGATCCGCTTCGTCGCTTCCGGCGCGGCCAGCTTCATGACGGGCGAAGTGCTGCGCGTGAACGGCGGGCGCACGGCGGCGTAGTGCTCGTTGCGCCGCCGCCCAGGCCAGAGGCCGCTCGCATACACTGATGCGGGCCGCCGATTTCGCGCCGCTGCCTCACGCCGCGCCGATATGCGGCTGCAGCGCCTTCAGCCAGCACGCCACCACCGCCGCCCCGCCATCGGGCGTCCCGATCGCGCGCGCGCCGAGATAGCTTGCCCGGCCCGCGCGCGGCGTCATTTGCGCCGTGCTTTTCGCACCGGACTGCGCGGCGATCACCGCCTGCGCCCACGCCTCGCCCACGGGGAGCGCCGACTTCAAGGCGCTTTCCAGCGCATCGACGGCGGGTACGAGCGCATCGAGCATCGTGCGGTCGCCGGGCTTCGCGCCGCCCAGTTCGCCGATCGCCTCCGCCGCGCCGCGCATGGCGGCGGCCCAGTCCCGCGCGTCGGGCTGCGCTTTCCCGCCTAGCGTGCGCGAGGCGCGCAGCAGCGCCGTTGCGTAGAACGGCCCGGAACTGCCCGCTATCGCGCGGCGCAATGCCGTGCCGAGCGCAGCGAGCGCGCGGCCCGGCGAGCCGAGCGCGCCTTGCGGCACGGCGAGCATGGCCTGGGCGGCGCGCTGCATGCTCGCGCCCAGATCGCCGTCGCCGGCTCGGGAATCGAGGTCCGTGAACAGCGCTTCGTTCTCGATCAATGCGTGCGCAACGGCATCGAGCGCGGGCTTCAAACGCTGTGCCCACGCCACGCTCGCCGCGTCCGCAGGCTCAGGGTTCGCCTGCGCGGGCGTATCCGCTGCCGAATGCGCCGGCTCGATGCGGATTCGCCGGTTGACCGTGCCGACGCCGGGCCAAGCGCGCGCTTCGGTAGCGGCGTCGAGCAGCGCCAGCTTCGCATCGTCCAGCCGCAGCACGGAGATCGAACAGCCCGGCATGTCGAGCGCCGAGAGAAACGTGCCGGTCCACGCCCGCTCGACCGTCACATGACGCCGATTCAGGCCCTCGAATGCATCGCGCATGATGATCGCCAGTTCCATCGCGGGTGTCGCGCCCAGTCCGTTCACGAGCAGCGCCACACGCTCGCCGCCTTTCAACGCCAGGTCTTCGACGATGTTGGCGAGCAGCGTCTGAGTCAATTCGCCGGCCGCCATCGGCACCGTGCGCTCCACGCCTTTCTCGCCGTGGATGCCCATGCCGAGCTCGATTTCATCGTCGGCGAGGCGAAAGCCGGCTTGCTCCGCGCCCGGCAGCGTGCAGCCGTCGAGCGCCACGCCCATCGTGCCGAGATTTTCGGCCACGCCGCGCGCAATCGCGGCCACGAGGCCCAGCGCGTCGCCGCGCGCCGCCGCCGCGCCCGCGATCTTGTGCACGAGCACAGTCCCCGCAATGCCCCGCCGCTGATTGCGCTCCGTATGCCCGCGCAGCGACACGTCATCGGCCACGATGACGATTTCGACCGGAATGCCCTCGGCTCGCGCCAGTTCGGCCGCGAGGCCGAAATTGAGCCGGTCCCCCGTGTAGTTCTTCACGATGAGCAGCGCGCCGTTCGGACCCGCGCTCGCGCGAATCGCGGCCAGCACGGCGTCGGTGGAAGGCGACGTGAACACCTCGCCGCACACGGCGGCGGTGAGCATGCCTTGTCCGACATAACCGCCATGCGCGGGCTCGTGGCCGCTGCCGCCACCCGAAATCACGGCGACGGCGCGCTCGGCCGGGCTGGGCAGCGGATTGCGAACTAGCACGTTCTCGTCGCCGAGCACGGCGACATGCGGCGCGGTGCGCGCAATGCCCTCGAGCATTTCGCGCACGACTGACGACGGATCGTTGACGAGTTTCTTCATGAGAGTCCCTTGAACGGGTGACAGGGGAAAAAACGAGGGGCAGAAGCGAGGATAAAAACGGCGGACCGAGCGATCCCTTTACGCCACGAGCGTATTGAAACACGGGCGCCAAATGCGTTCAGGATGCGTGTCCCACGCGTAGCGCCAACATCCAGGTATCTAGGTAAAAACACCAATCAAAGAGGCACGCGTAATACCCGTTATTCAGACAGAAGCGACCGATCACGGCCTTGCCGTGCTTTCGCGGTCTGCATGCCTCGAACACATGGCCCCTCTGCCCGCCTGCCGCGCTGATGCCGGTGCCTTCACCAGTAACCTGCCCACTGCGGCCGAGCAACGCGGCGCGAGTGGCGATGTGCCCAATCGCGTTGCGTGGCGATGAACGTAGCTGAAATATCCGGAACCCCTCCACAGGCACCGTCCCGTGCGCCCGGCAAGGGCGTTGCCGTAGCGCTGGCCGTGGCGCTGATCGTATGCGTGGCAATCGGCGCGATACTGAGCGCGAACCTGTCGCGCGGCACGGCCGACTCGCGGCTTCGTCAGGAACTGAACATTACGTCGGAACTCGAAGCCCTGCTCACGCTGCATATCGCGGCGAATACGGACTTCCTCAAAGGCGTGGGCACGGCGGGCTATACGTCGCGCGCGTGGCCGATCAAGCGGGCCGCGGTCGTAGCCGGCATTTACGACCAGCTCGAGCAAGACTTTGCCGGCGCGCCGCGCAACGAGCGCACGATCCGCCAGTTGCGGCAGTTGAGCGCCCTCTGGCCCGAGCAGCTCGACGCGGCCGCGCGCAATATCGCGCTCGCAGACGCGGGCGCGAGGCTCGACCCCGCCCTGATGCAGCGCGCGAACGAAACGCTCAGCTCCATCATGTCGCTGCTCACCGAACTGCGCTCCGAGCAGCGCGAGCAGATCAAGGTCGTGCAGTTCGGCGCGCAGGCGCAGCTCGCGCGGCAAAAGATCTCGCTGATCGGCACCGCGACAGCCGGCGCATTGCTGCTGCTCTTCACGTTGTTTACGAGCCATCGCGCGGCGCTTTCGCGCAGCGCCGCGAAGATCGTCGCGCTCGAGGCGGAGCGGCGCTTTCGCGAGTACTTCGAGCAGCATCCGGTTGCGATGCTCATTTTCGATGTGCGCTCCTATGCGATCCTCACCGCCAACGCCGCGGCCCAGCGCCAATACGGTGCGAGCCTTCAGCAACTCAGGGGCATGTCGGTCGAGCAGCTTCGCCCGCAGGCCGAAACCGGTGCGTTCCGCCGCGACCTGCACGGCTACGTCAATTCCGGGGCGCAAAGCGGAGCAGGCGGCGTGCGCAGGCACGTGCGCATCAACGGAGAAGTGATCCACGTCGATATCGCGTGGCATTTGCTGGACTATGCGGGTCAGGACGCGTGCTTCATCACCGCGCACGACGTCACGGCCCACGAAGAGGCGAGAGAGCATTTGCGCATCCGCAGCCGGGCACTGGAGGCCTCGAGAAACGCCGTGATCATTTCGCAAAAGATCGACGGCGAGAGCATCATCACGTACGCCAACGCGGCGTTCGAGCGCATCACCGGCCGCCCCGTGGCTACGGCGAATGGCATGGGGCATTGGGACATGTTCGATTGCGATAAATCGTCCGCCGATGCCCATACCGTTCGCAGTGCCATGCAATCGGAGCGCGAAGGCGAAGGTCTGCTCAAATGCTGCCGGGCCGACGGCTCGCCCTACTGGATCGAGCTGCATGTCGCACCTGTGCTCGACGAGCGCAATCGTCCAACGCACTGCGTGACCGTGTTCAACGACGTTTCCGAGCGCATCCGTTATCAGGAGCAGTTGCGCCTGCAGGCCAACGAAGACTCGCTCACGCATCTGCCGAACCGGCTCGGCCTCAAGGCGCGATTGCGCGAACTGGTCAGAACGGCGCTCGACGCGCAGCAGAAGTTCGCGCTGGTGTTCATCGACCTCGACAATTTCAAGGAAGTCAACGACTCGCTCGGCCATACCGCGGGCGACGAGGTGCTGTGCGAAGTCGCGCGCCGCCTGTCCGCCAATATTGCTCCCGGCGAGATGGTGTCGCGCTATGCGGGCGACGAGTTCGTCGCCGTGCTGTATGGCCGGGGCAGCGTCGATCACTTCGTCGCCGCTGCGGCAAGAATGCAGGAATCCTTGACACATGGCCTGCTGATCGGCAACAAGGTCATCGTGCCGCTCGCCTGTGTCGGCCTCGCCGTGTTCCCCGATCATTCGAGCGATCCCGACTCGCTGCTCAAGTACGCCGACTCCGCCATGTACCGCGCCAAGTCGGCTGGGCCGGGCAGCATGCAGGTTTTCGACATGGCCATCGCCATGCAGAACCTTGAGCGGGCGAGCCTCGCGCAGGCGTTGCGGTTTGCCGTGGCGTCGCGCGCGTTTGCCGTTGCGTGGCAGCCGAGAGTCAATCCGATAACGGGCGAGACGATGGGTTTCGAGGCGCTCGTGCGCTGGCACGAAGCGGAGCGCGGCCAGGTGAGCCCGGCGCTGTTCGTGCCGCTCGCCGAGGAAAACGGGCTGATCGTGCAGATCGGCGAGTTCGTGTTCGATGCGGCCTGCCGCCAGGCCCGCGAGTGGGCGCGCGAGCACCCGGACATCGTCGTTTCGGTCAACGTTTCGCCGGTCCAGTTCGTGCGTGCGGATTTGCCCGCGATGATGGCCGAAACGCTCGCGCGCACCGGCGTGAGCCCGCGCAATATCGAACTGGAGATTACCGAAGGCGTGCTCATGGCGCCCCGTTCGCTCGCCACGCTGCGCGCCCTGCGCGAGATGGGGCTCTCGGTCGCCATCGACGACTTCGGCTCGGGCTACTCGAGTCTCGGCTACATTCGCAGTTTCATGCCAGATCGCCTCAAGCTCGACATGTCGTTCGTGAAGGGCATTGGCCATTCGCGCGCCGACGAGGTCATCGTGAAGGCCGTGCTCACGCTCGGCCATACGCTCGGCATGCGGGTGGTGGCCGAAGGCGTGGAAACGCTGCGGCAACTGGAATTCCTGATCGAGAACGGCTGCAACGAGGCGCAGGGCTACTGGTTCTCACGCCCTGTGGATGCCGCGAGCGCGCAGTCTTACCTGGAAGCGAGCCATGCGGCCAGCGTTCACCAGCGCTAACCTGCTCAGATGGCTCACTGAGCCGCGCGCCATTTTCTATGGCAGCCTGGCGGTCGCCTTCATCATGGCGTCGCTCTGCGCGACGGTGCTCTACGAGAGCCGCCACGACGCCCTGGAGCGCGCCAGGGAGAACTCGCGCAACGTCGCGCTCATTGCCGAACGCGATATCGAGCGCAACCTGGAGCTTTACGAACTCTCGCTGCAGGCGGTGGTCGACGGCATCGGCCGGCCCGACGTCATGGCACTGCCCACGCCGCTGCGCAGCGAGTTGCTGTTCGACCACGCCATTACCGCCAGATATCTGGGCTCGATACTCGTGCTCGACGAAGCGGGCAACGTCGTCATGAATTCGGCTACCGGCGCGCCGCTCAAGGCCAATTTCGCCGACCGCGACTACTTTACGGCGCAGCGCGACAATCCCCATGCCGGCCTCTACGTCAGTGCGCCCTACCATTCGCGCCTGCGCAACGGCGCGCCCAGCATTGCGCTGAGCCGCAGGCTTTCGCATCCCGACGGGTCGTTCGCCGGCATCGTCATGATCGCCATTAACCTCGAGTATTTTCACCAGCTGTTCGCCGGGCTCTCGCTCGGCCGCCACGGGGCGATTTCGCTGATCGCGCAGGACGGCACGATGATCATGCGCCAGCCCTACGATCCGGCCGTGGTCGGACGCAACATCCGCAACGCGAGTACCTTCCGCCACTTTCTGACTGCGCAGGAAGGCAGTTTTCCGGACACGTCGTCGATCGACGGCGTGCGCCGAATGTATTTTTTTCGCAATTTCCCGCGCCAGCCGCTCATCATCATGGTGGCGGAAGCCGAACCCGATATCTACGCCGCGTGGCGGCGGCGCGCGCTGACCATCGGCACGCTCATGGGCACCTTCGCCATCGGCTTCGTCGCCCTCTCGTTCGTGCTCGCTACGCAGTTGCGGCGCAGAATGCGCGCCGAGTCGGAACTGCAGCTGCTCGCGCGCACCGACAGCCTCACGGGGCTGAACAATCGCCGCACGCTCGGCGAAATCCTCGAACAGGAGTGGCGGCGCGCCAGGCGCGCGCGCAGCGTGTTCTCGCTGCTGTTCGTCGATATCGACCGCTTCAAGGCCTATAACGACCAGTACGGCCATCAGGCCGGCGACGACGCGCTCGCCGCCGTGGCGCGCTGCATCGGCGAAAACATCCGCCGGCCCGCCGACACCGCCGCCCGCTACGGCGGCGAAGAGTTCATCGTCGTGCTGCCCGATACGCTGCTGGAAGGCGCCTGCGCGATCGCCGAGAAGATCCGCCACGCGATCAGCGAACTCGCGATCGAGCATGCGGGCAGCGAGTACGGGCGCGTCACGGCGAGCATCGGCTCCGCGAGCTGGTCGCCGGACCAGGATGTCGATGTCACGCAGGTCATCAAGGCGGCGGATCAGGCGCTGTACGACGCGAAAGCGCGCGGGCGCAACCGAGTCGCCATGTGCGGCGCCTGACCCGCGCGGCTAAGGATTGGCGACGCTGTTAGAAGCCTCGCTCGCGTGATCGGGCCGCAGCGCGTCCTGCCCGCCTCCCAGCGCCACATAGAGCGAGGCGCCGTTTTGCAGCGCCGCCGCGCGTAGCTGGATCAGTTGCTGTTGCGCCGCGAACAGGCTGCGCTTCGCATCGACCACTTCCAGGTAGATGGAAATGCCGTTCTCGTAGCGCAGCTCCGCCGCTTCTGCCAGGCGCGACTCGGAGGCCACCGCGCGCTCCTGTGCCGCGATTTGCTCCTGCAGGCGCTGGCGCGCGATCAGCGCGTCGGAGACTTCGCGAAACGCCACTTGAACGGTTTTCTGGTAGTTCGCCACGAGTTCGGTCTGACGCGCTTCAGAGAGGCGCACTTGCGCGCTGCGTCGCCCCGCGTCGAAGATCGGCAGCGCGACGAACCCGGAGATGAGCCATGTCTGCTTGCCGGGCACGAACAGGTCGCTCAACTCGGGAGACACATAGCCGAAATTGCCCGTGAGCGAAACACGCGGGAAATAGTCCGCACGCGCGGCGCCGATATCGGCGTCGGCGGCTCGCAGCGACTGCTCGGCCGCGCGAATATCGGGGCGCAGCGCGAGCAGCGAAGAAGGCAGGCCCGCGTCGAGCGTGCCGAACTGGTCCGCGTCGGTGAGCGCGTGGCGTTGCGTCATGTCCGCGGCATCCGGCAAAGGACCGCCGATCAGGACCGCCAACTGATCGCGCTGCTGACCCGTCGTTCTTTGCAGCTCGGCAAGCTGCGTCTGCGCCTGCGTAACGAGAATGCGCGCCTGCTCGTAGTCCACGAGTGAGGTCGCGCCCGCTTCGAGGCGCAGCCGCGCGACCTCCAGCGCGTACTGGCGCGTTTCCAGCGTGTGCTGCGCGAGGTCGATGCCCTCGTTGCCAGAAAGGATCGCGTAGTACGTTGCCGCCACATTGCTGATGAGCGAGAGGCGAAACGCTTCGTTCGCCTCCATCGTCGCCAGATAGTTGCGCCGCGCCGACTCGCTCTGGTTCGCCACGCGCCCCCAGAAGTCGAGTTCGAACGACGTGACGGCCACCTGCACGCTGTATTGGTTGAAGTGAATCGACGTGTTGTTGTTGGGCAGTTCGGGCTCGACGGAGTTGAGCGGGGTTTTGGTGCGGGTTGCGTCCGCGCCCACTGCCACTTGTGGGAACTGCGCAGAGCGCTGCACGCGATAAAGCGCCTGAGCCTGTCCGATGCGCGCAACCGATGCCGCCAGATCGCGGTTATGCGCCAGCGCCATGGCGATCAGCTGCTTGAGCGCCGGGTCGCGAAAGAACGTCTCCCACGTCAGCTCCGAGGCGAGACGCTCGCCGCCCGCTGCGGCAATATCCGCACTCTCGTAGCTTTGCGCAATCGGCAAATCCGGCTGCTGGTAGCGGGGCGCGAAGTTGCACGACGCGAGCGTCAGACACGCGGTGGTCGCCGTCCACCTGGCAGTCTTAAGCATCGTGCGCTCCCGCGGGCCGCGCATCTTCTTCGTCATCGTCGCGCGTACGTTTGCGGCTCAACCATCGGCGCGCCACCACATAGAACACGGGCGTAAAGAAGATGCCGAACAGCGTGGCCGTGAGCATGCTGCCCATGATGCCCGTGCCCACCGCCTGCCTGCCCGCCGCGCCCGCGCCGGTGGCGAGCACGAGCGGCAGCATGCCTAGCACGAAGGTCACGCTCGTCATCAGGATCGGCCGCAGGCGCTGACGCGCGCCGTCCACGGCCGCGCTCACCGTATCGCTGCCCGCTGCCTCCTCCTTGATCGCGAATTCCACGATCAGAATGGCGTTTTTCGCCGCGAGCCCGATGATGGTCACGAGGCCGATATTGAAGTAGATGTCGGCGGAAAAACGCCGCGCCATGGTGAAGAGAACCGCGCCCAGGACGCCCAGCGGAATGATGAGCAGCACGGCAACGGGAATCGCCCAGCTCTCGTAGAGCGCGGCGAGCAGCAGAAACACCACGACGAGCGAAAGCAGCAGCAGCGCGCCGATCTGCCCAGCCGCCTGCTGTTCCTCGAACGCCGTGCCGGTCCATTCGTAGGTCAGGCTGCCGGTAAGAACGTGCTCAGCAATGCGCTCCATCTCCGCGAGCGCCGCGCCGCTCGAACGGCCCGGCGCCGCCTGCCCCGAAATCGTGGCCGAGGGAAAGCCGTTGTAGCGTTCGACCTGCTGCGGCCCCGCGCTCCAATGCACGCTCGTGAACGCCGAGAACGGCACCATTTCGCCCACGTTGTTGCGCAGCCGTAGTGCGCCGATATCCTCCGGACGCATGCGCTGGTCGGCGTCGGCCTGCATGAGCACGCGCAGCACGTTCCCCTCGTAGACGAAATCGTTCACGTAGTTCGAGCCGAATGCGAGCGCGAGCGCGCTGTTCACCTGACCGATCTGCAGCCCCAGCGCGCGCGCCTTCACACGGTCGATATCGACATAGAGCTGCGGTGCGGGCGGCAAACCGTCGGGACGCACGCCCACCAGCAAGGGGCTGCGCGCCGCCTCCGCCAGCATGCGCGCGCTCGCCTGCTGCAGCGCCGCGCCGCCCACGCCGCTGCGGTCGAGTATCTTCATCGTGAAGCCGCTCGCGTTGCCGAGCGCGGGAATGGCCGGCGGATCGAGCGCGAAGACGAGCGCTTGAGGGATATTGCGGAACGCCGCGTTAGCGCGCGCGACCAGCGCCCCCGCCGAATTGTCCGCGCCAGGCCGCTCCGACCACGGCTTCAGATCGACGAACGACATTGCCGCCGACTGCCCCTGGCCGAAGAAGCTGAATCCCGTGACGGACGCGATATTGCGCACCTGCGGCTGCTGCCTGAGAAAAGCCTCGACCTGATCGACGACCTGTTGCGTGCGCTGCGCCGTCGCGCCGGGCGCCGCCGTATATGCAACAAAAATGTGTCCCTGGTCCTCGCCCGGAATGAAGCCGCGCGGCAACTGGGTGAAGAGGAAGCCGGTCGCCGCGCACACCGCGACGAACAGGAGGAGCCAACGCACCGGCTTGCGCAGCATGGCCTGCACGGCCAGCACGTAGCGCTCGGTAGCGTTCTGCATGCCGCGGTTGAAGGCATCGAACACGCGCTGCTGCACGCGGGCCGGCCAGTGCGTGGCAGCCGGCTTGCCGGTGCCGCCAGCGGTCTTCGTCCTGCTGCCCAGCAGCGTTGCCGACATGGCCACGCCCAGCGTCAGCGCGAGCAAGGTCGACAGAAAGATCGAGACGGTGAGCGTGACGGAGAACTGGCGATAGATCGCGCCCGTCGAGCCCGGAAAGAACGCCATGGGAACGAACACCGCAATGAGCACGAGTGTGCTCGCAATGGCGGCGCCCGCAATCTGCCCAACGGCCTTGACGGTCGCTCGCCGCGAACTCAAACCCTCCTCCTGGATCACGCGCTCGACGCTTTCCACTACCACGATCGCGTCGTCGTTGAGAATGCCGATCGCTACGACCATGGCGAACAGCGAAAGCAGATTGATGGAGAGTCCGAACAAAAAAATGCCGACGCACGTGCCGATCAGCGCAATCGGGACGACCAGCGTGGGAATGAGCGTCGCGCGCCACTTCTGCAGGAACAGGAACACGATGACCGTCACGAGCAGCAACGCCTCGACCATCGTGCGCAGCACGCCGCTCAGCGAGGTCGTGATGAACGGCGTCGTATCGAACGGCACGACCCACGCCACGCCCTTCGGGAAAGTGGGCTGCAGTTGTGCGAGACGCTGCCGCACAGCGCTCGCCACGGCCAGCGCATTTGCGCCGCTCGCGAGCTGGACGGCGATGCCGGCGGACTCCCTGCCGTTCACGCGAAAGCGAAAGCCATAGCTGTCGTTGCCCAGCTCCACGCGAGCGACGTCGCCCACACGGACCGTCGAGCCATCCGGGTTCGAGCGCACGATCACCTCGCGGAACTGCTCGGGCGTCGAAAAGCGGCCCCGCATGACGATCTGCGCATTGAGTTCGGCGCCCGGCGCAATGGGCTGGTCGCCGAGGCTGCCTCCCGCAGTCTGGGTGTTCTGCTCCTGAATGGCCGTCATCACTTCGCTGGCCGAAATACCGAAGCTGCCCAGCTTTTCCGGATCGATCCATATCCGCATGGCATACGACGAACCGAACAGCTGGGCGTCGCCGACGCCGGGGATGCGGCGCAATTCGTTGACGATGTTATTGGCGCCAAAGTTGCCCAGCTCGACGGCCGGGATCGACCCATCGGCGGACTGTAGCGCAACGAGCATCAGAAAGCCCGACGACGCTTTCGTGACGCTCACGCCAACCTGCCTCACCTCCAGCGGCAGTCGGGGCTCGACGCGGCTCAAGCGGTCCTGGACCTGCGAGAGCGCGACGTCGAGATTCGTGCCGGGCCTGAGCGTGACAGTGATCTGCGCCGTGCCGTTCGAGCGGCTCTGCGACGACATGTAGAGGAAATTGTCGACGCCGTTCATCTCGTCTTCGATGATCGACGTGACCGTGCGGTCCAGCGTGTTTGCGTCGGCGCCGCTGTAGACCGCCGAAATCGTGAGCGAGGGTGGCGCGACGTCGGGGTACTGTTCGACCGGCAGCAGCATGAGCGCGAGGGCGCCGAAGAGCGTGACGAAGAGCGCAACGACCCACGCGAAGACCGGCCGGTAGACGAAGAATCGGTTCATGGGGCGCGCCGCTCAGGAATGGGCCGGCGCAGCGAAGGGATGGGCGTCCACGCGCTGCCCCGGCTGCACCCTTTGCCAGCCGTCGACGATGACGCGCTCGCCCGGCTCCAGCCCATCCTTCACGACCCATTGCCCCGCTTCCTGCGGGCCGAGCACCACATTGCGGCGCACGACGGTGCCGTCGTCGGCGACGAGCGAGAGGTTCGCCCCGTTGCTGTCGAACTGCACGGCGCGCGCGGGGACGACGAGGCCGTTCGGTATCGTGCCGATCACGACGCGCCCGCGCACGAACTGCCCCGGCAACAAGATGCGCGATGCATTGTTGAAGCGCGCGCGCAGCACCTGCGTTCCGGTGGAAGGATCGACGACGAGATCGGTGAAGTCGAGCACGCCCGGCTCGCTATAGTCGTCGCCGTTCGCGAGCGTGAGCCAGACTTGCGCGCGATCCGCGGCCGGCGCCGCGAGCGTGCCCGACGCGATCTGTTTGCGTACTTCCAGCAACGAAATATTCGACTGCGTAAAAACGGCATTCACAGGCGTTAGCTGGTTGACCTGGGTGAGCAGCGTCGCGCCGGCCGCACTGACCAGCGCGCCTTCGGTGACGAGCGCGCGCCCCACACGGCCCGCTATCGGCGCGCGAACGGTGCATCGATCGAGGCGAAGCTGCGCGAGCGTCGCCGCGGCGCGTGCGTCCGCAACGTTCGCGTCGGCCTGCTGCAGGGCGGCCGTCGCGGCCTCGAATTCCTGGGCGCTCACGACCTGACGCGCCACCAGCGGCTTGAAGCGCGCTACCTCGGAGGCCGCATTGCCCTGCACGGCCCGGGCCCGGTTGAGCGCGGCCTGGGCCTGCTGCAACGCGGCCTCGTAGTCGCGCGAATCGATCAGAAAGAGCGGCGCGCCGGCGCGCACGTCGGTGCCCTCCTCGAAGAGCCGCCGCTCGACGATCCCGTCCACGCGGGCGCGCACCTCCGCCGAGCGGATCGCTTCGATACGCCCCGGCAGTTCGATCTCGCGGGGAATGGATTGGGCCGCAACCGTTACGACCATCACGCTCGGCGGCGGTGGCGCCGCGCCGCTCTGGGCTTGCCGGTCGCGGCATCCGTTGCCCGCCAGCAGCAACATCGCCGCAACGCCGATCAGCCACGGTCTACAGCGTCTGGGTTCGCAGTTTGGCACGCGAGGCTCCACCGAAAAATAGAGACGGTACGCGCGCGCCCCGAACGGATCATTGCGCAGTACTCGACCGGATCATTGCGATGTTCACTCAAACTGCAAATCAGAGCCCCCGATGTGCGCAATTCGCGAATGCTCAAGCGCGCGAGAAATGCAACGTTTCGATCGTTATCTAACAAGCAGCGCTTTCATGCATTCACAGGAATTACGCAAAACCGCCGCAAAATCAACCACTCGTAAATTACTTGAAGTCGGAATTCCGTTTACTACTATGGATAGACGCTTCACACCCTTATTCACACCGCTAGATTCGTTCGTTTTCCAGCCTTTGCCCATCCGCTTTTAAGGGCACGTTCGCACAACTGGATATCACGGCTTTCGGGATGTTCTATAACCGAAGAAGCCATAGTCATGGCGACGTCAATCATCTTCTTGCCTCCGGAGATCGAATCATGAAAAGCCAACTCGTCCTCTCAGTCATCGCTGCGCTCCTCCTCGGTGTTGCCTCTTCCGCAATGGCGCAAGACGCAGCATCGGGTGCAGACCAAAGCCAGGGGACAGGTCGCCAGCAGGTCATGCCGACCATGCCGCATCGCGACTGGCATGAGGGCCAACAGGTTCCCTCGAAGTATCGGCATTACAACTACCAGATGAAAGACTGGAAGTCGCATAACCTGGACGCACCGAAGCGCGGCCAGCAATGGCTTGGCGTGAACGGCGACTACGTGCTGGTGACGAGAAGCAACTGGAGGATCTCGAAGATCGTTTCGGGTACTGAATGACCGGATGACGCGACGGGCTACGTTGCCGTAGCCCGCGCTTGCTGCATGATTCAGGCATGGGCGGTTGCCATGCCTGCTGCCCTTCTCATTCGACGAGCCGCGCGCGCAGGCGCTTGTACTCGTCGTCGGTAATCGAGCCTGTCGTTTTCAGCTTGTCGAGCTTCTCGATTTCGTCCGCGACACTGTAGCCCACTATGTGGCGCAGTTCTTCGCGCGCCTTCTGCGCCCGTTCCTGGTTGCGATGCGCCATGTCTCTGCCTTGCGTGAGGACATAGGCAAATATGCCGATATAGGGCAAAACAATCAGAAAGATCACCCAGACGATCTTCAGGAAGCCCGATATATCGGTTCGACGGAACAGGTCGCTCGTGATCGTGATGAACAGCCAGAACCACAGAATGAACATGAATATCGAAAACGTATCGATAATAAAGTTCGAAAACGTAAAGCCATTTGCGAAGATCATGAATCGCCTCCGTCGGTTTTGCGTGTGTAAAACGGCAACCGCACACTGACACGGGCATCGATGGCGATACCGTGTGCGCGCGAAACGTGATGCGCGGCCGTGACGCGGCCGCCGACTGCGCTTTCGTCAGGTCAGATCAGGTCGCGCCTGCGCTCCCGGCCGCCAAACGGCACCACGGCCATGGAAATGAGATCCAGCCCGAGGAACAATCCGAGCAAGGGCAACGGCACGCTCGGGAAATTGGCGGCCAGAAAAATGGCGAGCAGGAAAGACAGCGCCGCACTGACAATGCCGATATTGTTGATCTTCACGTCCTGCCCGACGGAAGCAATGATCTTGAAGAAGCCGTCGAGCACGAAAAAGATCATCAGCATCACGGTAAGCCCGCGAGCCCGTGCGCTGTCATTGACCAGAATGAGAATGCCGATGAGTATGGGCACGATGACCGGCGGAATGCGCCTGATTGCGAGTTTCCAGTCCTTCGTCGTGAACAGATTCAAGGCATGCACGAAGCCGCAGAACAGCAGCATCCTTGCGATGAAAAGCGTTCCGATCAGGGACCTTGTCGAGAGTGACAAGACGATGCAGAAAATTCCCGCCGCGACGAGAAGCGTTGAACTGGCAATCGGAAAAATAGCACGCTTTTTCATATTCGAATGTAACTGCGTCAATACGGTTACATAGCTCGGCATATCTGACTTGCGCGTATTCTTGCCGAATTATAGGCTTAAGCGAAATTAAGCGTTCTACTATCAGCCGTCGAAGTATAGTGCGTGAGTGTGCAAATACAAGGGCGCGATTGCACCGTGAGCCTCGAACGCAGCCACACCTTCTCGTTCAGTCCCAACGGCGAGCACTTCCTGCTCGACGGCGAACCCTTGCAGATTCGCAGCGGCGAGATGCATCCCGCGCGCATACCACGCGAGTACTGGCTGCATCGCATTCGCATGGCCAAAGCGATGGGCATGAACTGCATTGCGCTGTACATCATGTGGAACTACCACGAGACGCGCAGGGGCGTGTTCGACTTCGAAAGCGGCAACCGCGATCTCGAAGCCTTTATCCGTCTGTGTCAGCAAGAAGCGCTGTGGGTGCTGCTGCGTCCGGGCCCTTACGTTTGCGCCGAGTGGGACCTGGGAGGCCTTCCCGCTTACCTGCTGAGCGAACCGGACATCCAGCTTCGCACCGACTCCGCCAGCGATGCCCGTTACATGGCTGCGGTTGCGCGCTACATCGGCGAACTGGTTCCCCGCATCAAACCGTTGATGATCGATGCAGGCGGCCCGATCCTGATGATCCAGATAGAGAATGAATTCGGTTCGTACGCAAGCAATCCCGCATACCTCGAAGAACTGAGGCAGCTTTGGCTACGGGGCGGCATAACGGGGCCTTTCTACACCGAGGACGGTCTCGCGCAACTCGAACGCAACCGCACGACGGTGACGGGTGGCGCCATCGCGCTGAGCAACGGCAACGCGGCGCAAATCGCCACGGTGCGGCGCGCGTTTCCTGCCGTGCCCGCGATGGCGGGCGAGGTCTACCCAGGGTGGCTGACGCATTGGGGGGAGCCTGAATTCGCGGGACTCCATTACGATCTTTCCGCCATCTTGACAGCATTCATGCAGTCACAATTGTCGTTCAACCTCTATGTCATTCACGGCGGAACGAGCTTTGGCTTTTATGCCGGCGCGAATACGGACGGGTCGGGCAACTATCAACCCGATATCACGAGCTACGACTATGGCGCGCCAATTAACGAGCAAGGGGCGCCCACGGCGAAATACAGGAAGTATCGCGACCTCATCGCGGGCTATCTGGCGGAGCCGTTGCCGGACATTCCCGACGCCATTCCCACACTGGCGGGCCGCACCCTGACGCCGACTCTCCACGCCTCGCTCTGGGACAACCTGCCTGCGCCCCTGCCGTGCGACTCGAGCGTCGCTCCGGAGCCGTTCGAGCACTACGGCCAGACATCCGGCTTCATGCTGTATCGCAAACAGTTGCGGGCACAACCGCATCCGGTTGGCGCGCTGGATATCAGTGGCGTTCACGACTATGCAGCGGTTTTTGTCGGCGAGCGCTATGCGGGCAGCGTTTCGCGCGCGCGGATTCCGCACGACTATGCACAGCGGTTACGCGTGACGTATCGCGCGCCGCTCGCGTTGCCCGCCGCCGTGTCCGGCGCGCTGGAGATCCTGGTGGAGGCCATGGGCCGCGTCAACTTCGGGCCTGCGATCGTCGACCGCAAAGGGCTGTTTGAGCCCGTGAAAATGCAATACGCCGACGGGTCCGTTGCCTCAATCGAGGAATGGGAAGTCTTTTTATTGCCGATGGATGAGGCGTACATCGCCGGGTTGCAGGAACGCTGCACGAATCCGCTGAAACCGGGGCTCTTTTTCAAGGCGCACCTGGTTCTCGATGAAGTCGGCGACACCTGGTTCGATATGAGCCACTGGACCAAGGGCGTGGTGTGGGTCAACGGGCACAATCTCGGGCGCTACTGGAGTATCGGCCCCCAACAGCGCTTGTATTGCCCCGCGCCGTGGCTCACGCAGGGTGAGAACGAAGTGCTGATCTTCGACCTGCACCAGACCGAATCGAAACCGGTGCATCTGGCGAATGCGTTGTACTAGCCCCCCTCGGCCGGCAGCAGTTCCAGCGTGAGCACTTCGAATGGCGCGAGCTGGATTTCGCACGGCACGTCCGCGTCCAGCATTGCGGGTATGCCGGGCGCGCCCGCGCGCCAGAGACTGCGCGCGTGGAATCGTCTCACCGCCCAATCCGGCAGTTCGAGTTGATATCGCAGCGCCAGTGCAAAACGCTGCGCCCGATCGTGCGGATTGCGCAGCGTCACGATGGCCTTGTGCGGCGCCCACGCGGCCCAGCCGTAGATGGCCGCTTCGTCGGGCGCGCCGCCGATCCAATGGCTGTCGCGCAATACGCCGCCGTTCGCGCGCGCCCATCGGGCCGCTTGCGCGATCACGTTCCAGTCGTCTTCGCCCAGCAGCGATGGCGTAATGTACAGTTCCTGCAACTGCGTACCGCTCGCGAAGAAGGACCGCACCTCGTGCGCGAATGCATCGCCTGCCGGCGCATTCAGGCGTGGATTGCACTGTGCCAGCACAATGCCGTGCAACATCAGGGAATTGAGCGGAAAGAGCGGGCTGCGCAGCACGACGTTGCGGTACGTCTGCGCGTCGCGATACGTGATCCAGCGCTCGCGGCTCGTGCCGCTGCCCGCCTGACCGTCATCGCTGCCGCCGCGCCAGATCGCGTCGACGTAGCGCAGCCAGAACGGCGAGGGATGCGTGCCCGTCGATAGATTGATGAAGGTTTGCGGTTTCGCCGCGCGAATCTCGGCGATGAGCTGGATCGCCGCGCCCCAGTCGCTATCGAAAAGGCTGCCTGGAAATACACGGTCCGCGTTGCCCGTCCCGTCGAACTTGAACTGGTTCACGCCGTCTCTCGCGAGCAGGCTCATCACGACTTCGTGAAAACGCTCGTAATAGCGCGGGCCCGACAACGCAAAGCCATTGTCGATGACTTCATAGCCCGCGGCGCGGCCGTGCGTGACGCGTTCGTCCTTCGGCCCGCAATAGCCGCCCCAGGGAGACAGCCAGACGCCGGGCGCGCCGCCATAGCGTGCCGCCGCGTCGCGCAGCGGCACGAAGCCATGAGCAAACGCCTGGCTGAAATGCCAGCCGCCGCCAAGGTCGTCCCAGCCATCGTCGAACAGAAACGAGTCGATCTGCACGCCGCGCGCGGTATGTAATTCGCGGCCGATTGTTTCGATGCGCTCCAGCGCCTGGTCCTGCGTATAAGGCGTGAGGTAACCGATATCCCACCAGCTGTTGTAGTGCAGAAACGGACGATATGGGCGAGCGCGCTCCTGCTCGAGAGAGACGGCGAAATCGCGCCGCAACTGACCGTCGCGAGCCACGCCCGCCACGGCGGAGTAAGTCAGCGTCCGGCTCTTTTGCAGCGGCAACGTGCGTTGCAGCGTAAAGCAGACGCTATCTGCTCGCACGTGGCTGGTTGCAAGCGGCAACTCGAAGCCCAGGTAGAAGTTGCCCGCGACGACCGGCGCGCCCTTGCGTTCGCTGCCGGTCTGCGCGTCGGCAGCGCACGCCTGCAGCAATGAAACGACGGCGATAGCTTCGTCCTGGCGCAGGGCCGTCACGTTCAGCGTCATGCGCAGATATCGCGCGCCGTCGCGCTGCTCTACGCTCCATTGAATCGCGAGACGCCCCTGGGCGTCGCCCAGCGTGATGCTCACGCGCCGGCCCGCGACGCGATCGGCCAGGCGCGATGCCTGGGGCGTGGCCGCGAGTGCGTCTTCCCTTACCGGTGCAAGCACCCGCATAGCGGCGGGGCCAAGCGTGGTGCCATCCGCGAACGTCAGCGCGAACGGCGTGACGATGGGCAACTCGCATGCCCCCGCCCAATCGAGCAGCGAGAAACGAGTGAGGTGTTCGTCCTCGAGTTCCCAACGCAATGCCACGGCCTGGTTCCCGAACGAGCAGACATCGCCCTGTGTCCGGAATACAGGCATGGAGGCTTGCGTAGAAGTTCGGTCATCGGCACGCATGGGCAACCTGTCTCGAGCGCGAGCAGCGTCTACAGGGTATAGCAATGGCACGAGCCTGTAATGGCCCTAAAGCGGCATGCCCACGCGAGCGGCCATTCCCGGCCGCACGATTGCCTTATGGGAACCTTAAGGCCGTCATTTTTGGCGCGGCTTTACCAGTGGTTACACGATTGACAAATCTGCGCATCCCGTCCGTAAGCTCAGCGACTAGAATCCGCTTCCATCGCAACCGCGTCCGTTGACTGGAATAGAGATCATCATGAATCGCCTGACGTTTTATCTCCTCGCAGGACTCGCAGGGACGTGTGTCAGCACAGCGGCATCCGCCCATGCCGATATCGGTGTCTATCTCGGCGTTCCCGGTCCGGTCTATGCCGCGCCCGAACCCGTGTACGAGGCACCGCCGCCCGTCGTGTATGCGGCACCGCCCGCTGCGGTCTACGAACCGGCCCCCGCCTATGGTTACTACCGCTACGACCACGACGAAGACGAACACCACTGGCACGACCACGGCCGTCATCGTGGCTGGGAACATCACCACGGCGACGACGACTGACCGGCGCGTCCGACAGCTTGATCGTTGCGCGCGCAACCTCATGCGCGCGCCCGCCTCCCCCTGCATCTGCAAGTCCCTCGCCCCCTCCCGCGACAGCAGTCCTGTTCGGCCACGCCAGGATAGGTCTATCAAGTTGTCTAGCCAATAAACGATTACAACGCGCGCCGCAACCCGCCTCCTGCCTTCTTTCCCGCGTGCAATGCGCAAGTGTCAGCACGATTACACCTTCCGCCAGCAAAAACCCTACTTGTCTCAATATGTGAGAGCCGTTATCTTGTCTATACAACACGGCTGACGTGACAGCCGGCTGTTGACCATGCCGCCATCCGTCACGGCGGCGTCGAAAGATATATTTGGAGACTCCACGTCAATGAAGAAGTTTGCCCTGTGCATTGCGATGCTCGCCGTCGCCACCTCGGTCTGCGCGAAGGACTGGACCACGGTCCGCTTTGGCGTGGACGCAAGTTATCCCCCGTTCGAATCGAAGAGCACGGACGGCAAGCTGGTGGGCTTCGACATCGACGTCGGCAACGAAATCTGCAAGCGCATCAACGCGAAGTGCGTTTGGGTGGAAAGCGAATTCGACGGCATGATTCCGGCGCTCAAGGCGAAGAAGTTCGACGCCGTGCTCTCCTCGATGTCGATGACGCCGCAGCGCGAAGCGCAGATCGCATTCTCGTCGAAGGTCTTCCACACGCCTAGCCGTCTCGTCGCGAAGAAGGGCTCGAGCCTCCAGCCCACGGCGGATTCGTTGAAGGGCAAGACAGTCGGCGTCGAGCAGGGAACGACCCAGGAAGCCTACGCAAAAGCCAATTGGGCGCCGAACGGTGTGAAGATCGTGCCTTACCAGGATCAGGACCAGGTCTATGCGGATCTGCTCTCGGGCCGCCTCGACGCCGCGCTGCAAGACGCCGTGCAGGCCGACCTCAGCTTCCTGAAGACCCCGCGCGGCGCAGGCTTCGCGTTCACGAACGGCGAACTGGCCGATCCCAGCGGCATTCTCGGCAACGGCGCCGCCATCGGCCTGCGCAAGGACGACGCCGACCTGAAGGTGAAGATCGACAAGGCGCTCGCGGACATGCTCAAGGACGGCACGTACAAGAAGATCGAATCGCGCTACTTCGCATTCGACGTGTACGGTTCCTGAGCCTGACCGGAGCACACTATTAGCGATGAAGGCGCGGGCGCTCCCGCGCCTTTTGCCCTTTGCGCCGCCCGCAACTCTCCCCGCCCTCACGCCATCATGCAGATCCAGACCCATCCGCTCATTTCGCCGGCGCTCGGCACCGCGCGGCACCTCACGAGCTTCCACTATGGCCCCACCGGCGCGCAGAAGATCTATATCCAGTCTTCGCTGCATGCCGACGAACTGCCGGGCATGCTGGTCGCCTGGGCTCTGCGCCGACGCCTTGCCGCGCTCGAAGCCGAAGGCAGGCTGCGCGGCGAAGTCGTCGTCGTGCCCGTGCCCAATCCCATCGGCCTCAATCAACGCCTGCTCGGTCAGCTGCTCGGCCGTTTCGAAAGCGGCACCGCAGCCAACTTCAACCGCCACTTCCACGATCTTGCCGAACTCGTGCTCCCGCGCGTCGGTCCTCGCCTGAGCGGCGACGCGCAGCAGAACGTGGCCGTCGTGCGCGCTGCGATGCGCGAGGCGCTCGACGAACAGACGCCCACCACCGAACTCGGCTCGCAGCGTCTTGCGCTTCAGCGCCTGTCGTACGACGCCGATGTCGTGCTCGACCTGCATTGCGACTTCGAAGGCGCGCTGCATCTCTACACGAACCCCGACCTGTGGGCCGATGTGGAGCCGCTCGCGCGCTATCTCGAAGCGAAGGCATCGCTTTTTGCGCTCAATTCGGACGGCAATCCCTTCGACGAGATTCACAGCTTCTGCTGGTCCGCGCTGCGCGAGCGCTACGGCGAGCGCTTTCCGATTCCCAACGGCGGGGTTTCCGTGACGATCGAGCTGCGTGGCCAGGCAGACGTAAGCTACGACTTCGCCGAACGCGACGCGAACGCCATCATCAACTACCTCACGCATCGCGGTGTGATCGAGGGCACGCCCGCGCCGCTGCCTGCGCTCGAATACGCGGCCACGCCGTTCGCGGGCGCCGAAGCGCTCATTGCGCCGGCCTCCGGCGTGCTCGTGTTCCGCACGCCGGTGGGTGTGCTGGTCGAACCGGGTCAGCCGATTGCCGATGTCATCGATCCGCTGACCGATCGCGTCGTCACGATCACGAGTTCTGTAACCGGCATGCTGTACGCACGCCAACGCACGCGTTTCGCCACCGCGGGGATGGAAGTGGCGTGGGTGGCCGGCGCCACGCCATTGCGCAGCGGCTCCCTGCTTCCCGACTAAGCGATGAAAACAGCAAATCGCCCAACATGGTGCGGTCGCGCCCGATAACGGACACCCTGTCCGGCACAGTTCGTTTGGAAACGAAACGATGTGTGACGGGGCGTAACAGGGGGGCCAGCAGGCACCCCGCAGGAGATGGTGCCTGCCGCTGCGGCGCAGTGAGGGCGGGAGCGAGCGCGATTTACACTTGCTTTCGATTCTTTACCTATGCGCGATGAGTTGAACTTTACGATCGGTTGCGCCTGGGATATCGGGCCCCAAGGCGGCCGGAGACCTCCGTTTCCGGCCGCCTTGCTCATTCGTAAATAAGTCAGCGGAATGGCCCACAATAAATGAACAGCTTCGATACCGTCATTCTGGGAGCCCTCACCCAAGTCGATCTGCCGCCACTGCTCAATCATGCGATCCGGGTGATGGTGGGACTTTATACGTTCAAGGGTTATTTCCTCATCCCGCTCATATGGTGGATCTGGTTTCAGCCGAACGAGCGGCGCGAGTGGCGGCGCGAGATGATGATCGCCACGGTGACGAGCGGCCTGATCGCGCTCGCCGTGGGACGCCTCCTCGCGCGTTTACTGCCGTTCCGCCAACGGCCGCTATTCAATCCCGATCTGCATCTGCATTTCGCCTCGTCGTCGCTGCGGGCGGCCGGGCTCACCGATTTCAGTTCGTTCCCGAGCGATCACGCCATGCTGTGGGTGGCGATTGCGATGAGGATCTTGCTGGTATGGCGCGTGATCGGCGCGCTGGTGATGTTATACGTGATGCTAATTATCTGCTTGCCGCGTGCGTATCTGGGCTATCACTACCCCACGGATCTGATAGCGGGCGGCGCGATCGGGGTGGCGATCACCTGGCTGATGACGCGCGATGCCGTGAGGAAGCGGACCGCCGAGCCCGCCTTGCGCCTGATGGTGCGCTGTCCCGGGGCGGCTGCCGCATTCACGTTTCTCGTGAGTTTCGAACTGATCACGCAATTCGACGATCTGCTCAGGCTAGCCCACTCCGCGGTGCACGGGATGATCTGAAAACCGGCGGGCGGCGTCTTCAATACGCCGCCCGAGCGGCTTCACACTGCGCCCGGATTGACGTACGCCGTCTTGACCGTGGTATAGAACTCGCGGGCATAGCTGCCTTGCTCGCGCGGGCCGTAGCTCGAACCCTTGCGGCCGCCGAACGGAACGTGATAGTCCACGCCCGCCGTCGCGGTATTCACCATGACCATGCCGGCCTGAACGTGGCGGCGGAAGTGGTTGGCATAACTGAGCGAAGTCGTGCAGATGCCGGCCGACAGACCGAACTCCGTGTCGTTCGCCGCCTCGAGCGCCTCGTGATAGTCCTTCACCTTGATGACCGAGGCGACCGGGCCGAACACTTCTTCGCGGTTGATGCGCATTTGCGCAGTTGTGCCGGTGATCAGCGCCGGGGCAAGGAAATAGCCGCGCGCGGCGCCTTCCACGCGCTCGCCGCCGTACACCTCGCCGCCCTCTTCACGCGCAATGGCAATGTAGCGTTCGTCCTGCTGCAACTGCTTGTCGTCCACCACCGGCCCGATATGCGTGCCGTCCGCCAGCGCGTCGCCCGTCTTCAGCGATTTCATGCGCGCCTTCATCGCTTCGATAAAACGGTCGTGAATGCCTTCGGTCACGATGAGGCGGCTCGACGCCGTGCAGCGCTGCCCCGTCGAGAAGAATGCGCCGTTGATGCAGGCTTCCACGGCGACGTCGAGATTGGCGTCGTCCAGCACGACCATGGGATTCTTGCCGCCCATCTCCAGCTGGAATTTTTTGCCCGTCGCAAAGCACTTCGCGCCGATCGCGCGGCCCGTCGGGACCGAGCCCGTGAAACTCACGGCATCGACATCGGGCGAGTTGACGATCGCCTCGCCCACCACCGAGCCGCGCCCCATCACGAGGTTGATCACGCCGGCCGGCGCGCCCGCTTCCGCAATGATCTTCACGAGTTCCCAAGTGCTGGCCGGCACGAGGTCGGCGGGCTTGATGACGACCGTGTTGCCATAGGCCAGCGCCGGCGCGATCTTCCAGGCGGGAATGGCGATCGGAAAGTTCCAGGGCGTAATGAGCCCGATCACGCCGATCGGCTCGCGCGTCACCTCGACGGTCATGCCGGGGCGCACCGAAGGCACGATCTCGCCGCCAAGGCGCAGCGCCTCGCCGGCAAAGAACTTGAAGATCTGCGCGGCGCGGCCTACCTCGCCGATGGCCTCGGGCAGTGTCTTGCCCTCTTCGCGCGCGAGCAGGCGGCCCAACTCGGCCTTGCGCGCGAGAATGACGCTACCCACCTGGTCGAGCAAATCGAAACGCTGCTGCGGCGTGGAGAGCGACCACTGCGCAAAGGCCTTGCGTGCGGCGGCGATGGCGTCGCGCGTCTGCGCGTCGTCTGCCTGCGCGAACTCGCCGATCACGTCGTCGAGATTGGAGGGATTGATGTTGGTGGATGCCGTGGCGCCGGGCACCCACTGGCCGCCGATGTAATTGTCGAACTGGTTCATGTCGCGTTTTCCGATTCAGTGGCTCACAGCAATCCGCGCGCAGCCAGATTGCGATAAAGCGCGCGCACGCCGAAGGTCCACGGCGCGAGTTCCGTGCTCAACTGCACGGTGTTGATGAGCGCGCCGAGCTCCGGCGCTGAGATGGTGACCTTGTCGCCCAGGTGATGTGTAAAGCCGCCGCCTTGCGTGTCGCGATCCTTGATCGGCGAGAACATGGTGCCGAGAAACAGCATGAAGCCATCGGGATACTGGTGATGTGGGCCCCACGTCTGCGCCACGAGGTCGGCCGGGTCGCGGCTGATTTCGCTCATGTGGCTGATGCCCTCCAGCACGAAGTCGTCGTCCGTGCCCTCCACGCGCAGCGCGACGCTCGTCTTGCGCACCGTGTCGAGGCTGAACGACTCGTCGAACAGACGCACGAACGGACCGATCGCGCACGAGGCGTTATTGTCCTTGCACTTGCCGAGCAGCAGCGCGGAACGGCCTTCGATGTCGCGCAGATTGACGTCGTTGCCGAGCGTCGCGCCGACGATCTCGCCGCGGCTGTTCACGGCCAGCACGATTTCCGGCTCCGGGTTGTTCCAGACCGAAGCGGCCAGCAAGCCGACATCCGCGCCGAAGCCCACCGCCGACATGGGCTGCGACTTCGAAAACACTTCCGCGTCGGGCCCGATGCCCACCTCCATGTACTGGGACCACGCGCCGCGCCGCTCGAGTTCCGCCTTGAGCTTCATTGCGTCTTCCGAGCCCGGCTTGATCTTCGAGAGATCGGTGCCGATCGTGGCAGCGATGGTTTCGCGCACTTCCCGCGCTTTCGCGGGATCGCCGCCTGCCTGCTCCTCGATCACGCGCTCGATCAGGCTAACCGCGAACGTCACGCCGCAGGCCTTGATGGCCTGCACGTCGTTGGGCGCGAGCAGAAGCAGCGCGGGCTCCACGCTGCCGGGCAGATTCGCGTCGATCAGCTTTTCCACCGGGCCGAGCGATTCGCCGTTCACGGTGCGCGCAAATTGCGCGAGGTCCTCGCGGTCGAACAGATCCGCGGTAGTCGGCGCGCTGGCCGTGATATCGATGACTTCGCCGTTGCGCACGAGCACGACGGAGGGGCCTTCGTGCTGGCCCGCGTTGCGCCACACGCGGCCAACGAGCAGCGCCTGCCCGACATCGCCGGGAAGCCAGTTTGATGGGGGGTTCGAGGTCATGGTGCGTCCAGTTGGGTCCGATGGTTAGTGCGAATGGCGCGGATTGCCGCGCTCGGCGATGACTTTCAGATAGAGCGTGGCCGGTTCCAGACACCCGCCCGTGGACAGTTGCCCCACCGTCTTGCGGTAAAGCTCCTGCCAGGGCGTCTGTGCCGGCGGAACCTCGAAGTGCGCCGTTTCGCGGCGCCGCGCCAGTTCGGCTTCGTCGACCAGCACGTTCACGCTGCGCGCATTCAGATCCACGCGAATGCGGTCGCCCGTTTGCAGCAGCGCGAGGCCGCCGCCCACCGCCGCCTCGGGCGACATGTTCAGGATCGACGGGCTCGCCGACGTACCGCTTTGGCGGCCGTCGCCCAGCGTGGGCAGCGAGGTGATGCCCTGGCGCACCAGTTCCGCCGGCGGCGCCATGTTCACCACTTCGGCGCTGCCCGGATAGCCCACCGTGCCCGTGCCGCGAATCACGAGAATGCAGCGCTGGTCGATTTCGAGCGACGGATCGTTAATGCGCGCGTGGTAGTCCTCGGGACCGTCGAACACGATCGCGCGCGCCTCGAAGGTATTTTCCGCGCCCGGCTCGCTCAGATAGGTTTGCCGGAAGGCGTCGCCGACCACTGACATCTTCATGATCGCGCTGTCGAAGAAGTTGCCCGAGAGCACCATGAAGCCCGCGCCGTGCTTGAGCGGATCATCGGTTGTCCTGATGACTTCGCGATCGGGCTCCGGCGTGCTG
Source organism: Paraburkholderia sp. CNPSo 3272 (assembly GCF_024206495.1). Classification (GTDB taxonomy): domain Bacteria; phylum Pseudomonadota; class Gammaproteobacteria; order Burkholderiales; family Burkholderiaceae; genus Paraburkholderia. The sequence goes on along the minus strand of NZ_JAMBPQ010000023.1, from coordinate 22,913 downwards.
TCGGCAATGGCGCCGATGGTGCGGCCCGAAACCGTGAGGCATTCGCGGTGCACGAGGCCCGCGCGATCGAGTTCGCGCAGCACGCCTGGCACGCCGCCCGCGCGGTGGAAGCTCTCGCCCAGAAACTCGCCTGCCGGCATGCAGTTCACGATCAGCGGCACCTGTTCGCCGACGCGCTGCCAGTCTTCGAGGCTCAGCTCGATGCCCATGTGCCGCGCGATCGCAATGAGGTGCGGCGGGCAGTTGGTGGACGCGCCCAGTGCGGAGGCCACGACGATGGCATTCTCGAACGCCTCTTTCGTCATGATGCGCGACGGCCGCATGTCGTAGCGCACGAGGTCCACAATGCGCTTGCCAGTTGCGTACGCCATCTGCCCGCGCTCACGGTAAGCGGCCGGAATGCTGGCACAGCCGGGCAGCGACATGCCCAGCGCTTCGGCGAGGCTGTTCATCGACAGCGCCGTGCCCATCGTGTTGCAGTGGCCAATGGAGGGCGACGAAGCGGTCGTGAGCTCCATGAAGCCCTCGTAGTCGATCTCGCCGGCCGCCAGCAGATTGCGCGCGTGCCAGATGACCGTGCCCGACCCGACACGCTGGCCGTTATGCCAGCCGTCGAGCATCGGGCCGCCCGACAGCACGATGGCGGGCATATCGACCGTTGCCGCGGCCATCAGGCAAGCAGGCGTGGTCTTGTCGCAGCCCGTGGTCAGTACGACGCCGTCGAGCGGAAAACCGTGAAGAATTTCGACCAGACCCAGATAGGCCAGGTTGCGGTCGAGCGCCGCCGTGGGCCGGCGGCTCTGCTCGGCAAGCGGATGCACCGGAAATTCCATCGGGATGCCGCCCGCGTCGCGAATACCCGCCTTCGTGCGGGCCGCCAGCTCGATATGGTGCCGGTTGCAGGGGGCGAGATCGCTCCCCGTTTGCGCAATGCCGATGATGGGGCGGCCCGATTGCAGTTCTTCGCGGGTCAGACCGTAGTTCATGAAACGCTCGACATAGAGCGCAGTCATGTCCGCATGGGCGGGGTCGTCGAACCATTCCTGGCTGCGCAGGCGCCGTGCGTTGGGCTGGGTCGTATCACTCACTTGCTAGTTCCTTGTCTCGACGATGTGGCGCGCGCATATTCGAGTCCGCGCCAGTTTGTTATCGGTAACATTTCTGGATATTAGCACTTTGCGCCTGCCCTGTGCACCAGGTGAGACCACGCGTTTTCCCGACCCTGGCGTCGGCTTCCGACTTGCCGCGGCGCCTCGTCTCATGCTAATTTAGCGCCCGCCGTGTTACCGATAACAAAATAGCGCGCTGTTCACAGCCAGCGCCGAGATCCAGCAAGTACGCCACGAAGCTCGTGGAATCGCTCCCCAGCAGCGGGACAATTCGAAGGCACATGTGAAAGGAGACACATCCCATGCCAACCCTGACCCAGATCGCGGACTCGCCGGCCGCCGTCAACGAAGCCGAAGAACGGCTGTACCGCAAGGTCCTGAAGCGCATCCTGCCGCTTCTGCTTCTGTGCTACGTCGTCGCCTACCTCGACCGCGTGAACGTCGGCTTTGCCAAGCTGCAGATGCTCGATTCGCTCGGCCTGAGCGACAGCATCTATGCAGTGGGCGCAAGCATTTTCTTCTGGGGATACTTCCTCTTCGAGATGCCGAGCAACCTGCTCCTGCATCGCTATGGCGCGCGTTTCTGGATCGCGCGCATCATGGTGACGTGGGGCATCGTGTCTTCGTCGCTCGCCTTTATCGCGCCGCTCGCGAGTTTCTTCCACGTGCAAACCTCGACGATGTTCTACATCCTGCGGTTTCTGCTCGGCGTCTGCGAAGCGGGCTTCTTCCCCGGCATCATTCTTTACCTGAACTACTGGTTTCCCGCGCGTCGCCAGAGCGTCGCGATGTCGGGGTTCCTGGTCGCCATTCCGGTGAGCCTCACGCTCGGCGGCATTATCTCGGGCTGGCTCATGGAAAACACGCATGGCCTGTTCGGCCTCGACGGCTGGCAGTGGATGCTGCTCCTCGAAGGCATTCCTTCGATCCTGGTCGCCTTCGTGGTGCTGCTGCGCATGGGCGACGGCATTCAGTCGGCGAAATGGCTGAGCGCCGCCGAAAAAGCCGTGCTGCAAAAGAATCTCGAGCAGGAAAGCGCGAAGAAAACGCATAGCGCCATGGCGGCGCTGAAAAGCCCGCGCGTCTGGCTGCTGACGTTCATCCTGCTGACTTTCAATACTGGCTTCTATGGTCTGGCGTTCTGGCTGCCTTCCATCATCAAGGCTTCCGGCGTGAAGAGCACGTTCAATATCGGCCTGCTGACCGCCATTCCCTATCTCAGCGCCGTGGTCGCCATGATCTGGAATGCGTCGCACTCGCGCAAGACGGGCGAGCGCCGGCTGCATGCGGCTATTCCGGCCTGTATCGGCGGCGCCGGCCTGATTCTGAGCGCACTCTTCGCGCACAACGTGCCGCTCTCCATCGTATTCCTGACTATCGCCACCTGCGCGATCCTCGGGCTCATGCCGATTTACTGGACTTTCCCTGGGCAGATTCTCTCCGGCACGGCCGCGGCGGCCGGTATTGCGCTCATCAACTCGGTCGGCAACCTGTCCGGCTTCACGGGCTCCATGATTACCAGCGTCGCGAAGGACCTGACCGGCGACATCAACAACGGCACCTATGCGCTGGGCGCGTGTCTGCTCGTGAGCTGCGTTCTGATCCTATCGATTCCGAAAAGCATGCTGAACCGCGATCCCGTGGAAGAGAACTGAGCGTTATGCGAATCGGCTAAATCGTCCGTTGCGAGGACCACCTTCCGGGTGCGCCTTCCTTACACAATTCCGTTTTAAAAATTGCGTCGGCCTTGCGCCGGCGCTTTTTTTTGCCCTTCGCAGTCTGGCGAGCACAGGCAATCGTCCTGCCGAAAGCCCCCAGCGCCTCCACAAAAACCATGCAAAAAAAACAATTGGAATTGTCTCAAGAATTGCAGCACGCTGCCGATAAGACGTGAACACTGTTTTTCGCCCGACGCACCGCCATCGGCGCATTGACAAGCAACGGAGACGCTGTGATTCGAAACTGCCTTGGAGGCCTGCTGCTCGCGCTCAGTTGCATTGGCACCGCGGTTGCCGCGGGCCCCGACTGCTCGCGCTCATTTACGCTCGCCTTACACGATCACGGGCTGCTCTACTCCGTCGACACGGACACGGGCATCGACAAGGACTTCGCCGACGCTCTCGCGCGGCGCAGCGGCTGCCAGATCCGCGTGAGCCTGATGTCGCGCGCGCGCATCTGGAAACTGATCGAATCGGGCGCGCTCGATTTCAGCCTCTCGGGCATTGCCAACGAAGAGCGCAATCAATACGCGGATTTTGCCTGGTACTTCAGCAACAAGTACTATCTGCTGGTTCGCAAGGATTCGGGCATCCATCAACTGGCCGATTTCGAGCACAACGACAAGTTTCAGCTCGGCGTGATTCGCAGCTTCCGCTACAGCGAGTCGGCCAACCGGCTGGTCGATTCGCTCTCCGCCGAAAACCGCGTGAGTCAGGCCGGGGGCCTCGAGCCGCTTTACCAGGCGTTGATCCTTGGCCGCATTCAGGGAATGATCATCGAGCCGTTCGATTATCCCGCCATCGACGAAGCGAAGATTCGGAGCGTAACCAATATCGTGGAGTTCGACGATCCACCCATTCCACATGGACTCATCATGTCGAAGAAGGCGCTCTCGCCCGAGGAGCGGGACAAGTGGCGCGCCCTGGTCAACGAGATGATCGCCGACGGTACGGTGCGGCGCATCTTCACGAAGTATTTCAAGCCTGACCTCGCCGACTCGATGGTCCCCTTCTAGACGCCGCCATGACCCGGACGCGCCTCGTTCTGCTCCCGCTACTGGTTCTCGCCGCCGCGCTCGGCGTGACCTGGACGCTCTGGAACCACGAGCGGGAAGCGGCCCGCCACGAACTGCTCACGCAGTTCGACTTCTCGCTCGGCGACGTCGTGAGCCGCATCGAACAGCGCATGGGCACGTACGAGCTGTTGCTGCGCGGCGTGCAGAGCCTCTTTGCCGCCAGCGGCGAGGTCGATAGCGACGCGTTCCGGGCATACGTCAATACACTCAATCTCGACGCCAATTTTTCCGGCATCCAGGCCATCGGCATCGTCGCGTGGGTGCCGCAAACGCAAAAGGCCGCGCATGTCACGGCCATGCAACACCGCGGCTTGCCAGGCTACTCGATCGCGCCCGATGGTGCGCGCGCGAACTATGCACCCATCATCCAGCGCGAGCCGTATATCGGCGCCAATCGCGCCGCGCCCGGCTTCGACGCCTGGATCGATCCGGTGCGCCGACGCGCCATGGAGCAGGCGCGCGACACCGGCATGGCGACCATTTCCGGCAAGGTGCGCCTCTCGGTCGACACCGATCCCGGCGCCGACCCCGGCTTCGTGATGTACATGCCGGTCTACGCACGCGGCTTGGCGCCGGCAAACGCCACGGAACGCGAGGCGCAACTGGTGGGCTGGGTCTATGCGTCCTTTCGCATGCACGACGTCATCGCAAGCCTCTACGGCGAGGAGCCGCCGGGCCTCTCGGTCTCCATCTACGACGGTGTGGAATCGTCGCCGGACGCGTTGCTCTACAGAACGTCGGGCGCCTCCCCCCATCACCTGCCCAGCGATCTTTCGGCGACCGAATACCTGGTCGTCTGCGGACACGACTGGATGCTCAAGCTGATGGCGCGCGACGGCTTCAAAGCGCGCTTCGGCCGCGACGCGGCAACGCTCATCGCGATCACCGGCACGGGCCTGAGCCTGCTGCTCGCGCTGCTCACGCGCCTCATGATGACGGGTCGCAGCCGCGCGATACGGATGGCGTCGTCGATGACGAAGGAACTGCGCGAAAGCGAGGAAAAATTCCGCGCCATTGCGGACTGCACGGTCAACTGGGAAATCTGGTGGTCGCCCGAAGGCAAGCCGCGCTGGATCAACTCGGCGGTGGAGCAGTACATCGGCTATACCGTCGACGAGTGCATGGCGATGAGCGACTTCGCCTGCACCGTGATCTATCCGGGCGATGCCTCCTACGTCGCGCCCGAATTTCGCGGCGCGCAACTGGGCTCGCGCGGCGACAATCTGGAATTCCGCTGCGTACGCAAGGACGGCTCGCTCATGTGGCTCTCCGCGTCGTGGGTGCCGATTACCGACTCAAAGGGCGATTTCATCGGTTTTCGCACGAGCGGGCGCGACATCACCGAGCGCAAGATCGCCGACCAGCGCATCAAGGAGCTGGCCTTCTACGACGCGCTCACCGGCTTGCCCAATCGCACGCTGCTGCTCGACAACCTCAAGGACGCCCTGACCGATAGCGCGAGGAACGGCACGAGCGGCGCCCTGCTGTTCATCGATCTTGATCACTTCAAGACGCTGAACGACACGTTGGGCCACGACAAGGGCGACCTGCTGCTGCAGGAAGTGGCCAAACGCCTGGCGGCGAGCATACCCGCGGGCGACACCGTGGCGCGCGTGGGCGGCGACGAGTTCGTCGTCGTGGTGGGCAACCTGAACCCCGTTCCCTGCGAAGCGGCACGCCAGGCCGAGGCCCTGGGCGAGCGGATTCTCGCCGTGCTCGGGAATCCTTATCGACTCGACGAGATCGACTACCGCAGCACGGCGAGCATTGGCGCAACCGTATTCAAGGGCCTCCAGGCGTCGACGGACGACCTCATGAAGCAGGCCGATCTCGCCATGTACAAATCGAAGGAACGCGGCCGCAACGCGGTGCGCCTCTTCGACCCCGACATGCAGACGGTCGTGGTGGAGCGTGCCGCGCTCGAAGCGGCGCTGCGCGAAGCCATCGAGAACGAAGAGTTCGTGCTTCACTACCAGATGCAGATCGACAGCGGCCGCGTCACCGGCGTCGAGGCGCTGGTGCGCTGGCGGCATCCGCTGCGCGGGCTGGTGTACCCGGCCGATTTCATTCCCGTGGCTGAAGAAACCGGGCTCATTGCCGAACTGGGCAGCTGGGTGCTGCGCGCGGCCTGCACCCAGCTGGCGCGTTGGGCCATGCAGCCCGACACCGAGCATCTGACCATTGCGGTCAACGTCAGCGTGCAGCAGCTTCACCAGCCGGACTTCGTGCAAGGCGTGCTGGCCACGCTCGAACAGACCGGCGCGAGAGCGGACCGGCTGAAGCTCGAGTTGACGGAAAGCGTGCTGGTCGACAACGTGCAGGAGATCATCGAGAAAATGGAGGCGCTCAAAGCGAACGGCATCGTCTTCGCACTCGACGATTTCGGCATCGGCTACTCGTCGCTTTCGTATTTGAGGCGCCTGCCGCTCGATCAACTGAAAATCGACCGCTCCTTCGTGCGCGATGTCCTCGTCGATCCGAACGACGCCGTAATCGCCCGCACAATCGTGGCGCTCGCGCACAGCCTGGGCCTCGGCGTGATCGCCGAAGGCGTCGAGACCGAGGAGCAGCGCGCCTTCCTCGCCTCGGCCGGATGTTATGCATACCAGGGCTATCTGTTCTGCCGCCCGATTCCTGTCGAGGAGTTCGAGGCGGCATTGCGTGGGTTCGAGGCGTCGGAGTGCATCACGGAGTAAGCGCGCCCCGTTGCCCGTCGCATCACGCGTCCGTGCCGGGGCGGCGCGAAACTTGCTGCGGTATTGTTTTGGATTGCGCGTTGCGCCGAATGGAGGCAATTATGGAAAGGGAGTTAAAGCTACGAATCGCCCCCGGCGATCTGGACAAACTTCGCCATACGCCTTTCCTTGCGCACGGGCAGGCTGAGGCGAATTCCCCGCATTTACTGACGAGCACCTACTTCGATACTCCCGAGCTGGCCATTCATCGGTGCAAAGCATCTCTGCGCGTGCGTGCCGACGGGCAGCAGCGAACCCAGACATTGAAGCTCGAGGGTGTTGGCGACGCGGGCGTGTTCGACAGAGACGAGTTCGAAATGCCGGTCGATCGTGACACGCCCGACCTCGCGCTATTGAGTGATGCGATATCCGCCGACACTGAGTGCGGCAAGCTGATTCGCGATCAGGCCGTCGTCTCGCAGATCGCTCCCGTATTCGTCACGCGGATCAACCGGACCGTGATCGTGCTGCGTCTGCCTCCGGAAGATGAAATTGAAGTGGCGCTCGACGAGGGTACCGTAGACTCACAAGCGCGCTCCGTCCCCCTCGCCGGTGTCGAACTCGAACTCAAGCGGGGCAATCCGCAGGCTCTCCACGCGGCGGCCCTCGAACTCCTGAAGGTCGCGCCCTTGCGAATCGACCATCGCAGCAAAGCGGACGTCGGTTACGAATTGCTTGTTGCTGAACACGCCGAGGCTGTCAAGGCAGAGCCTGTATGCCTTGGAAAAAGTGATTCGATCGAAGACGCGTTCTGCACGATTGCACACAATTGCCTCGCTCAGGTGCACGCCAACGAGCGCGGCGTCGTGTCCGGTCACGATCCGTCGTGTGTGCATCAGATGCGCGTGGGACTTCGGCGTTTGCGTTCGGCGCTGGACCTGTTCGACAAGATGATTCCCGCCTACTCCGGGCTCGACGACGAACTGCGCTGGATTGCGGCGGAACTCGGTGCGGCACGCGACTGGGAAGTCCTGGCGGGAGCCACGCTCGATCGTGCCGGAGCGGATGGCAACGCGGGCGAAATGGAGTCAGTGCGACAAGCGTGCACACAGATGGCAGTCGATAACCGGAAGCGGGCGGCAGCCGCGGCCGAATCGGTTCGCTACACGCGGCTGGTGCTGGAACTTACGCTATGGCTGGACGCCAAAAAATGGCGTGACGCGATGACCGACAAACAGCTTGCAGCGATCGACAGGCCCGCGAGGCAGTTCGCCGCCGCAGTGCTGAGCGGCCGACACGGCAAGCTGATCAAACGCGGCAAGCGCCTGGCGGAGCTCGATGATCACCGTAGGCACCGCGCGCGTATAGCGGCAAAAAAGGTTCGATATGCGACAGAGTTCTTTGCGTCCTTGTCTTCGAAACACGCAGTGCAGCATTACATCAAGGCGCTGACGGCACTCCAGGACGATCTCGGCTGGCGTAACGATGCGGTTGTCGCCGATCAGCTTCTGCGGACGGTGTCAAAGAAGTCCAGCGCGGCAGTTCCTGGCGCGGCTTTCGCCAGAGGCTACCTCGCTTCGCGCGTCGCTGCCGATCAGCAGACATTGAAGAAGTTATGGAAGCGTTTCAGACGCCTCTCGCCCCCGCACTGAACAGGCAGGTAATCAGCCAGGTCGTCTTGACGTACACGCCCTGGCGACGAGAGTGCTTTTGACGCTATAGTTTGTGCACCGTAATAACTCGAACGAACGGGGATGGAGACTTCTTTCACGATACTCGGCGGGGCCGAGGTGCCAGGCAGCGACCTTCTTTCGTTCAGGCTCAGTGACGGTGAGCGGACAATACCGGCAACCATAAGCTGCAGCGCGCTGGCTGCGCTTGACCGACGGCCGGCTACATCGCCAGTCGATGCCTTCGGGCTGTCTCGGGATCTGATTCTCGCGGCAGCCGTTCGCATGATCCGGAGCAACCCCGCCCTGGATGTCATCCATTTGCATAGCAGCCATTTTCACGAGGCATATTGACCGATACGGCGCCTGCCGACGCCTGAAGCCACCTGCCACGGCGCAAGCATGGCTCCCGAGCCGCCGGACCTGCGCGGCTTCGAGCGCCCCATTCAACGATCTTTTGGGCGTTGGTTGAACGCCAGCTAGCCGTCCGCGAGCCACCCGGTCCTGCTGGCGTCACGCCGCTCGTGACGAAGCAGCACGTCGCGATAGATGCCCGCGCGGCGCGCCAGCTCCGCGGGAGTGCCATCATCCACCAGCATCCCGTGCTGGACGACAACGATGCGGTCGAAGTTCTGCAGTGTCGAGAGACGATGGGCGATTGCAACGACCGTCCGGCCCTTCATGAGCTTGTCTAGCGCAGCCTGGACCACCGCTTCGGACGCGCTGTCGAGCGCTGAAGTCGCCTCGTCAAGCAACAGGATCGGCGCGTCCTTCAGGAAGGCACGCGCAATCGCGATGCGCTGCCGCTGTCCTCCTGAAAGGCGTGCGCCGCGATCGCCGACGACGGTATGCAAACCCTCCGGCAACGAGCGGATCAGATCGAGACAGCCCGCGTGCTCGCAGGCCTGCAGGACTTCCTCTTCAGTCGCATCGGGGCGCCCGTATCGCAGGTTATCCAGCAGCGAGCGGTTGAACAGCGAAATATCCTGCGGTACGAAGCTCACCGCATCGTGCAGGCTCTTCAGGCTCACGTCTGATAAACGCTGTCCGGAAATGCATACGGCGCCCGCCCCCGTTGCCGGATCGAACCACCGAAGCACCAGCGCGAGCACGGTGCTCTTTCCGGCGCCGGACGGCCCCACCAGACCCACCCGTTGCCCAGCGTCGATATGCAGACTGAAGTGATCCAGCACGCGACGCCGGCCGGGATAGGAGAACGTGACATTCTCGAAATCGATATTCGCGTCGCGGACTTCCAGGTCTGGCACACCCAATCTTTGCTCCATTTCCCGCGGCACGAGCAGGAATTGCGCGGCCTCGGCGAGCCGCGCAACATGCTGGGTCATATCCACCAGCGAGACAGCGAGGTCGCGCGTGCCGTGCAGAATCGCGAAACCAAGCGAACTCACCAGCACGACGTCGCCAGTGGTGGCGCGCTCCTCGGTCCAGAGCCAGACGACCCAGCCCAGCAACAAACATGACAGCACGACCGTCATGACGGCATGCACGATCCTGAGCTTTTCCAGGTGGCGCAACGATGACTGGCGCGAGCGGATCTCGTTATCGAGAAAGTTGCCGAAACGCAGGCATTCTCGCGCCGTTGCGTCGAATGCCTTAATGGTAGACATATTGCCGAGCAGGTCGACCAGTTCCCCGTCGACGGAGGCGGCCCGGGAAGCAAAATGCAAATGGCGCTCGCTGCCCTTCTTCGCGAGCCAGAAAAGGAAAGCCGTCATGAAAGCGGAAATGGCAACGAGCGCGAACGCCATCCCAATGCTCACCCAGCCGATCAGCACGACCGACCCCACCACAGTGAGAAACGTTGGAATGGCGCTCCACGCCGAAGTATTTTCGATCGTGAAGATGGCGTTGGCGGTCGCCGAAATACGGCTTGCCAGCGTTCCCGGTTGCGCGTTCGAAAAGTAAGTTGGCGAATGTCCGGCGAGGTATCCGAATAGTTCGCGCCGCACGTCTCCCGTTACCGCAACAAACGTTCGCACTCCAGAGAGACCCGCGAGCCGCCAGAACAGGTTATCGGCAAACAGAAGCGCGACGATGATGAGAAACGCATCCACTACTCGAGCGGGATACGCGTGTCCCGAGGGTAGAGCATCGATGAGATTCCTGATCGCGAACTGTGCCCCGAGCGCACAGACCACCGCCGCGGCGATACTTGACAGGACCAGAGCGTGACCATACGGACGCGCGAGGACGTAACGCAAGAGCAGGCGCACTGGCTTGTTCGCGTACTGGATGAGCGCCTTCGCGCGCCGCCCGCGAGTATCGAATCGGCGGCCGCCGTCTGCCGCGCCTGCATCTCTAGTGACCATGGGAGCGCCCCCGTTTGCCGGGCAGTTCCATGTAGTCAGCCAGCTGGCGTACGGCGAAACGTCCGACGTTGTGCCAGCGATCGAGCTTCGTACGGCCTGACATGGCATTCCCCGGCTTGGTCCGGCGAGCGCTCAGTCGCGGCTCCGGCTCCACAACAACCCGAGCGCGAAGCCGATCGCAGCCGTGATACCCAGCACCCGCAAGGGGTTTTCCGCCATCGCTTCGCGCGCTACCACGGCGGCGTCGGCAACGAGCTGTCGAGACTCGCCACACAGCGCTTTCGCCGTGCCGGCGAGCTCCATGGCCGGATCGCCGAGCGCCGCGCCGACCTTCTCCTGGGCTTCGCCAGCGATCTCTTTGGCAACGCCTTCCACTTTTTCCGAACTCATGATTGCACTCCTTGGTTCGCTTGTACCGACATGCTCGGTCATGAACTGCCGCTGGGTCGCCGCGGCGCCTGACTCCCTGTATTGCCACGCCGCAACAGCAATCGACATGCCACAGACGCGCGCTGCGCGGCTTCATCCCCGGGCACGGGCGGTGCGCTAACAGCGGGCCGCGGCCCTCGCGGCGGGGCGTATCCAGTGCTGGCTTCAGCTAGCTTCGAACGGGCGGCAGTTTCATCTCGGGTGCCACGCTCGCCGGACCGGGTAGTACGCCGCTCATCTGAGTGACTTGTTGCTCAATGCAGTCCACGACAGGGAGGAGCGTCATGGAAGAGATCGACCGACTGGGAACCGACATCGCCGCGGCTCGCGCCGCCGGGCTGCCCCACGGACGCGCACGCGCCGCCGTTTCCTGGAGCGCGATCGTGGCGGGCGCTGCAGGCATGGCCGCCTTCTCGCTCATTCTGCTAACGCTCGGCACGGGGCTCGGGCTTTCGTCCCTGTCGCCGTGGCCCGGAAGCGGCGCGCACGCGAAGGCATTTGGCGTAGCGGCAGTCATCTGGATCTGCGTAACGCAAGTGATGTCTGCCGGTCTCGGTGGCTATCTCGCGGGGCGGCTGCGCCACCACTGGCCGGAAGCGGGAACCGATGAAACGCACTTTCGCGATACTGCGCATGGCTTTCTCGCCTGGGCGCTCGCCACCCTTCTCTCTGCCGCACTTCTCACGTCGACCGTTTCCGGCCTCGTGCATGAAGGCGCAAGCGTCGGCATGCAAAACGCCGGGCGCGCGGGCATGACGGGGGACGTCGGGACGCCTGACCGCGGCAATGCCCTCGCGGCTTATGACACCTGGCCGATGGGCTATTTGATCGACGGCATGTTGCGACCGGTCCCGGGCGCCGCCGCGCCAGGCGCGGTGACGGCAGCGCCGGATGCCGACCACGCTTTAGCGAGCGCGGCGCGCAAGCAGGAGATCGCGCGCATCTTCCTTAACAGCCTGCCTGCCGGCGGCCCTCTTCCGCCGGAGGACAGCGACTATGTCGCGCGGGTCGTGGCCCAGCAAACGGGGCTTGCGCCGGCCGATGCCCGCGCTCGCGTGACGACTACCTGGTCGCGCGTGCAGGAGAATGCGGACGCTCAAGATCGCGCGGCGCGCGCTGCTGCTGAAACGGCACGCAGGGCGACCGTTCACGTGACGCTGTGGCTCTTTATTTCCCTGCTGATTGGCGCATTCGCCGCAAGCCTCATGGCGACGATAGGCGGCCGCATGCGCGAATTGTGACGGCGCCGGCCGATCACGCGTTGCCAATACGTTGAATTTTTCGAACTGTAAGGAGGCAGACATGCGCTCGATTCTTCTGTATCTGCTCGGTGTCCCGATCCCGATCATCATTCTCATCGCCCTGTTCTGGCATTGAGGCAGCCGCATTTCCATCCGCGATGGTGCACGCAGACCTCGGCCCCGGAACGCTGCATCCATCGCGGGGAGGTCTGCTGGCAAGTCGCTCGTGTTCGCGACTGCAATGCAACAACGCTAAGGTGCCCGTTTCGGGCATGAGAACTGCGTGAAAGAGGTCCGGATCGTCCGTTTCCTGACACGCGGACGAGAAATTCACACGCCACCATCGAGAGGCTAGCCATGCAAAATTCCAGGCCAGCAAGTGACCAGAACGAAGGACCCTTGAATCCGGGCGACGAAGGCCCCCCGGACGCGCCGGGCGTAGGCGAGGACCTGTGCGGAGCCTGCCACGGCACTGGCCTCGTCGAGGGCGAGCGCTGCACTGTTTGTGCAGGCACGGGAAAGGTCACGCAGGGAATCGGCGGCGGTTGAACCACCGGCGCTGCGCGTGCCGGACACACTTGTCATCGAGGTTTGTTCGACGTCCTCTGTCGGGAAGCTCAAAAGCGCGCCGAGACCGCGGACAGTCCCTGGACAGACCTCAAGTTAAGTTGCATGCGCCTATAAGGGTTGACGCGCTCAACCTCTTTAATATGAATAGTGCAAAAAATATTACAATTTAAATCCAATCGTGCCGGCCTTGAATTTCGAATTGCACGGGAGCGGCGTAATGCGACGGACTGTCAGGCTGCTGCCTGCCATTCGCCGAATCATGGTCTGACTATTCGCGGCAAACCGTCCTCATATGCGCAGCACTGCGGGGAGAGGGTACCTTCAACTGCACATCAGGCGCGCGTCGCGATACAAAATGCGTCCGGCAAAGGTGCTCTATCATGGTTGGGGCTCCATACTTTCTTTTCATTCGTTTCCCGTCGCATTCCGAATTAATATTTGAGTTCCGGCCTTGAAGGCTTCGAATTCGCAAGGTCGGAAAAAAAGACCTGGAATAACTGCCAATCCGGACGTGCTGGTGCGTCAGCGGTAATACATGCTCACAGTCAACGTCCAATCCAGAGAGAATACGGAGACACGTAAATGCTAAGCCCTCACGAATTCGCTACCCTTATGCTCGTCAAGGCCGCGCCCGAGCAGATCGATCTGGACCGCGAAGAGTTCGACACGTTGCTCGAACACCAGCTGGTCGCTCTGGAGCAGCTTGCATCTGGAGGACAACGTCCACGCCTTACCCGTGACGGTGATTCGGTGCTTCAGGCAATCGCCGGAAAACGCTGAGCGGCAACCGCCTGCCTACCTTGTAAGTAGTCCCGCGCATGCCCGCGGAACAACCACGGAATCGACTGCCAGCGCAGCCTCGGCAATACGCGTGAAATGACCGCGTAAGGCCAGTGCAATCCGGATGGCGCGCGAAGAACTTCATGGCTACCGGCAACGCTGGAAGACAAGGCGCACGCCCTGTTAGACGGTCGGGAGGCACTCCCGGGAGTATCTTCTTTGCGTTTCCTACGCGAAATCGCCATGTTGAAGCCGGAAGACACGCTCGCATTCGATACTGCGGTCGCTGAACTGAACAGGGCAACACAGGACCTGGAACGCCTCGAGCACGATCCAGCGACATCCCTCGCTGGGCTTGCGAGGGCGCAGGATCGCTACTATCTGTCCCGCCTGGAGTGGCTGCGCAGCGAGTGCCAACTGCGCAAGTCAACTACCCACGGAGTACCTAAATTAGCGCCGCTAGCCGGACCGATTGTGATTGTCGGGCACGACAAGTGGGTCCGGGACTCTCTCTCCGTTCTGCTCGACGTAAAGGGTTACGGGCGGGCGAAGGCGCGTGCCTTTGACACCTGGCATGAGGTCTGGCTCGAACCATCACAATTGATCGTCGTCGATGTCTCGCCGTTTTCTCGCGGCGCGTCCTTGTTGTTGATAGAGGGCTTTGATACCTGCACCGAAAGGCCACATATCATCGCACTCGCGTGGCCGCAGGACGTGCCGAGCTTCATCGGCAAGGTCGACGAAATCGTGCCCAAACCAGTGGCGCTCAATGCGCTGCTAAACGCGATAGACAGAATCGGCGGCTGCGACGACGAGCGCATCACAGACAATCGCTGACCGCGTGACGATCAGGGCTCTCCTGCACGGGCCGCCTCGATGAGATCGCGCAACTGCTCTGCCGAAAACGGTTTGCGCACGGAGGCGAACTCGAAGCCCACATCGCGAGCGGGCGGCGTCTCTGCGCCCGACGCAAAGATGACTTTCAGCGTCGGCACCCGCTGAAGCGCAACCCGGGCGAGTTCGACGCCCGATCCGTCGGGTAGCGCGATATCAGTGACAAGAATCTGCACACTTTCCGTCACCTCGCGCAGGCCGGACTCCCGATTACCCGCCTGCCTGACGGCATAGCCCATCTGCGAGAGCAGTTCGCTCACTGCTTCGCGGGAAGCAGCATCATCGTCGACGACTAGTATGGAAACTTGTGGCGCGCCCGCGTTGGGTGCGCTGGGGGGTGGGGGACGAATCGAACCGGGGCGGCTACCCAGCATGCGCCGTATTTTCCTTGCCAGCTGTTCGCGACTGTACGGCTTGCTGAGCAGATGCACCCCCGGGTCAAGCCGTCCTCCATGGACGATGGCGTTCTGTGTGTAACCCGAAGTAAAGAGCACCCTCAAGCCCGGCAAGACACGCACCGCCATTTTTGCCAATTCGGTGCTGCGCATCGGCCCTGGCATCACCACGTCGGAAAACAGCAGGTCGATCCTGGCGCCGCTGCGGATGATCACCATGGCGCTTTGTGCGTCATCCGCCTTCAGCACAACGTAACCAAGGTCAGTGAGCATCTCGATCACGGTGGACTGAACACGCTTGTCGTCTTCAACCACGAGAATGGTTTCTGAGCCGCCCGGAACCATGGGTGTCTGTGACGGCTCCGGCTCGACAACCTCTTCCGTCGAGCGCGGCAGATAGATCTTGACCGTGGTCCCATGTCCGACCTCGCTGTAGATCCGCATGTGCCCCCTACTCTGCTTGACGAACCCGTAGGCCATACTCAATCCCAGTCCCGTCCCTTCCCCTTCCGCCTTGGTGCTGAAATACGGTTCGAACGCATGCTCCATCACTTCTGGCGGCATGCCCGTGCCGGTGTCAGTAATCGCAAGCAGCACATACTGCCCCTCGGCGACATCCTCAGGAAGCGCGTGATAGTGGCTGTCGAGCGTTGTATTCGACAGCTCGAGCGTCAGCTGACCGCCACGGGGCATCGCGTCGCGGCTGTTGATGGCGAGATTCAGCACGACGTTCTCCAGGTGATTGGGGTCGACGAGCGTGTTCCAGAGTCCACCCGAGACCACCGTTTCCACCTGAATCATTTCGCCGAGCGCCCGACGCAGCATGTCGTCCATATTCCTGAGCATGACGGCAAGGTTGACCACTGCGGGCTGCAACGCTTGCCGCCGACCGAAGGCAAGCAGGTGTGAGGCGAGGGTTGCGCCTTGTTCGGTCGCCTCGATTGCCTTTTCGAGGCGCTCGCGAGACCAGCTATCGCGATGGCGGCGCTCCAGCAGCTCGAGATTGCCACGGAGCACCTGCAGCACGTTGTTGAAGTCGTGCGCGACTCCGCCGGTAAGCTTGCCAATGGCTTCCATTTTCTGCGACTGCAGCAAGGCTGCCCGCGCCTTTTCCAGCTGCTCCTGGGCGACCTTGCGCTCGGTCACGTCGCGCGTGATCTTGGCGAAGCCAACGAGTTCGCCGTGCTCATCCCGAATGGCATCGATGATGGCGTTGGCCCAGAAACGACTTCCGTCTCTCCTGACGCGCCAGCCTTCCGCTTCGAAGCGGCCCTCACGCGCAGCGATTTCTAGTCCGCGTTCGGGTAGCCCCTTCGCAGCGTCCTCGGGGGTATAGAACCGCCGCAAGTGCGTCCCGATGATTTCGTCCGCCTCGTAGCCCTTGATCCGGGCAGCGCCGAGGTTCCAGTTCGTGACAATCCCCTCGGGCGAGAGCATGAAGAGCGCGTAGTCGGTGACGCCCTGCACGAGGAGCCTGAACTTGCGCTCGCTTTCGAGCACTGCTTCGTGGGCAAGCCGCTTGTCGGTGACATCCCGGACGATATTTGCGAACCCTGTCAAACTCCCGTCCGGTGCGCAAAGCGGTGTAACGAGGACGTTTGCCCAGAAACGTGAGCCGTCCTTGCGCAGACGCCACGCCTCGGTCTCACAGTGACCGTACTCACGGGCAGCTTGCAGCATCGCCTCAGGCACGCCGGCTTCGTTGTCCTCGGCGGTGTGGAAAACGGAGAAGTGCTGGCCGACTATTTCCGCGGCATCGTAACCGCTGATGCGCGCGGCGCCTGCGTTCCACGTGGCGACGATTCCCGCTTCCGTCAGACGGAAGATCCCGTACTCCGAGACGCGGGCGACCATCGCCGTTTCCCAGGCAACCGCTGCGTCGCCGGATTGAGACTGGAACATGCGATCTTCCATCATCGCGACTCCCTGCGCGACTCCCGGCACCTCCCGCAAATGGCAGCCTCGAGAACGGCGTCAACAGTGACTTTCAGCATTATCCCCTCTCCGATGGATCCTTGGACAGTGCGCCCCGGAGCGGATGAGCACAGCAATTTCCGAGCCTCGATTGCCTGATCGGACCTGCTTCAGCGAATTGGTCCGGAGCCACTGGCGTCGAGATCGTTTCGATCGCGTCCCAACACAAGCGAGAACACGCGATCGGGCCGACACGATGACTGAATAGGTGCGTGCGCGGCTTTCAGATACTGGGCGTTGTAAGCCAGGTTCGCTAAATGCTGAAACCGCGCATCAAGCTGGGTTGGTACGACCGTGTTTTTGGGGAAAACCATGGGGAAGCCCGTTCGCGCCGCAGACGCACTTCAAATTGTTGGCTACGACGTGGTGTGCCGACAAAAGATCAATGCGATGGGCCAGTACGTTGGCCATCTCAGGATCAGGAGAAAGGCTGATGGGAAATTGATTTATCCGTTCGACGGCTGTGTCGTTCCAGGGCCGTTTGCAACTGCCGAAGAAGCCCGGCTCGCAGTACGTGAGCTAGCCGAAGAGTTCGTCCGGCTTGATGTCGAGCGTCCCGAGGACTGAGGACGCATGGCCCGACCCGCACCGCGCCCGCTGCCACGCCTGCTGTTTCCCATGGGACGCCGTGCTACCGTTCAACGCCCGATCGCCTTTTTTATATTGCGCGTGATCCATGCGCTGAACACCGTGCGTACGACATCGGGCACAACCCGCTTCGGGCCCAGGACCAGCGCACCCAGTACGACCGAGCCGAGCAGCGTGACGTTCGGCTGGGCCATGAGCGCACGACCGATATTCGCGAGCGTCAGCGCGTTCTCGGAGGACTTCGGCGTTCGATCGTGAATCCGTGCCCTCACGGTGGCGGCAAGAAGCTGCGTACGTGTGAGCTCCATCCGGCTGAGCAGGACCGCTTCCCGTTCCTGCCGCCTTCGGGCATGAGCGTTCATTTGAGCGCCTCCCTGGCTGACTCGAGGTCTGCCCCGAGCTCGTGCTTCAGCACGTCGAACGACACTGCGGGCCGCTGTGCGCGAAACGCCAGCAGTGCCGCGAGCGATGCGACCAGCCAGAGCGCGGCGATGCCCCATACGACGACGAGGAACCAGGGGGTCTTCCACGCGGTGGCGATCAGCGCGAGGCAGAAAAAGGACAGAGTGAACAGCCCGCAGACCGCGAGGGCGACAAGCGCGATGAGCTCGCGAAGGAGGCGTTCCCTCGCTTCAGCCAATTCGATCGAGAGCAGTTCCCCATAGTCAGAAAGGCGCGCTGTAACGAACCGCAACACCCTACGCAAGCGGTCGAGCTTCGATTGAATCCGCATGGCCGTTCTCCCGTCCTCGCAGAGCCTTGCGGTCCAGCGCAACGCCCCGACGCAGTCATACCACGCCGCTCTTCAATGGCGGTTCCAGGCCCACAACGCGCCGATCACGAGGCCAATGCCGAAAGTGGCGCCCAGCACGGACATCGGGCTTTCGGAGAGGGCGTCGCGTGCGACGTCCGCTGCGTCGCCGAGGAGTTGCGCGGACTTCCCGCATAGCGCCTTCGCGTTGCCGCTCAGGGTCATCTCCGGATCACCCAGCACTTCGCCAGCTGCCGCCTTCGCGCTTCCTGCTACTTCTTCTACCAGCCCGTCCGCCTTCGTCGTTTCCATGATGATGCTCCTCACGTGCCCTTCATGCGCGAATGCGCGAATTTGTACCTCGATTTCGGAGCGACGTTTCATCGCGTCCTCACACGAAGGTGAGAGCAACCACCATTCCCAGGAGCGGTTGGCCGTTTCGGCACGGGACTTGCTGAATTGTCTCGCCGCAGGGTCTGCGGCCCTGAAAGGAGAGCCGCCCCGTGTCAAACGATCAGCAGAATCTCGAGCCTGAGACCGCGGTCACTGACCGCACGGAACGCTCATGGATGTCGCGCCTCGGTCCCGGCCTCGTGACCGGCGCGGCGGACGACGACCCCAGCGGCATCGGCACGTACTCCCAGGCAGGTGCGCAGTTCGGCTTCGCGCTGCTGTGGACGCTCCTGCTGTCCTACCCGCTCATGGTCGCCATCCAGATGACCAGCGCGCGGATCGGCCGCGTCACGGGCAAGGGGCTCGCCTCGAACATGCGCGCGTTTGGCCCGAAATGGCTCGTCGTGCTGCTGGTGCTGCTGCTGGCTGTGGCCAACACCATCAACATCGCCGCGGATCTCGCCGCGATGGGCGCAGCGATCCATCTTCTCGTTCCGGGCCCCGAGCATCTCTACGTCGTTGCCATCGGCGTATTCTCAGCCATCCTGCAGATTTCGCTGCCCTACGAAAGCTATGCGCGCTTTCTCAAATGGCTCACCCTGGTGATGCTCGCCTATGTCGCGGTCGTCTTCGTCGTCCCGGTCGACTGGACAAAGGTCGCCATCTCGCTGGTCTGGCCGCGGGCCCATCTCTCGGCCGAGTATCTCACCACGGTCGTCGCTGTTCTCGGCACCACGATCAGCCCTTACCTGTTCTTCTGGCAGGCTTCGCAGGAGGTCGAGGAAATGCGGGCGAAACCTGGCGAGCGGCCGCTGCGATGGATCTCGTCGTTTCGCGCGTACCGGCACATTAACCGGATCACGGCCGACACCTGGATCGGCATGGCCGTCTCCAACGGGGTGGGGTTCTTCATCATGCTGACGGCCGCCGCAACGCTTTACACCCATCACGTGAAGATCCAGACGTCCGCCGACGCGGCGAGAGCCCTCGAACCGATAGCGGGCCATCTGGCGGCATACGTCTTTGCCGCTGGCATTGTCGGCACGGGGTTGCTCGCGCTGCCCGTCCTTGCCGGCTCTGCGGCATACGGGGCTGCCGGGGCGTTCCGGTGGCGCAGCAGCCTTTCGCTCCACTTGACGCTGGCACGCGAGTTCTATGCCGTGATTGCCCTGGCCATCCTCGGCGGCACCGCCATCACGTTCTTACATCTCGATCCGGTCAAGGCGCTGTACTGGAGCGCCGTAGTCAACGGGCTGGCTGCCGTGCCCGTCATGGTCGTGGTCATGCTGATGGGTACCAACCGGCGCGTGATGGGCAAGTTCGCGATCTCGGGGCTGCTGAAAGCGGGCGGCTGGATCGCAACGGCGTTCATGGCGCTTGCGGCCGTGGGCATGTTCATTCCCGGGTAGGTGGATGTTTTCTGCTGAGCGCGATCGCCCGGGGCGCGTACTGCGAGAACGGGATTCGTTTGTCGCTCGGGGCACCAAAGTGCGCCTGCTGGTCCGTGAATTGCTGTAGTCACCGGAGCGCCGGCCCGCTCGCGAAACGCGCGATCGGCGCGCCCCCGCCCGGACACCCTCGCAGTCCGCCCGCGGCGTCTGAAACACGATCGTTGAGGAGAAGGTCATGGTCAATGAAGTCAAGAAGCCTGATGCGGCTGACGCGCTTGAAATCCTTCGCGCGGACCACCGGTCAGTCGAAAAACTGTTTGACGCGTTCAGGCCCGCGCCAGACGCCGCGGCCGATGCGCGCTTCGCCCTCGTCAAGCGAGCCTGTGAACAGCTGACCGTTCATGCCATGCTTGAGGAGGAGCTGCTCTACCCGGCAGCGTCCGAGGCGCTGCCTGACGCCACCATCAAGGTTGATGAAGCGCTTGTCGAGCACTACCTTGTAAAGTCGCTTATCCAGCGCTTTGTCACGCTCGAGCCGTCGCACACCGGATTCGACGCGACCTTCAAGGTGCTGTCCGAACTGGTACGGCATCACGTCGACGAGGAAGAAAAGACGCTATTCCCCGCGTTACGCAAGAGCAGCCTGGACCTTGCCGAACTGGGGAACCGCATCGCGGCACGAAAGAGACAGCTCGAAGAGAAACTGGACGCCGCCGGTGTGCGGAGCACGGGCGATCGCACGTTCAGCTTGTCCCACCTCGATTTCCCCGAGTAAGACCGCTTCCCGAAAACTGGCAGCCTCGGGACGCCAGCCGCAGTTTGATCCGGCGCAGAACGCCTGACGAATTTCGATAGAGATCGATAGAGAATCGGGCAGGCGGTCCAGCTGTCGAGCGAGCGTAGCTCCCTCGCTCGCTTCGACGGCGCGCATCCTGGCGCTCGGCCGCCAGCTAACCGCCCGGAAGGCGCCGACGGTCGGTCTGCCCGAAAGGACCGCCGTCGCGTCATTTGAGAGAAATGCCGTCGTGACGACTCCTGCCAGATAGATCCGTGCGAGCAACCGCAGCCGGGAGCCCCCGCATGCTGAACGGCGAGTGCGGCGATCCAATCGAACAGTCCTTCCCGTCGGGCGCCTTCCGAAAGCAGCATCGCCGCTGCGACCGTGCATGAAGGAGGCGCGGCGCACGCCAGCCGTTCGCGTGTTTGATACGATTCGCTCCACCCGCCCCCACAGCGAACCCGATCATGGCGCGTGAAAACTTCAGCGATCTCCTTGCATTCCTGGCCGTCGCGCGCGAGCGCAGTTTCACGCGCGCGCCCGCGCAACTCGGCGTCTCGCAGTCGGCGCTGAGCCATACGATCCGCAGCCTCGAAACGCGTCTCGGCCTGCGTCTACTCACGCGCACCACGCGCAGCGTATCGACCACGGAAGCCGGCGAGCGGCTCTTTCAGGCGCTCTCGCCGCGCTTCGAGCAGATCGACGCCGAGCTTGCCGCGCTCACCGAACTGCGCGACAAGCCGGCAGGCACCATCCGCATCACGCTTCAGGCTCGCCTCCACCGACTGGTAGATCCACTTGCGCGACTGCCCCTGCTCATTCGGCCCCTGTGCGAACGGGAACCCGAATTTGGTCGCCACGACCCAGCTGTCGCGCTGCGCCGCGATGGCCCGGCCGACGATTTCTTCCGAGCGGCCCGCGTGATAAACGTCGGCCGTGTCGATGAAGTTGATTCCCTGTTCGAAGGCCTTGTCGATGATGCGCTTCGACGCGGCCGCGTCGGTCTCGCCGCCGAACATCATCGCGCCGAGGCACAGCGGGGAAATCTTGAGCGCACTGCGGCCCAGATTGCGATAGTCCATATCCTCTCACTTCGAGCTCGTTGCCAAAGTGGAGATTTAAATACGGAGTGGCTTTTCGATAAAGACCTGGATTGCGCATGCTTTCATGAATGGGATTCATGAAACGCTATTGACAAAAAACCTATCGCGCGAAATACATATCGTGAAGCACCTCCACATCCACATCCTTGGCACGCGCAGCGAACGTAACCTTCCCGCCCTGCATGAGATAAACCTGATCAGCGAGCCGCAACGCCATATTGGTATTCTGCTCCACCAGCACGATCGTGCGCCCCGCCCCCTTCAGCCGCTCGAGAATCGCAAACACTTCCTGCACCATCACAGGCGCAAGCCCAAGTGAAGGCTCGTCGATCAGCATGAGCTGCGGAGAAGACATGAGCCCGCGTCCCAACGCCAGCATCTGCGCCTGTCCGCCGGACAGCGTGCCCGCAGCCAGGGCGCGACGCTCCTTGAGCAGCGGAAACAGCGCATAGACCTCCTCGAGCTGCGCTTTCGCGCCAGCGCGCCGCGTTTTTGCAAACGCGCCCAGCATCAGGTTCTCCTCGATCGACATGTCGCGGAAAATCATGCGCCCTTCGGGCACCATCGCAATACCGCGCTGCGCCATGCCCCACGTCGGCACGCCCGCGAGCGGCGCGCCGTCGAAGGTGATCTGGCCGCGCTCCAGCGGCACGAGCCCCATGATCGCCCGCAGCAGCGTGGTCTTGCCCGCGCCGTTCGGGCCCACGATGGTCGTGACCTCGCCGCTGGCGATATTGAGCGAAACGTCCCATAACACATTGATCGCGCCATAGCCGGCGCGGGCGCTGCTGACCTCAAGTGTTGACGGCTGTGCAAATCCGACACTAAACGGCGGCGCAGGTCGAGTAAATCGCTCAACAACGAACGGCGGCCGATGCCGGCCGCTGGTTGACGTCGTTTCAGAACGGGTCCGCGATATCGTCAACGTCGCCGACGTTCGGAGGCGATCGCTGTTGACGGATCAGCTCGTGCAACTCGACGCCGTAACGCATCCAGATGCGAGCCCGCAGATCGCTGAGCAGCTCGAACACGGCAAACGCCTGCTGGG
>NZ_JAMBPQ010000022.1 GCF_024206495.1 Paraburkholderia sp. CNPSo 3272 | reverse complement strand
GTCTTCGTCGTCCCGATCTTGCCGAGCAGTTCGACCTCGCCGGTGCCGAGCGCATAGGCAACCGTGATCGATTCCTTGTGAACGTCCAGGCCGACATACAACGTGCTATCGTTTTCCATTGCTGGCCTCCGTGCCGGAAATCGCCGGGTGTGACCCTGTCCACACCATGCGGCTCTGGCAGTCATGCTAACCCGCGCTTGATTCCTCCGCGGCAGGCCAGCCTCTACCTCGCGGAGTCATACTGACTACTGGCGCGGGTGATCGCGTCGGCTCGGTAACCGGTCGCTGCAAGGCGCCGCCGAGCGGGCTCCGACCCAATTCGCTGTCGGGCGCATCGTATAGAGGGAAACGCTTGTAGCGCGCCTCAGCATATCAGGCGCAGCTCGTGGGCACTGTCACCGCAGCGCGGAGGCGTGCACGCCGCTCAAGCTGCGCCGAAACCAGCGTGAGCCCAAGCGCCGCGAACGCTGTGACCACACCCACCCACGGCAGCGCCGTGAGCGGCGCGCCCGCGCTGATCGCCACGCCTCCAATCCACGCGCCGCCCGCGTTGCCGAGATTGAACGCGCCCTGGTTGAGCGTGGAGGCGAGGTTGGGCGCATCGCTCGCGCGGTTGACGATCAGTATCTGCAGCGGCGGCACGATCGCGAACGCGAGAATGCCCCACACGAAGATCGTCGCCATGGCCGCGATCGGGTTGTGCATCGTCAGCGAGAACGCGGCGAGCACCACAGCGATCATGGCGAGGAACGTGAGCAGCGAGCGCATGAGCTTCCAGTCGGCGAGCTTGCCGCCCAGCGTGCTGCCCACCGTGAGCCCGAGGCCGAACAGCAGCAGCACGAACGTGACTTCGTGCGGCGAGAAACCGGTCACGTCTTCGAGAATCGGCGTGATGTAGGTGAACACCGCGAAGAGGCTGGCCGAGGCCAGCACGCTCATGCCGAGCACCATGAGCACCTGCGGGTTCTTCAGCACGCCGAACTCATGCACGAGGCTCGCCTTCTGCATTTCGATCTTCGCGGGCAGGCACACCTGCAGCGCCGCCGCCGCGAGGATGCCGATGGCCGTCACGGCCCAGAACGTCGTGCGCCAGCCGGCGATCTGGCCGAGCGCTGTGCCGAGCGGCACGCCCAACACGTTGGCGAGCGTCAGGCCCGTGAACATCAGCGCGATGGCCTGCGCACGGCGGTTCGGCGCGACGAGGCCGGCCGCGACCACCGAGCCGATGCCAAAGAACGCGCCGTGGCAGAACGCCGTGACGATGCGCGCGGCCATCAGGACCGAGTAGTTCGGGGCGAGCGCACACAACAGGTTGCCGACGATGAAGATGCCGATCAGGCGCATGAGCGCCTGCTTGCGCGGCACATTGGCAATGGCGATGGCGACGATGGGCGCGCCGATCGTCACGCCAAGCGCATAGGCCGAGACGAGCATGCCGGCCGCCGGGATCGAGACGCTCAGGTCGCGCGCGACGTCGGGCAGCAGGCCCATGATGACGAATTCGGTGGTACCGATACCAAAGGCGGCAACGGCAAGGGCGAGAAGAGGCAAGGGCATGGCGTGGGGTCGGCGCAGGACGGCGGCGGCCCTTAAGGGCGAAGCCGTTATATTTAAGTCAACGCGGAATTGTACTGAAACCTGACACAACGCATACGGCACGCATTTTCAATGCTGTTGGGGAAACAACAGCTTTTCTCGCCGGATCTCGTTCACCGTTCCTTCATTTTTCTTGACGATTTCTACAGGTTACGTGCATGGCGCAACGCGCTCGCGGGCAGCACGATACCCACACGATCCAACGAGCGAAACAGTCCGCCCACCGGCCCGCCCGCCGGCGGTCGCCGCCCTCGCGTCGTCCGTCCCGCGCATGACGGAACCGAATATGCGCAACCTTCCTGGAGCGATGACATGAACACGATGACCACAGTACGCATCGCGGTGGCCGCAGCGGCCGCCTTATTCGCAGGTAGCGCGCTGGCGCAATCGCAGAGCGACGACCCGTCACAACAGGCCAGCACGCCGCCGGCTGCGCAGGACGTGGGCGGCGCACCGATGTCGACAGGCGCTTCGGGCGCGCCGATGGGGCTCACGCACGCGCAGGTCTATCAGGACCTGGTGCGCTCCGAGCAATCGGGTCAGCAGAAGGCGCTCAACGAAGGGCTCTATCACGGTAACTGAGACGGCAACGAGGTAGACAGGAAAGACCAGGCTATCAGGACGGCGACCCGACGCGCTCTCGCGATCTGCACCAGGCGCTCAGCGTGTCGGGCCGCCGCCTATATGTTTTTCGATGAGCCGCATGCGCCCCGTCGGTCGCCAGGGCGCGAACCACGGATTCGTGCGCAACTCGCATAGCCGCGAGCTGCGCTCGGCCAGCGCCGTTTCTAGCCAGCGGAACATTTCGTCGGGCTGCGCGAGGCGCGCGTAGGCCTCGGCGATGAGCAGCGGCGAGGTGTACCGGGCCCGCCGCCGCGCGAGCAGGTCTTCCAGATACCAGCGCAGCACCGCGTCATAGCCGCCCGTTTCCCAGCGAGCGCGAATGGTGCTCGCGCGCGCTTGCTGGTTGCAGCGTTCGAGCGCCTCCACGGTGGCATCCACGGCCTGCGCGTACAGCTTTTTCACTTCGAACGCGGTAGCGAGCAACTGATAGACGAGCGGCGGATGGTCCATGTGCTCCGGCGCGAGATACTCGCTGACGACTTCCGCATGCCTGCCCGACATCACCATGCCGAACGCGCGCGACCCCTGGAACGCCAGCGGATCGATGCGTTCGGCGCGCTCCATCGCGGCGTCGCCTTCCGCGCGGCGTCCCGCCGCCACCAGCATACGCGCATAAAGCCGATGCGCCTCCGGGTAACTCGGGTTGCGCCGTAACGCATCCTTGAAGCCGGCCTCGGCCTGGTCCCAGTCCCAGTCGTAGAAGTAGCGCACGGCCGCGAGCGCGTGATGTGCCTCGGGCAGGTCCGGGTCGAGCTCGAGTGCGCTTTCGGCAAGCGAGCGCGCGACGGGCCAGCCATCGTCGGGCGCGACGAAGCCATGCACCACCGTCGATCCGTAGTAGTTCGAAAGGCCCGTGTAGCCGAGTGCGTAGCTCGGATCGTGCTCGAGCGCGGACTCGAAGTAGGTTCGGCTGCGCACGAAGTCTTCGCCGTCGATGCCGTGATGCGCGCAAAAGCCCGCTTCGAAATGCACGCGTCGATACCAGAAGAAACGCCCGCGCACATACGCGTCGTGCGCGGCGGGATCGACAGGCAGGCGCCGCTCGAGGCGCGTGCGCTGCTGCTCGGAAAGCGTGGACGCCAGGTTCTCGGCGAGCGCCGCGACCGCTTCCTTGAGGATGTCGAGCGCGCCTTGCGTGGCGCTTTCGTGCGCGCGGCTCCAGATCTGCGCTTCGTCGGCGCAGCGGATCAGACGCGTGAGGATGCGTGTTTGCTGCCCCGCGCGCGTGAGCGAGCCTTCAAGTACATAGTCGAGCTTCAACTCGCGTGCGATCTCGCCGATGCTCTTTTGCGTCGCGTGGTAGCGCGCTGCCGTCGTGCGCGCGATCGTGAGCAGCCGCTCCGGGTTGAGCGCGCCGAGCGTGACCGAGATCTCGTCGGCGAGCGCGCTGCAGAGGCTGTCCTGGCTCGCGTCGCCGGTATGGTTGGTGAACGGCAGAACCAGCATGCGTACGGCGGGCGAAGCGCGCTCGCTCTCGCGCGGCGCGTGCGTATCGCGCGGGGCAGCCGACCCACCGTGAACCTCGGAGGACTCGGGCAGGATGCCGTCGAACCGATAGCCCTTGCCCTTCACGGTGATGAGGTGACGCGGATTGGCGGGGTCGTCGGCGAGCGCGATGCGGATCTTGCGGATCGCCGTGTTCAGGCCGTTGTCGGTGTCGCGAAAGGGGCTGCCGGCCCACAGCCGGTCGACGATGTCCGCGCGCGAGAGCAACTCGCCGCGGCGCGAGGCAAGCAGGATCAGAAGATCCATGGGCAACCGCTCCAGCTTGACCTCCGTGCCTTCGCGGCGCAACTGGTACCGCTCGACGTCGAGTTCGAAGTCCGCGAAGCGGATGATTCGATCCGTCGGCATGAGATCTCCCGTGATGCGGCATCAGGGAAGGGGGCGCCGGCGCGGTTCGTCTGAAGATTGCCGTTAGACGACGCAGCAGTACTCAGCGTCATTACATATGGCGGGAGGGGCGGGGGCAGCGGCGCGGATCAACTTCAATGTAGTGGGTCGCGCGCGCGCCTTCAAGCGTCAAGCGCTGCGCACGGTGGCCATCGACACGTCGATCGGCTCAATCGATTGTCGCGAGGTTCGCGTCCGATTTTCGTTTAGCTCGCTACGGTTCGTATGGATCGAGCGGTTCGCCGTGACGGCCTGCGCCGGCCGCGAAGCGCGCCGCGAGTGCGAGCCCTTCGTCGAGCACCGAGCGATAGCCGGACGCGCCTTCGCGGCGCAGCGCCTCGGCGGTGTCCGGCAGCATGCTGTGCTCGAGCGCCGAGCGGCGGTCCGCGAGCAGCGCCGCCTGCGGCAGCGCTGCGAGTTGCGCGGCCAGTTGCTCGGCGGCGTCGCGCGCGTCGCCCTTTGCGACCACACGATTGGCGAGGCCGAATGCGAGGGCTTCCTGCGCGTCGACGGCGCGCCCCGTGAGGATCAGATCCAGTGCGCGCGACAGGCCGATCAGGCGCGGCAGGCGCACCGTGCCGCCGTCGATGAGCGGCACGCCGACGCGGCGGCAGAACACGCCGAGAACCGCGTCTTCTTCGACGACGCGCAGGTCGCACAGCAGTGCGAGTTCGAGCCCGCCCGCAACGGCATAGCCCGAGATCGCTGCGATCACGGGCTTGCTGAGCGACATGCGCGTGGGGCCGAGCGGGCCCGGGCCGCTGCCGTCCGCGCGAATTTCATTGCGGCGTGCGGGGTCGGCGAGCGCGGTGAGGTCTGCGCCCGCGCAGAACGTGCCGCCCGCACCGTACAGGACGCCCGCTAACCATGCGGGATTTGCTTCGAAGCGTGTGAAGGCGGCGGCGAGTGCATTCGCGACGGGCCTGTCGATCGCGTTGCGCTGCGCCGGGCGGTCGAGCACGAGAATTGCTACGCGCCCTTGCGCTTCGATACGGACGTGCTCGCCAAAAGTTTCGATCGTCATGTGCCAGTCCTCAATGCGCCCCGCATCGTCATTAAAATTTAATGGCTTATCCGTAGCTTAGGCCGGTTTAATTTCCTGAACTACGTTTCCCCCGCATGCAATCGACGTCCATGTCCAGCATCACCTCCGTTTCGGATCCCTCGCCGTATCCGGCTTGTGGACTTCTTTGGACTGTCCCGTTGCCCGACCACGACGCGTATGACCATGTGCGCTTCACGCGCGTCTTCACGACCGACGGCACGCGCCATGTCGTCGTAATCGTCGATCTGCACAAGCTGCTTCTCTGCGCCGACCGCGACGACACCGACTACGTGCTCAAGCCCGTCGACGACTGGCATAGCGGCAAGATTCGCGGCATTCGCGAGTTTCTCGATCCGGACAACGAGCGCGTGCCGCAGATGCCCTACGTGACCATCAGCAAACGCCGCGTGGCGGGGCTGGCCGGTTGGTTCGGACTCGCTCACGAGGGCGTGGTGGCGTTTCGCAATGGCCAGCATCGCGCGCGCTACCTCGCGTGGGCGGGGGCATTGTGGCTACCGGTGGAAGTGCATGAGCGCGAAGCGGCATTGTTGCGTGAACTGTGCGGTGCGGGCGACGGGGGCATGCTGGTTCCGGTCGACGGCAGCTCACCGCGGCTCTGATGCGCCATCGCGCGCGAACCGCATGTTCGCTAACGGCGCGTTCGCTTGCGGGCATGTTCTCTAACAAGCGGGCGCGCACAGCATGCACGCCCGATGTGTGCTCACGCCACGCTCAGCGGCCGGCTGGGTGTGCCACTGGAACGCGCCGGCATGGGCGATGCATGATGTGCATGCTCGAAATTCTCGAAATGCTCGACGGTGTAGTCGACGAAGCGGCGCGTCTTCGCGGGCAGATACTGGCGGCTCGGATAGACGATGGACATGCGCGCGTCGGGATCGTCGATGTCGTAGTCGGGCAGTAGCCGCCGCAACGTTCCCGCGGTGAAGTCGTCGGCGACGAGCGGCGCGGGCACGATCGCCACGCCCATACCGGCGAGCGCGGCGAGCCGCACCATCAGCATGTTGTTGACGGCGTAGCCGGGCTGCAGCGTAACCGGTTGGACACGCTCGCCGGCCTTCGCGAACTGCCACGTCGCGCTGCGTTCCTCGGGAGGCAGCGCGACCGCCGCGCACTGCGCGAGCTCCTCGGGCGTATGCGGCTCGCCGTGCTCGGCGAGCCACGCGGGAGCCGCGCAGGGGACGAACGTCGTGGTGCCGAGCGCGCGCTCCACGCACTCGCCGTTGCGTGCGGGCGTAGCGCCGACGATGCCCACGTCGAAGCCGTCTTCCACGAGGTCCACGGGTCGTTCGGCGAGCGTGAGGCGCACGTTCACGCGCGGATACAGACGCCGGTAGCCGTCGATGAGCGGCGTGAGCGTGGCGAGCGAAAGCGCGCCCGCGGCCACCACGCGCAGCGTGCCGCTCGGCTCGCTTTCCGTGTGCGCCAGTGAGCGCTCAAGATGATCGAGTTCCTCTAGCACGCAACGACAGCCTTCGAGGTAGCGCTGGCCTGCCTCGGTAAGCGCGAGATTGCGCGTGGTGCGATTGATGAGGCGTGTATTCAGGTGCGCCTCGAGCATCGCGACGGAGCGCGTGACGAGCGCGTTGGAGACGTCGAGCTGCTGCGCGGCGCGACGAAAGCTCTCGGTTTCCGCAACCCTGACGAAGACGCGCATGGCGTGTATCTGGTTCATGTGTAGCCTCGTATGCTCGATGCATGGACCGGTGGAGGGGCACTGCAACTGCTGGCGAAGTTGAGGAACGAAGCGATGTATCGCGTAGTTATGGTCAATGTGCTTCGAATGAACGACGGCGATCGCCGACTGCCGGAATCTAACAAAAATAATATTGACAGTCGCTGAGAATTACAATATCTATCTCAACACACGGCAGCATTTCTTACTTGTAAAAGATCCAGTACGCAATCGGCATGTATTGAGTGAGGAATGCGTTGTGCGGTTTTGTCACTATCAAAATATTGTGCATTGCGGATAACGTGTTTGCGTAAATCGCAAGCGGCGGTTATCTGTCAGAACTGCCAGATTCATGGCGGCTCGCCCTTTGCCTGTGGCGAATTGTGAGTCATTGCGGTCGGTTAATTCGCCGTAGTGAACAAGCCGCCATTAAGTGCGCATTGATTTTTCTGCGGCGTGAAAGAATTGTGGCACATGGAGGAAATAACGGCCGGCATTAGCATTGCATGTTATTTAATGTGCATTGCTGCTCATTTTCGAGCATGTTTTGGGGCTCACTAAAACGTAAATCGGCAGACCAGACATGATCGTCGAATTGCTTAAGTCGCAACCCGAAATTGCCCTGTTCGTGAGCCTCGCGCTCGGTTATTTGATTGGTTCGATCCGCTTCGGGCCGATCTCCCTCGGGGGAGTATGCGGCACGCTGATCGTCGCGCTCGTGCTCGGGCAAACCGGCGCGCGCATCTCGCCGGACCTCAGGAACGTCGCCTTCGCACTCTTCATTTTCGCGCTCGGCTTCACGGGCGGCCCACAGTTCTTCGCGAACGTCGGTCGCGGCTGGCGCTACGGACTTCTCTCGGTCGTCGAGATCGTTTCGGTCATGGCGCTCGTCATGATCGCGGTCGTCGTGATGAAGCTCGATGCGGGCACCGCGGCAGGCCTGCTCGCCGGGGCGGCGACCGAATCGGCCGTGATCGGCACGGCTTCCGAGGCGATCACGCGGCTCGGCCTCACTGAGGCCCAGGTGAGCACGCTGCAGGCGCATATCGTGACGGCGTACAGCGTGAGCTACCTCTTTGGGCTCATCACCATCGTGCTCTTCACGAGCCAGATTGCTCCGCTGATCCTGCGAGTGAACCTGCGCGAGGAGGCCGCGCGCCTGTATCGCAAGCTCGGCGGCGACGGCGCACTCGACGAAGGGCAGCGCCTCGCGCTCGCGCCGCTCGAAGGGCGCGCGTTCAAGGTGGGTCGCGCGGCCGGCACCGCAGTCGCCGCCTACGAGGCGCGCTTTGGCAACAATGTCACGATCGAGTACGTGCTGCGCGATGGACGCCAGCTCGACGCCAACGCGCAGTCCGTACTGCAACCGGGCGACATCGTGTTGATCGCCGGGCGCCGCGAAGCCGTAATCGAAGCCGCAGGCAGTCTTGGCGAAGAGATGCCCGGCGAGGGCTTGTTCAAGCTGCTCGCGAAACGTGTGGACGTGATGGTCACGCAGCGCGACGTCAACGGCCTCACGCTCGCGCAAATGCGCGAACGCGCCACGCCGGAAGCGGGCCGCGGCATCTACGTCGGCGCGATCACGCGGCTCGACAACACGGTGCCTGCCTTGCCCGGCATGGTCGTGCATCGCGGCGACGTGCTGACGCTGGTCGGCACGCCCAGCGACGTCGCGCGCGGCGCGAAGCGCCTTGGCTACGTGATCCAGCAGACCCAGAAGACCGACTTCGTTTATCTGGGCCTCGGCGTGCTGGTCGGCATGATGATCGGGCGCTTCGGCGTGAACGCGGGCGGCGTCACGCTGGTGCTCGGCACCGGCGGCGGGTGCCTGCTCTCGGGTCTGTTCTTCGGCTGGCTGCGTTCGCGCTACCCCCTGGTGGGCTCGCTGCCCTCGGCCGCCGCGCAGGTGCTCAAGGACTTCGGTCTTGCCACCTTCATCGCGGCCGTCGGTCTTTCCGCCGGCCCCGACGCCATCAAGCTCGTGCGCGAGTATGGTCTCGCGCTGCCGCTCGCCGGCATTCTGATGGTGCTGATTCCCGGGCTTCTCTCACTGTGGATCGGGCACATGTTCCTCAAGCTCGAAGCGCCGATGCTGCTCGGCGCGATTGCAGGCCAGCAATGCAGCACGCCGGCGATCAGTGCGCTCGTCGGCGTAGCCGGCAACTCGACTCCCGTGATCGGCTACACGATCACCTACGCGCTGTCGAACATCCTCTTGCCGCTCATGGGCCCCGTGGTGGTAGGGCTCGCGGCGAAGTTCGGCTGACGAATCCTGGCTGGTGTTTTCGGCTCGATCTGGCCGGCGGTGTTTCATCGCCGGCCATCCCCAGCAGCAACGGGGGTTCTTTCCCAAAGCGAGGACACGATGGAATGGCTACATGACATCTTTCACAAATCCCCGGAAATCGCGCTATTTCTCTCTCTGGCCGTCGGCTACTGGATCGGCCAGATCAACTTCGGCAAGTTCCAGTTAGGCGGCGTGGGCGGCTCGCTACTTGCGGCCGTCGTCGTGAGCCAGGTGGGCGTGACCGTCGACAACGGCGTGAAGTCGGTGATGTTCGCCGTCTTCATCTACGCCGTGGGCTACGACTCAGGCCCGGGCTTCTTCAACTCGCTCAACCGCAAGACGCTGCGCGAAATCGCCATGGCGGTGTTCATGGCGTTGGCGGGTCTCGCCACCGTGCTGGTGTGCGCGAAGCTCTTTCACCTCAACAAGGGCCTCGCCGCCGGTCTCGCGGCGGGCGGCATGACGCAGTCGGCCATCATCGGCACGGCCGGCGACGCGATCGCGCGCCTCGGCCTGCCGCCCGACCAGGTGAAGGCCATGCAGGCTGACGTCGCGATCGGCTACGCCGTCACCTACGTGTTCGGCTCGCTCGGCGCGATCATCGTCTGCGTGAACATCCTGCCGAAGTTCATGGGCCGCAGCCTCAAGGACGCCTCCGCGGACGCCGAGCGCGAGATGTCGGGCGGCAATGCCGCCGCTGGGCCCGGCCAGATCACGGCGCTGCCCGAGTTGTTCGGGCGCGTGTTCCGTGTCGAGAACGCTGCGGGCAAAACGGTCAAGCAGATCGAGCTGGCCGAGAGCGACCTGGTGGCGGTCGAGAAGATTCGCCGCGCGGGCAAGGTGCTCGACGCCACCCCCGACTTCGTGCTGAGCCGGGACGATGTCGTGCTGGTCGTGGGGCGCCGCGAGCAGATGGTCGAAGTGGGCGCGCTGATCGGGCCGGAAGTGCCGGACTCGGGTGGCATGAGCCTCGTGATGCAAACGCGCCAGCTCGTCTTCACGAAGAAGGGCATGAACCACACGACGATTGCCGAAGTCCGCAAGAACGTGGACCGCGATCTGCGTCACGGCGTGTACATCGAGAAGATCGAGCGCGTGGGCCAGCCCGTGCCGCTCCTGCCCGAAACGAAGCTCGAGCACGGCGACGTGGTGACGATCTATGGCACCGCCACGGACACGAAGCGCGCCGTGCAGGCCGCCGGCTATGAACTCGCCTACAGCAACAAGACCGACTTCATCTACATGGGCGTGGGCCTCGTGCTCGGCTTGCTCGTGGGCCTGATCGTAGTGAACGTGGCCGGCATTCCGCTCACGCTCGGCTCCGGCGGCGGCTGCCTCCTCGCGGGTCTGGTGTTCGGCTGGATGCGCGGCAAGCACCCCATGTACGGCGTGATGCCGCCCGCGGCTTCGCAACTGCTCAAGGACTTCGGGCTCGCGGCGTTCGTCGCCGTGGTGGGACTGAACTCGGGCCTGCAGGCCGTGGTGACGATCAAGCAAAGCGGCATCACGATCTTCCTGCTCGGCGTGGTGGTCACGATGGTGCCGCTCTTCCTCACGATGCTGTTTGGCCGCTACGTCCTCAAGTACAACAACGCGGCGATTCTCGCGGGCGCGCTGTCCGGCGCGCGCAGCGCCAACCCGGCTTTCGGCGGCATTCTCGACAAGGCGGAAAGCGCGGTGCCCACCGTGCCGTTCGCCATTACCTATGCGATCGCGAACGTGCTGCTCACGCTGCTCGGGCCGCTCGTGGTCGGTCTTGCATGACATGCATCCAACGTGTGCTGCGCGAGGACGCAAAAAGCGCGCGGCACGCGCAACGTCTTCCAATGGAGAACACCATGGCAACGAAAGCGAAGGGTAACGGCGCGAAAGAAAGGTCGGGCCTCGATGCACTGAGCCCGTTCGAACTGAAGGACGAACTCATCAAGGCGGCAGGCGGCGGCGCGACCGCGCGCCCGGCCAATCTCGCGATGCTCAACGCGGGCCGCGGCAACCCCAACTTCCTCGCCACGATTCCGCGCCACGGCTTCTGGCAACTCGGCCTCTTCGCCATGCGCGAGTCGGAGCGCTCGTTTGCCTACATGCCCGAGGGCGTGGGCGGCTTCCCGCAGCGCGACGGCATCGTCGAGCGCTTCGATCTCTTCGTGCGCGAGAACAAGGGGCAGCCGGGCATCAAGTTCCTCGCGGGCGCGGTGTCATACGTGCGCGATCAGCTAGGGCTTTCGGCGGGTGACTTCCTCTATGAGATGTGCGAAGGCATTCTCGCCTGCAACTACCCGGTGCCGGATCGCATGCTCAAGCTTTCGGAGATCATCGTCGGGCAGTACCTGCGCCGCGAGATGATCGGCAAGCATCCGTTCGTCGGCGAGTTCGACGTGTTCGCGGTGGAAGGCGGCACGGCGGCCATGACGTACATCTTCAACACGATGCGCGAGAATTTCCTGATCAAGGCGGGCGACACCATCGCGCTCGGCATGCCGATCTTCACGCCGTACATCGAGATTCCGGAACTCAACGACTACCAGCTCAACGTGGTGCATCTGGACGCCACGGTGGAAAACAACTGGCAGTACTCGAAGAAGGAGCTCGACAAGCTGCGCGACCCGAAGGTCAAGGCGTTCTTCCTCGTGAACCCGAGCAACCCGCCTTCGGTGAAGATCGACGACGCGAGCCTCGAGTACGTCGCCGAGATCGTGAAGGAGCGTCCGGATCTCATCATCCTGACCGACGACGTGTACGGCACGTTCGCCGACAACTTCGTCTCGCTCTTCGCGCTCGCGCCGAAGAACACGATTCTCGTGTACTCCTATTCGAAGTACTTCGGCGCGACGGGCTGGCGTCTGGGTGCGATCGCGACGCATCGCGACAACGTGCTCGACCATGCGCTCGCGAAGCTGCCGAAGGACGAGAAGAAGGAACTGCACAAGCGCTACGAGTCGATCACCACCGAGCCGGACAAGCTCAAGTTCATCGACCGTCTGGTGGCCGACAGCCGCACTGTCGCGCTGAACCACACTGCCGGTCTTTCGACGCCGCAGCAGGTGCAGATGGTGCTGTTCTCGCTGTTTTCGCTCATGGACACGCCCGACGCATACAAGAACGCGCTCAAGCGCCTGATTCGCAACCGCAAGCGCGCGCTGTTCGAGGAAATGGGCGTGCCCTACGGCGAGGGCGATCCGAACCAGGTCGACTACTACACGATCCTCGACATGGAATACATGGGCGAGAAGCGCTTCGGCCGCGAATTCGTCGACTGGCTGCTCAAGCAGGTCAAGCCCAACGAACTGCTGTTCCGTCTCGCGCAAGAGGCGCGCGTCGTGCTGCTGCCGGGTAAGGGCTTCGGCACGCCGCATCCGTCGGGTCGCGTGTCGCTCGCGAATCTGAACGAGTCGGACTATCGCAAGATCGGCCGCGCCGTGCGCAAGCTCACCGAGGAATACGTGCAGCGATATAACGAGGCAACCGGCAAGAACCTCGATCCGACAGCGGTGAAGAAGTAGGCGCAGCCGCCTCGAGTCTCAATGCTTCTTAAGTCCGGGCCGCATCCGGCGTGGTTTGCCGGGTGCGGTTTTTTTATGGTTCTTCGCGGACTTCCGGTCTGGCCGCGAGGCATCTCATGAAAATTGCAGTAATTTTCACGAAATTACTGCAAACGTCGCTTCCCGGAAATCCGCGAGGACCTTCTTTATTCCGCTCGTTGCCCGGCGGGCGCGCTCGCGCCACTGGCGTGCGGTGCGCCCTGCACGGCGTGGGCACGCACGCTCTTGCGATGAAGCGAGACCGAAAGCGCCACGGCGGAAGCCGCCGCGATGGCGGCGAAGAGAAACACCGACCCATAGCCGAACAGATTCGCCACGTAGCCTGCGAGCGGGCCGGTAATGCCCAGCGAGAGGTCGAGGAACACGGAGTAGGCCGAGAGCGCCGCGCCGCGGCTCGCGGGCGGCACGAGCCCGACCGCCTCGACGCCGAGCGCCGGGAACACGAGTGCGAAGCCGAAGCCGGTGAGCGCCGCGCCCGCGAGCGCGACTTGCGGCGTGGGCGCGAGCCACAGCAGCAAGAGGCCCGCGCATTCGCACGAGAACGAGACGATGGCGACGCGGAAGCCGCCGAAGCGTTTGATGGTGTTGGCGAACAACAGGCGCGCGCCGATGAACATCACGCCGAACACCGTGAGCGTGAACGCGGCGTTGGGCCAATGGTGCGCGGCGTAGAACAGCGTGATGAAGGTCGCGATGGAGCCGAAGCCCGCCGAGCCGAGCGCGAGGCCGATGCCGTGCGGCAGCACGCGCGTGAACACGCTGCGGTACGACATGCGCTCGCCGTGCACGATCGGCACCGGCGCGATGGGGCGCGCGAGCCAGAAGCCGAGCGCGGCCATCGCGATGACCGAAATGCCGAGCATCCAGTAGCCGAGGGCGTGCGCCATCACGACGCCCAGCGGCGCGCCGATCGCGAGTGCGCCATAGGTGGCGATGCCGTTCCACGAGATCACCTTCGCGTTGTGCGCCGTGCCCACGCGGCCGATGCCCCAGAGGATCGCCCCGGTGCCGCACAGGCTTTCGCCGCAGCCGAGCAACAGACGGCTCACCACCAGCAGCGCGAGCGAGAGGCCGGGCCAGTGATCGACGAGCGTGCCGAGCAGCAGCAGCACGCCGCTCGCGCCGCAGATCGTCAGGCCGATCGTCACGGTTTTCTTGGGACCGAGCGTATCCGCCGAGCGGCCCGCGAGCGCGCGCGAGCAGAGCGTGGCGATGTACTGCACGCTGATGGCGGCGCCCGCCACCACGGTGCTGAAACCGAGGTCGTTGTGCACATAGCCCGGCAGCACGGCGAGCGGAATCCCGATCGTCAGGTAGCAGAGGAAGGTGAAAAAGACGACCGGAATGATCTGCAGGGTCGTCGACGCGGCTTTGCGCGGGGGCGCCAAATCAGCGGACATGGGGAAAATGCGGATGGAAAACGGCGGGAAAGGCGTGATTGTCCCATGGAACCGGTTTTTATGCAGAAGCTGAAAAGCCGTGCCGACAGGCGGAACACCCATTTTCTGCGCTTCTTACGGCCTTTTGTGTCCGGGAGCCGGGCTGCGGAGATCCAGTAATATTGCACGACGTTGACGGCCGTTCGCGCGCTAGCCGTGTCCTCGTCCGACCGTTCGTGCGTAGATAGGGGTGCATGAACGGCGGATTAGCTAGTCGAATACGTCCGATATTCGCAAATCGGCCCCGAAAACGCGCAATCGAGACACAGCAACATAAGCACAGCCGCACCGCAGCACGCCGATTTATCGATTCAACGATATATCGCCCATGCTCC
This sequence comes from Paraburkholderia sp. CNPSo 3272, assembly GCF_024206495.1. GTDB lineage: Bacteria > Pseudomonadota > Gammaproteobacteria > Burkholderiales > Burkholderiaceae > Paraburkholderia. The sequence continues at coordinate 114,846 of NZ_JAMBPQ010000022.1, read as the reverse complement.
TCTAGCTATGGGTTGCCAATTTTGGCAGTGATAGCTTTCGAACCGTCCACTCGAGCGGCACACGCCTTTTGCGAGCCGCAGCCAACGACGAGCCAGAAACCCATGAGCCAGCCGATCCGCTTTTACCACCGCAACGCGATTCGCGAAGTCAGCGACGCGGGCGTCACCCGCACCGTCCTCCAGCACCTGCGCGAAGACGCGCGTTGCACCGGCACCAAGGAAGGCTGCGCCGAAGGCGACTGCGGCGCCTGCACGGTCGTGGTGGGCGAGCGCAACGAGGCGGGCGGCGTGGACTTCAAGGCCGTCAACGCCTGCATCCAGTTCCTGCCGACGCTCGACGGCCGCGCGCTCTTCACCGTCGAAGACCTGCGCCAGCCCGACGGCTCGCTGCACCCCGTGCAGCAGGCCATGGTCGACTGCCACGGCTCGCAGTGCGGGTTTTGCACGCCGGGCTTCGTGATGTCGATGTGGGCGCTCTACGAAAAGCATGGCCACGAGCACGCGGGCCAGCCCAACCACGGCTGTGCCGCCAAGGGCGCGTGCAGTGTGCCGTCGCGCGACGAGATCGCCAATGCGCTCACGGGCAACCTGTGCCGCTGCACGGGCTACCGGCCGATCCTCGACGCCGCCGAGCAGATGTTCAAGGCCGATGCGCTGAAGCAGCCCATCGACGTGAAGGCGCTCGCCCAGACGCTCGCCACGCTCGAACGCACGGACACCTTTCACTACGAGAGCCGCGGCCAGCAGTACGACGCGCCGCGCACAGTCGACGCGCTCGCCGCGATCAAGGCCGCGCGCCCCGACACACGCATTCTCGCGGGCAGCACCGACATCGGCCTGTGGGTCACGAAGCAAATGCGCGAACTCGGCGACATCGTCTACGTGGGCCAGGTCGACGCGATGCGCCGCATCGACGTGAGGGACGCGTGGATAGAGATCGGCGCGGGCGTGAGCGTCGAGCGCGGTTATGCGGAACTCGCGAAGCATTACCCGGAACTCGAAGAGATGTGGCTGCGCTTCGCTTCGCTGCCCATCCGCAACGCGGGCACGATCGGCGGCAACATCGCGAACGGCTCGCCCATCGGCGACTCGATGCCGGGGCTCATTGCGCTCGGCGCGCGCGTGGTGCTGCGCGGGGGCGACACCGAGCGCGAAATGCCGCTCGAAGACCTCTACCTCGCCTACCAGAAGAAGGACATGGCCGAGCACGAGTTCGTGCTCGCGCTCAAGGTGCCCACGCGCACCGGCGCACGCGCGAACCTGCGTTTTCGCACCTACAAGGTCTCGAAGCGCTTCGACTCGGACATCTCGGCCGTGTGCGCCGCCTACGCCTATATCGCCGATGGCGACGTGGTCCGCGAGCCGCGCATTGCGTTCGGCGGCATGGCCGCAACACCCAAGCGCGCGACTCACGCGGAAGGCGTGCTCGCCGATGCGCAATGGCACGAAGCCACGGCCCAGGCCGCGATGATCGCGCTTGGCAAGGACTACGCGCCGCTATCCGACATGCGCGCGACGAGCGACTACCGCCTAGAAGCCGCGAAGAACACGCTGTACCGTTTCTGGCTCGAAACGCGTCCGCATAACCCGCTTGCGCCGCAAGCGCTCAATGTGCGCAACGTAGCGGCAGCCACGGCTTGAGACATTCAGGAACTGGAAGAGAAATACGGAGAACGAAACAATGAACCAGCAAGCCGAACCGTTCCTGGACGAGCTCAAGGCACGCGAGCCCTTCGCGCAAGTGCACGTTTCGCGCCCGCACGAGTCCGCGCATCTGCACGTGAGCGGCCGCGCCACCTATACCGACGACATCCCGGTCGTGGCCGGCACGCTGCACGCCGCGCTCGGGCTTTCGCAGAAGCCGCACGCCCGCATCGTTGCGATGAACCTCGCCAAAGTGCGCGCGACGCCTGGCGTCGTGGCGGTGCTCACGGCCGAGGACATTCCCGGCGTGAACGACTGCGGCCCGATCATCCACGACGATCCGGTGCTCGCCGATGGCGTCGTGCAGTACGTGGGCCAGCCCATGTTCATCGTGGTGGCGACGTCGCACGATACGGCGCGCCTGGCCGCCCGCCGCGCCGAAGTGCAGTACGAAGAGCTGCCCGCCGTGCTCACGGCGCAGCAGGCGCGCGCCGCGCAGCAGTCGGTGCTGCCGCCGATGAAACTTGCGCGCGGCGAGGCGTCCACGCGCGCCGCACGCGCCGCGCATCGGCATGAAGGCGAGATGCTGCTGGGCGGCCAGGAGCAGTTCTATCTGGAAGGCCAGATCGCCTACGCGGTGCCGAAAGACGACGATGGCATGCATGTGTGGTGCTCCACGCAGCACCCGAGCGAGATGCAGCACCTAGTCGCGCATGTGCTGGGCGTCGCCTCGCACAACGTGCTCGTGGAATGCCGCCGCATGGGCGGCGGCTTCGGCGGCAAGGAATCGCAGTCGGGCCTCTTTGCCTGCTGCGCGGCGCTCGCCGCCTGGAAGCTCCTGTGCCCCGTGAAGCTGCGCCCCGATCGCGACGACGACATGATGGTCACGGGCAAGCGCCACGATTTCCATTACACGTACGAAGTGGGCTACGACGATCAGGGCACGATCGAAGGCGTGTCGGTCGACATGACCTCGCGCTGCGGCTTTTCCGCCGACCTCTCCGGCCCGGTGATGACGCGCGCCGTTTGTCACTTCGACAACGCCTACTGGCTGCCCGACGTGTCGATCGCCGGTTTCTGCGGAAAGACCAACACACAGTCGAACACGGCGTTTCGCGGCTTCGGCGGCCCGCAGGGCGCGTTCGCGATCGAGTACATCATGGACGATGTGGCGCGCACGCTCGGCCTCGATTCGCTCGACGTGCGCCGCCGCAATCTCTACGGCAAGACGCGGAACAACGAAACGCCCTATGGCCAAATCGTCGAGGACAACGTCATTCACGAGCTGATCGACGAGCTGGTGGAAACGAGCGGCTATCACGCGCGGCGCGCCGCGATTCGCGAGTTCAACGCGAACAACGAGGTGCTCAAGAAGGGCATCGCGCTCACCCCGGTCAAGTTCGGCATTGCGTTCAACGTCACGCACTTCAACCAGGCGGGCGCGCTCGTTCACATCTATACCGACGGCTCGGTACTCGTGAACCACGGCGGCACCGAAATGGGCCAGGGCCTGAACACGAAGGTCGCGCAGGTCGTGGCGCACGAACTGGGCATCGAGTTCGGCCGCGTGCGCGTGAGCGCGACGGACACGAGCAAGGTCGCGAACACCTCCGCCACGGCGGCATCGACGGGCACCGACCTGAACGGCAAGGCGGCCCAGGACGCCGCACGCCAGCTGCGCCAGCGCCTCGCCGCGCTGGCGGCGACCACGTACGGCAAGGGCGAAATCAGCGCCGCCGACGTGGGCTTCGCCAATGACTCCGTGATCGTGGGCGAGACGATCGTGCCGTTCGAAACGCTGGTTTCGAAGGCGTATCTCGCGCGCGTCCAGCTCTGGTCCGATGGTTTTTACACCACGCCCAAGCTGTACTGGGATCAGGCGACGCTGCGCGGGCGGCCGTTCTACTACTACTCGTATGGCGCGGCGGTATCGGAAGTCGTCATCGACACGCTCACGGGCGAAATGCGCGTGCTGCGCGCCGATGCGCTGCACGACGTCGGCGCGTCGCTGAACCCGGCGCTCGACGTGGGCCAGGTGGAAGGCGGCTTCATCCAGGGCATGGGCTGGCTCACCACGGAAGAACTGTGGTGGAAGCCGGACGGCAAGCTCATGACGCACGCGCCGTCCACCTACAAGATCCCGACCGTGAACGACACGCCCGCTGAATTCAACGTGCGGCTCTTCAAGAACCGCAACGCGGAAGACAGCATCCACCGCTCGAAGGCCGTGGGCGAGCCGCCGCTGTTGCTGCCGTTCTCGGTGTTCTTCGCGATTCGCGACGCCGTGGCGAGCGTGGCCGACTACCGCTTCAATCCGCCTATGAATGCGCCGGCCACCGCCGAGGAAATCCTGAAGGGCGTGCGCGCGGTGCGGACGATGGCGCGCGAGGGGGCTGCGAAATGAATCGTCATCCTGAGCATTGCGTGCGCGTCGATGAAGCCGGGCGCGTGATCATCGGCCGCCGCAGCACGCCGGTGCCGCACTACGGGCCGATGCACATCGTGCTGTTCGGCGCGGGCCACGTGGGCCATGCGCTCGTCACGCTGCTCGGCATGCTGCCATGCGTCGTGCAGTGGGTGGACGAGCGCGACGAGCTGTTCCCCGACGAGGTGCCCGCCAACGTGCAGATCGAAGCGACGGACACGCCGGCCGCCATCGTCGACGAAGCACCTGCGGGCGCGTACTTCCTCGTGATGACGCACAATCACGCGCTCGACTTCGAGCTGACCGAGCGCATCATGCGGCGGCGCGATTTCGCGTGGTTCGGGCTCATCGGCTCGAAAACGAAGCGCGTGAAGTTCGAGCGGCGGCTCATGGAGCGCGGCGTGGAAGCCGAGCGGCTGGACGAGATGACATGCCCCATCGGCGTGACGGGGATCGTCGACAAGGCGCCTTCGTCGATTGCGGTGGCGGTCGCCGCGCAGCTCATGCAGATGCGGGTGGCGCAGCGCCCGGCGATGGTGAGAACGGTCGCGCTCGAGCGCGCCTGATTTCACGCTCCGCGCGAGCGGAACGGGCGCCTCGATGATGAGGGCGCCCGTTTGCGCTGAGTTTGCGTTATTTCAGGCGGCTTCGAGCGGCGGCGTGGGCGCCGCTTCGCTGGCCGCGCTCGCGGCCTTCCTCGCCCCGGCGCGCTTCGTCCCGCGCTCGGCGGTCAACGATCCCGATACCTCTTCGATCAACCCGCGCAACCATCCCACATCGCTCGGCCGGTCCGGCTGCGGATGCCACATCTGATAGCAGTGAATGCGCGGAAACGCAAACGGCGTCTCGACGACGGCAATGGGCATCAGCTTCGCGTAGTGCTGCGCGAAGCGCCTTGTCGTCGTGAAGATCAGATCCGATTGCAGCAAGACCTGCGGCACGAGCCCGAAATAGGGCAGCGTCGCGACGATGCGGCGCTCGGCTTTCGCCTTCGCAAACCCCAGATCGATCGCGCTCGCATGCGAGCCCGTATAGGGCGTGGGTGCGAGATGGGGAGCTGCGAGATAGGCGTCGCGCGTGAGTTCGCGGCGCGCGAGCGGATGGTCCGCGCGCATCATGCAGACGACCTTGTCGGAGAAGAGGTCGCTGCGCGCGAAACGCGGCTCGGGCTTCGGCCAGTTGCCGATCACGATGTCGAGTTCGCCCGCGTCCAGCGCGCCGTGATGATCGAGCGTGGGCGAGAGCGAGAGGATCTCTAGCCGCGCCGCTGGCGCCGTCTCCCGAAAGCGCGCGATCAGCGTTGGCATGAAGAAGTCGTTGAGGTAGTCGGGGGCGGCCAGGCGGAACGTGCGCTTCGAGCGCTCCGGATCGAAGTCGCCGTGCGGCGTGGCCACGAACTCCACGTCGCGCAGCACGCGCTGCGCGTGCTGCAGCAGCGACTCGCCGTACTCGGTCGGCACCATGCCGGTCTTGCCGCGCACGAGGATCGGATCGCCCAGGATCTCGCGCAGCCGGCGCAGCGCCGTGCTGATGGCGGGCTGGGTCTGGTTCAGGCGCAGCGCGGCCTGCGTGACGCTGCGCTCGACCAGCAGCGTGCGCAGCACGCGCACCAGCCAGATGTCGAGGGTGAGGGCGTTATCGTCGTCCATGGGGTGTGGCGGGCAAAGGCGCGTGCGCGGCGACGCACAGCGTTGCGCGCACGGATTCAGCCATAACCATATGCCTGCTCGCGCGCCACCGCCATAGGGCGCGCGGCATGACCGGCATCAGAAGGACGCGCGTTGCATGTTTCTGCGGCGCGTTGACGGTTACTCGGTAACCGGCTTCACGAGCCCCGAAGGCAGTGTGCTGATGCGCTTGACCTCGCGCGAGTCGAGCCAGTTCGGGCTGCGTGCGCAGTAGAGCACCATCGGCAAGGCGTCCTCGCCCCAGAAGAGCTGCTTGTTCATCCAGAACGTCGGCACGCCGAATACGCCCATCGCGATCGCGTCGTTGGTGTTGCGGCGCAACTGCGCGCGCACGGCTTCTTCCTCGATCAGCGATTCGCCGTGCGCAATGCCCACGCGCTCGCAAAGCTGCTCGAAGCCCTCGTCGCTCGACGGGTCGCGTCCCTCGCGCCAGATGAAGCGGAAGATCTCGCGCACGCACGCGAACTCGCCGCCCGCCGCGATGGCGAGCAGCATCGGCCTGACCGAGTCGAACGGGTGAGCGGGCGGCATCTTGAACGGAATGCCGAGCTGCTCGGCGCGAAAGAGCGCGTGCCGGTACGTGAAGACGCGCTTGGCCGGAACCGCGGAGCTGAACGGCTGGCCCCAGTGACGGTACAGCTCGGAAAGCAGCACGGGCGTCGGCACGAAATCGAAGCCGGGCCACTTGTCCTGCTGTTCCAGCAACAGATACGAAAACGGCGAAACGAAGTCGTAGAACCAGGCCGGCTGGCTGGCATCGATGCCGTCGATCATGCTGTTCCTCCGCTCTAAGGCGATATCCGGGCCATTGCTTGCATGGCCCATTGTTCGGTTCAAAATGCGTGCAGCGGCGCTAATGCGTGCGCTCGCCTGTTTCATTGCTGCCGCCTTCGTTTGCATGGCTCGCCTCTGTACCCGCTGTGCCTGCGTCGTTGCTACTGCCTTGCGGCGCCTCTGCTTCTTCGGCGCCTTCCGCTGCCTGCTCTTCTTCGGCCCCGACACCTGCGTCCGGCGCTTCGCGCGTGCCGGACAGGCGCGCGCGCACGAAGCCGATATGCTCGCGCAGCACGTAGAACTGCTCCGCATAGGCGAGCGGCATTTTCATGCCGTTCACCGATTCCTCGATCTTGTCGAGCTGGCGGATCAGCGCCCGGCGCTCGGTGGGCGGGTTGTCGGCCATCGCGGCGCGCTCGAGTGCGATGAGCGATCCGTACCAGCGATAGATGCGCGATTTTACCCGCCAGGCGTAGAGCGAAGGCACGATCCGCAGGCCCGGAATCAGCACGACGATGATCGGCACGAGCAGCACCACGAGTCGGTCGGCGAGGCTCGCCACCCAGAAGGGCAGCACGCGGTAGAGGAAGCTCTTGCCCGACTTGTAGTAGCGCGCGGCGTCGGCGCTGATCGGGAAGTCCTGGGCGCGCGGCGCGGGGAATTCTCCGGCGCGCTGCAGCAGTGTGGAGCGGCCGTGCACTTCCTTGGCCGCTTCGATCAGCAGGTCGGAGAGCGCGGGATGCAGCGAGTCGCGCGCGACCAGCTCGGCCGTGGGCGCGATGAAATGCAGGGGCGCTGCCGGCAGGTTGCGGCCGAAGTCGAACGCGCCCATCGGGATCGTGATGGCCGTGAGGAACGGAAAGCGCCGCGCGTAGGCGTCGGCCTGGACGAAGTCGAAGAAGCGCACGCCCGGCATGCGCATGAGGCGGCCCATGACGGGCGGCTGCGCGGAGTCGCCCGCGAGAATCGCGACGTCGATCTTGCCGGCCACGAGTTCGCGCGCGGCGTCGTCGCCGGAAAGCGGCACGAGCCTGGTCGGGCCGCCGGGCTCGATGCCGTTCGCCTTGAGCAGCGTGAGCGCGAGTTCGCGCGTGCCGCTGCCCTCGGCGCCGATGGCGATGCGCTGGCCTTCGAACTGCGAGAGCCGCGTGGCGACGGGGCCGTGATAGAACACCACGAGCGGCACATAAGCCACGCTGCCGAGCGAGACGAGGCCGCCTGGCACCTTGCCCGCGAGGCCGTCCTGCACGAACGCGACGTCGACGTTCGACTTCGGGTCGGCGAGACGCTGCAGGTTCTGCGCCGAGCCTTCCGATTCGAGCACGATCAGCGTGATGTTGTTGCGCGCGAGGATGGTCTTGTACTTTTCCGCGGCGTTCCAGAAGGTGCTGCCCTTGGGCCCGGCGCTCATGGTCAGCGTGCTGGGCGGCGCGGGCTGGATGAGGCGCACCGCGAGCCAGATGGCCGCCGCGCTCACGAGCAGGATGGGACCGAACGTGACGGCCAGGTCGCGCCACGAGATCGCCACGAAGCGCGCGACGAGACGGGGAGGAGGTTTGCGGCCGGTACGGGACTTCATCGGGGTGGGGCGGGCCTCGGGTGGTTCGGGAGAGTGCGGGTCGGGTCCGCGTCGGGTCCGGCGCTGGCGCCGGGTCGGCTCAGGCACGCGTGTCGCGCGGGCTCTGTGGAGCCGATGGTACATGAGAATCGGCGTTGCGGCGGCATGCCCGCATGCCTCGCGGGACACCTTAAGCGCATGCCGCATGCCCCTGAGCTAAACTCTTTGCGCTCGCGCCACAGCCAGGCTAAATTGTGATTCGCCTGCTGCGCCTGGCATGGCGGGCTCGCATGAGCACCAATGCACCAACGCATGAGCAAACGCATAAGCAATGCATAACAAACAGGAAACGGGCGCAGACCTGTCCGGGTGGGCGTACCAAGCGGTGTAATTCGCCGTCCTTTCATCCTTGCCTCTCGCATCGCGTCCAGACCCTGGCCGTGCACACGCGCATTGCGCGCTGTGCGCTGTCCTCGGTAGTGGTACGAAGCCGTCAGACCGTGGCTGACGGGCGGCCTTCGAGCCGTCCGCCGGCAAGGCCGACGGTCCTATTCCAGGCAACACCCCGCAACAACGCGAAGACACAAGGAGAAAACATGAAATCAGTCGCTATTCTGAAGACGCTGGGCGCGGCACTCTGCCTGTCGGTGGCTTGCAGCGCGTCGTACGCGCAAGACAACTCGGCGAGCGCACCCGCGGCGACGACCTCGGCCGCTCCTGCGACGTCGGCCAAGAAGGCCGACCGCAAGCTGGGCTACTCGGTGCGCAAGGCGCTCTCGAAGAGCCAGGACCTCGACGTTTCGAAGATCAACGTGCGCTCCCACGGCGGCGCGGTCACGCTGACCGGCACGGTGCCGGATCAGGGCCAGATTGACAAGGCTGGCGAGGTCGCGCAAGGCGTGGCCGGCGTGACGTCGGTGTCGAACAAGCTGACGGTCAGAGTGCCGCAATAAGCGCTGCGCGCGCCCGGGAAACGGGGCGTCTACTGCAAGCGATAGCAAAAAGCCCGGCCTCTACAGGCCGGGCTTTTTTATGCGCGTATGGCGGGCAGGGGCCCAGTGGCGGGTGTTCGGGGCCTGTTCTCGCTCCGGGCCGCCAGCTTGTACGCGTCGCGCGTGAACCTGCGGGGCGGACCGCTCCCCGCATGCGGCTTCGCCATGTTGCACTGCAGCCGCCAAAGTGTAGTTTGACACACAGTCTTCCCGCGGTTCGGGGTATACCGTGGGTATCGCGCGTCTTTCCCGAGGTCGAGCGCGGCCTCATCGCTGGAAAGCAGGAAATCGCCATGACCATTCATACCTACACCGACTTGCCGCTCGTCGACCGGGCGGCCTTCGAGCTGGCCTGTGCGCGGCACGGCTTTGCGCCCATGCAGTTCGACATACGCGGCGAAGCCGATCCCAACGACCCGGAGCACGGCGACATGCTGATCGTGCGGCGCGGCGCCTGGGCGCAGGCTTACCGCATCGACGCCCGCGGCCAATGGCTGCGCCAGTTCGAGGTCGATCTCAACGGGAGATTTTTCCGCCAGGCACCCCACGTCTGAAGCGCACAAGGTGCGCGGCGAGCGTGGCGTGCGCCGCGTTCAGGAGAGCACGAGCCGCACGCCCACGAGGGTGAGCGTTGCGGCGAGCAGCACGCGCAGCAGCTTTTCGGGCGCCCTGGAGGAGAGCAGGCTACCGATCGCGATGCCGGGCAGCGAGCCGCACAGGAGCGAAAGCAGCATGTGCCAGTCGATCGAGCCGAGCAGCCAGTGGCCGGCGCCCGCCAGGAGCGTGAGCGGCACGGCGTGCGCGACATCGGAGCCGACGATGCGCACCGTGGGCAGCGCCGGATAGAGCAGCAGCAGCACGGTGACGCCGATGGCGCCCGCGCCCACCGAGGTGAGCGAAACGAGCACGCCGAGCACCGCGCCCGTGAGAATCGTGAAAAAGAGCGTGCGCGCTTCGCCCGGCCCGTGGCGGTGGCGCGAGGCGAACGCAGCGAGCTGCGGGCGGAAAATGAGCGCCACGGCCGTGATGAGGAGCGCGACGCCCAGCACGGCCTGGATCAGATGCCCCGCGCGCGGCGTATCCATGCCATAGCGGTGCAGCAGAATCAGCGTGATCGTCGCCGCGGGCACGCTGCCGGCCGCGAGCCGTAGCGTCACGCGCCAGTCCACCGAACCCTTTAGCCCGTGCACGAGCGTGCCCGCGGACTTGGTCGCGGCCGCGTAGAGCAGGTCGGTGCCGACTGCCGTGGCTGGATGCACGTTGAAGACGAGGACCAGGATCGGCGTCATCAGCGAGCCGCCACCCACGCCGGTCAGGCCGACCAGAAATCCGACAAACAGGCCGGACAGCGAATACAGCAGATCGATATGGGGGAAGGACATCGCGCGCGAGGAGGCCGGTTCAGGGGGGGGCTACGCCGTCGCCTGCCGCGTCGAGAACAGCGCGCGCCGTAAGCGGCGCGTCAGGCTGGACAACGGCCAGGGCTGGCGGCGAAAATCCGCATTGTCGCAAAACCCGCGGCTTGGCGCAGGGTTAAGCGAAATCGGCCGCGCTGTGCCTGGCTTTCAATTGCCTTCGCACGCTCCCATAGGCAGCATGCGGGCCAGATGTCGGCTCGCACTCACGCGCCTTCAGCGCCACTTCGCGCGCAGGCACGTGCCGAACAGCGCCGCGCGGCACTGGCGCCACCATAACCAGAACCCGACATGAATCCCGGCATCCTCTACGCGTTCGCTGCATTCGTTCTCTGGGGGCTCTTCCCCATCTACTTTAAGACGCTGCATCAGATCCCCGCACTCGAAATGCTCGCGCACCGCATGGCGTGGTCGCTCGTGTTCGTGGTCGCCGTGCTCGTCGTGCGCCGTCACTGGCGCTGGCTTGGGCCCACGCTGCGCGACCGTCGCCTGCTCGCGCGCTTCGTGGCGAGCGCCGTGCTGCTCTCGGCCAACTGGGGCATCTATATCTGGTCCGTCAATGCCGGGCACATCGTCGAGGCGAGCCTCGGCTACTTCATCAATCCGCTCATCAACGTGCTGTTCGGCTATGCGTTCCTGCGCGAACGACTGCGCCCCCTGCAATGGGCCGCCGTGGCGCTGGCCACCGCAGGCGTCGCGTGGCTTACCTGGCAGAACGGTGCGCCGCCCTGGATCAGTCTCGCGCTCGCAGTGACTTTCGGCGGCTACGGGCTTTTGCGCAAGACCGCGCAGCTCGGGGCGCTCGAAGGCCTCGCGCTCGAAACCGTGCTGCTCTTTCCCGTTGCGGTCGTTTATCTGACGATCGTTGGCCTTGCCGGCGCGAGCCACTTCACGCATGCCTCGCGCGGGCTGCAACTGCTGCTCGCGGCCTCCGGCCCGATCACGGCGGTCCCGCTGCTCCTCTTCGGCGCGGCCGCGCGGCGCATTCCGCTGTCGATGCTCGGTCTGATCCAGTACGTCACGCCCACGCTGCAGTTGCTCACCGGCGTGCTCATTTACGGGGAGCCGTTCGGCGCGGTTAGCGCCGTCGGTTACGGCGCGATCTGGGTCGCACTAGGCGTGTATTCGCTCGAAGGCGTGCGCAGCCTCGTGGCTACGCGCGAGCGCCGCGCGGCGTGAGGGGGCTGGGCGGCGCTGCGCTGTCGGCCATTGGCTGACCAGCCGGCGGCGCGGTAGGATGCCAGGACGATGGCCGCACGGTCGTTAGCAGCAGATTTGCGTGGATCGGATGCGCGAGTCAGTGGCGACCGGCGATGCCTTAACCCTCTGTCAATCCTCAGTGGAGTGCCCCGCGCATGAGTATCGAAGCCGTTCGCCGGTTCGAGGAAGAATTCGCGCCGCGTATCGCGGCGAAGCTGGCGAAACAATTCGGCCCTTCTGTGCACGTCGATGTCGTGCCCAACGCCGGGCACGGCCATCCCACGCGCGTGCGCCTGCGCGGCGTCGCGAACGAGCACCGCCATCCCTATGTGTATCCGCTTAACGTCTCGCTGACCTGGGACACCGAGGAGATCGAGCGCCTCATGGAGCGCGGCGGCGAAGCGCGCTTCGAGCACTACCTCGAAGCGACCGGGAGGAAGCTGGCGTCATGGGAGTCGGCGCGCTCTGTCGATTTCGCTTCGCGCACGCAAGGCGAGCCCGAAGTGCTGCTAGGCGGGCTCGATTTCGAGGGCTAAGAGCACCCATGGCGCTCAAGTGTCCTCAACCGCGCGCAGCCCGCGTGAGCCACTCGCGGCCCTTGAGCATGCCCCACCAGTAGAAGCTCGGCAGCACGCTCGCCTTGAGCAGCCACATGAGGCGGCGCGGGCGCGTGGGGTCGAGCGGGAAGGTGGGCAAGAGGCGCCCGCCATAACCGAACTCGGCCAGCACGACCTTGCCCTTTTCCACGGTGAGCGGGCACGAACCGTAACCATCGTAGCGATACGCCAGAAGCGCGCCCGCACGCGCGGCGAGCAGGTTCTCGGCCACGATCACGGCCTGCTTGCGCGCGGCCGCGCCGGTCTTGGCGTTCGGCGCCGAGCACACGTCGCCGAGCGAGAACACGTTGGGATAGCGCGGATGCTGGAGCGTGGCGTGATCCACTTCGCACCAGCCGGCTTTGTCGGCGAGCTGGCTGTCGCGAATGAAGTCGGGCGCGACCTGCGGCGGCACGGCGTGCAGCATGTCGAAGCGCTTTTCCACACGCGTGACGTTGCCGTTCGCATCCTTTACTTCGAAGGTGGCGATGCGCGCCGGGCCATTTACGGCCACGAGATTCGACGAGAACGCGAGGTTCGCGTTATAGCGCTTCACGTACTCCATGAGCGGCGGCACGAAGGTCGCCACGCCGAACAGCACGGCGCCCGCGAGATTGAACTCCACGTTGACCTGGCCGATCACACCCTGGCGTTGCCAGTGGTCGCAGGCGAGATACATGGCTTTTTGCGGCGCGCCCGCGCACTTGATCGGCATGCCGGGCTGGCTGAAGAGCGCCGTGCCGCCCTTCATCTGCTGCACGAGCTGCCAGGTGTAGGGCGCGAGGTCGTAGCGATAGTTCGAGGTCACGCCGTTCTTGCCGAGCGTTTCCGTGAGGCCTGCAATGCGCTCCCACGCGAGCCGCAGTCCCGGCGCCACGATGAGCTGACGGTAGGCCACGCGCACGCCGCTGTCGAGCTGCACGACGTTCGCGTCCGGCTCGACGCGCGTGGCGGCCGCGCGAAACCACTTCACGCCCGCGGGCATCACGCTCGCCATGGGCCGGCGCGTTTTCGCCACGTCGTATGCGCCGCCGCCGACTAGCGTCCACGCGGGCTGATAGTCGTGGTGATCGCTCGGCTCGACGATGGCGATCTTCAGGCTCGGCTCGCGGCGCAACAGGCTCGCGGTGACGGCGATGCCCGCAGTGCCGCCGCCGATCACGACGACGTCCCAGGTTTCGCCTTCCCACGCGCAAGCCGCCGTCGCGGCGCGCGCGGCGTTCGTGGTTTGCGCGGCCTGGGTGGGCGCGCCTTGCTGCGCGAGCCGATAGAGGCTCGTGGCGCGGTTGCCGCTGCGGCAGTACGCGAGCACGGGGCCGGGCAGGTCGATCAGCAACTGGCCGAAACGCGCAGCGTCGTCGGCGGTGATCTGGCTGGGCTTCACCGGCAGATACGCGAACTGCAGGCCGAGCTGCGAGGCCGCGGCGCGCAGCGCCTGCGACGTGGGTTGCGAGTCGCCGCCCTCGCCATCGGGCCGGTTGCAGATGATCGAGCGATAGCCCGCCGCCTGGATGGCGGCAAGGTCGTCGGGCGTGAGCTGGTCGGCGCTCGCGAAGCGGGCGTCGTGTTGCGTGATTTGCATGTGGTTTGGGTCCCGAGGCTGGTGCGGCATCGTGCTGCCGTCGTACTTTTTAATGCGGTTTAGTGCTGATCGATGCGGCTTCTTGCGAGCGGCGGCGCTGCTCCAGCACGGCGAAAATTGCCATGCCCGCGAGCATGGCGGCGACGAAGAGCCAGGCGCGCGGCTGGCCGCCGCCCGCGGCGACGAGCGCGGGGCCGGGGCAGAAGCCCGCGAGTCCCCAGCCCGCGCCGAACAGCAAGGCGCCGCCAACCAGCCGTGCGTCGATGCGCCGTGACGTGGGCAGCTGAATCGGCGCGCCGACGAGGCTCGACGCTCGCTTGCGCGCAAGCCAGAAGGCGGGCGCGGCGAGCGCGATGGCCCCCGCCATCACGAAGGCGAGCGAGGGGTCCCAGTTGCCGGCGAGATCGAGAAAGCCGAGCACTTTCGCCGGGTTGGCCATGCCCGAGACGAGCAGGCCGATACCGAACAGCACACCGCACGCGAACGCGCTAATTTTTCGCATTTCAGCCTCCGCTCAGGTGACGCACCGCGAACACAGTGGCGAAGCCCGCCGCCATGAACGCGCCCGTGGCGACGAACGAGCGTCGCGAGCCGCGCGCGATCCCGCACACGCCGTGGCCGCTCGTGCAGCCCGAGCCGTAACGGGTGCCGATGCCGACCAGCAGACCCGCCGCGACGAGCGTGAGCATCGACGCATCGATCTGCATTGCCGGAAGCGCCGAGTGCAGTCGCCACAGCAATGGGGCGGCAACGAGGCCAATGACGAACGCGGCATTCACGCCGCGCTCGCCGCCCGAGCCCGGCAACGATCTGCCCAACAAGCCACCCAGCAAGCCGCTGATACCGGCGATGCGGCCGTTCACGAGCACGAAGAGCGCGGCCGCCGCGCCGATCATCAGGCCGCCCGCGAACGAGGCGTAGGGCGTGAAGTGGACGAGGTCGAGGCTCATGCCGGATGGACCTTGAGCCGCCCGCAATAGAGGCTCGAGAGCGTCTGCATGACCTGGATGACCTCGGGGCTCGCGAGGCGGTAGTAGATGTATTTGCCTTCGCGACGCGTATCGACGAGGCCTTCGTCGCGCAGCTTGCCGAGGTGCTGCGAAAGGCTCGGCTGATGCACTCCCACCAGCTCCTCGAGCTCGCCGACGTTGCGCTCGCCTTCGGTGAGCTGGCAAAGCAGCAGGAGACGGTCTTCGTGGGCAAGCGCCTTGAGCAGTGCGCAGCACTTTTCGGCGGATTCGCGCAGGGCCGCGAGCGCTTCGGGAGTGAGTGGTGAGTTCATGGGTCGCCCCGTCGGACGAGGTAGCAGGTCAATGCGCCAGATTATACTTTGTCTAAATACATTATATAAATTTATAATATGTGTTTCAATAGAGGGTCACCCGTGTGGAGTCCTCGATGTCCAACCCAACCCAGCTACAAACACCCGAACCAGGCGTCGAGCCCTTTTTCGACCCCGTCACGGCCACGGTAACCTACGTCGTGCACGCCGGGCGCGGCACCGCCTGCGCGATCGTCGACCCTGTGCTCGACTACGATCCGAAATCGGGCCGCACCTCCACGGAATCGGCCGAGCGCGTGATCGCGTTCGTGCGTGAATACGGGCTTCGCGTCGAGTGGCTGCTGGAAACCCACGCGCACGCCGATCATCTTTCGGCGGCGCCGTATCTGAAGGCGCAACTGGGCGGGCGCATTGCGATTGGCGAGCACATTCGCGACGTGCAGGGCGTGTTCCGCGCGGTGTTCAATCTGGGCGAGACGCTCAGCGCGGACGGCAGCCAGTTCGACGTGCTGTTCCAGGACGGCGAGACGTTCCAGGTCGGCGCATTGGAGGCGCGCGCGCTGCACGTGCCAGGCCATACGCCCGCCGACCTCGCGTACCAGATCGGCAATGCCGTGTTCGTGGGCGACACGCTCTTCATGCCCGACGTGGGCTCGGCGCGCTGCGACTTCCCGGGCGGCGACGCGCACACGCTTTACCGTTCGGCGCGCAAGCTGCTCGAGCTGCCGGGCGACACGCGGCTCTTCATGTGCCACGACTATCCGCCGGCTTCTCGCGGGCCGTGTTTCGAGACCACGGTGAGCGCGCAGCGCAGCGGCAATATCCACCTGAACGAGACCGTGAGCGAAGAGGCGTTCGTGCAGATGCGCACCGCGCGCGACCGCACACTCGCCATGCCGAACCTGATCCTGCCGTCGATCCAGGTGAACATTCGCGCGGGCCGCATGCCGGAGCCCGAAGCCAACGGCGTGCGATATCTGAAGATACCGATCGACGCGCTTTGAATATGTGCGGCGTGAGCTCCGCAACGTGCGTCCGGAAGCGCGGGAAAATGTCTTTGATCGATTGCTGTCTGCGCACTTCGCTGTTCAGTTAGCAGTTAGCAGCTAGCAGTCACAGTTGGCGTCCTCGTTGACTGGCACGTCGCGGGCCGGTTCCTCCTGCGAGCCCGTGCGAGTATCGGCCGCGCCGGCAGTGCGCGATCTGCGCAAGCGTATCGCTGGGACAGCGTGCAACAGACGACGCGCGCGCTTGTGCAGCGGCCAGTCGACGAACTGGTAGAGCGCGGCGCCCATCGCCGTGGCCGCGATCATCGTGAACGCTACACCGAGCGGCGCGGTCGGATCAAAGCCGCCGATAGCGTCCGGCAGCAGCTTGCGCGCAGCTTCCACACAGTATGGATGGCTCAGATAGATGGCATAACTCGCATTGCCGATGAATATGGCTGCGCGTGTCAACGAGCCCGAACCCATCGCCGGTTCCAGGCTCAGTGTGCTGCCGATCAGTACGAAAGCAGGCAGGCCGTAATAAAGCAGCGGCGCGTTGGAAAGGTTGTGCCAGTTGATGTAGGCCATCCACGCGTAGGCCGCAACCGCGATGCACCCCGCAATCGGCAGCTTGATTCGGACTCCCGATTTCCAGATCTGGTAGGCGATGAAGCCAAGCGGGAACTCGAATAAACGCTGATTCGTATAGAACGCGGTGAATACGCCATGCGAGTTCGATGCCTTCGCCGCGCAAAAGATCGCAAGGATCAGCGCAGAAGTGAACAGCAGGCGGCGACGGCGCACCAGCATCAACGCAACGGCTGTGACCACGTAAAACAACATTTCGTAGTTCAGCGTCCAGCCGACGAACAACATCGGGAATATCTGACCACTTTCCTTGCGATAGGGAATGAAAAACAGCGACTTCAGCAGATTCCCCAAGTCGGCCGTCGTCGAATTCAACAACGCGGGAGCGGCGAGCGCACCGAGGAATACGCCAAACGTCAGGACCCAGTACAGCGGCACGATCCGGGCAATGCGGTCCACGAGGAAGCGCTGGGTGGTCAATTCCGGGTTGTCCAGCACGAGGGCGATGACGAAACCGCTTATCACGAAGAAAATGTCGACGCCGAATTCACCGAGCGTATGTCCAGTCGGCGACATGATGTGAAAGAAGATGACCGTTGTCGCCGCAACAGCGCGCAGCACGGTAAGGGACTTTAGCTTTTGCATGGTGGAGGCGCGGTCGGCGCGTTCGCCAATGGCGGGCGGGACGGATGCTCTGCGTTTGATCGCCGCTATTCTGACATCCCCGAAAGTCACGCGAATGTGTACTTTTGTGTGTGACCGTACAGAAGGCAGCAATTAGTTAAAGGGTTACCTTGTCCGAAAATCGAAAGCATCTGTCCACACAACCTGGCTTCAGCAAATTACATTGGGACCCAGTTCGATACCCGCCTTCGCGCAAGCCGTTGCGCGAAACCTGAACCCACGGAGTCCCGCCATGAAAGCCATCCAGTTCAAGACCTTCGGCAAGCCCGAGGTGCTCGAGTACGTCGATCTGCCCACGCCCGCACCCGATGCCGACAGCGCACTCGTGCAGGTGCGCGCCGCTTCCGTCAACCCGAGCGACGTGAAGAACGTCTCCGGCCATTTCGAGCACACGGTGCCCCCGCGGGTGCCGGGGCGCGACTTCAGCGGCGTGGTGGTGGCGGGCCCCGCGGAGTGGCTCGGCGCAGAAGTCTGGGGGACGGGCGGAGACATCGGTTTCACGCGCGACGGCACGCACGCCGAGTTCATCGAGGTGCCTGTGGCCGCGCTGACGCGCAAGCCCGCGGCGCTCTCGCACGCACAGGCCGCGTCGATCGGTGTGAACTTCGTGGTGGCGTGGCTGGGCACCGTCGACTACGCGCGCCTCACCAAGGGCGAAACGATCGCCGTGATCGGCGTGTCGGGCGGCGTGGGCGGCGCGGTCGCGCAGATCGCGAAGGCGCGCGGCGCACGCGTGATCGGCGTGGGCCGCGAGGCGCCGCTTGCCGGTTCGCCGGCCGCGCGTCTCATCGATGCCTTCGTTCCCATGAACGAGCACACGGCAGAACGCGTACGCGAACTGACTGGGGGAACTGGCGCGGACGTGGTCTACGACGCAGTGGGCGGCGTGGCGTTCGAACTGGCGCTCTCGCTTGCGAAGCGGCGTGGCCGCGTGGTCGAAATCAGCGCGACGGGCAAGCGGCGCGTCGATTTCGATCTCATCGACTTCTATCACAACGAGACGCAGTTGCTCGGCGCCGATAGCGCGAAGCTCGGCGTGGCCGAATCCGCGCCGCTCATGCGCGCGATTGCCGAAGCGTTCGCCGCGGGTCAGTTCGAGCCGCCCGTCGTGGCCGCGCAATTTCCGCTCGCGCGGGCACGCGAAGCCTACGAGGCCGTCGCCGCGGGCACGGCTGGCCGCGTCGTGATCGACATGGCGTGAGCGCGCGACGACGAACGGGAGACGGAGATGAAGGGCTATCTAGTGTCGTTCGCGGTCGGCGCGCTCGCAGGGCTGCTGTACAACGTGCTGCAGGTGAGATCGCCAGCGCCGCCGACCATCGCGCTCGTCGGGCTGCTCGGCATGCTGGCGGGCGAGAACGTCATCGGCGTCGTGCGCGCATGCGTCGCGCCTCTGGCGGGGTGAGCGAGGCGAGCGGGGCGAGCGGGGCAAGCCTCGCTCACCGCGCCGGATATCGCCCCGCGCGGACTGTGCCGACGGGCTGGCTCACGCCTCGGCCCGCACGAGCCGTTCAGGCAGACGCGTGCGCAGTTCGCGCGCGTCGAGCGCCGCAAGATCCTTGTCGAGCTCGAGCGTGACGAGGCTGCGCGTTTGCGCGTCGATCGCCTTGCGCAGCGCGCCGAGGAACGCGGGCGGCGCCGCGAGGACGAGCGTGCCGTAGCGCGCGTCGTTGCGGGCCTTCGCAAGCGTCGTCGCGATCTCGGCCGCGAACACGGTGGCTTCGTGGTCGTGCTGGCTGGTGTCGGGATCGGTCGCGCTGCGGCCGAAGCCGACGCGGTCGGTGGTGCGCCCCGGCTTGTCGGTCACGAGGTTCTCGTCCGACATGCGGCCTTGCAGATGGAGCAGCGTCTCGACCTCGTCGATGGCGCCCAGCGGGCTTTCGGCGGCGAAAATGCGCGCGGTCACACGGTTGGCGACGACAATCCAGATCGTTTTCGACATGTTCGACTCCCTGTCATGGCGCCCGGCGCATACGGCCGCCGAGCGGTTGAGTGGACTCGCGCCACGCGGCGTGAACACCAAGGGTAGCGCGCTTCGGGCCGCACGGCGCGGGAAATGCCGCCGCGCTCGTCGGCGCGCCCGTGGCGCTCGCGCGAGGCGCGAAAGTGTCGGAACAGCCAGCCGCGTGCCCGCTGGCGGCTTGCCCTTCCGTAATTCGGGAGGATGATTCTTGCCGGCGGTGGATTATCTTTTTCCGCGCAAGCGCCTAGCCTTTAGGCTCCGCAGCGCGCTGCACAGGAGTCTGACATGAGCCCGAACGACTCGACCGCCTCGACCCCCTCGACCACCGATCGCATCCTCCGTTATCCGAGCGACGTCGCCTTCACGCCGACGGTCAAGGCGATGCAGGAGCGCCTGGGTGCGCGCGAGCTCTATGCGAGCGTGGAGCGCGATCACGCCTGGGGCGTGGCGCTCACGCCCAAAATCCAGCAATTCATCGCCGCGCAGACGAGCGTTTTTCTGGGCACCGCGAATACCGAAGGGCAGCCGTACATCCAGCATCGCGGCGGTCCGGCGGGCTTTCTGCATGTGGTGGACGAACACACGATTGCGTTCGCCGATTTTATCGGCAACCAGCAATACATCACGCTCGGCAACCTCGCCGACAACCCGAAGGCTCACCTGTTCGTCATCGATTATGCGCGCCGGCGGCGCGTGAAGATCTGGGGCCGCGCGCGCGTCGTCGAAGACCCGGCGCTGGTCGAGGAACTGATGCCCGCGGGTTACAAGGCGCGCGCCGAACGGGTGATCGTCTTCACGGTGCACGCGTGGGACATGAACTGCCCGCAGCACATTCCGCAGCGCTTCGAGGCGGCGGACGTGCAGTCGGCACTAGACGAGCGCGAGGCGCGCATACGCGAACTGGAGGAGGCCGCCGCGCACCGCGAGGCCCGCGTACGGGAACTGGAAACGGAAGTCGCGCGGCTGCGCGAAGGCGCGGCGGCGTAAGCGGGCGCTCGCATCACGACCCGCCCGCAACCGGCTTACCTGGCCTTTTCCGCCGAGTTGGCGATGGCCTGACCGCCCTTAGAAAGGTCCTCGCCCGCGCGTGCGATGGTGTTGCAGGCGGCGAGTGTCACGGCGAACAGTGCAAGCGCAAACGCGAGATAACGGCTCATAGCGGCTCTGCCTGAACCGAACAGACGTCAAATTAGCGTCGAATGAGGCATGCGCGCCGTCGTTCCTTTCAATTTTACGCACGAAGCGGGGACACATGCGCCCAGGCTGCGCGCCGGCGCATCCGTAACATAGAGCCGTTTTCAGCGCTTGCGCGTCCTGCGCACGACGAGCCACTTCGGTGAGCGAAAGCGCACGATGCTCACGTACAACCACACGTAGGTGAGCGCGAACAGCACGACGAAGCAGAACAGGTGCAGCGTGTGCCGCCAGAACAGCGTGGCCGGAATCACGGCGATCAGGCAAAGCAGCCACAGGTAGGGCGACGTGAGCGAATTGCGCCGCGTGAGCTCGCGGGCGTTGCGCGCGCCCACCACCCAGCGCATGAGGCGCTTGTAGACGAGCATGTGCAGGTGCACGCCGTCGGGAATGCCGGGCGACATGCCGCGCACGAACTTCTTCCGGTAGATCGAGAAGCAGGTCTCGAAGATCGGATACATGAAGAGCAACACCGGATACCACGCCGACACGTCGCGGTTGCGCATGACGAGCAGGATCGACAGCTCGGCGAGCATGAAGCCGATGAAATACGCGCCGCCGTCGCCGAGGAAGATCAGGCCCGCCGGGAAATTCCACATGAAAAAGCCCAGCACGGCGCCCATCATGATGAACGACGCGGAGAGCACCACCGGGTCGTGCACCTGGAAGGCCACGTAGGCGAGCGAGGCGAACATCATGAAGGCAACCATCGAGGCGAGGCCGTTGAAGCCGTCGATGATGTTGATCGCGTTGGCGAGCGCCGCGACCGCCAGCACGGTGATGACGAAGGAAATCGCCGCGTAGGAAAGCAGAAAATCGAGCGGCGGCACGCTGATACGCGTGACCGCGATGCCGAGGAACCAGAATGCGAGCGCGGCGGCGGCCATCGTGCAGAGCAGGCGCGCAAGCGGCGAGACGCGCTTGGTTAGGTCTTCGATGAGCCCCGAGCCGAACGCGGGCAGCCCGCACGCGACGATGCCGAGTATGCCGCCCGAGACGGCCGGATACGCCCCGTGCAACTGCGCGGCCGCCACGATGAGCCCCGCGAGGATGCCCGTTCCGCCGATGCGCGGCACCGGTCGCACGTGAAATTTCTGCACGCCCACGAGATCGGAGTCGACGGAGAACCTTTCATGCAGATGCGCATAACGCACGATCAGCAGCGTAACCAGCAATGAAACGAGAAAGCCGAGGGCAAAACTGAGCATGAAAGGAAACCGCGACCGGAAGGAGGAATGCGCGATTATACAAAGGCGGGCACGGAGCAGGCCCGAACCTCCTGCGGTGGCGCGATGCGCCCGCTCCGGCCAGGAAATGCCTTGCCTGACAGCGCGCTCAGGATCCCGGCGTGTTCGCCGGTGTGATCTCGAGCAGGATGACGTGGTCGGGTACGTCCACGGTGAGTTGGCGCAGGTCTTGATGGCTCTCGATCGGCTGTGCCGAAGCGAGCGGATCATAAAGGTCGACACGCTTGGCCTTTTCGCCGAAGTCGAGATTGACACGCGCGGGTGGGCTGGCGAGCGGCGTACCCGTCGCCCGGTTCCAGATGAGCGTTTCGTTCCAGAGTACCAGCACGAAGCGGCCGTCCTTCTTCTGCAGCAGCAGGCTGTTTGCCGACTCCGGCATATCTGAAAGCGTATAGCCGAGCGTGTTGCGCGCCGCTGCGCTTGCGCGTCGCGCGGTGTTGGCGTTCAGGATCGACGTGAGATTGCGAATGGCGTAGGCCACCGGCTTGGGACTATTGTCGTTGCGAAAGAGCCCGTAATGCATTTCGTCGTTCTTGCGTGCCGGATCGGGTTTTT
Source organism: Paraburkholderia sp. CNPSo 3272 (assembly GCF_024206495.1). Taxonomy (GTDB): domain Bacteria; phylum Pseudomonadota; class Gammaproteobacteria; order Burkholderiales; family Burkholderiaceae; genus Paraburkholderia. The sequence continues at coordinate 92,473 of NZ_JAMBPQ010000022.1, read as the reverse complement.
CGTCGAGCAGTTCATAGACATAGAGCCGCCTCACACCCGCCGCCGCCGCATCCATATAACCGTTGAGGACGCCCTTCGCCTGTGTGCGCTCGTCGACGCCGAGCATGTACCAGCCCGCCTGCGGCAATGAGAAGTAGCCGAACTCGGTGATGACGAGCGGCAACTGAAATCGCTGGCCGAGATGAATGGCCGCAAGCATCCACTTGTCGCCGTTCGCATTCCAGAGCGGCTGTTCGCCGTTTTGGGGGTAGACGTGCTGATTCGCGTAGTCGGCCGAAGCCGCACGCGTCTGGACTGACTTGGGGTCGAAGCCAGTCGCGTCGTAGACGGGCACGTCCTTAAGCTCCGGCATGCCGTGCACACGCTCGTAGAGGTCGCGTTGCACGGCGAGCCCGGCTGCCGCGCCGGTAAGCCCCTGGTAAGCGACTGGAAAGTTATTGAGTTCGTTGGGACCTTCGATGGCCGCAACGCTGCCGGGCACCTCGGTGTTCAGCAGCGCAACCTGTCCGATCTGCTTCTCGAAGTCCGCGCCCATCAGAAAGTTGAATCTCACGCCGCGCTGCGCGAGATAGACGTAGCTCGAGAATGGAATGGAGGAGCCCGGCGCGTAGTCGCGAACGTGGTGGATGCCGAGCCACGCCATATCGTCAGCGACGTTGTGCACATTGACGTACGCGCCGTCGGTGTAGCTGACGTGGGTGACGACGGCGAGCGTCTGGAGGAATGCCTCGGCCGGCATAGCATGCGTAGCGTCGCCGGCTTGTACCGCCGTTGCGCACACGAGCGCGCAAATACCTGCCGCCAGGCTTTCAATGGTACGCATGCCGAACGGCCGGGTCCGTTTCGCGTGGCTCGCGTGCCGCGAACTCGCGGTATCGGGGAGCGGGCGATGGGTGATTGCTACGGAATGCATCACGGCGTATTCCTCGCGTGGAGCGGTTGCCGGCCAGCGATTACGCGCGCTTGCTCGCTCCACGCCGGCATTTTCAATTGGCTTACCCACACCAGAGGCGCAGCCAGGAAGCATTTTGCCGCGTCACTGGCTACATCATGTGTGCGACGGCGAACGGATAGACATTCCGCGGGAGACTAGATTCCGTCTACCACAAATGTCGCGATCAAATAATGAAAATAGCGTCGATCCTCGCGATTTCCAGGGTAAACATTCAGGAATCCTTCATATCAATCAGCCGAACCGGGCGTTGCGAGGGACGTTGCGTTATGTGCGTTTGCGCACATAACGCAACGCTCGCATTGTGGCTTGCAGGGCGCCTCCCATGTAGCTGGGATCATCGAGCAGCGACGATCGGAAATTGTTGGTGGGATTGCGCACGGTTCCTGCGTCGCTCGCGCCGTAATGTGTTGTCGTGGGTTATCGGGGCAGCGCGACGGACGTATGGATCGCCTGAGACGGGGATTTCCGTTCGTTCGCCGGTGGCGGACGAGCGCGCCAGCCCATGAACGTCTGACGAACACGACACGCACTGGGGTAGGGAAATGTCAGAGTTAACGCAACGGTCAGAGTTTGCGCAACGTACGGTCGATATCGTGCTGCAACGTACGGTCGATGTCGTGCTGATCGTGGTGGGCGCCGTATGCGCCGTGCACCTGAATTTAAATTCCGGACAGGTCGCCGAGGTGCATCACCCCGATCCCACGCTGGTGGCGTTTTGCGCGGCGCTCGCCCTATCGGTCTTTCCCGCCTGCGGGACCTATGGCACACGTGGCAGCCGGTCGCTTTTCAGCGTCGCGGGCCGCACGGCGTTCGCCTGGCTCGCGGTGCAGCTTTGCGGACTCGTGCTGCTTTATGCGATTCACCACGATCATCTGCTGGCGTTGCCCTGGTTCATGTACTGGACATTGACGACGGGTATTTCCCTGCTGCTGTCGCACACGCTGTTCTTTTCTGAATTCAGCGTTCTGCGACTGACCCGTGAATGGTGGCACCGGGAAGCTTACGAGGTCGCCGCGCGCGACACGGTCCGCAGCGCCGTCATTGGGCATGCCTTGAAGCGCCTCTTTGACATCGTGGCGGCAGTGAGCGCGATCGCCGTGCTCTCGCCACTGCTCGTCGTGCTTGCGCTGCTGGTCAAGCGCGATGGCGGTCCGGCGTTATACGGCCATACGCGCGTAGGCCGTCATGGCAAGAAGTTCCGCTGCCTCAAGTTCCGGTCGATGGTAGTGAACTCGGAACAGGTGCTCAAGGAACTGCTCGAGCGGGACCCCGAAGCCCGCGCCGAATGGGAGCGTGAATTCAAGCTGAAGAACGACGTGCGCGTCACGCGGATCGGCCACTTTCTGCGCCGCTCGAGCCTCGATGAACTGCCGCAGCTCTGGAACGTCCTGCGCGGCCAGATGAGTTTTGTCGGCCCGCGGCCGATCATCGACCAGGAACTGGAGCGCTATGGCGAGGCGAGAAAGTACTACCTGATGGCCACGCCGGGTATCACTGGCCTCTGGCAGGTGAGCGGGCGCAACGACATCGACTACGCAACGCGCGTTTTGCTCGACGTTTCCTATGTGGAGAACTGGACCTTCCGCAAGGACATCGGGATTCTGTTCAAGACGTTTTTTGTCGTGATTCGCGGAACTGGCGCGTATTGAGTAGAAAACGGAGCGGGCGAGAGCGACTGGCATTTCGGGTATCCGGGCCACACGGCATGGTCTGGAACGCGTGTAAAGCGATTGGGGGTATTTGCGATGGGAAAAAACGCGATGGAAACGATCGAGGCCGCGTCCGGGCGTCTCGGGCAGAATTTCGGCGTGGCGAGAGCGCTGCGCCGCGGGGCCGCCTGTGCGGCGTGGCTGGCACTCGCCGCGTTGGGCGGCTGTGCGCTCGCACCGGGCATGTCGTACACGGCGTCGAACACGGGCGCCGGGTCGGCAGCGGGTACGACAGCTGGCGCGTCGGTGCCGGATAGCGTGGCAGCCAAGGGGTTCTCGGGCGCACCCTCCGGCACGCTCGTGGAGATCACCCGGGAACTGGTCGACAAGGAAGCCGCACAGCGGCCCAAGGGCATTCCCTCAGACGTGGAAAAGCTCTTTGCCAAGGCCATGCCGTACCAGATCGGTCCCGGCGATATTCTCACCATCGTGGTCTGGGACCACCCCGAGCTCAACCTTCCAGCGGGCGGCGGCGGCGGCGACGGCGCATCAAGCTCGGTCTCGGCCGGCTACACGGTCGATACCAACGGGTTTATTCAGTATGCGTATATCGGTCCGCTGAAGGTCGCGGGTCTTTCGGAGATGGGCGTGCGCGACATCCTTGCAGAGAAGCTCGCGAAATACGTACGTCAGCCGCAGATCACCGTGCGCATTCAGACGTACCGCAGCAAGCGCGTATATCTCGACGGCGAGGTCAAGACGCCCGGCGTACAGGTGCTCAATGACAGGCCGATGACGTTGCCCGAGGCGATTAACCGCGCCGGCGGCTTCACCGCCAATGCCGACCGCTCGCACGTTGCGCTCACGCGTGGTGACTCCACCGTCGATATCGACATGCCGGCGATGATCCGCAAGGGCTTCAATCCGGACCGGATCATTCTGGACGACGGCGACCTCGTGCGGGTCTTTGCGCAGACTGACAGCAAGGTGTTCGTCGTCGGCGAAGTCGAGCATCCCGGTGGCGTGATGTTCAACAACGGACATATGACGCTCAACGAGGCGCTTGGCAATGCTGGCGGGATCAGCCAGTCGTCGGGCGACGCCTCGCAGGTGTACGTCGTGCGCGGACGCGATACCAGCCAGCCGGTCGTGTTCCATCTCGACGCCAGCAGCGCCGCGGCGATGGCCACGGCCGATTCGTTCGATCTCAAGCCCAACGATGTCGTATTTGTCGATACGTCTACTCTCGTGAAGTGGAGTCGTGTCATCAGCCTGATTTTGCCGACTACCCAGGCCGCGGCGGCCAGCCGTGCAATTGGATACTGATGCCCACATGAACACGAACCACGTCAGTCGAACTGCTCGCTCTCGAGAGGACAAGATGAATCATCGCGACTACCTGCTTGAAGGGCCTCCCGCCGAGACGATCATGCCGATCGCCCCCGACGGCGGACATATGGGCAATCTGCTGGATACGCTGTACGCGGGCCGCAAGACGATCCTGATCGTCACGATTATCTTTACGCTGGTGGGCTGCGCCTATGCGCTCCTCGCGTCTCCTGTCTATCAATCGGACATGCTCATTCAGGTCGAGGAGAGCCCGAACGCCGCAAAATCGGCGCTGGCCGATCTGTCCCAGTTCGCGGTCAAGACCCAGGCTTCGGCAGAAATGGAGGTGCTGCGCTCGCGCATGGTCGTGTCGTCCGCCGTGGACGCGACGAAGCTGTATATCAAGGCGACGCCGCGCTATTTCCCCGTAGTGGGTCGCTGGGCCGCTCGCCACTTGAACCTTGGTAACTGGTCGGGATGGGGTGGCTACGCCTGGGGCGACGAAGCGATAGAGGTGGCGAAATTCGACGTGCCGGCTCGCCTGCAAGGCAGACCGTTCGTCTTGACCTACAGGGGTGGCGGCGCCTACACGCTCGAGGGCGGCGGTGTCACGCTCGAAGGCCATGTGGGCGAAACGCTGCACTCGCCGACCGTGGGCGGCGCGATCGATCTCGTTGTGAACCGCGTCGATGGGCGCCCCGGTACGGTCTTCAACTTGATGCGCCTGTCCGAACTGAGTGCAATCCAGGGGCTGCAGGCCGCGATCGCAATCACGGAAAAAGGCAAGGAATCGGATGTCATCGGTGTTTCGCTGGATGGCGAAGACCCGGTTCTCACCAGCACCATTCTCAATGCGATTGGCAACGAGTACATTCGACAGAACGCCCAGCGCACGCAGGAAGAAGCACAAAAGCAGATCACCTTTCTCGACCAGCAGCTGCCGCTGCTCAAGGCGCAGCTCGAAAAGGCCGAGAACGAGTACAACATGTTTCGCTCGGAGCACGGCGCGGTGAATCTCGGCGCCGAAGCCTCGGCGCTGCTGCAGAGTTCGGCGCTGGCGCAGCAGCGTATCTCGGATCTGCAACAGCAGCGTGCACAATTGATGGCTCGTTTCACCGACGACAATCCAGCCCTTGTCGCTGTAAACGGGCAACTGGCCGAGGCGGAGAAATCGCTGGAACACCTGGCTGGTCAGACCCGCGCGCTCCCGCCGGTGGAGCAGCAGGTAGTGCGCCTGCAGCGGGAAGTGACGGTCGACACGAACATCTACACGAATCTTCTGAACAGCCGCGAGCAACTGCGTCTGCTCAAGGCCGGCCGCGTTTCGAATGTACGCATGATCGACGCGGCGGTGCCCCCGGAGGGTCCGATTCGGCCGAAGCGCGCAGTTGCGGTGATTGCGGCGGTATTCACAGGTTTGTTTGCCGGCGCTGCGCTAGTGCTGCTGCGTCGTAAGCTGAATCGCGGCGTTTCCGTGGTGGAGGAGATCGAGGCAGGCACAGGGCTGGCTGTCTTCGCAGCGGTGCCACGCAGCCGCATCCAGCATGGGATTACGCGTCGCTTGCCGCACGGCGCACCGGGCACGAATACAGTGCTTGCGCATACAGCCGTGTTTGATCCGGCGGTCGAGAGCCTGCGCAGCTTCCGTAGTGCACTCGAGCATTCGCTGGAGAACGCAGCCAATCGTGTAGTGCTGCTGGCCGGGCCGACACCGATGGTAGGCAAGTCGTTTGTCTCGGTCAATCTGGCGGCGGTGTTCGGCGCGTCGGGCAAGCGCGTGCTCCTGATCGACGCGGATCTGCGGCGCGGCTCCCTGAACCTGCATATGGCAGTGCCGAGTATGCCCGGCGTGACGAACATCTTCGACCGCTGCCAAAGCTATGACCACGTGGTGAACCGCGACGTGATGCCGGGCGTCGACTTCGTCGCGACCGGAGGCTATGTGACTAATGCCAGCGAGCTGCTGAGAAAAGACGCTTTCACGAACTTCGTGGGCTGGGCCAATTCGACGTATGACCTCGTGCTGATCGACGCGCCGCCGGTGTTGCCGGTAGCCGACGCCGGAATCATCGGGAAACTGGCTGGCACGGTGTTCGTGATCGCGCGCCAGGGCGCGACGAGCGTGGCTGACCTGCGTGAGTCGGTGCGCCGCTTCGAGCAGGTTGGGGTGCCGATTCACGGTGTGATCTTCAACGACATGACTTCGCGGCCGGGACGTTACGGCGACGAGTACGCCGCGTACGGCTATACGAGCTACGGCTTCGCGAAGGACGCGAGAAGCGCGGGAACGGATTAGCGGGCTACTGCCAGCGGCCGTCTCCGCCAGTTCGCAGTCTTCCGGGATATGCGAAAAATGAACACTCTACGCGACATTCAAATCGTTGCAACAGCGAAAATTTTTCAGGCCTTCGGCAGGAGTGGCTATGGTCGCCGGCTGATAGAAGGCACGGGAAGCACTCGATTCGGAGCCGCGACGTTGGGATTGCTGCTGGGATATCGACGTAGCTTCCAGACCCTTCGAGAAGCCGAAAGGGCAGTAAAGCCTTACGGGAAAGGCGGACACGAGAGCAGCGAAAATGTGGACCTTCATATCAGTTTCCCGGCCAGACTGAGCGACTATGCCGCCTTCTATTACCTCCGGGATCGGTTGCCTGGCATTCAAAAGGTATTCGACCTCGGCGGGAATGTCGGCATTCTTTACTATTGCTATAAAGACTACCTGCCCCTGAGAGGGGACGTGAGCTGGACGGTTTACGATCTGCCCGAAACGATTTCGCGCGGACGAGCGCTGGCGAGCAGCAGGAACGTGAAGAATCTCCAGTTCACCGATGATTTCCGGCAAATCGACGGAACAGATTTATTTATTGCCAGCGGATCCCTTCATTACTTCGACAAGCCGGTGCCGGAACTGTTGACACAGGCGGCTCGACTTCCCGAATACGTCTTGATTAACCGGACTCCGCTTACCGAGGGGCAGGATTTCGCGGTCGTTCAAGACGGCGGGCACATCCGCGTTGCTTGCATGCTCTACAACCGCTCGAAGCTCATTGCCGATTTCCAGCGCCTGGGCTACCAGGTGTTGGGTGAATGGCAGTCGGCTGACTTCCGGGTTCCGGTGCTGGACCGGCCTTCCTCCAGCGTCGGTGCCTTTACGGGCCTATGGCTCGAACTGCGTTAGAGCGAATTTCACCCGATCCGTTTTCTCGATGGCCACGCTGTGCGCCATGTCGCCCGTCAACCGAAAGCATTCGGCAAACGCTGCGGCAGCTACTGTCCTGCGCAATCTGCAATCGACTGTTCAAAATCGACTTTGGTCGCGAGAGTTGGCATGACATGAGCGACGCCGAACATTCGTCGGTGCGAAGAGACGCCACACTGCAAGAAATATGAACGACATAGCGTGGCGCGTCAAATTCGGCCACGAGTGACGCCTTGGACTTTGGGATGAACAACGTGCATGCCCCGAATCTGATGATCAACGGCCGCTTCCTCGGTCGCCGAGCGACGGGTGTCGATCGCTTTGCGTTCGAGACCATCCGCGCGCTCGATCAATTGATCGAGTCGCGCGATCCGCGCGTCGCCGGATTGCGGACCGAGATCATCGTGCCCGAGGCGTTGGCCGAGATGTCGAACCCATTTCGTCACGTCGGCTTGCGCGCGAGTGGAAAGGGCGGCGGCCTGCGCTGGGAACAACTCGCGTTACCGCAGGCGGCACGTGGGCGCTTGCTGCTCAATCTTTGCAACTCCGGTCCGCTGTGGTATCGCCGCCAGATTACGGTGCTGCACGACGCGGCGCCCGCGCGCGTGCCCGAGAGCTACAGCCGCTCCTTCGTTGCCTGGTATCGCCTGATGGCGCCCCGGCTTGGCCGCATATCGCAACGTGTGATTACCGTGTCCGAATTCTCGCGGCGCGAGTTGTGCGATGCCTACCGGATTCCGGCGGAGAAGATCGGCGTCGTGCCGGAGAGCGGCGAGCACATGTTGCGTGTGCAGCAGGACGGCAGCGCAACGGGCGCAGTCACGCTCGACGAACGTCCATTCGTGCTTGCGGTGGGCAGTCTTAACCGTCACAAGAATTTTCAGCTCGTGGCCGAGGCCGCGCGTCTTATACGCGAAGCGCAGTTCGACATCATCGTGGTGGGCGGCGGCGATGCAAGAGTCTACGGAACGGGCCCGGATGCGTTACCCGCCTTTGTGAAGCATCTCGGCTACGTGAGCGATAGCGAACTCGCTGCGCTTTATCGGCGCGCGGCGTGCTTCGTTTATCCGTCACGCTACGAGGGCTTCGGATTACCGCCGGTCGAGGCGCTGGCGCTTGGCTGCCCGGTGATCGCTTCGCGGCTGCCCGCCGTGCAGGAGGCCTGCAGCGACGCGGTGCTCTACACGTCGCCGGACGATCCTGCGGAGCTGGCGAGCTTGCTCGAACGAATCACGAGCGACGCCGCGTTGCGCGAGAGTTTGCGCGAACGGGGCCGCTCGCGGACTGCGGAACTCACCTGGCGAGCGACTGCCACCAAGTTGATCGAGGAGATCTCGCCGTGGCTAATGTGACACTTGCATCCAATCTTGCGAACGATACTCGCCGTTTCGGCCGTGTTGCGCTCGTGCATGAGTGGCTTGTCACCTACGCGGGATCGGAGAAAGTCGTGGAGCAGATTCTTCAGCTCTTTCCACAGGCCGATCTATACAGCGTTGTCGACTTCTTCCCGGAGTCGCAGCGGCGGGTGCTGGGCGGCAGGCATGCAACGACTTCGTTCATTCAGCATCTGCCGCGGGCGCGCAAGTCGTTCCGCACTTACCTCCCGCTTATGCCGCTGGCGATCGAGCAGTTCGATCTTTCGTCCTACGACCTTGTGATTTCCTCGAGCCACGCCGTGGCCAAGGGCGTTTTGACCGGTCCGAACCAGGTGCATGTCAGTTATGTGCACTCGCCGATCCGGTACGCGTGGGATCTGCAGCATCAATATCTGTGCGAAGCCGGGCTGCAGCGCGGCATGAAAAGCTGGATCGTGCGTGCGTTGCTTCACTACATGCGTATCTGGGACCAGCGCACGGCGCATGGGGTGGATGCTTTTGTCGCCAATTCTGCATTCGTGGGGCGACGCATTCGCAAAGCCTACGGCAGCGAGGCCACGGTAGTTTACCCGCCGGTCGATGTGGAGCGGTTCGAGCTGGGTGAGCAGCACGAAGAGTTCTATTTGATTGCCTCGCGCATGGTGCCATACAAGCGGATACCGCTCATCGTCGAGGCATTTGCCGCGATGCCCGCGCGGCGTCTCGTGGTGATCGGTGACGGCGCCGACTTTGCACGTGTCAAGGCGTGTGCCACGCCCAATGTGACGTTGCTTGGCTATCAGCCCGATGAGGTCCTGGTGGACTACATGCAGCGTGCGCGAGCGTTCGTCGTCGCCGCGGAAGAAGACTTCGGCATTTCGGTTGTCGAGGCACAGGCCTGCGGCACGCCGGTCATCGCGCTGGGCCGCGGTGGATCGCGGGAGATCGTGGTGGATTCGCCGGACCCCGAGCGCGGCACGGGGCTCTTCTTCAGCGAGCAGAGCGTGGAGTCGATCGTCGATGCGGTGGAGCGCTTCGAGCGGCAGCCCCCGCTCAAAGCGGAAGTCTGTCGCCGCAACGCCATGCGCTTTACGGAAGAGCGATTCAAGCAGGAGTTCCTCAATGTAGTGGAACGCGCGATGGATGCAGACAAAGTGCATGCCGACACGCCGCCTCTGGTGCGGCGTTGGCACTCAGCCTGAGTTGGCGAAATAACGAGACCGTTCACGCGCGAATGCTGGATGAACGGGATGGGGGCTTACGCAAGTGGAATTGACGATATTCGGAGTCATCGTGTTCGTCACCGGGCTGGCGACGCTCTACGCGTCGTATCGCGGTGTGATTTACGCTATGGCGGCGTTTTCGCTGTTCGGCTGCACGCTTGCGATCAGCCTGGGCGGCATCGGCATATTGCCGGCGCAGTTCTTTCTCGCGTTCTTCGCCCTGAGGGCATTCAATCTCACAGGCGGAAAGGGGCTCGCCGAGGCGGTCAGGCAAGACAAGCCCGGGTTCTGGCTGCTATGCACCTGTTTATGGGGGGTGGCGGGAGCGATCCTGCTGCCGCGTGTGCTGAGCGGGGCGACACTCGTATTTCCGGTCGATCGCAGCAGCCAGTACATCATGTTGCAGCCGCTCGGCCCTGTTTCCGGCAATCTGTCCCAGACGGTCTACTGTATTAGCGATCTGGTGGTGTATTGCTCCATGTTTGCGTTCCTGAGATATCGTGGCGTTTACCGAACGCTCGCAAATGCCATCCTTTTTCTCGCCTCGCTCGACGTGCTAGCCGGGATGATCGACATCGTCACACACGCCGCGGGCATCGATGCGCTCTCGATCATCAAGACGGCGCAGTTCGCCGATTTGACAGGCGAGGAGATGGGCGGACTGGTTCGCATCAGCGGCACATTCAGCGAGACTTCGGGTTTTTCGGCCTTTACACTGCCGCTCTTCGTCTTTTGTCTGAATCTCTGGCTCGTGGGCTATCGTCCGAAGGTCGCCGGTCCGCTTGCGATCACGACGGCGATTCTCCTGCTGTTGTCGACTTCGGGTACGGCGTATGTCGGGTTAGGTGCGTATCAGTTAGTACTGCTGGTGAGCCGGCCTGGTCTTATCTCACGTGGGGCGAAAGTACGCAAACAGCGCATGTGGGTTATGTCGGCATGTGCTGGCTTGCTGGGCGTGCTCTACGTGATCCTTTTTCTGCCCGGGGTGGTGAAAGTGCTCGGGGATTTCGTCGACGCCGCGATCCTGAGCAAGGCGGGTAGTGACTCCGGCGTCGAACGAATGGGGTGGAATGCCCAAGGTATTACGAATTTCTTCGATACTTACGGAATAGGCGTTGGACTGGGCAGTATTCGCGCGTCGAGTTTTCTGGTCGTGCTGGTGGGAAGCCTTGGTGTCGTCGGAGTGGTGTGCTACGGGACGTTCCTTGGGAAGTCACTGCTGTTGCCGGTGCCTGCCCATTACCCGTTCTCGGAACGGGCCGTCTGTTATGCGGCGCGGCACGCCATGATCGCTACGTTGATCGTGGCGTCGGCTTCGCTTAGCGTGTTCGAGCTAGGTACTTGTTTCTATATATTTGCGGCCGCAGCAGGCGCGCTCTCGGCGCGTGTGCCGCGACGTGTGCCCGCGCGCGCCGCATGGGCTGTCAGGGGGGCTCATGAATAAAGTTCACGCGTCGTTTTCAAAATTCGAATTACTGGCGGTTTATTTCTCTTACGTGGTGCGCTACATCTATCCACTCATCCTGGTTCCTTATTACGGAAGAGTGCTGGGTTCCAGCGGCTACGCCGTGGTGCTAGCGGGGATGTCGCTGTCCAGCACGATCTGGCTGTGCGTCGATTTCGGCTTTTCCACCATCGGGGGACGGGATATCGTCCATACCGAACACATGAGTGAACGCGATTCCATTTTTCGGGATCAGTTCACGGCCCGGCTGCTGCTGTGTGTGCCGGGCTTGATCCTGGGCGCGATTGCGGCTTGCAGGTCGCAAATCATTTCCGGCGTTCCCGGGGTGAGCTTTTTTGTCGTTGTCGGGGGTCTGCTGAACGCTTTCAATCTGGGCTGGTATTTCACCAGCACGGGACGCCCGAGAACGAGTGTGATGATCGAAATGCTGGGGCTCCTCCTTTCGCTTACTCTGCTGTTTTCCTTCATTCGAAAACCGGCTGACATCGACCGCGTTTTCCCGGTGATTTTCGCTTCCAATCTGGCCCAGACCATACTGGCCTATTGGCTTGTTCGAAAGGAATACACCGGAGTGATTGCGTCTGTGCGGGCGGCCATCAATTTGATCAAGCGATCGGCCACGATCTTTATCTACAGTGGGACGGCGGTCCTGGTGCTCGTAGCGTCCACCTATATATTGTCGCTGTTGGCCTCGCCTGCGGAGGTAAGTGCCTTCGGTCTGTCGGAGCGCCTGGTTTCCGCCGGGCTGAGCATCATGGCGCCCGCGAGCCAGATTGTGGCGCCCAAGGTCATGTATCTGGTTACCCGTAATGAGGCGCGAGCTAATCTGATTGCTCGACGGACATTTGCGATCTTTCTCCTCGGAGCGATAGCCGGGGTGATCATCACGAAATCGCTTGCCGATTGGCTCGTACCGCTCCTGTTTGGGGCGGAATTCGCCCACGCGGTGCCCATTCTGAAAATCATGGTGCTCGTGATGCCACTCGCCGTTTGCACGCGGGTATTGGGCATGTATTTCCTGATTCCGCGCAAACTCGAGAAACTGCTTGCCTTGAGCGGTGTAACTGCCGCGCTGGTGAATCTGGCCGCGGCCATTCCCCTTGCCGGCAACTGGGGCGCGACAGGCATGGTGTTGGCGCGTTTGCTGGCGGAGGGTTCCTTGCTGCTTATGCTGGTCGTCGGCACCTGGCGAGCCGGACTGATCCGCGATATTTTTGGAATCGGGGAAGGGGTCTCGTGGCAGGCGAGATTCAGCAGATGGCTCGAGTAACGGCGGCTACGGTGCGCAAGACCTCCTGCAATGATCGACGAGGCGCCTGATGGATTCGAGCGTCAGTTCACGAATAACCAAGGTGACGCAAATGAGCCAGCCTTCCTTAAACGAAGAACCGCGAATCTGCCTGATCTTCGCCACGCGTGGCCGCGCGGAGATTCTTAAACACGTTGTCGCCTTCGTCGATCTGCAAACGGTAAGGCCCGATCTGATTATCGTGTCGTGCGTAACCGACGAGGACGTTGGCGATCTGGCGGTCCAGCCCGGATTGGTCGTGCTTAAAGGGAAGCCTGGGCTCACCGCGCAACGCAATCATGCCTTGAACCACGTGCCCGACGACGTCGACGTCGTGATTTTCCTGGACGACGACTTTCTGATGCATGGCGCGTGGATTTCGGAAGTGTTGAAAGCGCTGGACAGGGATCCCGCCATTGCCTGTGTTACCGGGACAGTCATCGCCGACGGCATCCATGGGCCGGGTTACTCCTTTGAGGAGGGGCGAACCATGGTGACCAGGATCGGCGAACTTCCGGAAGCCCTGGTCGTGACGCCGACAGGCGGTCCCTACGGATGCAATATGGCGTTCCGGGCCAGCAGCATCGCTGGCCTTCGCTTTGACGAGCGCCTCGTCCTTTATGGCTGGCAGGAGGATCGCGACTTCGGAGGACAGATCTGGAATCGCGGTGGGCTGGTCGTCCGAATCAATACGGCGCTTGGCGTGCACCTGGGCATCAAGCGCGGCCGGGTGTCCGGATGCAAACTCGGCTATTCGCAGGTTATCAATCCGCTCTACCTGGTGAAAAAGAAAACAATGCCTTTGCGTCCCGCACTCGATCACGTCGTGCGCAACGTCGCGAGCAATATTGTTCGAAGCGTTGCGCCGGAGCCGTGGATCGACCGGCGCGGACGTCTAATAGGCAATTTGATCGGCTTATGGGACTTTTTGCGAGGAAGGCTGACGCCTGAGCGACCCGAGACTCTATAGAAACTGCCGGGCGACTGCGATGAACAAACATTCCCATTTGGCGGTGCCCGATTGCCTGCGCGGCGTTGCAGCCATATCGGTCCTGCTCTTTCATCTCAATCACTGGCTTGGGATTCCCTGGTTGGCGCCCAACGCGGGCATTGCTGTCGACTTCTTTTTCGGTCTCTCGGGTTACGTCCTGTGTGTGGCCTACCGCGGCCGATTCGAAAGAGGGATGGGCGGCGCGCTCTTCGCGCGTATCAGACTCATCCGGCTGATGCCGATGATAGGCATCGGAACCCTGTTGAGTGCATCGTATCTGGCGGCGAGGCTGGTTCTGCTTCATGACGCCGACATTCATCCGGGTTGGCTTGCGGCCGCCACGCTCTTCGGTCTTTCGTGTATCCCGACGTTTGGTGCTCCCCACGCAATTGGCGGGCCGCAGGTGTTCCCGCTTAACGGCCCCGAATACACGCTATTTCTCGAACTCGTCGTCAATCTCTTCTGGATGCTCACGCGCCGGTTCGACGCAATGAAGTTCGCACTCGTCGTGGCGTTCACCGGCTATGCGCTTACCGCGGTGTTCGGAATGGGAGGTGACACGCCGCAGACTTTCCTCTCCGGCTTCCCGCGCGTATTTGGCGCCTACTATCTGGGCGTCCTGCTTTATCACACGGATGTGAAGTTCGGGTTGCTCTCGTTGAAGATCTGGAAATCACTTTTCCTGCCGGCATCCGTCGCGACCCTCGTGATCATGGGATGGAATGGTCAGGTCCCTTTCTTCGTACAGTGGCTGTGGGCTGCCGCGGTGATGCCGTTGCTGATCCTCGGCGGGTCCTCGTTTGCGCTAGCGGGGCCGGTGCGGACCGCCGCACTCGTATTGGGCGAACTGTCCTATCCGGTGTACGCGTTGCATTACCCGCTATTTGTCTGGCTCAATGGAATTTATCAGGAGTTGATGCACCGGAAGGATCCGCTTCTCGAGGCCGCCCTGTTCGTCCCGCTGATCCTGCTGGGCAGCTACCTCATCATGCGTTTCGTCGATACGCCCCTGCGAGCTTTTTTCGTCTCCCGGTTTGGCCGCTCCGCAGTCAAACCGATTCTCGAGAGTACGGCGGCTGATACCCCTATATGAGCCGATGTGCAGGAATTACCTGTTGCAAGATCGAGGCGGGGCAGGGGGTGTGAATTGGCTTCGACATCATATGATCGCCGGCGCGGGCCTGCGCAGCGAGCGTGCGGTAGCCAGCAGTGCCGCGCTCGCTGTGCCGATAGCATACCGGCTGGAGGTGCGTTGCCGCGCGTAACGCCGGCAGCGGCCTCGCTGAAGGACTCGCGGCGGCCGTTCTAGCAATAGTCCGACGGGCCAGCGGGACTTCATGTGAGAAAGACTGACGCTTGCGTGCACGGGAATGGTATGAAAAGGATCGCGTCGAAAACGATAGCGTTCAACGGCAAGTTCTTCGGGGCAGGGCCGACGGGCGTACACAAAGTGGCCGAGGAGCTCATCGCAGCGACCGACGCCTTGATCGCCGGGCAAGCCGCAAATGGCATGGATTACGCTGTCGTCGCCAGAGATGGCGTGCAGGTGCCGGCCTATCGCCATATTTCCTGCGTTCGCGAGAGCCCGTGGGCCCGCAGGATGCACAAGATCGCGTGGGAACAGTTTTATCTACCCTTAGCGAGCAGAAAGGGTTTCATTCTGAATCTCTGCAATCTCGGACCGCTGCTTCATCGCAATTCGGCGACGCTGATACACGATGCTCAAGTCTATTCCGCGCCCGAATCGTACTCCCTGTCTTTTCGGCTCTGGTACAAATTTCTGTTCTTTTTTATCGGGAAGCGGCACAAGATCATCTTCACCGTTTCTGAGTATTCCAAAAGAGAACTCGTGCACTATGGCGTTGCGCGCGCCGACAAGATTGTTGTCGTGCACAACGGCTGCGATCACGTCTTGCAAATCCGACCGGACGATAGGCGAATTGCGGTGTTGGGCCTCGATCCGAAGCGCTATGTTGTTGCGCTCGCGAACACCCAGAAGCACAAGAACATTGGCGTACTGCTCAAGGCTTTCGCGGGCGAACAGCTGAGACACGTCCCTCTCGTGCTGTTCGGCGGCGCGACGCGAGCTGATTTCGAGAGTCTCGGACATGACGTGCCGCCCAACGTTCGATTTACGGGGCGGATTACCGATGCGGAGCTCGTCGGACTGTTGACTAGTGCCGGCGCGCTCGCATTTCCCTCGCTAACCGAAGGGTTTGGCTTGCCGCCGCTGGAAGCGATGGCGCTCGGCTGTCCCGTAGTGGCCGCACCTTTCGGCGCGCTTCCGGAAGTTTGCGGAAACGCTGCGCTTTATGCCGACCCTCATAGCCCAGATGCGTGGCGAATGAATATTCTCTCTGTGCTCGACGACGAAGCAGTCCGGCAATCCTTGGTATCCGCCGGGCGCCGCCAGGCGGGCGGTTTCACGTGGAAGCGCGCGGCGTGCGACTTGTTCGAGACAGTGAAAGCCGTGACCGGCTGATTTCACGAAAGAAAGCGATTTGGGGGGCAAGCAATGTCTATAGATGTCGACTTCTCATTGGCGCTCAATGATCGAACCGGCAAACTATTTCTGGGCAGAGATATTATCTCGACGCTTGGCAGCAGGGTCGCGAGTATCCACTATGGACGATTCCACGAATTTCCAAGAAATGATCTGATGCGCCGTATCGCGGGCAGGCTGACCCACGAGGAAACCATTGCAAGGGTAAATAGCTCGCCGTTGGTTTCACTTTTGCCGGTCATCCGCGATCCACGTCCTACACTACATCTCGATCCGTTAAGCGTCGTTCGCCATCGTCTGGAAGCGCAGGACGTCGTGCTTTGCCACGATGTGGGGCCGATCACGCACCCCCAATATTTCGCGCCGGGTGTGGAGGATTTATACCTTCGGGCTTATGACCAGATCCGCAAGGTGAAGCCTCACATGGTATTTGTCAGCAAGACCTCTCAGAAGGAATTTCACGAGCTGTATGGTGATGACTTTGCCTCGTCGACCGTCATCTATATTCCAACCCGTTTGGGAGTCAAGGAGGGGGAAGGGCGTCCGGTGAAGGGCGTTTCGCCCCGTTTTCTTTTGACAGTGGGGAGTATCGGAAACCGTAAGAATCAGGCCCGTTGTATCGAGGCGTTCTCGGCAAGCGGGCTTGTGGAGAAGGGGTGGCAGTATGTCATTGTCGGCGGGCGCGAGCCTGGTGCCGAGGTCGCTATTGAACTCGCGAGGCAATCTGCCGGTGTCGTGATGCCGGGATATACGCAGGATGACGAACTTCGTTGGCTCTACCGCAACGCATCCGGCTTTGTGCTGATGAGTCTGCTGGAGGGGTTCGGAATGCCAGTGATAGAGGCGATCGAGTATGACTTGCCGTGTCTGGTTTCCCGCGCGAGTATCCTCACGGAAGTGGGGGGAGACGCAATGCTGTGCGCTGATCCGCTAGCCCGGGAATCCATCGCGTATGGTATGCGTTTGCTAGCCGAACTGTCTGGCGAGGAGCGTAGTCGGCGAATTTCCCAAGCGCGCGCGCATCTCCGCACTTTTGCGCGCGAGCCCATACTCGCTAGCTGGAGAGAACTGGTGGAGCGAATCGGCTGAGTCGGTGGTTCGTGCTCGGTAAGGCGCGGGGCGCAAGGCTGCGGCCCGCTTTCAGCGGGCCTGCTACGGCCAAAGATCTATTTGCCGACATGGGAAAACGTGTAAAGCCAGGCCGTCGTTCCCTTTAGCGGTACCCAGCCAGGATCGGACGGCGTTTTCGGCATCGAAAGCGACACGACTGCTCGCGCTCCGCTTCGAGAAAACGCGTTCATCACCTGCTCACGCTGTTGCGGCGTAAGTTGCATCCAAAACATTTCACTGTAATCCGGCCAGAGGGCTTCGTCCTTACGATCGAAGCGATTACGGTCTTCCGGTTCGATACGGTACGGTAGAGCGCCGAACTCGGCGACGATGCGCAGGCGCGAAACATAGGCCCAACTGACCCTGACGGCAGGAGCGCTGTCCCGGATGACGGCCACTGCGTCGCCCGGTTGTAGCCCTGAGGCCGCCAGCGCGTTCGCAATCTGCCATCGCGGGTCGTCGTGAAAGTCCGCACGGCGAAACGCCGCATTGAACGAAGGCCCATCGGTCAGCACAAGTTCGCCGAGGGCGCCCGCACCATAGATGATGACGAGAGCGGTAGTGAGCTGGCGACGCGAAGGTAGCTTCAGGTCCATTAACGGCGCACAGGACAGAAGCGCCATGACCATCACAAACGCACTGAGATAGCGGTCTTCGACGTGAACGAGAAAATATGTGCCAAAGCCTGCGACAGCCGGCAACAGCAATGGCCACATTCGGGTCATTGCATTGAGGAGTGACGCTCGCCACGACCGCCTTGCGAGGCAGAGCGCGAAAGCCGCGACCACGGCAAGTACGCTCGGATGTTGCCGGAGTATCTGCTGCAAGCTCCACAGCGATCGGCCCATCGCGATGACTTCCAGCTTCAGACTGAAGAATGATCGAAAGCCCTGGTACCAGTATGCGATGTCGTTATAGGGAGGGTAAGTCGTATGGAAAGGTGTTGCAAAGCCGAAAGCTGGCAGGCCCGCTACGAGTTGACTGGTCGGGTGGATCGGCCGGCCGAACTGCTCTGGTCCACCTTGCCAATTAGTCAGATGAGGCAGCTCGTTGACATGCCACGGGACATTCAAGGCACCGGAGGCGCCAAGCGTAAATTCGCCATAGGACCAGGAGATCCCTGCGATATAGGTGGCAAAGAAAAGACCGAAAACGCCCGCAACCACACCGAAGGGTCGCCACAGGCGGCCTCGCGCGCAGCAATAGACAAGGAGCGTGAAAAGAAACAGACAAGCGAACGGAGTGAATACGCCCTTTACCCAGACACCGATACCAAGAACCAGACCGAGCAAGGACGCTGACAAAAGGTCTCCACGACGGATCAGCGCGAGAAGTAGACTCGAACCAAGAAGGAAACCTGTGGTTACGAGCATGTCCGGACACACGGCCGAAACAGTGTCGAGCCCGAGGCAGGCACCTAGAAAAATGCAAACTCCGATCCAGATCGTAAAGGGATGCTGGATCAGCGCAAGCGAACCAGGCCAATACAGCGCGAGGGCATTGCGGATCAGACCACGCCAGGACGCGTAAGCGATCAGGTAGATGAGCCAGTTTGCGACCGTGATCGCATACCATTCCCCCTCCGGAGTCGGCGCGGCCAACGCCCGCGCTCCGGCAACTACGGCGGGATAGCCGGGGTTCCAGAAAGGGTTGAAGATCTCTCGCCAGTCGACGTGCGTGACGGCCCAGCTGACATTGAGATAGGAGATCCAGTCGCCGTAATACTGCGTCCGACCGTAAATTCCTTCTACGATCCCGAGTATGCCAATGACGATCCAGGAAAGGACGAGATGAACATTCCCCGGCGGCCATTTTATTGTCATGAAAGCACCTCCGCGCTCGCGGCCAGAAGATCAATAGACGAGGGAGCTAACGGCCCTGCGGTCCGAACTGCAAAATGAGCCCTTAACGCCAAATATCCGTCGAGGTATCGTTCCTCGTTCGACGTCGTTCCGGCCATTACTTGAAGGGTCCGGACGGCTTGCGTGCGTCCGTGTAGCTACGCGACGAATGTATCTGGTGAACGCCCAATCCCTCTGTGCGTTGGACAACGCCGTTTTCGATCGAGTGACGATGCAATGGTTGGGCAGTGTTCAGGAAGAGGGTGCGTCGTCGTGCGCCGGGATCTTGCTGAACGGGGTGGTTTTAGACGCACTGCGGGACGTACCGGAAAAGCGGCCCGCTTCATTGAACGTCCACGCCGAGTTGAACAGATAGGTCATGCCTAGAACGAGGGCGGTCGTTAGCATCTGCGCGATCAGATAGTTCACCCCAAGAATCGTTGCGAAGAACTTCATGCACACGCCATTTGCCATTACGCCGAGCAAGGCGATGACGGCGAACTTCGGTGCGGTCGACAGGGGGTTGGTGTTGCTTCTGAACGTGATCCGGCGGTTGAGGCTGTAATTGACGACTGCGCCGACGGCCGCCCCGGCCATCGAACTGATGGCTGGCGAAGCGCAACCGGAGCGAACCATCGCAATCAGGATCGCGTACTGCGCACCCGTCCCGATTGCGCCGACGCCAGCATAGAGCGCAAACCTTCTCGCCATGCGCAGATCAAGCATCGTTGGCGCCTGCAGATTGATACCGGCTGCGGATCAGATAGACCGGTCGCTTCTTCGATTCGTAGTAGATGCGGCCGATATATTCCCCAAGTACGCCTATTCCGATCAATTGAACGCCGCCGAGCAAGAGCACGGCCGAGATCAGTGAGGCGTAGCCTGGTACAGCGACCCCTTGAATCAGGGTCCGCACGATAAGGAATGACGCATATAGAATGGCGCCAAACGCCACGAAGCTTCCGACGTAAGTCCATACACGAAGCGGCAGCGTGCTGAAACTGGTAAAGCCTTCCAGAGCGAAGTTCCAGAGTTTCCAGCCCGAAAATTTCGACCTGCCGGCAACGCGAGGCTCGCGTACGTATTCAACAACTGCAGTCCGGTAACCTACCCAGGCGAACAGGCCCTTCATGAAGCGGCGTGTTTCGGGGAGTAGTTTGAGCGCGTCCACGACCTCCCTTGTAATCAAGCGAAAATCACCCACGTTTTCCGGGATCTTCGTGTCGCACACCGCATTGTGGATCCGGTAAAAGATGGCCGCGGTCTGACGCTTCAGGAAGGAGTCAGTGAGTCGGTTGACGCGTTTGGCGACGACCACATCGTAGCCTTCGCGCCATTTCTCTACCAACGAAGGAATGATTTTAGGCGGGTCCTGCAGGTCGGCGTCGAAAGGGATCACGATGGTGCCGCGCGCCTCGTCAAGGCCTGCCGAAAGCGCTGCTTCCTTGCCGAAATTGCGCGTCAGGTCGATGACACGGATGCGAGCATCTTCCTGCGACATGCCGACTAGCAAGCGCAGTGTCTCGTCGCGGCTGCCGTCGTTGACGCAGACGATTTCGAACTGCGTTCCGTCGATCGCTTCGAGCACGGGAATGACCGCGCTAAAGAACGCCCCGATCATCTCCTCTTCGTTATAGAACGGCACGACGAGCGACAGCAGGCAGGGTTCGCCAGCCGAGGGGGCCTGCGCTAGCGCAGGACTGGACCGGGCAGTCGTCTCACGCGCGCCTGCCGGCGAGCTTGGCGCTTCCCTCAGAAGCGTTTCCGGAACCAGAAAGTGAGGGCGGCCGACGTAGTCCATGGTTACCTCGCGCAGATGCCGCGGTTATCCGACTGGCGTAACGATTTAATCGCGAGCATTCAGCGTTTGACCAGCCGCCGAACCGCATTCAGCGGGGACTTCAATCGGGTCACCGGCGAGTGAACGACTTCCGCGAACGTTTTAGGGTGGCGGTGCTCCAGCGTCGAGATGACCTTTCTTTTCAAGCTGTCGCGCAACGGTGAAACGCCGGGCGGCAACGGCTTCAGCCCCATCATGCGCAGAACGTAATTGGCCTGATAAACCCGCGCACGTCGCTCGAGCGACCTCATGCAGTAATTGATGCTGATACTCACCGAAACGTTGTCGTCATTCCTAACCCAATGCGGCGCCAATGAGGGGTGATGCACCACTTCGCCAGGGTTGAGCCGGAAGACGGTGCCGCGACTCTGCAGTTGACGACGATACCGCGCGGCCTCGAAGTTGCCGGCGTAGTACCGCTCCACCTCCTGGTCGGGCACCAGCTCGCGATCGGTAGCCGGGAAAAGACAGACGTCCTTTGAACCCTGCAACTGAAAAAGGAAGTTGGTTTCGTGATCGATATGGAAGGGCGTCGAGATCTTTGGCGAGGAGACCAACAGTGTCATCGTCACCAGGGTGATGTCGCTGCGCAGCGGGTAATCGGACAGCTCCTCGAGCTCGGCTGTAATCGAGTCGAGGATATGGGCGTAGTCCGCGTCGTAAAGGTGTGCCTGAGTCAGCTTGATCCAGGAGTCGTTTTCGTGAACGCTCGCAAACGCCTCTTTCAGCCGCGTGCTATGCGGCATGGCGCTGAATCGGGATTCCAGCGAACTATTCTTGAAGTTGATCGCACGGACGTTCCCATTCTTTTCAAGCATCCGCTGCGCGAGCTCGGCGATCCTGGGAATCTCGAACAAGCCGCTTTCATGCAACAGATGATTGAATTTGAACGGATGCAGATTGAAGTTGCTTTTGAATTCCTGATTGCAAGCGTGCAGGATTTTTCCGTCTGAGGTCAGGTGGGGTGGTGCTTCGGCCAACACTGCACCATTGCTAGTCACAGACATGGCACACCTTTGCAGGTTAGAGGGTAGTGCTTGCAGGCTACTATCGTGCTTATCGACCAGATGTGCGCTGACGAACATCCAGGTACGTTTGGGCGTTTACCCGGAATGAACGGTATCTTTGACCGGTTCACGGCCAGTCGCCGGGGTGGTATCGGAGGCTCTGAAGCTTGGCCTGAGGAAGTCGATCACTTCGGCATCCGTGATCGGAGTGATGTGCAGCCCGAATGCGGCGTTCAGCGAAACGACAAGGTGCTGCGTCCAAAGCGTATTCCAGACTACGCCCGCATGCGTGTCCGCGAGGACTGCATTGTGCGGGTCATCGCCGGAGGTATTGGTAATGGCCCAGCCAGGCCCTAGATGCACCGTCTTGTAGTTCGGGCGGCCGTGATCGTCACGGTGGCCCCACAGGCTTCTGAACCACGCACCATCTTCCATAACGTAGACATGGCGGTCCGCCGCGGCGAGCGCGCGCAAGCCGTTGTTGAAGCGATCAATGCCAGCATCGATATTGGCGATCTCTTTCGCAGATTGCCAGCTGTCGAACTCGCCCGACCAGTCTGCGTTGCTGCCTGCAGCCGAGAGTACGATGTAAGTGTCCGGGTGAGATTTGCGGATCAGCGCCACGGCCTGGTCGACTGCCTGGATGCAGGCGTTGATCGCGGCCATTGGGCGCGGCGCGGCCGGATCGCGGGACAACTGGTCAAGAAACTCGTGGCTGCCGAGATCGTTTGCACTGGTCCGGATGAATACGATACCGCCCCGCCAGGCTTGGGGTTCGGTGTCCATCAAATCGACGAGACGAATCGCCTGGCGCTGCGAGTGCCCCATGAGTTCGTCGCACGTCGCACCGCTAATCGCGAAGTTGTAGCGGTAATCCTCCTTCGCGGGCGTGCGCGCGAGGGCGCCGAAGGCTTCACCAAGAACGGCGCGATACTTCCCGGTTCCCCAAACGCCCCATTTTCCCTGGTCGATCTGGTCTCCCCGCAACTGGTCGAGAACCTCGGTCCACTGCCAGGTGGTCGCGCGCCAGTGGCCCCCTCGCGCGCGAGGATCGCCCAACATGAGTGTGTCGTGGTACGACTGGCTGTCGGAGTCTCCGAGCACTGCGAATCGTATCCTTGCAGATGGTAGTTCCGTCGCAGTTGCCACCGCGACTGGCGCACGGCGAAACAGGCCTGGGACAGCCAGTCTCACGAAAAGGCCGGTGACGGACAGTGCGCCGAAAAGTGCGACCAGCAAAACTCTACGCGAACGAGACATAGGCGGCCCTGGCGTGACGCTTCGAGATCATGACTCTTCAAGGGCGCTTTCTTGTCTGTGATGCGTAGTTTCGACGAAGCGCTCAAGCAGTTGCTTGCCCATGACCGCCGCGCCGGCCGCGCGGAACATCTGGTTGTGCATGCCGGGAACCTCGGTGACGACCAGTTTGCCGCTGACCACTTCGCCCCAGCCCATGTCGTGCGCAAACAGGCGGCCCTTGAGCACCTGCCCGCTGCGGAAGATCTGGACATTGCCGTCGTAGGACTTCGGACGATATCGGACCTGCTGCTCGCGCAGATAGCCGATATTGCGGCCATACCAGAGGTTGTCGTCGATCATGTTGTTCGCGCTATCGTTCTTCAGGAAACCGAACTTTACGGCGAGCTGTGTGAGACGAAGCCAGCGCACGGTCCGAAACTGCTGGAGGAACGCAATCATGGACATCTCGCCACGTCTCGCGAGGCGGAAGTCGCGCGGGATGTCGTCCATGCGCACCTGCAGCTTGCGCAACAGGCGATCGTACCAGGGCATCGTCTCCCGATACCCCGGGCACCAGGAGTCGGTGAGGACGACGAGCTCCACTGTTTCGCCCTCGCGGCGCAACTGGTGGGCCGCCTCCAGCGCCATCGCGCCGAGCACGCAGTAACCCATGAGGATGTACGGGCCTTTTGGCTGGATCAGTCTGATGAGTCGCACGGCATCCGCGGCGAGATCCTCGAAAGCGCGCAACGGAAAGTTGGGCTGAGGCGTCTTCGGCACCATCGGAACATCGACGATGGGCCGCTCCTCGCCGACCTGTTTGGCCAGCTCATAGAGGACCGCGATGTTGTTGAGCACGATGATGGGCGTTTGCGAACCCTCGTCGTTGAAGCGCACGATATTGTGCGCTTTCGCCTCCAGCTCGGCCCGGCTCATAAAACCACTGACGCCGACGCCCCCCGCGACTTGAGCCGTGTCGTTACCGGCGGCAGCTTGCTCCAGCGCTCGCTGCGGCGCGACTTCGGCGGTTTCGAGCACCTCGCGCCAATTCGCCAGATACCGGTCGATCGTCTCGATGTCGTAGAGGTCCGTGTCGCCTTCACAGGAGATGCGCCAGCCTTCCGGGCGTCGCACCATGAAGAAGTTGAGATCGTAGAGCGCGCCCGCGTTGAAGGAGGGCGAAGTCGTCGCGGCGAAATCCTGGCGGCGCACCTCGTCGCCCATGCCGACGAAGCTTTGCTGCAGAGCGAAGTTGACCGAGCATAGCGGCGGCCGGTTCATAACCGACACTTCGCCGGCCATTTCCATCATCTCTTCGAACGGCAGGTGCAGATGCTCGATGGCGTCGCTGAGCTTGGCGCCGCACTGTGCGGTGACATCGGCAAGCGTGCTGCCCTGGGTCACATCGAGGCGCAGGATCACCGTGTTGATGAGCGGCCCGATTACGCCTTCGAGTTCTTGCTGATCGCGCACGGACATCTGCGTGCCCATGGCGACCTTGGGCTGCCCAGTCGTCTTCTGGAGCGACATCGCGAGGCCCGCGGCCGCCACGCTGAAGAGCGTCACGCCTTGCGCCTTGGCGGCAGCGATTAGACGCTCGCTCATCTCGCCGGGCAACAGAATTGAGCGAATGACGCCCTGGAAGCGCCGCTCCGGTGGCCGGGGGCGGTCGCCCTTCACGTCGAAGCGGCTGAACCCTTTAAGCTCCTGGCGCCAATGGACGCGAGCGCGATCGATTGCGCCGCTGGCCAGGAACTCGCCCTTCCATAGCGCGTAATCGCCATGGTGCAGGTCGACGTCGGCGTAATCGGGATCGTGGCCCGCGTGAAGCGCCGCGAGTCCTTCCACGAGTTCGCGCACGAGGATCGCGAAGGACCAGCCGTCCATCACGAGCGAATGGAAGGTCAGCTGCAACTCGCCTTGCGTGGCCGACCGTGGCAACCACACAGCCCGGAAGAAGGACGCGGACGACAACTCGAAAGGCGTACGTGCCTGCTCTTGACCCACGCGCTGGGCCTCGGCCAGCGCGGCCTGTTCGTCCAGACCGCGGAGATCCACCACCTCGAGCCGGAAGGGAGCGCGGCTCCAGACCTGCTGGCGCAGCCCCGCGCCGGTCATCAGGAAGCCGGTGCGCAAGATCTCGTGCCGCGCGACCAGTTCGCCGAGCACCTGTTCGATGCTCGCGGCAGTGAGCGGCCCCGACAATTGCAGCCGGAAGGCGATGTTGAGCGCGGAGGCCTTCGGCGACGCCTTCTGCTCGTGCCAGTAGCGTACCTGGCAGGCGGTCGCCGGGAACAGGGCGTGGCCCGCCTCGACCTCCTGCACAGGCGCGATATTCAAGGCTATCGAGTTCATCGATCAGGCTCCTTCGGCAATCCTGCGCTTGAAGTTGAGGATCGAGGGACGTGCAACGGGAGGAGCCTCAACCAGCTCTTCAGCCACTGCACCATCGAGGCTTGCCGCCAACTGCTCGATCGTGACGTTCTTCATGAGCTGACGTGCATCCACGCCCAGCCCGCGTTCGTTCATTCGCGCGACGATGCGAAAGAGCTGCAGGCTGTCTGCGCCGAGGCTGAAGAACTTCTGGTCGATACCGATCTGCTGGAGGCCGAGCACCTCGCCCCAGATCGCGGCGATGGTGGACTGCGTCGGCGTCATGGCCACGGGTTCGGCTGCGGTGACCACGATTTGCGCGGGTTCGCTCGCCTCGGCGTCGCTCGCTGCGGATTCGACCGGCGCCGGCGCTTGCGGCACGACCTTGAGCGCAGCATGCGGCTGGCGCACCGGCACGGCCACCATGTCCGCGGTCGGTACGGGCAGGGCCTTGCGGTCGAGCTTGCCGTTGCTGGTCTGCGGCAGGGCTTCGAGCGTCATCCACAGCGTCGGCACCATGTAGGACGGCAGTTGAGCGGAGACGTGCGCCGCGACCGCGCTCTGATCGAGCTTGTCGGAGCCGGCGCCGACTACGTAGCCTACGAGCCGCGGACTGTCGCCCACGGTATGCAGGGCGACGGCGGCTGCGGCCACGCCCGGAGCCTTGCGCAGGGTGGCCTCGATATCCTCGATCTCGATGCGGAAGCCGCGCAGCTTGATCTGCTGATCGCGACGGCCCAGGTGCTGGAGCGAGCCGTCGGCGAGCCGCTTCGCAAGATCGCCGGTACGGTAGAGCCGGCGCGGCGCAGCGCCTTCGATGGCAACCGACTTGAAGGCGGCATCGGTCAGGTCGGGGCGGTTGAAATAGCCCTTCGCGAGGCCCTCACCGCCAATCCACAGTTCGCCGCTCACGCCCTCCGGCGCCAGACGCAGGTCGTCGGTCAGCACGTGCAGGTCGGTATTGGCGAGCGGCGCGCCGATCATCACCGGTGCGTTCGCAACGACACGCGAGGCGGAAGACCAGATCGTCGTCTCGGTCGGGCCGTAGAGGTTCCACACCTCCGCGCCGGTCGCGAGCAGGTCGTCGGCGAGGTCGCGCGGCAACGGCTCACCGCCGCACAGGATCTTGAAGCCCTTCGGCGCCTTGAAGCCGGCCTCGAGCAGCATGCGCCACAGCGAAGGCGTCGCCTGGAGCACGGTGGCGGCTTCTTCCTTCAGGCGCGTGACCAGCTCGAAACCGGTGCGCACTTCCGCGTGGCCGGCGATGAAGGTCCGCCCGCCGGCGATGAGCGGCAGGAACAGCTCGAGACCCGAAATATCGAAGGAGAACGTCGTCACCGCGACAATGCTGTCCCTGACCGTAAAGCCCGGCGCGCGCGCCATCGAGAGCAGGAAGTTGCTCAGCGCGCGATGGCCGATCTCCACGCCCTTGGGCTGACCCGTCGAGCCCGACGTGAAGATCACGTAGGCCGAATCCGCGTCCGTTACGGTGGGCAGCGCCACAGTTTCGTCGTCGTCCTGCGCGAGGAGCGCCTCGACGTCGAGCACGCGATGCGCGCCCGGTTCCAGCACCGTGAGGCTTGCCTCATCGCTGAGGATCGCGGCGATGCCGGCGCCATCGAGAATCTGGCGCAGGCGTGCGGGCGGCATCGTCATGTCGAGCGGCACGTAGGCGCAGCCCGCGCGCCACACGCCGATCATGGCCGCCACGATCAAGGCGCTGCGTTCCATCGCGAGGGCGACGCGTGAGCCTGACGCGACACCCGCCGCCATGAGCCGGCGGGCGATCTGGCTGGCGCGCGCATCGAGTTCGCCATAGGTCAGGCTCGTCGAGTCGTCAGATACGGCTGTCGTATCCGGGGCTTGCCAGGCTTGCGCGGCGATCAGCGCCGGGGTCGTCTGCGAGAGATCGAAGTCGCGCTGAGAGGCGTTCAGCTCGTCACGAAGACGGTGGATTTCGGCATCGCTGAGCAGCGGCAGGGCTGCGATCGGCGTCTCGGCGTCGCGTGCGATCGCCGTCAGCAGGGTTTCGTAGTAGCCGAGCCAGCGCTGGATCGTCGTTTCGTCATAGACGTCGGTGTTGAAGTCGCAATCGAGACGCAGGCCCTGCGCCGATTCGATCACGTTCAGGAACAGATCGAAGTTGCTGTAGGCCTTCGCGTTCGGCGCGAAGTGCGTGGTGACGCCCGCCATGTCGAGTTCGCCGTCGACCTTTTCCAGGTTGAACTGCAGATCGGTCAGCGGCAGCCGGTTGAGATCGCGCTTGATGCCGAGGTCGCGCACGAGCGCGCCGTAGGTGTAGTTCTGCCGGTCGCCTGCGTCGTACAGGTGGTCGCGCACCGCTTTCATGTGCGTGGCAAAAGGCTTCTCACGATCGAACTTCACGCGCAGCGGCAGGAAGTTCACGCAGTGCCCGACCAGCAGCGCTTCACCCGCTTGCGACTGGCCAGCCATCGGCGCGGCGATCACGACATCGTCATTGCCGGACAGACGGCCGAACAGCACCTGGGCCGCGCCGAACAACGTGGCGAACAGCGAGCAGCCCTGCTTTGAGGAGGCGGTCTTGACCTGCTTGAGCAGGTCGGCGCCCAGATGGCGGGTCGTCGAGGCGCCATTGAAGCTCTTGCGCTCAGGGCGCGGGCGATCGCCGGGCAAATCGGCTTGCGGCGCCGGGTCGCGATGGACATTCATCCAGAATTCACGCGTTTCTTTATCGACGCCGATTTCGTCCTGCGCCTTGGCGAAGGCGAGGAAGCTCTGCACTTCGTCGAGTTCGGGCTGCGTGCCCCAGACTTCTGCGGCGTAGAGCGCAGCCAGATCGCGCAGGATGATGTTGATCGACCAGCCGTCGCAGACGATGTGATGCGCCGTGAACACGAACGCCCACTTCTGCGCTTCGAGGCGCACCAGCGCGGCGCGCGCGAGCGGCGCCCGGGTGAGGTCGAAGACCTCGCGGGCTTCGGCGTCGATAATGGCCTTCAGCTCGGCCGCCGGATCCGCGTGGGTGGAAAGGTCGATGGGGACCAGCGCAACGGTCGTCGTCGGTTCCGCGAACATCGTGTCGCCAACGCGTGAGAAGTGCACGCGCAGCGCATCGTGACGGGCGACAGTCGCGGCGAAGGCGCGTTCGAAAGCGGCCTCGTTCAGCTTGCCATTGAGTTCGAGCGTGAACGACTCATTGAACGCGAGCGAGGCCTCGTGGCCCTGCTGGGCCGACATCCAGATTTCCTTCTGCGGCTCGGTGAGCGCGGACTGCGTGAGCGCCGGTTCGGCTTGCGCAGTCGAAGCGGCTGCGTCCTGCGCGCCGCCGAGAATACCGACGCGCTGGAGCGCGTCGATGCTCGCGACGAAGGCGTCGCCGATCTTGCGGATGTCCTCGTCCGAATGGCTCGTCGTCAGGAAGCAGGGGAAGCCTTCCATGATATGCACGCCGAGATAGCGCATATACGGATAGAAGAGGCTGCCGAGGCGATCCTCGCCCGCGAGATTCACGTAGAACCAGCTCGAGAACGACTCCGCCCGCGTGGCGATGCCGACCTTCTCCAGATGCGCGTTGACGCGTTGCACGAGACCGTTCATGCGTTCGCCGAGCCCTTCCTGCAGTGCCGGGCCGGCTTCCTTGAGGTGCAGGAGCACCGCCTTCATTGCGGCCAGCACCACCGGATGGCGCACGAACGTGCCCGCGAAGAACGTAGGCGGAACTTCGGGCACCGAAGCATCGCCGAATTGCCACTGACCGCCGTCGAGCGCATCCATGTACTGCGTGGTGCCTGCAAGCACGCCTATGGGCAGGCCGCCGCCGACCACCTTGCCGTAGGTCGCCATGTCGCCCTGGATGCCCCACAGGCCTTGCATGCCGGCCGGATGGACGCGAAAGCCCGTCACGACCTCGTCGAAAATCAGCGCCGACTCATTGGCCGCCGTGACGTCGCGCAACTGCTGCACGAACTCCCTCGGACGCAAATTCGGATGGCGCGACTGCACCGGCTCGATCAGGACCGCTGCGATGTCGTCGATGTTGGCCTTGATCCATTCGAGGCTTTCCGGACGGGCATACGGCAGCACGACCATGTTGCCCACGGAGGTCTGCGGGATTCCGGGCGCGAGCGGGAATGCGCGCGGCACGCCCGCTTCGCTGCCCGGCTTCACGAGCACTTCGTCGAACTGGCCGTGATAGTCGCCGTCGAAGCAGACCACCTTGTCCTTGCCGGTCACCGTGCGCGCGAGGCGCATTGCCGCCATCACGGCTTCCGAGCCGGTATTGCAGAACGTGACGCGCTGATGGCCCGTCATCTCGGAGAACATCTGCGCGACTTCGCCCGCGAGCGGCGACTGCGGTCCGATCGCGAAGCCTTCCGCCAATTGCGCGTTGACCGCCTCGACCACGAAATCGGGCGTGTGGCCGAACGCGGTCTGGCCGTAGCCGTTGACCACGTCGATGTACTCATTGCCGTCCACGTCCCAGATCTTCGAGCCCTTCGAGCGCTGCGCGACGATCGGATAGACGAGTTCCTTCCATTCCTCGCGGAAGCCGCTGGCGGTGCGCGGATCGGCAAGCACCGCCCGGTACGACTGCGTGCGAGCCTTGGAGGTGGCGGTTTTCGCCGAGTAGCGCGCGGCGAGGTCGGTGATGAATGACTTCTGGGCGTCGGTTATCTGGGCCGAGTGCGCGGCGCCCGGCTTGTACGCGGTGAAGCGCGACGGGCGGTTCTCCTCGAACTTGATCTCGGGGCCGGCGGAGCGCGCGGGCGCGGCGGCAGGTGCGGGCGCTGCCGCTGCAACGACCGGGGCGGCTGCGACGGCTGCGGGCACCACGATCTGGGCCGCGGCGGGCTGCGGCACGGCCAGCGGCGCGCCTTGCAGCACCTCGAGCTGGCGCGCCATCACCGACTGCATCGCGGCGAGCTGGTCGCGGATCACCGACTGGAGGTCGCCCGTGGCCGGCGCAACGGCCATCTGTACAGCCACAGGCGCACCCACCGGTGCGGCGGCAACGGCGACAGGCGCGGCCGCTGTTTGAACGGCGACCGGCGCAGCGGCAGGTGCTGCAACCGGCGCGGCCTCTGCGGGCACTTCCGGATCGGGCGGCATGGCGCCGTCGAGGAACTGCGCGAGAGCTGGCAGCGTCGGATAGTCGCTCATGATCTGCCGGAAGCTGATCGTGACGTCGTAGCGGCGGCGCAACTGCCGGGACACTTGCCCCATGAACAGCGAGTCGTAACCGAGATCCCAGAAGGTCACGTCCGGATTGGAAGTATCCGGCGCCTCGCCGGACATTTCGGCGAGCAGCGACGCCAGTTCGGCAATGAGACGCGGTTTGCGGTCGATTTGGACGGTTTGGGTCATGGCGGTCTGAGGAATATCGTTTAGGGCTTCGGACGAGGCTTGCGCGGCAATCGCTGGGGCAACGGTCGTTGGCTGACTTGAAGAGGCGGTTGCCGGGGCATCAATCCAGTGCCGTTCCGGCTCGAAGGGATAGGTCGGGAGCGATACGCGGCGGCCAGTTTCAGTCCGCAGCGTTTTCCAGTTCGGCTTGACGCCGTTCAGCCACAGGCGCCCGGTTGCCTCGGCGAGGACGGCAAGCTCGCGCTCGCGCGTCGCGAAATCGGGCAGCGAGGCAATCGCGCCCTGATGCCGGTCCTTGGGCAAGCCCTGCAGGACGAAGGTCGAGAGCGTGCGGCCGGGGCCGATTTCGAGCAGCAGCGGTTTGCCCTCTGCGGTGACCGTGGCCAGCGCGTCGCTAAAGCGCACGACATTGCGGCAATGGCTTGCCCAGTACTGTCCCGAGACCGGCTGGTCCATCGCCGCCCATTGCCCGGTCACGGAGGACACGTACGGAATTTTCGGCCTAGCGAAAGTCAGGCGGTTCGCGACCTGGGCCAGATCGTCGACGACGCCCGACATCATGCGCGAGTGGAACGCGTGCGATGTGTGCAGACGTCGATGTTCGATATCGCGTGCCTTGAGCGTGGCCTCGAATGCCTCGATGGCTGCGAAGGGGCCGGCCACGACGCTCAGCGTCGGCGCATTGATCGCGGCGAGATCGACGTCGCCGGGCAGCATGGGGCTGAGTTCGGCCTCCGACAGGCGCACGACCAGCATCGCGCCCGGTTCGGCCGACTGCATGAGCGCGCCGCGTTGCGCGATGAGGCACAGCGCATCCTCGAAGGCAATTGCCTCCGCCACGCAAGCCGCGACCAGCTCGCCGACGCTATGGCCGATCATGGCTGCCGGCTTGATGCCGCGCGAGATCCACAATTGCGCCAGCGCGTATTCAACCAGGAAGAGTGCCGGCTGCGCGTAGATCGTCGAGCGGATGGGATGCGGAGTGTCGTCGCCCTCCGGGGCTTCGCTCAGCAGCATCGTGCGGATGTCCAGGCCGAGATGGGGCGCGAGCGCCTCGGCGCCCTTGTCGATCCACTCGCGATAGACCGGCTCGGTGCGATAGAGCGCGGCTCCCATGCCGGGATACTGGGCGCCCTGGCCGGGGAACATGAAAACGACCGCAGGCGCTGCCTGTGGCGCTTGCGCTTCGATCGCGCCTTTCTGGAGCTTGGCCTGGGCCTGCTCCACGCTCTCGGCCACGACGACGGCGCGGTGCGCGAAATCGCGGCGTCCCGTTTGCAGCGTCGCGGCCACGTCGGCGAGCGCGATCTCCGGATGGCTAGCGAGATGCGTGGCGAGATTCGCCTTCGCGCGTTCGAGCGCCGGCGTGCTGCGAGCCGACAGCGGCAGGATCTGGAGCCCTTCGCTTTGCCCGGCGCAGGCGTTATGGCACGGCGCTTCCTCCAGCACCACATGCACGTTCGTCCCGCCGACGCCGAGCGAACTCACGCCAGCGCGGCGCGGCGTGGCGCCATCAGCCCAGGCACGTACGGTCGTATTGAAGAAAAACGGACTGCTGGTCAGGTCGATGCCAGGATTGGGCGAACGAAAATGGGTGAGCGGCGGCAAGGTGCGGTTGCGCAGGGCGAGCGACGCGGCGATGAAACCCGTCACGCCCGCGGCCGCGTCGAGGTGCCCGACATTGGCCTTCGCCGAGCCTAGCGCGCAGAACTGGCCGCCCTCGGCGCCGCCCAGGCGAAACGCCTGCACGAGGCCCGCGAATTCGATCGGATCTCCGAGTGGTGTTGCCGTGCCATGGGCCTCGACATAGCCAATCGATGATGGATCGATGCCGGCCTCGGCATGCGCGATGGCGATCGCGCGTGCCTGGGCGTCGACGCTCGGCGCTGTGAAGCCGACCTTGTCGGAGCCGTCGTTGTTGATGCCCACGCCGCGGATCACGGCATAGATCGGATCTTCGTCGGCGATGGCGTCTTCGAGACGCTTGAGCAGGACGACGCCCGCGCCGCTGCCGAACACCGTGCCCTTCGCATCGGCGTCGAACGGACGGCACACGCCGTCGGGCGCGCCCATGCCGCCTTCTTCATAGAAGTAGCCGCGCTTTTGCGGGAAGGTGATCGAGACGCCGCCGGCCAGCGCCATGTCGCAGCGTCCCGCCCGCAGGTTCTCGACGGCGAGGCTGATCGCGGTGAGCGAGGTCGAGCATGCCGTTTGCACGGAGATGGCCGGCCCCGTGAGCCCAAGCTTGTAAGCGGTGCGGGTGGCGACGAAGTCCCCAGCGCCCACGAGCTTTTGGTACTCGCCGATCTGGAACTGGCTCGTAAACTCGTCGATGACCGCGCGATCGGACAGGATGTGCTTGAGGAAGTAAGTGTTCATCGACGTGCCGGCGAACACCCCGACGGCACCGGCGATCGTCGCCGGGTCGTAGCCGGCATCTTCGAACGCTTCCCAGGCGATCTGGAGGAACAGCCGCTGCTGCGGGTCGGTCAGCGCGGACTCGCGCGCGAGCATGCCAAAAAAGCCGGCGTCGAAGTGATCGACATCGGCCAGTATCGGCCGCGCCTTGACATAACTCGCGTCGCGGCGCGACTTGTCGTCGAAACTGTCCTCCAGTTCCGCCACGTCGAAATGCGTGATGCAGTCGCGCCCCGCGAGGATGTTCGCCCACAGTTCGGAGACATTGCGCGCGCCCGGAAACCGCCCGGACATGCCGACGACTGCGATGGCTCCCCCTTGCGCGCCTCGGCGCTGGAGGATTGCGTCTTTGCTCGCTGCGGGGAGCGTCGTACGCAGCTGCGCAGCCAGCGCCTCGACGTTGGGGTGACGGAACAGATCCACCAGCGCGACCTTGGCCGCGACGTCGCGCGCGATGATGGCGTGGGCGCGCATCAGATCGAGCGAGCGCAAGCCGAGGTCAAAGAAGTTCGCGCGGCGATCGACGGGTTTGCCGAGGAGCCCTTCGAATACGCTCGCGAGCTTGTCGGCAACACCATCGTCCACGGGCGAGGTCCCTGCAGATGCTTCGGATTGCGTATCGATTTCCGCAAGCAGCGCTTTGCGGTTGATCTTGCCATTGGGCGTCAGCGGAAAGTCCGGCAGGACACGCAGTTCCGACGGCACCATGTAATCGGGCAGGGCGGACCTGAGATGAGCGCGAATTTCGCTCAGCAGGCCTGCTGCATCCGCCGCGTCGGCCTTAACGAAGCCCGCAATGGCCTTGCCCATGCGGCCGTCGAATGCTGCGACGGCGGCGTCGGCCACGCCGGGCGACACGCGCAGCGCATGTTCGATTTCGTCGAGTTCGATACGTTTGCCTGCAATCTTGATCTGCCGGTCGTTGCGGCCCAGAAATTCGATCGCCCCGTCCTCGCGGCGGCGCACGAGGTCGCCAGTGCGGTAGAGCCTGGCGCCGGGAGCGAAAACGTCGTCGACGAACTTCTCGGCCGTCAGTTCGGGCCGGTTGAGATAGCCGAGCGCGACGCCGTCGCCACCCGTGACCAGTTCGCCGACTTCTCCATCGGCAACAGGCGCGAGCTTGTCGTCGACGATGTAGGCGCTCGTGCCAGCGATGGCGTAGCCGATGGGAATGGCGTCGCCATTCGCGAGTGCCTCGCCGTCGCGCGGGATACGGTAGCAGCAGGTAAAGGTCGTGTTCTCGGTCGGACCGTAGCCATTGATGATCTGCAGACCCGGATGAGCCTCCATGACCTTGCGTACATGGACGGGGGACAACACGTCCCCGCCCGTCAGCGCCTCCTTGAGCGGAAGAAAGGCTTCCAGCCGGTAGTCGGCGAGCGCATTGAAGAGGCCAGCCGTGAACCAGGCGCTGGTAACGCCGAGTCGCGCTATCTCGGACGCGATCGTGTCGAGAGAGGGCTGGACCTCGTTGACGATGGCGGCACAGCCGCCGTTCAGGAGCGGTCCCCAGATCTCAAGCGTGCTCGCATCGAAGGCGAGCGGCGCGAGATTGAGGAAGCGCGTGTGGGGCGAAAGCTCGGTGAAGGTCTGGCCCTGCACGAGGCGCAGAATCGCGCGCTGCGGCACGACCACGCCCTTGGGCTTGCCGGTCGAGCCGGAGGTGTACATGATGTAGGCCGCGTCGTCACGACTGCACGCGTGGAGCGGGGCGGGCTCGGCCGCTTCTGCCGCCGCCACGACATGCTCGAGATCGACGCAGACGCCGTTCAGCTCGCCAACGCTGGCGAGCGCCGCCGCTTCAGCGATGATGAGCTTGGGTGCGCAATCGGCAACGATGAAGTCGAGCTGCGCCTTCGGATAGGCGCGGTCCAGCGGCACATACACGGCGCCCAGCCGCAGGATCGCCAGCATCAAGGCCAGCGTGTCGCGGCTGCGCGAAACCATGATCGCGCAGCGCTCGCCCGGCTCCAGTCCCATTTCATGCAGGACGGTTGCGAGCCGCGCCGAACGTTCGCCGAGGGCGGCGTAATCTTCTTCGCCCGTGGCGTCAATGACAGCGAGACGATTGCCGAACTCGGCACATAT
Organism: Paraburkholderia sp. CNPSo 3272; assembly: GCF_024206495.1. Classification (GTDB taxonomy): domain Bacteria; phylum Pseudomonadota; class Gammaproteobacteria; order Burkholderiales; family Burkholderiaceae; genus Paraburkholderia. Next base: position 57,254 of record NZ_JAMBPQ010000022.1, on the reverse strand, counting down.
GGCATCGAAGCGCGCTGCCACGCCTGGCACATGATCAGTCCCGCCTGGCAAAACGCCTGAAAGTCCATCTCTGTGTGACATTTGCTACTCCCCCACAATTTTGACGAAGGTCCGGGGTTGAGCCAGGCCTGGCGATGTACACGCTGCCTTTGCGGATAACGGCTGCCGGTCACGGGATACGCAAGCCGCCCGCGGTCCTGCGCGGCTGGCTTGTCTCCAATGTCTGAAATTTGCTGTAAGAGGAAGTTAAACTCCCGCGGGATGCCTATCCGTTCGCCGTCGCACACACGATGTGCTGCAGCAACACATCGCACTGTGGCGGCGCGGGCGCACGGAGCGCGAATGGCTTGGAGCCGAAGACGTGCGATATGCGGGTGGAGTTGTGCGCGGCACAACCTTGGTGAGTCGCCGGACGCGACGATGGCGGCGCGCCCGAGGCCCCATCAGGTCAGTTCATGGGGACGATCGACCAGTCACTATGGCGCGCTGCTACCGCTGCCGCGTAGCTCGGTCTCAGTGAGAGGGCGCGAATGCACCAGTGAGAGGCTTCCTGCGCCTCGCCGCCGACGAAGCGCGGTGTCGTGTCGCCGTGAACGGCAAGATCGAACTCGAAATGCTCCGGCGGCAGGATGAAGCCGGTTCCGAGCGCTTTCAGGCTGGCCTCCTTGCGCGCCCAGGTTTCAAAAAACACCGGCTGCCGTTCTGATGCCGGGAGCGCCTCGAATTGTTCGCGCTCGAACGCGGAGAAGACTTCGAGCGGCATGGTTTCCTCGATCGGGCGAATCTGTTCTACATCGATGCCCACTTCGAAGCCGTTCGAAATGGCGAGCGCCGCCGTATTCTCGCTGTGGCTCAGATTGAAACAGATCCTCCATCCAGAAGGTTGACTCGTGCAAAACGGTTTGCCTTCCGGACCATACTCAAGTGCGACCGTACGCGCAGGGAGCGCGGCATAGCGGCCAAGGATCTGTCTGAGTCTTCCCCGTCCGGTCACGTAACGGCGGCGATGCAGCTCGAAGCGAAAGTTGCCGGCCCGCTCGTGCTCCTGCGCGGACAGCGTGTCCCAGTACCGGTCAAAATCACTCCAGCAGGCGTCAAGGTCCCATTGCCAGACATGGACTTCTTGCATGGTTGGCGGCGTGAGTGGCGACGAGGACATTGAGGGCGTGGTTCGACTTGCGGTGGGGAAGTGCCGGTGGGGCACGGGCTTCGCGCGCCACCCGGTTGAGTGCGCAAGGAGCGGCATACGCACCAGAGAATGTACAGATACAACTCTCGCGGATTTGTTGGGCAACCCACGGAACAGGACTTGCCATACGGCCTACGATTCATCAGAGCGATGATGCAACTACGCTGCACTGCGTGCGGCATCCGTGCGGGGATCTACGAGTCTACGCGGCAATTGCCGCAACAAGGCGCCGACACAAAACCTGTGAGGCTCTCCGAAAGTAGCTGGGCTGCATGGTCCCTGCGAGTCGATGCGGCGCCGGACGAATCATCTATTGCTTGGGCTTCCAGAACGCGTTTCTGTTGCGTTCGTTATTGAATTGCGTCAGCTCAATGGATTTTGAAAAGCCTGGTCCGAAACCCGTTGCGCAAGATGTGTCAATCGCCCATGTATTGAATTTGAAAGTATGGTTAATTTTAATGTAAGCAATATTGCTGAGCTTCCAGGAGGAGAATTGTTCCCGGTAAGGAACGGTAAGAATATGTGTGATTGACGTGCTACCAGATCAAGTCCGATAGTTTTACTCTTTGCACGAGGAAGTTGTCGAAATTCAGATTCGAGGTGTGGGATGCGGCGTGATTTTGACAATGTCTACAACGTGAGTGTGATCATTCCACACTACAACAGCCTTGATTTGCTCTGGGTGGCAATAGAATCGATTTCCAGTCAAACCGTTGTTCCGCGCGAAATCATCGTCGTCGATGACGCATCGGGGATGCAGTTCGAATTGCCGAGTCGTTGTGGAGACGACATTGTCTTGCGCCTGATTCGCGAAAGCGAGAACCATGGGGCGGCGTGGTGTCGAAACCGGGGCATCGAGGAGGCCACCGGTGATCTGATCGCTTTCCTGGACGCTGACGATCGATGGCTCCCGAACAAGCTCGAATGCTGCATCGCCGCATTCGGCCCCAAGCCTGCCGGCAACGAAGCAAAGGTACTCTTCAGTAATGTCGTGCTCACGGAGGCGGGCCGGCGCATCCCGGGTAACCGCTCTCCCTACGATGGCCAGCCGATGCTCGACTTCGTCCTGCTGGAAGGGGGCTATATCCAGACCTCGTCGATCATGATGTGGCGTCATCAGTACCCGCTGATCAGCTTCGATGGATCGTTGCGCCGTCATCAGGACTGGGATTTCGCTATTCGAGCTGAAATGGCTGGCTGCGTATTCGTTTATTTGCACGATGCACTGGTGGAGTATTCCCTGAGCGAAAGTCCCGCCAGAATATCGAAGGCGGTCAGTTGCGAACCCAGTCTCGAATTTTTCGAAAAATATAACAAGCTGATGTCAAAAGGGCATGTCTCGTCATTTATATTTAATGTCCTGATTTACAAGAAAATGAGTATTGCCTTGAGGCTTGCCATTGTTGAGCGAGTTTTGTTGAGAGAAATTGAGATGCCCAGCAAGGATTGGGCGTCGCTGTTTGCGAGGCTGGTCATCGGGTGGGGAGGTGTGAATTTAATCAAACAGTTGAAACGGATCATCCGGGCTGAGGATTATCCGATTTGAGTTGCATTGGCCTTAAAAAATAAAAGTCATAGCCGGCGACCCGGTAAGCTTGCTCCTCCAGTTTGATCCCCTCGAAGTTCAACGCTCTCGTCAAGGGCTGGTTCTTCCCCTTTATATCTCCCCGAGCGGCCTCGTTATGTCGAGGATGTTCATAAACGTCGCGCGCTGCATCCGGCTGGGGTTGTGTATGTCGGCGCACAGATGGTGCACCTGCGCTCTGCTCTAATCTCAAGGCCGCAACCGGCAGCGTGTGGAGAACGTTTCGACTGCGAGGTCCCCAATGCGTCAATTTGTCCGCGATTTGTTTTACTCATCCGTCGCCGATAAACAGGTCAATTTACCGCTGCCACCGACGTCGCTCGCGATCCATTCGCGCAAGCTCAATATTTTGCTGCTCGGCACGTGTTCTGTGGAGATGCTCGTCAAGCGAAGCGCAAACTCGGGGCACAAGATCCGCCACATACTGATGGGCTCGAGACGTCACGCACCGATCCCGGAGGCCGCGCCAACCGATGACGTCGTCGTCGTGAATCTCACGCTCCGTCACATTCTGGGCGAAGTGACGCAAACGCCTGAACCTGTGGTGGACATGGTTTTTTCACGCCTGCGTTCCGACGACGAAGCGCACGCCTTTCTGGAAAGAACAGGGGAGTATGTCGCCCAGAAGGTGGCGCAGGTCGCCGCGCAGATCACGACGGCTCCTGTTGTCTTCATGTCGTTTTTCGAGCCGAGCTTCAATTACGACGGCGATCTCATTGATCCATTCGGTATGACATCGCCTGGATATCTCGTGCGGGAGATCAACCGACTTTTGTCGGACGCCGTGCGCAAGACGAATAATTGCTACTTTCTCGACGCCAATGAAATATTGAATTTCATTGGCCGCCGACACCTGCAGGATGATGTCCTGTTGAGCAGCTCGCATGCGTCGTTCATCAACGATTGGGACTTCAAGCTCGACGCGAATCGGTTGATTGCGCCTAAAGCAATCGGGAATATCGTGACTTATGAAGTCGCGTCCCGCGAATTTACCCTTGCGTTCCTTTCCCGGATTGAAGCGATAGTCAAGGTCATCGAGCAGCAAGATCCAGTGAAGCTGATAATCGTCGATCTCGACGACACCATGTGGCGCGGCGTGGCAGCGGAAGGCGAGAGCGTGAGCCTGGAACAGCGCATCGAAGGCTGGCCCATCGGCCTCGCTGAGGCCCTGCTGTTCTTCAAGAGGCGCGGGGGATTGCTGGCGATCTGCAGCAAGAATGACGCAGCGCCCACCATTGAACGGTTCAACGCCATCTGGCGCGGCGCCATTACCGTGGACGACTTCGCGTGCGTGCGCATCAACTGGAAGCCCAAGTCGCAGAACATCCTTGAAATCCTCAAGGAGGTGAATCTGCTTCCGGGCAACTGTGTCTTTATCGACGACAACGACCGTGAGTTGTCGGAGGTGAAGGCGGCGATCCCCGCCATTCGTTGTCTGGGCGGAAATCACTACGACTGGCGGCGAATCATTTTGCGATCGGCCGAAACGCAGGTCCCCATTGTCACCGAAGAGTCAGCGCGCCGCACCGAACTCGTGCGCGCTATCTCGCAGCGCGAAGCCAGTGCCGACGCGAACAATGGTGTCTCGCGGGAAGAGTGGCTAGCTTCGTTACAGCTTCGCCAGTCATTCTTCTTGATCAAGACGCCGCAATCCAGACACTTCGATCGCGCGTTCGAGCTTATCAACAAGACGAATCAATTCAATACGACTGGGAAAAGATGGGAGCGGTCAGAGTTCGAGGCGTTCATAACGCAGGGCGGGTACTGCGTGGTCTCTTCGCTGCGAGACAAATTGATCGACAACGGCATCATCTCCGTTTGCCTGATCAATGGCGAGAAGATCGTCCAGGTCGTCCTGTCGTGCCGCGTGTTTGGGCTCGGCGCTGAGTTGGTCGTCGGGGCAATTGCTACACGGTTGGCGCTGAAGTCGGGCTCGGAAGTCCACGCCGAACTGGTCGATACCGGAAGAAATGCGACCTGCCACGACTATTTCAAACGACTCGGCTTCTCCGAAACGGCCGCGGGTTTGTACTCGCGCGCCGCGAACGAACTACCGTCCTACATCGAGATCGAGAATCTGGGCGCAGCCGAGTTTCCTCCTGTGCGGATTTAGTGCAGCGCTCGATTGAGGCGTTTGCAAAGCAACGCAAGCGTCGCGATCGCCACCCACGGCGCCCATGAAGGCAACCTGGTGGGAGGGTCCAGTATGCTGACGCGGCTGCTCGCGCAGCGCTGGTTCTACAGAGAGGTCAAAAAGAATGATAAGCCCGACCAGTCCCCTCCCAGTTCTTGCCGCGGTGCTCCTTGCACTCGCGACTGCCAAAGTTTTGATCTGGCGATTCGGTGCCCCCAACGCTGCAGGACGCTTTGCAACGATTGACGGATTGAGGGGATACCTGGCTTTTTTCGTTTTCGTGCACCATTCCTGCATATGGTACTTCTACATCAGAACCTCACAGTTTGACTCTCCTCCGTCGAATTTCATGGCAAATATCGGACGGGCAAGCGTGTCCCTGTTCTTCATGATTACCGGCTTTTTATTTTCGACAAAAATAATCAATGACAAAGAGAAAGGAGTTGACTGGATAAAGCTTTATGTATCCAGAGTCCTGCGTCTAACGCCATTGTATCTGTTCGCCATGCTGCTCCTTTTCACCGCTGTCGCTTTCGTGTCGGGTTTCTCGCTAGCGCAATCTCCTATGACGCTGGCGGTCAATGCATTGCGATGGTTAGCCTTTTCAAGTTTTGGTGAGCCGGATATCAACGGGGTGGAGGGCACGAGACTCATCCTGTCGGGCGTGCCGTGGACACTTGCCTATGAATGGGGATTCTATCTTTGTCTGCCTCTGCTGGCAGTCGTGATTGGAGGTATTCCGTCGTTTTCGGTAATGGCAATCGGATTGGTCGGCGTGCTGGACCTTGTTCATTTTCACGCGGAATTGAGATTGCTGGCACCGTTTCTTGGGGGGATCATTGCGGCACTTCTTTGTCGTCACGCCTGGTTCCGCAGACTTTCACAGAAGAGGATTGTCTCGCTCGTTGCAATCGCCGCGATCACCGGGGCGGTCATCTTGTTTCCGACGACCTATGCGCGGATCCCATTAGCGCTGCTTTCCCTGAGCTTTGCCGTAATCGCGGGCGGCGCCTCCTTGTTCGGAGCCTTGACCAGCCAGCTATCCCGCATGCTAGGAGAGCTCGCTTACAGCATCTATCTGCTCCACGGGTTCATTCTGTTTACGCTTTTCAACCTTGTTGTTGGAAAGCGAAGCGCGAGAATGTTCAGCCCTCTGGATCACTGGTTCACGATCCTGCTGACCACTCCCGTCCTGATTCTTGTCAGCTATGCGACCTTCCGCTTGATCGAGAAGCCTGCCGTGCGATACACCGAAAGTGTTAGCCGGTGGGTGCGCCAGGCAATATTTACGAAGCGCGGCGCTCTGGAGGAGTCGCTTTGAATGCGTTTGCGCGGGTTCCACCTTGGCGAAAGGTGTGCGAACGTGTGATGGATATCGGCCTGAATCCGGGTCAGGGGACTGAGTTCGTCGAGTGGCAGCGCATTACTTCTCATGCCCAACGCTGGCAGGTGATTTTGTCCAGGAGTTGCGCGGGGACCAATGGCAGGCCACCGCGGCAACCAGCAGGACGTAGGTTGCGAGGAAGTAGTAGGTTAGAGAATGCACTCGAATATCAAACAATCCTTCGAGGCATAGAGGCAGGATAGTCAGGAAAGGGAAAATCTTCAAAAATAGGCCCACCCAACCATCGCCTCGTGACGAGAGGATCATGGACAAATAGAGGCAAACCGCAAAACCGCTGAAATCATACGACATCAACCTCGGGTTGAGCAGAATGAGGATGGCGAGGAAATAAAACAACTCGCTGGCGGAGTTGATCTGCACAGCGCGTTCCCCATGCCTGTATCGAAGAGCTGCCGATATCAGTACAACGAGAAGCATCAGGAGAAGATGGAGAGCAAAGCCGACTTTCCCCATCCCAAACTTGGAGAAAACGCCGAAAATTGTCAGCCCAGCATCCCCATGCTGGATGATCTGATTGTAGATGGCGCCCTGGAATCCAGCCCACAGCTGAGGATAGAGAGCAGGTTGCGCAATGTAGATGCCGGCAACCGATAGCAGCACTGCGACGAATGCGAACAAACTGCGGCGGGGCAGGAAGAGGTAGAGCAAGGCATAGGCAAGGAAGTAGGGCTTTATGGCAGAAAATAATATGATCGCGATCGCATGTGGCGTCAACGTGTAGACCGACCGTCTCGTGTATAGAAAGTAGGATAGCGAAACGAGAAGCAGGTGCGCGAAGACGCTGATATTTCCCGTCTGGATCGAAGCAAAGCCCGATCCGCCAATCAGGAAGCCGAGAAGCAGGCAAGGCGCCAGGCGGTGATAGGGGATTTGAGACTTGAGACTCAGGCTAACGCAGGCGATGCCTGCCGCCGAGGCTAGTACCAGGAAAGCAAATGCTGTCGGGAAGTCGACAACGGAAAATACCTTGAGGAAAGCGGGCGGATAAACAAATGGAAAGGCGCCCGATGCGCACGCGTAGGGGTTTGGTCCCTGCGAATAGCAACTCAATCCTCTCTCATAGACATGGTAGTCCCAGAAGAACGAACCGCTTGTTCCGCTGAATGCGAGAACTAGTAAGAAACAAGCGGCGGCAGATAAGCTCCAAAGAGGCCATGCTTTATCCTCGGTAATGCTCGCCATATCTAGCTTCAATTACGCCCCCAATTCGGTTAACGACCGTCAAACTCTATGGGGGAAAATCGCTGAGCATGAATCCCGTCTGCGAATTCCTTAACCGGTCGCCGCGCAGATTTTGATCGTGAAGTCGATCGCAGATTCGGGCATTCGTTGGGGAAACCTGGGGAAGCCACTACGACGTAGTCCATAGAGCGAAAACGCGAGCGCTGTCCACGGTCCGTAGGCTCTTCGGACGGCCGCACACGCACGCTGCCGGATTCAGTGCTCAACCGTAGAGCATGGTTGTAAGTGGGTCTGTGCGCCAGCGTACGTCGCTCGATCATGTTAATACGAAACACCGCGCGACTTGCGAGTGCTGCGCGCCGTAGCCGAGCACTCGTGCGCATGTGTCATGGATGTGTTCGTCAGCCAGAGGGCATTCGCCCTGAACTTGCCGCCGTAACGGGAAGTGCTCCGTGCCCAGCTTTTTGTCGCTGGCGCGATTCAGATCGCAAGCAGCATGCTGAGGCCAGACAGTGCGATCACGGCGAGGCTTGTACGATCCTTGAACGCAAACACGATCGGGTCGTCGTGCATCGTGCCGCGGAATGCACACATCCAGATTCGACTGACCCAGAAGAGCGTGAGCGCAAATGTCGCCCACAATGCCTGCGGATGGAGATATAGCGCCTTCATTTCCGGTGTGTTCAGATAAAGCGCAAGCACCAGCACGGCGAGGTACGCAGAAGCGGTGCCAAAAGAGCGCAGGATCGAGATGTCCTGCGTGATGTAGCCGCGCCCCGCGGCTTCCGTCTTGCCTTCGCGCAGGATCGCGTCGAGTTCGACATAGCGCTTGACCATTGCGAGCGAAAGGAAAATCGGCACGCAGAACAGGATCAGCCAGTACGAGAGCGGAATGCCGGTCGCCGCGCCGCCAGCGATCACGCGCACTGTGTAGAGGCAAGCAAGCGTGAACACATCGACGAGCGTCATGCGCTTGAGCGCGAACGAGTAGGCGACAGTAGTCACGAAATAGGCGGCCAGTACGGCGCAAAACTCCGGCGGCAGGAGGGCCGCAAGGCCGCCGCTGGCGGTGAGCAGTGCAACGGTGAGCACGATGCCGAATTTTAGCGACAGCTTTCCCGAAGCGAACGGCCGGCTGCGCTTGCGCGCGTGGCGGCGGTCGGCGTCGAGATCGAGCATGTCGTTAAGCAGGTACACCGACGAAGCGGCCAGGCTGAAGGAGAGAAACGCGATGCAGGCGGCAGCGAGCGCGGAACGATCCGTAAAACGGTGTGCGGTGAGAAGCGGCACGAAGATCAGCACGTTCTTCACCCATTGATGCACGCGCATTTCCTTGAGCACGAGCGGAATCAGTTGGCGCTTTTGCTCGAAAAAGATAATGGCGACATTTGTCTTGCGGGCCGCAGCAGCGATGTGCCTGTCGCCCACCACGATTGCCTGGCGGGCTTGGCGCCATACCGGCAAATCGGCACGCGCATCGCCGCAGTAGTCGAAGCCGTGGTCACCGAACTGCTCAACTAGCGCTCGCGCCTTGTTCTTGCCGAGCAGGTTGTTGCTGACCGTGCTCGCGAGCACGCCGGTAAAGAGCCCAACGTGTGCGGCGATCTGGGCGGCGAGGCGCTGGTTAGTCGCCGTGCACAGATACAGGTCGCGCCCGCTTGCTCGCTCGTCGCGCAGCCAGGCGAGTAGTTCGGTGTTGTAGGGCAGGACGCCGACGTCGATGTTCACGCGCTGTGCGATCTGCTCTTTCAGGTAGGCACGCCCGCGCAGCGCCCAGGCGAAGCACAGAAAGATCGACAGTGGACTTTGTTTGACGAGCACAAAGAAGGCTTCAAACAACAGGTCGGTGCGCGTTAGCGTTCCGTCCAGGTCCACACACAGCGGGACAGGTTGTGCTGCGGGCGTGGCCATGTTCATTCTCCGTGCCGGGGCAGGAACAGGTGGACCAGTTGTTGGCGCGTCGTGCGGGGCGGGCGGCACTCGCACTGTCCGCGGTCCGGGAACGCATCGTAGCTACGGCGGCGTAGGGCCTCTGTGCTGCAACGCACACGTGGTCAGGAAAAAACGAAGCGCTTGTCGAGGTGGTATTTCGTGACATAGCCGATCACCAGACCGAGTGCGCCACCAGCAAGGCGCGCGATTTCCCCGTGAAAGAGTGCATCCGCGGCGAATTCCACCGCCCAGAAAACGACGGTGGTGCCGAGTCCCATGGCAACGTACAGGGTGAACGTCCGCACACCGTGTGCAACGCTGCGGTGCTCGTAGCGGAATATCCAGGCCTTGTCGAGCAGGTATTTGACGACCAACCCGACGCCTGTTCCGACGCAGACCGAAATTGGAACTGCATACAGGCCCTGGTACAGGTGAAACGCGAGGCTCTGGCTGCCTAAATTCGCGCCGATTGAAATGGCCGCGAACACCGCATACCAGAACACGAGCCGCGAGCGGCTGAGCGTCATGCTGGCTGCTGGGCTGCTCACAGGGAAATCCTCTTGAATACGAAACCAGGCAGCGAGCGGATCACGAGCATGATTTCTGCCCAGAACCACGGCGTGTAAATCGAATCCTTGCCGCGCTCCACGGCGCGCACGATGTCTGTCGCCACGCGTTCGGGCGAAGCGACGAGCGGGCCCGGCAGCGCGAGTCCAGCTGTCATTGGCGTGTTCACAAAACCCGGCTTGATCGTCAGGACCTTCACGTTCGACTTGAAGAGCCGCGCGCGCAGCCCTTCGCAGAAGGTCGTCACCGCCGCCTTGGCGGTGCCGTAGACGTAGTTCGAAGGGCGCCCGCGGTCGCCTGCCACCGACGAGATAACGGCGATCGAACCGCTCTTCTGTGCCTCGAACACGGTGGCCAGCAGGGTGAGCAGGGCGATCGTCGAGAGGGCGTTGACGGTGATCTCGCGCACCGCGGCCTGTGGGTCGCGTTCGCACTCCGACTGGTCGGAGAGCGTGCCGTGCGCAAGTAGAACGATGTCGATGCGGCCAAGCTCTGTCATGGCGGCGTCGAGCATGGGGCGGTGCTGATCGAAATCGTTCACGTCGAGCACGAACGTGCCGACTCGGCCAGCACCGCGTACGCGCAGGTCCTGAGCGACGGCTTCGAGCCGCGTCGCGTGGCGCCCGGCAAGCATGAAGTTCGCGCCGCCCTTGATCCATTCTCGAGCACAGGCGGCGGCGATGGCGGAGGAGCCGCCTACGATCAGAATGTTCTTGTCCATTACCGGGTTGTCCGTTGCCAGAAGCGCGACATCAAGGCCGGGTCGCGCAATTGTTCGAGGGCCTGCCATGCGGGATAGGCGGCACGGAAATCCGCACCGGTCATGTGGGCGTCCTTGGCCGGATATTGGCGGCCGCCCGCTTCACGCACGATCGAGTCGAGTCGCGCGAAAAGCGTCGCGTTGCGCGAGTCGCGTTGGGGAAAGTCGAGGGCGAGCGAAATTCCCTGCATCGGGAACGAGAGCAGCCCAGGAGAGACGAGCGGACCACAGCGCTTGAGCACCGCGAGGAATGAGCCCGCATGGGTCGAGGCGATCGCGTCGAGGAACGCGTGCAAAGCGTCGCGGGCCGTGTCATCAGGCACGACGAATTGATACTGCTGAAAGCCGCGTCGCCCGTACAGGCGATTCCATTCCCCGATGCTGTCGAGCGGATAGAAGTAACTCGCGCAGTTGACCACGGCGGGCCCTGCCTTGCTCGCCGCCCGGCGGTAGTAGAACTCATTGAAGAGCTTCAGCGTATAGCGGTTCACGGGGGACCACGGCAGAGCGAACGGCACGCGCCGCACGCGGCGGTGCGGCATGTCGAAGCAGCGGTCGGTTGCATGGTCGGCACTGACATAGATGCCGCGCCCAAGCGAGGCGCCGCGCCCTAAACAGTCGATCCACGCCACGCCGTATTCGTGCTTCGCGTCGTACTCGTTCGACAGTGCAAGAAACTCGTCGAGATTGCCGAAGGGACGGGTGTGGGTGGCCAGGCGGCTCGACTCGACAGGCATGAGTTGCAACTCGACCCATTCGACGATCCCTGTCAGGCCGAGGCCGCCGATCGTTGCGCGATAGAACTCCGCGTTTTCTTCGGGCGCGCATTCAAGCGGCTCGCAATCGGAGCGCAGCAGCGAAAAGCGAAGCACATGTCGTCCGAAGGTGCCGCGCACGTGGTGGTTTTTGCCGTGCACGTCGTTGGCGAGCGCGCCGCCGAGCGTTACGAATTGCGTACCGGGCGTGACAGGCAACATCCAGCCGCGTGGCACCGCAAGCGCAAGCACGTCGCCGAGCGTGGCGCCCGCTTCAGCGCGAATGACGCCGGTTTTCCAATCCGCGGCAATGAAGCGATCAAGACCGCGAAGCATGAGGACGTGGTCAGTGGCGGCAAGACAACTGTCGCCATAGCTGCGCCCGTTGCCGAACGGCAATGTCGTGCCGAAGCGCTTGCCGGCATCGCGGAGCGCAGTCTGTGCGTTCTCCCGCCAACCGGGCTCGCGGCCGGTTTGCGGTGCGTACGGATAGTGGCCCCAGGAACTGAGCTTCGAGACGCTCATGACATGCGGTCGTGGGTTAATGGATTAACAGTACGCGCATATTAGGGAGACTGCGCCGGGACTACCGTTCGCCGGAACACAAAGTCCGCCTTCCGGCATACGAACTCTGCCTTGCCGGCAGCGTTCGCGATCACAGGCTCTGCATTCGATCGGGATACGTCCCTCAGGAATAGCGATGCGTAGCGTCGCCGAATTCGAGGCAAGCGAACTACCTTGCGATCTCATGGTCCGAGCGCTGTATTTCTATCGCATCCGTGAGCGGCGCTGCTTTACATGGCGGAACAAACCTGCCATTTGTCGGAGCACAGACGATTGCGATCATGTATGGCCGCGGCCAACATCGCGGATTTCCTGGCATTACCAACACCTTCTGAGCGTTCAAGTTCGTCGCGCGATTCGCCACGTGCTACTGGACCCATTCCGTGTCACTTACTTGCAAAGGAGGAGCAGGCGCTCCTGGTCCGAACACGGCCGTGCATTGGCTTGTTCCGTGGCGGCGGCGCGTGGGGGCGCCGCCGCCTGCATCGCCGCGCGATGCGCGAAACACGCCTTCAGACGTCGCTCGACGGGCGGATAGTATTGCCAGCCTTTGCCGAGGACCGGTAGTTCGAGCTTCACCTGCTTCCACTTCGGATGGCCGTGCTCCTGCAGGTTGTCGAAGTTCGCGCAGAGCGAATCGGCAAAGCGCTTCAGGTTGCCGACCGTATCGCGCAGGTTGTAGTCATAGGTGACGAGAAAGGCCTTGACGGTCCACGTCGGCACGTCTTCCTTGAGCCAGTTCGGATAGCTCGATACGTGAATCGTCGCGGGATAGTAGGTTTGCTTTGCGCGCGCCGTCTCCGGCGCGTTCGCATCGACGCGCAGGAAGCGGATCTGCTGCAGCAGCTCGGGGTTCATGTCGGTGAAGAGCTTGGCGGGCTGTCCGGCGACGATGATCGCTACATCGATCTTCTTGACGATGAGCGCGGCGAGCGCGTCTTCGTTGCTCAGGTGCTGCGCGTTCTGCTCGGGAATCGGCTGGCCGAACATGAGGCGGTACAGCGTCGTCGCCGACTGCGCGGTGCCGCTGCCAATCAGGCCGACGCTGATCACCTTGTCCTTGATCTCGTTGATCGTCTTCATCGGCGAGTCGTTACGTACGACGAAATAAATCTCTTCGTCATAGAGCGGCATGATGAGCCGCAGCGGCCGTATCAGCGTGCCGGCCTCTTCGTTGCCGGAATGGGCCATGTCGACATAGGCCTGGTAGACGTCGGACTGCACGAGCGCGAGCTTCACGCCGGACTCGAACCGCATGCGCTGGACGTTTTCCGCCGAGCCTTTCGATGGGATCACTTCGAGGTCGATGCCCGCGGGTGGCGCGACCCATTTCGCCAGGTCCTGGCCGATCTGTATGTAGGTGCCGCGCTCCTGGCCGGTCACGATCTTGTAGTTCGCGTCTGCCGCGGCGGCGAGCGCGAGTGTCGAAAAGAGCAGGGTAATCAGCGCCGTCAGCCCCGCGAGCATCGTTTTCAGCATGGTCTCTCTCCCGCCTTGGATACGTTGTCCGGCAAACTTCCGTTTAATCTGTAATCGTTTTCAATGCATGCCTTCGGTGGATGGCGCGTGCTTCCATCCGAGTTGGCGAATCGCGCGCTCCTCGGCATCGACGCCGTTGTCGTTGCTGGCCGGACCCTGCGCGCCCGTGCTGGCCGATTCGTCCGCGGCGGACGCCGTGGCGCTCGCATTCGCGTTGCCGAGGTCGGTTGGATTCGCGTTCGCTGGCGTATTGGTCTTGCCCGGCAGCGGGGGAGGCGGCGCGGATGCGGGCGGGTCTTGCGATGCGGGCGGCGTGGCCGCGCCCGAATCTTGCGACGATGGCAACGGTACGGTGCGCGCATCGCGCGGCACTGGCACCGCTTCATCCACTTGGGCTGCGCCCCTCGGCGAACGGAGCGGCGACCAACCCGTCGCCAGGATGGCGCGCTCCATCAACGATCGCGCGTGCAGGCTGGTCGGATCGGTTGCGAGCGCCTCCGATGCCTGCTCCCGCACGCAATCCCAGGCGCGTTGCGAGGCACATCGGTCCGCGCTTTGCAGCGCGTTGTCGCGGCGTTGCTGCGCCGGCGCGTTGTTGCGCTGTGTCCCGTGCGCTTCGTCATTGTTCGCGTCACGCGCGAGTGCGCCATTCGCGTTTGGCAAGCTTTGCTCCGCGAGGCTCGCACGTGAGGCGCGTACTTCTCTTTCCTGCCCGCGTCTTTCGCCGTACAGCAGAAACGCAGCGTATGCGATTGCGACAATGAGCCAGATGAGGAGTACGCCCTTCGCAAAGCGCCCCTTGCCCCTGCGCCAGAACGGCCGCTGATCCTCGAGTTGATTGTGGTGCAGATAGTCAGGCTGCACCGCGGGGCGACTGGATGCGGCCGCCCCGGCGAGCGAGACCTTTGCGACGGCAGGGATAGGCGCTGCCGCGGAATCTAGGACTCTTAATGTCGCTTTGGAGCGCGCGTGCGCAACGGTATCCAGCGGACGATCCGCGCCGCAGTAAGGGCAGGAATCCGTCTGCTGGTAGAGCACTCCCCCACAGAGCTTGCATGGTGTGGGGAAACTCTGGTCACGAGCAATCTGAGCGGACATGCTGTCGTTCCACCGTCATGGCGACGCCATTTCGGCATGTTCAGGATCGTCGTTGAAGCGATCGGCGAGGCCTCGCGGAACCCACGATCTGCATGCGCAGGAGAGCGGCGGTGCCGGACCGGACGCTGCCGCTCGAAGGATCATATGAGCGATTTTCCATTCATCCGGTAATTGCCAGTGTTGTCTACCCCACACATGCGTAGCCGCGGCCGGCCAAAAGCCAGCGCGCTGGCGCGCTTTGAAACGCTCGGGCGGAGCTGGCGCGCGACGGGAGTCGGTGAGGCCGTGAATCCGGCGGACCGCCCCCGCGGCGGTTTCGTATGACCCTTTAATCGCTGAGCGTTGCCATCGGCACCGAGTCGGGGATTTCCCCGAGACGCGTCCTGGATGTTCGGCGGGCAGCGCGTGCCTGCTTCCGGGTCCGCGCGGATTCTTGTCCCGTCCAGTCAAATCGCGCGCTACAGCATTGTTTTAATTAAAGAAATTCCATTATATGGCACTAAAATCCGGGCTCCCGTCAGTTCAAGTTGGTGGGCAAATCGCGGTTCCAGGCGCGACAGCGACGTCCCATTCCGCCCTTCTTGAATTTGTCACTCCCCGTCCATATAATTAGCACTCACCGCATGAGAGTGCTAACAACTCCGGTGCGAACAACATCTCTGGCTGGCGGTAGTCGGCAGCCAGGTTTTCTTGAGTCGCTTCAAGTCCTAATCAAGAGAGGATCTATCCATGAACCTTCGTCCTTTGCATGATCGCGTGATCGTCAAGCGCCTGGATCAAGAAACCAAGACCGCTTCGGGCATCGTGATCCCGGACGCAGCGGCAGAAAAGCCGGACCAAGGCGAAGTCCTGGCCATCGGCCCGGGCAAGCGCGATGACAAGGGCGCCCTGATCGCGCTCGACGTGAAGGTCGGCGATCGCGTTCTGTTCGGCAAGTACGCTGGCCAGACCGTCAAGGTCGATGGCAACGAACTGCTCGTGATGCGCGAAGAAGACATCATGGCCGTGGTGAACAAGTAAGTTCATTCCACCGCTCACTATTCAAGAATTCAAGGAGTTAGAAGATGGCAGCTAAAGACGTCGTGTTCGGCGATTCCGCCCGTTCCAAGATGGTTGAAGGCGTGAACATTCTCGCCAACGCAGTGAAGGTCACGCTGGGTCCGAAGGGCCGCAACGTGGTCCTCGAGCGCTCGTTCGGCGGCCCGACGGTCACCAAGGACGGTGTCTCGGTCGCAAAGGAAATCGAGCTCAAGGACAAGCTCCAGAACATGGGCGCGCAAATGGTCAAGGAAGTCGCTTCCAAGACCAGCGACAACGCCGGTGACGGCACGACGACGGCGACGGTTCTGGCCCAGTCGATCGTCCGCGAAGGCATGAAGTACGTCGCATCGGGCATGAACCCGATGGACCTGAAGCGCGGCATCGACAAGGCCGTTGCAGCAGCAATCGAAGAGCTGCGCAAGGTGAGCAAGCCCTGCACGACCAACAAGGAAATCGCTCAAGTCGGCTCGATCTCGGCAAACAGCGACACGTCGATCGGCGACCGCATTGCTGAAGCGATGGACAAGGTCGGCAAGGAAGGCGTCATCACCGTCGAAGACGGCAAGTCGCTGCAAGACGAACTGGAAGTCGTCGAAGGTATGCAATTCGACCGCGGCTACCTCTCGCCGTACTTCATCAACAACCCGGACAAGCAAGTCGCCGTGCTGGAAAGCCCGTTCGTCCTGCTGTTCGACAAGAAGATCTCGAACATCCGTGATCTGCTGCCGGTTCTGGAACAAGTCGCGAAGGCTGGCCGTCCGCTCTTGATCATCGCTGAAGACGTCGAAGGCGAAGCGCTCGCAACGCTGGTCGTCAACAACATCCGTGGCATCCTGAAGACCGTCGCCGTCAAGGCTCCGGGCTTCGGCGACCGTCGCAAGGCCATGCTGGAAGACATCGCGATCCTGACCGGCGGTCAAGTCATCGCCGAAGAAACCGGCCTCACGCTCGAAAAGGCAACGCTGGCCGAACTCGGTCAAGCCAAGCGCATCGAAGTGGGCAAGGAAAACACGACGATCATCGACGGCGCTGGCGAAGCCGTGAACATCGAAGCGCGCGTGAAGCAAATCCGCACGCAAATCGAAGAAGCGACGTCGGACTACGACCGTGAAAAGCTGCAAGAGCGCGTTGCCAAGCTGGCAGGCGGCGTGGCAGTGATCAAGGTCGGCGCTGCGACCGAAGTCGAAATGAAGGAAAAGAAGGCACGCGTGGAAGACGCGCTGCACGCAACCCGCGCTGCCGTTGAAGAAGGCATCGTCCCGGGCGGCGGCGTCGCGCTGATCCGCGCACGTACGGCAATCGCCAGCGTGAAGGGCGCCAACGCAGACCAGGACGCCGGTATCAAGATCGTCCTGCGCGCAATGGAAGAGCCGCTGCGCCAGATCGTCACGAACGGCGGCGAAGAAGCTTCGGTCGTCGTGGCAGCGGTTGCTGCTGGCCAGGGCAACTACGGCTACAACGCAGCCACCGGCGAATACGTCGACATGGTTGAAGCCGGCGTGGTCGACCCGACGAAGGTCACGCGCACCGCACTGCAAAACGCAGCTTCGGTTGCCGGCCTGCTCCTGACGACGGACGCAGCTGTTGCTGAAGTGCCGAAGGAAGATGCTCCGATGCCCGGCGGCATGCCCGGCGGCATGGGCGGCATGGGCATGGACATGTAATTCAGGCTTTTGCCGAAATTACGTTGAAGTGCAGAAGTGCAGGGGACGCGCCGTGAGGCGTGTGCCCCTAGCCCGAAAAGAAGAGCCCGCAGCGATGCGGGCTTTTTTTCGTCTGTGCGGTTCGCGCGGCTGGCCTCCGCGCAGAAGGCCAAGCCGTAATCTTATTGCTTCGCTTCGCCGGGCGAGGCTTCGTCCGCGTCGTTGCTGCGCGCCCAGAAGAACCGGTCGGGCAGCCAGGCGCCCATCCCCGGCCTGAACGCGTTCTGCACGGCCTGATACACGTATTCCTGCGCCTCGCGCACGGCCTCTGGCGGCTCCTGCCCATTGGCAAGCAGCGCGGCGATGGCGGCGCCGAGCGTGTCGGTCAAGCCCATCATGGGCTGTGTGGAGCGGTCCCACAGGTCCTGGCGCAACTGGCCATCTTCGCAGTACAGCGTGTTGACCACGCGATGCGTGCCCGTTTCCATCGCCAGGATGTACTCGCAGCCGGTGGCGAGCAGATGCGCGATGGCGGCGTCGACGCTGGGCGCGTCCGCGTCGCCGTCCGGCTGCGCGAGTGCGATCAGCGTGGCGGAGTCAGCCACGAGCAGCGTGGTTTGCGGCACGAGCAAGTCGGCCATGGCTTCGCGCAGTTCGTCGGCGGCGAGCACGTGCTCGTCGTCGAGCGTGAAGTCGGGGGCGAGGATGAGCGGCAAGTCGTCGTAGTCGGCGACCACCTCGGCGATCGCGCTCACGACCTCGGCGCGCGCGCCCGCACCCACCTTGAATGCCGCAATGGGCATGTCTTCGAGCAGCATGCGCGCCTGGGTGGCGACGGTTTCCGGGTCGAGGCCGGTCACTTCGTCGCAGCCTGCGGAGTCGCGCACCGTGTAGCCGGTCAGCGCGGTCACGCCGTGGCAACCCATGCTGGCGAGCGTGAGCAGGTCGGCCTGGAGTCCGCCGCCGCCGGTCGGGTCGGAAAGGCCGAAGGTGAGGACGATGGGAGGGGTGTCGCTGGGCATGAACGTGGCGAGATGGATTGGACTTCGGGCGCGGCGTACCGTGCCGTCATAAGAGAATGCTTCAATTATGCGGCCTATCGATGAATCCGGGGGACGGATGCCCCCGGCGCGCGCGAGGATTTTTCCGCGCCGCACGGGCCGCTCGCGGCGACGCGTTCTGTTTGACCGGGTGCAGGTCCGATTTCCTCTTGCTAGGCATGGAAACGGCAACAAGGTACCATCATGGCTCTCGTTCCCCTGATTTTTTCCCCGACTGGTTTCGGACTTTTCGACGCGGCATAAGAATGGAATATAGAAGCTGGATGTGCCTGATCTGCGGCTGGATTTACGACGAAGAAGCCGGTTTGCCAGACGAAGGCATTGCCCCCGGCACGCGCTGGGAGGATGTCCCGATCAACTGGACCTGTCCTGAGTGCGGCGCGCGCAAGGAAGACTTCGAGATGGTCCAGATCTGAGCGTGTTGCCCAGGTAGCTGGCGTTAGCCGGCGCGCAGTCTGGCTGCAGATTCCAGAAGTGTGGCGGGCGGAGTGCGGTGTCGCAACGGCGGGCACCGCATTTGCGCTTGCCGTCGCGGTTGACGCTAACGTCGACGCTATTGGTCGAGATTGCCCGCCTGGTCGGCCCGCTAATGTTTTCGGCGCTGCCCTATGAGTCATCCTTCAAGCTCTGATGTGCGGTTCGAAGCGTTGCCCAATCCGCGCGGCGGCACGGTGCCGTTCGCGCATGGCGCGCTCGCCCAGGCGCTCGCCGCGCTCGAAGAGCAGCGTGACGTGGCCCGGCCGCTGCGCCAGGCTGCCCGCACGCTGCACGACGCCGGCTGGCTCGCCGCCGCGCGCTTTGCCGATACACTGCTCCTGGCTTCGCCGCTCGCGCTCGCCGCGCCGGTGCCCGTAGAGCCGCCGCCGGGCTTGCCTGCGCGGCCGCTCCATGCGCCCGAGGAAGCGCAGGGCGCTGAAATCCGCGCCTTGTTCAGCGAGGCGCTCGAAGATCTCGTCGCCGCGCTGGAACGCCGCAATCTGCGCGAGTTGGCGTGCTCGCCCGCGCTCTTTGCGCGGCAGCACGCGCTCGTGGCCGCACTGGCGGAGCACGTGCCGGGCATCGCGCTCGCCTACGAGGATGTGGCGCTGCAGGGCAGGCCGCTCGCGCCTGCTTCGTTGCATCCGCAGCCGGCACAGCGTTTTGGTCAAGTGCGCGCGCGCTTCGAGCAGGCGCTGCTGCATGCGCTGAAATCGCAAACCGGCAAGGGCAGTCGTGCGGCCAATGCGCTCGCGCTCGCGGCGTTCGACGAAATGGACGCCTGCATGGCCGAGCTATCGAGTCCCGATCCGTACGACTTCTGGCGGCTTGCCGCTGCGTGCAGCCGCGCGCTGCGGCGCGGCGTGGCGTCGTGGGGCGACGAGGGCGTGCGGCGGCTTTACACGCGCTGCAATCTGCTGATCGGCGAGCACGCGCGCGGCTTGCGCTTCGCGCCGCAAACGCTCGTGCGTTCGACGCTGGCGTTGCTATGGCGCGATTACGCGCTCTTCGGGGCCGCCGCGGAAGACACCGCGGACGTCGATCTGCTGCACGACTACGGCTTGACCGTGGAATGGCACATTGCCGGCACGCAAGCCTCGGAAGCGCTGTGGGAAGCCGGCAGCGCGCAGGCCGGTGCGCTCGCGGCGCGCGTGGCGCCTACGCGTGAGCTGGGTGCGCTGGTCGTGAACGGCAACGCGTATGAAGATTTCCTGCAGACTGCCGATGCGGCGATGATCGCGCTCGGCACGCACTCACGCACGTTGACGTTGCGCGGCGCGGGCGCGGAGGCGGCCGACGCGCTGGTCGCGGCCGAGGCGGCGTATCGAATCGGCGCGGCGGCCTGGGCGCTCGGTCTCGGGCACGTCGCTCAGCTCGCGGATGCACTGGGCCTCGCCTGGCGGCGCACCGCGCACGCGGCAACGCTCGCGGCGCTCGAGGCGCGGGGCGCGCCGTCGGTGCAGGCGCCCGGCGCCGAGGCGATCGAGCACGCCAGCGAGGCGTTGCGCGCCATGCTGCACAAGGTCGCGGCGGGCGTCGCGCAGCCCGACGCCACGCCGGCGGTGCGTGCGCTTGGGGCGGCGATCGTCGGCGTCGCGGCACAAACCGCAGCGCTGCCTGCAGTGCAATCCATTGCGCACTGAATGAAGGGGGCAGGCGGATCAGCGGCGCGCGACTGCCCGCCCAGGCACCGGGCACCCGCCTTGCGCCATCCGCCCATTGCTTTGCAAGGGCAAAGTGCGCGCGTGTTAGAGTGAGCCATTCCCTGCAATGCGCAACCCGTAGCGGCCGGCAAAGTGCGAGGCAGCCATCGGGCGCCCGACCTCCGGCCTGGCAGCGCGCCGCCATTGCGCATCGTCTTTGCTAGAATTCAAACCATGTCCAAGAGTACCGATCGCATCAATCTGACCAACCAGTTCCTGATCGCCATGCCGAACATGGCGGACCCCACGTTTTCAGGAACGGTGGTCTACCTTTGCGATCATTCGGAGCGCGGCGCGCTCGGTCTCGTCATCAATCGGCCCACCGACATCGATCTCGAGGCACTCTTTTCCCGCATCGACCTGAAGCTCGAAATCGAGCCGCTCCTGCACGTGCCCGTCTATTTCGGCGGCCCGGTGCAGACCGAGCGGGGCTTCGTGCTGCACGCGCCCGCCGAGGGTACGAGCTATACGTCGTCGATGTCGGTGCCGGGCGGGCTCGAGATGACCACCTCGAAGGACGTGCTCGAAGCCGTCGCCAACGGCAGCGGCCCCGAGCGTTTCCTGCTCACGCTCGGCCATGCCGGCTGGGGTGCAGGTCAGCTCGAGGACGAAATCTCGAAGAACGGCTGGCTCACGGTCGAGGCCGATCCGAAGATCGTGTTCGACGTGCCCGCCGAAGAGCGTTTCGAGGCGGCGCTCGCGCTGCTCGGCATTTCGTCGACGATGCTCTCGGGCGAGGCGGGTCACGCATGAGCGTGGCCGCTGGGCGAGGGGCCGGCGAGGCCACCTTGCTTGCGTTCGATTACGGCGAAAAGCGCATCGGCGTGGCGCTCGGCAATGCGCTCACGCGCAGCGCCCGGGCGCTCACCGTCATCCCCAACAAGAGTCGCGACTACCGCTTCGAAGCGATAGGCGAGTTGCTGCGCGAATGGCAGCCCGATCTGCTCGTGGTCGGTTTGCCGTGCCATCCAGATGGCACGCCACACATCATGACGCAGCACGCGAAGCGCTTTGGCAACCAGCTCAACGGCCGCTTCGGTCTGCGCGTGGTGTGGGTGGACGAGCGCTATTCGTCCGTCGATGCCGAAGCGCGGCTGCGTGAGCGCGGCGAACGCGTCGAACATGTCGACGCCGAAGCGGCCTCCGTGATTCTCCAGCAGTACCTCGACGAACTCCCGCTCTGACTGGCCTGCGAGTTGCCCGATGATCATTCCCGACGCTGAAGCGCTGTACTTCGCCCTTCTCGACGAGATTCGCGCGGCTCATCACGCCGATGCGTTTGGCGCGCCTGGCGGCGTGGCGATCGTCGGCATTCACAGCGGTGGCGCGTGGATCGCCGAGCGGCTCGCGCAGGACGTCGGCGCGCTCGAATGGGGCGTGCTCAACGTCGCGCTGCATCGCGATGACTATGCGAAGAAGGGCTCGCACAGCAAGGCGAGTTCAACCACGCTGCCCTTCGCGGTCGAAGGCCGCCACATTCTGCTCGTCGACGATGTGCTCTACACGGGCAGCACCGTGCGCGCCGCGCTCAACGAACTCTATGATTACGGGCGGCCGGCCTCCGTCGAACTCGCGGTGCTCGCCGAGCTCGGCGGCCGAGAACTGACGGTGTCTGCGCGTTTCACCGGCGGCGCGGTGAGCGTTGGTGCACACGAAACGCTCGTACTTGCACACAACCCCGACGGCCGCTTCGCCTTTGAAGTCGAGCCGGGCAGCGGCAGCTGACGCGCATCGAACCCGTTCGGCGGCTGCTACGGCAGAAGCGCAGGCACGCCCGCCGCCCATCACATCCAGGACACGCGATGAACCCACAGCCCACGTCCGCAGCGTCCACAGCGGACGACAAGCGTTTTCGCTACGGCTTCCTCAAGGGCAATCCGCAGCTCACGAAGAATGGTGAGCTCAAACACCTGCTGTCGATCGAGGGCCTCTCTCGCGCGATTGTCACGCATGTGCTCGACACCGCCCCGCAGTTCGTGAGCGTGACTGACCGCGACGTGAAGAAGGTGCCGCTGCTGCGCGGCAAGTCGGTGTTCAACCTGTTCTTCGAGAACTCCACGCGCACCCGCACCACGTTCGAGATCGCGGCCGCGCGTCTTTCGGCAGACGTGCTCAACCTGAACATCAACGCTTCATCGACGAGCAAGGGCGAATCGCTGCTTGACACCATCGGCAATCTATCGGCGATGCACGCCGACATGTTCGTCGTGCGCCACGCGTCGAGCGGCGCGCCGTACCTGATCGCCGAGCACTGCGCGCCGCACGTGCACGTGATCAACGCCGGCGACGGCCGCCACGCGCACCCGACGCAAGGCCTGCTCGACATGTACACGATCCGCCACTACAAGCGCGACTTCACGAACTTGCGCGTGGCGATCGTGGGCGACATCCTGCACTCGCGTGTGGCGCGCTCGGACATCCACGCGCTGACCACGCTCGGCGTGCCCGAAGTGCGCGCCATCGGTCCGCGCACGCTGTTGCCGGGCGGCCTAGAGCAGATGGGCGTCCGCGTGTTTCATAACCTCGACGAAGGCCTGAAGGATGTGGACGTCATCATCATGCTGCGCCTGCAGAACGAGCGCATGAGCGGCGCGCTGCTGCCCTCCGCGCAGGAGTACTTCAAGAGCTGGGGCTTGACGCCCGAGCGCCTCGCGCTCGCCGCGCCCGACGCGATCGTCATGCATCCAGGGCCGATGAATCGCGGCGTGGAGATCGACTCGCAGGTCGCCGACGGTCCGCAGTCGGTGATCCTCGACCAGGTGAGCTTCGGCATTGCGGTGCGCATGGCGGTGATGGGCATCGTCGCCGGTAACAACGATTAAAGCCGCGAAGGACAGGGCAATAGATGAAGATCCATATTGAAGGCGGCACGCTGATCGATCCGGCGGCCGGAACCGAACAGCAGCAGGACGTGTACATCGAAGCGGGCAAGATTGCGGCGCTCGGCGCGGCGCCCGCGGGCTTCCAGGCGGACCGCACGCTCGACGCGCGCGGCCTCTTGGTTGCGCCCGGTCTCGTCGACCTGAGCGCGCGCCTGCGCGAACCGGGATACGAGCACAAGGCCACGCTCGATTCTGAGATGTACGCGGCGCTCGCGGGCGGCGTGACGACTCTTGTGTGCCCGCCGGACACCGACCCCGTGCTCGACGAAGCCGGCCTCGTCGAGATGCTCAAGCACCGCGCGGGCAAGCTCGCGCGGGCGCAGGTGCATCCGCTGGGCGCGCTCACCGTGGGCCTGAAAGGGCAGGTGATCACCGAGATGGTGTCGCTGACCGAGGCGGGCTGCATCGGCTTCACGCAAGCCGACACACCGATCGCCGATACTCAGGTCCTGCTGTGCGCGCTGCAGTACGCGAGCACCTATGGCTACGCCGTGTGGCTGCGGCCGCAGGACGCCTATCTCTCGAAGGGCGGCGTGGCCGCGAGCGGCGCGCTGGCTTCGCGCCTCGGCCTCTCCGGCGTGCCGGTGAGCGCGGAGACGATCGCGCTGAATACGTTGTTCGAACTGATGCGCGTGACGGGTGCGCGCGTGCACGTGCAGCATCTTTCGTCGGCGGCGGGCGTGGCGCTCGTGCGTACGGCGAAAGCCGAGGGCTTGCTCGTGACCTGCGACGTGACGGCCAACCATCTGCATCTGATCGATATGGACATCGGCTATTTCGACGCGCAGTTCCGGCTCGACCCGCCGCTGCGCCAGCAGCGCGATCGCGAGGCGATTCGCGCGGGTCTCGCCGACGGCACGATCGACGCGATCTGCTCGCAGCACACACCCGTGGACGACGACGAAAAGCTGCTGCCCTTCGCCGAAGCGACGCCGGGCGCGACGGGCCTTGAGTTACTCCTCTCTTTGACCGTGAAATGGGCGCAGGAAGCGCGCGTGCCGCTCGCGAAGGCGCTCGCCCATGTGACGGCGGCGCCGGCGGCGGTGATGCAACGTGACGCAGGGCGGCTCGCCGTGGGCGCGAGCGCGGACCTCTGCGTGTTCGATCCCCATGCGCACTGGCGCGTCGAGCCGCGTGCGCTCCAGAGTCAGGGACACAACACGCCGTTCCTCGGCTACGAACTGCCTGCTGTGGTGCGCGCGACGCTCGTGGCGGGGCGTGTGGGCTTCGAGCGAGAATGACTTGGGTATGCAAGTCCCGTCATGCACTGTGCATGAGAAAAGCGCGGACGCCGCAGGCGTCCTTGACAACGCCTGAATGCTGATACGATTTCAACATGCAGCGACTCCAGGCCTTTAAATTCGAACTGATGCCCAACGGCGAACAGCAGCGCAACATGCGCCGTTTCGCCGGCTCGTGCCGCTTCGTCTTCAACAAGGCACTGGCGTTGCAGCGAGCGCGTTACGAGAGCGGCGGCAAGAAGCTCGGCTACGCAGGGCTGTGCAGGGACCTCACCTCATGGCGCAATGGCACGGAAACACCGTGGCTGTCCGATGCACCGGTGCATCCGCTGCAGCAGGCACTCAAGGATTTAGAGCGTGCCTACGCTAACTTCTTTGCTAGGCGTGCGGACTTCCCGCGCTTCAAAAAGAAGGGCGATGCCCACAGCTTCCGCTACCCCGATCCGAAGCAGATCAAGCTGGATCAGGCAACCAGCCGAATCTTCCTTCCCAAGCTCGGCTGGTTGCGTTATCGCAACAGCCGCGTGATGCCCGGCGCGGTTCGCAATGCAACCGTGTCGCATCGCGCGGGCAAGTGGCATGTGTCCATTCTCACGGCACGAGAGGTCGAGCAGGCCGTTCCGCACGGCCCGGCTGTGGGTATCGATGTTGGCATCGCACGTTTTGCGACGCTGAGCGATGGTACGTTCATCGCGCCGCTTGCTAGTTTTAAGCAACACGAGCGACGGCTTGCGAAGTATCAACGCCGTATGGCACGAAAGATAAAAGGCTCGGCGAACTGGAGGAAGGCGAAGGCCCGAATCCAGCGCATACACGTGCGCATCGCGAATGCGCGAATCGACTTTCTGCACAAGGCATCGAGTACGATCAGCAAAAACCACGCAATGATCGCAGTCGAAGACCTGCGGATTCGCAACATGACCAAGTCGGCTAGCGGCACGCTCGAGGTCCCTGGGCGTAATGTTCGCGCGAAGTCCGGCCTTAACAAGGCAATTCTCGATCAGGGATGGGGTGAGTTCAGGCGTCAGTTGGAATACAAGAGCACATGGCGCGGCGGGTATTGCATCGCTGTACCGGCGCAGTACACGAGCCGCACATGCCCGTGCTGTGGCCATATCTCGGCGGACAATCGTAGGACGCAGGCGCTATTCGCGTGCGTCAGTTGCGGGTACGAGGCCAACGCCGATCAAGTTGGCGCGATCAACGTTTTAGCGGCGGGACACGCCGTTCTAGCCTGTGGAGAGAGGGTGCAGTTGGGCCGCTCGAAGAAGCAGGAACCTACCGAGGCGATCTGAGATGGAGATCATCGTTTCAGACGCGGCAGGAATCCCTTCACTCTGCACCAAACGGCGGCGACCGAAGGTCGAGGGGCGGGAGGATGTCAAAGATTTGTGTCATGCGTGTCTGCTAGGATCACGCGATTCTGCCTATCGTCGAATATGAGCCTCTTCATTCGCAAGACCCGGCTGCTCGCGCATTTGCTGCGCGGTGCCTTGACCGTCGCGTTGCGTTTTCCGCGCGCAAGCGCCGATCAGCGCCACGCCATGAACCGCGCCTGGTCCCTCAAGATGCTCGAGCTGTGCGGCCTGAAGCTCGTCGTGCACAACGACGCGGCTCGGCTCGACGCGGGTGCGCTCGTCGTCAGCAACCATATCTCGTGGATCGACATCTACGTGATCAACGCCTGGCGGCCCACGCCGTTCGTCTCGAAGGCCGAGATCCGTAACTGGCCCCTCATTGGCTGGTTCGCGCAGAATCTCGACACGGTGTTCGTCGAGCGCGAGAAGCGCAGCGATGCGAAACGCATCATGCATGAGCTGGCCGAGCGGCTTACGCGCGGCGAGCTGATGTGCGTGTTTCCTGAAGGCACGACCTCGGATGGCCTCACGCTCAAGCCGTTTCACTCGAACATGTTCCAGGCGGCGGTATCGGCTGGGAGGCCCGTGCAGCCGCTGTGCATTTTGTATGAGGATGCGCAGGGGCGGCAGTCGGTGGCGCCGGCGTATATCGACGACCTTTCGCTCAAGGATTCGCTCGACGCGATGCTGAAGTCGGGGCCGCTGACCGCGCACGTTTATGTTGGCGAGGCGATCGAAGCCGGGGATGACCGGCGCAAGCTGGCGGCGCGTGCGCAGGAGGCGGTGGGGCAGGCGTTGGAGACGATGCGTGGGGAGGCGGTGGCGCATCCGCAGGGAGTGGCGCAGGCGACTTGACGCCAGAAGGCGTGCGCGTGCGCGCTCATGGGTGCGTTAGTCGTTCGTAATAGCGCGACAACTCTCACAGGGCACCTGCGTGAGAATGCGTTCGCCCGGATCGCCGACGAGATGGATTGCCGAGAGTTGCTCGCCCCAGACGCAGCCGGAGTCCAGCCCCACCAGGTTCTTGCGCAGGGTGAGGCCAAGCGCCGCCCAATGGCCGAACACTACGGTAATGTCTTCGGTCTTGCGGCCCGGCACGTCGAACCACGGCATGAAGCCGGGGGGCGCCGAGTCGAGGCCGCCGCTGGTTGAGAAGTCCATCACGCCGTTGCTATCGCAAAAACGCACGCGCGTGAGCGCGCTGCAGGTCACGCGCAGCCGCTCGATGCCCTTGAGGTCTTTGGACCAGCGGTTCGGCTGGTTGCCATAGAGGCCGGCAAGTGTTTCCCGCCAGTTGTCGCGGCGCAACGCTTTTTCGAGTTCGTGCGCGAGTTCCATCGTGAGATCGACGTCCCACTGAGGCAACACGCCTGCATGCACCATCAGCATGCCGTTCTCGTAGTGCGCGATCGGACGATGACGCACCCAGTGCAGCAGAGCTTCGGCGTCGGGCGCACTCAGGATGTCGTCGATGGTGTCGTCTTTCTTCGACCTGCGGATGCCCGCCGAAACGGACAGTAGATGCAGGTCGTGATTGCCCAGCACCGCCACGCCGCGATCGCCGAGTTCGATCACCTCGCGCAGCGTTTCGAGCGACGCGGGACCGCGATTGATCAGGTCGCCCGCGAACCAGAGCGGCGTGTCCGGGGAAGGCGCGGCTTTGGCGAGCAGTTCGCGAAATGGTGAGAGGCAACCCTGGAGGTCGCCGAAAGCGAGAGGAGGCGGAAGCGGCTCGTGCTTGGTCATCGAAACGAAAACGGGTGCGAATTAGGGCGGTGGCGGGGCGCCAGAGAAGACGGTGACGGTATCACAGGAGAACGAAGGGGGTGTGATGGACGCCAGATCGAATCGTTTGCGTAAGGATATTTTGACATAATGTGGCGCACCTCGATCTCCGGCGGTTTGGGGTCGGCCCGAAATTGTCAAGCTGTTTCGAGATGTTAGGGCTATGGCGTTCGCTCGACCGCCCCGTATAATTGCCGGTAATAAAGGAGAGTCAGAGTATGCGGTTTGGATTAGTCTCAGCGATCTCTCGCGAATAGTCCAATTTTCAGCATTATTCTGAGCGTCTGGCGACGGGGAAGCGCCGGACGAGTCTGCATATTCGCGCCAACAAAAGGAGTTCCATGATCCTCGTAACGGGAGGTGCCGGCTTTATCGGCGCCAATTTTGTGCTTGATTGGCTGCGTGAATCTGACGAAGCCGTCCTGAACGTGGACAAGCTGACCTACGCGGGCAATCTCGGAACGTTGCAATCGCTGCGAGGCAATCCGAGGCACGTGTTCGCGCGCGCGGACATTTGCGACTCCGCGGCGCTGGACGCACTCTTTGCGGAACACCGGCCGCGCGCGGTGCTGCATTTCGCGGCGGAAAGCCACGTCGATCGCTCGATTCATGGCCCGGCGGATTTTGTTCAGACTAATGTGGTCGGCACGTTCGTGCTGCTAGAAGCCGCGCGCAAGTACTGGAGTAGCTTGCCTGAGGGCGAAAAGGCCGCATTCCGTTTTTTGCACGTATCGACGGACGAAGTTTTCGGCTCGCTTTCAGTGGCCGACCCCCAATTCTGCGAAACGACGCCGTATGCGCCGAACAGTCCGTATTCGGCAACCAAGGCGGGCTCGGACCATCTCGTGCGCGCGTATCAACATACGTACGGGTTGCCGACGCTCACGACGAACTGTTCGAACAATTACGGTCCGTATCAGTTTCCCGAGAAGCTCATTCCTCTGATGATAGCCAACGCGCTTGGCGGCAAGCCGTTGCCTGTGTACGGGGACGGCCAGAATGTGCGCGACTGGCTTTATGTGGGCGATCATTGCAGCGCGATTCGCGAAGTACTTACGCGCGGTCAAGTGGGCGAGACTTACAACGTTGGCGGCTGGAACGAAAAGAAGAACCTCGAAGTCGTGCATACGCTGTGCGACCTGCTCGACGAACTGCGCCCGAAGGCGGCCGGCTCGTACCGCGACCAGATCACCTACGTGAAGGACCGCCCCGGCCACGATCGCCGCTACGCGATCGACGCGCGCAAGCTCGAGCGTGAGTTGGGCTGGAAGCCGGCTGAGACGTTCGAGACGGGTATGGCGAAGACCGTGCACTGGTATCTTGACAACCAGGCGTGGGTCGACGAGGTGGCTTCCGGCGACTACCGCAAGTGGGTTGAAACGAACTACACGCAGCGCGCGTAAAGGCACCTTCATGGCACGCAAGGGCATTATTCTCGCTGGCGGGTCGGGAACCCGTCTGTATCCCATCACCCACGTCGTATCGAAGCAGCTGCTGCCGGTCTACGACAAGCCGATGATCTACTATCCGCTGTCCACGCTGATGGTGGCGGGTATCCGCGATGTCTTGATCATCTCGACGCCGCAAGACACGCCGCGCTTCGAGGCGATGCTCGGCGACGGCAGCCAGTGGGGCATGAACATCCAGTACGCGGTTCAGCCGTCACCCGACGGTCTGGCCCAGGCCTTCATCATTGGCCGCGATTTCGTGGGCAACGATCCGTCGGCGCTGATTCTTGGCGACAACATTTTCTACGGACACGACCTCGCCAAGCAGCTCGAGCGCGCCAATGCGCAGGAAGATGGCGCAACCGTGTTCGCGTATCACGTGCACGATCCCGAGCGCTATGGCGTGGTGGAGTTCGACAAGCAGTTCCGGGCCCTCTCGATCGAAGAGAAGCCGGCAAAGCCGCGCTCCAACTACGCTGTCACGGGCTTGTACTTTTACGACAAGCAGGTCTGCGATATCGCGACGGATATCAAGCCTTCGCCGCGCGGCGAGCTCGAAATCACCGATGTCAATTCGCGCTATCTCGCGAACGGCGCTCTCAATGTCGAGATCATGGGGCGCGGTTATGCGTGGCTCGATACGGGTACGCACGATTCGCTGATCGAGGCAGCCACTTTCATTGCGACGCTGCAAAAGCGCCAGGGTCTGGTGGTCGCGTGCCCAGAGGAGATTGCGTTCCGGCAGCGCTGGATCAGCCCACAGCAGCTTGAAAAGTTGGCTGCTCCGCTGTTGAAGAACGCTTACGGGCGCTATCTGCAAAATCTACTTTCGGACCCCTTGGCATGGCCATCAATGTAACTGCGACTGCTTTGCCGGACGTCAAGATCATCGAGCCCAAAGTGTTCGGTGACGAGCGAGGCTTCTTTTACGAAAGTTTCAACGCACGTGAATTCGCGAGCGAAACGGGCGTTCGTGCCGAGTTTGTCCAGGACAACCATTCGCGCTCTGTGAAGGGCGTGCTGCGCGGCTTGCATTACCAGATTCAGCACCCGCAGGGAAAACTTGTGCGCGTGGTGAGCGGCGAAGTGTTCGACGTCGTGGTCGATATTCGCCGCAGTTCGCCGAGCTTCGGCAAGTGGGAGGGCGTGTACCTGTCTGCCGACAACAAGCGGCAACTGTGGGTGCCTCCCGGTTTCGCGCACGGGTTCTGCGTGACCTCGGAAAGCGCGGAGTTCCTCTATAAGACGACCGACTACTGGTTTCCTGAGTTCGAGCGCAGCCTGCTGTGGAACGACCCGGCGCTAGGGATCGAATGGCCGCTCGATGGGGCACCCCAGGTTGCCGCGAAGGATGCGGCAGGGCGACCGCTCGCCGAAGCAGAGGTGTTCGCATGAGGATTTTGCTGACAGGCCGCAATGGGCAGGTCGGATGGGAGCTACGCCGTGCGCTGGCGCCGCTCGGCGAGGTGGTCGCGTTTGATCGCAGCGAGGCCGATCTGGCGCAACCGGAGATGCTGGGGAAGCTGGTCGCTTCGGTGCGTCCGCACGTGATCGTCAATGCGGCGGCCTATACGGCCGTCGACAATGCGGAAACCGATACGGCGCTCGCATACCGAGTGAACGCTGAAGCGGTAGGTGTGTTGGCCGAGGCCGCGCGCGAGCAGAATGCGCTGATGATCCACTACTCGACCGATTACGTGTTTGACGGATCGTCGAGCACGCCGTACGTCGAGACCGATCCGGTGGCACCGTTGAATGTCTACGGCGCCAGCAAGCTGGCCGGCGAGCGGGCGATTGAAAATGCGGCCGGCGACTGGCTCACGCTTCGGACCACGTGGGTGTACGGCCCGCGCGGGCGCAACTTTCTGCGAACCATGCTGCGCGTGGCAGGAGAGCGGGACAGCCTGCGCGTCGTGGCCGATCAGACCGGGGCGCCGACCTCGGCACGCATGATTGCGGATCTGACGGCTCACGTGGTGTCGCGCGCGCAACGCGAGCGCAATGTCGGCGAATTCGAGTCGGGCTTGTTCCATATGACGGCCGCAGGTCAGACGACATGGCACGGATTCGCGAGCGCGATCATCGAGGGCGCGCGCGCGTCCGGGAAGATGGCGATCAAGGCAACGTCAATCGAGCCGATATCGTCGGCCGAGTATCCGACGCCGGCACGCCGTCCGCTGTGCTCCATGCTCGACAACGATAAGTTCGACCGGCGCTTCGGGCTCGGTCGCCTCGACTGGCGCGAAGGGCTTGCGCTGGCGCTGGACGAACTTTTGGAACAGTAAGCGCACTCGGTATTGAAAACAGGAACAGGTATGGAATCACCAAAACGACTGCTGCATCCGCTTGCAGTCGTGTATTCGCTCACGGAGAACTGGCATCTCATCGTGGAGTTCGTCAAACGCGAGGTTGCCGGCCGCTACAAGGGTTCGTTTCTCGGACTCTTTTGGTCGTTCATTACGCCGTTGTTGATGTTGAGCATTTACACGTTTGTATTTGGCTTCGTGTTCAAGTCGAGATGGCGGGCGGGCTCCACCGATCACATCGAATTTGCCGTTGTCATGTTCGTCGGTGTGCTTACGCACACGTTGCTGTCCGAGTGTCTGACGCGTGCCCCGATGCTCGTCGTCGGCAATCCAAACTATGTCAAGAAGGTGGTCTTTCCGCTGCAGACGCTGCCGTGGATTGCGATTGGAACAGCTTTGTTCCATATGCTGGTGGCGTCGGTGATCCTGCTCGTCGCGATCCTGCTTTGGCAAGGTCATATTCCCTGGACGGTGATTTTTGTGCCGGTGATCCTGCTGCCCTTTGTTGTCCTGACGGCAGGCCTCGTCTGGTTCCTGGCGTCTTTTGGAGTGTTCATGCGCGACCTGGGGCAAGTGATGGGCATTGTGTCGTCCTTGCTTATGTTCATGGCCCCGGTCTTTTATCCGCTCTCGTCGGTGCCGCCGCGTCTGCAAGCGATCATCATGCTGAACCCGCTCACTTTCGTCATCGATCAGATTCGCACGGTTGCCATTTGGGGCGGCCAGGTCAACTGGGCCGGTTGGCTTCTGTACTCGGTGATAGCGTACGTCGTCGCGTCGCTCGGTCTTCTCTGGTTTGAAAAGACGCGCAAGGGGTTCGCCGATGTCCTCTAATACTGCTCAGCAGACCGCAGTAGAGGTCAAGGGCCTCAGCAAGCGATACGAGATTTATTCGGACCCGCAAGATCGTCTCAAGCAGATGATCTTGCCGCGCATGTCGCGATTGTTCGGCAGACAACCGAAAGAGTATTTCCGCGAATTCTGGGCACTTCGCAAGGTCGACCTGTCGATCGAGCGCGGGGAGACGGTGGCGATCATCGGACAAAACGGTTCCGGCAAGTCGACATTTCTCCAGCTTGTGTGCGGCACGCTTTTCCCGACCGAGGGGCAGGTGACTCGCAACGGTCGTGTGGCTGCATTGCTTGAACTTGGCGCGGGTTTCAACCCTGAGTTCACCGGCGAAGAGAATGTGTATCTCAGCGGCATGCTGTATGGGCTCACTGAATCGCAGTTGAAGGAGCGCTACGACTCCATCATCGAGTTTGCCGAGATCGGCGATTTTGTGTCGCAGCCGGTAAAGACCTATTCGAGCGGTATGTACGTCCGGCTGGCATTTGCCATCGCTGCCCATGTCGACGCGGATGTCCTGGTGGTCGACGAAGCATTGTCCGTCGGCGATGTGCGTTTCACGCAGAAGTGCATGCGGTTCTTGCGCGGATTCCAGAAGACCGGAACGCTGCTGTTCGTGAGCCACGATGTCGGCGCGGTGACTGGCCTGTGCTCCCGCGCTGTCTGGCTCGATCGTGGTTCGGTACGCATGGATGGTGCTGCCAAAGAGGTGGTTGAGGCTTATCTTGCCGAGCAGCATGTGCTCGATCGCAAGGCGCAGGGCGTGGCCGTGACCGCGGCGAAGTCCGAGCGGGCTAAGGCCAAGATGAAAGCACTCGATGTGGTCGATCCGCGGCTCGATCAACTGCGGCCCGCAAACTCCATCAAGGTATTTGAATTCGATCCCGAGGCTCATGAGAGCGCATTTGGTGCGGGCGGGGCTTCGATCGTCGATGTCGCTTTGATTGACGAGGATGGCCGACAGGAGCAACTCATGCAGGGAGGGGAACTAGTCACCCTTCAGTTGAAAGTCGCCGTGCACAAGCAGATCGCTGGCTTGATCTTTGGCTTCTATGTGAAGGACCGTTTGGGGCAACGGTTGTTCGGCGACAACTCACACCTCAGTTACGAAGACGTGATCGAAGGAAGCGAGGGCGACGTCTTTATTGCCTCATTCCGCTTCCGCATGCCCATTCTGCCGGTTGGCGCGTACTCCATCGACGCCGCCGTTGCATCCGGCACACAGGACGATCACACCCAGCAGCATTGGCTCCACGACGCGCTGCAGTTCCGCACCGTCGACAGCACGATGCGTCACGGCTTAATTGGCATCCCTATGTTGAGCATTAGCGTCGAAAAAGAGAGGTCACTGGCGTGATCGAGTTCACCGGTGAACGGTATGTCCCGACCGAAGAAGGGGACATGCGCTATGAACATTTGCACCGCTATGGTTGGGCCGCGCAGACCGTTAAGGGTCTGCATGTGCTGGATATTGCCTGCGGGGAAGGGTACGGCTCGGCCATTTTGGCCAGATATGCCAAGGCTGTGACTGGCGTAGACATTTCGCATGAAGCGGTCGACCATGCGGTCGAGCTCTACGGCGATGTCCCGAATCTCTCGTTCAAGCAGGGAAGCGCAACGGGGATCCCGTTGGCTGACGCGAGCGTCGATGCGGTCGTCTCGTTCGAGACGCTTGAACATCTGACGCAGCATGATGAAATGCTTTCGGAGATTCATCGCGTACTTAAGCCGGGCGGTTTTCTCATCCTGTCGTCGCCCAACAGGAAGGTGTATTCCGACGATCGTAATTTCCACAACGAATTTCACGTGCGGGAGCTGTATTTCGAAGAGCTCGACGCGCTGGTGAAACGCTATTTCAGTGGCGTCACTTACTATGGCCAGCGCCTGGCTACGAGTTCGGTCATTCTTCCGGAAGACCGGCACGACGCTGAGTTTTCCGCGCTCACGCTCGATCGAGCTGGCGTATCGGTACGGACACCGAAACTCGACGCGATCATGTATTACCTGGCCCTCTGTACGAAGGATACTGCGCACGAACAGCCCCGGCTTGGGGCATCGGTCTTCTTCGAAGAAGGCAGCGATCTCTATGCCCGGCAAGAGGAACTCGCGGTATGGGCGAATCGCCAGACCAGCGAAATCGAGAGGCGAGACATTGAGATCCGCCGATTGCAAACTGAATTCGCTGAACGGACAGCTTGGGCACTGTCGCTCGACGACGAACTTCAGCGGCTGAGGTCGACCGAGAGTATTGCCGGTTTCGCCTTCCTTGAGAGGTCTGAAGCATTGCGCCACGAACGCGACGAATTGCAAAGTCGACTTGGCGAATCGCAGGGTGAACTGGCAAGGGTCTACGCATCCACCTCATGGAAGATCACGCGTCCACTGCGTGGCATGATGCGGCTTGCCCGAGGTGATTTTTCGCCGATACTGCAACCGCTTCGCCCCCATGCCAAACGCTGGGCGCGTGCGGCTTACAAGTCGCTGCCGCTCAGTCACGGGCAAAAGAACAAACTTGCCAATCTGGTATTTCGCATTGCCGGCCCGCTGTTCGAAGGCGTGGTGTTCTACGAAACCTGGAAGCGTCAAGGCGCGCCGCTGCTCCAGGTTTTGGGGCGCCCGCCAATCAAGCCAGAAGAGTTCGATTCGGTCCTCGCTGCCTTGAAGCTGCCGGTGGTGCAGAATCCACAGGTCTCGGTTGTCATACCGGCTTACGGTAGTTTGCCGTACACGCTTGCCTGCGTACGGTCGATCGTCGAGCACATGCCGGCGGTTTCGATCGAAGTGATCGTTGCCGAGGACGCATCCGGAGACAAGGATATTCTGCGGATGCAAGAGATCCCGGGTCTTCGCTTCCTGTCGAACCCGGAGAATCTGGGATTCATCGGTTCCTGCAATCACGCGGCGACGCACGCTCGTGGCGAATTCGTCTACTTCCTGAATAACGATACGGAAGTTACGCCCGGATGGCTCGACTCGATGGTCGCATTGTTCAACGCGCGTCCGGATTGCGGCATGGTCGGCTCCAAGCTCGTCTATCCCGATGGGCGTCTCCAGGAAGCGGGCGGGATCATGTGGAAGGACGGCTCTGCGTGGAATTTCGGGCGTCTCGACGATCCATCCAAGAGCGCCTACAACTACGTCAAGGAAATCGACTACGCCTCAGGTGCGTCGTTGTTGCTCCGAAAGGAGCTATGGGACGAACTGGGAGGTTTCGACGAGTACTATCTGCCGGCCTACTGCGAAGACTCCGACCTGGCATTCAAGGTCCGTCAGGCGGGTAAATCGGTCTATTATCAGCCGGAATCGGTCATTGTCCACTATGAAGGGATTTCGAACGGAACGGATATCGGATCTGGCATCAAGGCTTACCAGGTCGAGAACCAGAAGAAGTTTCGCGAACGTTGGCGCGAGATTCTCAACTCGCAGCACTTCGATAACGGCACACACGTGAGTGCGGCGCGTGATCGCACGCGTAACCGCAAGACCGTTTTGATCGTTGATCACTATGTGCCGCAGCCCGATCGCGATGCGGGTTCGCGCTCGCTGATGTGCTTCATTCGTGTATTCCTCGAGATGGGGCTCAACGTCAAGTTCTGGCCGCAGAATCTCTGGTACGACGAAGTCTACGTAAAGCCGTTGCAGCAAATGGGCGTCGAGGTCTTTTATGGTCCGGAGTTCATCGATGGCTTTGACGACTGGATCAGGAATACCGATCAAACTATCGACTTCGCATTTTTGAATCGGCCGTATGTCAGCGAGCCGTTCATCGAGCCGTTGCGCAAGTACGCGCCCGCTGCCAAGTTGCTTTATTACGGCCACGACCTGCACTTCGAGCGCACCTTGAAGCAGGCGGAGGTGTCGGGCGAGCAGAAATTGCTGCGCCAGGCCGAGAGCGAACGTCAGCTCGAGCTGAAAGTCTGGAACGCTGTCGATCAGGTGTATTACCCGTCGGCAACGGAAGCCGAGACCGTCAACAAGATGGCACCCGGAGTGGCAGCGCGTGCATTGCCGCCTTATTTTTTCGAGCCTCGTCCGGACAACGAGAACGCCGATACGCTGCACGAGCGCAGCCAGATTGTTTTCGTTGCCGGTTTTGGTCATCCGCCCAACGTCGACGCAGCGAAGTGGCTCGTGAACGAGATCATGCCGCGCATTAGTGCGGAACTGCCGCATATTCAGCTTTCGCTGGTTGGCTCCAATCCGACCGACGAGGTGAAGGCGCTGGCCGGGCCCAAGGTGGTGGTGACCGGCTACGTGACTGATGAGCGGCTGGCCGAACTGTATGAGCTCGCGCGCGTGGCCGTGGTGCCGTTGCGTTTTGGCGCGGGTGTCAAAAACAAGGTTGTTGAAGCATTGAACTTTGGCACGCCGCTAGTGACGACTCCCGTCGGCGTTCAGGGACTGGCAGGTCTCGAAGACATTCTGCCTGTGACCGACGATCCGGCTGCGTTTGCCTCCAGCGTGATCGAACTGGTGCGCAATGACGCGAACTGGTTCCGTGTTGCAGAGGCGGGGCGCGCTTACGTCGCCGCGAACTTCTCGAGCGCAGCAATTCGTGAGGTGTTTGCGCAAGATCTGGATTTCAACCATTGATTTATCGCTTATGACGAACTCTTACGTACCCGGAACGGTGCGCGCGCGCGCGCCGCTGCGACTTGGACTCGCTGGCGGCGGCACGGACGTTTCGCCGTATTCGGATGATTTCGGCGGCCTTGTGCTGAACGCCACCATCGACAAGTTCGCGTATGCGACGATTACGCCCCGTCAGGACGGGATCGTCGAGCTGGTGGCCGCGGACAACTCCGTGCACTGGTCGGGCGCGGCTACGGCCTCGCTTGACCTGGTCAAAGGGCTCGAGCTGCACGTAGGGGTATACAACCGTATCGTTCGCGACTACAACGCGGGTGTTCCGCTGTCCGTGCACGTGACGACGCACTCCGAAGCGCCGCCGGGATCAGGGCTGGGGTCGTCGTCGACGATGGTGGTGGCGTTGGTCCACGCCTTCGTTGAGTACCTCCAGATTCCACTCGGCGAATATGACATCGCGCAGCTTGCTCACGATATCGAACGCGTGGATCTTGCGTTTGCCGGCGGCAAGCAGGACCAGTATGCGGCCACGTTTGGCGGCTTCAATTTCATGGAGTTCTACAAGGACCGGGTGATCGTCAACCCGTTGCGTGTGAAGCATTCGGTGCGCGCGGAACTCGAGTCTTCGTTGGTACTGTTTTACACGGGCGTGTCCCGCGAGTCTGCACGCATCATTCAGCAGCAAACCGATAGCGTGAAGAGCGGCAACTCGACGTCGCTCGACGCGTTGCACCGTGTGAAGGAAGAAGCTGTAAAGATGAAAGAAGCCATCCTCAAGGGTGACTTCGACAGTTTCGCCGAGTCGATGCGTCTCTCGTGGATCTCGAAGAAGCTGATGGCTACCAGCATTAGCAACGCGAGTATTGACGCCATTTACGACGCGGCAATCGCGGCTGGCGCGCGCGCAGGCAAAGTCTCCGGCGCTGGCGGCGGCGGTTTCATGATGTTCATCGTTGACCCGACAAAGCGACCAGACGTGATTCGCGCCCTGGCCCAATTCAACGGTCAGGTATTCACCTGCAATTTCACCGAACACGGTGCGTATTCCTGGAGGACCTAATGAAAGACACGATCCGGAATGAAATTTCGAAGGCGATCGACCTCTTCACCGCAATTCACGCCGACGAAGTCCTGCTGGATAAGGTTGCCGGTTTCGCACGGAAGATCGTCGACACGTTCAAGGCGGGCAACAAGGTGCTGATCGCCGGCAATGGCGGCAGCGCGGCCGACGCACAGCACATTGCGGGCGAATTTGTCAGCCGCTTCAACTTCGACCGTCCTGGCTTGCCGGCGTTTGCCTTGACTACGGACACGTCGGCGCTGACCGCCATCGGCAACGACTACGGCTATGAGAAAGTGTTTGCGCGTCAGGTCCAGTCGGGCGGCGTCAAGGGCGACTTCTTCTGGGGCATTTCGACGTCGGGCAAGTCGCCCAACGTCCTGCTCGCCATGGAAGAGGCCCGCAAGAAGGGCATGTATGTGGCGGGCTTCACCGGCGCAAGCGGCAATGCGATGCTCGAGTTGTGCGACGTGTGCATTGAAGTGCCGTCGAGATCGACGCCGAAGATTCAGGAAGGCCATATCCTGCTGGCGCACATCATTTGTGGCCTGGTTGAATCGAGCTTGTTCACCCCGGCATGATTCCCGCAATTGTTCTTGCTGGCGGACTCGGTACACGCCTTCGTTCCGTTGTGCCTGATCTGCCTAAGCCGATGGCTACGGTGGCGGGCAAGCCGTTTCTATGGTGGGTCCTGCGCCGGCTCGAGCAGCAGGGCATTGCCGATGTCTATTTGTCGGTTGGCTATAAGCGCGACACAATTGAGGACTATTTCGGTGACACTTTCGGGGCTCTGAAGGTGCACTACGTCATCGAAGATGAGCCGCTCGGTACCGGCGGAGCCATCGCGAAGGCAATGGCCCAAATTGGTGGCGACGAAGCGTTCGTGCTCAACGGCGATACGATGACCATTGTCGATTTCGACGAACTGCGCGCCGCGGGCGCATCGGGTGAGGCTGACGTCGTCATGGCGGTCGCGCAGCTTGATGACGTCGCGCGCTACGGTGCAGTGGATTTCGAAGCCGCGGCTCCGCGCCGGGTCACAGCATTCCGCGAGAAAGGACAGACTGGCGCGGGCTCTATCAACGCCGGTGTCTATCTGATCAAGCGAGCTTCGTTCGAGCGATACGTTATGCCGGAGCGTTTTTCGTTCGAGCAGGATTTTTTGCATGCGCGCTTGAGCGAACTTCATGTGCATGCGGTGCCAGCGGTCAGCCAGCTAATCGATATTGGCGTTCCCGATGACTACGCGCTGGCGCAAACGCTTGTGCCCCGAATGGTGGCTAAATGATGCCGGAATTGAAGCGCGCGTTGTTTCTTGACCGCGACGGCGTAATCAATGTCGATATTGGTTACCTTCACCGGCCGGAAGACTGTACATTTGTGCCCGGCATTTTTGAGCTGGTACGCAAAGCGAGGCGAGCCGGTTATGGCGTGTTTGTCGTGACCAATCAAGCTGGAATTGCCCGGGGGTATTACGACGAGCGAACGTTCGATGCGTTCACCGCGTGGATGCTCGAGCGGTTCGTGGCTGAGGGCGCACCGATCACACAGGTCTATTATTGTCCCCATCATCCTACGGCGGGGCTAGGCGAATACAAGCGACATTGCGAATGCAGGAAACCGGCGCCAGGAATGTTCTTGCGCGCCGCAAGAGAGCACGGGATAGACTTGGAGCGGTCGGTTATGATCGGCGACGCCGAGACCGATATGGTAGCGGCAGAGCAAGCTGGCATTCAGGCGCGGTATCTGGTTGGGACCGGTCAAGGGCACGAACGTGGCTTTTGTTCGGTGGCGAGCCTGAACGAACTGGCGAAGATGCTCTTTTGATCGGGTAGAAAACAGGGTGGTCTGACACGGGCTTTGCCAGTTAGCCGTCCAGGAATTTCCGGATATTCCTTATGCAAACTATTGTTGCCCAGTCTATCGAAAACCTGTCATCGCGACCGGCAAAGAAGGTTGCGATCGTGCAATCGTGCTACATCCCGTGGAAGGGATACTTCGACCTGATCGGATCCGTAGACGAGTTCGTCCTCTTCGACGATATGCAGTATACAAGAAGAGACTGGCGAAACCGGAACTTGATCAAGAACCCACAAGGCACGGCCTGGCTCACTGTTCCGGTCAAGGTAAAGGGGAAGTACCACCAGACCATTCGTGAGACGGAAATTGATGGCAACCGGTGGCAATCGGACCATTGGAAGACGATTTGCCAAAACTACAAGCGCTCGCCATATTTCGAGCCAATCTCCACGCTGCTTGAACCATATTACCTGGAAAGAGAATATACGAGCCTGTCCGAGCTGAATCGCGCCCTGACGGAGGTAATTTGCCAGCAACTCGGCATCAGGACGACGCTTAAATGGTCTTGGGAGTACGAGAATTGTGAGGGCAAGTCCGAGCGGTTGGTCCATCTTTGCGAACAGGCAGGTGCGACGATTTATATCTCAGGTCCCGCCGCCCGAGACTATATCGATCCTCTACTCTTCGAGGCCGCGGGTATTGAACTTCAATTCTTTGATTATACGGGATACTCCGAATACCCCCAGTTGTGGGGTGAATTTCAGCACGGTGTTTCGGTAATTGATTTGTTATTTAATTGCGGTGACGATGCGTCGAAGTATATGAAATTTCCTTCGCGGAAGCTTCGCACAAAAATCGATTAAGGATGAGTTGCCCATGAGCAATCTTTTATCCCCTGTAGAGCGATACTACTCCGACAAACTGGCGCAATTCGGAGCGCGCCCTCAAGGCGTGGACTGGAACGGTCAAGAGGGCCAGGTCAAGCGATTCGAACAACTATGCAAATTGCTTCCGGAAGGCGGCGATTTTTCGGTTGCGGACGTCGGCTGCGGGTACGGTGCATTGCTTGATTTCCTCTCGCAGCGGTCCAAGGGCGTTAATTACATCGGTCTGGATATCTCGGCCGCAATGATCGAGGCGGCTGCCAGACTCCATGCGCAAGAGCCCAACGCGAAGTTCATAGTCGGCACGAAGCCGGAAGGCGAAGTCGAATTCGCCATTGCGAGCGGTATCTTCAATGTCAAATTGGGGGCCGACGCGGCCTCCTGGTCCGCGTACATCGTCGACACACTTGAAAGCATGGATGCCTTTACGACCAAAGGCTTCTCATTCAACTGCCTCACGGGCTATTCGGACCCGGAGAGAATGCGCAGCGATCTGCACTACGCCGATCCTTGTGAGTTGTTCGATCTATGCAAGCGGCGATTCGCTCGCAACGTCGCCTTGCTGCACGACTATGATCTGTACGAGTTTACGATTCTCGTGAGGAAATGATGGCGAAATCATCAAAACCCCTTGTAATATTCGGTGCAGGGCAAATTGCTGAGCTGGCGTGGTTCTACTTCACGCACGACTCGGATTTCACGCCCGTCGCGTTCGTCGTGGATCGGGACTTTATTCGTGAGAATGAGTTGCTGGGGCTTCCTGTCGTACCCTTCGACGAGTTGTCGCAGCGCTTTCCGCCAGATCAAGTTAGTGCGTTCGTTGCGCTTAGCTATGCGAAGGTCAACGCCGTCCGGGCAGCCAAGTTTGACGCGGTACGTGCGGCAGGCTATCAATGCGTAAGTTATGTGAGCAGCCGAGCGACGGTTTTTCCCGACCTGCAAATCGGCAGCAATTGCTTTATTCTCGAAGACAACACGATCCAGCCATTCAGCAAAATCGGCGATGACGTAACGCTTTGGAGCGGGAATCATATTGGACATCACTCGGTAGTCGAGAATCACTGCTTTATTAGCTCGCACGTCGTGGTGTCGGGCGGAGTGAGAATTGGAGCAGGTACCTTTGTTGGCGTGAACTCGACGATTCGCGACCATGTCACGATCGGCGAACGATGCATAATAGGCGCAGGCTCGCTGATCGACCGCGATGCCGAGGCGGAAGGAGTCTATACTGCTGCCGCTGCAGAGCGCTCGCGTGTCCCGAGTACGCGACTACGTGGGATTTGAGAGGAAAGGCCACGATGCGATGGAATAAACTTGGAAGGGTATTCTGTGCCAACGGAGAATACCCTTGGATGCTAACTCATGCGGCGAATCCGGTTGCCGAGTGGCGTCACGATGACGTTTTTCGAGTGTATTTTAGCGCCCGGGACGGGGATCGCCGCGCTCACATCTGCTTCGTCGATATTGACCTGCGTAAGCCGCAGGATATTCTTCACCTCTCGGAACAGCCGGTGATCGGTCCCGGCCAGTTGGGCGCCTTCGATGACAGTGGCACATCGATGGGATGTCTGGTCCACCACGAAGGTCGACGCTATCTCTATTACCTTGGCTGGAACCTGGGTGTAACAGTGCCCTGGCGTAATAGCATCGGACTCGCTGTCAGTGAGGGACCCGGCGCACCGTTTGAGCGTGTTTCGCTGGCACCTGTCCTTGACCGGAATCACGCGGATCCTTTTTCGATTTCATACCCTTGGGTCGCGGTCGAAGGTGACAGGTGGCGGATGTGGTACGGGTCAAATTTGTCCTGGGGTACGCGCCAGGAAGAGATGAACCACCTATTCAAGTACGCCGAGTCGAGTGACGGTGTCCATTGGAACCCCAAGGGGGTGGTCGCCTTGCGATTCAAGGATTCGAGCGAGTACGCCATGTCGAAGCCGACGGTCGTTCGTGACGACGACCTGTACCGGATGTGGTACTCGTATCGGGGCGCGGCTTATCGGATTGGATATGCCGAGTCATCCGACGGCGTGGCCTGGACACGACGAGACGAAGAGGCTGGTATCGAGCCTTCGGATTCAGGGTGGGATGCCGATAGCGTGTGCTATCCATGCGTTTTCGACCACGATGGTCGACGCTACATGCTCTACAACGGCAGCCGGTATGGTGATACAGGGTTTGGACTTGCTGTGCAGGAGGTCTGACGTGCGGGGAGAACTGTATAAGCATGATGAGACGGGGGGCACTCGATGATGACTGGATCTACGCAACCGGCGGGACCCGAGATTAGCGTGGTGGTCCCCTCGTATAACTGCCTCGGGTGTCTTGAGGAGCTTTGCAGCCGTCTTAAACGGGTGCTAACGGATCTCGGGCCCTCGTTCGAGATCGTGATTGTGGATGATCGGAGTCCTGACAATTCGTGGCCCCTGGTCGAAGCGCTATCGATGCGGTTTCCCGAGGTCCGTGGGGTTCGACTGAGCCGAAACTTTGGGCAGCATATTGCGATTACCGCTGGTATTGCCAGGTCGCGGGGAAACTATGTGGTTCTGATGGACTGCGATTTGCAAGATCCGCCCGAACGCATTCCTGACCTTTACGCCGCGGTTAAGCAGGGATACGACTTGGTCCTGGGGCGTAGAGTAGAGCGCAATCATTCCTGGTTCCGTACCCTCGGCGCGAAAATGTACTTTCGTCTGCTGAGCAAGCTTACGAGCGAGCCACAGGATGGGAGCTATGGAACATTTAGCATTTTGAGTCGCCGTGTCGCCGACGCATATTTGAAATTCACGGAGCGAGATAGGCATTTTTTATTTATCTTGCGGTGGCTTGGCTTTAACTGCGGGACGATCGAGTACGTTCACGAGGAGCGATACGAAGGCAGAAGTTCGTACGGACTTGGCAAGCTGATTAAGCATGCGGTCGGCGGTTTGTTTTTTCAGACCAGTGTTTTCTTGATGTGGATCGTACGTCTTGGCTTGATCTTTACGGCGCTAAGTTTCGTATTGGGTGGATTCCTCGTTTACCGCTATCTCGTGTCGGCTGTTTTGCCGGGATGGACGAGCCTCTCCGTCGCGATACTATTTTCGACGGGGCTTGTTCTGGCTAGCGTTGGAGCGGTTGGTATCTACGTTTCAAAAATATTCGAGGCTAGCAAGGGGCGTCCGCTGTATCTGGTCGACGTTGAATGCGGCTGCGAGCTGAGCTGATTTGGCATCCGGGCGCTTGTGTCGGGTAGATTGAATTGCGTCGAGAAGGTCTAATAAGTGCTTCGCGGAGATTAAAGATGGCAGCAGAGAATTTGCAGCAGCAGGAGAGAATCCCATTCAATAAGCCCTATATGACGGGAAACGAGCTGCATTACATTGCTCAGGCGCACGGTGGAGCTCATCTGGCCGGCGACGGTACCTACACGCGCCTTTGCCATAAGTGGCTGGAGCAGACTACGTCGACTAAGAAGGCGTTGCTCACGCACTCGTGCACTGCGGCACTCGAAATGGCGGCCTTGTTACTCGACATTAAGCCAGGCGACGAAGTGATCATGCCGTCGTACACATTCGTGTCCACTGCCAACGCGTTTGTTCTACGTGGCGCGGTCCCGGTTTTCGTCGATGTGCGTAGTGATACGTTGAATCTGGACGAGAAGAAGGTCGAGGGAGCCATCACAAAGCGTACGAAGGCCATCGTACCTGTCCACTACGCCGGTGTCGGATGTGAAATGGATGACTTGATGTCGATTGCGGAGCGATATCAAGTGGGGGTCGTTGAAGACGCGGCGCAGGCCATCATGGCGAAGTACAAAGGGCGCCCGCTGGGAGTGATTGGTCACCTCGGCGCATACAGCTTTCATGAGACGAAGAACGTTATTTGCGGGGAAGGTGGTGCACTGCTAGTCAATTCCTCGGATTACATGATCAACGCGGAAATTATTCGCGAAAAGGGTACTGACCGGAGTCGATTCTTTCGAGGAGAGGTCGATAAGTACACCTGGCGGATGGTCGGTAGCTCGTTTTTGCCAAGCGAACTGACCGCCGCATTCCTTTGGGCTCAATTGGAGCAGGCGGACGGCCTGACATCGCGGCGCCTAAGATTGTGGAACAGATACCACGAGATGCTTGCAGAACTGGAGGTGCGGGGGCTGCTGCGACGCCCTATCGTGCCGG
The DNA here is from genome assembly GCF_024206495.1 of Paraburkholderia sp. CNPSo 3272. Classification (GTDB taxonomy): domain Bacteria; phylum Pseudomonadota; class Gammaproteobacteria; order Burkholderiales; family Burkholderiaceae; genus Paraburkholderia. Next base: position 12,322 of record NZ_JAMBPQ010000022.1, on the reverse strand, counting down.
AGCACTGTGACCACAACGGCCACTTGTACTACGTTTTACTCGCGGAGAGCGTCGACAGACAACGCGTATTGAGCGCACTGAAGGAGGAAGGCATAGATGCCGTATTTCATTACGTACCCCTTCACATGTCGCCGTATGGCCGCGAGACCGGACGCTCGCATGAAAACCTCGGCGTGACTGAGAACATCGCAAGTCGGTTGGTACGACTGCCGCTTTGGCTCGACTTGGCCGATGACAAACAGGACTATGTGGTTGACCGCCTGAAGAAAGTGCTTCTTAAGGTTGCGTAGCGCACCCTATGCGCTTTTCGTGCGGCGGCGCCGATGCGGCGAATGCACCGGGATTCTGGAAGGTTTTTTGTTTGGGGCCTATCGGTGCCTTGGCTGCTAGACGTCGACCTCTTTCTTGCGGACTATCTCGGAAGCGCGTGCGGTTTCCCTGTGTTCGCGGCCTAACCGCTGATTTTTCGGCCGATAGGCTTTGTTGTTCTACTTTGTATGTGTTTTAGCTCGCAAACGTGAGAAATTTTTCAGAAAACACTATTTTGCGAGCTTGCGCTGTGAGCAGCCTGCTGTGCGTATGCGCGACAATCTTCATAACGCTATCACTTAAGCGGGCCGGAGCCACCATCGGGCCTTGGCCGGTGGTCAAAATGTGCATTGGGGCCTACGCGGTGTTGGCTGCGGGAGAGCTTGTCCTATTTCTTGCTCAGGCCCCGCGCATTACAGCCCCTATCGCCTCGGCTGTCTGCATCGGTGTTGCAGCCTTTAGCCTGCTAATGCTCCCGTTGGTATGGGGAGGTGGGCTGACCGCTGACCACGCCTTTGGCATTGTAGCCGCCGGAGTGTGCCTGATTCGCTTGCTAGTGTGGTCGCGTGGATTTCGCGCATCGTATTCGATGATGGACGTTGCAGCGCTGGCGACGTTTGCATTGGTTGCTTACTGGTCGTGCCAGTCGATGATGTCAGCGTTACCTGCACTCGGTGAGGACGGAGTCCTGCATGCCTGGATCGACTACTACATTCATGGCGCACAGATTGCAGAATTTGGGGATCCGCTTGCGGCTGGGCGCGGTAGCGCAATGATGGTGGATGCGCCTCGCGGCTTTTACCACTACGGTGTTTTCATGCTGCCAGCGGCATTTGTGCCGGTGGCGAACTTGCCAGGGCTAGGGGTTGCGACCGCTATATTTCTCCCATTAGGGCTTGTCATCGCGCTGGCGGGTATCTATGCATTTTGTGCGGAACTGAGTGGGTGCGTTTTGGGGGTTGCCTCGACCGTTGCTCTGGCGCTTATTCCGGATCCATCGAGTTATTGGCTGAGAAATGGATTTTTCGGCTTTCACTGGCTGATATTTACGTCCCCGGCGTCTGGATACGCCATCGGCGTTGCCGGGGTCGCATTGATGCTTCTTCTCAAGGCAACTTCGGGGAAGGGGGACTTACGTGTACTTGCGATCTCCGGAGTCTTGCTCGCGTCCCTCGTGATGATCCGGGCACATATGTTCCTGCTTGCTGCGCCAAGCGCGTTGGTCATTGTATTCATTCGATTTTTCCGGCATAAGCTATCGTATATAGTGATCGCAATTGTCATAGCGGCCATCAGCGCGGTTTATGTCATATTCTTCCACCAGCTTGGCCATTACATCTGGATGTCAGAACGTGGTGACTTACTTCGGTTTCTTCACAGCGTATTCCAGGATATGGAACCGACGGCGTATCCGGGGCTTGACGAACTGTTAAGGCAGAAATTCGGTTCGCGCATTGCAACGATGATTGAAGTCGGCCTCGTCCTGGTGGCGGCGTTAGGCATATTTGCATTGTTGTTTCCGCTGGCTGGGGCGATCGGGTGGTTCCGCGGGAGCTTGAACTATCAATACTTACTGCTCGGTACGTTAATCGGGGTTTTCGCCTGCCTGGTTGTATTCGCTCCACAGGCTGCGAACGGCGACGTTTCCGAATACAAACAACGACACTTCGTCTTGCTATATGCAATCGTGGGTGCTGGATCGATCGCGCTGATAGCGCGCGATCTGATCCCATTTCCGACAAAGTGCCTGGACACTTTCAAACCTTGGGGAGGCGGGGCTATTTTCTTCGCCGCCGTTGTGAGCGTATCGCTTGCGCGACCGGTAGACCTCGGGCGACCAGCGTTCCGGTGGGGCAGTGCGTTTTACGATGTGCCTGTCGACGAATGTCTCGTTCGGGCGGCGATGTTCATGCGACAGCACTCCGAACCTAGGGACGTCTTTGCAATCGGCGGCCCGCTGGCGACGAGCATGCTGGTCGATCCCTCGACGATTGTTGTTAGTCTGTCTGATATACCGGCATATCTCGGGCGCCCGGCTCTGCAGATGGCAAAGGGTGGCGCGACACGGGAGCTTGCGATGCAGAGGGCTGCGGATATTAGAGCGATTGACAACGCGCCGACGTGGGACGCTGCTACGCAGATGTTACGGTTGCGCGGGATACGGTGGTACATGCGAATGGATTCGGCGCTTCCAGCGTCGGACCCAAAGGGTCGTGCGGCGCTCATGCGATGTGGACGGGTGACGGTCTATCAGGCGGCAGTCAACTGAATCATGAACTTGTTCAGTGTAGGAAACGATGAATAACTACACGCAAGAATCTGTGTCTGAAAGAGTGTTCCGGCTTACGCTGGTAACGCTGGCTATAGCTTCATGCTTTGTGGCCGTCATACACAACATTCAGACGTACCGCTATGTGTTGGGCGAACGTCAAACGGCCTACAAAATCCTTGCGACTCGACTGAGGGTGCAAGGATACAGTCCACATGATCTTTCGGAAAATCAGCGCCTTCGCCGAGATTTCTACTCGCTTCTTGAAGGCATCGGAGTTGACGGATCAATAGATCGAAAACACACCGCGATTTACATCGACGATGATGACTTTTACCGCGGCCGGTACATCGACAAGCCTCAGGACACGATTCTTGAGCCTTGCGCAATCCAACCCTTCAGTGTTCCGGCTGTGGCTGGGCTGGCACTTCTCAGCGGGCTGAATGCCCGCTCCAATGGCTGCAAATACACGGCATACGGTTATCAATATCTGCCCCAAGCGAGCGGAGGCAAATATGAAGTATCGCAACCATGCGACGTAGCAGATAGAGCGGGCCTTCGTTTTGTGATTGTTATCGAGCGCAAAGACGACGATCTGCAAGAAGCGAGGCTAGACTGTGCGAAACGCTGAATTAATAGACCATTGGACGTGTGAAGAGGTGTCAAGGAAATCGCGCGTAAAGAACTCGGATGCTTATTTGGCGTGCGTTGCTGCGGTAATTGTATTTACGCTTGCCTTGTGTTTTTGCTATGCGGATCCGGCTTTTCACGGCGACAGTATGAGGCCGCTGCTCCATGTAATTTCTTCAATCGCCGCCGCCGCCCTACTCGGGATCTGTGTAACGTTCGAGTCGTCCAGATGGTTCGAAGGCTGGATACAAATGCCCTTGTCGCTGGCAACAATAGCCGGACTAGTAGTGGTGCCAGTCACTCTTTTTCTGACGCCGTTGCAGAATCTGGTCGCGATGACGATTATTGCATTGATGTGTGCCCGATCATTATTTGTTTTTTGCGCAGGGGGTTGGAGAAGAGGCGTTGTGCCGGTCTGCTGCGGGTCACTAATCGGCTATTGGATGTTTCTTCTTAGTTACGTTGACGGATACAAGACTCCGTGGATAAACGAGGCGCTTCTTGCGGGGAAGACTCATGTCGATCTTCTGTTTCAATCGGCAATAGTCAACATGCTCCGTTTTTATGGCGTGGGCTCTTTGGGGGTAGACGGAATTACCCCATTTCCATATCATTTCGGAAGTCATTATCTTGTTGCGGGCGGCTCTACTGCCTTAGGCCTAGATCCTTTGAGGTTTTATTCAATTGCGTTTCCGCTCCTGTTCTGTTCTGCATTTATCACCGTTTTGCTGGTCTTTGTAGAGGCATTCAAACGGCGTGCTTCCGTGTACTTCCCGCATGTTGACGCTGACCGGATCCCGCGAGTGTGGTTCTGGATAATATTTACACTGCTATTTGTAGGAATCATTCCGCCGGACATACAAAGACAAAGTGGCATTTACTATAACGTGTTCCATAGCGAGTCATTCGGACTTGGCGTGCTGGTTGCATATGTCGGGGGTATTTGGCTCTTGGAGGTTGCGCACAACGGAAGGGTTTCAGTTAATAATCCAACTTGGTACGTTATGGCCGCGCTGTATCTCAGCGTGTTGTGTGTCCTTAAGATCAGTGTGGCATTCGTCGTAGCTGGGGTGATGGCGTACGGTGTCCTGCGAGTCTCGTGGGGTTGGAGGCGGCGCGCGTACGCGTTTTGCGCCATTCTCGCCCCCATGTGTTTTGGGCTTTGGCTCACGAGAAGCGATGCGGCTTCGAATAGTGGTCCTGGACTCATGGAAATGCTGAGGCCGTTTGCTTTCTTTCGGGAGAATGTACCCGATAGGTTTCGTTTCGCCTCGGCCGCAGTTTTCTTTGGTCCATTTATTATTTATGCTGTTTTACGTGTTCTGGCATTTGAGCGTATATCGTCATTCCGCGATTGCATCAATAAAATCAAGACTTTAGGATTGTTTGATGTAGAGTTGTTGCTCATTTGCCTGGGTGTTTCGGTGGCGCCAGGCATGCTTATTTCTGTACCCCAAGGTTCCACCAATTTCTTCTCGGAGGTCAGTTATTGGTTCATGCTCCCCATGCTGGCGGTGGCGCTTGCTCACTACATGCAAAGATATTACTGCTTGAGTGCGGTGCCAGCTTTGGCGACGCCTTTTATTTGGCCCTCCCAATCCTTGCTTGAGTCGATCCGGGATCGCGAGAACAGTTACACTTTGATCCGGCTGGTTCTGGCCGTGAGTGTAATTTATTCCAATTCGTTCGCGCTGACTCGGGCGAAGGGTCACATCGATTATTTAACAGCCGCTCTTTTCCCTCTTACGACAGTTGGTAGTCTTGCAATTCAGACGCTCTTCTTCCTGAGCGGGTTGTTTGCAGCCCAGAGCTTGCATCGTAATCCGAATATTTTCAATTTTCTCGGCAAGCGTGCCTTGCGGCTATGGCCGGCACTGTTCGTATGTCTGGTCGTCACTACGATATTGGCCTGTGTGTTTTCAGGTAGGGCGCCGCTTCAACGTTATTTTTTATTCGACGGCGTCTACGACTATATTCTTCAGAACAGCGCACTGCGCCTGACTCCAGGCATTCCGGGTGTGTTTGAGCAGCATGCGTCGACTTTTATCAACGCACCGGTATATGCATTGCCTCTCCTTTCGGTCATGTATGCTCTGGCGGCCTGCTTGAGCCTGCTTGGTTTGATGTCAACTCGCCGACGCGTGATCATTGGCGGGTTGATCTCGCTAGCCTTGATTACGGCTCCGGCACTTCTTCGCGCCCTACCGCTTGAGCTGTTTGAGGCGGGGCATGCCCAGGCAGCGGCGTCGCTGTTTCTCGTTGGCCTGATCGCCTATGGCGCCGCGGGATGGATTCGGCCCGCATTGTGGCAGGGGATCGTGCTAGCGTTGTTCATGATTAGTTCAGGCGGCATGATTCAAGGAGCACTGTTGTCTGTGTTGGCGATATGGGTCATCGTCTCCCTCGGGCAGTCCCGGTTCGTCCGGCGAATATACCGACCGTCGGAGGACCTCAGCTACGGCGTTTTTCTTTACGGCTGGCCGGCCCAGCAACTTGTCCTCACAGTCCTTGGCCCGGATATAAACCCTTATTTGCTTACCCTGACGGCTCTTGCCGTCGCCCTGGCCTTCGCCAAACTGAGCTGGTTCTTTATTGAGTCCCGTGCAATTTGGCTGGGCAAATTTGTGGCGCAGAGCGTCAGCGAGACTCCTCTTGCCACGAAACCACTGCGCCTCGGTTGGGCCGTCGGGATTGGTACGGTATTACTGATTTGCCTGCTCATGCAGGTGCTGACGGCGCGGTACACTTTTGTGCCAGTGTCCTCACTTGCGGTGAATATTGTTAGCTTTGGGCCGACTGAAAGCCGCGTTGGCGAGAAAATCAACCCTCAGCCGAACGGCGATTCGGCAATATGGATAAGGGTCGACGGCACTCCGCCTAGGGGTAGCGAGGTTGTCCTAGATGGGCACCGGCTTGTGACGCAGATCGAGCCGGGGCTCGCCACTGCAAAGGTGAGTGATGACATATTGAATACGCCGGGGGCGAAACGGCTATACCTTGAGCGTCGCTTCGTCGACCACGTCGAAAGATCCAACATTGAGACACTGACTATCGGCAAATAAGCCTCGTTATATAGAGCGCTGTTTGAGGGCGTTCGCAAAAAAACGAAGTTCGGCCTCGAAAACTGTGGCCTTTAAACAGTCTGCCTTGAATTACCGTCAGGGCCTCGTGCGACGGTGCTTTAAAGCTGAAATGGTGTTGTGGAGTTTGCAGGAGCCAAGCACATTAACGCGTGAATCCTGCGTTTTTTTGACGAGGTGCAGATGTGGCCGAAGATGCATGTGCCGGAACAAGATTTTGTCCGGCAACTGCTGCGCGAGCGCTTAGTGTGTTGCGCAAAGGGCGACCGGCGACATCATCGAGGCTGATCGACGGAGCACTGTTGCTGTATCTGCAGTACGCAATTAACCTGTCCGACGAAGAGGTCCACCGGTGAGACGTATTTGCAGGCCGGGCCGTCGATCGCCCCGTCGAGCCTGACACCCTGGCGCAAGCGGCTGGCTGAAGTCAGACTTGAATAGTTGTGCGCCGTACGATAGAAGCGGAGAAGCGGAGAAGCGTGCCGGCGTGACCAGGGCTCGGGCGTGAAGCGCGTTATTGTCGACACAACGGTTACGGAAATGGCGATTGTTGACCACGACGACGCACAAGGAGGTCTGCTTGTTGGCATGCGCTTGATCCCTGGCAATTCTACGACGGTTACACGTTCGCGGAGGCCTTGGGCAGGCAGCAATCCGTATGACGCTATGAAATACGCGACGGATTGCGCTTTTAGCTCGGCACCTCTTTGGGTGGAATCCTTCCATACGTTGCCGATGTATTACCAGTAATACGGTTGGTCCGAGGAAAACTCAGAAACCAATAAATTTGCCCCATCTTTTACTGACTGATCGGCCCGTGATCGGCAGCCGCACAAACTCTTTGCATGGTACAGTTCACTTTTATGGGGCCAACACTGGCCGTCACCACGTTTGTACAAGGGCCCGGTACTATTGTAGAGGGCACTGAATTCTAGACGGATGGATCCCAATGGAAGTAGTTGTGCGCGTTCTCCCGACGGTTTTGCTGGTGGCATATAGCCAGGTTATCGTCAAGTGGCGCATCGAGAATCTGGGTCGGCTACCAGGTGCGGAGTACACCGGTGTGCTCAAGTACGTGAGCTACTTTCTTGACCCTTTTATTCTCTCGGCATATGTCGCGGGCCTCGTGGGCTCCCTTGCTTGGCTAAGTACTGTGTCGAAGTTACCGCTTGCTCAGGCGTTTCCGATCTATCAAGGATTAACCTTCCTCATGGTCGTCGCGAGCAGTGCTGCTTTGCTTGATGAGCCAATGAATACACCAAAGTTGCTCGGGGCGGCACTGATTCTCGTTGGTGTCGCAGTGGGGGCACAAGGATGACCGTGGGCACGGTGTGGGACCCCAATTCGGCAGAGTTATGTCTCCGCGACCTTCGTCATATTGTTCAGGAAGTTTCGCCGCAACTCTTGGGGATCTTCGAAGAGTATGCGGCGGAGGCGCGGTTTGGCCGAGGGTTGATCGAGGATGATCTCGCCGGACTTCCGAGGGGGGCAAGAGTTTTGGAGGTCGGGGCAGGCTCTTTGATGCTCAGTTGCATCTTGGTTCGGGATGGCTACGCAGTGACCGCTCTCGAGCCCGTGGGTAGCGGCTTTTCGCACTTTACAGAACTTCAGTCGATCGTTGTCAGCTATGCGTCACAGCAGGGCATCATGCCGACGCTTCTCCAGGTTTCCGGTGAGGACTTGGAAATCCAGGACCATTTCGACTACGCGTTCTCGATAAATGTGATGGAGCATGTAAGGGATGTCGCCCTGGTATTGGAGAAAGTACGGGCTTCCCTGAAACCGGGCACCGTTTATCGCTTCGTATGCCCAAACTATGCGTTCCCGTATGAACCGCATTTCAACATTCCCACGTTGCTGAGCCGGTCATTGACCGAGAAGGTCATGTCGCGCTGGATTTTTGAGTCCAAAAATGTTGTCGACCCAAATGGCACGTGGGCGTCGCTGAACTGGATCAGTGTGGGACAAGTTCGTCGGATCTGTCGGCAGCAACTGCAGACAGAAGTTGAGTTCAATCGAGCTACTTTCAAAACGTTCCTTGGGCGCACACTTTCCGACCGATTGTTCCAAGCCCGTAGGGGCCCGCTGCTTCGCTGGGTAATCACGGCGTTGGACCGTACGGGTCTGCTAGCCGCCGCCGCGTTGATTCCTGTTGCAGTACAGCCCATCATGGATTGCCGGGTATTGCGGGCATGAGGCTCAGTATCGAATTTATCGGCTGAGTGAGGCTTTTGCGTTTCGGCACTCGGTGGGGACTGGGCGATGACGTCCTTAGCGGACACTGAATTATCCAAAGTTTCGCGACCACGAAATTCACCACCATTCCCGCGACAGCCCGCAGCCACGGCCATCTTCGGCAAGGTCGGGCTACGCGGAACGATAAATTCGCCTCTCGAAAAACATCTAGCTAGCTAAGGGCAGTAGACCAGGCTCCTTCGGCCAAGCAGCCGGTCCAGCAGAGTGTGTCACGGGGAATTTGATCGCGCCATCTAGCGAACTCGACGCGTTCTCCAATCGATAGCGCTGACGGCTGGGGCCCATTTGTAGCCCAGATATTTCCTGATCGCAGGGTCCTTCGGCGCAGGTGCGCCGGTGCTAGCGAATGCGGATGGAATGTCGACTTGTTGCGCCATAAACGGTAGCCCGATTACGTGATTGACCGCTCTGCGCACACGGCTGGACATGTTAATGCCTGCTCGATGGAACAACATGGCATCCAGAACTAAAAACGATCCGGCGGGAGCTGCGATCTGCTTTTCAAACTTGGATACGAACTTTTCGGTTGGGAATTCTTCTATATGATGCGTTCCGGGTAATACCAAGGTCGCGCCGTTTTCGAATGTAAAATCGTCGAGGCACAGTAGCGCGTTGATAGCGAGCGTTTTGGAGCTTGTCCAATGCTGATACGCTAGATCACGATGCCACGCTGCCTGTTGATTAGCGCGGTCATGTCGATTGATGATCCCGTTCTGTTGCAATAACACGAACTCGTGACCAAGCACCTTCGTTGCAAGCCGCATCAGGGCCGGCGATGTGGCGACTTCCACGAACCGTGGCTCGTATGACAATACACATCTGGCGGTGTCCGCATCTTTCATTCGAAGAAGCTCGTCCTCGCCCCCCAATTCCTGAGCCTGACTCTTGTAGACGCGCTCTAGGTCGTCCTTGATAACATCAAGGAATTCCGGGGTAAAGCCGCTGTCAAGTATCGCGTATCCATTTACGCGGAGCTCGACCGCGACCTCTTCGATAGAGTCTTCGGCCAGCATGCGCGAAGAAATGCCGTAGACACTGAAGTTGGCGCCGGTTGACATGTGTATTTCGTTGCGGAAACGGAGACTAGAGATGATATCACTCGCAATCCGTGGTCCGGCGCCCCCGATGCTACCTTTGGCCGAGAAACCGTTCGCCGCGCGCTACCCGTGCCCGTTGTCATCAACGTCGCCAGCCTTCGTACTGGGCGGACTATGACACGGTAGCCGTGCCATAGTCGTGACGGGCGCCCCGTAGGTCGACCGCGGCTACTCCGCATCTCAACGCACCAAGAAAAGTGAGCATATGGAGCTCTTTCTGCTCTCAGCGCGTCGCGCGTCTTCCCGGCTAGAATGCCTCGTGACACCAACAGGCAATCAAGCGACTGCACCGAGCAGCTTCTGAAGATCTGTCGATCCGGGGCAACAGTGAAGCGCTGCGAGTGCGTGCTGTCGTCTCAACGCTCTTCGATCACCCGAAACTATTTCACTGAGCGGCGTCAGAAGTAAACTTTCAATGTCGAAAGGTTTCTGGCATTCATGACATGCAACCGAAATGCAGGTCGCCCGTCGCGTGGTCGGAACGTTGGCTACGTATTTCGGCGAACCCGAAAGCGGACTTCAATTGAAGTCGAACAGGGTTTCCAGAAGAAGATGAACAACCACTGTGTGCTCGAACTTGAACGATTTCAGAACATTCCGGAATTGGTGTTCGGGAGCCCGAAACGTGTGTTCATCTTCCCAGAAGTGGTGCTCAGCCTGCCGAAAAGATTGTTTACACGCAAAAATGCGTGTTCGGTGGGCTGAAACGAAAGGTATGATTTCGTTTGGTGGTAAGAGCATGGCTCAATCGGCCAGCCGTCGAGACTGCCGAGCAGCAGATTTGCTCGATTGCCTGTCGCGCGATTGCAGTGCGCTTCCCCGCGCATCGCGATATCAAGGGCCTCGACTTCGCAATTGCATTCCATCGGCTACGGGCCGGATAGAATTTCGCCCGAATCTGTTTGGAATTCCGATATAATGGCGGCCACCGACATCGTTGGTCTATTCTTCGCTGGCCGGTCAAGGCGCCACGCATTCCGCAGTGTGTGGGGCCTTTTCGCATTTGGTATCATCTGGCCATTCTGCTCTTCCATGTAATTTCCGCCATGCCACAAGCTGCGACGTTTTCAACGACGCCAGGCCAATCCCTCAGGCTCGCCGACATTCTCGTCCGCGGATCGAACAATTTCGACCTTGTCAGATTAATAGCCTCATTGGCGGTTATCTTCGGGCACTCTTTCTATCTGTTCCCAACCGGTGGTTATCAAGAGCCGGTGACGATGCTGGTCGAGCGCAATTTTTCCGGAACGCTATCAGTAGGGACATTTTTCTTTATCAGTGGCATCCTTGTAACGCAGAGCTTTGACCGAAATCGATCGCCATTCCGTTTTGCACTCATGCGCCTTGCGCGTATCTTACCTGGCCTGTTCGTTTGCATCGCCGTGCTCTCATTTATTATAGGTCCTGCCGTTTCAATACTGCCCCTGTCAGAATACTTTAAGCAACAAAGCGTTTACTGCTATTTGGGCCAGAATTCGACACTGATTTGGGTATTCCCTTCGTTGCGTTCGTGCAATTTGTTGCCAGGGGTATTCAATTCAAACCATCTCCCATCCGCGCCGGCTGGTTCACTCTGGACGCTTGGCCCCGAAGTCGCATGTTACACATATGTGCTTGCCGCTGGCTGTCTAGGCTTTTTGCGCACACCAATTCGCCTCGGGCTCTCGATCGCGGCAATTCTGGTGCTCCATGCAGTAGTGCCGCGAGCCGTACCGTATTTTTCTGATGACCACTACACCGATGCTCTTAAGGTGGGGCTTTTCTTCCTTGCTGGCGTAGCGGCATATGCAGTGCGCGACTTGCTTGTTATCAGGGGCCGCTATACGGTTCTTCTTGTGATCGCTGCTGCGATCCTTCAGGGAACGCGAGTCCAGGAGTATGCCCTATATGTCGCATTGTTTTATTTGGTTCTGGTTGTCGCAGCATCACCGACGCTTCGCCGCGTCGTACTCCCAGGTGACTATTCTTTCGGCGTCTACATTTACGGCTGGCCGATTCAGCAGTCCCTCAACCACTTCGCACGAACGATTACTTCATACCCAAGCAACCTCGTTTCTCTGCCGCTCGCGCTCCTTGCTGGTTACATCTCGTGGACGTTGGTCGAGAGGCCGGCGCTGAATGCTGTTCACCGCTTGGTACAGCGGAACCGATTAGCCACCAATCCCGCATACACCCAATCGAAGCTCATGCGGGAACGCTAAACGTCTGCAGTGGCATCGAAGCACCCGGGCGCGGGCTCGTCATGACGCAGGTGCTAGCGGCGGTGCGTGAGTTTGGTCTGCTTCTATACTGCTTGCGGTGCAGGCTGCGCCCGACTCTCGACACCGTGCGCCCCAGGGATCCGCATGGGCTCAGCCGACTGAAAGCGCCAGTGGAAATGCGCATGCGCAAGGCGATGGCCACGAATTTTCGACTGACCGAAGAACCTAGTGGTAAGCGGCCAGCGATCCCGTGTTGACGAACGAGGTTAGGCGATTGTGGGTTTCGGTTGCCACCGATGCGGCAACAACGCGGCGATGTCGCTGGCCCTGTGCGTGGGCAGACGCGTGAGGATGTCCTTGAGATACGCGTGCGGGTCGTGCCCGTTGAGTTGTGCCGAGCGGATCAGGCTCATGATCGCAGCGCCACGCTGCCCCGCTCGCAGTGAACCTGCGAACAACCAATTGGCCCGACCGATGGCC
>NZ_JAMBPQ010000021.1 GCF_024206495.1 Paraburkholderia sp. CNPSo 3272 | reverse complement strand
GGTGCGGGCGGTGGCCACGGCTCTGGGTCGGGCTCAGGCTCTGGGTCGGGCTCAGGATCAAGCTCGGGCTCTGGTGCAGGTAGTTCCGGTGCAGGTAGCTCCGGCGCGGGCAGTTCCGGCGCAGGCAGTTCCGGCGCAGGCAGTTCCGGCGCGGGCAGTTCCGGCGCAGGCAGTTCCGGCGCGGGCAGTTCCGGCGCGGGCAGTTCCGGCGCGGGTAGCTCCGGTGCAGGCAGTTCCGGCGCGGGTGGCTCTGGGGCAGGCAAAGGCGGCGCGGGTAGCTCCGGTGCAGGCAGTTCCGGCGCAGGCAGTTCCGGCGCGGGCAGTTCCAGTGCAGGTAGCTCCGGCGCAGGCAGTTCCGGCGCGGGCAGTTCCGGCGCAGGCAGTTCCGGCGCAGGCAGTTCCGGCGCAGGCAGTTCCGGCGCGGGCAGTTCCAGCGCAGGCAGTTCCGGCGCGGGCGGTTCCAGCGCAGGTAGCTCCGGCGCAGGCAGTTCCGGCGCGGGCAGTTCCGGCGCGGGCAGTTCCGGCGCAGGCAGTTCCGGCGCAGGCAGTTCCGGTGCAGGCAGTTCCGGCGCAGGTAGCTCCGGCGCAGGCAGTTCCGGCGCTGGCAGTTCCGGTGCAGGCAGCTCCGGCGCAGGCAGCTCCGGCGCAGGCAGCTCCGGTGGCAGTAGCTCAGGTGGCAGTAGCGCCGGTGCAGGCGGAAGTTCGAGTGCGGGCAGTTCCTCAGGCAGCGCGAGCTCAGGCGGGCCCGGCGGACCTATGGGCCGCGGTGGGTCACCAGGCATGAGTGCACGGACGGCCGTGGTCGAAATCGTACCGCCCCCTCCTCCGGTGCCAATTGTCGACGCAACGGTTACAAACGCTCATAGCCCACCGCCGCGCTCGGATTATCGGCCGAATGCGTTGGTGATACCCACGCCAGCCGGGAGCGACACTGCCCCGCCACCGAGTACGACCGCGTCGGTCCGAGGCACGGGCAGCGGGGCAGCCACCGCGCCGGTTGCGAACTACGCCCCGCCGGCCGCGGCGGCCCCGGCCCCTGTTGCGGTCGCGAAGCCAGCTGCCGCGCCGGTTGCAAACGACTACGGTCCGCCGGGCGCGGGTGGCACGGGCAGCGGCGCCGGTCCTGCACGGGCTGCGAACAACCATGGACCGCATGGCGCGGGCGGCACAACCAAAGCGGGTTTCGCCGTAGATACAGGCGGTTATGAACCGCCAATTCTGACGCCGACGAGCACGCCATAAGCGCATTCATGCTCGCGCGCGCTTGAACTGGCGCTCACACGGTACGAACTCGGCGGCGCCGACATGCTGCCCGCGTTGCGCGCGGGCGTGTGCCTCGAGACCGAGGACAATCTCAACGATCTTTACAGATTGATCGTCCAGACGATACCCGAAGCGCAAGCCTGAGCGACCTCACTGCGCTGCGCAGCCTTCCATTCTTGCTGACGCTCGAGCGAGCCGGGGCTCGCTCGAAATAGACATCTGCAAGCGGGCTACACGAATTCACGACAACGTGGCGAGCCCTGCGGCAAACAACCGCACCGCAAACGCCCGATGGCGTTGGGCCGTGCAATCGGTGCGCGTCGTACACTGTGCGTTTCGACGCTCGTATCCCGGAACGCCGTCGTGCCCATTCACTATCTGCGCAGCTTCACCTCTGTCGAACGCACCGACCAGGCCAACCTGCGGCTTGGCCGTGCGCTGGCCTGGGTCGCCGGTGCAATCAACGCGGGCGGGTTCCTCGCCGTTGGGCAGTACACCTCGCATATGTCGGGCATCGTCTCGTCGCTTGCCGACAGCACCGCGCTCGGCGATAGCGGCATCGCGTTGTCCGCTATCAGTTCCGTCCTTGCCTTTGCGAGCGGCGCCGCGACTTCCGCCATTCTGATCAACTGGGGACGCTGCCGTTGCGCGCGCAGCGTCTACGCGCTGCCGCTCATGCTCGAAGCCGCGCTGCTCCTTTGCTTCGCCGCGCTCGGCACGAATCTCGGCATCCATCGCGTTCTCTTCGTGCCGCTGACGGTAGCCGTGCTCTGTTACATCATGGGCGTGCAGAACGCCATGATCACGAAAATCTCGCACGCCGAAATCCGCACGACGCATGTGACCGGCATCGTGACTGATCTGGGAATCGAACTTGGAAAGGCGCTCTACTGGAACTGGGGCGTGCCGTCTTCAGCGTCGCATCGCGTGGCGGCCGACATGCAGCGCGTACGCGTACTCGGCTCCCTGCTCGGAATGTTCTTGCTTGGCGGAACGCTAGGCGCCGTGGCCTTCCGGCATTTCGGATTTGCCGCGGGCGTTCCGTTGTCCATGCTACTGGTGATCCTGGCGAGCGTGCCGGTCACCGACGATTTGCGTCGCCTGCCGCTGCGCGACCTTTTTTGACGAGTACGTCGGTCGCAAGCGGGCCGATACCGCCAACTCATTCGCTTATCAGAAACCGATCGCGATTCTTCGCGTCCTTGATCCAGTTCGGCGCGCGTCCCCTGCCGGACCAGGTCGCGCCGCTTGCGGGATCGCGATATTTCGGTGGCGCCGCGCTATGCGAAAGCCCCGACCTGCCGCGACGACTACCAAAGATGTCCTGCTGCGTGTACCCGAATTCGGCCACCTTTGCGCGAATATCGGCGAGAACCGTCTCGAACTCCTGCTGACGGGCGACGGCCGCCTGACGCTCGAGTTCCGCGAGTTGTGCCTTCAGTTCCTTGTACGTTGCCACGAATCGTCTCCTGCGCGTGGACACCATTCGCTAATCATAGTGGCTTTCGCTTACGCCCCCATCCAACGTGATCGCATGACATTCGCGGCAGGCACAGCAAGCTCACGCAGAAGACCGTTCAGGCCGTGACGAAGACGATTGCCCCCGCATCGGCAACCTGGGCGAACAACCGCACGAAACGATAGCTTTGCTCCTGGATAGTCAGTTCGTTGAGCCCGGAACGCGTACCCTCAAGTATCGCCCGGGCCACCGGCTCCGGAATCGCGCCGAGGTGTGCCCAGTCTTCCGGCAACAGCGCGGGATCGCCCAGATAGACCTCGTTTTTCCCGCCAGGCGTTCGAACGAGAATCAGGCTTCCCCCCTTGTCGAGCGCAATTTCCAGGTACTCGGACAAGGTTGCCAATGCCTCTGTGTCGACATCGCGGGCGGCATGTGAATTAGAAGTCATAGGGTGGCCACGCTGAGTAGTATGTCGATCACTATCGTACCCCCGCTCCTGCCTGTTCGGCGCATTTTGGCAACGGGACGCGTTCAGGGATGTAACCCGAACATACCGTGCCAGATCGCACTGAAGAGGTTGGCGTGACGGCGATCGTCGGACTTTTGCGACTCCTCGCCCCCTGCGCCGTGCGATGAAGACGGCGGCGCAGCCTCGTGCGGCTCCGCGGCATTGCGCGGCGTGGCGTTCTCCGCCTGTCTCGACAGGTGCAGCGCGACAGCGCCGTCGGCAATGCGCCCGGCCAGTTGGGACTCGCAATCGCCGGCGAGCAGTGCGCCGAACACGACGTCGCGGTTGTAGCCCTGCTCCGCGAAGCGCATGGCCACGCTCACGTGCCGCGCATACGCCTCCTGGCGCGCCGCCTCCTGCGAACGCGCCTCATCTTCCCGCTCGCGGGCCATACGCCCCATCTCCTTGGCATAGACCGCGTCGTAGACGCTGCGCTGCGCCGGATCGGAAAGAATCGCGTAAGCCTCCTTGATCTCCTGGAACTGCGCATGAGCAGCGGCTTCGCGTCCCATATTACGGTCGGGATGCGCTTTCATCGCGGCCCTGCGGTAGGCCCGCTTGATGTCGGCCTCGCTCGCGTCGTCGCTTACGCCCAGCAAGTCATACAACGTCGCCATGGCTCGCATAAATGGAAGTGAGATGCGGTCGATCGTAGCATGTCGTCCGCAGACGCACCGCGCGAGCGATGGCGATCGCCAGGCGGCAACCGATCAATTGTCCTAAGCAAACGGGCAGCGGAGATCGAACTCCGCCCGCGCCGCCAGCGCGCAGCACCCGGGTTCTCAGCGTCGAACCCGGGTCCAGCGACACCACTCGTGATGATCGAGATTGCGCAGCAAATCGGCCCTGCGCCTTTCGCGCCGGTAGTGAGCGGTGACACCAACTGCGGCTATTACGAGCACGATCGTGCCGGCAGCCATACCCAGCCAGGACTGGTCCACGTCAGCCTCCTCGGATCCATGCGGATCGCAACCCAATTGTGAGCAACGCACTCTGAATATAGCCCGTCCATGTGACAGACTATGCGGTCTCGACCGCCGATCAGCGCACTCGGGCGACCGCTCTCAGTAGCGCATCGCCTTGAGGCGTCACGCGGGGCGTAGGGAAGCCGGATTCGGGCGTATCGACGATGACCAGGTGAAGATCGCGAAGCGCACCGAGTTCCTCCCGGTTCGGCTCGATCCTGCCCGGGGCGTTCTTTATCAGCATCAACGTGGCAAGTTCGTGGGGGCTCAACATGTTATTTCCCTCCCGCTTGATCCTGTTTGATCACGCTTGTTCGCGACTGCGCGAGCACTCGCGGCCCGAATGCCGTGCGTACTACCGCAGCTTCGCCACAGTCTCCGACGCAATGTCCATGCATGCGCGCGTGTACCCGGCCGCCTGCAAAGCAACCCACGGTAATATCTCGACCTGGTTGCGGACAAATTGCTCGGGCGTCTGCACGGACAACATGCCTTCGAAGTGCTGTTGCGAACCAGCGAATATCGACCTGCAAGTCGCGAGATTCAGGCGCGAGAGTTCACAAAAACCGTCGAATAGATGACCGGTCAACGTAGTGAACTGTGCGGCCCACGATTCGCTTGCCGCCGCCGCGAATTTTTGATTAGACATACTAATTTACCCACCGTGCATTTCATCAATCGTTATGTCTGTATCGACCGCGTTTGATGTATGGCTTCTCAACGCGAGTGCCGTTGCCCATTCAGAAGCGCATGTCGGTGTCGGGCTAGAGCCTTGATTCTAACTTTGTTAAATCCGCCTCATGAATGCTAGTTGAGTCGGGAGTTTCCCCAATTCATTACGCGGATGGTTTCACCTTGGAGTTTGGCGGCCGCAAGTGCAGAACAGGCTTGCGAAAAGTTGACTTGTCAGCCTGGATCTCCGCCAGTCAGACAAGAAAGACGAATTACGGGTTTCGCGCCGTCCGGAGATGCAAGACGTCAAACAAGGTACCGCTTGCGATGAGGATTGATCGCAAGCGGAATGTGAGTGCAGCGCTGTTGCGCTCGCAAGCAAGGGTGAGCGGGCGATCAATACGCAGTGACTTTCACCGCATTGCGTTGCGCAAGCATCTCGCGTATGCGCGCCAGATGCAGATCGCCAACGGCCGTATGAACGGGCTCCACCTTGCGGGCACGACGCGCAGCAGGCGGCCACGCACCGAGGTATCGGCACAGCGCGGATACGAACGGCCGCTTACCTCCCTCAGCCAACCGCCGGCTCGCAGCGGACACGCGATCCGCCCCTACATTTGCCACCAGCCATTCAAACGCCTGACGGTCTTCGTCATTCACAATGCGAATTAGCGATTCCATGCGACGCTCCTACTGGACGTAAACACATACTGTGAATTTATACAGTATTTTGCGTCAGTGCAAGGCAAGTTTGAACTGGCCACTAGGGAGCGTTCGTGGGGTAAGGAAAGATCGGAAGTCGCCTCCTGGCGGCGTTGCCTCGGGTGGAAACGCTCGCGAGACATTACTCGCTGGCCGCGGCATCCCCCTTCTGGACTTTCAAGCGGTTCGTCACGGCCTTCACGCCGAGCACGGGCCGTGCAGCATTGCCCGCGCGCGAGATCTGCCAAGTCTCCGGGACTGTGCCCGAGAGCGTAACGACGCCACGGCTGACCCGAATGTGAATGTCCGAATCGTCGAGATCCGGAACGCGCCTGATGGCACGGCGAACGTCACGCACCACTGAGGTATCCGGCCGGCTTCCGGGTGTCGATGCCGAGACTCTCAGCACGGCCACACCGGCCGGCTCGCTCCCCTCGGTTTGAGCGTTCGCACTGGCAGCGCAGGTCGCGATAGCCACGAATACCATTGCGCCGATCGTTCCGTTCGCACCGTTTCTGTTCATGCTGCCTCCGTCGGGTCGAGTCAGCCGAGGCAAACCGCCTCTTCTACGCGTATGTTCGCACAGGAATTCACGCGTCGCGTTCTCGATGGCCTGCCCCGCCACCTGCCTGTCCGAGCGCATACGACGACGCAGCGGATGACTTCGGCGCCGCACTGCGCTACCCTAACAACTCCGATACAGAAGGTCGTCGTATAACCATGTCACACATCAGCACGGGCGTCGAATACGGGCTGCATTGCCTGCTCTATCTTGCCGGCACGTCGGCCGGCGTGCGCGAGGCGAGCGTGCGCGACCTCGCCGAAATGCAGGGGGTGCCCGTCGATTACGCAGCCAAGCTCTTCACGCGCCTCGCCAAGGCCGGCATCGTCGAGTCGACCGAAGGCATACGCGGCGGCTTCAGGCTCGCGAAACCCGCGCGCAATATTTCGGTGCTGGATGTCGTCGACGCCATCGACGGCGAAAAGGCGCTGTTCGACTGTCGCGAAGTGCGCCGGCAATGTGCCGTTTTCGACGACGAGCCGCCCGCATGGGCCACGCGCGGCACCTGCTCGATCCATGCCGTGATGCAGGGCGCCGAGCGCGCCGTGCGAGCGGAGCTCAAACAACACTCGATTGCCGATCTCGCCACCCGCGCGTACTCCAAGGCGCCGGCCAGCTATCACCACCATGTGGTGGACTGGTTCACGGAGCGCGCAGCCAATCGGCGCGGGTAACGACCGTCGCTTTGCGAGGCCGTCGATCATGCGAGAAAACGCGGCGCCTCCAACGAGGCTTCCGCGTCCAGTCAGATCCGTCGTTATCCTGAAGGATCAGGCAACCACGATGCGCAGCGGATCTGCGGCGGCGAGCGCTTGCTCGCGGTCCGCGCGAGGCGGATAGATCCATTCGGAGTTGATCCGGTGCTTGAGCTTCTTCGCCTCGGCGCCCTGAAGCTTCACCTCGCGCTCCCAACCTTCCGTGTAGACCGCGCCCCACGGGCCCAGGTCCAGACAGGTCACGTACTTCGGCTGGCTATACGGAATCGGCGCGAGGCCGAGCAGATCGGCTGCTGCGTTGTGGCCTGCCGAGCGCCCCAGGTTCATCGCATGCTGGCACGACATCATCGTGTGATTGCCTTCGTCGTCGGTGGCTGCGCGGGCGACGTCGCCCGTCGCGTAGACACCGGGCACGCCCTCCACCGCGAGATTGCGATCGACGTGAAGACGCCCCATGGCGTCGAGGCGGCCCGGAATCTGCGCGGTCAACGCGCTCGCACGCAGCCCGGCCGTCCAGATCACCGTGTGCGATTCGATACGCTGCCCATCCGTTGTCGTGACGCCGCCGGCATCCACTGAAGCCACGCCCGAGCCGAGCTTCCAGGTGACGCCGAGCGAACCCAGCGCCTCTTCGATAACGGGACGCGGGCCCGCGCCCAGATCGGGGCCGATCGCATCGTTACGCTCGACGATGACCACCTTCACATTTGCCTGCTCGCCCAGCGCCGCGCGCAGGCGTGCCGGCATTTCCGCCGCGGTCTCGATGCCGGTGAATCCGCCGCCCGCCACCACCACGGTATTGCGCGCGGGCGAGTCCGGCTGGCTGGCCAGACTGCGGATGTGCGTTTCCAGTTCGACCGCTTCGTCGGTCTGGTCCACACTGAAGGTGTGATCGGCCAGGCCCGGGATCGACGGGCGGAACAGCCGGCTCCCCGTAGCCAGCACGAGGCGGTCGTAGCCGAGCGTAGAGGACTGGCCATCGACATCGGTCAGATCCACGGCCCGGCGCTCCACGTGAATGCGCTCGACCGTGCCCTGGATGAACTTGACGCCAGTCGCATCGAAGATTTCCCTGAGCGGCGCGCGGAAGTTCGCGGGGCCCTCTTCGTACAGACGCGGCCGGACATGCAGATGCGGGTCCGGCGCGACCAGCGTGATCTCCACGTCCGCGCGCCCCTGCTCATCGAGCAGCCGCGCCGCGCTTAGCGCGCTCCACATGCCGGCGAAGCCGGCCCCAATAACAAGAATACGCTTCGACATGTGTGCTTCTCCAGTGCAGGGATACGTGATATCGGTGGACCCGCGCCGCGCCTGCGCAACGCATAACTCCGATTCTATGAGTCGTAGTTTAACCGCGCAAGCCCCCTCTTTGGGACGCACTGTTGACGAATCAGACAACGATGCCGCGTGGCCGGGCCCTACATGCCCATGCTCGTGCCTCCCCCCGTGCTTGTGCCGGTACCTGTGCCCGTGGTCGTGGCTGGGTTCGAAGTCGCATTCAAATCGATTCGTCCATACACGCCATCGGCTTCGTCATTCGGCCCCGCGGCGAAAAACAGTGTATTGGAAGGCTGGTTGCTGATGTCGTTGCCGAACGCAATGCCCCAAACGCCTGGCTCGACGAGCGCATTGCCGTTCGACCCGGTGAGCGGCCCCATCGACTGGCCGCTCGATGCATTGAACGCGTTGACCGCGCCATTACCGAAATTGCCGATCAATATCGCGCCGCTCATCGAGCCGAAGTTCGCGGGCGCTTGCGCAATGCCCCATGGCGCGTCGAGCGGACTGCCCGCCGCGAAGCGCTGCTTCAGGTTGCCGGCCGTGTCGTACACGTCGACCATGCCGAGTCCCGCGCCTGCAACATCGTCGTGCTTCGCCGCGTCCTGCATCGCATACGTGACGAACAGATTCGAACCGATCGCCTGAATGCCGAACGGCGCGAAGCCGGCCGGCATCGCCGGGTCCGTGAAGCCGCCGGGCATGGTGACCTTGTTGAATGAGGTATTGAAAACGTCGATCTTGTTGTTATGGAAGTCGCTCGCGTAGAGGAAGTTCGCGTTGTTCATCGTCGCGAGCGCGAGCCCCTTGTACACGGCGCCGCCCGCGCCGTCGTCGTACATGACGAATGCGTTGGTCGGCCCGACCGTTGGCGCCCACGCGGTGATGGTGCCGCCCTCGCCCGCGAAGATGAACGCCGCGAGGCCGGACTTGCCGTTTTCCGTGACGGTGAAGCTTTGTGTGCCGTTGAAGACGATGCCCGTGGGCGATGCTGTGCCGTTCTTGCCGCTGGGTATCGCGACGATCAGCGATTGCGGCACGCCGTTGCCGTCATAGAGTGTTGCGACATTCGTGCCGTTGTCCGCCACCCATGCAAAACCATTCGGATTGAAGGCGACACCCCACGGGTTTTTCAGATTCCCGTCGATGTGCGCGGCCGCCACCGCACCATCGGAAACGAGCGCGGTCGCCGTGAACGACGATGGCGCGGCCACACTAGCACTGCTGGGACCCGAACTCGAACCGGAACTGCCGCCGCACGACACGAGCGTCGCGATGGCCGCACCACATGCTACGACGCCGAATACGGCGAGTAGAGACTTCATGACCGCACTCCTCGTTCAGTCCAAGGGACTAACGGACAAAGAACGAGAAGGATGCGGCGTTTATTCCAGCGAAGAAAAAGGGCTTGTTCCGCGGGCGATCGCATGACGGAACCAGCCAGCGAAAATGCATGGCGGGCGACGAGCGCTATGCGTGACGATCCGGTGCCTGCAGCCTTGCCGATACCGGCGGCAATCTGCGCGGCGTACCGAGCAGAGCGAGTTGCTTCTCGTGCGGATTCAGCGCGCCGCTGTCGCGCTTGTCCGCTTCGGCATACTTTTGCGCTGCATGAGAGAAATCGCCTTCGCCTTCCAGCGCCTGCCCCCAAAGTTCATACGAGGGCGCGAAATCGGGACGGAGTTCCACCGCGTGCGCCAGTTTGACGATCGCCGCGTCGTATTGTCCATTGTCGATGAGCGCTTCGCTCCAGTCATGCAGGATGTTCACGTCGTCGCGGTGCATTTCATCTGCGCGATGGAACGCGCCGAGGGCTTCGGCGTACCGGTGCGCGTGCAACAGGACGTCGCCGAGCAAGCGCTGGTTCTCTGCAGTACTCCACCGCTCGTGAGCACCCGCTCTCAGCTCCTTGATCGCAGCATCGATTCTCCGCTCCTGCTCGAGCGCAATGCCGAGATTGGCCCTCAAGACGGCCGAGTGCGGATACAGCAAAAGCGCGTCGCGCGACTGCTGCTCCGCCTCCTCGGAGCGGTTTTGCCGCAGCAGCAGCCAGCCTTTTCCGGCGAGCGCCCATTGGTGTTGCATTGAGCCCGGCCGGCCAAGGACATCGTCATAGATGGCTTCGACCTCGCTGTAGTCGCATTGGCCCGGCGAACACCGTGTCTTTTGCACCGCTGCGAAGACATGGCTCGCGAGCGTATTCGGTTCGACGAGCCGCATGACCTTCGTCGCGATGTCCCGCATCGACTGGTTGAAGTCATTGCCGGTGAACGCAACGTCGTCGTGCATGGCGTTGAATGGCCCATTTTCGATCTGAATATGCGCGACATATGCATCCGCGCTGCCGTTCGCATGGGTAATGCCGATATGGACGACCACGTCCTGCTTGTTCCTGAACAGCGTCGATTTCAGAAAGCCGACGATCGAGGAATAGGACATGTCCTCACCCGGCAGCTTGATATCCGGATTGTCGTTGTCGGCCAGCGAGGCATCGTGCGGGACCGCGTCGCTGTCGCCGCTTATCCCACGCATTGCAGCGAGAATTCGTTCTGCCAGGAATTCGGGGGTATAGCCGGCGTCGGCAAGCGCTTTCGGTGTTTCCACCGGTGGCACCAGCACGTGCTGCGTGAGCGCGCCGGAGATGACGAGCCAGCAAAACGGACCGGCCAGGACCAGGATGATCCAGGGGAGCACAAAAGGCCACGCCGCTCCTGGCAAGCGGCTGATCCACCCGATCAGATACCACACATGCGACAAGCCACCTGGCCTGCGATCCGGAACGCTCGACATGTTGCACCTCGGCTCGGCTGCAGTTGGCTGGGCCCAACTGTCGGTCAGCGTGAACGCATCGAGTGTGCCAGCGCTGTCAAACGCTGACTGCGGGGGGTTTGGCTAGGTTCGCGAATTTCGCGCGTAGCGGGTGTTATCTCCTGACCAACGCTCGGACACGGCGACTGCCGGTTCGCAACCGACACCTGCGAACACGCTCTCACTTCACCGCCTCCGCCTCTTCGACCTCGCCCGCCACGGGCACGTTACCCGAAGGGCTCATCATGCGGGGCTGCAGCATCAGCGCAACGAGTCCTGTCCAGCCGGTCTGGTGCGATGCGCCGACGCCGCGCCCGTTGTCGCCGTGGAAGTACTCGTGAAACAGCACGAGATCGCGGCTGCGCGGATCGGCCTGGAGCACGGGGTACGCGCCCATCACCGGCCGCTCGTTGTTGCGGTCGAGCAAAAAGAGCGTCGTGACGCGGCGCGCCAGCTCGTCGGCGATCTGCGCGAGCGAAAGCTTCTTGCCCGAGCCGGTCGGATACTCGACGCGAAAATCGTCGCCATAGTAGCGGTGGAATTCGTACAGCGACTCGATCAGCAGATAGTTGACCGGCATCCACACCGGGCCGCGCCAGTTCGAATTGCCGCCGAATACGCGCGAGTCCGATTCGGCGGGCAGGTATTTGACACGAAAGTCGCAACTGTTGTGCCGGTAAACGAAAGGTTCGTCGAGATGGGCGCGAGAGAGCGCACGCACGCCGTAGTCCGAGAGAAATTCGGCTTCGTCGAGCATCCGCCGAAGCAGTGCTTTCATCCGGTGGCCGCGCAATAGCGAGAGCAGCAAGGAATTGCCCTTGCCGGGCTCGTTCCAGCGCGACACGAGGCTGGCGAGGTCGGGCCGGTGCTGGAGGAAGAAGACTAGCCGCTCGCGCAGCCCCGGCAGTCCGCCGTGCACCCGCTCCTCCAGCACGCGCACCGCGAAAAAGGGAATCAGCCCGACGATCGAGCGCATGCGCATCGGCACGCTGGTGCCGTCCGGCAGCCTCAGTTTGTCGTAGAAGAACTCGTCAACGCTGTCCCACAGGCCCGTCTCGCAGCCGTCGTCGCAACTCACCGCGCCCGCGATATACAGGAAGTGCTCGAAGAATTTCACGCCGATATCGACGAACACATGGTTCGCGAACGCGAGTTCGAGCGCGATGCGCATCAGATCGAGCGCGTAGGCCGCCATCCATGCGGTGCCGTCCGCCTGGTCGAGGTGCCCGCCTGTCGGCAGCGGCGACGAACGATCGAAGATGCCGACGTTGTCGAGCCCCAGGAAGCCGCCCTGGAAGATGTTGTGGCCGTCGGCATCCTTGCGGTTCACCCACCACGAGAAATTCAGCAGCAGCTTGTGGAAGACAAGTTCGAGAAAGTCCCGGTCCGCCTTGCCGGTGATCGCGCGATCGATCTCATACACGCGCCACGCCGCCCACGCGTGCACGGGCGGATTCGCGTCGCCGAAGGCCCATTCGTAGGCGGGCAACTGGCCGTTCGGATGCTGGTAGCGGTCCTTCACGAGCAGCAGCATCTGCTTCTTTGCAAACATCGGATCGACCAGCGCGAACGCGACCGCCTGAAACGCGAGGTCCCACGATGCGTACCACGGGTACTCCCATTTGTCCGGCATCGAGAGGATGTCCGCGTTGCACAGGTGCCGCCAGTCCGCGTTGCGCCCGCGCTGGCGCGCGGCGGGCGGTGTCGGCTGCAGCGGGTCGCCTGCCATCCAGCGGTTCACGTCGTACTGGTAGTACTGCTTCGACCACAGCATGCCCGCCAGCGCCTGGCGCTGCACGAGCCGCGCGTCGGCGCTCTCGATGTCGCGCTGCAGCGCGTCGTAGAACGCATCCGCTTCGGCAATGCGCTGCGCGAACAGGCCGTCGATGTCGAGCGCCACGTCCTCCTTCGGCGCGGACAGCGGACGCCAGCGGAACGTGACGACCGCGCGGCCGTGCGCCGCGATCTCGAGATGCACACGCGCGGCCGCCTTCGTGCCCGCGTCGCGCCGGATCGCGTCGTTGTTGCCGTGCACGATATAGTCGTCGAAACCGTCCTTGAATGGACCGGCGCCGTCCATGCCGAACAGACGCTTGACGTTGGTGTCGTTCTCGCAAAACAGCCACTCGACGCGCTCGCCTCCCTTCGCGGCAGCCGTCACTACGAGCGGCTCGTGCGTGCCGCAGTGCGCGACGACGTGCTCCCCACCGGAGGACGAGACCAGCGTGAGCGACGGCCTGCCGCCCGCGGCCTTCCACGACCACGTGTTGCGCGCCCAGAACTGCGGCAACACATCGATCGATGCGTGCTGCCCGGCGCGGTTCTCGACAGTCACTCGCATGACGATGTCTTCCGGCGTGTGCTTTGCGTATTCGATCTGCACATCGAAATAACATTGATCGTCGAATGCGCCCGTGTCGAGGATTTCATACTCGGGCAAGCCGGCGCCGCGCCGCGCGTTTTCGTCGATCAGGTCCTGGTAGGGAAACGCCGCCTGCGGGTACTTGTAGAGCATGCGCATATACGAATGCGTGGGCGTGCTGTCGAGGTAGAAGTACAGTTCCTTCACGTCCTCGCCATGATTGCCTTCTTCATTCGTGAGGCCGAACAGACGCTCCTTCAAAATCGGGTCGAGGCCGTTCCACAGCGCGAGCGAACAACACCAGTCCAACCGCTCGTCGGCGAAACCGCCCAGCCCGTCCTCGCCCCAGCGATAAGCGCGCATGCGCGCGTGGTCGTGCGGGAAGTAGTCCCACGCGGTGCCGTGCTCGCTGTAATCCTCACGCACCGTGCCCCATTGGCGCTCGCTGAGGTACGGTCCCCAGCGCTGCCAGCGCGCGTAATCGGCCGAGTACAGGCGTTGGCCTTCAACGGTGTGGATAAGGCCGGCGGCGCGCTGCAGCATGGACATCTCCTTGAATTGGGGCGCGGGACGGCGGGTGCCGCGAGTCTCCCATGCTAGCGCGGTTTGCCCACCGGGCGTGCGCGCGGCGCTACAGGTGCGGGCTAGCCGGCGCCGCCGAGCCGTTTGAGGACACGCAACAATTCGCCGAGCGACCATGCCTGGAACGGTGTGCCGCCTGGCCGGTGGGGCGCATCGCCATCGGCGACCTCGGAAACATGGTCGAGTCCGGCGCGGTCGAGATGCGCGAGCAGCGGCGCGATGAACCGCTCGCGCGCGAGCGCGCGCTGCGCCGAAGTATCGCCGTTCACATAGAGCCAGGCGTCCACGAAGGGGCCGAGCAACCAGGGCCAGACGGTGCCCTGATGATAAGCGCCGTCGCGCTCCAGCACGCCGCCACGGTAGTGCCCGCGATACGCGCGGTCCGACGGCGCGAGCGTGCGCAGCCCCATCGGCGTGAGCAGATCGGCTTCGACCTGCGCCACGACCGGGCGCGCCGCATCGCCTTCGAGCAGCGCGAACGGCAGGCCGCCTGCCGCGAAGATCTGGTTCGGCCGAATCGAGCGGTCGGCCGTGCCGTCCACGTGATCGACGTCGACCACGTCGAACAGCGCGCCCGTCGACGGATCGACAAAACGCCCGGCAAACGAGGCGCTGGCGCGCGCCTCGAACTCGCGCCAGCGCGTATTCCATGCCGCGGCGATGCGCAGCGCGTTGATCCACAGCGCCTGAATTTCGACCGGCTTGCCGATGCGCGGCGTGACGACCCAGTCGCCCGCCTTCGCATCCATCCAGGTGAGCTGCACGCCCGGCACGCCGGCTCGCAGCAGGCCATCACGCGGGTCGGCCGCGATCCGGTAGCGCGTGCCGCGCGCATAGCCTGCGAGGACGGCGTCGACGGCGCATTGCAGCGCATGCCGCGCTTCGGGCGGCACGTTCCCGGCCGCGAAGTACTCGTGCACCGCCACGACGAACCATAGCGATGCGTCGACCGAGTTGTATTCGGGCGCGCCGCCCGCATCGGCGAAGCGGTTCGGCAGCATGCCCTCTGAAACGGTCGCGGCCCATTCGAGCAGGATCGCGCCCGCCTCCTCGTAGCGCTCATTCGCGAGCAGCAGACCACGCATGGCGATGAACGTGTCGCGGCCCCAGTCGGTGAACCACGGATAGCCCGCGACGATCGTGCGGCCGTCGCCACGCGCGACGACATAGGCGTTGGCCGAACGCTGCAGGCGCGAGCCCAGCGACGCCCGGCGCACTTCTTCGAAGCCGGCGAGCAGCTGCGCGCGGCTCACCGCGCTTTCATTGCGGTCGAACGAGGTGTCCGGCGCATTAGATGATGGTTGCGCGCGCAACAGTATCACGGCGTCGCCTTTGCGCAGATCGAACGTGAAGACGCCTGGCGTCGCGAGATCCTCGATGCAGTCAAGACCGCGTTCGCGTTCGCTCGTATAGCAGAAGTTGCGGTACCAGTCCGGCGCATGCGTATAGGCGCCGTTCGAACGCGCGACGACGGCGGGCAGATCGCCGTACGGTTGCCAGCGCACGTATTCGCCGTCGATCCGGGCGTCGAAATCGAACGCGGGGTTCTGGTGGTGCAGCCCGTGATAGTCGCGGCCCGAGATCAGCGGGCGGACTTTCAGCACTGTACTGCCAGCGCCGGACGATGCCTCGAGCCGCCAGCGCAGCACGGTTTCGCGGCTCGCCTTCGCCACGAACACTTCTGCTGTGAGCACGGCGCCGCCGTCCAGCCGGTAGCGCCACGTGGGCCACGGCGACGTGTCGAAGCTCGCGATGCGCTCCGAGGTGTCGGGGTAGAGCAGATCGGGCGCGTAGCGCTGCATCGTCAGCGCGGTTTTGCGCTCCCCGTCCTCGAGCCAGGCTTCGATGCCATTGATTAGCACCACGCGGTTCGTGGGCGGCTGCGTAGCCGTGAGCAGCAGCGCGTGATAGCGGCGCGTACGTGCGGTGCCGACGGTGCCAGATGCGAATCCGCCCTCGCCGTCCGCTTCGAGCCATTCGTCGTCGAGGCGCTGCGCATCGATAGGGCTGTCAAGACGCGTCATCGGTTGTCCTCGTTTACCTGCCTGCAGGGCTAGCCCAGGTCGGGCCGCCCGCGCCGCTGCCGGCAATGGATCTGCGCGGGCACCTGAATGGACTCGGGCGCGCCTTCGCCTTCGAGCAGCGAAAATACGCAACGCAGGCTGTGTTCCGCAAGTTGAGCGCTGTCCTGCACGATGGCGTCGATGCGAAGCGGCAGGCAGTCGAGCAGTTGATGATCGTCGAAGGTCATCACGCAGCCCGGCGCCTGCGTGAGCTGGTGTGCTTCGTTGACGAACTCCAGCAAGCCTTCGAGCAGCGTAATCGAACCGGCGAACAGCGCCTCGGGATAGCGCCCGTGCGCTTCGAACCAGGCCTTCATCAGCGTATAGCCCGACTCCCGCTGGTAGTCGCGCTGAAAGACCCAGTCGGCCTGTTCCGCAATGCCGTGGCGCTCGAGCGCGAGCCGATAGCCCGCAAGGCGGTCGCGGCTCGGTGAGAGTTCTGGCTGGCCGCCGAAGAACACCACTTCGTGCGCGCCCTGCTCGATCGTTTCGCCCACCAGGGCCGCCACCGTTTCGGCGGCGTCGGTAATCACATAGGGAATCGCGCTCGTCGCCACGCGGCGGTCGGCGAACACGATCGGCAGACGCTTGACCCACTTGTCGTAGCGCGGCGCATCGGCGGTGCACGGTACGACCACCACGCCATCCACCTGCTGCGCGACCAGATGCGCGATGCCCTCGGTCTCGCGCACCGGATCTTCGTCGCTCGTCACGATCACGAGCTGATAACGGTAGCGCTCGCGGCACTGCCATTCCATGGCCTGGGCGAGCGCGGCGTGCGCCGAGTTGGTCAGATCCGGAATCACGAGGCCGATCGTGTTGCTGCGCCGCGAGCGCAGCGCGCGCGCCGATTGCGACGGCGTGAAATGGTGGTCTCTCGCCACCTGCAGCACGCGCTCGACCGTCGCCGCCGAAATGCGGTAGCGCTCGGCATTGCCGTTGATCACCATGCTGGCCGTGGTGCGCGAAACCTCCGCGAGGCGGGCAATGTCGTCGATAGTCAGACGCTCGAACTGGGACACGCGGCGTTCCTGCTAGGTGTGGGTTGGGGTCGGGTGAACGCGGGAGCGAAGAGCGGGCGATGCGGCTGCGAGCCGGGGCAAGCCCCAAAACGAAGCGCCCCGTGTGGCACGGGGCGCGCAGTCGCTCTCGGCGCGCGCGGACGCGAAGATCTTCGCGTCCGATGGTACTACGCTCGCGCGCGCCTGAAAACGTGCCTACTGCTTGTACAGGTTCAGCGGCACCGGAATGAACTTGTCGACCCGCTGACCGTCGACCACCTTCTTCGCGGCCTGCACGCCATACTGGCCGATCAGTTCGGGCTGCTGCTGGACGGTCGCGGCCATCTGGCCGGCCTTGACCGCGGCGATCGCGTCGTCGGTGGCGTCGAAGCCGACCACGGCCACGTTCTTCAGGCCCGCAGCCTGCAGCGCCTTGACCGCGCCCAGCGCCATTTCGTCGTTCTGCGCGAACACGCCCTGAATGTCCTTGTTGCTCTGGATGACGTTTTCCATCACCGAAAGGCCCTTGGCGCGATCGAAGTCGGCCGGCTGCTTCGTGACGATCTTCACGCCGCCCTTTGCCGCGATTTCGTCGTCGAAACCGGCGCCGCGCTCGTTGGCCGCCGACGAACCCGGAATGCCTTGCAGCTCGACGACGTTGCCCTTGCCACCCAGCTTCTCAGCGAGGAAACCGGCAGCCATCTTGCCGCCCGCCTTGTTGTCCGAAGCGATATGCGAGCTGACTTCCGCGCCGCTTACGCTGCGGTCGAGCGAAATCACCTTGATGCCCTTGCTGGTCGCTTCCTTCACGACGTTGGCCACCGCCGATGAATCGGTCGGGTTGATCAGGATGACGTTGACTTTCTTCTCGATCAGGTCTTCCACACTGGCCTGCTGTTTGGCCGGATCGTTCTGCGCGTCGACGGTGATGAGCGTCACGCCGTCCTTCTTCGCTTCGTCTTCGGCGCCCTTCTTCAGCGAGACGAAGAACGGATTGTTGAGCGTCGAGATCGACAGGCCGACCGTGACCGCGCCGCCCGAAGCCGGCGCCGCAGCCGACGCGCCAGCATCGGCCGTGCTGCCCGGACCTTCCTTCGAGCAGGCCGCGAGGCCCAGCACGAGCGAACCGGCGGCGAGCGCCGCAAAGAGTTTCGAAATCGACGGCGAATTGTGCTTATGCATAGTCTTCCTCCTCGTTATATGTGGAGTGTGTGGAGATAAAACCTCAGGATACCTATTGATGCCAAACTGCCGCGCCAGGCGAATGAAGCGTGGCGCGGCCTGGGTATTACGACGACTTCTTGTTGCCGCGATCGATCAGCACGGCGAGCAGGATCACGATGCCCTTGATGACCTGCTGATAGAACGACGACACGTCGAGCAGGTTCAGGCCGTTGTTGAGCACGCCGATCAGGAGCGCGCCCACGAGCGTGCCGAAGATCCAGCCGCGGCCGCCCGTGAGGCTCGTGCCGCCCAGCACGACCGCCGCGATGGCGTCGAGCTCGTAGCCCGTGCCGGCGGTCGGCTGCGCGGAGTTCAGGCGCGAGGTCAGCACCACGCCCGCGAGCGCCGACATGACGCCCGCGATCGTGTACACCCACAGCTGGATGCGATCGACCTTCACGCCGGAAAGCTTCGCCGATTCCGCATTGCCGCCCGTTGCATAGATATGACGGCCGAACACGGTCTTGCGCAGCAGCACCCAGAACACGCCGAACATCGCGAGCATCAGGACGACGGGAATGGGCACGAGGCGCGCGACATAGCCGCCGCCCAGCAGCGAAAAGAAGTCGCTATTGAAGCTGCTGATCGGGCTGCCGTTCGACACGACGAGCGCGAGGCCGCGCAGCACCGTCATCGAACCGAGCGTGGCGATGAACGGCGCGACCTTGCCCTTGCTGATAACGAGACCGTTGGCGAAGCCCATCAGGCCGCCAGCCACGAGGCCAGCGAGCGTCGCGACGATGGCGGGCGTGCCCCCGCTCAGCAGGGTCGCGATGATCACCGAAGAAAGCGCGAGCACCGAGCCCGCCGAGAGATCAATGCCGCCGAGCAGGATCACGAGCGTCATCCCGAACGCGATCAGCGCGTTGATCGACGCCTGCCGCATCACGTTGAGCAGGTTGTCGAGCGTGAGGAAATCGCGGCTCACGATCGAGAGCGCCACGGAAATGATCAGCAGTGCTACGAAGGGTCCGAGCTTTTGCAGCGTCGCCCGGCTGCCGGGGGTGAGGGTCACTTGCGACATGTCATGTCTCGCTAGTTTTCAGTGTATGAGTAAGCGCCTTCGCTCAGGCCGCCACGGCTTGCGCGGCGCTCGCCTGGCCGCCGGCTGCCGCCGTCATGATCAGTTCCTGGGTGGCCGTGGCCGCTTCGAAGATGCCGTTCTGGCGTCCCTGATGCATGACGAGAATGCGGTCGCTCATGGCCAGCACTTCGGGCAGCTCGGACGACACCATCACGATGGCCACGCCCTGCTCGGCCAGCTGATTGATGATCGTGTAGATCTCCGCCTTGCCGCCCACGTCCACGCCGCGCGTGGGCTCGTCGAGCAGCAGCACCTTCGGCGGCTGCGCCAGCCACTTCGCAAACACGACCTTCTGCTGGTTGCCGCCCGAAAGCGCCTTGACGTCCAGTTCGGCGTCGCGCGTACGCACGCGCAACTGCTTGATGAGACCGTCGACGGCGCTGCGCTCCGCGCGCTCGTTGACGAAGCCGAGGGTGGCGTACTGGTCCAGATGTACGAGCGTCGCGTTTTCGCGCACCGACATGCCGAGCACGAGCCCCTGTCGCTTGCGGTCTTCCGTAACGAAGCCAATGCCCGCCGCAATCGCGCTGGACGCGTCGCGCACCTCGAGCGGCTTGCCGTCGAGCGTGACCGTGCCCGCGCTCTTGCGGTTCGCGCCGAACAGCGTGCGCAGAATCTCGCTGCGGCCTGCGCCCATGAGCCCGGCAATACCGAGCACCTCGCCCGCGCGCACGTCGAACGTAATGCCTTCGATATGGCCTTCGTCCGCCAGACCCGCCACGCGCATGCGCACGTCGCCCGGCGCATGGCTGCGTTTCGGGAAACGCTCGCCAATCTCGCGGCCCACCATCAGGCGCACGATCTCGTCGAAACCGGTCTCGCGAATCGCGCGCTCACCAACGAAATGGCCGTCACGCAGCACGCTGATCTTGTCGCACACGCGAAAAATCTCTTCCATGCGGTGCGAAACGTAGACAATCGCCACGCCGCTTGCCTTTAGCGACTGCATGATCTCGAACAGCGTTTCGATCTCGCGATTCGTGAGCGCGGCGGTCGGCTCGTCCATCACGAGGACTTGCGCATTTAGCGACAGCGCCTTGGCGATCTCCACGAGTTGCTGCTGACCGATCGAGAGCAACCCTGCTTCGGTCTGCGGATCGATCCGCTGCGCGCCGACCTTGTCGAGCCACTTGCGCGCCTCTGTGCGCATCGTCGCGACATCGACCATGCCGAAGCGGCTCGGCTCGCGGCCAAGGAACAGGTTCTCCATCACCGTCAACTGCGGGATGAGGTTCAATTCCTGGTGAATGATGGCAATGCCCGCGCGTTCGGCCTCGACGGTGCTGCGGATCTGCACCGCGCGCCCGTCCACGAGGATCTCGCCTGCGTCGGCTTGATAAACCCCGCTGAGAATCTTCATGAGCGTCGATTTGCCTGCGCCGTTCTCGCCCATCAGCGCATGGATCTCACCCGCCTCAATGCGGAAATCGACGCCTTCGAGCACTCGAACCGGACCGAACGCCTTGCCGATCCCCTGCATCATCACTTGCATCCTGGACCTCTCAGAAGATCACGCCCGAATGCAGAATCACATTCGCGTAAGGACTGCATTCGCCGGTGCGGATCACCGCCTTCGCCTCGCGGCAGCGGCGCTTGAATTCTTCGTGCGGCACGTTTTCCACGGCGATGTGCGTGGCGGCCATCTCGCGGCTGCGCGCCACCACGGCCGCGTTATGCGTCTGCGCCTCGCTCGCGAACACCGCGCGCTCGGCCTTGAAGTCGGCGAGCACGCTGTCGAGCACGGCGAAGAAGTCGGGCACGCCCACCGCGAGCGAAACGTCGATGCATTCCACGCCGTCGGGAATGGGCAGCCCGCAATCGGCGATCACGAGGCTGTCCGTGTGGCCCATGCGCGCGAGCACGCGTGCGATGTCGCGATTCAGATGTCCGTGTTTTTTCACTGCGAATCTCAGACTTGCGTGTTCAGAAAGGCTTCGAGTTCGGCAAGCGTGGGCATGCCGCCCTGCGCACCGGCGCGCGTCACCGAGAGCGCGCCTGCCGCGTTCGCGCGCCGCACGGCCTCGCCAATGCCGAGATGCCAGAACGCCGCGAGCGCGCCGTTGAAGGTGTCGCCGGCGCCGGTCGTATCGACGGCTTCGACCGGGAATCCCGGCTGATGCACGAGCGCGCCATTGGCGTCGGCGTAGTACGCGCCGTCTTTACCGTGGGTCATGGCGATGCGCACAGGCGAGCGCGCGATGACCTCGGCCCACGCGCCTTCCGGCGTTTGCAGGGCGGTAGCGAGTTCATGCTGGTTGGGCGTGAGCAGCGTAGTCAGCTCGAGCAGTTCGCCGCTCAGTTCGACTGCGGGCGCGGGATTGAGAAAGAATGGTTTGCCGTGTTCGCGGGCGCGCCGCGCGGCGTGCAGCACCGTTGCGTAGGGCACTTCGAGTTGTGCGAGCACGACGTCGGCCTCGGCGATCGCAGCACTTGCATGGTCGATGTCCTCGGGCGAAAGCTCGTGGTTCGCGCCGGGCACGACGATGATCGCGTTATCGCCGCCCGAGAGCGTGATCGACGCGATGCCGGTCGCCTCGCGACCCGTGCTCACATGCGCGATATCGACGCCTTCGCGCGCCAGCGTCGCTTTCATCTCGCCGCCGAACGCATCGGCGCCGACGCAACCGATCATCGTCACCTCGGCGCCAAGACGCGCCGCCGCGACCGCCTGGTTCGCGCCCTTGCCGCCCGGATGGGTCGAGAAACGCGTGCCGAAAAGCGTTTCGCCGAGCCGGGGAAACGTGTCGGTCGTGACGACCATGTCGATGTTGATGCTGCCCACCACCACTACGCGCGCCATTGCACTCCCTTTCGACGGCTTGCCGCGCCTGCGGTTTTTTGCCGTGCTAAAACGTAATCAGCTTGGGAGCGCAGTTATACCAGAGTCCTCAGGCAGGTGAAATAGACCCAGGGTATAACCGGATGCGCAGAAGAATATGTCCCCGATTATTGACGGCCAGCCGGAGCGGGGCACCGGCGCTATGCGAATCCGGCGGGGGGGCCCGTGACGCGATCCTTGCGCATCACACGTCGATACCTAGCGCGACGATGCGCCGGTATAGCGTCGCGCGCGCCATGCCGATCTGCGCGGCGGCTTTCGTCACCTGGCCGCCGGCCGCGCGCAACGCTTCGGCCAGGAAGCGACGTTCGTAATCGCGCATTGCTTCGTTGTACTGCTGATGCTGCTGCACGCCGGTGTCGTCCTGCGTATCGTGCTGAGAGGCCCCCTCCTCGTCCCGGCGCTGCCCGCGCCCATCGCCGATGAAGCGCGCGAGCGAGCGCGCATCGATGCGCTCGCTATCCGATAGCAGCACCGCGCGCTCGAGCGTATTGCGCAACTCGCGCACGTTGCCCGGCCAGCCATACGCACACAGCACCGCGAGCGCATCCTTGTCGAGTTCGAGATGCCCCGCGCCGCTTTCCACCGCGAGCTTGTCGAGAATCGAATACGCCATCGCCTCGATGTCCGCCAGGCGTTCGCGCAGCGGCGGCACGCGAATCATCAGCACGTTGAGGCGATAGTAGAGGTCCGCGCGAAACCGGCCCTGCGCCACGAGCGCGGGCAGATCCGCCGAGGTCGCCGCGATGATGCGCACGTCGGTGCGCACGATGCGATTCGAGCCGAGCGGCTCGAACTCCTGCTCCTGCAAAACCCGCAGCAATTTTCCCTGCAGCGCGAGCGGCATGTCGCCGATCTCGTCGAGAAAGAGCGTGCCGCCCTGGGCCAATTCGAACTTGCCGATGCGCCCCTTGCGCTCTGCGCCCGTGTACGCGCCCGCCTCCGCGCCGAAGAATTCCAGTTCCAGCAGCGTGTCGGGAATCGCCGCGACGTTCACCGTCACGAGCGGACTGTCCGCGCGTCCGGACGCGCCGTGTATGGCGTGCGCGAGCAGCTCCTTCCCCGTGCCCGTTTCGCCCAGCAACAGCACCGGCGACGCGAGACGCGCGGCCCGGCGCGCCTGGCGCTTCACTTCGAGGCTTGCAGCGCTCGTGCCGATCAAGCTCGAAAAGCTGTATTTCGCGCGGCGCACCTGCGCGAGCGACTGGCGCGTGCTGATCAGTTCGGCTCGCAGCCGCGCGTACTGGCTGAAGAGCGGCGACAGTCCCTTGAGTTCGTTGAACAGCACGAAGCCGACGGCGCCGATCGTTTCGCCGTTGTCGTCCTTGATCGGCAAACGCGTGACGACGATCGGATCGCGGTCGGTCTCGAGAATGTCGAGCAGGATGGGCTCGCCCCCCTTCACGACGTCGCGCATCATGCTGTTCGGAATGACGGCTTCGCAATCGAGACCGATCACGGCCGTGGGGTCGTCAAAGCCGAAGCGCGCCGCGTAGTGCTGGTTGATCCAGACCACGCGCGCGTTGCGATCGACGATCACGGTACCTTCGCTGAACTTGTCGAGCGATTGAAAGAGCGATTGCATCGCCAGCTTGCGCACGTGGTCGTAGTCGGCCAGCAGCGCGGTCGTTTCGATTTCCATTCGGTATTTTTTTGGGTCGCGGCCTGACGTAGCCCGTCACGACCAGTGGATTCTCATTTGCGGGACGCATTATCTCAGAAATGAGATTGCGCCACGTCTCCTGAAATTTCCCGGCTTTGCGCGTGGATTTGCTCCCGACGGCGCGCTTCTGCGCCGAATCCGTCTCAGTTTTGAGACGCGCCGCCGCCGCAACCATTCCGGCGCACGCCCGTGCGCCGCGCCGCCCGTTTGCGCGCCGCCTCCCGCAAGGCTCACAAGCCGCTGGCACATATCGTGCTCTAATGCGCGGACGCGCCGGCTTCGGCGCGCGCGAACAACAAACAGACCTGCACGAATAAACCAACTGGAGACAAGATGTCCTTTGTGATTGTGATCGCCGCTTTGGCGTTCCTGATGTTCGTGGCCTACCGCGGCTACAGCGTCATTCTCTTTGCGCCCATCGCCGCACTGGGCGCCGTGCTGCTGATCGATCCCTCCGCCGTCGCCCCCGTGTTTTCCGGCATCTTCATGGAAAAGATGGTCGGCTTCGTCAAGCTCTACTTCCCCGTGTTCCTGCTCGGCGCCGTATTCGGTAAGGTTATCGAACTATCGGGCTTCTCCGAGGCGATCGTAGCCGCCGCGATCCGCTACATTGGCCGCTCGCGCGCCAACGCCGTGATCGTCGCGGTGTGCGCGCTGCTCACGTACGGCGGCGTCTCGCTCTTCGTCGTGGTGTTCGCCGTGTATCCGTTCGCCGCCGAACTCTATCGCCAGAGCAACATTCCCAAACGCCTCATGCCCGGCGCGATCGCGCTCGGCGCGTTCACGTTCACGATGGATTCGCTGCCGGGTACGCCGCAGATCCAGAACATCATTCCCACCACGTTCTTCAAGACCACCGCATGGGCCGCACCCTGGCTCGGCGTAATCGGCTCGATCTTCATCATCGTGGTCGGTCTCACCTACCTCGAATGGCGCCGCCGCAGCGCCATGGCGAAGGGCGAAGGCTATGGCACGTCGCTCGTGAACGAACCGGAGCGCGTCGAGACCGGAAACCTGCCGCATCCGGCGCTGGCTATCGCTCCGCTCGTGCTCGTTGGCGTCGCCAACTTCCTGCTGACGAAGTGGATTCCGCAGTGGTACGGCGAAAGCTTCACCGTCGCGCCCGACGTGCTGCCCGGCATGCACGCGCCCGTGACGGTGGCCGTGAAAAGCGTTGTCGCCATCTGGGCCGTGCAGGGCGCACTGCTGCTCGGCATTCTGCTCGTCATCGTGACGGCATTCGGCCGCGTGAAGGAACGCTTTGCGACCGGCACGAAAACCGCAGTGAGCGGCGCGTTGCTCGCCACGCTCAATACGGCATCCGAGTATGGCTTCGGCGGCGTGATCTCGGCACTGCCCGGCTTCCTCGTGGTCGGCAATGCGCTCAAGGCCATTCCGAATCCGCTCGTGAATGCGGCCGTTTCGGTTTCGGCGCTCGCGGGTATCACGGGTTCCGCGTCGGGCGGCATGAGCATCGCGCTCGCCGCCATGTCGGACACGTTCATCAAGACCGCAC
Source organism: Paraburkholderia sp. CNPSo 3272 (assembly GCF_024206495.1). Lineage (GTDB taxonomy): Bacteria > Pseudomonadota > Gammaproteobacteria > Burkholderiales > Burkholderiaceae > Paraburkholderia. The sequence continues at coordinate 109,301 of NZ_JAMBPQ010000021.1, read as the reverse complement.
AGGCCATGCACATTCCGATGGAAGTGCTGCACCGCGTGGTGGCGATGGCGAGCGGCGGCATGGATACGCTGCCGCACAACGGCGCGGTCATCACGCTGCTCGCCGTCACGGGCCTCACGCACCGCGAGTCGTATCGCGACATCTTTGCGGTGACGATCATCAAAACGCTCGCGGTCTTCTTCGTCATCGCCGTGTTCTACCTGACCGGCATCGTCTAACCGGCAACGACACCAGGCCCACCCATGAATCTCCCCAATACGCTCTCTCTCGCCGGAAGAACCGCCGTCGTCACCGGTTCGACCAGTGGCATCGGTCTCGGCATCGCGACGGCGCTGGCTCGCGCGGGTGCCAATATCGTCCTGAACGGTTTCGGCGATCCGGCGGCAGCGCTCGCGCAAATCGAAGCGGCCGGCGTGCGCGCCGTGCATCACAACGCGGACATGAGCCGCCCCGCCGAGGTCGAAGCTCTCGTGGCTTTCGCGGCGAGCACATTCGGCGGCCTCGATATTCTCGTCAACAACGCGGGCATTCAGTACGTCGAAACGATCGAAAACTTTCCGGCGGAGCGCTGGGATCAGATCATTGCGATCAATCTGAGCGCGACGTTTCACGCCATGCGCGCGGCGCTTCCCATCATGCGCGCAGCGGGTTGGGGACGCGTGATCAATATCGCTTCGGTACACGGGCTCGTGGGTTCGGTCGGCAAGTCGGCCTATGTCGCGGCCAAGCATGGCGTGATCGGGCTCACCAAGGTCGCCGCACTGGAAACCGCCCGCAGCGGCGTGACCGTCAATGCGATCTGTCCGGGTTGGGTGCTCACTCCGCTCGTGCAGAAGCAGATCGACGACCTGGCCCACCGCGATGCCATTTCCGTCGAAGACGCCACGCTGAAACTGCTCGGCGAAAAGCAACCGTCGGCAAGCTTTGCGACGGTCGAGCAAATCGGCGGCGTAGCGGCCTTCCTGTGCTCGGAAGCGGCGAACGAAATGCGCGGCGCCGAACTCAAGGTGGATGGAGGCTGGCTCGCGCAGTAAAAAGCGGCGGCGCGCGAGCGACGTACAACGCGTCAATCGCGCGCCATGCGCCGCAGCTTCATGGCGTGCAGCCGTTGGCTGAGCCCTTTGAAAACACTGTTTTCGTGCGGGTCGCCGAAGTGAAACAGCACCGTGCATCGAATGCTGGAAGGTGCGCAGGCCTGATTCGCATGCAGCGAGCGCAAGCCCCAAATGAAGTAAAGGTTACCCGGCTGCAACGTCACGACCTTCACAGAAAACCATTTCTGCACACGCGATGAGCGCCAGAACCGCGCGAGCAGTTTTTCCACGATCGCCTTCTCGACGATATTGACGATCGCAAAGCGCCGCGCATTCCGTAGATTCGGAAACATTACGAGATGGCCTGCCAGTTCGCCCGGGTCATTGGGAATCAGAATCGGCAGCAGGATCGATATGGCGTACGAGTCGTAGTGGAAATTGTTCGAGTGACGGACGCCCTGTTTTCCCGAAAGCACGCGCATCACCGGATAAATCCGCTCGCTCGGCGGCAGCGTCCCCATCTTGCGCACATATAGCTGACGCAACAACGCGTGCAGCCCCGAGTCTTCGAATAGTGGGGCGAGACAGGTGCCCGTTACCCATTGCGCCCCGCTAAAGCCAAAGTATCGGGCGCCTTGCTGCCCCACCAGTTCGGCTACCCCGCTGCGCAGCTTCGTGAGCATGTCGGCTGGCACGATGTCGCGAAGGACACCCACGCCGTCGTCGTCCATCGACTGAGCGAGCGCCTGCGCACTCGGCACGTCTACCCGCACGAATTCATCTAGCGGCCGTTCATCGTCCAGCACGTTCATTGCGGTCCCTCGCGCAGAATACGGGCACACGGTCAATTCAGACCGTAGACTGAGGGATAAAGCTTTCGTGTTCCGTACGTCTTCGTACAGATCGCCTGAACGTGTCGATTTATATGCTGGCTGGCTATTTCGGATCGTTTCGCAGTGAGCCGATACGATGCTGCCGCATCGATTCGTTAGCTATCGCTACGCTCCTGCTCGCCGGCCGCGTCTGCTGCGATCAATGGCCAAACCACCTGTTCGAACTGCTCGGGTTCGATCGGTCTGGAGTACAAATACCCCTGCGCGAAATCACAGCCCATCGACTTGAGAAAATCCCGTTGCTCGACGGTTTCCACGCCTTCGGCGATGACCTGGATTCCCAGCTTGTGCGCAAGGACCACCATCGCCTCGCAGAGCACCTGATTGTTTTCGTCCACGCTGAGGTTCTGAACAAACGAGCGATCGATTTTCAGGTAATCGATGTCGAAGCGCTTGAGATAGGCCAGCGAGGAATAGCCTGTGCCGAAGTCGTCGATGGAAATGCCAATGCCCGCGAGACGGAAATCCAGCAACCGCTCGTCGATATTCGATTCGGCTTGCAACAACAGCCCCTCGGTGATCTCCACCACCACGCTTTGCCCCGGCATGCCCTCGCGATCGAGATAGCCGTGCCACCGCACGCCGACCGTGCTGTCCTGGCGGACCTGCACCGGCGACATATTCACGCTGATCTGGAACGACGGATCGTATTGCTCCCGCCATACTCGCGCTTGCTGCACGGCTTGCCTGAACACCCAGTCGCCGATGGGAATGATGAGGCCGGTATCTTCGGCCAGCGGAATGAATTCCAGCGGACTGATCATGCCGCGTTCGGGATGCAGCCAGCGTAACAGGGCTTCCGCCTTGCAGACCCGCCCCGTTGCCAGGTCGACGACCGGCTGATAAACCAGCCGAAGCTGGTTGCGAGGCAGCGCTGAACGCAGGTCGCTGGTCAGGCGCAAGCGCGTTTCCGCCTCCAGCTGCATGTCCGGCGTGAAGTAACTGAAGCGGTTGCGCCCGGCGTTCTTGGCCGCGTACATGGCCTGGTCGGCGTTCTTGAACAACGCGTCGAGTTCGACCGTGTCGTCGGGGAAAACGGTGACGCCGATGCTCGCCGAAATGTAGACCTCGTCCGCGCCGAGCTTGAACGGCTCAGTCAGTTTGCGATTGATATTGCGCACGGTCTGCTCGACCGCTTCCATGTCTTCGAGGTCGGGCAAGATCACGGTGAACTCGTCGCCGCCCAGTCGCGCGACGGTATCGAGATTGCGCACGCACGCGCTGATACGGCGCCCGGCTTCGATCAGCAGCACGTCGCCGCGGTCGTGCCCCAGCGAGTCGTTGACCTCCTTGAAGCGGTCGAGGTCGATCAACATCAGGGCCACGCGCCTCTGCGAACGGCGCGCGAGCGCGGCCTCCTCGGTGAGACGATCGTGAAAGAGTTGCCGGTTCGGCAGACCCGTCAATGCATCGAAATTGGCCTGCTTCCAGATGGTCGCCTCGAACGCCATCCGGTCGGAGAGGTCGCGACCGACTGCCAGCACCGAAGTGACATGGCCGGAGCGATCGATCTCAGGCGTGATGCGAATGTGAGTGCATTGTTCCTGCCCGTCCTTTCCCGCCCACCGCAGTTCGAACTGCGAGCTTTTTCCGGTCGCGATGACGTCAGCGATCTTCCTTTCGTAGACCAGCGCATTGGCCCCGCCGGGAAGCTCCGAAGGCCGCTTGCCGAGCACACTGGCGAGATCGCATCCCGCCGACGTGCAAAAGGCCGGATTGGCGAAGGTGCGGCGCAACTCGCGATCATATCGCGTGATTGTATCGGGCGAATTCTCGATCAGCGTGCGCGACTCCCGTTCGCGGGCGACGAGTTCGGCCGTTCGGTCGACGACAGTCTGTTCGAGCGACGCATTAATTTCGTTGATCTTGTGAATCTTCTGCCTGATCGCCGTGCGCATGCGCTCGAAACGCTGCGCCAGCCGCGCCAGTTCGTCCGGTCCGCCAAGCGGGCCTTCCCCGTCCTTGCCATCGTCCTCGACGGCGCCGGCATCCTCGCCAGTGTCGTGCATGCGGCGCACCAGGTCCTGGAGCGGCGCCGAAATGCTGTACGAAATAAAGTAGGCAAGGAAAATGGAAAGCAGAAACCCGGAGATGCCGACCACCACGATCTGGTTGCGTACGGCCTGTGCCTCCGCGGTGAGGTTCTTCTCAGCGATCGTGCTGACCACGAACCAGCTCGTGCCGGGAATGCGCGCGTAGGCGGCGAGATAATGCCCGCCGCGCTTGGCCGCGAAATTGACGAACCGGCTCGACTCGCCCGATACGCGGTGGCGCGCAATGTCCTCGATCAGGCCAGGCTCGGGCGCGGCGCCCGGGTTCGGCGACGACGCGTGATTCGGAACCACGATGATCTGGTTGTCGCTCGCATCGAATACGTAAATCTCCGTTCCGCTGCCCGTCGCGACATCGTTGAAAATCGTCGAGAAGTATTCGGGGCGAACGACCAGAACCAGACTGCCGATCTTCGCGTTGTCGCTCTTGTTGTAGATGGCGCGCACCATCCCCAGGTTCTGCTGGCCGACGCCGTCGTCGTAGCTGCCCCAGTAAGTGCGTTCATGCGACTCTTCGGCAATGCCGACGAGCGCCGTGACACCCGACGTCAACTGCGCAAATGCCTGCGTATCCAGAATCCGGTCTTTCTGGTCGAGCAAATATTTCTGGTTGATGAAATCGACCGATCCATAATGCTCGAGCAGCAAACGCGTCATGTCCTCGCGCGCCTCGCTCTGCTCGCTGGCGCTGCCACTCGCCGCTCTCGCCAGCGCGCTCTGGACCCGGTCCGAAAGCACGAGAAGATTGCTTTCCGTTTCGATCTCATGCATGCGCAACTCGACATTTCTCGAAACCTGACTTACCACCTCTTTCGAGAATATCTCCGCATTTTCCTTGATCGCCGCGACCGACTTCACATAGGAAATGCAGCCCGAAATGATAATGGGCAACAGCGCCAACAGAATGAAAGCGGCAATCAGTCGATAGCGGATCTCGACGCGCCGAAGCAAATCCTGGCAGAGGTAGTCGAAAGCGCGTCGCAGCAGTGCGGAGATTGCATTCATTTGTAGTGCATCTTCGCTTCAGTCTTGACCGAGATGTCCAGGCGCTGCGCAGCCTGCCTGGGTGTAATTTTCCTGAGCAGCACATCCTGCATCAATTCATGCACCAACTCAATCGTATTGGAAGGAAGCGTCGAATAATAGGGGCTTGCCGTGACCGGATAACGGCCGACCGCGTTCGTGTAGTCGACGATCTCCACGTCGCTCACCACGGTGCCCATGCCTTGCTGGAACGGCGAAATGTTGTGACGTTTCCTCTGAAGCAGCGGAAACCCGTTGCCCGCGATGAATTCCAGAAAACGCGTGGCCGCGGCCTTGTTGGGCGTTTCGCAAACGGCAAAGCCCGTTTCGCTGCCGAGCACCGGCACGACACGTTCGCCGCGCGCGTTCCATGGCGGCACGAACACGCCCACCGAGAAATCGTTTCCATGCAGCATGAGCCCGGCGGCCCAGCTGCCCTGGAACGCCATCGCCACCTTGCCTTCCTTGAAAAGGCGAATGCCCTCGTCGTAGCCCGTCGTCATGAACGACGGCTGCGCGTAACCGCGCTCCGGTATCAATGCGATTTTGGCGAAGATATCGGCCACCTCCGGCGTGTCGAGGTTCAGCGTGCCGTCCGCCATCTTCTCTTTCCAGTGGGGCTCGTGCGCGACCACCTTATTGGCAAAGCCCGAAGCGAAGGGCCCGTTGCCGAGCATGTTCGGAAAGCCGCCGCTCCACATCACGGGAATCATGCCCGCCTGCTTGAGTTTCGCGCACACCGCCAGAAACTCATCGAAATTCGTCGGCAGCGTGTCGATGCCGGCCTTCGCGAACATGGCGCGGTTGTAATAGATCATCGTCGTCGCCACGCCGCCCGAAACGCCGAAACCCTTGCCGTCGCGACTGGTCCAGTCGGCCTTGAGCGGATCGAGCATCTTCTTCCATGCGGCGCTCTGGCGGACGTCGGCGAGCACGCCCTGGTCGGCCAGCTCCGCGGCATAGGCGTTCGGATTGATGCTGACGAGGTCCGGCAGCGTGCCCGCCGCCACGCGCGGCTTGATGTTTTGCTCGACCGAGTTGCCGACCATGAACTGCACGTTCACGTGCAGATCGGGATTGAGCTTGTCGAACTCGGCGGCGATCTGGAGCATCTCCTCCGGCCAGTCCGGCGCCCAGATCAGCGCGGTAATGGTAGTCCGTGCCGGCGCGGCCTTGCTGCTCTGGGCGCCGTTCTGCTGTTCGCAACCCAGGAGCAAAAGCATGCCGATCAGACCAGACCACAGCCAGGCAAACTTGATTCCGTGCACGTAACGCTCGCTTTCAGTTCGGGAATGGCGGGCCCTGCGGAACGCAGGGGAACCATCTTGCATATCGGCCGAAACCGGGCGTCACTTGAGGGGGTTACGCGTGAGCGTGGCACGCGATAATTGGCGAGCCTTGCGGAGGAACGATCACGGCCGTTCGCAAACGTTAGCGCGGCGCGATGCGCTAACGTGGTGCAATGGCATCAGGTCTCTTTGCGCAGACCCAGAACGCGGCGCGGCGAGGTCGATGGCTCGCCGCCTTGCGTCGCTCCCGCTTCGATCGTTTCAATGGTTTCAATCGAGCGACGGGCTGCATTCGCATTCGAGCGCCGCGACCCGCGCCGGCCGCTCCATTGCCGCAAGCCGCTGCAGCGTCACGAGCCCGAAGACGGCGAGCGCACAGCCGAGCACCAGATCGGCACGGATGCCCGCACGGTCCACGATCGTGCCACCCACCGACGAGCCAAGCGCAATCGCCACCTGGATCACGCTCACGAACATCGCCGAGCCCGCTTCGGCAAGATCGGCCGTGCCGCGCTGAATCCACACGGAGAAGCACAGCGGAATCGCGCCGAACGCCACGCCCCACATCAGCATCGCCGCGATCTCGCCAATTCGCACGTGGTCGAGCAAAATCATCGCCGAGAGCGCGCACAACAGCAGCGCCGTCATCGTGGCCACGGCGGACTTCAGGCGCATGGCGACGACCGCCGAAGTCAGCGCGTTCGAGAAAAAGCCGATCACGCCGAATGCGAGCAGCAGCAGCGTGATGGCGCTCATCGAGAAGTCCTGCTGAAGCAGCGGCGCGATGAACGTGTACGTCGAAAAATGTGCGCCGAACACGAGCGCCACCATCAGCATGCTCAGACGCACATGCGAGCGGCGCAGCAGCGTGGCGAAATCGGCAAGACGCAATGCGGCCGCGGAAGGAAGCGTAGGCACCAGCAACGCCTGCGCAACGAGCGCAAGCGCGACGAGGCCGCCCGTCACGAAAAACGACATGCGCCACGACGCGAAACCCGCGATAAAGGTGCCGAGCGGCACGCCGATCACCGTCGCGAAGGTCACGCCGGTCAGGATGATCGCCGTTGCGCGCGGGGCGTCACTCGTATGCACGAGGCGGCCCGCCGCTGCGGTCGCAAGCGTCCAGAAGCCGCCGAGCGCCGCGCCGAGCATCGCGCGGCCAACCAGCATGAGCGCAAAATTCGTAGCGAGCGCGGAAACGATATTCGACGCGAGCAACATGGCCGTGAGCAGGAGAAATACCTTCCGCCGGTCCATGCGGCCGGCAAACATCATCAGGCCCGGCGCGAAGATCGCCGCCATGACGCCCGGCGTGGTCACCATGAGTCCGGCAGTACCCGGCGTCACGCCGAGGTCGCGGGCGATCTCGGTGAGCAAACCGACCGGCAGGAATTCGGACGTCACGAACGCGAATGCGCTGATCGCCACGGCAAAGACAGACAACCACTGGCGCAGTGTCGTCTCTTCGAGCGGCGCGGGCGCGAGATTGGGAGAGCGGTCGTTCATGTTTCTATGACTGTTTTGTGTGTGGCGAATAATAGAAGCCATTGTTCGGCAATTTCGCACCAAATAATGGGGAAAATCGCCGTTTAAATGGCCAATCGGGAATGACGTTCAAATTAACATCAAATAAAGAAGCGCGTGCGGCCCGGAGATTAGCGGGGTCGTCAAAAGGGTTATGAATGGCGTGTGACGCAGCCTGCCGCGCGCCGCGTCGGCGGCCATAGTCCGCATTCGTTCGGTCAGCGTTGTGCGCATAATTAAGTCACTGCGCGCAAACCTGCGGCCCCGGCGCCAGAGAGGATAGTTGACCGCGGATCGAGTGCCCGCTGCCCAAACAAAGCGTCGGCAGCCGCCAACGACGAACTGCCGGTGTGGGCCACCGGCCACCACTCAAAAAGCCAGATTGAATGACCGTTCGAGGAGTGGTTTCGGCCACCGATCACTTTCGGCATCGCGAAGGCCGCCTGGCCAGCTATCAACCTCAAGCGCGCAGACGAATCGTCCTTCGTTCACCGCCTGTTTCAATGAACTCAAGACAACTCGAGACCGTGTAAATCAGATGGGGGCATCGGTGCCGCAGCCTCTTGGCAATAGTGCAGAGCAACGATAGCGATGATAGCCAGCAGCACGCGAGCAGGACCTCGTCGCATTCAGGGACGCATGCTGGTACTCATGGACCGAGCTCACCGAATCGCTGGGCAAGCTGGCCGTGTATCGTTTCGAATGGCTGCTTCCTGGTCACGGCTGGCTCGCGCATTTGCCGGCCAAGGAAATGAGTGCTCGCTCGGTCGCCTTAGTTGCACGCATGCGAAATGGTTGAAGTCGCCGGGAAGCGGATTGGCACGCGCAAGGCGTTGCCCGCTCTCGCGGTCACGAAAGCGCGATGTGAAAATTTCGGCACAGGCTGCGATACTGGCTATCGAAGCGCTTTTCAGGCGGCGCGACGTTTCGGATTGAGGCAGACCATGATCAAGACGGTGGAGCGTGGTGCGTGGATCTTGACCGCCTCCCGGGGTGTCAGAGCTTCGAGCCGCCATCGACACGCAGCGTGTCACCCGTCATCCAGCGCGCCGCGTCGGACGCGAGGAACAGGGCTGCGCCTGCGATGTCGTCGGGCTGCGCCACGCGCTTGAGGGCCTGCATGCCAAGCGTGTAGTCTCGCCCCGCATCGGTTTTGGCGAAGTTCGACATGTCGGTTTCAACGACGCCCGGCGCGACGGCGTTCACGCGAATGCCACGTTCGCCGAGCGCAGCGGCGAAATGCTTGACCAGTGTGTCGATTGCGCCCTTGCTAGCGGCGTAGGCCGACAGGTTACCAACGGCAGCGCGGGCAGCAAGAGAGGACAGCAGGATTACGCTGCTGCCCTCGCCCAGCACAGGCAGCAGTTGCTGGACGAGGAAGTATGGGGCGCGCACATTGACGGCGAACAGCCGGTCGAAATCCTCTATCGTCGTCTCCCCGATGGATGAGGCCTTCGAGATGCCGGCATTCGCAACGAGAATGTCGAGGCGCTCGCCAATCAGCTCGCGTACCCGACGGGCCAGTTCGTGAGGGCCGTTCGCTGCGCTCAGGTCTGCCGCAACCTTTTCTGCAGAACCGCCCGACGCGCGGATCGCCTCGACGACGGAATCGGCAGCCTTTTCGTCGCTGGCGTAGTGCACGAGCACGCGTGCGCCTGCTGCTGCCAGAGCCAGCGCTGTTGCGCGGCCGATGCCACGCGAAGCGCCGGTTACCAGCGCGTTCTTGCCATAAAGATTAGTAGTCACGATTAACTCCAGTTGAACTCGATATCAAAATGTGGACTGTTCGACTTGCGGCTCAGGAAAGGAACCTGGAAACGTCTTCGACGAAACGCTCGGGGTACTGATAGAGCGAGCCGTGATTGGCGTCCGGATATATGGTCAGTTGGGCATTCGGGATGTGCTGACGCAGGATCAACGAATTGACCGTGTAGATGATGACGTCGTTGTCGCCATTCACAACAAGGGTTGGTTGACCGAGTGCCGACAGGTACGCGTACGGGTTGTCTTGCGGCTTGCCCCATTTGGCGAGAGCGGCAAGCTGGGCCGGTGCCACGGCCTCGTTGGCCGCCGGATCACGGTTCTCCGTGCGACGGCGGAAACGTTCGAGGAACGCGCGCCCGGCCGCCTGGCTGTTTTCGGTCGGCGAGAAATGCATGCGCAGCCAGAGGTGGTCCGGTTCCGCATAGGTTGCACCAAAGATTTCCTGGGCTTCTGGCGTCAGCGAGGCCATAGCTTCTCCGCTGCGCGGGCCGGTTCCAACGAGGATCAGGCGGCGGACCAGCGTGGGCTCCGCTATGGCAAGTGTCTGGGCAATCAGGCCGCCCATCGAGAAACCCAGTAGGTCGACCTGATCGAGGCCGAGCGCACGGACGAAAGCGGCAGCATTCGCGGCCATTTCCTCGATCGACTCCGGAACGCTGCCCGAGCTGCTGGAAATGCCGGCGTTGTTGAACAGGATTACCTCACGGCCGGCGGCAAGGCCGTCGGTCACTGCGGGATCCCAGTGATCCATGGTGCCGGTGAAGTGGATGTTCATTACAAGCGGCACACCGATGGGATTCCCAAATCGACGGTAGGCGAACTGGATGCCGTTTGCTTCGACGTACTGCGTCGGTGCCGTCTGATGCGTATGGCGGGTCATGATTGCGATCCTTTCAGGTGTAAGTTCAGCAGTTGTCTTTCAGGTATGTCTGAAATGCATGGGGTGCTGCTTTGGCAATCCAGTCACCCGCCTGGAAATCTGATATGGCGGTGCCTGTTGATGGGTAATGTATGCTCGGGCCGGCAAGAGGAAAAAGACTTTGTAGGCAAGCGGTTATGCCACACAGGCATGGGGTGCGCATGCCGGCGCTCGCCTGCGCGGATCGGGACGGAAAACGGGTTGACGCGGCGCCAGGTGCCTCGTGCCTGACCGACCGTCACGATTGGCTTGACGCCCCGACGGACCACGAACTGTGGCCGGGTCCGAACTTCCTTCATGACTGGGGATAGGCAGTCCGCTGGATTACGCTTAACCCGTCGCGGGCTCGTCGATCATCCGAGGATGGCCGCCGGTCAGCGCGAGCGTCAGTATCGAGACCACGGCGAGTCCCAGGCCGAAGTACATTGCGCTGAAGAGACCGAACGCGTCGAGGATCCGGCCGCCAGCGAACGAACCGAGTGCAATCGAGATCTGGAAGTTGGCGACGAACAGCGCCATGCCACCTTCGCGGACTTCGCGGGTTGCCTTCGCCATCCACATCTGCAGTGCGACGGGCAGCGCGCCATACGCGATTCCCCACGCGGCCAGCGCGACCAGCACCCACGGCCGGCTGGTGCCGAGTATGGGTAGCATGGAGAGAGGTAATGCGATAAACAGGATGCTGGCGATCAACGTCATCCTGACGTTACGTTGCCCGGATGAACCACCGATGAAATTACCGAGCAGACCAATGAACGTATAACCGAGCAGCAGCAATGAAATGGCCTTGCCGCCAAAGCCCGACACCGTCGCCAGGAACGGGGTGATATAGGTGTACGTCGCGAACTGCCCGCACAGGGCGAGCGTCATCGCGATCAGCCCGATGCGGGCCGGTCGGGTACCGAAGATACCGAGCAGATCGCGCGTTCTACGTGCAGCGACGGCAACGAAACGCACTGTGCCAGCAGCGCCGCAATGGACATCGCGAGCGCTGCGCCAAACGCGGTGCGCCAGCCCGCCAGCTCGGCGATCAGTGCCCCGGCCGGGCCACCGATCAGCATGCCGAGCGAGACGCCCGCGAAGATCATCGATGTGGCCCGGCCGACATGCTCCTCCGGCACGAGTCGGCTGCCGAGCGCTACGCTGATCGCCCAGAATCCGCCGATTCCGAATCCGAACATCGCGCGGGCCACGACGAGAACCGGGAAGTTCGGCGCCAGCATGGCCGCCAGATTCAAGATCACGAGTAGCACGCCCAGGCCCAGCAGCACGCGCCGACGGTCGAAACGTCCGACGGCTACCGTGAGAAACGGCGCGGCGATGGCGGCCAGCAGCCCGGGCGCCGTGACCATGATGCCGGCGGTTCCTTCGGTGACGCTTAGTCCCTGGCTGATATAGCGCAGTAGCCCGACGGGCAGGAATTCAGTTGTACAGAACACGGTCGCAAGCGACGAAAGCAGCGTGATGTTGCTGCCCTTGCGCATGATCGGCAGAAGCTGTTGAACGAGAAAATACGGAGCGCGGACGTTGACGGCGAACAGTTCGTCGAAATCTTCGACGCCGGTTTCCTCGAGCGCGGCGGCCTTCGCGATGGCTGCGTTGGCAACGAGAATATCGAGGCGTTCGCCGACGATCGTCCGGACCTGGCGCGCGAGCCTGTGCGGTCCGTCGGATTCGGCCAGGTCGGCTTGAATGGCATGCGCACGGCTGCCCGCCGCAGTGATTTCAGCAACGACAGTCGTGGCTTCACGTGCGCTGTGACCATAGTGAACGATGATCTGAGCGCCGGCCTGCGCGAGCGCAAGCGCCGTGGCGCGTCCGATGCCACGCGAAGCGCCTGTAACGAGCGCGGTCTTTCCCGCGAGGGTCTTCATGATCGTTTCCTTCCAGCAGCTAACTAACGTTGAGACGAGAGACGGTCGTCCTCTGTTGGGATCGAACGATAGATGGCACTTGCATGGACGAAAAAGACTTTGTAAGCTGGCCGCCATACCTGGCAGGCATGACTTCCCGGAAAGGACTTCGCGCATGGAGCTGCGACATCTGCGCTATTTCGTTGCTGTGGCAGAGGAAGGCAGCTTGACCGTTGCCGCGGAGCGGCGTCTTTTTACGTCCCAGCCATCCCTCAGCCGACAGATCCGGGACCTCGAGTACGAGGTGGGTGCGCAGTTGTTTGTGCGCAGCGCGCGTGGTATCGAGCTGACCGATGCCGGCAAGGCATTTCTGGATCATGCGCGCCTGGCCCTGGCGCAGGTCGATGCGGCGTGCGAGGCCGCGCGGCGAGCGGCACGGCCGGCCAAGCCGACGTTTGCGGTCGGTTTTCTGAGCGGCCAGGAAGTGACCTGGCTTGGCGAAGCGACGCGTGTTCTCGCGGCCGACCTGCAGACCCTCGAGATGACGGTGTCGAGTGAATACTCCCCGGATCTGGCGGAAGGACTGTCAACGGGCCGCCTGGACATCGCATTCATGCGCGCCGAATCCAACCGGCCCGACCTCGAGTACGTGACCGTCGCGCGCGAACCTTTCGTCGTGCTGATGCCTAGCGATCATCATCTGGCGGACCTCGAGGAAATCGACGTGCATGAACTGGCAGGAGAGCCGTTCATCAGCGGCTCGGACGTGGCCGGTCCGATGCGCCGCGCAATCGAGAACTATCTGGCGGCGAACGATCTCGCCATCGAGCCGGCACACCGTGTCCACAACCTGACGATGGCGATGTCGCTGATCGCTTCGACGAGAGGGGTTGCGCTGCTGCCGGCATATGCCGAGAAACTTCTGCCCTGGTCGGTGACAAGTCGGCCACTCAAGGGCGAACCGCCGACGATTGCACTGGTGGTCGGCTATAACCGGAACAACCGCTCGCCGATCTTGGCGACCTTTCTGTCGCGCATCGATCAGATCAGGCGATAAGTGCACGACGCGGCGACAGACACGGTCGCGCGATGCTATCGGAAGCATTCACCCACGCTCGCACCCGCCGCCCGGTTCTCCAGTTTCCCCGCCAGAGGCATGCAGCGACTGCTGCGAGCGCCAATTCCAGTTGTGCCTCTAGCGCATCCAAGGCGGCCATTCAGGGGCTGGCCGACTCTCTGGCGCAGGAAATCGCGGCACCAGGCATTAAGGTCACTATCGTCGAACCCGGTCCTCTCAACACAGACTTCGCAGGTTCGTCCGTTCACTCAACACCCATCGAGTGCGCGCGGCGGTCAACGCCAGCTTTGCTTCCATGCCGGGTCGCCGATCCTGCCACCGTTGGCCGGGAGATGCTGAACGTCGTCGATTCCGAAAGGGCTCCTATGAGAGTTCTCTTCGGCCCCCTCGCCGCTCAGGTCGTCCCTCATGTGTTCGCCAAGCGGCTCAAGACGTGGGACGAATGGAGCAGTGCAGACGTTCACGCCAGCATCCGGCGCTGACGTGCCAACGGGCTTGGGCGATTCTCAAGCGCGATAGAGCTCATACGGCGGGGGCTTCGCCGCGAAGGCTCCGCCTCATCTCTGCCCATTCGATGAGTGCCTCCATCGACGGTCCCAACGCGACGCCCAACTCGCCCAGTGCGTACTCAACTCTTGGCGGCACCTGGGGGAATACCTTGCGCACAACAATGCCGTCCTTCTCCAGCTGCTTGAGTTGCTGGATGAGCATCTTCTGGTTCGCGCCCTCGACCAGTCTTTCCAGCTCGGAAAATCGCACTGGCGCCTTTGCGGCGAACAACTGGCAGATGATGACAATCTTCCATTTTCCCTCGATAGCCTGAAGCGCTTCAGTAGTCGCTGCCGCCCACTGCCTGCGCTTTTCGGGATCCTCGCATTGCCACTCCCGCTCCGGCTTTACCACCGTCGACGGAACGTTACTTACTTTTTTGTGTGTACTTACCATTTTCTCACCAGCCATCTAGAATGTGTGTAACTAGTCTATCCCAGTCAGGAGCAACCATGAAGATTGGAATTATTGGTGTCGGCAACATCGGCGGCACGCTTGCCAGGAAGCTCCATGCGGCAGGTCACGAGGTGCGGGTGGCAAACAAGGGTGGAATTGCCGGAGTCCAAAAGTTCGCAGAGGAAAATGACGTCCGGCCGGCGGACATACCCGGCGTGATCGACAATGTCCATGTCATCATTCTCTCCATACCGACACCGGCTATCCAGCAGCTCCCCGGCGATCTGTTTGCGCAGCTGGCTGAAGACGTAATTGTCATTGATACCAGCAACTACTATCCGGGCATGCGTGACTCCCATATCCCCGATATCGATGACGGCCTGACGGAAAGCGTCTGGGTCGCAAGGCAGATCGGACGCCCAGTCATCAAAGCATTCAATAACGTTCTTGCCAATACCCTGCAGCAGCTTGGCAGTCCTGAAGGAACTGCCGGCCGTTTGGCGATCGCTGTAGCGGGTGATGTCCCGAGCCATAAGGAAGTCGCGATGAGTCTGGTGAACCAGGTCGGTTTCGACGCCGTTGATGCTGGCGCTCTTGCGGACTCCTGGCGTCAGCAGCCGTCGACGCCGGCTTACTGCTGCGATCTGGACGCTGTTGCTATGCGCAAGGCACTCGCCGATGCGATCCCGGGCGTAGCGTCGGCCAAGCGTGATCGATTGCCTGAATTGTTTAGCACGCTTGGGGCCAATCCCACTCACGAACAGGTAATCGCCATGAATCGAAAGGTGAACGCTGTATGAAGGCTACGACACGCGCTGTACCATGCTGTCAGTCGTTCTCTGCCTCTTCCTGTGCAGCGTTTTCGCCAACACCCGTTTCCACCGGGCAGTCGATAAACCATGCCGGAGCGGTCATTCGGATACCGGGAGACAATGACGGCAACGGGTGGCGGATTCAACCGGTCGACGCAACGATTTGGTTAAATCGCTTAGCCGTGTCGAAGTTTTCTGACCATTGATGTTTAGATCAGGTGATTGAATGGGAAAATCGATTAAGAAATTTAAGCACCTTTGATTGTGTATCGCGGCCGTGGGTAGACGCACATTCGACGTTACCCTTCGCGTCTTGCTATGCCTTTTGCATTGATCGGACTCGGGAGACCATCCTCGCGCTCTGACGTCAGGCTCTGATCGGGCCAGGAACGGACGGTGGACAAAAGATTGGGTCGAAGGTGAGATATGGATCGGAGCCGATCCCTTCTTTTACAAGGACCGCTTGCATCGAATTGCCGAAATGCCTGATCTTTTCGCTGACTGGCTCGTACCCAGGGTTCAGCTGGAAACCACGCCTTGGGTCGAAGATGCCTCGGAAGGCCGGATGCGGTTGATGCGCAACATTGAGCACGAAGCGTGGGTAGACAAGGAGGCAACGGACGCGTGGACCGACGACGAAGGCCGAGGTGACTACCTGCTGTCGCTATCGAAGTCAGCGACTAGTTGAGGTACCGCTGCCGTTTGTGTGAGCCGCGCGCCTGGAATGCTCGGGGTGCCCGGCTGTGAGCCCCACTGCGGCCACAAACTGCCGGTCACATGCGCCGCCGGCAGACCGCTCAGGCGTCGGCTCTGCTTCGCAACCGGCCATCTGATTGGCACAAGGCGAGTGCTCGTTCATCGGCCAGAAGGAACTTTAATCTGAGCGGCCAACGACCCCAGCTTCACCGAGCGGGGCTTCTCCCCTGTTAATCCGTGTCAACTTGCAGCATTGCGTGCCATGACGATCCACGCCGCACCGCCGATCATCACCGACCGCTCGCCGGGGAGGCCCGCGAAGGCCGCACGGACCGCGGCCGATGCGCGGGCGCGGATCTCGTCGGGCTGATCAGCGAGCGCACGCGACAGCGGCCCAACCTCGAGCGTCATCTTCACCGCGTCGTCGATCGCCGCGTCCCGCGTCGCGCCCTCGCCGCACGGGACAGCAGCATCGAAGGGCGCGATAGCGATATTGGTGAAGCCAGCCGCAGTCAGGATGCGTGCCACGCGCTCCCGGTCGCCGAACGAAAATGGGCCGGGTGCTTCGGGATCAGGCGGCGCGATTGGCGGGACGATGCCCTTGAGCGCGCCCATCGGCAGCCGAACCCAATCGTTTTCCGCCGCGCCGCGCCAGCAGACGAAAGCGACTCGTCCGCCTAGCCGCAGCGCGCGTCGCAAATGGGCGAACGCCGCTGTCGGATCGTCGAAGAACATCACTCCGAAGCGCGAGAACAGGATGTCGAACGCGCCCTTGGGCAACTCGGCGCTGCTGGCGTCGGCCAACTGGAACAGGACCGGCTTATCCTGTGGCGCAAGCGCGCGCGCCCGGTTGATCAGCGTTGCGGATATGTCCACGCCCAGCACTTGCCCCCCCTCGCCGACGCGGGCGGCCAGAGCCAGACTCGACGTGCCCGCGCCGCAGCCGATGTCGAGCACGCGCTCGCCCACAGCGGGCGCCACGGCTTCGATCGCGGCCTCACCGAACACCGCCGCCATGGCGTCGAGCCGGGCCTGGTTGGCGACCCAGCGCTCCCCACTTTGACCATTCCAGTCGGCGACCTGATAGCCGTTTTGCTCCGTCATGTCATCTCCTTGCTCTGATTCGTCCTTAAGTCGCTACCCTTTTATCGATGCTCGGGAAAATTACGCTTGTCGGGTCCATGCCGCGATCCGTTCCGCGATCGCCTCGGGGGCCTCGATGTGCAGGAAGTGGCCGACGTCTGGGACGACCTCCGTCGCGTACCGGGCGGCGAACCGATGGCGGTCGTCGACCTGCACGGGGAGGATGCAGCCGTCGTGGGCACCGTGAAGCTGCAACAGGGGCACGGTGATCGGCTGAGACATGCGGCGCGCCGCACCAATCATGCCGGGTCGCAGCATCGCCCGGTAGTACTTTAGAGGCGCGGGCATGCTCTTCCGCAGATGCTCATGTAGCTCCGCCTGGAGAGCAGGATCGAGCGAGAAGCCAGGCGACCACCGACACCAGAGGCGGTCAATGAGGGCGAGATCGCGGGCCGTGGCGACCCAGCCGCTTCCAGGCAGTTGAAAAAGCCCCATGTACCAACTCCGGCGTAGCTGAGCCGGCTTCGTCATCCGGCTCATGAACGTGAGTGGGTGAGGTATTGCAAGCGTGATCGCGCGTTCGATCCGTTCGGGCGCTGTGGCGCAAGCATCGTATGTAATCAGGGCGCCCCAATCGTGACCAATCAACTCGACGGGTCGCCCCGGAGACCAGCGGTCGATCAGCGCGAGCACGTCGCTGGTGAGGGCTGCGAAGTCGAACGGCCCCGAAGTCGGGGACGGCGCATAACCGCGAAGCCAGGGTGCAACGACGTGACGTCCACGCCGGCCGAGCTCGGCAAGGAAGGCCTTCGCGGTCGGTGGATGGTCTGGGAAACCGTGCAGGACGATCGTCGCTTGGCCACCGGGATCGCCCCCCTGCAGCGCGTGAAAGGTGCCGTGGGGTAGGTCGAAAGTGACGTGTTCGAATTCCATGGGTGTCTTCTCAAACCAGCATCGACTGCTGGGCGGAGATACCCGCAGTCGCGCCGTGCGATATTGCCGTGGTGACCGAGGCCATGGCCGGGTTGGCGAGGTCGCCGGCAGCGTAGATGCCGGGCGTGCTGGTTTCGCGGCGCTCGTCGACCTTGATGGCAATGCCGAGAGGAGTATCGACCGTGGCGAGTCCCAGTGATTCATGTAGGCTTGCGGAGGGCTTGTTGCGCGGATGCGCGAACAAGATATCGACTGCGACACTGAGTTCGGTGCCGAGCTTGACGGCAGCATTCTGGCCTTCGTGACGGGCGATTTCCGTGATCCGGCCGTCAACGACAGGTATTTTGCGGCGCGCCAGATCGGCGCGGATATCGGGCGCGATGTCGCGACCATCGGCGAAGACCGTCAACGTGTCGGTCCAATCGTGATACAGCCTGACATAGTTGTGCGACGGCGGCCCCGACCATATGAGGCCCCAATGCTGGCCGGCGACTTCAAAGCCGTCGCAATAGGGGCAAGGCACAATGGACGTGCCCCAGCTTTCGACAAAGCCCGGGACGTCAGGCATCTGATCAACGACGCCATAGCTCAGGATCAGGCGACGTGCACTCAAGCTTTCGTCATCGTCTGTCACGATGCGGAAATCGTCGTTGGCGCCAGACACGCTCTCGGCCCGGGCAGTGACCAGCCTGACTGTGGGATAGCGCGCCAGTTGCTTCCGCGCCTCGGCCAGGATGTCCAGCGGGGGCTTGTGATCGTGTCCGAGGAGGCCATGTGAATGGCCGGCGAAACGGTTGCGCGGCCGGCCGGTATCGAGAACGACGACCTTGCGGCGAGCACGGCCGAGCTGCAGGGCGGCGGCGAGGCCGGCAAAGCTGCCGCCGATGATGATGACGTCATTCATGGTAATGGGCTCCGTGTTGTCGATGGAAGGTGCTCGGCTTGGCGGTGACTTTGCCTGGGCGAGCCCGGTGGTGGAAGGACCGGGCGGGTGTAATAGGGATCGTGATTTCATGGAAATCTCCCTGTTTCATAGGCCGGCGCGTTGTCGCCGTGCGATACGCGATCGAGACGCGCAGCGAGCAGGGTTTCGGCATCGGTGAGTTGCTTATCACGGCGTTGACCTGGCAGCGCAACGCCGCCTTCCATATCGCCGGGCGGCCCGTGGCAGCTTGACTGAAGAACATGTTGAAACCTGCTCATTGGCTTGCAAATTTAAGATACCGTGCGGTATCATAATCTATGCATTAAGATACCGTCAAGTACTGGAATTCGCATGATTGAAAAAAAACAGGGGCGGCGCGGTCGGCCCGCCAACGAGGCGCTTGGCCAAACGGTAGTCGACGCCGCGAGCGAACTCTTTATGGAGCTGGGTTTTCAAGCGACGACAATGGACAAGGTCGCCCAGCGGGCGAAGATATCCAAGCTCAGCATCTATCGGCACTTCGAGAACAAGGAGGCGCTGTTCAGTGCGGCCATGGCGGCCCACTGCCATCGGTTTGCACCACAGGCCCTTTTTGAAGGCGTCGACGGTTCGGCCGAAGATCAGCTCATGGCGGTGGGATCAACCCTGCTTCGCACCCTGTTGAGCCCGGACGTCCGCAGTGTCGAAGCCATGGTCTTGGCCGACAAGACGAATCAAAAGTCGTTAAGCAAGCTTCATTACGAAGCCGGGCCCGCCTATGTCATCGCCCAAATCGAGGCCCTGTTGCGTCAGTTGCACGCGAAAGCGATTCTGAACGTACCTGATGCGCTCAGGTCCGCCCGCTTGTTTGCCGCGCTTTTCAAAGGATCCGATCTCCTGCTTATTGCACGCTTCGATGAGGCGAAAGCAGAGGACGACAACGAAATCCAATACTATTGCCGGTCGGCCGTCACCATGTTCATCGCCGCGCACAGTCGCATCTGAAAGTGCGCTATCGCGGCCTGATGAAGAACACACAGCAATTGCATACGCTGTTCGCCCTGAGCAACCTATGGATGGTGCGTGGACGACTGATGGGAAGGCCAACGCATGAGCGCAATAGCCGCCCGCGTGCTCAGACAATCGGCGCATTCTTTATGCAAAACATTTGATAGCAATTCGAGGGTCGAGCAAGATGTCATCCTGGCACGGCTTGAGCCGCCTCACGAACTCACGGGTCTAAGCGTCCGCAGAGGCCGACGACTTGTCCTCCAACCCACGGCACGGAATGACCGTGCCACTCGGCCGGTTTCGGCGGTTCGACATCTAGATGAATGGTCGACAAGCCGCAGCGCGAGTGCCCTCGGGCTGGTAACGCGTACGGTCCGTATCGAGTCTCTACATGCGAGGTCGCCCGTCTGAGGGGGGATGATTGAGCCACCGTTCGGTCCTTCATCGAGCGTTCAAATTTCCCGGTCTGGTGTCGCTCAGGTGGTGAATATCAGATGGACATCTGGCGGCTGTTTGCACCAGCCCGACCGAGCCGCCTGCTCTGGTTCTGCACCATGCGCGGCGAGGAAGATGCACAGATTCGGTGCCAGGCGCACGGTCGGCGCGCATGTCCCATACATGTCGCCGCACTGGCTCTACAGCCTTATCGTCGCAACGCCCGACGTGCCTTCGTTATGCGCAATCCAGTTCACAACTGGCACGCAGTTCGCTTAACTCACAGCCCGAGTAGAAGCGGCTAGCGACCGGCAGATCATGCCGGCTACGTGGGGCATTGCTCTTGGGGCGCACCGTGCGCCCACGTCGATCTTTGTGTCGGCGTTTGAACGGAACCGTCCGGTTTCGCCAACAAGGAGCGTGCAATGGTTTGCCCCGATTTTTCACGAACGATGTGCCTAACCGCCTTTGCGATTGAGCAACGGCGTGTCCGTTCTTGCGTACATCGCGCGACGCTCCCTCTTGGCGCTCCCTCAGCGATCTCGTTCCGCACCATTCAAACCATCCACCTGTTGTGTGTCCTCACACGGAGTTTTGTCATGCCTTTTCTTCGCCTTTTGCATTTGCTGTCTCGCTTATCCCGCTCTCTCGCTTCTCGTCGTTCATCAATTGCGCGGTCCATGTCTGCTGTGACGCTGGTCGGTGGTGTCGTCGCCACGCCGCTTTCTCATGCTGCGGATCACGTCACCTTGCTCACCAACTGGTATGCACAGGCCGAGCACGGCGGTTTCTATCAGGCAGTCGCGACTGGTATTTATCAAAAGTACGGCCTCGATGTCACGATCAAGATGGGTGGCCCGCAAGTGAATGACATGCAATTGCTTGCTGGCGGCCAGGCCGATTTCATGCTCGGTTATGACTTTCAGACGCTATCGGGCGTGGAGGCAGGCATTCCGGTGACAACCGTTGCTGCGTCGTTTCAGTACGATCCGCAGGGCATGCTCACGCACGCAGACGTCTCTAGTCTCGCGGGACTGAAAGGTAAAACTATTCTGGTGGCCGGCTCGGGACGAACGAGCTGGTGGCCGTGGCTGAAAGCGAAGTATGGCTACACGGACGCGCAATCGCGCCCGTATACGTTCAACCTGCAACCGTTCTTCGCAGATACGAACGTGGCCATGCAGGCCTATCCGTCGTCGGAGACTTACCAGGCCGAGCAGGCGCATGTTCCTGCGCATTTCTTCCTGTTCGCGGACGATGGCTATCCGCCGTACAACACAACCATTGTGACGATGCGCGACACGCTGAAAAACAAGCCCGATGTAGTGGCGCGCTTCGTGAAAGCGTCGATGGAAGGCTGGAAGAGCTATCTGAACGATCCGCCACCCGGGAATGCGCTGATCAAGAAAGACAATCCCCAGATGACGGACGCGCAACTCGCGTATGGCGTTGCTCAATTGAAGAAACTGAAGCTGGTCACAGGCGGCGATGCAGCGTTATCGGGCATCGGCGTAATGACTGACGCGCGCTGGAAGAAGACGTTTGACTATATGGTCGGTGCGAAGCTGCTCAAGCCGGCGACGGACTATCACAGTGCGTACACCCTGCAATTCATTCAGGTCACGAGGGTGATGCCATAAGAGAGGCCCATCCGTCGCGTTACAGGCCGCCTCAAAGACTTCGCTGCATGCGAGGGTACTTCTTCACTCCCGCATGCAGACCATCAAAACATGTAGTCGAAGGAGTTTCACGATGCTCGTCACCCGTCAAAAAGTTTTGCGCCGTTTCTGGTACGCCATTATGCCCATGGCGAAACTCGATGAAGGTCCGCAACCGTTCACCCTACTCGGAGAGCCGATCGTGCTTTGGAAGGGCGCGGGCGGCAAGCCGCACGCCTTGCGAGATCGCTGCTGCCATCGCACGGCAAAATTGTCGAAGGGCTTTGTCGACGGTGACGGCAATATTGCTTGCGGCTATCACGGCTGGACCTATGACTGTTCCGGGCAATGCGTGAAGATTCCGCAGAGCAACGGTACGGCGATTCCGTCACGCGCAGTGGTTCAGGCTTACCGCTGCGAAGAGCGCTATGGCTACGCGTGGGTCGCGCTCGACGAACCGTTGCAGCCCATCCCCGAGTTTCCCGAGGAAACGGCACCGGGTTATCGCCGAATTCTGCAGTTCTATGAGCGGTGGGAAACCAGCCCGCTGCGGATGATGGAAAACTCGTTCGACAATTCGCATTTCAGCTTCGTCCATAAGTCGAATTTTGGTCTCTTTGACAACCCGAAGCCGTCGAAATACGAATTCCATCCGAGCAACTGGGGCTTTGAAGCGGAGACGCACGTGCCAGTGCGCAATCCGCCTGCGAGTCATCGCGTGACGGGCACGACGGAGGAAGTCACCGAACGGCATCTGACCAACCGCTGGTTCATGCCGTTTGCACGGCGCTTTGGCTGCGTGTATCCGGCAAGCAGCGTGCATCACATCATCTACAACTGCGCAACACCGATCGACGATCGCACGCTGATGCTGTCGCAGTGGCTCTATCGCAACGACAGTGAGGAGGCATGTTCGACGCAGGAGCTGATTGACTGGGACCGTCCCATCACCGACGAAGACCGCGACATTCTCGAAGCAACGGACTACGACGCCTGCATCGACGTCAGGCGTCAGCAGGAATGCCACATGGAATCGGATCAACCCGGTCTGCTGATGCGGCGCATGCTGCTGAAGCTGCTGAGCGATCACGGCGAAAGCGAAGTGTTTCGTATGGAAACGGAGGCGTGACCATGGAAAGCATCGCGGAGTATTCCGCCCAATCCAGCGAGCCTGGCCAACCTGAAACTGGGCGACCGACCACAGCGCCGTTACTCGCCGTACAGCGGGTCGACAAGCGCTATCCGAACGGCACCGTTGCACTCGAAGACGTGCGGCTCACCATCGCGCCAGGCGAATTCGTCTCCCTGCTCGGGCCATCGGGATGCGGCAAGAGCACGCTGCTGAAGATGTTTGCCGGCATCGAATTGCCGACGCATGGGCATTTGCGCTGGTGGGGGCAGCCTTTCCAAACGGTCGGCTCGCCGGAACATCGCATGTCGATGGTCTTCCAGGAGGCCACCCTGATGCCATGGGCAACCGTGGCCGCCAACGTGCGCCTGCCGCTTGATCTTGCGCACGTTCCGCGCCGGGAAGCGGACGCGCGTGTTGCCGATGCACTGGCAGGCGTTGGACTCGCGAAATTCGGCAAGGCGCTCCCGCGCGAGCTTTCCGGCGGCATGCAGATGCGCGCCTCGCTTGCACGCGCGCTCGTCACCGAGCCCGACCTGTTGCTCCTCGACGAGCCGTTTGGCGCGCTCGACGAGTTCACCCGTAACCGGCTCGACGCCGATCTGCGCGCATTGTGGCAACGGCGCGGCATGACGGTGGTGTTCGTCACGCACAGCATCTACGAGGCGGTGTATCTATCGAGCCGGGTTGTCGTTATGCAGGCGCGGCCGGGACGCATCATCGCCGAAGTGCCGATTGAGGGAGCGCTCGAACGGGACGATGCGCACCGCGTGTCGGTCTCCTTCATGCAGGACTGCAAGACGCTCTCGGAGCTGATCACCGATGCGAATAGCGCATCGATTTCGGCCAAGGAAACCGAGGTGCAATCATGACGGGCGAAGTACTGCGGGCTCAACCAACTCAGCACACGGCGACCGCGAACGCCACCATACGAACGCCGATATTGCGGCGGCCACGCGTAGCAAAGGCAATTGCGCCGTGGTTGGTCGGCATAGTGTTTCTGGCGCTGTGGCAGGCCTGGTGTGTGCTATTCAAGTTGCCCGCATATCTGGTGCCATCGCCCGTGGCGATTGTCGGACAACTGATCCAGGATGCGCCGTTGTTGTTCGGCAGCCTGCTTATGACGTTGAAGATCACGTTGTGGGCATTCGCGCTCGCTACGGTGTTAGGCGTGGCGATTGCATTGCTATTTGTGCAAAGCCCGTTGATCGAAGCGAGCCTGTTTCCGTATGCCATTTTGCTGCAGGTCACGCCAGTGGTGGCGGTTGCACCGTTGATCATAATCTGGGTAAAGGATACGACCGTCGCCCTCGTAGTGTGCGCCACCTTAGTCGCACTGTTTCCGATCATTTCGAACACTGTGCTCGGACTGCGTAGCGTGAATCCCGGCCTCATCAATCTGTTCAGGATCAACGGTGCGACGCGTTGGCAAACGCTGGCGCGGCTGCGCATACCCAGCGCGTTGCCGTATTTCTTCGGCGGCCTGCGCATTTCCAGCGGCCTATCGTTGATCGGTGCCGTGGTAGCGGAGTTTGTCGCCGGCACGGGCGGCAGCGGCGCGGGGCTGGCTTATCAAATTCTACAGGCGGGCTTCCAGCTCAACATTCCACGGCTTTTCGCCGCTTTGCTGCTGATAACCATAACGGGCGTTGTGCTGTTCGGCATGACCGCGTGGGTGTCGCGTATCGGCTTGCGCGGATGGCACGACAGTCAGCTTTGATTCGGCTTCGCACTCCGTTCTCTTATCATTCGAACCCATGCAAACTCCTGTAACGCAAGGCTCTATCCTGATCCGCAATGCGGCCGCCATCATGACCGGAGGCCGCGGCGGATTGAACGATCGCACGCGCGTGAGCGGCCCTGATATCCGCATCCGCGGTGAGACGATCGAAGCGATTGGCACACTGCCACTAGACCCAGGGGAGACGGTTTTCGACGCAACCGATTGCGTGATCTATCCGGCGTGGGTCAACACCCATCATCATCTGTTCCAGTCTCTGCTCAAAGGCGATAGGGCCGGTCTGGACGCCACGCTTACGCCTTGGCTCGCGGCCACGCCATACCACTTTCGCGCGCTTTTCGACGAGCAACGCTTTCGTCTCGCGGCGCGCATCGGTCTTATCGAACTGGCACGGTCCGGTTGCGCGACCGTCGCCGACCACAACTACGTTTATTACCCGGACATGCCGTTCGACAGTTCGGCAATCCTGTTCGAAGAAGCGGAAAAGCTCGGTCTGCGTTTTGTTCTCTTGCGCGGCGGTGCCACGCAAACCCGGCAACTAGAAGCGGATTTGCCCACCGCGCTACGTCCTGAAACGCTGGATGCTTACGTCGCCGATATCGAACGTCTCGCCGCCAGGTATCACGATGCTTCGCCTCGGGCGATGCGGCGCGTCGTGATGGCGCCTACGACCGTAATGTATTCCATCGCGCCTGGGCAGATGCGCGAAACAGCGGCAGTGGCGCGCCGTCTCGGACTGCGACTGCATAGTCACCTCTCAGAAACGGTGGGCTACCAGGACAGCGCGCACGACCTTTACCAACTTTCGCCCGTCGCGTTCTGCGGCGAACACGACTGGCTGGGCAGCGACGTCTGGTACGCTCATCTCGTGAAGGTCGATCCAGACGAAATCGCCATGCTCGCGGAAACGAGTACGGGTGTCGCGCATTGTCCGCAAAGCAACGGCCGCCTCGGCAGTGGCATTTGTCCGGTTCGGGATATGGCGGATGCGGGCGTGCCGGTGTCGATCGGCGTCGACGGCGCCGCATCCAACGAAGCCGCCGACATGATTTCCGAAGTACACATGACGTGGCTGGCGCAACGCGCTCGGTTCGGGATGGCGGCCGCGCCGCGATTGCGGGGCGGCTGCTTCGAAGGCGGCGCGCACGCCGCGAGTGTCGAAGACGTCATTCATTGGGGCACGGCCGGTGGCGCGCAGATTATGGGCCTTGACGACGTGGGCAAAATCGCGCCGGGGTATTCTGCGGACATTGCCATCTATCGCCTCGACGATCCACGTTACTTCGGTCTGCATGATCCGGCCGTCGGACCCGTGGCCTCGGGGGGGAGGCCATCTTTGGCCGCGCTGTTTTCGGCGGGTCGACGGGTGGTCAGCAATGACCAGATCGACGGTGTGGACCTCGCGCAGTTGGGGCGCGAGGCGAGGGCGGCGGTAAAGGCCTTGCTCGCAGAGGTGGATAGCTAAAGACGCGGGCTCGATGTCACGCAGTTATTCGCCGAAGGTCAGAGCCAACGGCGACTGTCATGCAGCAGAAGACCCAGCGGCCGGTCCAGTTCGAAATCACTGAACAGACGCGGGAGAGCGATACTGCATGGATTTGAGAGGCCGGGCTGGCGTCGAGCGATTATCTGTTCCCAAGCCGCATTCACGTCTCAGCCCATCTTTGAACGCGTCAATACGCCCGTCTTGTCCATCGTTGGATACGGGTCGCGGGCGGCATTCGGGCGCTGTTCGGCCGGGAGCGGTCCTTCATACCAGGGCGCTGTTTCGTCGACAATTGACCGCGCGCCCGTCCGCTGCTCCGTCGGGTTCTATTCCACGCCTGTCGCGGCAAACACTTCTTGTGCGGCGAACAAGGCATTCAGTGCTGCCGGAAAGCCCGCATAAAGTGCCATCTGCATGAACACCTCAACGATCTCATCGCGCGTGCAGCCTACATTCAGCGCCGCCTCGATATGGATCTTCAGTTGCGGTCGGGCGTTGCCGAGCGCGGCCAGAGCCGCGATCGTTGCAATCTCGCGGGCGCGCAGATCGAGTTGGGGCCTGCTATAGATGTCACCGAAGCCAAATTCGATCAGCATACGGCCGAAGTCTGGAGCGATTGGCGCGAGCGCTGCGACTACCTTCTCGCCGACATGCCCATCGATTTGCCTTAACTTTTGCCAACCCTGCGCGTAGCGGTCCTGGTTCGCGTGCGTTGTCTTGACTTTCGTATCCATGACGGGTCCTGTTCCTGTTGATGTGGTCGGAAATTGTCGTCATGTCGTGTCGCGTTCCTTGCTGCGGTCTCGTACCAAGCGATCTTGTCCACGATTGCCGCAAGATTGGCCTGCAGTTCAGCAATACGTGCCAAGACCGTGTCCCGATGCTCAGTGAGCATCTCGCGCCGAGAACCGTACGTCGAGTCGCCCTGCGCGCGTAGTTCAGAGAACGCTTTTATTGAGGCTATTGGCATTCCCGTCGCTTTCAGGCGCATGACGAATTGCAGCCAGTCCAGATCGGCCGGCGAATACAACCGATGTCCGGCAGTGGTTCGCCCTACTGCACGCAGCAGCCCCTCTTGCTCGTAGTAGCGCAGCGTATGCGCGGAGACACCAGTGGCTGCGGCCACCTGACCGATCGTTAGCGATTTCGACATGATGGACCCGAGGTTAGGACTTCGAGTGCACTCTAAGTCAAGCGCAACGTCGTGTCAGCTTTCTTTCATGCACGGTCTGCACCTGGCACGCCGATCGGTTGACGAGAGACCTCTGGATGGCCGCTTTGCGGCAATTTCGCTGCCCGTTCAGGCCTTCTCTCGGGGTACTTTGCGCTGACGTCTTTCGGCGCAGCGTGGTGCAGGTCAGGCGGTTGCGCGACAGAAACACGCTGAATGCCTGCGCCCTTGTCGTAGTCAGCAACCAGAGCGCGTGAAATCAACGTCTCCACTTTCGATAACTCCGCCGAAGCGGCCCGGCGCTCTTTGATTGCTCCAGTACAGATTGGTATGGTTTATCACGGCTTCCGGTGGCGGCGCACCTCTTCGCGTCATGTCCTCTGTCGTATGGGCATCGCTGACCAGAGTCGCATCATAGCCGCGCGCGAGTGCCCCATGCAGTGTCGATCGGATACACATGTCAGTCTGCGCGCCGGTCACAACCAGTTTGCCGACCCCGAGCCTCGACAGCACCTGCTCCAGATCGGTGCTTTCGAACGCGTCGCGATAACTCTTTTCGACGATTGCTTCCCCTTGCACCGGGGCAAGCTCGGCAACGATCCGCCACGCTTCACTGCCCGCCTTGAGTTCTTCGTCGGCGTGGCGGACCCAGACGACCGGCACCCGAGCAGCACGAGCCCGGTCAATGAGCAAATTGACTGCGCCGAGCACTTCGTTACGGCGATATGCGTTCTCGATGACTGCGTTTTGGAGATCGATAACGACAAGTGCAGTGTTGGGGCGATCGGCTAACGTGGTCATGAGCAGTCACATCTTGAGGAAACAGCGCTTATCTTAGCGGGATTTGCGAAGCGCAACGCAAGTGCCGCCTTGAGGTTGGCTCACCGCCGACCGTGAGGCAGAATTCCCGAGACGGCCGCGAACGGCCGTTCGATGTTGCTACCTGGATCGTTGACATTCACTGCGTAGACAAGCCCGGACGCAAGCTTGACCTGTCTCCAATGTCTCCTTTCAGGAGCCTCGAAAGGCCGTTGCGGTTCGCGAAGCACCTCTCGCTTCGCGAACCAACTCACCATTCGCGGGCGCATTCAGCTGCAGACGTACGCGTGAGGTGCGGCCCTTCGCTGGAGGCTAAGGGCGCCGGGAAAGCGCCCTGTGAGGATTTGCCGGAAAACCGGTCAGTCACGTCAAGCGCGGCGCTTGCAAGCCGCGCATCTCAGAACCGCGTCTGCACGCCCACGCGGGCGATGAACTGGTTAGGACCACTCGACGTGCCATTGGGGTCGAGCACGCCGCTGATCAGTGCCTGAGCCCCGGCGTTCGTACGCTGATACACGGTCTCCGCATACACGACCGTCCGCTTGGACAGGAAGTGATCGACGATGGCCGTGATCTGGTGCGCGTGATTGTTGTCGAGATACGCATTGCCCTTCATGTACATGTAGTCGGCGGCAATCGCCCAGTCTGGCGCGAGCAGCCAGTTCGCACCGGCTTCGGCCTGGGCAATGGCGCCGCCGTTGAAGGTGTTGCGCACGGTCGTCACCAGCAGCGTCGCCATGACCTTGCCGAAATCGTAGTGCGCGCCTACGCCCCAGTTGCGAATGCCGACATCGGGTTCGCCGGTCTCGACATATTTGGCTTCGGTGTAGGCCGCCGCCATGCCGAACGCGCCGTTGGTGTAATTCGCGCCGGCGCTGACCGTGTTGCCGCGTCCGAATGCGCCCGGAATGCCACCAAAGCCGTACAGGCCACCGAAGCTGAATCCGCCAAACTTCGGCGATTGATATTTGACCGAGTTCTCGACCGTGGCCCCGGCCATGCGGTCCCAGTCGAATTGCTGCGCGAAGGGCGGGTTGCCCGGAATCGCGATCTTCGCAAACGGACCCGCGCGGAAGTTGTAGAGGCCCCCTACTTCCATTGCCGCGTCGTCGTGACCGAAAAACAGCGAATCGGTCATGAAGTCATATTGATTGCCCATCGTCAGCCTGCCGTACTGGTCGCTGTCGAGGCCAACGTACGCATTGCGCCCGAAGATCCCTTGACCGGAGATGATCGAGCCGGTCCCCATCGAAAATTGATTGACGAGGTCGAACACCGCGTGCAAGCCGCCGCCCAGATCTTCGCGCCCGCGTAGCCCCAGCAGGTTCGGCGTGAAAATGCCGTCGTCGAACTTCACCACCGAGTGGCCGCCCTGGTTGCTGACCCACGACACGCCCGCGTCCACCATGCCGTACAGCAACACGCTGTCACCACCCGCCGGGCCGCCTTCCGCATGTGCCTGGGCGCAAGCCATCACCGATACCGCCGTGCACCACAGTGCAAGGTTCTTCATTGACGTCTCCTTTGACTTGATCTCTTTGTTGGCATCCTTTTATTACGGATGCCTTATTAATTGAAATAATCGCCGAACTTCGGCAAACCGTAACGGCACCGGGGCGCCGTTACCGCAACATCAGTCGGATTGCAGTGCGACCGGAGCCGAACGGCGTGCCAGCGCGCGCGGTGCGGTTTCGATCAGGAACATCGAAACGAAGATGCCGCAAATGAGGCCGCCGAGCGCGAACTGCAGCGTGAACTGAATGCCGTCGTGCTGCGCGACATATCCGGCAATGGCTGGAGCAATGCCGCCGCCAAAAATCTCGCCGGCGCCCGAGGTAATGCCGATGGCCGAGGCGACCAGACCTGCCGGCGCGGCTTCAGTCGCGATCGGACCGGTGAGGACGCCCAGCATCCCAAGCGCGAAGAACGAAACGACGAACAGGACGGCAAAGAGCATCCACGGGTTCGCGCCGATGCGGGCGAACACATATAGCGAAATCGCCGCGCCCGCGAACGACACGACCGAGGTCAGCCGCCGCCCCGCAACGTCGGAGAGACTGGCAAGGCCGAACTCGCCGAGAAAGCCGCCGAAGCCGATTGCCGACACGACGAAGCCCATCTGCGCGGTGTCGAGATGCAGGTAGTCCACGAGATAGTTGGGCACCATCGCGCCGATCACGAAGATGCCAGCCATCGCGCAAAGCGTGGCCAGCATGGCTAGCACGACATTGCGGCTGCCAAAGAGCGCGCTCCAGCGCGGGCCGCCCGTTGCGCGCGCAGCCGCCGCGTGCGCCGGCTTGATTTGCGGCGCGTCGCGCAGCATCGTCGCGATCAGCACGGCCACGATGAGGCCCGGGACGGCGGAAACCGCGAACACCCAGTGCCACGACGGCACGACGCGCAGCAACTGCGTCGCGATGATCGGCGCGAGTCCGAGGCCCATCAGCGCGAACATGCTGAGCTGCAGCCCCTGGTTGCGTCCGCGGCGCGACGGATGCGAGGCCTCGCCCACGGAGGCCACGCTGGTGGGCGTGAATGCGCCCTCTGCGACGCCCATCAGCGCGCGAATGAGCAGCAGGCTCGCGAAGCCGGCGGCGAATCCCGAGAAGCTCGAGAGCAGCGAGAACATCACCATCGCCGCGATCATGATCTTGCGCCGGCCAATGCGGTCGGACAGGCGGCCCATGAGGATCGAGAACACGCCCCACGCAATACTGAGAATGCCGATCAACTGGCCGAGCTGCTGGTAGCTCAGGTTGAGGTCTTTCATCATGTGGGGAAAGAGCGGCGCGATCATCCAGCGATCGAGCCCGACCAGACCGAAGCCGATGGCGAGCAGGACCAGCGTCCTGCGTTCGTTTTTCAGATCGTGTGGTTCATGCGGATGGTGTGATTGGACCTGCCTCGTCACATTTGTCTCCTTGGTTATCTTGCGTGTTCGCATTACGAACTACGCTTCGTTTATCGAACTTCGAGCAAGATCGTAGGAAACCTCACCTAATGATGTCAATCAAAAAAGACCCTCGTTGTACACAATTTCTCTTTACTTTCCGCTTACTTTTCCACGTTTACCCTGAATTTCGCGTCACTTCGATTGAATTGATCGAATCGCTGTATACAATCTGTACACATCGCGGGCAGAACCCAAGCTGTCTCTGGCCGCCTCCCAATTCGCTTTCCCCACTTCCTCTACGCATGAACGGCATCGACGATACCCCCGCCAGCACGCGCGCCGGCTCCGCCGCTTCGCAGACCGTCAAAGCCCAGCTCGGGCTGAGAGAACTGATACTCGGCGGCGAACTCGCGCCCGGCGAGCGCATTTCCGAATTGGGCGTGGTCGAGCGCCTTGGCGTCTCGCGCACGCCGGTGCGCGCGGCGCTCATGCGCCTGCAGGAGGAAGGGCTGCTCGAACCGATTCCGAGCGGCGGCTATGCCGTGCGCTCGTTTTCGGAAATAGAAATACGCGACTCGATCGAATTGCGCGGCACGCTCGAAGGGCTGGCTGCGCGCCTTGCCGCCGAGCGCGGCATCACCCATTCGATGTTCCGCGACCTGCACGACTGCATCGACGAGATCGACGAACTGCTCGTGGGCGAGCTGAGCGAGGAAACCTTTTCCCGCTACGTCGAAGCGAATGGCCGCTTTCACCGGCTGCTGGCCGCGGCTTCCGACAGCGAAGTGGTGGCGCGGCAGATCGAGAAAGTCGCCACCTTGCCGTTTGCATCCGCCAGCGCATTCGTCGTCGTGCAGTCGCTCGACCCGCGTGCGCGCGAAACGCTGATCGTTGCGCAGGCCCAGCATCGCGCCGTACTCGAAGCGATCGAAAGCCGCGAAGGCGCGCGCGCCGAAGCGCTGATGCGCGAGCACTCGCATATCGCCCATCAAAACCTCAAGCGCGTGCTCGACAACCAGCGCGCCATGACGAGGCTGATTGGCGGCAATCTCATTCGCCGCAATCCGCGCTAGTGGCGAGCGGTATACAGGCTCGCCAAAAGGCTTGATTCGAATGGCGGCACGCGTGCCGCCCCTCACCCTGAACGAAGGCGCAATCAAACGCCCTGGAGGAGATATATGTTCCTGAAAAATGCATGGTATGTCGCGTGCACCCCCGATGAAATCGACGGCAAGCCGCTTGGGCGGCAAGTCTGCGGCGAGCGCATGGTGTTCTGGCGCACGACCGAAGGCGGCGTCGCCGCGCTCGAAGACTTCTGCCCGCATCGCGGCGCCCCGCTCTCGCTCGGCAGCGTGCGCGAAGGGCACCTGGTGTGCGGCTATCACGGCCTCACCGTGGGCGCCGGCGGCAAATGCGTGAGCATGCCGTGCCAGCGCGTGGGCGGCATTCCGTCCGTGCGCAGCTATCCCGCGGTCGAGCGCTACGGCTTCATCTGGGTATGGCCCGGCGACGCGGCGCAAGCCGACCCAACGAAGATCCATCACCTCGAATGGGCCGACAATCCCGCGTGGGCGTATGGCGGCGGCCTGTATCACATCCAGTGCGACTATCGCCTGATGGTCGACAACCTCATGGACCTCACGCACGAGACCTACGTGCACGCCTCGAGCATCGGCCAGCCCGAGATCGAGGAAGCACCGCCCAAGACCACGGTCAACGGCGACGTGGTCACCACCAGCCGCTTCATGCACAACATCATGCCGCCGCCGTTCTGGGCCGCGGCGCTGCGCGGCAACGGCCTTGCCGACGATGTGCCCTGCGACCGCTGGCAGATCTGTCACTTCTCGCCGCCCAGCCATGTGATGATCGAAGTGGGCGTGGCGCACGCAGGCAAAGGCGGATATGACGCCGATGCGCGCGACAAGGCATCGAGCATCGTCGTCGACTTCATTACGCCGGAAACCGAAACGTCGATCTGGTATTTCTGGGGCATGGCGCGCAGCTTCGCCGTGCACG
Organism: Paraburkholderia sp. CNPSo 3272; assembly: GCF_024206495.1. Taxonomy (GTDB): domain Bacteria; phylum Pseudomonadota; class Gammaproteobacteria; order Burkholderiales; family Burkholderiaceae; genus Paraburkholderia. The sequence goes on along the minus strand of NZ_JAMBPQ010000021.1, from coordinate 76,141 downwards.
ACCACGCGCTCACCGAAACGATTCGCGCGGGACAGGGCAAGATCTTCTCCGAGGACCTCGAGATGCTCGAATCGCAGCAGCGCAATCTGCTCACATGGCCCGAACGCCGCATTCTGAGCCTCAACATCGACGCCGGCGGCGTGCAGTCGCGCCGCGTGCTCGACCGCCTGATCGCCGCAGAACGCAACGCAACGGCCACCGCCGCGGCGCTCTGATTCGATCAAAGCCACGGTCGCGCGGGGACGCGCGGCCGCTCTCCTTCCCTCGCCCCAACGCATCATGAAAGTCACCCTTCTGCGCAAGATTTCCGTTGCCACCGACATCTGCGTTTTCGAACTGGCGAGCGCCGACGGCTCGCCGCTCCCCGCTTTCGCGGCGGGCGCGCACATCGACGTCCATGTCGATGGATTCGTGCGCCAGTACTCGCTTTGCAACCGTCCCTCCGATAAAGGCGTCTACCGCATCGGCGTGTTGCGCGACCCGGTTTCGCGCGGCGGCTCCGTCGCGATGCACGCGCTCGATGCCGGCACGAGCCTGGAAATCAGCAGTCCGAAAAATCACTTCCCGCTAGACGAACAGGCCACGCATACCATCCTGCTCGCGGGCGGCATCGGCATCACGCCGCTCATCGCCATGGCCGAGCAGTTGCGCGAGCAAGGCCGCCCGTTCGAACTGCACTACTGCACTCGCGACCCACAGCGCGCCGCCTTTCGCGAGCGTCTTGCCGAAGCGGGTCTTGCGGAGCGCACCCACTTCTATTTCGACAGCGAAGGCGCCGATGCGCGCATCGACCTCGCGCGCGTGCTTCGCGCCCCGCAGGACGGTAAGCATGCCTACGTTTGCGGCCCGGCGGGCTTCATCGATGCCGTGCTCGCAGCCGCGGCCGGCGCGGGGTGGCCCGCGCAAAACGTGCACCGCGAGTACTTCGGCGCCGCCCAACCAGGCGCGAACGCCGACGCCAACGGCGCCTTCCAGGTCACGCTCGCGAGCTGCCAGCGCGTGATCGACGTCCCGGCCGGCATGACCATCGTCGAAGCACTGCGCGCGGGCGGCGTCGAGGTGCCGGTCTCATGCGAGCAAGGTGTATGCGGCACCTGCATCACGCGCGTGCTCTCCGGCGAGCCGGACCATCGCGACCTCTACCTGACCGACGAGGAGCGTGCCGCCAACGACCAGCTGCTGCCGTGCTGTTCGCGCTCGCGCTCGCCCATGCTCGTGCTCGACCTCTGATACGGCGGCGGCGCCACCGCACATCAGGACTCGCGCGCTCGCCTCACCGCGAGCAGCGCGGCGAGCGCCGCCACCAACGTGACCGGGACGCTCGCGCCTATCACCGTCGTGGCGCTCGCGCCGCCTGCCAGCAACTGCCCTGCCGCGAGCGGACCGACGATCGACCCCACGCGTCCCACCGCGACTGCCGCGCCCACGCCGGTGCCGCGCATGACGGTGGCATAACTCGTCGCGGAAAGCGCGTAGAGCATCGACTGTGCGCCGACCACGCCCATACCCGCGAGCAGCACCGAAACCGAGATCCAGAACAGGTTGCCCGCGCCCGCGAGCATGAAGAGCGAGATCGCGATGCCGCCGTAGACAGCCGCGACGACACGCCCCGGCTTTACGCGGTCCATCAGCATGCCGATGCCGAGCACGCCGATCACGCTGCCCACGTTGAAGAAGATCTGCGTGACGCCGGCCTGGCTGCGCGAAAGGCCCCGGCTCACGATCAGCGAGGGCAGCCAGTTGAGCAGGAAGTACAGCACGATCAGCGTGCAGAAAAAGCTGAGCCAGATCTGCGCGGTCACCGCGGCGCGGCCGTCGCCGAACAGCACGCGCCACGTGGGCGGCGGCCCGCCCTGCGTGGACTGCGCGCGGCTCGAGGCCGCTTCATAGGCCGCGGATTCGGGCAGGCAGGCGAGGATCAGCGGCGCGACCACGAGCGGTCCGACGCCGCCCGCGTAGAAGATATGCCGCCATTCGGTGTCGCCCGCGCTGAGCACGCCGATCAGCGCCGCAAGCGCGCCGCCGAGCGGCATGCCGCAATACATGATGCTGACCGCCGTATTGCGCAGCCGCGGCGCCACGGCTTCAGCCGAGAGCGCGATCAGGTTCGGCATGGCGCCGCCGAGGCCGATACCGGTCAGGACGCGCGCCACCAGCAGCGTGGGGAAGCTCCACACATGGGCGGTGGAGATCGAGAACACGCCGAACGCCACCATCGAGAGCAGCAGCACGCGCTTGCGCCCGATGCGGTCGGCGAGGCGTCCGCCGATCATCGCGCCGGGCAGAAGACCGAGCATGCCCGCGCTGAACGCGAGCCCCATCTGGCTCACCGAAAGACCGAACTCGCGCGCCATGCGCGGCGCGGCCACACCCGTCGACTGGAGATCGACGCCCTCCAGCACCGCCACGATCAGACACAAACCCAACACCCATGCGGTTCCCGCCGCCGTGCGCGCGCTCACCTGCGTAGTCGATGACGACACGTTGCCTCCTCGTTTTGTAATGGAATGTCGCGGCCTTTCACCACGCCGGCACTAGTTAGTTAACCTAACCTACGTGCTAAAAAAATTTCAGGCATAGGGCAGCGGATCGCGGCCCCCCGTTTCGATGAGCCGCAGCCGGTGATCGAACGCCATCAGCGGGTAAGCGAAAAAGTAAAGCGCCGTGACGCGCTTTTCGGCATAGAACGGGTCGTCGGCCGAGGCATCCGTCGCGATGCGCAGCGTGCGCGCCCAGGCAAATGCAAGCAGCAGCCAGCCGATAAGCGCGAGATAGTCGTCGGCCACGCGGTAGGGCAACTCGCGATCGTCCGCGCTGCCCTGCCTGATTTCATCCGTAATGCGCTGCACGTCCACCACCAGCGCATCGAGCCGTGCGCATGCGCCGTGAAGTGCGCGATCCTGGGAAGCGATACAGCGTGCGGCCTCCGCTGTGACATGCGCGAGCAACGCGCGCAACGCCTCGCCGCCGTCGCCGAGCACCTTGCGGACAAGCAGATCGATCGCCTGGATTTCGTTCGTGCCTTCGTAAAGCATGGCGACGCGGCTGTCGCGCAGGATCTGCTCCACGCCGTAGTCGTGGATATAGCCGTAGCCGCCGAACACCTGCAGCGCACTCGATGCCGCCGCAAAACCATTGGCGGTGAAGAACGCCTTGGCGACAGGCGTGAGCAGCGAAGCGATCCGCCCCGCCGCCTCGCGTTCATGCGCCTCGGGATGGCGCGCGGCCACATCGAGCCAGTAACCGATCCAGTAGCCGATGGCCCGCTCGCCCTCCACCGTCGCGCGCAAATCGAGCAGGACGCGTCGCATGGCCGGATGAAACGCGATCGGCGCGGCCTGCGCCGGCTCGCCCTCGTAATGCGCAGGCGCGCTCACGGCGCGCATTTGCACGCGTTCGTGCGCGTAGGCATGCGCGCGCTGCCAGGCAAGCTGCGCATGGCCCACGCCCTGCATCGCCACCTGCAGGCGCGCCGCGTTCATCATGACGAACATCGAAGCGAGGCCGCGATGCGGCTCGCCCACCAGCCAGCCCAGCGCGTGTTCGAAACGCATCGAGCACGTCGGGCTGGCCTTGAGGCCCATCTTCTTCTCGATGCCTTCGCAATGCACGCCGTTGCGCACGCGCTCGCCGGTCTCGCCGAAGGTCCGTTTCGGCACCACGAAGAGCGAGAGGCCCTTCGTGCCCGCCGGCGCATCGGGCAGACGCGCGAGCACGAGGTGCACGATGTTTTCGGTCAGATCGTGCTCGCCGCCCGTGATGAAAATCTTGCTGCCGTCGATGCGCCAGGCGCCGTGCGCCGCGTCGGGCGTCGCTCGCGCGCGCAGCAGCGCGAGATCGCTGCCCGCCTGCGGCTCGGTCAGGCACATCGTGGCAAGCCACTCGCCGCTCGCGATCTTCGGCAGCCAGTCGCGCTTCAGCGCATCACTGCCGTGCGCCATCAGACACGCCGTCGCGCCATGCGTGAGGCCGGGCGACATCAGCCATGCGTGGTTGGCCGCCGCGAGCATTTCCTGCAGTGCGACTTCGAGCAGTTGCGGCAGGCCCTGGCCGCCCGCGTCGGCGTCGAGCGCGAGCGTCGGCCAGCCTGCCGCGACGAAATCCGCATACGCCTCGCGAAAGCCCGTGGGCATCGAGACCTCGCCGCCCTCGAAGCGGCACCCCTCGAGGTCGCCCGCCGGGTTCAGCGGCGCGATGCGTTCCATCACGAAACGAGCGGCTTCTTCGAGCACCTGCTGTGCCGTCGCGCTGTCGAGGTCCTCCCATGCGGGAACACTGCGCCACCATGCGGGTGCTTCGATCCATTCGTCGATCACGAAGCGCATGTCGCGCAGCGGAACCTGATAGTCGAGACTCATCGTGACCGGTCCTCAAACGTGCTGCAGATGACGGGCGAAAATCACGCGCGTTTCTGTGCCCCGCGCTGCGTACAACGCGTCTACGAGCGCCGCGCGCTGGCTCAGCACGACGCGCTGATTGATCGACCCTTTATCCGTGATCTCGCCCAGATCGAGCGACGGCGGCGCGTCCATCAGGTGCAGTCGCGTGACGAGGGTCGCGCTGCCCGTCGCCTCGCGGTTCAGCCGCTCCAGCAGGTCGGCAAAGAAGTCGCGCACGGCGCTCGCGTCCAGAACGTCGCGCGCGGCCGCGCTCGCGTCGAGCCCCGCGAGCCGGCGGCATTCGTCGAGGCGCGGGAAGATCAGCACGCCGACGTCGTCGCGATCCATGCCCGCGATCACCGCGTCCTGCACGTACGGTGCGCCGCCCGAGACGATGCGCGCGCGCATGGGCCCCACGCTCACGAACGTGCCGGAGCTGAGCTTGAAGTCCTCAGCAATGCGTCCGTCGAACAGCAGGCCCAGTTCGGGCCGCCCGGCATCGACGAAGCGCACGGCGTCGCCGGTGCGGTAGTAGCCCTCTTCGTCGAACACGTCGTGACGGTCCGCCTCGTTCGCGCGCCAGTAGCCGCCCATCACGTTCGGGCCGCGAAAGCGCGCTTCGAGCTTGCCGTCCACGGGTACAAGACGCGTCTCGCAGCCCGGCGCGGGCAGGCCGATATAGCCCGCGCCCATCACCGGGCCGGTCGTGAAGAGGCACGACGGCGCGGTCTCGGTCATGCCGAGGCCCGCCATGATGCGGATGCGCTCGCCGCAATGGGCCTGCGTCACACGTTCTAGCCGGTCCCACGCCGCCTGCGAGAGCCCCGCGCCCGCGAAGAAATACATCTTTACGCGCGAGAAAAACGTCTCGCGCAACTGCGCGTCGGTTTCGAGCGCGGCGGTCAGTTCTTCCCAACCCTTCGGAACGTTGAAGTAGAGCGTGGGCGCGATTTCGCGCAAATTGCGCAGCGTCTCTTCGAAGCGGCCGGCCACCGGTTTGCCGTCGTCGATATAGAGCGTGCCGCCGTTGTAGAGCGCGATACCCACGTTGTGGCTGCCGCCGAAGGTGTGATTCCACGGCAGCCAGTCCACCAGCACCGGCGGCTCGATGCCGAACTGCGGGAAAGTCTGCAGCAGCATCTGCTGGTTGCTGCACAGCATGCGATGCGTGGTGGGTACGGCCTTCGGCAGGCGCGTCGATCCGGAGGTGAAGAGGAACTTCGCGATCGTGTCGCCGCTCACGCGCGCCTGCGCGGCCTCGAAGCTGCCCGCCTGCGTCTCGAGCAACGTCGAAAACGGCGTCTCGCGGCGGCCGCCGCCAGCCGGCGTCACGACCACGCGCTCGATATCGGCGGGCACCGCGGCGTCGAGCGCCGCGGCAAAAGCGGGGCCGTCCGCCGCGAATACTAGGCCCGGATTGAGCAGACCCAGCGTGTGCCGCAGCTTGTTGTAATCGCTGGAGACGAGCGAATAAGCAGGAGAAATGGGCGCATAGGGCACGCCGGCCCATAGTGCGCCGAACGCCATCTGCAGATGTTCGAGATCGTTGCCCGAGAGCAGCGCGACCGGACGTTCGGCCGACAAGCCGCGCTCGATCAAGGCTTGCCCGATCGCACGGGCGCGTTCGAGCATCTGCGCGTAGCTGATGCCCTGCCATTGCCCGTCGGCGCCGCGGCGCGCCACGAGCCAGCGGTCCGGATGCTCGCGCGCGCCGCTCACGAGCCGGTCGGTCACGCGTTCGGGGAAGTCGTCGAGCGCCTCGCTCGAGCGCAAATACCAGCAGTCGCCGCGCCGTTCGATCTGCGGCGCGGCTAAGCCGATCGCGACGGCGCGATAACCGGCGAAGTCCGGTTGCACGACGGCGCGAGCATGCGTTTGGGTCGGCTCCGAATCCAAAGCCTGTCTCCTTTGCTTGACCGGTGCCGGGCTGCGCGGTGGATCGGCGCAGACGGCCCGGTGGTTCATGTCGTGATGCGCGCGTTCAGATCGGATAGTGGCGCGGGCCGGTCTGCACGGTGATCCAGCGCAGGTCCGTGAATTCGGCAATCGAAGCCTTGCTGCCGAAGCGGCCATAGCCGCTCGCCTTCACGCCGCCGAACGGCATTTGCGCTTCGTCGTGCACCGTCGGCCCGTTGATATGGCAGATGCCCGATTCGATGCGCTTCGCCACGTTCATCGCGCGCGCGATATCGCGGCTGAACACCGCCGCCGAAAGACCGTACTCGCTGTCGTTGGCGACCTTCACCGCTTCTTCGTCGCTGTCCACACGCTGCACCGTCACCACGGGACCGAACGATTCGTCGGCGTAGAGCTTCATCTCGCGCGTGACGTTTTCGACGATCACAGGCTGCATGATCGCGCCGTTCACCTCGCAGCCTAGCGGCAGGTTCGCACCCTTCTCGCGCGCGTCTTCCACTAGCGCACGGATGCGTCGCGCCGATGCTTCGCTTTCCAGAGTACCCAGTACCGAGCCCGGCTGCGTGGGGTCGCCAGCCTTCAGCGTGCGTGCCTTCGCAACGAGCTTGTCGACGAACGCATCGGCAATCTTGCGGTCGACAATCACGCGCTCGGTCGACATGCAGATCTGCCCTTGATTGAAGAATGCACCGAAGGCGATGCCTTCCACTGCGGCGTCGAGATCGGCATCGTCGAGCACGAGCACCGGCGCCTTGCCGCCCAGTTCGAGCAGTGCGGGCAACAGACGCCGCGCGCAATGCTCCGCGACGACGCGGCCCACGCGCGTCGAGCCCGTGAAGTTCACGCGCTTGACGGCCGGGTTGGCGATCAGGCGCTCGACAATGGCGGGCGCATCTTCCGGCGCATGCGTGAGCACGTTGACGACGCCCTCGCCCAGCCCCGCCTCGTTGAGCACTTCGCCGATCAGCGCATGCACGCCGGGACATCCTTCGGAAGCCTTCAGGACCACGGTATTGCCGCACGCGAGCGGCATGGCGAGCGCACGCGTGGCGAGAATCACCGGTGCGTTCCAGGGCGCCATGCCGAGCACGACGCCGCACGGCTCGCGCACGGCCATCGCGAGGCTGCCCGGCACGTCGGAAGGGATCACCGCGCCGTCGATCTGCGTGGTCATGGCGGCCGCTTCGCGCAGCATGTTGGCGGCGAGCATCACATTGAAGCCGTACCAGTTCGCCATTGCGCCCGTTTCCGCCGCGCCGATGGCGATGAAGTCCGCAGTGCGCGCGTCCATGCGCTCGGCGGCGGCCAGCAGGCGCTTGCGGCGCTCCGTGGGCGTGAGCGCTGCCCACGCCGGGAAGGCGCGCGCGGCCGCGGCAACGGCCGCGTCTGCATCTTCCACCGTGGCGGCGGCGGCGCGCGTGGCCACCGCGCGCGTGGCCGGATTGATGCGCTCGAAGGTCTTGCCGTTCGACGCAGCGCGCTTCTCGCCGCCGATCAGAAGCCGGGTTTCATGCATGTCGTTGTCTCCTCTGTCTGGTGCGCCGCTATCGATTAGCGCTTGTATGCCTGCAGGCCCGGCTTGATGCTCTTGTCGTCGAGGAACTGTTTGAGGCCCTGCTCGCGGCCGCCTTCCTTGTCGCGATGGTTGGCCTGGTCGAGCTTCGCGTAGAGATAGTCCTCGTTCTGCTCCCACGTCAGTTCGCGCGAACGCTTGAAGCCATGCTTCGCGTTGCGCAGCACGACCGGGTTCTTGTCGAGCAGTTTCGCGGCGAGCGCGAGCACTTCCTCGCGCAGTTGCGCGAGCGGCACGCTCTTGTTGACGAGGCCCATTTTCGCGGCTTGCTGGCCCGTAAAGGTATCGCCCGTCATGATGTAGTAAAGCGCCTCGCGGTGGCCCACCGTATCCGCCATCGCCTTGCTCACGAGGTTGCCCGGCGGAATGCCCCAATTGATTTCCGAAAGACCGAACGTGGCTTCGTCCGCGGCAATCGCGAGGTCGCACGCCACGAGCGGCGAGAAGCCGCCGCCGAAACACCAGCCGTTCACCATCGCGATGGTCGGCTTCGAATACATACGCAGCAGTTGCCATTGCCAGCGGCTCGCGTCGCGGCGAATGCGCTCCTGCAGCACGTCGGGGCCGGCATCGACTTCGCGGAAGTATTCCTTCAGGTCCATGCCGGCCGTCCACGCCGAGCCTTCGCCGGTCAGCACGAGCACTTGCGCCTCGGCGTCGAGCTCGAGCGTTTCGAGCACGTCGATCATCTCCTTGTTGAGCGTGGGGCTCATGGCGTTGCGCTTTTCCGGCCGGTTGAACGTCACCCAGCCGATGCCGCCCTCGACCGCAACCTTGACCGTTTTCCAGCGACCTTCGTAACTCATTCTCTCTCTCCGTAGACACTGCCGCACTCACGGCTTGAAATCAATTTACTATCAGGCTGCCTGATATGTAAAGTAGAATATGATCTCGTCGGTACAAACCCGTAAAACGCGATGACCCAGAAAACTTCCCTGACCGCGCCGCGCGCCCGAGCCCCGCAGCCGCCCGCCGAGGGTAGCCCGCACGCCGTGCCGCCCATGCGCCTGAGCTATCTGATCGGCCAGCTCGACCGCGTCGTGTCCCGCCGCCTGACCGAAGCGCTCGCTCGCCACGGGCTCACGCTGCCGCAGTACACCGCGCTTTCCGTGCTGCGCGCGCGCGGCCGCTCGTCCAATGCGCAACTCGCCGAGCGCTCGTTCATCACGCCGCAGGCCGCCAACGAAGTCGTGAAGACGATGGAGGCCAACGGCTGGGTCATGCGCGAAGCCGACCCGATGAACCGCCGCGTGGTGCTGCTATCGCTCACCAAAGCCGGCAACGCACTGCTGGGCGAATGCGACGCCGCGGCCGACCACGTGGAAGGCGCGATGCTCGACGATATGGACACCGAAACAGCGGAAAAGCTGCACGCGCTGCTGCATGCGTGCGTGCGCAATCTGCGCGCCGCGTAAGCGCTCGCTCGGCGAGTGACAGGAAGGAGGAGACACCCTTGAACATCGACCAGCTCGTTGCGATCGACACGCATGTCCACGCCGAAGTGTCGTGCTGCCAGCCGCCCGACCTCTTCGCGAAGGAATTCGACGAAGCCGCCGACAAGTATTTCGGCACCGTACTGAAGCAAGGCCGCCGCCCGACGATTCCGGAAACGATCGAGCACTACCGCGAGCGCAACATCGGTTTCGTGATGTTCACGGTGGATTGCGAGGCGAATATCGGGCGTCGCCGCATCGACAACGAAGAGATCGCCGACTTCGCGCAGCAGCATGCCGACATCATGATCGCGTTCGCCAGCATCGACCCGCACAAGGGCAAGTTCGGCGCGCGCGAGGCGCGGCGGCTGATCGAGGCGCATGGCGTGCGCGGCTTCAAGTTTCACCCCACCATGCAGGGCTTTTTCGCCAACGACCGGCTGGCTTACCCGCTATACGAAGTGATTGCCGAATATGGCCTGCCTGCGGTGTTTCATAGCGGCCACTCGGGCATGGGTTCGGGCATGCGCGGCGGCGGCGGGTTGCGTCTGAAGTACTCGGAGCCGATCTATCTCGACGACGTGGCCGCCGATTTCCCCGACATGAAGATCGTCATCGCGCATCCCTCCTGGCCGTGGCAGGAGCAGGCGCTTTCCATCGCGCTGCACAAGCCCAACGTGTATATCGACCTGTCGGGCTGGTCGCCGAAATACTTCTCGCCGGAACTGGTGAAGTACGCGAATACGCTCTTGCGCGAGCGAGTGCTATTCGCTTCGGACTTTCCCTTGATCCGTCCGGATCGCTGGCTCGCGGATTTCGATACGCTCGACATCAAGCCGGAAGTGCGCCCGTTGATCCTCAAGGAGAATGCGGTACGGCTGCTGGATCTCGGCGCGAAACCCTGAAGAAAGCGGCGCGCTCGGCGAGACACGGCCACGGTATTCGATATGCTGCGCCCATGCAATTTACATCAAGCGGAGCACGATTCTATGGAGAAGCGCTTGCAGGTCGCGTCGCGTGTCGATCACGAGGTGAATAAAAACGGTGTCGTCGCGGACCTGATAGATGATCCGGTTCTTGCCCGAAAACATCTGTCGAAAAGTGTCTTCGACAAAGCCATCGAGTTCGGCAGGCACATGGCCGCTCTCCGGGAACTCGCGGGTCTGCGCAATGGTGTCCTGGAGTTGAGCCGACGTCTGACGCCAGGTCTCCCATCCGAATGCGCGGACGATGTAGCTTCTCAGCTCATCGATACCGATCCGCGCGGTCGGCAGGACGCGGTACTTCAGCAGCGGGGCCTGCATTAGCGAAGCGTTTCCTTGCGGTCGAGCTCGTTGAGTTCTGCAAAGAACTCGTCGCCATCCAGATGGTCCGCACGCTCGATCTGTTTTTGGCCGATGGCAAGGATCTTCAGCAATGCGAGCGTTTGTTGAGTCGATTCATAGGTTCGCACGTCCTGAACAACGAGCTTCGCTTCGCCGTTCTGCGTGATGATGAGCGGCTCCCCTGAATCGGTCAGATCCTTGACGATTTGCGCGGCTTCACTCTTGAGGTAGCTGATTGGCTTCACGTGATCGGCGAGATGCATGAGGGGCTCCCGTAGCAAGTCAAACAGGACCAAATATAGACTATTATCGGTCCGATTGCACGCACCACCTTTTAGGGCCGGGAGAAACGGGCGTCCCACAGCGTAGCCGCCGCTAACGGGCGACGATGATCGTCATCTCCGATTCGTACTTGATCCGCACGTGGCTGTGGTGCTTGAGGGACTGCATCACCTCGATCAGGTCCGGGCGGCTGACCCGAATGGAACGGGCAGTGCCGGACTTGTCGACGACGGTCAGGAGGTTGAGCTTGCGGTCGACGCCGGTGACTTGCGCCACGCCGCTGAAGACCCGGAGCACCTGGAAGTTTTCCTGGTCGGCGCCGGAGGAATGCTGGGTCACCTTTGCCGTGTGGGTCAGGCGCGTGACCGCCGCGCCCTCGGCAGGCGTCAATCCGGTGACGTACGGCTCCATGTAGTGGGTCGTCAGCTTGTCGCCGACCCGGATGACCTTGAGCACGTCGGGATGATCTTTGACATTGAAGCTCAGGTCGTCGTGACCCGGTACGGTCACGACGACGAGTGCATTCTTCTGATCGATCAAACTGATGGTCCCGTTTTCCGTGTCGACGGAGGCACCGGCCGGCACGGCCTCCGAGGCGGCGGAGGCGTCCTCGTCAGCCGCACGGCACAAGGGCACCGAGGCGGCGAAGAAGCCGCATGCTACGACGCAGAGCGCCAGGCAGCGCGCGAGCGCAATGCACGTATTCGATCGGTAGAGCATGGTAGTCCCCTTCAAACGATCAGGTGACACGCTTGCTGCGCCGGTCAGGGACCATGGCGTGTGCTCTCGGAGCCTAGCACTGCGGGACGCCCCGGCCATCGGACTTTGGTCCTATAGGGTCAAGGCCGGGGGTCAAGGCCGGGGTCAAGGCTGGGGAGCGAGGCTGGGGCGATGCTGCTCAACGCGCGAAGGCCGCCGCACAGTTCGCCGGCGCCAGCCCCGGCACCGGCGAGCGGAACGTGAACAGGCCGCCCGCGAGCGGCTGTTTCCCGCGCTCGGCCGCCGTGAGCCCCTTCCACGCGGTGGAAACGTACACGGTCTGCAGATCGTCCCCGCAGAACGCGAGCTTCGTGATGTTCGCGCACGGAAACGCGATCTGATCGGCAAGTTGCCCCTGCGGCGAATAGCGGTCGATGCGCCAGCCGCCGAAAAGCGCGACCCACACGTAGCCCTCTGCGTCCACGGCCATGCCGTCCGGGTACCCGTCGCCGGCAATGGCGGTGAAGACGCGCTTGCCCGACAGCGTGCCGTCAATGGCAACATCGAACGCATACACGACGCGACGCATCGTGTCGTTGTGATAGAGCGTGCGGCCGTCCGGACTCATCGCCGGGCCGTTGGTGATCACGTAGCCGCTGTCCTGCGTGCTCACCACCGCGCCTGCGTCCATGCGATACAGCGTGCCGCTCGGCGCTTGCTCGGCGTCGTCCATCGAGCCGAACCACAGGCGCCCGCGCGCATCGGCGAAACCGTCGTTCAGGCGATTGCCCGGCAGATGCGGCTCGACATCGACCAGCTTGTCGAATTCCCCGCTCACGGCGTCGAAACGATACAGGCCGTCAGGCAGGCCGCACACGAAACTCCGATCCCCCAGCGGCGCGATAAAACCGACCTGATCGGGCGCGTACCACGTCGTGCGCTCACCGGTCGTGACCGCGAAACGGTGAATCCGGCGCCCCTTGATATCGACGAAATAGACCGCGTTTTCCGCGGCCTGCCAGAGCGGCCCTTCGGCCAGCTCCGCGCCGACCGGCCATACGCACTCGGGAGCCGGCATCGTCATTCTCCGTACCATCCCGCGTCGACGTAGTAATCGCGCCCGGAGCAACGCGAGGCGTCGTCGGATGCGAGGAACAAGGCCATGCGGGCGACGTGCTCGGGCTCGATGCGCAGTTTCAGACACTGACCCGCGACGACCTTCGCTTCGCTCTCCGGCGTTTGCCACAGGTTCATCTGCCGCGGCGTTTTCACTGCGCCCGGGATGATGCAGTTCACGCGAATGCCCGCGCTGCCCAGGTCGCGCGCGAGACCCCGCGTCAGACCTTCGATGCCGGCCTTGGCGGTCAGGTAGATCGGCAGGTTCGGCAACGCGACGTGCCACGACACCGAACCGAAGTTCAGGATCACGCCGCGCCCCGCCTGGCGCATGCCCCGCGCGGCGGCCTGCGCGCAGAAGAACTGATGGCGCAGGTTCACCGCGATACGCCCGTCCCAGTAGCTCGCGGTCAGCTCGCCAATATCATGGCGGTCGTCGTTGCCCGCGTTGTTCACGAGCACGTCGATCGGGCCCGCGGCATCGACGATCGACGCGAACACGCTCTCGATCGCGTCCACGCTGCACAGGTCGCAGCGCTTGAACAGCGGCGGATGCTTCGCACCGCGAAGCTTTTCCTGAACAGCGAGCGAATCGTCTTCGGCCACATCGAGGAAAAACACGCGCGCGCCCTGCTGCGCGAATGCCTCCACGACCGCGGCGCCGATCCCGCTGCCGCCGCCGGTGATAACGACGGTTTTGTCCGCCAGGCTCGGATAGATTGCGTACGACATCAGATATTCCAGTGTTGACTTGTCAGAACCCAAACAGGGCGGCGAGCCGCAAATGGCTCGCCGCCCTGACCTGCCGCTTCCCTTTCGCTTACGAGACGACTTCGACGGCGCTCAGCATGCGCCAGTCGCGCGGGAGCGTGCGCGTGGCATTGCCCACCACCGTGACCGTGCCGCTCAGATGGATGTCGCGGCTCGAACTGCCCACCATCAGATCGAACTTCCCCGGCTCGACGATGCGCTCGCCGCGCGCGTCGGTGAAATTGAACATATCGACGGGCAGCTTCACGTTCACGCGAGTGCGCGCGCCTGCCGCGAGCGGCACGCGTGCAAACGCCTTGAGTTCGCGTACCGGCCGCGCCGTCGACGCGTGCTGATCGCGCACGTAGATCTGCACGATCTCCGTGCCGTCGCGCGAGCCGATGTTCTCCACCGTGAAGCTCAGTTCGACGGTACCGTCTTCGAGCGGCACCTCGCGTTGCGCCACCGTGAGATCGCCGTAACGGAACTGGGTGTACCCCAGACCGAAACCAAACGGATAGCGGCTACCGAAGTGGTAGGCGATTGGCGTGCCCGCGCTCTTGAGGCGATGGTTGTACACATACGGCACGGCCCCTGCGCTCTTCGGCACGGAAAGCGGCAGACGGCCGCTGAAGCCCGCGCGGCCCACCAGCAGATCGGCAAGCGCCTCGGCGCCGCGCTCGCCCGGCGCAAACGCCATGATCTGCGCGGCGATGCGATCTTCGAGGCCGCCGAGGTTGTACGGGCGGCCGCCCGTCATCACGACGACCGTCGGCGTGCCGCTCTCGACTACGGCCGTGAGCAACTGCAGTTGCACGCCCGGAAGTTCCAGGCTGTCCGTATCGGAGCCTTCGCCCACCGTACCCGACTGGAACAAGCCCGCGAGATCGCCGACGAACACGACGGCCACGTCCGCCGTGCGGGCGACTTCGACCGCAGCGGGAATTGCTTCGGCGTCCTTGCTGATCAGTTCGTCGCGGTTGGCGGCGGCGCTCAGGTCGAGCGACACGTCGCCCGGGAAAACCGGCGCGCCCGCACGGCGGGTCTTGATGATGTCGCAACCCTTGGCATGCAGCACGCGCGAATCGCCCAGCAGCGCGCGCAGTGCGCCCAGCGGCGTGGCGATCGAAGCGACAGACTGCTCGCCCGAGTTGATGAGGTGCACCGGAAAGCTGTAGCCGGCGAGCAGCGCGAGCGGGTCGTCGGCGGTCGGGCCGATCACCGCGATTGTTTGCGCGCCATTGGCGTTCAACGGCAGCACGCCGCCTTCATTGCGCAGCAGCACCGCCGATTCGAGCGCGACCTGATACGCCGTATCGGCCGCCGCCGTGCCCTTCACATCCGCGCGCTCGGGGTCCACATACGGATTCTCGAACAGCCCAAGGCGGAATTTGGCGCTCAACACGCGCGACACCGCGGTGTCGATCGTCGCTTCGGTGATCTCGCCGCGATCGAGCGCTTCTTTCAGATGAACAGCGCACTCGTGCCCCGGCAACTCGACGTCGAGTCCCGAATTGAAGGCGAGCGCCGCCGCCGACGCGCTGTCGTGCGCCACGGCGTGATGGCTGTAGAGCAGGTCGACGGCGGCATAGTCCGCAACGACGAGCCCCTCGAAACCCCACTTTTCGCGCAGCGTATCGTGCAGCAGCGTGCGGTCCGCATGGCAGGGCACGCCGTCGATATCGTGGTACGCCGGCATGATCGAGCCTGCGTGCGCGAGCTTGACTGCCATTTCGAACGGCAGCAGAAACACGTCGTTCAACTCGCGCGGCCCGACATGCACGGGCGCATGATTGCGGGCGCCTTCGCTCGCCGAGTGGCCGACGAAATGCTTGAGCGTGGCGAGCACGTCGCGGCGCTCGCCTTGCAGGCCGTTCACGTAGTGACATGCAAGCACGCCCACCAGATACGGATCTTCGCCGAGCGTTTCCTCGGTGCGGCCCCAGCGCGGATCGCGCGACACATCGAGCACGGGGGCGAGGCCCTGGTGGCAGCCGATCGAGCGCGCCTGCTCGCCGATGATGCGCCCCACTTCGCCGACGAGATTCGGGTTCCACGTTGCCGCGTAGTTCAGCGGCGAGGGAAACAGCGTGGCATCCTTGATCATGAGGCCCACGAGGCATTCCTCGTGCGACATGACGGGAATGCCCAGGCGCGTGTCTTCGACCATCTTGCGCTGCAACTCGTTGAGCGCGCGCACGCCCTCTTTGGGGTCGACCGTGTGGGTGCCGAGCGGACGCGTGATCTGCCCAAGACCGTGCTCGAGGATCTGTTCCACCGTGAGGCTGTTGGCGCTTTGCGCGAAGTCGATACCGCGCGCCTTGTGCTCGCCGTCGACCGACAGAACCAGCCACGCGGCGTGAAGCTGGGCAATCTTTTCGTCGAGCGTCATGCGCGCGAGCAGGTCCGCCACGCGCTGCGCGGTCGGAGTTTCCGAGCGGCGATAAAGCGGCACCTCAGTGGTGTGTTCAAGCGACATTGCTTCACTCCCTGGTATTGCACGAGACGGCGCTTTTCTTTCGCCGTCCGCTTAGTTGTGCTTTTGAAATTGGCGTTGCGCGGGCACGCGGCGAGAGCCGCGCCCGGCCTAGATGAGACGACGCAGCGCCAGATCGTGGTCGTCGAACACGTGACACGCCTCGGCTGGCAGCGCAAGCTTGACCACTTCATCGTGCGTCAGCGCGCTGTCGCCGGGCACCTTGGCGATCAACGTCGCCGCGCCTAGGCCCGTCTGCGTTGCGTGGATGTAGCTGTGCTCGCCCATGTGCTCGACGAGCTTCACGCGGCACGCGAGCGTCTGTTCGTTGTGCGTATCGCCGGCAACACGCAGATGCTCCGGACGCACACCCAGCGTCACCTTCATGCCGGCGCGCGCACGCGCGCCGTCCACGCGCGCGCGTACGCGCTCGCCGCTTTGCAGGTCGATGTCCAGGCCGCCGTCGTCGCCGCCCACCACCGTGCCCGCGAAGAAGTTCATCTTCGGCGAGCCGATGAAGCCCGCGACGAACCGGCTCTTCGGATGGTGATACAGATCGAGCGGCGCCCCCACCTGCGCGACGCTGCCGTGCCGTTCCATGTGATCGCCCGCCTGCAGGAGCACGATGCGATCGGCCAGCGCCATGGCTTCGACCTGATCGTGCGTCACATACACGGCGCTCGCTTCGCTGAACTCGCGATGCAGACGCGCGATTTCGGTGCGCGTCTGCACGCGCAGCGCCGCGTCGAGATTCGACAGCGGCTCGTCGAACAGGAACACGCCCGGCTCGCGCACGATCGCGCGCCCGATCGCCACGCGCTGGCGCTGGCCGCCGGAGAGCGCTGCGGGGCGGCGTTCGAGATAGGTATCGAGTTGCAGTGCGGCAGCCGCGCTGCGCACCTTCTTGTCGATGACGGCCTTGTCGACTTTCGCCTGACGCAGACCGAAAGCCATGTTCTCGTACACGCTCATATGCGGATAAAGCGCGTAGTTCTGGAACACCATCGCGACCTTGCGCTTCGCGGGTTCGACCTCGTTCATCCGTTCACCGTCGATGCGCAGTTCGCCGTCGGTGATCGATTCGAGTCCGGCGATCATGCGCAGCAGCGTGGACTTGCCGCAGCCCGACGGGCCGAGGAACACGCAGAATTCGTTCTTGCCGACCTCGAGGTTGGCGTCGCGAATCACCGCGTTGCCGCTCGCGTAGGCCTTCTGTACGTTGTTGAGGGAAATGCTTGCCATATCGTTTTATGCGAAGTTCGGTTAGCGGTGCGAATCAGACCAGAATCAGCCCTTGATCGAGCCGGCCATCATCCCCTTGATCACGCGCTCCTGACCGAACGCGTAGGCGACGATCAACGGCAACGACGTGAGTACGAGAACGGACAGCATCGAGGGTATGTTCGACGCGTATTGCCCCATGAAGTCCCAGATCGCGAGGGGCAGCGTACGGTGCTCGGACGTCGACGTGAGCATGTACGCAAAGATGAACTCGTTCCAGAGACCAATGCCGTTGAAGATCGCCACCGTGGCGAGCCCCGGTCCCGAAAGCGGGAAGAAAATACGCCAGAAAATGCGGAACGGGCTGCAGCCGTCGAGCTGCGCGGCTTCTTCGAGCTCGCGCGGAATCTGGCGCATGAACTCGGTGAGGATGAAGATCGACACCGGCAGGCTGAGTGCCACGTACGGGCCTAGCAGCGCGAACTGCGTATCGTAAAGACCGAGGTTGCGCGTGAGCAGATAGATCGGCACCAGCGTCGCGTGCAGCGGCACGATCATGCCGGCCACCACGAGACCGAAGAGCAGCTTGTTCAGCCGGAAGCGCATGCGCGCGAACACATAGGCCGCCATCGCGCTGATGACGACGATCAGCGCGACCGACACGCCCACCGTGAACAGGCTGTTACGGAAATACGTGAAGAACGGCCCCTTCAGCACGGCCGCGTAGTTGCCCCAGTACAGGTGGCTCGGCGGCGCCCACACGGAAGTCGTGAAGGTCTCTTCCTGGCTCTTGAAGCTCGACACCACCATGAAGATGAACGGGACTGTCGTGACGGCGAGCCAGATCAGCGCGAGGATCGGAATCGTCACGCGGGGAAAGCGGAATTTCTTGATCATGGTTCAGACCTCGGTTGCATAGCGGCGCGTGAAGTACATCGACACCGCCGCCACTGCGATGACGATCAGGAACATCGCCGAGCCGATGGTGCTGCCGTAGCCGAGCTGGAACGAACTGAACACCGTGCGATACATGTACGTGGCCATCACCTCGGACGAGCCCTCGGGGCCGCCGCCGGTCATGACGAAGACGAGATCGAAGTAACGCAGCGAGCCGAGCACGGAAAGGATCACGGCCGTGCGTACCGTGCCCTGCAGGTGCGGCAGCTTGATGCGCCAGAAGATGGTCCACTCGGAGGCGCCGTCGAGCAGCGCCGCCTCGTTGACCTCGGCCGGCATCGACGAGAGGCCGGCGAGGAACAGAATCATGTAGAAAGGCGCGTTCTGCCAGATGATCACGGCGATGGTCGCGCCCAGCGAGAAGTGCGGGTCGCCCAGCCAGTCCTTGGCGAGGCCATCGAGCCCGAATGCCTGCAGCGCGACGTTCAGGGGTCCGAAATTCGGGTCGTAGATCTGCTTGAACAGCACGCCGATGGCCACGCTCGACATGAGCAGCGGCAGAAAATAGAGAACCTTGAGCACGCGCGAGCCACGGCCGGCCTTTTCCAGCAGGACGGCGAGCGCGAGCGCGACAGGAAGCTGAATGACGATCGAGGCGAGCGCGAGGATCACGTTGTTCTTGAGCGACTGCCAGAACACCGTGTCGTGGGCGAGGCGCGCCCAGTTCGCGAGCCCCGTATAGCGGCCGGTATTGCCGAGGCCATTCCAGTCGAGCAGCGACAGCCGCAAGCTGGAAACGAGCGGATAAAGCAGGAACACGGCCAGCAGCAGCAGCGACGGCGCAAGAAACACGACCGTGACGAGCGTTTGCGAGGAGAGCTTCAGCCGGCGTTCGGGTGTAGCGGAAAGTGCAATATTCACGAGCTTGTCTGCCGGCCGACGCCTTGCGGCGCCAGCCGGACTTTTCCTGAGTGCCGGAGATCAACCGCCCTTCTTCGAAGCGGCTTCCATTTGCTGCGCAGCCGCCTCGGGCGTCAGCGACAGACCGAACAGCGCCTGCGTCGTGTCCTTGTGCAGCTCGCCTAGCGCGGGCGGCAGGGCCTGGTCGTACCACAGCTGAACGCTCGGCGCCGCCGCAAGCAGTTGCTGCAGACGCTGCGTGAACGGATCGTCAATCTTGACGTTGTTGACTGGCGGGAGCTTGTGATCAGCCGACGCGCGCGCCTGCATCGCCTGGTCGTCGGTCAGCGCCTGGATCAGCTTGAATGCGGCGTCCGGCGTCTTGCACTCGGTCGAGATGCTCAGGAAGCCATCGCCCACCGTGCCGATCAGGTCGCGCGGATCACCCTTGCCACCCGGCACGCTCGGGAACGGGAAGAAGTCGAGATCCTTCGAGAACGCCGGGTCTTCGTTCGCGATCGTCGAAGCTTCCCAGGCGCCCATCAGTTCCATCGCGGCCTTGCCCGAATACAGAAGACGGCGCGACGCACCCGAGTCATAGTCGAGACCGTTGATGCCCGGCGCAAACGCGCCAGCCTTCACGAGTTCCTGAATACGCTTGCCGGCTTCGACGAAAGCCGGATCTTCGAAGCCCTTGCCCTTGCCTGCGATTGCGTCGCTCACGACTTGCGGACCACCGATACGGTCGACGAGGTACATGTAGTACATCGAGCCCGTCCACTTGTTCTTGTTCGCAAGCGAGAACGCTGCCACGCCGTGCGACTTCAGCACATCCACGACGTGCATCAGTTCATCCCACGTCTTGGGCGGCGCGATGCCGTACTTCTTGAAGACTTCCTTGTTGTAGAAGATCACCGCGGCCGCCGCGTTTTCGGCCGCCACACCGTAGGTCTTGCCGCCGTACGTCGTGACGCTCCACGACGACTGCATGAAGCGGTTGCGATACGCCGGGTCCTTGTTCAGGTACGGCGTGAGGTCGACGATCTGACCGGATTTCACATACTCCTGCAGGCCGCCGCCGCCCCAGTTCTCGAACACGCACGGCGGCTGGTTCGCACCGAACGCCACCTTCAGCTTCGTCTTGTAGGCCTCGTTCAGGACGTGCGAATTCTCGACCTTGTAGCCCGGGTCCGCCTTCTCGAAGCGGTCCGAGGCGTCGCGGATGATCTTGCTCGACGACGCATTGGTCTGCTGATCCCATTCCGTGATGGTCTTGGACTCCGCCGCAACAGCGTTCGAAACGACTGCAGACAGTGAAAACAGCAGTGCCGTGGCGCCGACAATCGCCCGCGCCTTGGAGAAACCTGGGTACGCCATGTTTGTGTCCCCTCTTTAGGAATTTTAAGAGCTACCTGAGTTATCTGCGAGTTTAACGTTAGCCTTAACGTTAATGGATGTTAAGCCGAGACGTGAACTGCGGCTATACGGGATTTTCCTGGTGAACCCCCGCCGGGGCTTGCGCCCTGCGCAAGGTTGGTGCGCGTGGCAACGGTCGAGCGAGCGCGCATCTGATAGAATAGCCGGCACATAAACGGTATCGCTAACGTGACAAGCGACCCATCCGCGGAGTATCCAGCGAGTCACGAGCGAGTCTTCGCAGACATGACCTCTCGTAAGCCCACACCACGCATGGCAAGGCAAACTCCCACGCTTGAGCACGTCGCCAAGCTGGCCGGGGTGTCGCAGATGACCGCGTCGCGCGCGCTCAATGGACGCCCGGGCGTGTCGCGCGAAACACGCGACGAAGTGTTGAGAATCGCATCGGACATCGGCTATGTCGTGAACCGCACCGCCCAGAAACTCTCGGGCGGCCGCAACGGCATCATCGGCATCATCACGCCCACGCTCGACACGCAGTTCTCGAGCGAACTGGTGCTCGGCGCGGGCCGCGCGGCACGAGGCGCGGGCATGGAAATGCTCGTGTACACCGTGTTCGACGAAGACCGCCATACGCATCACGACCTGCTCGGGTTGATCCAGCAATTTTCCGACGGCATTCTCGCCATCCTGCCGCGCGAATCGCTCTGCCTCGAAGCACTTGCCACGGCCAAAGTGCCCGTAGTGGTGGTCGATCAGCGCGGCACGCTCACGGGTTTTCCTTCAGTGTCGGTCGACAATTACGGCGGCGCCTGTCTGGCAGTCGAGCATCTCGCGGAACTCGGGCACAAGCGCATCGCGTTTCTCGCCGGCGACGAAACCATCGAAGGCGTGCGCGACCGCCAGCGCGGCTATCGCGACACGCTCGCCAAGCTGGGCCTGCCGCGCGAAGACGCGCTGGTCGCCGCCGGCGATCTCTCCCAAATGATGGCGTTCGACGTCACGTTCGACCTGCTCAATCTGCCCGATCCCCCCACCGCGATCTTCACGGCCAACGACCAGAGCGCGTTTGGCGTGATCGCCGCGGTCAGGGAAGCGGGCCTGCGCGTACCCGACGACATTTCCGTGATCGGGTTCGACGACATTCCGATGTCCGAGCAGTTTCATCCTGCCCTCACGACGATTCGCCAGCCGTTCCAGCAAATGGCACGCTCGGCAGTCAATACGCTGCTCGCGCAGATCGCCGGCATCGACGCCGCTTCGCAGCGCATCACGCTGCCGGCCGAGCTGGTGGTGCGCGACTCGACCGGACCGGTGCGAGCGCGGCACCGCCGCGCGCGTCACCAGATCGTTTCGACGTAAGTCGAAGCGCGCACCTTCGCATCGGAGGTCACGAGCGCACCGCCGTGCGTGCGGGCGGTCGCGACGATCAGCCTCTGATGCGAGGTGAGCGCGGGCGGCAGCGTCGCTGCCCGGAACGCAATTTCCGAATCGACGGGAATCAGACGCACGCCATCCAGCTTCAGAAACGTGGAGAGCCAGCTACGGGCGTCCATGGAAAGCCCGAGGCTGCCCGCCTTCACGAACTCCGCGATTTCGAGCGCGCTGATCGCCGAAATGAGGATCTCGCCGCCGTCGAGTTCACGGTCGATCGCATCGTGCGCGGCCTGACTCAGCGCTTTCTGCCTGCCAAGCCAGCACACGAGCGCAAGCGTGTCGAGCGTGATCATTACTCTTCCTGCTCGGCGGGAACCTGTGCAAGCGCGTGCTTGAGGTTGAAATGCGTGATCGACGCGCGCAGCAGCTCGAGCGGATTCTCCGTCTTGCTGCGATACGGCCGGATTTCAATGGTGGGTTGTCCCCGGTCCGTCACGACGACGGTTTCGCCCAGCGTTTCTACCTGGCGGAACAGCTCGCAGGCCCGGGACTTGAAAATGGCTTTGGATACTCGCTTTTCCATGACGCTCTCCACCCATCAAAATTCTATCGGATTTTTATTGCATCGGGTCGTTGCGCACACAACGAAATTGCGCATCGCGCCCCAATGGTTCTTATCGGCGTTGCCCAACGGTCTGCTACCTGCACTACGCTCCGGCACCGTGTATCCCGCACTCCGCGCGAACGGACTGCGGGTTTTTACCGGTAACATGTTTCGCTCAAATCCGCCACGGGGCCCTGGCGCTCTCATATAATCGATCTGTCAGGTGAATGCCTGTCAAGCAGCCCGAGTTGTGATCGAGCGACCCGCGAGGCACGACAACAGGGTGTGTTGCTTGCCGGCGGATATACGCGAGTAGCGGTGTACGCTTCGCTTGCCGATGCGGACGCTGCCGCAGGCAAGCGGCGCGTTGGGGGAAATGATTGCCCTTGTTGCAGACCGTCGATTAAGCAGAAACATAATAACGTTACCCTTAACGTTAATTCATGTTAAATGCCTCTGTCGGACGCCGCCATGCGGGGTTTACCTGGGCTTGGCGAATTGACGCAGAGTCCGCGTAAACCCCGCCGAATCCCGGCCCGGCAGGGAAAAATCGCCTGGCAAGCTGGTCACAGGGTACTGCAAAAAAGTACCGTTCCGGCTAACGTTAAACGTGCGGTAAGAAAAGACGTAAAGTCCAATCGCGACACTCTTAATCCTCCCTGCCCCTATGTCGCCACGCCCGCTAGTCCGGATCATCCGGCGGCGGCTTCGACGAAGGCTCCGCGTCGAAATGGACAATGAACGCATGCAGCGGCTCGCGCCGTTTCTCCTTGCGGTCACGTTGCGGCTCGCGTTCCCTGACCGTCACGTCGCGCGTTCGAGCTGACGTCGCGGCCTGCCCGCTGCGCGCACTCGCAGCGCACGCGAAATCGTCCGAAGACCCCTTGTTCGCCATGGCACTCTTTCCCCTACTCAAACCGGCACGTCAAACGACGGCTTGAACGTTCTCTCCCACCTGCGGGCGCTCGAACGCCACCGCGTCGCCCTTCGCATCGAATAGCGTGACCGCGGACGAGGCCACCTTGATGCCCACGCGCGCGCCCGGCTCGTATTGCGCGTCCTTTTTGTCGAGCTTTAGCGAGACGGCGTGCGCCATGCCGTCGAGGCGCGCGTGCAGGATCGACACGTCGCCCAGATGTTCGACCAGCTCCACGCGAGCGGCGATGCCTTCGTCCGCGCAGCCGATGCTCAGGTGTTCGGCGCGTACGCCCAGGGTCAATTCGCCGTTGAGTGCGCGATCCGGGCGGCCCGACAAAGCGATACGGTGGCTCGCACCCGCAAGCGCGAGGACGGTTTGCACGCCGTTTTGCGACACGACCGTGGCGCTCAACATGTTCATTTGGGGCGAGCCGATGAAGCCGCCGACAAAACGGTTCGCGGGCCGGTCGTACAGATCGAGCGGCGCGCCCGTCTGCTCGATGTTTCCCTTGTTGAATACTACGATCTGCTCGCCGAGGGTCATCGCTTCGACCTGATCGTGGGTGACGTAAATCATCGTCGTGCCGAGTTCGCGATGGAGCTTCGCGAGTTCGATGCGCATCTGCACGCGCAGCGCCGCATCGAGATTCGAGAGCGGCTCGTCGAACAGAAACACGCGCGGCTTGCGCACGATCGCACGGCCTATCGCGACGCGCTGCCGCTGGCCGCCCGAGAGCGCCTTGGGCTTGCGCTCGAGCAGGTGCGTGATCTGCAGGATTTCGGCAGTCCGACCCACGACCTCGCGCACCTCGCGCTTCGATTTGCCCGAGAGCTTCAGCGAAAAGCCCATGTTCTCCGCAACCGTCATATGCGGGTAGAGCGCGTAGCTCTGGAATACCATCGACACGCCGCGATCCACTGGCTGCAGATCGTTCACGCGTATGCCGTCGATCAGAATGTCGCCGCCGCTCACTTGCTCGAGCCCGGCGATCATGCGCAGCATGGTCGACTTGCCGCAACCCGACGGCCCGACGAATACCGTGAACTGTCCATCGGGAATATGAAGATCGATGCCCTGAATGATCTGCGGACCTTCGCCATACGTCTTCACGACGTTGCGCAACACGAGTTCGCCCATTGTTACGTCCTCCTTAGTGCTAGTGCTTGTCGTCCCGCGTGAGGTGGCTTGTGTTCCTCCTGCGCGCGGGTTACGGTGCTGTCCGTGTGTCCGCGTTAGCGTGCGGCCTCTTCCGCGGCATGCTCAGCGATGACCTCGCTATACCAGTGCGCGCTATCCTTGAGCGTGCGCTTCTGGGTCTCGTAGTCGACGTACACCATGCCGAAGCGCTTGTCGTAGCCGCACGCCCATTCAAAGTTGTCCAGCATGCTCCAGGCGAAGTAGCCAGCCACGTCCACGCCCTGTCGCGCGGCTTCGGACAGTGCGGCGAGGTGCAGATCGAGGAAGCGGATGCGGTCGGTGTCCTGCACGCGGCCGTTTTCGAGCACGTCTTTCGAAGCGCAGCCGTTCTCGGTGATGAAAATCGGCGGCAGCCTGTACTCGGCATTGAGATTCGTGAGCAGTTCGGTCAGGCCTTCCGGATAGACTTCCCAGTCCATGTCCGTGAAGCCGTGCACGCCCGGCGGACGCTGGTTGCCCGAAGCGCTCGCGAAGATACGCGTGTAGTAGTTGATGCCGAGAAAGTCGAGCGGCGTGCCGATGATGCCGAAGTCGCCTTCGCGAATCACCTCTTGCGGGCCGTTCGCGCCATACCATTGCAGCGCTTCGGCTGGATATTCGCCCTTGAAGATCGGGTCCATGTACCAGCGCACGAACTTCGCGTATTCGAGCGATGCGGCTGCGATATCCTCGGGCGCCTCGGTCGCCCCGTGTGCCGGCGACTGGTTGAGCACGATGCCGAGCGGCGCCTTCACGCCATCGGCGCGCATGGCCTGAACGGCAAGGCCGTGCGAAAGCAGCAGATGATGCGCCACGTGCGCCGCCTTCTTCAGGTCAGCGTTGCCCGGCGCAAAGTAGCCCGTCGCGTTGCCGAGCCATGCGGTACACCAGGGCTCGTTGTGCGTGGCGATCGACGCCACGCGATCGCCCAGCACGCTGCCGATCTTGCGGGCGTAGTCGGCGAAACGATAAGCCGTATCGCGGCTTTCCCAGCCGTTTTGCTGAGTCTGCAATGCTTGCGGCAAGTCCCAGTGATACAGCGTCGCGAACGGCTGGATGCCGCGCTCGAGCAAGCCGTCGACCAGACGCTCGTAGAACGCGAGGCCCTTTTCGTTGTACGCGCCGCGGCCATCCGGCTGCACGCGCGGCCATGCAATCGAAAAGCGATAGGCATTGACGCCCATTTGCGCCATCAGATCGAGATCTTCCTCGAGGCGATGGTAGTGATCGCAGGCCACGTCGCCGCTTTCGCCTTTCACGACCTTGCCGGGCACGCGGCAGAACGTGTCCCAGATCGACTCGCCACGGCCGTCCTCACGGGCTGCGCCTTCGATCTGATACGAGCTGGTGGCCACGCCCCAGACGAAGTTTTCCTTGAATTGAAACGTCGGCATAACAATAGGTATCCTGATTAGTCGTGTCCGCTTTTGCAAGAGCGGGCATGAAATGAACGAAGCAAAACTCAGGCCTTGACGGCGCCGGTGGTCAAACCGTCGATCAAGCGCCGCGAGGTGAAAGCGAACAGCACCAGCAATGGCACCACGGCGACCGCGGAGCCCGCCATCACCGCGCCCCAGTCCGAATTGGTCGGGCTTTGCAGAATGCGCAGCGCGAGGGGCAGCGTGTACATCGAAGGCGAGCGCAGCACCACGAGCGCCGAGAGAAAGTTATTCCAGGCCTGAATGAAGCTGATGAGGCCCAGCGTTCCCAGTGCCGGCCCGAGCAGCGGCAACACGATGCTCCAGTAGATGCGGAACTCGCCGCAGCCGTCGATGCGCGCCGCCTCGATCAGGTCGGACGGAATGGCCGACGCGATGTACTGGCGCATGAGGAACACGCCGAGCGCGGCAGCCGCGCCAGGTACGTAGAGGGCGCGCGGCTGATTGATCCAGCCGAGCAGGTTCATCGTCATGAAGGTCGGAATCATGCTGAGGAACGGCGGCACCAGCATGGCCGTGAGCGCAACGGCAAAGAGCGTTTTCTTGAAGCGGAACTCATACATCGCAAATGCGTAACCGGCCATCGAGGTAACAAGCAGCGTCAGCACGGTCTGGATCGTGGCCGTGTAGAAACTCCAGCCCAGATTGCGCCAGAACGGAATGTGACGCATGAGCGACGCCATGTTGTCGAGAAACGCGTTGCCGAACCACAGCGGCGGCGGCATCGAGAAGATCTCGGAACTCGTATGTGTGGCGAAGACGAACATGAACCAGAACGGCGAGAACATCAGCACCGCGCCCGCCAGCACGACGGCGTAACCCGTATAACGCGCCTTGTTTTTCGACAGTTTCATCGCTGTGCCTCTTCTTTCATGCCGCTGCGGTGGAAAATGCGCGTGTTGAGCCACATCAACGCGGAAATCGTGATAAAGAGCAGCCACGCAATTGAACTGGCCGTGCCGAAGTCGCCGTCGTGGAATGCCGTGCGATACATGTAGACCGCCGTGGTCAGGCCGGACTGGCTCGTGCCCATGCCTTCGTTCGGGAGCAGGATGAAGGGCTCTTCGAACAGTTGCAGCCCACCGATAATCGAAAGCGTGACCGCGAAGAAGATCATCGGCTTGAGAAGCGGAATCGTGATGCGCGTGAACTGTTGCCAGCCATTGGCGCCGTCGATGCGCGCCGCTTCGTAAAGATCCTTCGGAATGGTTTGCAGCGCGGACAAATAAAGCACCGTATTCCAGCCCACGTAGCGCCAGAAGACGACGACGGAAACCGCCGGCTTTACATTCGCCGGGTTATACAGCCACTCGATCGGTTTCGAAGGCACGATCCAGTGCAGCCCCGGCATCTTGCCGATCTCGGCAATGGCGAGATTGATCATGCCGAAGTCGGTCGAATACAGCGACGAGAAGATCAGCGCGATCGCCACGCTCGACGTGATGAAGGGCAGGAAATAGAGCCCAACCACGAAATTGCGCCAGCGGCGAAATGCGGTTTGCAGAAAGAACGCCAGCGGCAACGCAATGAGATGCTGCGGCGCGCCGGACAGGAGCGCCATCGAAGCCGTGTTGTAGAGCGATTTCCAGTACCACGGGTCAGTCAGCGTGAACGTGAAGTTGGACAGGCCCACCCACTTCATGCTCGCCAGTCCCGCCGTCGCGTCCCAGCTCTGGAACGAGAGATACAGCGAAAAAAGCAGCGGAAAGGCCAGAAACACCGCGAACAACAGGAAAAACGGGGCGAGAAACAGGTACGGCGCGATCTTGACCGGATTAAACCGCGGTTTTCCACGGGAGTGGGCGAGCGGCGCGAGCGTATCGCGCGCGAGCCCTTCCCGGGAGACCTGTTCAGTGGCGGGCAGAGGAGAGTTCATCGATAGTTCCGTCCATTCGGGCGTGGCCGGCCGGGGCGACCGGCCACGCTGTTGCAGCGGGCTTCAAAGCGCGGCCGATGCGTGCCGCGCCGTTTCGTCAGAACCGCTTAACGGCGGACACGATGCGTGATCTCAGCCTGGGCTTCCTGCAGCGCCTCGTGAATGTCCTCGTTGCTGTCGACCACTTTGTCGAGCGCCGAATGGACCGCCTCTTCGGCAACCTGGTCATACTTGCTGCGCTGGATCGCCGGGATATGCGAGGCGGCATCGCGCCAGATCAGGCGAGCCTTCTCGTTGCCGAGGAACGCCACGGGCTGGGCGAAAAAGTCGTCGTGCTGCGCGGAAAGCAGCGCCGGGAAGGCGTCGATCGAGCGGAACGAAGCGAGCTGCTCATCCGGGCGCGTCGTCAGGAACTTGATGAACTCCCACGACAGCTGCTTTTGCGTGGCCTTCACCGGAATCGACCAGAACGTGCCGCCGAACGATGCATATGCGCCGTCGGGCAGATTCGTTGCGCGCCACAGGCCCTTCGTATCCGGAGCGATCCACGACGAGAGGTGACCGCCGAGCCATGCGCCCATCATTTGCGTGGCGACCGTGCCGCGCTTGAAGCTTTCGGCCCACTCGTTCGACCACGGCGTGATCTTCGCGTCGAGTCCGAGATCGCGCGCTTTCTTCGCCAGCTCGAATGCCTTCACGAAGCGCGGCGAGGTCACGACCGGATTGCCGGCCTTGTCGAAGTACACGCCGTCGCCTTCTTTCAGGTCGGCGCGAATATAGATGTCTTCGATATCGCGCGACGACGCCATCAGGTACGCGCCCGTCGCCTTCTTGATCTTCTGGCCGGCCGCGAGATACGAGTCCCACGACTTCGTCAGGTCGGCTTCGGTCACGCCTGCCTTGTCAAGAATGTCCTTGCGGTAGAACAGCGTGCCCGGGCCGATATCGCCCGGCATGCCGACGATCTGGCCGTCCTGCGTCGTAGCCTGCGCGAACGTGTAGTTGATGAACTGGCTCTTGTACTGACCGGCGTTATAGGGCGGCTTTGCCAGGTTCTCGAGACCGCCGCCCGCTGCGAAACGGCCAATGAAGCCGACTTCGACGGCCATCACGTCCGGCAGGTCCGAGCTCGTTGCGAGCGCGGTCGTCATGGCATTGTGGTGATCGGCGATCGCAAGTGACGACACCTTGATGTCGACGTCCGGATGCAGTTTCTTCCACGCGGGCATCGCGTCCTTGATTTCCTGATCGAGCTTCGGAAACACCGCCACAGTCAGCGTGGTGTTGGCATGCGCAGCCACGGTAGCGAGGCTGAGCAAAACTGCAGCTGCAGTGCCTGAAAAACGGAAATTCATTACATGTCTCCTGTTGAAACGTTTGTGAGTGACGTTCAATTGCTCCCCTGCTGCTACGAACTACTTCCCCTGTTGTATTCATTTGCAGTGCTTGACGCCCTGCTTGCCGCGCTCATCTGTTTGAAAGCGCTTTCACCACAAAATTAAAAAAACGGCCCGATCTGGATTCGAACCTTATGCACCCGTGTCTCCCGGGCTCAACGACGGCCCGATGCGACGCGTCGTTTCGCGCGTCACCAGCGTGAGCGGAATGGGGCTCAGCGCGATAGGCTGCTTGCGGATCATCTGCACGATGCCTTGCGCGGCGAGACGGCCGATTTCATAGGTCGGCTGGCGCACCGTCGTCAGAGGCGGCGTCATGTACGAAGAAGTCGGCAGATCGTCGAAGCCGACCAGCGACACATCCTCGGGTACGCGCACGCCGTGGCGGAACATCGCGAGACGAGCGCCGTACGCGGTCTGGTCGTTCGCGCAGAACACCGCGCTCAACGAAGGCCGGCGCGCCAGCAGCCGCTCCATGGCCGCGAGTCCGCCCGTTTCGAGGTAATCGCCCTGCTCGACCAGATCGGCGTCGAAGCCGATGCCCGCCTCTTCCAGCGCGATGCGGTAACCGTCGAGACGCTCGATCGCGTCCTCGTGACTGCTCGGTCCGGCAATGAACGCGATCTCGCGGTGGCCCTGCTCGATGAGATGACGGGTCGCGTCGCGCGCGCCCTGCAGGTTGTCGATCGGCAGGCCCGCCAGCGCCGTACCGTTTTGCACCGAACGTCCCAGCACCAGCATGGGCGCGTAGCGCGAGTATTCGGTGAGCGTCGGTTCGTCGAGCTGCGCATGCAACAGAATGATGCCGTCCACGCGGCGTGCGATGAATTCTTCGAGGCGCGCCTTTTCGTCGACGACATTCCAGCGGCTGCTCACGAAAATCGGCGTGAAGCCCGGTTCGGAAAGCGCCTCTTCGATACCGCGCAGCCACTCGGCGTAAAACGGGCTCGACACGGCCTGCGTCAGCACGCCGATGGTTTCGGTCCGGCCGCTTGCAAGGCTGCGCGCCAGCACGTTCGGACGATAGTTGAACCGCGCGATCGCCTCCTCCACCGCACGCTGCTTTTCGGGGAGAACGCGCGCGGTGCCGTTCAGGATGCGGGACACCGTGCTCGGAGACACGCCGGCGGCGCGTGCAATTTCTTCCAGCGTCACGTTGGGACCCGGAATGGGTCCGCTCTGGACACTGGGCGCGCCGGGTGCTTCGTTGGTGTCATCGGTCATGGGTTCCGCCTGAACATTTTCATGAAAGCGCTTTCACACACCGAAAAAAGCACTTCCAGATACGAATTCGAAGTGGCTAGAAAAACTGGAGAAAAAGCAGCCGGTGCGACCAGGGTGGAGGAGAGATCGCACCGGCCTCTCTATGAAAGAGAATTAAGCAGTACCTAACACAAAGAGATCACAACAACTACAGGACAAACGAAGTCAAATCAGAACATGTGCATGATGCCCGCGAACACGCCGGTCTGGCTGTGACCGTAGTTCGGGTTGTCGTTCGACGACGTGCCCGTCGCCGCGTCGAAGTTGTTGTTGCCGTACGAACCGTTGCCGAGGTTGATGTTCGACGTCGAGCTGTTGTGCACGTAACCGGCTTCCGCGTAGAGGAACGTACGCTTCGACAGGTTGTACGTCGTGCCGAGCGTGAACAGCGTGGCATTGCCGTTGCCATTGTTCGCGTTCGCATGGAACACGGCAGCCGTAATCGCCGAAGCGTCGTTCACCTGCCAGCCAGCGCCGATCCACTCGTGGTCCACCGCCGTCGGTGCGCGCACGCCAGCCGGCTGCGACGCGTCGGTCACGCCCACGCTTTCGTTGGTGGCGCTCGGTGCGCTCAAGTGCTGGTAGCCCGCGTAAATCTTCACCGGACCGATCACGTACGTGCCGCCAGCGAGAATCGAGCGCGAAGCCGAATACACGTTGTTGAACGACCCGTCCGCGCCGCGGACTTCGTCATAGATCACACGGAAATCGCCGCTGCCCCACGTATAGATGCCTTCAATCGCGTTCGTACGACCCTGTCCCGTCGGCACGCCTTGTGCGTTGACCGGCGCCGAGTTCCAGCTCGTGTTGTTGGTCAGCGAATACTGGCCCTTGAACACGAGACCGCCGAACAGCGTGGGCGAATCATATTCCGCGCCGTTGCTCGTGCTCGCCCAGTTACGGCCGCGCACCAGCGTCGAGATCGCGTAACGCTGCATCAACTGCGGGTCCGCACCCCAGCTGTCCTGCGAAAGTTCGCCGGCGCCGAGATTACCCATCTTGAACAGACCGAAACGGTCGTTGCTGAAGCCCACCGTGGCGTGACGGCCGAACAGGTTGCCCGCCGAAGCGCCCGTCATCGTATTGAGCTGGCCTTCCAGCTGGAACACCGCCTTCGTGCCGCCGCCGAGGTCTTCCGAACCCAGCAGGCCGAACCAGGAGCAACCCCAGTCGCCGCTCTGTGCCGAGAACTTGCTGCCGCCCGGCAAGCCGGTTTCGTACTGCACGCCGTTGTCGATACGGCCATACAGTGTGACGCTGCTTTGCGCGTGCGCCATCGTCGTCGCAGCTGCCATAACCGACAATGCAATAAGCTTCTTTTTCATTAGATATCCTATATATATTTTGGCGTCTCCAAACCGCGCAGGTCGCGTGCGCTCTACACGTTCCCTACCAGGCTGCCTCACTGAAATGTTCCGAATCACATTTCGAGGCGATTATAGGGACGCCCCGGCCCGGTGTATCGAACCGGCAGTCCAGGGAAAACTCTGTTACCGATAACAGTTGCGCGCCGCGCGGCCCCGCGGTAGGCCCCTGCTTTGTGACCATTCCGTTATGGTCACAAAGCTCGCAACTCCGTTTGCGGTCGTGGGGGCCAATATGCGCAGCGAGGGAAATGTACCGAACACCCGCGCTACTTCGGCCAAACTCCGCTTGACAGCGCTTTCAAAGGCGGCGCTCTGACGTTGTGAAGTTGCAACGTCGGCACGAGAATTTCGTGTCCGTTGTGTCCGCAGCGTTGCAGATCTGCTGACAGCGCTGTCACCGGCGCAAGCCTCAGCAATAGCGACTATGATCAAGGTATACCCTGCCGGGCAACGAGTTGAGATTCTTCGGTAAGCACATTCAGCGCGGGACCTTGAATCGGTCTCGCGGGCTTTCCGGCTTCAGACCATCGCGCCACGCAAAACCCCGCGCCTCGACTCCCGCTGTTCCCCGCCACGTCGCGCGCGCGACGTCCCGTCCGAACGCAATGCACCAGCACGCACCAGCGCAACTTTCGCCGGGCGACGGCGCTGCCGTCCCATGCCCGGCTGGCTGAACCACTGACGCGTCCTTGCGGTGACCATTTGCACCGCGCACTGCGCGGGCCGGTTCGCCCTCTGACTTCCGCGGCCCTGCCTTGAAGAAGGACCGGAAGACTTGCTGCCGGATGTGACCGGCATTTTTGCCACACTGCAAGGAGGTATCGTGAAAGCCATCATCACTTCCACGCTCGCATTGCTGATTTCCAGCGCCATGGTGCCGGCCGTTCAGGCTCAAACCGACTCAGGCGCAAGCAACCCGCAACTCGCGCACAACGTCCGGGTCGCTTTTGCCCGCAATGGCGTCAACACTTCTCATATATTTGTCTTTGCTCGAGGAGGCACCGTCACGCTGCTCGGATGGGTAGACGCGCACGAACAGGTCGCGCTGGCCGAGCGCAGCGCGGCATCGGTCGAGGGCGTGCAATCGGTGGACAGTTGGCTTGCGCGTGGACGCTGAGGTCAACGAGATCGAATGCATCGCGGCGCGCGGACGGCCTGTATGGTCCGCGCGCCGTTCTCTATTTGTCGATAGCGCCGCGCAATGAGATGTCTGATCCGTTTGATCCGGCCGCCGCGCCCGTAGACCCCGCCGCATTCGCTACGTCCTTGAGCCTACTGGCACTTTTCTTGCCGTCGTCCATGCCGGTCTGTCCCCGAGGTGTTGCGCCTGAGGTTACCGCCCGAACTTAAACATTTCATAGCGCAGGAAATGGATTTTCAGGCTTCAAGGGAGGTTGCCGGTCGCCGGGAGAGAGAGTGTGCGAGGACTAGCGATAGTTCACGAAGTTGATGATGTCGTTGAGGAACCACGGGAGGATCAGTTGCGTGTCGGGATCGCTAACGCCCACGGTGAGCCTCGGCGGCTTCGAAGTGGGTGCACCGGAGTGCGCGCCATCGGGGCTGTGCAGCATGTAGCTATCGGTTTCCGCAGCGGGCGGCGGCGACGGCGAAGCACAGCCGGCAACGAGCAAGGCGAGGAACGCTGCGCAGCAAAAGCCCTTCATGATCGGCAATCTCCAGCCACGTGATCTCGAGAAGCCCAAGCGTACCATTGGCACCGCCGCAATCGCACGGAGCTGTGCACGTACCTTGCTTGCGTGACGGCCAATCAACAGCCGGATTGAGTTCGTTAAGAACCAGAATATATGTCGCATGCCATCTCCCTGCTTCGTTTTGACCTCCATTGACACGTATCAACGGGAACAATGCTTATTGACCCATCTTGCTACGCGATCGAATGAGCACGAGATATTCTCTGCCGACTTATCCAGGCCACTATGGAAGAGTCCTTCATGAGAATTAATTGCATCGTCCTTATTCCCGCCGCAATAGCGATCGCGGGAACGGCACTTCCGGTACTTGCTCAGCAAACCGTCGTGTACCCGTCGAAAGGTCAAAGCGCCCAGCAGCAAAGTTCCGATGAAGGGGCTTGCTATGCGTGGGCAAAGCAGAAAACAGGCATTGACCCAACGGTCGTGGCCAACGCTGCGCCGCAAGCTCAAGCGCCGAACGGCCAACGCGTCCGGGGCGCCGCCGGAGGCGCGGCCATTGGCGCCGCCGCTGGTGCGATCGGGGGCGACGCCGGCCACGGTGCGGCCATCGGCGCCGTCGCCGGAACCGTTGCCGGCGGCGTAGCACACCGGCGCCAGGGGCGTGCCGCAGCGGCGCAGAACGCACAGGCGGAATCGGCGCAGCAGCAGGCGCTCGCCAGCTATCGTCAGGCGTGGGAGGCTTGCATGCAGGGCCGGGGCTACTCACTGCGCTAAGCGCCGACGATATCGAAGGGAAACGAAGCGAAGATTCGCCACGATGGAAAGGCCACGTTGCACGAAATGAATACGTGCAACGTGGCCTTTGTGGAAGCAGTCTTCGACGGAGGCCCCGGCTCGTGCCGGTGCGCTCCGCTGCCTAAGCCTATGGAACCGCGCACGCTTGCGCGTCCATCATTTGATGGACAGACCAAGCCCGTTGGAGATTTCGTGTGCAGACAGCCCGACCCCGCCGCCAGCATGCCCCATGACGCCGACCATTGCAGCGCGACAGAATCGCAGCCTCATTGGCCCTGTTTCTGCAGATACTGCCGCACGTCGCTCATCGACACCTTGCCCGTATGCGCCGTGTCGATCTGATCGAAATGCTGCGCGATAAACCCGAGCCCGTTGCTTTGCGCCTGCGCCTTCGTGATCGAAGCGCCGTTGCTCAATGCGGAATTCGCGCCGAGGCGTGCCTCCACCCGCTGTTGCGCCTGTTGCTGCAATTGTGCACCGGTGGAGGGTGTGAGCGGCGCCGGCCGGCTCGACGGGAAGAATGGGCCATCGACACCGTGGCCGCCCTTCGGAAGCTGAACGGGCGCCACCGCTTGCGTTGCCGCCTGGGCATGGCCTGTCGTGGCCGCAGCCACCGCGCAAAGCATGAGCGGAGCAACGCACCACAGCTTTTTGATTGTAGACATGATCGCTCGCCTTCAATGAGTAAGGAGCGGGCCTCAATCGGCTGTCGATAATCGACGCTCGACGAAGCCCCGGCCTGTGACGTTATTCACCCGCTGCCGCGACTGCCGTGGAAGTCGGCGTACCCGCGGGGCTCTCGTCGGGCCACGGCTGCGGAAGCGTCCAAAGCGAAAGCGCCAATGGTATGGGTTGACCACCATAGTAGCTTGCGAGATCGGCCTTCATCTTCGGGCGCGCCACGTCGTCCAGATAAATCATGTGTCCACCCTGGAAGAAGTTGACCTGCAGGTTCGGGCTCACACCGGCCACCGTTTGAAGACGCGCGAGCTGCTTCTCCGTATTGAAGAACGGCGTGGCGAGATCGTGATAGCCGTTTTCCGCGAGCACCTTCAGTTGCGGATTGAGCTGGATCGCGCCAAGCAGGTCGGGCAGCGTATCGGGCAGTGGCTGGCCGTCGTGCGAGAAGTCCCAAACCCCGATGATGTTGTCGTTCAGCGGCATATACGTCGCATTCGGCGCCGTGTAGCCGAGATAGTCCGGCATCTGCGTGGCGAGTGCGGTCGTGAATGGCTGCGAGATGAGGATGTCCGACGGGTCGCCGTCGCTCTGCAAACGCGGATCCGAATTTGGCAGCGACACCCGACCGTCGTAACGACCGATCGTCGTCCCCGGGATCAATTCGTTATTGAACGGATTCACGTTGAAGTAGCCATTGAGCGCCTGCAATGTGAGGCTCGAGGGCCAGCGCCACGAATCCAGCGTCTTCTCGGGCGGAAAGACCGGCGTGCCCAGCGCGTCGGGAATGCCGAGTTGACTCAGCACCCACGATTGCGCGTACTTGCGGAAATGCTTGTACTGGCCCGTCGCGAAGATCTCCGACTGCAACGCGAAGAGGCCTTGATCGATCAATGGCGGCGAAACCAGATTGAAGTAGGCGGCAACCTCGGCATAGCCGGGATAGTAGCCCGCGAGTGTGTCCGTATCGAGCACCAGGCCGGCCGTCGAATCTGTGATGGCCGTCGCCTCGATCGCATCGGCAAAGTAGTTCAGGATGGAGGACTGAAGCACGATGCCGGTCAACTGCACGCCCGCCGCTTCGAGCGCGAGCGCAAGCATGTCGGTGCGCGGCGTGCCATACGATTCGCCATAGAGATAGATCGGCGAACTACTGCGGTTGTTCACGGCCAGATAGCGCTTGATGAAATCGCGCATCACGTTCACATCGGGATCGCAGCCCCAAAACTTCTGGTTCGTGTTCGGCAGAATGGCCTCCGAAAGCCCCGTGCCGGGCGGGTCGATGAACACCATGTCCGTCGTATCGATGAGGCTCTCGGCATTGCTCACGAGCGGAAAGTTCGGCCAGTTAGTGAGCAGCGGATCGGGGGTTGCGACACGCGTCGGCGCAAACGAGCCCAGGCGCAGCCAGATCGACGACGAACCGGGCCCGCCGTTATAGATGAACGTCACTGGCCGCGGCGAGCCGTTCGTGCCCGGCGCCGTATAGGCGACATACGACATCGTCGCCTCCGGATTGCCGTTTGCGTCCGAAGCGGTCAGATGGCCCGTTGTCGTCGTGTAGTTGATCGTCGTTCTGCCTGAGGTCCACTGGTAATGCATGACCGCGGCTTTTTCGGCGACCTGGGACGCGGCGAGCCCATCGTTGGCATTCGGCGAGTAGGCGATCGGGTCCGTATAGGGCTGGTTGGCGTTTGGCGAGTTCGGCGTTTGCGCGGCAGTTTTTGCGCTCGCCGACACCTGGTTCATCGCGCTCGCGGCAGACGATGACGGGCTATCGCCACCGCCGCAGCCTGCAAGCATCAACACGCCAATCGCCATTGCGCCTGCATGGCGCAGCTGGCAACGGCTGCGGCTCGAGCGCACGCTGGGTTTACTGTCCGGATGCATTGTTATACCCCTTCGAATGATGACGTCACACTACGCGGGGGCCGCGTCCCGCCCGGTAATAACGCCTTGAAAAGGCGCCGAAAATCAAATGCGATTACCTGCACGAAGCGGCTGACATTTATCTTTCCATTCCTGACAAAGTCGATTCAGATTAACTGTTATTTATTTACTTTGGAAACCTAAATAATTCATTGAGCATCGGGCGAAAGCATTGATTTTCGCCAACGGGATTGCGCGGGAAATATTTGGTAATTAAAGATGGCCAGAGGAAAAATAGGAGGCGCCGCAGTACTTTGTCAAGGGATAGTTTCTGAACCTATGCGCGCTGATTCGTTGCGCACGCAGCAATTGCGTCGAGCATGAAACGGCCGCGTGCATGCGGGTCGGCGATGCGGGATCTCGTTGCAACGCGACCGCGCGCGAAGGAAGAAGGGATGCTCGAGCATGCCCCGCGCCTTGTCTGAATTTGGCTTACTCGCGCCCGCCGACGCACCAATTGGGGTCATACTTCTCGCCCGCTGTGTAACACCTCGGAAGCCCGCACGCTCACTTAGCTACTCATATAAATAAAAGCCTGCACGGTAAAAAGTTCCGCAACGCCGTCTCTTGCCAGATCTCCGCCCTCATGCGTATGCGTGCTGGGCAACAGCGGATTGACGCGCTGTGCGAAATCAACCATATTTTCCCTAGACGGCTGCGCTCGGTCGGGCCCCGTCGCTTTCCTGCGCATGCAGATCGTGAGTTCCGCGAGGCCTTGCCCATCGCTTCAACGACGATTCTGAGCATGCCGAAATGGCTTTGCCATAACGGTGGGACGACATCATGTCCGCTCAGATTGGTCGCGACCAGAATTTACCCGCAGCGTGCAAGCGTTGCGGCGGACTGCTGTACGAGAACTTCGAATTCTGCCCTTACTGCGGCACGGATTGTCCACTCGACAAAGTCGCGCTGGGCACCCATCCGAAAGCCACGTTGACACCTCTCGGCGCGACGGCGGCGACGCCCCCCGCGCCCGCAGCCGCGAAGTTCGTGCAGGCGGGTGTGCCCGCGACCGACGGGCCGTCGCTGGACGCGGGCTACCCGCACGCCGCGCAGCACACCGTTGCGCTTCTACACGGGCTGCGCGTTTCGCAGATGGGGCAATGGATCTTTCCCAGAGGCCTGTTCGTGTTCGCACTGATTGTTGCGTTCGCGTACGGCACGTATTTGCTGCTCGGTGCGAACCGCCAACGCGAGGCCAACCCTCGCGACGAGACGCTGCACTTTTCGGGCGGTTCGGTTTCGACCAATGCGTCCACGCAACAGGCCGGTGAGACGCCCCCCGCCGCCGGCAGGCAGACCAGCGAACAGCCGCAATCCACCCCGCGCAATGCGCACCCCGTGCCGCAATTCGCGGACGTGGCCGAAGCCCTGCGTGTAGCGCGGACCAGCCTCGCGGAAAACAACTTGTTCGACGCGAACGCCGCGGCCAATGCCGTGCTGGCGCGCGACGGTGACAACGAAGAGGCGCGTGCGCTACAAAACGATATCGCCGCGCGCATGCAACGGCGCGATAGCGCGTTGCAAAACGCGGATCGCTGCGTCGCGCAGCATGCCTGGGCCTGCGTACAGCAACAGGCTTCGGAAGCGCTTGCGATCGATTCGAGCAGTCAAGCTGCGCAATCGTTGATGGAGCGCGCCATCGTATCTACGGCCTGGAAGCCGCTCAGCCCACCCAGTGCCGCCCCGCAAACGAACGCGGCAGCTGCGTTGCCGCGCGGCGCGAACACCGTGCGGCTGCCATCCTCTCAGGACTGGAATACGAGCGCATCGCCGCCCCCGCTGCCCGGTGCGATAAACACAGCGAACGCGGCGAATGTCGCGACGGCCGCCAGTCCCTCCGGCGGCGACAACAGCGTAGACGTCCAGGAGCGCGCGATCGTGCAAAACGGCTGGAAGCGAGCCGCGCCGTCAGGCGCCACGCATTGAAGAGGATTCCACAACATATCGAAGTCTGCAGTACATCGCAAACAAGGCGGGAGAGAGACCATGCTGAAAACGACTCTAGCCGGAGGGGCGGCGCTGATCGCCCTGCTTTTCTCATTGCTTGCCGGCGCCGCCGAGGTCGATGCGCACTACCGCATCGTGACCGGCCCGGAGCGCGGCACCTACATACAGATCGGCCAGGACCTGGCGAAATGGGTCGCGCCACCCGCGGGCATCGACCTCGAAGTGATCCCATCGAAAGGCTCGGCGGAAAACGTCCAGCGCATGAGGTTCGAGTCCGGCGTGAAGCTCGCGCTCGTGCAGTCCGACGTCTACCAGGCCTATGTCGACATGGCCAATTCCGGCAACGAAGAGGCCGGCACGCTGATACGGCCGCTGCGGCTCATCATGCCGCTCTATGACGAAGAGATTTATTTCGTCGTACGTAACGACTCGCCGATGAAGACGATCAACGAGATCAAGGACAAGGTAATCAGCGTCGGCCTGATTGGCAGCGGCACCGCGCAGTCGGCGACGACTCTGTACCGCCTCATGTTCGGCCAGCCGATTCCCGAGCAGAACGCGCAGCACCTGAGCAACGAAGACGCGCTCGCCGCGCTCATCGTCAAGAAGATCGATGTGGCGATCATCGTCGCCGGACAGCCCGCCAAGCTCTTCACCGACATGAACCCCGAGCTGCTGCAGCAGATCCGCTTCCTGCGCGTCGATGCGAACGCGCCGGAGACGGCGCGCGCAAAGCAAACCTACTATCCCGCGACGATTCACGTATCGAGCTACCCGAACTGGCTCAAGGAAGACGTGCCGACGTGGACCGTCAAGGCCTTTCTCGTCACCTATGACTACAACCTGCGCGATACGGTCGGCAACCTGAAGCGCTTTGCCGATTCGCTCTGCGCGAACTTCGACAACCTGCAGGAGCACGGCCATCCGAAGTGGAAGCAGGTGAAGCTCGAACTACCGGGCCTCGGCAAAGGCTGGCAATACTATCCGCCGGTTGAGCGACGTCTGAAGGCGTGTTTCGCGCATCGCGCGGCGATGCAGGCCGCCACGGGTTCAACCGCGGCGCAAGGCGGTCCCGCCGCACAAAAAGTCGACGGGCGGCCATGTTCGGATCAGGAACGCCTGCTCCTGCTCTGCAAGTAATCCCCCGAGGAATCCGCGCGCCGAACGCGGCCGCCGACGCGCGAACGCGAGGCAAGTGGGCCCTTCCAACGCCAGTACGGCGTGGAAGGCGATCGCCTTTTGCCCGCATTCATTCTCTCCTGGTAACTGCCTTCAGGATGTCCTAATGTCCAGGGGTGCCGTGATGCCGGCACGTCGAAACGGTCTTCCCGATGCAGTGCGTCCTAGCCTAACAACAAACAAGGAGACACCCATGAGAGATACCCCGTTCACAGTCCGGCGTAAAACGGCACGCCTGCGTGCCGCGATCGCCATCGCAGGCGCGGCGCTCGTTCCCGGCGCACACGCTGCGGAAAACAACGCCCATCACCCGGCCTTCAACCGGCTGCCGTCGTTCGTGGTGGCGAGCAGCCTGCAAACCACCAGCTACGATGGCGTCAGCGACGATCTGTTGACCGCCGGGCTCGGCAAAACCGGCCTCGCCGGGGCGCAGCCCGCCATCGCGAATCCCGCGGCCCCGACGGCCGCGGAACTGCGCCGGCTCGCGATCTGGTCGAACTACCGCGCGCTCGTCGATATCAGCGCGAACGGCGGTTATGGCCGCTTCTGGGGGCCCAACGTCGATCTTTACGGCAATGACACGCTGGGTGAAGGCAAAATTGCCGGCACCGAATATCTCGCGTTTGCCGACGACGGCAGCGGCCGCCGGAACGTCAGCCTGCTCGTGCAAGTGCCGACCAGCTTCGATCCGGCGAACCCGTGCATCGTGACCGCCACGTCGTCGGGCTCGCGCGGCGTGTACGGCGCCATCTCGGCGGCCGGCGAGTGGGGACTCAAGCGCGGCTGCGCGGTCGCCTATACGGACAAGGGCACAGGCAACGGCGCAGAAGAATTGATGAGCGGCCTCGTGACGTTGATCGATGGCGTCACGGCCAACGCCGCAACGGCTGGACGCGGGAGCATTTTCACCGCGAACGTGCCGGCGGCCGCGCTGGCCGCCTACAACCAGAAGTTTCCGAACCGGTACGCTTTCAAGCACGCGCATTCGCAATTGAACCCCGAAGCGGACTGGGGCAAGGACACGCTCGAAGCGGTCCAGTTTGCGTACTGGGTGCTCAACCAGCAGTTCGCGCCGCGCGTCGACGCATCGAATCGCGGCGTGCGCTACGCGCCCGGCGACATCACGACGATCGCCGCTTCCGTGAGCAACGGCGGCGGCGCATCGCTCGCCGCAGCCGAAGAGGACACGGACAAGTGGATCACGGCGGTCGTGGTCGGCGAACCGCAGATCAATGTGCGCATGCCCGGTGAGGCGCAAGTCCGGGAAGGCGGGCAGCGCATCGCCGCGGCCGGCAAACCGCTGGCGGACTACATGACGCTCGCGAACCTGCTGCAACCCTGCGCCGCACTCGCGGACGCCGCCGCAGGGGCGCCCTATCTCACGGCGCTACCCGTGGCGACGACGACCGCCATACGCCAGGCGCGCTGCACGTCGCTCGCGGCGGCAGGCTACATCCACGGCGGCGACACGCAGGCGCAGGCGAACGACGCGCTTCAACGCCTGCATGAAGCCGGCTATGAAGCGGACTCCGATCTGCTGCAGGCGCCGATGTGGGATTCGCAGGCCGTGCCGGCTGTCGCGGTGACCTACGCCGATGCCTACACGCGGTCGAGCGTGCTCGACAACCTGTGCGGATTCAGCTTCGGCACGACGAACGCTTCGACGGGCGCCGCCGGCGTTGCGCCCGCCGTCTCGCCGATGCTGACCATCTTTGGCGTGGGCAACGGCGTACCGCCGACCAATGGCGTCAATCTCGTCTACAACGTCACGCCGCCAGGCGGCGCCGACCATCGGTTCGCCACGCCCGACGCCAGCTTCACGGGCGCGGCATGCCTGCGCGCGCTGTGGACGAAGGGCGATCCGCGCATGCGCCAGAGCGTGCAGGCGATCAGCGTGAATGCGAACCTGCACGGCAAGCCCGCGATCATCGTGCAAGGCCGCAGCGATGCGCTCGTGCCGATCAATCATGCTTCGCGCGCGTATCTCGCGGCAAACAGCGATCGCGAAGGTTCGCGCAGCCACCTGTCGCTGTACGAGGTGATGAACGGGCAGCACTTTGATGCGTTCCTCGCCGTGCCGGGCTTCGACACGCGGTTCGTGCCGGTGCATTACTACAACATCGCGGCGCTCAATCTGATGTGGAATCACCTGAAGAATGGCGCGCCGCTGCCGCCTTCCCAGGTCATCCGCACGATCCCGCGCGGCGGCAGCCCGGGCGCCGCGCCGCCGCTGGGTCTCACGAACCTGCCGGCCATCGTGGAGAATCCGGGCAGCAATGCGATTCGCGCCAACGACGGAGTCGTGAACGTGCCGCATTGAGGCGCGAAGCGCACGCCGGCGCGGCGCTCGCATTACACCGGCAGCTGCCGCGCCAGCACTTCTCTCGCCTGTGTCACCGTGTCCCCTTCGCCGGGATGCGGCGGCAGCAGCGCGAACAGCGCCGGGCAAGGGCGGCAACCGGTGCTTCGGGCCGAGCCGCATGAGGCCCTCCCCCATTGCCGATGGCCACCGCCATCCACGCCCAGACCGGCAGCCAGCATGGACTGCAGAACAGCATTTAGCATGAAGTCTCTCCTGCATCGAGGAAGCGGCGATGCAGTGAAACTGCTTTCGTTCTATTGGATACCTAATTATATTTCTACATCACTGCGCCTGTTCACCCACGGGAGGAAATACATTCCAGTAGCCGTCGTCGTGCTGGAAGAAGAACAGCGCATGAAATCCCGTTGTCTGGCGCGTCTCCACGCACACATAACGCGCCCTGCCAGAAGGGGTATGACCAAACGCGGTGACGTGCACCGGCGCGGTCGGGGCGAGCCATTTTTCGACCTGGTAACGCAGTGACTGCGTCTTCGTGCGTCTCATCCGGTCCTCCCAGAGATCGGTTAGTTTTGCAGTCTTTTCGCCGCAATCCGCGAAAACACCCTGCACGAACCGAACGCTCTTGATGCAAAGCGCAATTCTTACCGCGCCGCATCAAGTGTGTGAGAAAGCACTTTAACTATAGCCACAAAAGCCTTTCGCAACATCGATTTCAGCAAGATAGCAACAAAAGACAAGAAAGCCGGAAACGCGCATCCGCCAATATCGCGCGACGCTGGCTGATGCGCTGCACCAGGGTTCAGACGATTACAAACGTAGGTGAGGTGTGAGGCCCGCCGTCCCGGCGTATCCTGACTTCTGGCAGCTGGCAACCAGGGTAGTTTGACTGGCGATCGAAATGATGAGACAGGTGTACGTCGCGATTTACATCTTGTTGTTGATAGTCGTTGTCGTCGGCGTGGATATTATTTTCCTCAAGCATCTATTCTGGCTACGACTGGCCGTGAACATCGGCATCGTCGTCGTGTTCGCCGCTGTCTACTATGCATTATTAAAGAATCTGTAAGCCAGCGATCGCGAGTGGAGAACGCAAACCCTGCAGCGCACCCCAGGCACCCGCGGCACACACGACCGCACCCATGAAAACCACGAGCCACAAATAGCCCCCGCGGGGCCGATACCGTTGTGGCAGCGCGGTGACGCCAAGCGCGACGAGCAACCCCAGCACGAGCGGCAACGTCAACGTGTTGAGCACTTGCGCGGCAACGTTCAAGGAAACGAGGTCGGGCGCGAGCCAGACAGCCCAGGCACTGCCTGCAACGGCCAGCACATACGCGCCGTAGAACCAGGGCGCGCGGCCGGGACGGACCTCGAGCGAGGCTCGGTACCCGAACACATCGCCGAGCCCCCAAGCCAGCGCGAGGGAACTCACGATGGCTGCCACCAACGCCGCACCGAGCACGCCCGCGCCGAACAGCAGGCGGCCTGCGAACGGGCCCGTTACCGCAACGAGCGCATCGCTGATTTGGCCGATGCTGTCGAGAGAGCGCGGCTCGCCATGCGCCGACAACGTTGCCGCCGCAGCGACGAGCACCGCTGCCGTC
Source organism: Paraburkholderia sp. CNPSo 3272 (assembly GCF_024206495.1). Taxonomy (GTDB): domain Bacteria; phylum Pseudomonadota; class Gammaproteobacteria; order Burkholderiales; family Burkholderiaceae; genus Paraburkholderia. The sequence goes on along the minus strand of NZ_JAMBPQ010000021.1, from coordinate 32,268 downwards.
AGCAATTGCGTTAGGACGGCGCCAACCGCGGTCTCGACTCTGGCCGACGTGAAGTCCTTCGCCGTGAGGCTGTCCGCGACTGCTGCCTGCTGATAAAACACCATCCAGGGATTGAACGTTGCGCCAATGAGCGCCGCAGCCAGGTAGCCGGTGTCGCGGCCGCCCGCCGCGAGGTGGGTCATCTGCGGGACCATTACCTGGAGTTTGTGGCGCGCACTCCATGCGACGGCGAAGAATGCCAGGTCGAATGCGCCGATGGCGATGGCGATCCGGTCTACGCGCTTGTGCGAGCCCGTGAGCACGATGCCGGTCAACAGGATGACGGCGAGCGGCAGCGTGACGGCACGCGATACGCCATACATTTCCCCCACGCCGGCAACGCCCGTGAACTCCGTCACGAGCGACCCTAGCACGGCCACAACCAGCCCCGCCGCGGCCAGCGCCGCCCAAACCGGTCCAAAACGCAAGCGGATGAGTTCGCCATAACCGCGCCCGGTGAATATGCCGAGGCGAACGGTCAACTCCTGAATCATGTAGAGCAGCGGGACCAGCGCAAGCAGCACGGGCAAGAGCCGCAGCCCCGTTTGCGCGCCGGCCTGCGCGGCCGTCACGACGTTGCCGGCGTCGCAGTCGGCCAGCATCACGAGCAGCCCCGGGCCCCACAGGGCGAGCCGGCGCAGCCCTCGCGAAACGGTTTGCTTGAGCGTCGGGAGACGGGTCATGCGTTCTGAAAGGATGCGCCTGTAGTATCGGTGGCGCGATTGTAGCGTGCGAGTCGGGACGCGGCCTTCATGAGGCCGCGTTTGCTCCGCAGCCCGTCCCGAGGGACGTTGATTTCATTTTCCTTACCCATGGCCTCCATACCCGCGCGTTCATCCCGTCAAACTACCGACGTCCCGCCCGCCCTGATTCTGGGCGCAATAGGCGTGGTTTTCGGCGACATCGGAACCAGCCCGCTCTACACCTTGCGTGAATGCCTGAAAGCCGCCGGCGGAATTAGCCAGACCAATGTATTCGGGATCGTCTCGCTGATTCTCTGGTCGATCATCATTGTCGTGACGCTCAAATATGTGAGCTTCGTCATGCGTGCGGACAACGACGGCGAAGGCGGCATTCTGGCGCTCACGGCGCTGGCCGCGCGCGTGGCGCCCGCGCGTCTGCGCACCGTGCTTCTGACGCTCGGCGTGTTCGGCGCCGCGATGTTTTATGGCGACTCGATGATCACGCCGGCGATTTCGGTCATCTCGGCAGTGGAAGGCGTCGAACTCGTCGATCCTCATCTGGCCACCTGGGTCGTGCCGATCTCACTCGTTATCCTGACCGGCCTGTTCAAGCTTCAAAAACACGGCACGTCCACGGTCGGAAAAGTCTTTGGACCGGTCATGATCGTCTGGTTCCTGACGCTCGCCGTACTTGGCATCGCTCATATCGCGCACAACCCCGGCATATTGCGCGGCGCATTGCCGTCTTACGCATTGAGCTTCGTGGCGCACGCACCCGGTACGGCATTCGTCGTCCTCGGTTCCGTGTTCCTTGCCTTGACGGGCGGCGAAGCGCTCTATGCCGACATGGGGCACTTCGGCAAGACGCCGATCCGGCTCGCGTGGCTGCTGCTCGTGTTGCCAAGCCTCGTTCTCAACTACTTTGGCCAGGCCGCGCTCGTGCTGTCGACGCCCTCGGCGCTCACGCAGCCATTCTTCTCCCAGGCGCCGGGTTGGGCACTGCTTCCGTTGGTGCTGCTGGCAACGGCCGCGACGATCATCGCTTCGCAGGCCGTCATATCCGGCGCGTTTTCCATGACGAAGCAGGCTGTCCAGCTTGGCTTGCTGCCCCGCATCCCCGTCATTCACACTTCGACGCACGAAGTCGGTCAGGTCTACGTACCGTTCATCAACATCTCGCTCTATGCAGCGGTGGTGTTCCTCGTCGTGTTCTTCCGGTCTTCCGATAACCTCGCGGCCGCTTATGGCATCGCCGTCGCCTCGACGATGCAGCTCACGACGCTGCTCATGTACTTCATCACCCACTGCCTGTGGAACTGGAAACCGGTCGCAACGCTGGTAGTGATCGGGCCGCTGGCCGTCGTGGACGCGATATTCGTCGCGAGCAATGCGAGCAAGGTCCTCGATGGCGGATGGTTCCCGCTGCTGGCGGGCGGCGTGCTGTTCGCCATCATGACGACATGGCATCGCGGACGGGAAATGGTCGTCGAGCGCGTGAAAAACGACAACCTGCCGCTTCCTGCATTCATTCACTCCTTGTGCGATGGATCGCACCCGCCTCCCCGCGTGGGCGGCACGGCGGTGTTTCCGGGCGGCGTGCCCGGCATGACGCCGAGCGCGTTCATGCATAATCTCAAGCATAACGGCGTGATGCACGAGACCAATATCTTTCTGGCCGGTACGACCGAGAACGTTCCGCATGTACCCGAAAGCGAGAAAGTCTCCGTTAGCGATCTTGGGCATGGTTGCTACGCGGTCGCGGCGCGTCACGGCTTCATGGAAATGCCCAACGTGCCGGCACTCCTCCTGCTCGTGCAGAAGCAGATACCTACGTGGCAGTACGAGCCCGCCGCCACGTCGTTCTTCCTGGCCCGCGACACGATCCTCGCAACGGCACAGAGCAAAGGCATGTCGCTATGGCGCGAGAAGCTGTTCGCGTTCATGGCGCGCAACGCGGCGCAGGCGGCCGAGTACTACAGCCTGCCAGCGAACCGGGTGGTCGAGATGGGTGGACAGATCAACCTCTGAGACACAATCGGGCGCGCGTCACCCGTTCGATTGCGGATTAAGAGGCTGCCTCGTCAGCCTGAAAATCCGCCTCAACGGCGGAATCGCCGCGAACGCAATCGTGCTTCTATGAATAGCTCAATTGCTTGTTTGTGGTGAGATAACCCATCGGCAAAAATGGCCCTGCCAAACCTTGGTCAGGACCACGATATGTCGAACGCGCCCAGCCTTGAGCTCGATTCCGCCACGCTCGTCGAAGAATACGACCGGCTTGGCATTCGCCAGTTTCATCACGGTCTGCAACTGCTCGACGTGCTCGGCTTGCGTGAAGGCGAACGCGTGCTCGACGTGGGTTGCGGCACGGGCCGCCTCACCGAATCCGCGGCGCAGCGCGTAGGCGCACTCGGTGAAGTGCTCGGGCTCGATCCGTTGCCGCTGCGCGTGCAACGCGCGCGAGAACGTGCGCAGGGCCGCTTCGCCGCGCGCGTCGGCCGCGCCGAAGCGCTGGAAGCGGTGCCCGATGCGCACTACGACGTGGTGTATTTCAACAGCGTGATTCACTGGATCCCGGATCAGGCGCAAGCGCTGCGCGAAGCGTGGCGCGTGCTCAAGCCAGGCGGCCGGATCGGCTTCACGACCATGCCCGAAGAAGCGCCACACGACCTGCATGTCGTGCTGCACGCGCTATTTGCTGGCGAGCCCGAATGGCAGCGCGCTCGAATCGGCGCGCCGAACAAGCTCACACGCGAGAGCTCGGCAGCCCTGCTCAAGGACGCCGGCTTCGACGTGACGCACAACGAGATTCGCACCTTCGGCGACACCTTCGACAACATCGACGATGTGCTCGCCTTCAGCCGGTCCAGTTCGTTCGGCAATTTTCTCTCGTCGCTCACGCCCGGGGACATCGCGCGTGTGGGTGCCCGGCTCGCGGGCGCCCTCGAACCGCATCGCAACGCACGTGGCTATGCGCTCACGCGGCGCATGATCATTGCCACGGCGCACAAGCCGCTCGCGCATTGAATCCCTGCCTTCCATTGCGCAGCGCACGCCCACCATCTTCGAGGAGCACACATGAGCGCAGCATCGCGACGCCAGGGACAATTGAGTCTCGGCGCCTTCCTGATGGAGACGGGCCATCACATCGCCGCGTGGCGTCACCCCGATGCCCACGCAGCCGGCGGCCTCGATTTCGCGCACTACGCCGAACTGGCGCAAACGGCCGAGCGCGCCAAATTCGACGCCATATTTTTCGCCGATAGCGTGAGCGTGCGCGACACCCATGTGCCTTCGCTCTCGCGCACCGCGCGCGCCGATCATTTCGAGCCGATCACGCTGCTCTCAGCGCTATCGGTGGTCACGAAGCACATCGGGCTCATCGCCACGGTATCGACCTCGTTCAACGAGCCCTATAACGTGGCCCGCAAATTCGCTTCGCTCGACCATCTGAGCGGCGGCCGCTCGGGCTGGAATCTCGTGACATCGAGCACCGAAACCGAAGCGCACAACTTCAGCCTCGACAAGCATTTCGATCACGCCTTGCGCTACGAACGCGCGAAAGAGTTCTACGACGTGGTCTCCGGGCTTTGGGACAGCTGGGAAGACGACGCCTTCATTCGCGACAAGGCGAGCGGCATCTACTTCGACCCCGAGAAGCTGCACACACTGGGCTATCGCGGCAAGTACTTCAAGGTGCGCGGTCCGCTCAACGTCGCGCGTTCGCCGCAAGGCTGGCCCGTCGTGGTGCAGGCCGGCGCCTCGGAAGCCGGCAGGGAACTCGCGGCACAAACCGCCGAAGTGATTTTCGTCGCGCATCAGACGCTCGATGAAGCCAGGCAGTTCTATCGCGACGTGAAGGGACGGCTCGCGCGTTACGGCCGCCGTCCCGAGCATCTCAAGATCATGCCGGGCATTTTCCCTGTGATTGGCCGCACGCAGGAAGAAGCGCAGGAGAAGTTCGACGCCTTGCAGGGGCTGATCCATCCGAGCGTGGGACTGCAGCTGCTCGCAAACATGTCGGGCGGCCTCGACCTCTCGCAGTATCCCGTTGATGGGCCCGTGCCCGACCTGCCGGAAACCAACGGCGGCAAGAGCCGGCAACGCTTGCTGCTCGATCTCGCGCGACGCGACAACCTCACGATACGCGATCTTTATCTGCGCATTGCGGGAGCGCGCGGGCATCAACAGGTGATCGGCACGCCGCAGAGCATTGCCGACCAGCTTCAGCAATGGTACGAAGAAGAAGGCGCCGACGGCTTCAATATCATGTCGCCGTGGCTGCCTGGCGGCCTCGATGAATTCGTACGGGAAGTCGTGCCCGAATTGCAGCGACGCGGACTCTTTCGTACGGAATATACGGGCCGCACGCTGCGCGAGCATCTTGGCTTGCCTCGTCCCGCGAACCGCTTCGCCTCGCAGCGGGAAGACGCATTGCGCGTCGCTTCCTGATTCTGTTGATCGACAATCCAAATTTCAGGACGGGTCACCGCGCGCAAGCTGCTCGGCGTCGCCGCGGGCCTGGTCGTCGACCGCCCGTGGACGCTTCATCCCTGGTTGCAATCGATGACAGCGCTCATCGCGCGAGCCGATCGGCGTGGCGATCGGCATTGCGTCGCTCGGTGAATCGCTCTCTACTTCGGCGTGGCTGGGACTCGGGTGCGTCGTTGCCGGCGTCGTCGCAATGACACTGCCATCGGCCAACCAATGGCGCGCGAAGGGCCACAGGCTGCGCTCGAATCGCGAGTGAAAGAACGCGAAGTGTCCGATGCTGCGCTCGCCAATTGAGGCCGGCGCGATGCGTACGTGTGTCGACTGGCTCTGTGTGAAATAGCGCAGCGAGCGTTCGATCGCGCGGATCGTGCCGAACGGATCATCGGGGAAGCTGACAGCGAGAATCGGCGCATGCATGTTGCCAAAACGAGCAACGATGCCCGCGCGCTGCTCGGGCGTGCGCGCAAGCGGCTTCTTGCCGAGCGTGTCTTCAAAGCGGGCGCGTCCCCGACTCCAGATCTTCGCGACGCCGCGCGGCGTGTCCTCCATCCATCCGAACCACGATGCGGGGAAATACCCCATCAGGCCGGTCAACACCGGCATCACGACATGCCATTTCCAGAGCATGAGCGGCATGCTGCGCGGCGCATAATCGCGCCAATACGCGTACTGCGTGCCGACCGTGAAGACGCGGCGAATGAGATGATTCGACGGCGCGAGCCCGATCAGGAAGCCGCCGATGCTATGCCCCACGACGTCGACAGGCTGCCCCGGGAACAGGCTACGCGCGTAGCGCAGCACCGCTTCGAAATCGCGCTCGCCCCATTCCAGCCAGCTCGCGTCGAGCGTTGCGAGCGCAACCGGCTGCGAGCCGCCGATGCCACGGTAGTCGTAGACCAGCACGTCGAAACCCTGTTGGTGCAGCCATGCGCCAAAGCGGAAATAGTAGTGGCAGCGCACCGACGTGGCGGAATTGACGATGACCACCGGACGCGATGCGTCCGCGTTCAGCCGCGCATGACAACGCCACACATAAGCGCGCAGCGTAAAGCCATCTGCGGCGGTGATGGCGACGGCGAAAGGATGCGCCTCGCCCGGATCGGCTGAATGCATGAACGTGCTCCATGAAGAACCCGGAGTGTCGATTTCACTTGACCCTGGCCACCCGTTCAATCAATCTTTGCGCAGCTTTCGCATGAGGAAAATGCATGTCAGTGACGCTCGTGAAACTTCCTCCTCTCGACCTCATCCGCGGTTTCGTTGCGGTGGGCCGGCGTATGAGCATTACGCTCGCCGCCGACGACCTGTGCGTGACCCAATCCGCCGTGAGCCGCCAGATCGCCGCGCTCGAAGAGGCGCTAGGCGTGCGCCTCTTCAACCGCGGCTATCGTTCGATCTCGCTCACGCCCGAGGGCGAGCGCCTGCTGCGCGTTGCGGACAGCGCGGTGCAGCAGATGCAGGAAATCGTCGGCGCGCTGGCGGCGCCCCAAACGCGCCAGCCGGTGACGATCACCGCCAGCATCGGCATTGCCGGATTGTGGCTGCTGCCGCGCATCGGCGAGTTGCAGCGCCAGCTCCCCGATATCGACCTGCGCCTTGCGACCTCCGAGAAGGTGCTCGATCTGCGCGCCGAGGGCATCGATCTCGCCCTGCGCTACGCGCCAGCCCGCATCGCGCCGGAGGCAGCAAATCGCGCGGTGCATCTGTACGATGAATACGTGTTGCCGGTCGCCCATCCTTCGTTGAACGTCAAGAAGCTCGACGCGGCCACGCTCGCGCGCCACGTCCTGCTGGAATTCGAAGGCGCGCGCCGCCCGATGCTGCGCTGGGCAGATCATCTTGGCGCGCGCGGTCTCGACGGCGCGCCGCTTCGCGGCGTGCTGCGCTTCAACCAGTACGACCAGGTCATCCAGGCCGCCGTCGCCGGCCGCGGTATCGCGCTCGGGCGCCTCGCACTCGTTCAGCCGCTGCTTGCCGACGGCAGGCTCACCGCCGTCGGCAATGCACGCGCCGATGGCCCGACCGGCTACGCCTACTGGCTGCATCAGGCCGACGAAGCGCCGCGCGACGACGTGCGCGCCGTCATCGACTGGATCGTCGATCAAGCCCGCCAAACCCGACTCGCATGAGCGTCATGCATGCGAAGCGTGCCAAAAACTCGCTTGATCCAACTCACTTCCCGCGCTCTACTAGGCCCAACACTGCGCAACTGCGAAGCGCCCAGCGCCAGGAGGCGAACGATGACGGGTATGGACGATGCATGGCGCCGCCGCTGGCTGCTCGTGATCGCAGGTGGCGTGGTGATGGGCGCGGCGCTAGGCGTGCGCAACGTGCAAGGGCTGTTTCTGTTGCCGGTCACACTCGATCGCGGCTGGTCGCGTGAGACGTTCGGCCTCGCGCTCGCGCTGCAAAACCTGCTGTGGGGCGTCGCACAGCCGCTAACGGGCATGATCTCCGACCGCTTCGGCTCCGCGCGCGTGATCTTCGCGGGCGCCCTGCTCTACGCACTGGGACTCGCGATGATGGCACTGAGCGCGACGCCCGGCATATACACGTTTGGCGTGGGCGTGGTGCTCGGCGTGGCATTGTCCGGAACGGCGTTCGGCGCGGTCTACGGCGCGCTCTCCCGGCTCTTTTCAGCCGATCAGCGCAGCTGGGCGCTGAGCGTGGCGGGCATGTTCGGCGGCCTGGGCCAGTTCTGCGTCGTGCCGCTCACGCAAGGGATGATCAGCAGATTCGGCTGGGTCACCGCCATTATCGTGCTCGCCGCCATGATGCTCGCCAGCGCGCCGCTCGCGGCATGGCTGCGCGATCGTCCGCTGGCGCGCGACGGCGCGATCGATACGCACGACACCCTGCGCCGCGCGATCGGCAAGGCGTTCGCGCATCGCGGGTTTTGGCTGCTCAACCTCGGCTTTTTGTCGTGCGGCTTCCAGCTTGCGTTCATCGGCGCGCACCTGCCGGCGTATTTGCTCGACAAGGGCATGAGCGCGCGCGAAGCGAGCCTCGCGCTCGCGCTGATCGCGCTGGCCAACACGGCAGGCACGTTTCTATGCGGTTACGCGGGGGGATTTCTGCGCCGCAAGTATCTGCTTTCGGCAATCTACTTCGCACGGGCGGGCGTGATGGCGCTGTTCGTTGTCTTGCCGCTCTCGCCGCTCACGCTTTATGTGTTCGCGTTCGCGATGGGATTCATGTGGCTCGGCACGGTGCCGCTGACGAGCGGGATCGTTTCGCAGATGTTCGGCGTGCGCTATATCTCGACGCTCTTCGGCTTCGTGTTTCTCGGGCATCAGATCGGCAGTTTCTTCGGCGTCTGGCTGGGCGGCGTGGTGTTCGACGCGACGCACAGCTACGGGCTGCTCTGGCAGGGCTCGATTGCACTCGGCGTCATCGCGGGATTGATGCACTTGCCGATCGACGACGAGCGGGTCGTGCAGCGCGCCATGATCGCGGGCCAGCCTTCGTGAGCGAGGCGTTGGCCGTGCGCATCATGCAGCTCACGCTGGCCGTTTCATTCGGAGCGCTTATTGTCTGGACCTTCGTCGAATATCTCGCGCCTTCGACGATGCTTGCCTTGCTCACTGGCGCGGCGTTTTGCCGATGATCGTGCCGCGGGGGCCAGCTTACTTGATCAACTGCAGTATGTCGCGGAAGCGAGGGTGCTGGCTCGAGCGCAGCCATTCGAATGCGACCATCTCGACCGACGCCACTTCGATGCCCGCCTTGTGCATCCGCGCAATGGCCGCCTCTTTGTCGACGGCTTTGCGCGAACCGATCGCATCGATAACGAGAGTGACCGACAGGCCGCGCTGCAGCAAACCGACTGCCGTCTGCAAGACGCAGACATGCGCCTCGCATCCCGCGACGATGACTCGGGTTCGCCCTTCAGGCAGCGCTTCAAACAGCCCATCGACGGTAGCGTCGAAATGGTGCTTTGCAACAGTCATTGAGCAGAGATCGCGTATTTCCTGTGCGTTTTCGCCGAGCGCGCCCGGATTCTGTTCTGTCCCGATGACCGGAACGTCGAGACTCCGAGCAATCCGCCCGAGCCTGAGGGCTTGTGCGGTAAGCGATGCCCCGTCGTGAATCGAGGGCATCAGTCTCGTTTGGAAGTCGATCAGAACTACGATCGATTCGGAAAGGCTATGCAGCATCGCGCATCCTTTTCCCAGATTGCAGTGCGCAAAAATGGCACCTGTCAGGGATATTACTAAGTATGCGATAAATGGTCGCCATGCGACTCTATCTCCCATGCCATTCCCTATGGAGCCAGGCATGCAAGCAGAGACGCTAAAGAAAGCAAGAGCCGCCACCTTTCTCACCCGGTCGGCGCTGTGTCTGATGCTGTTGCCAGTTGCCTGCCTTGTCTGGGCACTCCAGGCGTATCCGCCACAAGAAGCGATTTGGATTTGCTTCTCGCTGGCAATCTATATCTGGCCATTCGCCGGAGTCCTGTTTGTGATCTCGGCGGGATTCCACGTCGGCACCCACGGTCGCCGACTCGAAAAGGACGCCGGATTGCGCGAGGCGCATGGGCACTAACTAGCCCGCGCGTCGTCCTGCCCGCGCGCACTCACCTACCGCGTGCGGGCTCTGCACATTCCAATTCGTTCGATATCCTTAACGCGCATGTGGTTGCGCTGCGGCTGCGCGCGCCATGGCGACGTCAGGCGCGCAATGTGCTTCGACCTGTTGCGCCGGGTGAAAGGCGGTTGGTCGCGCTTTCTCCCATCGCTTCATTTGCACTGTGCCCAGGCCCAAAGCCCAAGGAGAAGAACGATGACCCTGCTCATTTATCTGATCGGATGGATCATTTTTATCGGCGGCGTGGCATGGGCATTGATGGCGCTGCATGTCGCGCTGCACATCGTCGAGATCGTGGCGGTGATACTACTCGGCGTCGCGGTGATCACGGGCGCCACGCGCGCGCGCAATCGCGACCGGTCGACGTAGCCATAGCGAGGCGAGTCACGGGTGTGTGCAGACGGACTGGGCCTCAGCCGGCCATACCAAGATCCGCAAAACTCGTGACTTTCGCCTCGCAAGCCTGCGCAAGCCGCAAATCGTGACTCGAAAAAAAGACCGCGCTGTCTTTGGCCAGGTTCTTGAACAGATCGATGAGAACCGCACGCGCGGCGGCGTCGAGCCCGTTGCCCGGTTCGTCCGCGATCACGACGGCGGGCTCGCCCAGCATCGTCGCCGTCAGGAATATTTTCTTGCGGGTGCCGAGCGACATCTGCTCGAAGCGCTTTTCGAGGTGCGGTGCGAGGCCGAAGCGGTGCGCGAGATCGAGCGTGCGGTCGTCAAGGGTGGTTTTCTTCGTCGATGCCACGAGTTCGAGAAACGCCCGGCCCGTCTGGAACGGATACGCCATGCAGTCGTCGGGCACATAGGCCAGCGCGGATTTCGCCTTGAGCGCGTCGGTACGCAGCGAATGACCGTCGAGCCAGACCTCTCCTTCGTCGGCGTCGATCGCGCCGGCCAGGATGCCAAGCAACGTAGACTTGCCACTGCCGTTCTCGTCGCAGAGGGCAATGCATCCAGCGTCGCTGGCGTACTGCAATCCATGGAAGATCACGCGCTCGCCAAAGCGTTTGCCGAGGTTTTCAAATCGAAGCATGGTGGAATCAATCAAGTGAACAATGGCCAGACAACTCAGTCGCGAAAACCTGCACACGACGGACGCGATATCGTGCCATGCAGGCTGCGAGGCAACAACTGCGCCCATCTTGCGGCGGCACTCACGCATCCATTTTTGAAAGTAACAGACAAATTGCTTTCATTATTATTTCACAAGCAAGGCCGACAGCCTCGCTGCCGACATATACTCGTCCTGCCGCATCGGAATAAACCTCGCAAGCCTCGACGCCTGGAGTCTGTGCGCCCCTCAAGTCTGCCGCAATAGTGACTTCGTGATTTGAAATGAGCGATGGCGTGGAGTACCGACGGCTCATCGACGTGCGGTCCGGGGCGCTTTCATTTTTTGCGTCGATTCAAGCAGACGGTCGGCATGACGCCTCATGCCTGGCTGCTGCGTCTGCGCCTGGAACAAGCGTGCGCCTTGTTGGCGCGCGGCAAGCCAACCATCGCCGAAGTCGCCCAGGGCGTCGGGTTCTACGATCAAAGCCATTTCAACCGGGCGTTCCGTCACGCGTTCGGGGTGGCCCCGTCCGTCTACTGAACCGATGGGCCTTCGATCGCCTCGCGTGTCAATTTTTTACAAGCCAGCCACCCTCTTCGTCTTTAGGATCAGCAGAAGTTCGGCAACGGTTGGTCCGATCGAAAACCTGGAAGCCCATCGCAATGAATCTGCACTTTGAAACCCCTCTGGTGGAGTCGCGCGCCTTGAGCGTCCCTGGTGAACAATCCGTGTGGCTCAAGCTCGATGCCTTGCAGCCATGTGGGTCGTTCAAGATCCGGGGCATCGGCCATGCTTGCGCTGTCCACCAAAGCCGTGGCGCGCAGCGTTTCGTTTCCTCGTCCGGGGGGAATGCGGGTCTTGCCGTGGCTTATGCGGGCCGGCGCCTGGGCATTCCGGTGCTTGTCGTGGTGCCGGAAACGACGACGGAGCGCGCCAAAGAGTTGCTGCGCCTCGAAGGTGCTGAGGTCGTCGTGCACGGCGGTGCCTGGCAAGAGGCAAACCAGTTCGCGCAGACTTTGCTGGGCGCGACGGACGCGTTTCTGCATCCCTTCGACGATCCGCTGCTGTGGCGCGGCCATGCTTCGATGATCGATGAAGTTGCCCAGGCCCGCTTCAAGCCCGACGCCGTCGTGCTTTCCGTCGGCGGGGGTGGTCTGCTTGCTGGCGTAGTCGAAGGCCTGCAGCGCAATCATTGGCACGACGTGGCGGTGTTGGCCGTCGAAACCGAAGGCGCGGCTTCGCTCCATGCCGCCGTCGAGGCGGGTCATACGGTGGCGTTGCCCTGTATCTCCAGCGTCGCCACTTCGCTCGGCGCCAAGCGGGTGTGCGAGCAGGCACTGCGCTGCATACGCGAGCACCCTATAGACAGCCTCGTCGTGTCGGATTCCAGCGCACTCGCCGCCTGCGAGCGCTTTCTTGCGGATCACCGCATTCTGGTTGAGCCGGCTTGTGGCGCAGCGCTGTCTGTCGCCTACGAGAGGCATCCGGCATTGGCCAGATACAAGAAGGTTTTGGTTGTCGTATGCGGCGGCGCTACGGCCACCATCGATCAGATACGCGCATGGGCAGGCGAGGCAGATAGCCAATGACGTTGTGCCTGAAACGTCGGAAACGATAGACCTACGCTCTGTAGACCTAAGCGGTTTTAGACTCTCAGATGTGTTGCAGCATCTCAAGGGCACGATACTGCGCTTCGATCAAGCCATGATGCTGGTTGGAGACTGTGGCGTGCGTATATTGTAGTTCGGCGAGGGGCAGCACGCGCTGGCCTTCGCTTGCGCTCGCCACGGCGACGCCAGCCGGGAACTCCCGTTGCGCTACGAGGAAACGCAACTTACAGGAGCCCGACATGCACTGGCGTCATTTAGCGCTTGGTTCGCTCATAGCCGCGGCATACTCATTACCCCTTGCGTGGGGTGCGAATGAAGACCAACACCTGAATCGGCCGAACGACTTTCATACTGCCACCCCGATCAAGCACCTGGTCGTGATCTATGGCGAGAACGTCTCGTTCGATCACTACTTTGCGACCTATCCACATGCGGCGAATCCCTCAGACGAACCGCCGTTCAACGCACTGCCCGGTACGCCCAAGATCAATGGTCTCTCAGGGCCGCTCCTCACCAGAAATCCGAATGCCACGAATCCGGCCAACGGCGCGGGCGCAGCGAACCCCTTCCGCATCGACCGTAAGCAGGCGGCCACCGCCGACCAGGATCACACCTATGCGGCAGAACAGCAAGCCTACGACAACGGCGCGGTCGACCTGTTCCCGAAGTACACGGGTAAAGGGACGAGCGACAGCGCGAGTGAGTCTGGAAGCAATCGGGAGGTGATGGGCTATTACGACGGCAACACGGTCACTGCGCTGTGGAATTACGCGCAGCGCTTCGCGATGAGCGACAACGCCTGGTCGTCGACCTATGGCCCGTCGACGCCGGGCGCGCTGGAGGTGGTCTCCGGTCAAACCAACGGCGTGAGACCCGTGCTGACGACGAAAAAGCCTTCCGTACCGGGCTCCTATTACGTGAACGACGGACAGGGCGGCTTCACGCTGATCGACGACGTCGATCCCGCCTTCGACAAATGCTCGAGCGAGCGCGACACGATCATGATGACGGGCAGGAATATCGGCGACCTTTTAAACGCGCGCAATATTTCGTGGGGCGGCTTCATGGGCGGCTTCAACCTCGAGACCGTGAACAGCAATGGCACGACCGCGTGCAGGCGCAGCACGCTATCGGAAGTCGTCGGCGCAGCCACTGTGGACTACGTGCCGCATCACAACTGGTTCCAGTACTACGCGTCGACGTCGAATCCGAAGCATTTGCGTCCGAGTTCTATTGAGGCGATCGGGCATACCCTGGAAAAAGACGGCCGGACCGCGGACCCCGCCAATCATCAGTACGATTCCGACGACTTCTTCGGCGCTGTAAGCGCCGGAAACTTTCCGGCCGTGAGCTTCCTCAAGGCCCCCTCGTTCCAGGACGGTCACGCCCGCTATTCGGATCCACTCGACGAACAGGCGTTCATCGCGAAGGTCGTCAACTTCCTGCAGCGCCAGCCGGACTGGACCAGCACAGCCATCGTCGTGACGTGGGACGACTCGGATGGCTGGTACGACCACGCATACGCGTTGCCAACGAGCGCGTCATACGATTCGGTCGCCGATCACCTGAACGGCCAGGGAAAATGCGGTACCGGCTCTGCGCAGAATGGCGTGAACGGCAAACCTGTGAACGGCCGCTGCGGCCCGGGCGCACGCATTCCGTTTCTCGTCATTTCGCCCTGGGCCAAGGAGAATTACGTCGACCATACATTAATTGACCAGTCATCGGTCGTTCGCTTCATCGAGGACAACTGGCTCGACGGCGAACGTATCGGCGGCGGATCGTTCGACAGCAAGGCCGGCAGCATCATGGGCATGTTCGATTTCGGCCGCCGTGGCGACGAACTCGCACAGCGCAAGCTGTTTCTCGACCCGCCGACGGGGCTGCCAGTCGACCAGCCCGCGAAGGTCTGGCGCCAGGCAGCGCGGAATTCGAGAGCTCTCACCTTTCCAGTTTTGATTTCGAATCAATGCGAGGGTAAACGATGGAGTGCGCGCCATTTCTACACTGGCTTCTTGTAGATATGTCAACGCGTATCTGCTCCTTGTCTCCCCGGTTTTCCGCCTCTTGATAATTCATATGGTTGATTTGAAATCCAAATCTCTCTTACCTTCATTTTCTCGCCACTACGCGGCCCCCCCCACGCGCCGCCAGCGCGGGGGTTGATCCTGGCTCAGGTCGCAGCGTGAGATGAAAACGTGGCGCTATGGATCAAACGAATAACGCCCTCGCATTTACGCAGACCCTTGCAGATTTTTCTGGCGCAGCAGAGGGAACGACGATTGCACCACGACCGAGGCGCGTTGCCGTGAACGCCGATTGCCAGATGACCCTTAGAGATCCAGACGGCTTTTGGAATTGCGCAACGCGATGCCGGACATTTGTATGAGCGGGGGCTCTTCTATGTCGAACCGACACGAGGCCTCTCCTGCCGAGACGGGGGAGGTTCTGGTACTGGTGGGCGCCGCCTTCGCTGTGCTTGGCGGCTGGCTCGTCGCTATGGGTTCCACGCCCTACTACGTCGTCACCGGGCTGGCGCTGATCGGCTCGGGTACCCTCATGGTGCGAAGCCGCTCGGCAGGCGTGTGGAGCATCTTTTTCACGCTCGTCGCCGCCCTCGTCTGGTCGATCTCCGAAGTAAGGTGCGACGGCTGGAAGCCCATGCCGCGCCTGCTGTTGCTCGCTTTGCTCGGCATCTGGTTCTACCTCAACATCGTCGTCGTCAATTCGATGATCGCGCGTCCCGTTCGTGTCGTGGCCAGCGTCGCGGCAGTCGTCTATGCGCTCACGATCGTCGGCATGTTCTCGCCCAAAGTACCCATGTCGGTGGCGCAGCACCTTCGCTACGGGCCACTATCGTTGCCCCACAACAGCAGCGCGTCGTCCGATCAGGGCAACTAGCACTGTCCGATGTTTTTATGCTGAGAACGATTTGAGAATTGATTTCGATTCAATCGACGAGATCACGATGGGCGTTCTGCCGGGCTTCGTTAGACGAGTGGGGAACATCAGTTGCTTTAAGGCAGGTCCGGCAGTTACAGAGGTAAGCCATCGTGCTCATACAATTTCCAGACGAAGATGCCTTCTACCATGCGAGCGGCACCGTCCGGTTTCGCGCCGTCGTCGACGGCAACCCGGTCATGTGCGAGATATCTCCGGAGGCCCTTGAAGACTATTTTCGTGCGCGTGCTGGTCGCGCCGGGCTATTAGCAGCCTTCGCAGCAAATAGGAAGGATATCGAAGCAATTACGAGACAAATTCTTCCACACCGGATCTCCGCCGGACGCTGCCAGCTTTTCTTGCGTGACTGCCTGCGCAAGCCAGGCGCGATCGAAGCAGACATCAGGCACAACAGAGGAATCGTGGAACCGGCCCGAGACGACGTAACGGAAATGGCGAGCGCGTGCCTCCCCCCGGCCGTTGACGTCCTCGGGTCCGGAAATGCGTTGACGTGAAGGTGCGCTCTACGATGTACCTCGAATGCGAAAGCCGCCAATAAGTCCTTGACGCGCTGCAGTGTAATCGAAGGCACGGTATATGCGCACGATCGAGCTTGCATCGCAGCAGTTCACCGCTGCGAACTGCTTTCACCGTGTGCGCTGGCCTGAAAAAACATAAGAACGCTTGCGTATGTGGCACGGAGGCGGTTGAGGATTGTGTTCGAGACCGCCCTTCTCACGAATTCATCAGCGGGATGGCCACAATAATGAACAGCTTCGATACCGTCATTCTGGGAGCCCTCACTCAACTGCAGCTTCCTCCCCAGGTCAATTACGCCATTGGGGTAATTGCCGACTTCTACACGTTCAAGGGCTATTTGCTGATCCCGCTGTTGTGGTGGATCTGGTTCCAGCCCCACGAGCGACGCGGCTGGCGCCGCGAGATTGTACTCGCCACGCTGGCGAGCGCCCTGATTGCACTCGCGGTGGGACGTCTCCTTGCGCGCGTTTTGCCGTACCGGGAACGGCCGCTATTCACACCGGGCCTGAATCTGCATTTCGCCTCGTCGCCCGTGCAGCTCGCCGGGCTCATGCACTGGAGTTCCTTTCCAAGCGATCACGCCATGCTGTGGACGGCGGTGGCGATGGGGATCTTCCTCGTCTGGCGAGGGATCGGCATACTCGCGTTCGTTTCTGTCGCGGCATTCGTCTGCTTTCCACGGGCCTATCTCGGCTATCATTACCCGACGGATCTGCTCGTCGGCGCCGTAATCGGCATCGTGATTACCTGGATCATGACGCGTAGAGCCGTGAGAAGGCGCACTGTCAAGCCCTTCATGCGCTATGTCATGCGCTACCCCGGACCCGTCGCGGCGGTCGGTTTTCTGCTCTGTTTCGAGCTGGTCACTCAGTTCGACGATCTTCTGCGGCTCGCCCGTTCGGTACTGCATACGGTGACATGACGGGTGCGGGCGTCGATGGCGATCGCGAGCGGCATCACCTCGATCGCAGCGCTGCTGCGGCCTGGTTGTACGCCGAGGCCACTGGATTTCATGTGCTCGATTATGTGGCACACGTCACCGCGTTCATCGCCTCAGTGCCGTGAGTACTGGCTTATTTCGGAGTGCTACGCGCTGCAATGAGATCGATCACTGGGAAATGACGACCCTCGCATTGCACTACTGCGTATCGCTGCGAGCATGTGTCGTGATCTGCACGAAATCGGCAACGATATGCCCTGCGCCATAATGCGCTTGCATCTGCTTCAACTGCTGCCCCACCGCCGCGAGGTAAGCGGAGCGAGACTCCGAAGCCGGGCGCAGACCATCGAACAACGGCGCGGGCGTAATCAGCAAAACGATCATCTCCGTGCCGAACGGCTTGTCCACCAGCCAGTATCCCGATCCTCCGACCGTCGCCGAGAAGCCGGCCGGCGCCTGGTTGTCGCGCTCGACATTGCTGGGAACCAGATGCACGACACTGCCGTCGAGCGCGAAGTAATCCACGTTGACGTATGAATCGAAATGCGGCGTGGTGATATCGACGACGAGCGGCATGCCCTGCGTCAGCCGCGCGTCGAGCGGCCGGGTATGGATCGTCGCGCCGCCGGCCGCCAGATGATTGGCGCGCCAATACGGCGCGAACGCGCTGACCACTTCGCAGTTGTGGTTCTCTACAGCAGTCACATCGAGCTTCGCGGCCTGCCCGCCGGGCGTTTGCGCGAGCGCGTCGTGAACGTGCGCCATGTTCTCGCCCGTATTGGCGAAGCCGCGCACCTGGAGCACGTGCTCGGGCAGCGACGCCGCAAGCGCCGAGCACGGAATGCGCGCGAGCGTCGCATTCAGCGCGGCGATCGACGCCGCGTCGGCCAGCGGCGCACTCGATGCCGGAGCCGCTGCAACTGTGCTCGCGGCAGGTACGCTCGCGACGACCGCCACTGGCGCTGTGGCAAGCACCGGCGAGGCCGGCGCCTGCGAGGCGGCCTTCGTCGCGCTAGCGGGCGCCATAGCGGCCATGGAGGGCCTGGCGCCAGTTTGCCCGTGTCCGGAAAGCACGCGATACCCCACCCATAACCCCGCAGCGACGACGACCGCGCCCACGCCGATGGCGCCGACCCGCGCGCCCGGGAACGCAGAGGCATGCGTGAGCACGCCCATGCCCTCGAGAAACTGATTGACGCTCGCGGTGCGCGAGGCGCGGTCAAACGAAAGCGCTGCGCTCAAGGTGCGCCATTGAACGCGATCGAGCCCAGGCGGCCGCTCGGCGCGCATCTTGTCGCTGCGTGCCTGCGTTGCCGATTTGCGGTTGAACGGATGCTTGCCCGTGAGCAGTTCGTAGGTCACGCAGGCGAGCGCGTAGACATCGTCGCGCGGATCCGGCTCCCGATGCTCGAACATCTCCGGACTCGCATAGGCCGGCGTGATGCCGCCGAGCGTCGCGGGATCGAACACAGTGACGTCGGGATCTTCTTCGGGCCGCTGGAACACGCGCGCTATGCCGAAGTCAATCACTTTCACATCGCCGCCGTCGGTGAGGAAAACATTGGCGGGCTTGAAGTCGCAATGCACGAAGCCGCGCTCGTGCGCGTAGGCCAACGCCTGCCCCATCCCGGCAATGATGGGCCGTGCCTTTTCGAATGACATGCCCGCAAAACCGGGCGCGCGCAGCAGCTTGCTGAGCGGCTTGCCCGAAAGATATTCCATCGTGAGGTAGACGAGGGGCCCGTCGCGGTCGAAGTCGTACACCGTGACGATATTGCGGTGCGCGAGCGTCTGCGCCTTGCGGGCCTCGCGCTGCAGCGCGATCAGCGAAGTCGGTTGGCCGCGGAACTGCACGTTAAGCACCTTGATCGCGATATAAGGTTTGCGGTCCGAAGCTTCGAGCTTGCGCAAATCGAGCGCCTTGTAGACGGTGCCCATCCCGCCCACACCCAGACATTCTTCGAGCACGAAGCGTCCGTTGAGCGTGTCGCCGATCCCCTTCAAGTGTTCCGCGTCGTCGCCCGTGGCGGCGCTCCGGGCAGCGGCAAGGGCTTCGTGGATGCGAGTGGAGTCGTCGACGGTCGCCGCGTTGTCCTGGCGATATTCGATGCGGCGCAGGACCTCGGCATACACGGCATCGGGCAGCGGATGGACGGTTTGCGTCGCGTCCACCGCTTCGCGCAGGCGAGCGCAATTGGCCGCGTCGACCGCGAGCACGTGGTCGATCTCGGCGAAGAACGCCTCGCGTGAGAGCGCCCCGCTCTGGAATGTCTGGATCAGCTGCGCAAGGCTCATCATTCGTATGCCTTCAACTCAGCTTCAGGATGGCCGAGGCGCTTTGCGTCACACGTTCCCGGCGCACGATCGCGCCGCGCGTGGCTGCTGCCGCGATCCCGTCGAGTCCGCTGCAACGCGGTCCCGTCATCTTTAAAGCATACAGACTGGCCGCCGCATCTGCGCGCACCGTGGATCTTAGCCGGCGCACGCGCTTGCAACCGTACAACAAGGTCTGATGAGAGATTAATCTGCGGCAACGCCCAGTGCAATCGGTGCCTGAGCCTGGCCTATGACACGCACGTGTTGCCACGAATCCAACGGCCGCGCCGCGCGCTGTTGGGGTCGCCCCATCAGCGTTTTTGCGCGCGAGCACTGCAGGCTGTCCCGCACCCACCCGTCGGCTTGCCGCAAAGCCCCGTCGCAGGGGCGTCGAGCGGTTTGTGGCGTGCGCGGGATGCCGCTGGCACACCCTGTGCATCAAGAGGAGCGAGCCGCAAGATACTGCAGCTCAATCACCAACTACCCCATACTGCCCTCCTGGAGAACTGTCATGAGCAAGCTGATGATCGCCGACCTGAGCGTCGCGCAAGAACTCGACCGCAAAGCAATGAGCGCCGTTCGCGGCGGCGGCGGCCTGAGCCTCTGGCCCGGCTACTACCCGGCGCCGTCGTTCAAGTACGACACGACGAACTTCACCGCCCAGCAGTTGATCGGCCAGACGAACACCATCGAGAACAACGTGGGCAACGACGTCGCCTTCGCGCAGAACATCCACGCGACGGTCAACCCGGTGCAGACGGCCCACAACACGATCAACTTCTGATCGTCCCGCCGGCGGCGCGGCCGCACGCTGCGTTCATGCGCGTGCCGCGCCCGCCCGGGTCCATCCGCCCAATACATCAGCAACTGGAGGCTCATCATGAGTTCCCTCGTTATCCGCGAGCTGGCTCCCGGAACGGCACTCGACCGCCGCACCATGACAGCCGTACGCGGCGGCAACGGCAGCTCCTACGGTGGCTACGGCCCGATTGCGAATATCACCGTTTCGCCGAACATCGTGCAGAACATCTCTCAGGTTCAGGTGGTCGACGTCGCTGCGCTCAACAATATCGGTTATATCGGCGCCGGCTTCGGGCCGCTGAATCTCAAGGTCAATCCTACTCAATACGCGAACACCGGCGTGACTTTCTAGCCGCGGCCGCGAAGGGACCATGCAGACGGCGCCGCGAGGCGCCGCCTGCTTGCTTACGTGCGCCACGCGCCACCGCCTATACTCAAACGAAACCCGTAAGCCCAATCCGCTCTCGTGGAGCAGACCATGAGCATTATCGTCATCAAGGACCTTACAGAAAGCGTGGAACTGGACAGGGAGGCAATGGCAGCGATCGTGGGCGGCGCCCGCGTCGCCTCACAGCGCACGCTACTCGTGCCGCGGCCATTTATCGGCGTACGCGTGGAGATCGAAGGCTCGCCCGCCCAGCGAGGGCCGGGAACCATCCCTACGGCGCGGCCCCGCCCGACGCTGCTGCGTTGAATTCACGCAGCGCGCGCAGTCATTGCCGGGCGCGTGCTGGCAGGCGGAAATACGCACCACGTGCCGTCGTCGTGACGGAAGAAGAAGATTGCAATCGTGCGCGCGGGATGCACCGCTTCTACGCAGACATAGCGCAGCCGCTGCTCCTGTGTGCGGCTGAAACGCACCACGCGGGCCGGCACGCGCGCGTTCGGTGCGAGCCACTTGTCGACGAGGGTGCGTAGCGAGGTTTCGGCGGAATTCATGATGGTCTCCGATGCAAGTGGCGAGGCGCGTCGTAATGGTCTCGATACGGCGTTCACACCGCGTGCGCGGCGTACGCGTCGCGGCTGGCCTGCGCGCGGCGCGCGTGAACCAGCGCGCGCACCACGCGCAAGCCGGCCAGCGGATGCGCAATGCAGGTGCGCACCTGGTCGCTGCGGCCCTTGCCGTCCACGCACCAGGTGCAGAAGTGTTCGCAGTTGTTGCTCAGCAGGCGGTAGCGGTCTTCGCCGAGACGCGAGCGTGCACGCGCCACGGCTTCGCGGCCCACGAACGCCGCGCACGGATGCGCGACGACGGCGACTTCGTAGCCGGCCGCAAAACGTTCGAGCGCGACCTCTTCGATCGGACCGCGATGCAACGACACGCACAAGCCGGCATAGTGGACGACGCGCCCACCGCCGACGTAGATACCGTGATGGCTGTAGCCCGCGCGACGCGACACGAGATGCGCGCCGAGCGGCGGTTCGTCTGCGTGCAACGTCGGTTGGAGGTCGGGGCTCATGGCTGCATCCGTCGGGCTGGTTGCCGGCTTCCGCTGCTGCTCAACGGTTTGCCGGTTGCCAACTACCTGCATCAGCTATGCCATGCGTCCGGACACGGTGCAATAAGCCGTAGCGGGAGGACTTAAGCGCTGGAGGCGCCCGTGTGTCGGGAGGGCGCCAACTCGGGTGCTTCGATTGTGTCGCCGCCGAGCCACCAGTTCGCCACAACAACGGTTGACGAAGCGCGACGGTGTATGTGTCGGAGTCCTGATGACGACGTGCAACCCACGTGTTGGCGAGCGCACGACCATTGCGCGGCGGCGGCACGAGACGCGGGCCCTCCCGGAACGCGCTCCGCGAGTGCGATGTCATATGGGGCATGCGTAACAGCGAGATGGCGCTCGAGCGCCGCGTTTCGCCGAAGAATGGCATGCTGCTTGCACGGTATGGTCGGAACGCCGCGCGCCCGCAGCCAACCATCTTGACGGAGACCTGTCATGACCTCGCTCGCCATCACCGACCTTCATCTGCAATGCGATCTCGACCGCAAGGCCATGTCGTTTATCCGGGGCGCAGGCGCGCCGTGGGTATTCGGCTGGATACAGCCTTACGAGCCCGCGCAGCCTTCGCCGCTCGGACCGATCATCAACCTCTACCAGACCAACAACACGTTTTACGCAAATCAGGTCGTCAATCAGAATCAGACACTCGACGTGACCAATTCGGCGTCGAACTCGAACGTTGCGGTAAATGTGGGCCAGAACGGCAGGAATAACGGACTCGTCGCGTAGCCTATGGAGGCTCGATCGTGACAGGCGGATTGCTATGGAGCTCGGCATCGCGCACGGACGTAGGCCGTGTGCGGGCGCTCAATGAGGACGCATGTCTCGATCAGCCCCAGCGGGGCTTGTGGGCAGTGGCCGACGGCATGGGCGGGCACACGGCGGGCGATCTGGCCAGCGGCATGATCGTGCGCGCGCTCGGGGCGCTTGTCGTGCCCAACGCGCTCAGCAGTTTCTCGGCTACGGCGCGCGGCACGCTGCAGACGGTGAACCACCAGTTGCGCGAAGAAGCGGCGCGACGCGGGGTTCGCATGATAGGTAGCACCGTTGCCGTGCTGATGGCGAAGGGGCGCGAGTTTGCATGGTTATGGGCGGGCGACAGCCGCATCTATCTGTACCGCGACGCGCAGCTCGAAGCTCTCACGACTGACCATAGTTACGTGGCGGAGCTACAGGCGCAGGGGCATTTGAGCGCCGAAGCGGCGCGCCACCATCCATCACAGCATTTGATAACACGAGCCGTCGGCGCGGCAGACTGGCTTGATCTGGACGAAGGCCGCATCGTCGTGCGCGACGGAGACTTCTTTTTGCTGTGCAGTGACGGCCTGAGCAATGAAGTGCAAGCGCCCGAGATGGTGCGGGCGCTCGAGGCCGGGGATTGTCAGCATGCCACTGATGTGCTCGTCGAGATGGCCTTGCAGGCCGGGGGGCGGGATAACATTACCGCTGTCGTGGTGAAGGTGGATGATACTGTTGCGTCGGATCGGACGCTGGTTAATCCTGCGGTGGGGCGCTAGTTTTGGTTTTTTTCTTTTTTGCTTTTTCTTTTTGATTTTTGCTTTTTGCTTTTTGCTTTTTGCTTTTTGGTTTTTGGCCTTTCCTTGTTCCGCGTCGGTACGCCCAGCGTTGACCCTGTGGGGGGCGGCACTTCCTTCCTTTGCCGCGGTCATGACGCCGAGAAGCTCCCTGCACTTTGCAAGTTCCCAGGCAACCAGACGTCCGTCCGGCTCGCGCGGACGACGTGCGAACCGGCGAACGGTTCGCACAGAACCCGCCAAGTGCGGCGCGGCGCGAGCGGCGCGACGTTTCGGCGCAGGCGCGGTGGCGAATCGCTGAGCCGTAGCAAAAAAAACGAAGGCGCCGAACGACGCCCACGAGACAAAGCCCACGGCGCCCTCCGCACCATCGGAGAGCAGCGGCCGGCCGGACGCACGAGAAGATCGCGAAGCGCCCGGGCGTCAGTTCGTGAAGATCGGCACGAGCCCGTTGCGAGGCGCCTGACGCGCGCCTGTCCACGTCTGTCGCCGTGTGAGGTGGCGCTTCCGGGTAGATCAGTCCGGGCAATAGACCTGCGGCAGCGGTGGTCTTTCCGACCGGAATGACAGCGCCTTGTACCTGGCAATCCTTGACGATTTATCTGACTGTTCATGCGAGCCCGCGCAAGGATCGGGCGATTGAGCATTGCTGGCCGGCTCCGTTCAGTGTAACTCTTGCATCCCAACGACTTCCTCGCAATGAGAGCTAGAGAGAGCGCATGAATGCTGTGAAACGAACCATCGCGGAAGCACTTCTTCCGCATCAACCTCTTCATCATCCCGCACTTCCAGGTGGAAGGCATGGAAATCGGCCTGTCGCTCGTGTCGCAGATGCCGAAGGCCAAGGGGTGAACTCGGCGCTGATCTGACGTTTTCTGTGCGAGCCGCCGGGGTACCCGTGGGTGCTCCGGCGGTGCTTTTGCGTTTTGCGTATCCGGGAGGTTTTCGATGTCGTGGCTCATGCCGTTACAGGCTTATGAATTGAAGCTGGCGCCGCATCCGGCGCCGTTCTCGATCGTGAGGTTCGCTGGCCTTGACCGGATCAGCCAGCTCTACGAGTACGAGATTGAATTCACAAGCCCGATAGCGGGCATTTCGATGGATCAGGTGCTTGGGCGTCCGGCCCGGTTCATCATCGATCCGGTCGACCCGAACATGGGTCACCTGCAGCGCATGTTTGGCGAGAACGCTGAAAAATTTAGCAAGAAGCCGCCCGCACAGACCGTCCACGGCATCATCACGAAGTTTGACGAACTCGAGACCTCCGCCGACGAGACGCGTTACCGCGTCAGGCTCGAGCCTGCGATGGCGGACCTCAACCGGGGCAGGACGAGCCGGCTATTCCAGAAGCAGTCGGTCGAAGAGATCATTACCGACACGCTGCGGCACTATGGTTATCGCGCGGGTGTCGACTTCAGGTTCAACCTGCGCGGCGGCCAGTACAGGCGGCACGAGTACATCACCCAGTATCACGAGACGACGTTCGCGTTTATCCAGCGCATCTGTGCGGAAGAAGGCATCTGGTTTCGCTGGGAGCAGAAAAAGGATTACGCGGTGATGGTGTTCGGCGACGATCTGGATGCGTACGCGCGCAAGCAGCGTACGGTGCCGTATCGTCGTGATTCGGGCCTCGAGAGCGTGGGTGCCGACTCGATCAAGTCGCTGCGGCGGCGCACCCGGCGCGTGCCGCAATCCGTGCGCCTGCATGACTACAACCATCGCCAGGCCGACGTCTCGCTGCTGGTCGAGGAGAACACGGCACGCGGGGACAAGACCACTAACGCTGTCGACTATCACTGGGGGGAGCACTACGAGACGCCGGAGGGAGGCCGGCGTATTGCCCGTCTGCGGCACGAGGCTCACCTCGCGGGCCAGGTGACGTTCATCGGCACGGGCAATCCGTTCTGGCTGGAAGCCGGCGAGGTCGTGCTGGTCGACCCGGTTCAGGTCGAAGCGAAACACGGGATCTTCATCACGTCGGTACGCTCGCACGGTGGGCGCAACAAGTCGTACCGCGTGACGTTCGAGGGGATTCCTTCGGATCGGGTCTGGCGAACATCCATGGACACGATCCCGAAACCGGAAATCAGGGGCGTCCTGCCGGCCCGGATTACGTCACCCGGGAATTACAAATATGCCTATCTGACGGAAGAAGGCTGGTACGTCATCAAGCTGCCGTTCGATCTCGACGAGTGGAGCCCGGGTGGCACAAGCCGGCCGGTGCGGTTTGCCAAGCCCTACAGCGGCGACAACTACGGTCACCACTTCCCGTTGATCGATTCCGCCGAGGTGGCGCTCGAATTTACGGCCGCGGATCCAAACCGCCCCATCATGATCGGTGCGATGCATGACAGCCTGCATCCCGATCTCGTCAACAACTTGAACAATACGCGCAATCTCATCCGCACGGCTGCCCAGAATGAAATGCGCATGGAGGACAAGGAAGGCGTCGAGCATATTCACCTGACGACGCCGTTTCAGACCAGCGAGCTCAACCTTGGGCATATGGTCGACGGCAATCACAAGGAGCGGGGAAAAGGTGCGGAGTTGCGTACGGACGAGCACGTCGCAGTGCGAGGAGCTAAAGGCGTCCTGATCTCGGCGCACGCTCAACCTGATGCGCAGGGTACGCAACTGGACATGCAACCCGCTCAGGCATTACTTGAGCAGGCCCTTCAGCAGATGCAGGCACTCGGTCAGGCTGCGATCGCGGCGCAAGCGGTGGCAGCAGACTACGAACGTCAGCGCGAGCTGCTCGATGGAACGCTCAAGGACCTGAAGAGCGCGGGCGTTCTTGTGAGCGCACCTGACGGGATGGGACTCGCTTCCGGGACGGATCTCCAGCTGACCGCAGACAACCATCTGATTGCGACCGCTGGTGGGAACGCCGATATCGGCGTATTGAAGCGCTTTACGGTCGCAGCCGGTGAGCTCGTGTCAATTTTCGCGCGCAAGCTTGGGCTGAAACTCTATGCCGCGCGCGGCAAGGTCGAGGTTCAGGCTCAGAGCGATGAGATGCACCTGACGTCGGACAAGGACATGTGGATGACCAGTGCCAATGGTCGAGTCACAATTGAAGCGAAAAGCGAGCTTCTCCTCAAATGCGGCGGGTCCTATGTCCGGATTTCGCCCACAGGCATTGAAGATGGCACGCAGGGTAACCGGAAGATCAAATCGGCCGCCTTCAGCCGGCAGGGACCAGCGAGCCTCCCTGCCGACCTGCCTGTGTTGCCCGTACCCGCTGAGACGGAATGTGCGCAGCGCGCGAGTCGCGCCGGTATGCCTTTCGCTCGCATGTAATTCTGTTGCCACCGACTTGATCCGGTATGCCACTTAGAGAAATTGAACCTGTGCTGGAACGTTTTCGAACCCAGTACGCCGCGTACAAAGCGATTCATCCGCGTCTGCAACTCTATGCGCTGATCGATATCGCCGCGATACCGGATAACAGGCAGTATGCCTTGTCCGACATCATTGAGACGATGCCGCGCGTATCACTGTACGCTAACATCGGTCTCGACAACCTGGCGGAGACGGGCCCCGTGTTGGTCCCATGCCCCGAGCCGGAAGGCGTTGAACCGTTGCGCCTGATCCGCGTGCTTCTGGGGCTGGCCAGGCGCGATAGCCGGCTTGTGTCGTGGTTGTGGGTCACGCATGAGGTTGAACCACTCGTCGACCACTTGCAGACACTGCTGCACGCACGGCTTGAATCGGACGGCCAGGAATCGTGGTTCTTCTTTCATCAGCCGGCTTACCTGCCGGTGCTGTATCGGACGCTGCCTGAAGACTCCCATCGGTACATGTTTGGCCCGTGCGTCGCATGGTGGTGTCTGGATTTCCATGGCGCGCTGGTCGAACTGCCCGGCGAGAATCTGCCGATCCCCACGGCGTGGGATGTTTTTCCCGTCCCAGAAAATGTGGAAGAAGAAATTTACCGCGTTGGCGCCCCCGCCCAGGTGCTGGCATGGCTTCAACGCGCGCGTCCCGATGTGCTCGACAACACGCTTGACGCCAATGAGCAATTGCAGCGGATCACGCCATTCGTCGGGCGTGCATTCGGATATGGCCTGACCGGCAAGGTCGATCAGGGCGTGTATGCCGCAACGGGCCTGCTGTATGGACGACGGTACGATGAGCATCCTGCGCTGCAGGCTGTCCTCACGCGCTTGCAGAAAAGCAGGCAGACGCTGATCGATGCCTACATGGCGGTGGGCGACACTGTCTGGCGAGAGGTGGGCGAGGCGGCCCGCCTGCGAGCCGCGGAAGCCGCTGCGCAGGAATACCATGCAAGCCTGATGGAACGCGGTTACACGTTCGTGCGCGTCCAAATCTTGAACGACACCGATATCCCCAGGCGAAAGATCGAACTGCTGTCATCCGGTGAAAGCTATCCGGGCAGCGCGATGCTGGGCGACGTTGACGCTAGAGGTTTTGAGGCTACGGCGATCGGGATCGCATCCGCGCGGGTGCCGGTTCCGGGCACCGCTGTCACTGTGAAGTGGATCGGGCCAACGGGGGCGTCATCGGATGAGGTTGTGGTGACTGGGGACCTGCCCCGCGCCGATGGTGAGGGAGTGGCGGTCGTGAGGTTTGCGCGCAACTGGCGAATCTACGTGAGCATGCATGCTGATGAACTGAAGCTGCAGGTGCGATCTTGATAGTGGGAAAGAACAGAGGCAGGTTGAAACTCGTCACTCAATACATCCTTGTCGTGCTCTTCACGCTCCCGCTCAGCGGGTGTGTCGTAATCGCCTGCCAAATGGCACTTCTTTCGAACCCGGACTACGAGTGTTGGAAGTAGCGCGCCCCGATCATGGACGTACGACAGATGCAGGACAAAAGGAGAACCAGACAATGAAAATGAGCTCGCCTGTTCTTTGGAGTGGTGTTAGATGTGTTCGCCGTCTACGAGTGAAGAGGTTCCTAAGATACGCAGCGCGTGTATTTTTGGCTGCGGTGTTTGGTGTGGTAACCGCTTGTGCTGCGGCCCTGCCGAGTGGCTACGTCGATGTGTCGGCGTGGAGCGCGAACTACACTGAGGACTATATCTACGATTACTCGATCCAGACGGCAACCGGCAAAAATACGGGAGCAGGGGGCGCCAAGGTTCGCGGGATTCTCGCAAGGCGGGACGGGTGGAAGTGAATGTTGTGCGCAAGTTCCTGGTGTAGGACAGACGGTCAAAGTGGTATGGCGAGCAGGAAGGCGTGATGAAGAGGCGCGGCTGGGGAAGACATATAGCCGCGACGTGGTGGTGAAGGGAAGCATGCCAATGAAGAAGGGTGCCTTCAACATTCTGATGACCAGATTCTTTCCGAATCACCAGGTCGAAGTGGAGCTGATATCGGACCGTGGGGAAGCTGGTGAATCGGCAAGTCCTCGCGTCGACAAGCTGTATTACGGCGTGCGCGTAATGCGTCAGATGGGAGAGTAACTATGCAGGACTGGCTAACCGACGATCCACAGCATTTCCTTCAGGGAATGAAAACCGCCACGGAACTGCACGCAGAAGAGTTCATGACCTGCACGACCTGCGAGCAGCAGCCGTGGTTCAGTTTTTTCTTCGATGGCGCGGGAAATAATCGAGATCTTGACTTGCCGCTGAGAAAGTAATCCTTGGAAGTTGTCGCGAGTCAATAGAGAAGGCGTTACGACAGCGTGGTGGCAGTAGTCGATGAACCGAACGAAAGGTGAGCAATGAGACGCGTGATATGTGGATTCTTCGTACCGTTGTTGATCATGCTGACCGGGTGCGCCGTCGGTCAGCCGAGTGGCTACGTCGATGCGTCGGCGTGGGGAGCGAACTATACCGAAGACTATATCCATGACTTCTGGATTCAAACGGCTTCAGGGAAAGACACTGGAATGGGGGGTATTCAGGTTTCGGAGTTTTCGCGAGGCGGCAAAGGGGGACGTGAATGCTGCGCACTGATCCCAGGAGTCGGTCAGACGATCAGGGTGGTGTGGCGCGTTGGGGGGCGGCAAGAAACCAGGTCAGAGTAGAAGACGTACAGCAAAGACGTGGCAGTCGCGGGTGCGACGTCGAGCGTGCCTGACGCGATGAATTTTTTGATTGTACGTTTCTTTCCTGGCCACAATATCGAGGCCGAATTCGTTTCTGAATCAGCAGAGCCCGATGGCAAGCCAAGTCCCCGAGTGGATCAATTGTTTTATGGGCGTCGAGTCATGCGACAAATGGGAGAATGAAAGTGCAGGACTGGATAACCGATAACCCGATGCACTTTTTGCGGTCGATGAAGACTGCCACGCAGCAGCATGCAGAAGAATCCATGACCTGCACCTCGTGCGAACTGCTACCGTGGTAACCGCAATCGAAAAAAAAGCGAGGCAGACAATGAGATGGATGGTAGGCGCGTTCCTGGTGATGATATTTGGCGCGGGCGGGTGCGCCCTTGGCCAGTCAGGCGGATATGTCGATGCATCGGCATGGAGTGCGAACTACACCGAGGACTATATTCCTGAGTTCCACCTTGAAACAACGTCCGGAAAGAATCTGCTGCTGAATGGTATTCAGGTCAAGGAATTCTCTAGGGGGGGAACGGGCTCTTCCGAATGCTGCTCGCCAATTCCAGGCGTCGGGAAAACGATCAGGGTGGTGTGGCGCATTGGGGGGCGGCAAGAAACCAGGTCAGAGTGGAAGACGTACAGCAAAGACGTAGCAATCGCGGGTGCGACGTCGAGCGCGCCTGACGCGATGAATTTTTTGATTGTACGTTTCTTTCCCGGCCACAATATCGAGGCCGAATTCGTTTCTGAATCAGCAGAGCCCGATGGCAAGCCAAGTCCCCGAGTGGATCAATTGTTTTATGGGCGTCGAGTCATGCGACAAATGGGAGAATGAAAATGCGTGACTGGATAACCGCCAAACCGATGAACTTTTTGCCGTCGATGAAGACTGCCACGCAACTGCTATGCAGAAGAATCCATGACCTGCACCTCGTGCGAACTGCTACCGTGGTAACCGCAATCGAAAAAAAGCGAGGCAGACAATGAGATGGATGGTAGGCGCGTTCCTGGTGATGGTATTTGGCGCGGGCGGGTGCGCCCTTAGCCAGTCAGGCGGATATGTCGATGCATCAGCATGGAGTGCGAACTACACCGAGGACTATATTCCTGAGTTCCACCTTGAAACAACGTCCGGGAAGAATCCGCTGCTGAGTGGTATTCAGGTCAAGGAATTCTCTAGGGGGGAACGGGATCCTCCGAATGCTGTTCGCGAATTCCAGGCGTCGGGAAACGATCAGGGTGGTGTGGCGCATTGGAGGGCGGCAAGAAACCAGGTCAGAGTGGGAGACGTATAGCAGGGACGTCGTGGTCACTGGCGCGATGCCAACGAAGAAAGATTCCTACAACATCTTGATGGTCCGATTCTTTCACGACCATGACGTAGAAGCAGAGTTAATACCGGACCGAGGGGAACCGGGCGGTTCGGCAAGTCCTCGCGTCGACAAACTGTTTTCGGGGCGGCGCGTGATGCGCCAGATGGGAGAATAACGATGCAGGACTGGATAATCGACAATCCGATGCATTTTTCGCAGTCGATGAATAACGCCACGCAGCTGCATGCGGAAGAATTCATGACCTGCACCACGTGCGAGCAGCAGCCGTGGTTCAGTTTTTTCTTCGATGGCACGAGAAATAATCGAGATCTTGACTTGCCGCTGAGAAAGTAGTCCTTGGAAGTTGTCGCGAGTCAATAGAGAAGGCGTTACGACGGCGTGGTGGCGGTAGACGATGAACCGAACGAAGGGTGAGCAATGAGACGCGTGATATGTGGGTTCTTCATAGTGTTGTTGAGCACGCTGACCGGGTGCGCCGTCGTTCAGCCAAGTGTCTACGTGGATGCATCGGCATGGAGTGCGAACTATACCGAGGACTACATCCACGAATTCTGGATTCAAACGGCTTCAGGGAAAGACACTGGAATGGGAGGTATTCAGGTTTCGGAGTTTTCGCGAGGGGGCAAAGGCGGACGTGAATGCTGCTCACTGATCCCAGGAGTCGGGCAGACGATCAAGGTGGTGTGGCGCATCGGTGGGCGTCAGGAAGCTAGGTCAGAGTGGAAGACGTACAGCAAGGATGTCGTGGTCATTGGCGCGATGCCAAAGAAAAAAGACTCCTACAACATCTTGATGGTTCGATTTTTTGACGACCATCAGCTAGAAGCTGAGTTAATACCGGACCGCGGGGAAAGCGGCTTGCCGAGTCCACGCGTCGATAAACTGTTTTCGGGGCAGCGCGTGATGCGCCACATAGGAGAATAACGATGCAGGACTGGATAACTGACAATCCGATGCACTTTTTGCAGTCGATGAAAACCGCCACGCAGCTGCATGCGGAAGAATTCATGATCTGCACCACCTGCGAGCAGCAGCCGTGGTTCAGCTTCTTCTTCGACGGCACGGAAAACAATCGCCGGATCGACGAACCAAAGCAGAAACTGTCCAACATTGCCCGTTTGTTCGCGGGGCATGTTGACGAAAGCGAAGCACCACTTATCAACCGATTATACTATCCTGGTGTCGGCACGCCGCTCGATGCCAGTGATCCGAGCTGGTGGGAAAAGATCCGCGACAGCGAAATGCTGGGTGGTGGTATCGGATTGGGTGGCGACGTGCGTTTGGCGAAGGCCGAGAAAGAACTTGTTGAAAGCTTGGCGAACAATCACAAGGTTAGTCGCATCGACATTGCGGTGTTCGGTTTTTCGCGCGGTGCCACACTCGCCCGGGCGTTCGTGAACCGGCTGCTGAAGAAGTGCACGCTGAAAGACGGCGTGCCGCACTGGCCGTGTCCGACGGCGGTGGACGGCCAGTCCGCACCGCTGCATTTCCGCTTTCTCGGGGTGTTCGATACGGTGGAGTCGGTGGGGCTACCGGCCCATAACCTTTCCGACATGCGCATGCTGGTGCCCGAGCAGGTGGAGCGGTGCGTGCACTTCGTCGCCGGCCACGAGCTGCGTGCCTGCTTTCCCGTGACGCCCGTGCGCGGCACGCAGGCATTCTACGAAGAAATCGTATTGCCGGGCGTGCATTCCGATGTGGGCGGCGGCTATCGGCCCGAGGAACAGGCCCGCTCCGACCTGCTCGCCCGCATAGCGCTGAACCGCATGCGCCTTGAGGCAGCAATAAGCGGCGTGCCGTTCACCGCACCAAAGCTCGCCGAGAAGGACGTGTTCGCCCTTTTCGAATATGACGACGACGTCA
>NZ_JAMBPQ010000003.1 GCF_024206495.1 Paraburkholderia sp. CNPSo 3272 | reverse complement strand
GCCTTGCGGTCCACGTAGCGCGTCTTCAGGCGGAAGTCGATGCGCGTCTCGTCGCATTCCACCGCGATCATCGAGAAGCCCGCCATCGTCGCCGCGAGCGGCTGTGCGCCGCCCATGCCGCCGAGGCCGCCCGTGAGGATCCAGCGGCCCTTCGGGTCGCCGTTGAAGTGCTGGTTCGCGACCGAATAGAACGTCTCGTAGGTGCCCTGCACGATGCCCTGCGAGCCGATGTAGATCCAGCTGCCCGCGGTCATCTGGCCGTACATCATGAGGCCCTTGCGGTCCAGTTCGTGGAAGTGTTCCCACGTGGCCCAGTGCGGCACGAGGTTCGAGTTCGCGAGCAGCACGCGCGGGGCGTCCGCGTGCGTGCGGAACACGCCCACGGGCTTGCCCGACTGGATCAGCAGCGTTTCGTCCTCGTTCAGGTCCTTCAGCGACGCGAGGATCTGGTCGAAGCACTCCCAGTTGCGCGCGGCGCGGCCGATGCCGCCATACACCACGAGCGCATGCGGATGCTCGGCGACTTCGGGGTCCAGATTATTCTGGATCATCCGGTAGGCGGCTTCCGCCAGCCAGGTCTTGCAGACCTTCTCGCTGCCGCGCGGCGCGCGGATCGTGCGGGTCGGGTCGAGGCGCGGGTCGGTGAAGTTCGGTTGGTTCATAACGTCTTCGTCTCGGATGTTATTCAGGATAACTGTTTTTATTTGGCGTTCAGCGCTTATTGCTCGGACTCGAACGCCAGCGGGCTGTGTTTGGCGATCGCGCCGCTCTGCACCAGATTCGTCATCGCCTCGATATCCGGCGCGAAGTAGCGGTCGAGGTCGTAATGCGGCACCTCGGCGCGCACCGACTGCATCACATGCGCGAGCGCCGGGCTCGTGTGATGCGGCGCGCGCAGGTCCACGCCCTGGGCCGCGGCGAGCAGTTCGATCGCGAGGATGTTGGCCGTGTTCTCGGCGATGTCGGCGAGCTTGCGCGCGGCGAACGTCGCCATCGAAACGTGGTCTTCCTGGTTTGCCGAGGTCGGCAGCGAATCGACCGAAGCCGGATGCGCGAGCGTCTTGTTTTCCGATGCCAGCGCAGCCGCGGTGACGTGCGCGATCATGAAGCCCGAGTTCACGCCGCCGTCCTTCACGAGGAATGGCGGCAGGCCAGAGAGCGTCGCGTCGATGAGCAGCGCGATGCGGCGCTCGGCCAGTGCGCCGATTTCGGCGGCGGCCAGCGCGAGATTGTCGGCGGCGAAGGCCACCGGTTCCGCGTGGAAGTTGCCGCCCGAGAGCACTTCATTCGTTTCGGGAAAGATCAGCGGATTGTCCGACACCGCGTTCGCCTCGATGAGCAGGACCTGCGCCGCGTGGCGCATCTGGTCCAGACACGCGCCCATCACCTGCGGCTGGCAGCGCAGCGAGTACGGGTCCTGGACCTTGCCGCAGTCGCGGTGCGAGAGGTTGATCGCCGAGCCTTCGAGCAGCGTGCGATAGGCCGCAGCCGCCTCGATCTGGCCGCGATGGCCGCGCAGCTCATGAATGCGCGCGTCGAACGGCTTCACCGAACCGGCCGCCGCATCCACGCAGAGCGCGCCCGAGACGAGTGCCGTGCGGTACAGGTCTTCGATCGCGAACATGTTGTAGATCGCGAGTGCGGCCGAAGCCTGCGTGCCGTTGAGCAGTGCGAGACCTTCCTTGGCCTGCAGCGCGAGCGGCTTGAGGCCGACGAGACGCAAGCCTTCGACGGCGCTCATGCGCTCTCCCTTTGCGAACACGTCGCCCACGCCCAGCAAAACGCAGGACATATGCGCGAGCGGCGCGAGGTCGCCCGAAGCGCCCACCGAGCCCTTCACGGGAATCACAGGCAGCACGTCGGCGTTGAACAGCGTGATGAGCGCGTCCATCACTTCGCGGCGGATGCCCGAATGACCGCGGCCCAGGCTCGACAGCTTCAACGCCATCAAGAGACGCACGACCGGGCGCGACATCGGCTCGCCCACGCCCACGGCATGCGAAAGCACCAGATTGCGCTGCAGGAGTTCGAGCTGCTCACGCGGAATATGCGTGCTCGCCAGACGCCCGAAACCCGTATTGATGCCATAGGCGGGCTCGCCCTTCGCCGTGATCTCGGCAACGGCGCGTGCGCCCGCGTCGATGGCCGCGAAGCTGGCCGGATCGAGCTCGAGCTTCACGCCACCGTTTTCATGGGCACGCGCGATCTGGCGCAGTTGGGACAGGGTCAGGTGGCCGGGAGTGAGTTTGAGGTTCATTGCGAAGTCAAAGTTGTCTGGACAAGGTGGAATTAGATTACCGAAGCGAGCTTGTCTATACAAGTTCAATCTGCTCCACGTATACCCGTACCTCTGCCTCATAACGCCTGAATTAATTCATTGCTCGATTACAGCCATCGAAACGCACCAGGTGATAACACCGATTGTCGCTCTTTGCGACACATCGATAATTGTATAGACAACTTGCCGGCCCAAACCTCCAGTCCATGACCGGGCACACGCCAACCATTCTTATCGGAGACTTCATGAAGAAACTCGCCTTGTGTGTCGCCCTCGCCCTTGCCGCAGGTGGTGCGTATGCGAAAGACTGGTCCACCATCCGCTTCGGCACCGACGCGAGCTACGCACCGTTCGAGTCGAAGGCGACCGATGGCAAGCTGGTCGGTTTCGACATCGACCTCGGCAACGAGATCTGCCGGCGCCTGAACGCCAGGTGCGTATGGGTCGAGCAGGATTTCGACGGCATGATTCCGGGCCTCAAGGCCAAGAAGTTCGACGGCGCGCTGTCCGCGCTCACGATCACCCCGCAGCGCGAGCAGCAGATCGCCTTCTCGGCCAAGCTCTTCAACACGCCGACGCGCCTCGTCGCGAAGCAGGGCTCGCCGCTGCAGCCGACCATCGCTTCGCTGCAAGGCAAGACGGTAGGCGTCGAACAAGGCTCGATTCAGGAGACCTACGCGAAGCAGAACTGGGCGCCCAAGGGCATCAACGTCATTCCCTACCAGAACCAGGACCAGGTCTATCTGGATCTGCAGTCGGGACGCCTCGACGCCGCGCTGCAAGACGAAGTGCAGGCCAATCTCGGCTTCCTGAAGACGCCGCGCGGCGCAGGCTTTGCATTCGCAGGCGCGGAAATTCCCACGGGCGCCGCTGCCATCGGCCTGCGCAAGGAAGATGCCGACCTCAAGGCGAAGATCGACAAGACCATCGCCGACATGATCAAGGACGGCACGTACAGGAAGATCGAGTCGAAGTATTTCGACTTCGACGTGTACGGCGGTTAAGCGCGCCGTCTTCATCTGCAACAACCAGAGGGAGCGCTGCTCCCCTGAACAAGGACAACATTCCATGGTCTTTCAAGGCTTCGGCCCGCTGCTCCTTGCGGGCACGTGGGAAACCATCAAGCTCGCGGTGCTTTCGCTCGGCGCCGCGTTTCTGCTCGGGCTTGCGGGTGCTGCCGCGAAGCTCTCACCCAACCGCATGCTCTCGCGCATCGGCACGGCGTACACCACGCTCATTCGCGCGGTGCCCGATCTCGTGCTCATGCTGCTGCTGTTCTACAGCATCCAGATCTGGCTCAACGACGTGACTGACATGATGGGCATGGACCAGATCGACATCGACCCGTTCGTTGCCGGCGTCATCACGCTCGGCTTCATTTACGGGGCGTATTTCACCGAGACTTTCCGCGGCGCGTTTCTCGCGGTGCCGCGCGGGCAGATTGAAGCCGGCTTTGCATACGGCATGAGTTCCACGCGCGTGTTCACACGCATCCTGTTTCCACAGATGATGCGTTTCGCGCTGCCAGGCATCGGCAATAACTGGCAGGTGCTCGTGAAGGCCACGGCACTGGTTTCGATCATCGGTCTCGCCGATGTGGTGAAGGCCGCGCAGGATGCGGGCAAGGCCACCCAGGCGTTCTTCTTTTTCACGCTCGTGACCGGCGCGATTTATCTCGCCATCACGACGGTTTCCAACCTGGCATTGCACCGCCTCGAAAAGCGCTACTCGACTGGTGTGCGGAGGGCAGCGCTGTGATCGAACTGCTTCGTCAATACTGGCCCAACTATCTGTACAGCGACGGTTTCAACACGAGCGGCCTCGCCATCACGCTCTGGCTGCTGGTGGTGTCGATCGTGGCGGGCTTCCTGCTCGCCGTGCCGCTCGCCATTGCGCGCGCGTCGCGCAACCCGTGGCTTTCGCGGCCGGTTTGGGTCTATACCTACGTGTTCCGCGGCACCCCGCTCTACGTGCAGTTGCTGCTCTTCTACACCGGCCTCTACAGTCTGCACTTCGTGCAGGCCAATCCGGTACTTGGCGACTTCTTTCGCAGTGCCATGAACTGCACGCTGCTCGCGTTTGCATTGAACGAGTGCGCTTATGCCACCGAGATTTTCGCGGGCGCGATTCGCGAGACCGCGTATGGCGAGATTGAAGCGGCCCAGGCGTATGGCATGTCGAAGACCAGGATCTACACGCGCATCATCCTGCCTTCCGCGTTGCGGCGCGCGCTGCCCTCGTACAGCAACGAAGTGATTCTCATGCTGCACGCCACGACGCTGGCTTTCACCGCGACCGTGCCCGACATCCTGAAAGTGGCGCGCGACGCGAATTCCGCCACCTATATGACGTTCCAGGCGTACGGCATCGCAGCGGCGCTCTATGCGTCCATCGTCTTCGCCCTGATCTGGGGTTTCCGCCGCCTCGAAACACGTGTGCTGGCCTATTTGAAGCCGCAAGGCCATTAAGAATTTCAGTCCTGATGGAGTGAACCGAGTATGTACAAGCTGATTGTCGACGACCTGCACAAGAAGTTCGGCGAGAACGAGGTTTTGAAGGGCGTATCGCTCAAGGCAAAGGCTGGCGACGTAATCAGCCTGATCGGATCGAGCGGTTCGGGAAAGAGCACGTTCCTGCGTTGCATTAACTTTCTCGAATCGCCCTGCTCGGGACGCATCACGCTCAACGGCGAGGAGATCCGCACGAGCGCCGACCGCGGCGGCGCGCTGCGCGTGAGCGATCCGAAGCAGCTCCAGAAGATGCGCACGCGCCTTTCGATGGTCTTTCAACACTTCAATCTCTGGGCGCACATGACCGTGCTCGAGAACATCATCGAGGCGCCGCTCAGCGTGCTTGGCCTCTCCCGCAGCGAGGCCGAGGCCCGCGCGCGCAAGTACCTCGACAAGGTAGGGCTGGCTGCCGGCGTCGAGGACAAGTACCCCTCGCATCTTTCCGGCGGCCAGCAGCAGCGCGTGGCGATTGCACGCGCGCTGGCCATGGAGCCCGAAGTGATGCTGTTCGACGAGCCCACTTCCGCGCTCGACCCCGAACTCGTGGGCGAAGTGCTCAAGGTCATGCAGAAGCTCGCGGAAGAAGGCCGCACCATGATCGTCGTCACGCACGAGATGGGCTTCGCGCGCAACGTGTCGAATCACGTCGTGTTTCTGCACAAGGGAAAGATCGAAGAGCAAGGCGACCCCAAGGAAGTGCTCAATGCGCCGCGCAGCGAGCGGCTCCAGCAGTTCCTCGCAGGACGGCTAAAGTAACGTCGTGGCGGGCAGTCGTTTCAGGGGCCGCCAGCGCGCCTCGGGGGCATGCGCAACGATGCGCGGGCATCGACGTGCGGCTCCGGTTACACGCCTTGTGTGCGCCAGGCCACATTGGCGCAAGCGCCCAGCGCTATAGTGAAAAGGTCACGCGAAACACGCAACGCCCGCCTCCACGCCAGCCATCGGGCTATGCCCCGGACGAGCGCGCCGCTCCATCGTGTCGATGCAAGGCAGTAACCGGGCTTTTCAGGAGACCTCCCATGAAGAAGCTGCTTGCCCTCCTGCTCATCGTTCCCGCTGCGGCTTTTGCGGACTCGGCGGCATTCCCGGACGGTTCCGCCAGCCCCAGCGCGGCCGACATCCAGCAACGCCTCTCCGGCAAGGCGTTCGACATCAAGATCGCCGACGGCAGCACGTGGCATGTGCAGTACGGCAATAACGGCGACTACGACTTCAAGTCGAGCAAGGGCTTTGCCGACCACGGCGACTGGAAAGCCGAGGACGGCAAGATCTGCAGCAAAGGCAGCAAGATTCCGTATTCGTGCAACGAAGTGCGGATGAAAGGCGCCGACCTGTACCTCAAGCGCGACAACGGCGAGATCATCCAGTTCGTCGAATCGCAGTGAGCGACGCCTCGCAGGCCCAACTGATCAAGGCCAATCGTCGGCCATCGATCGCCGTTGGGCCTAAACTACCGGCATGCCGCCCACTCCAGACGATTGCATGCCAGCTAGCGCAGCCCTCCACGCCGAGGCGCCCACGCTCTCCGATGCGCATCCCGAACCGCACCAAGTCGATCCCCTGCTGGACCCGGCCCTGCTGCGCCGTCTGTTGCGCGCGAAGGATCGCATGGACGCCGCCTCTCACGAGGCCTGGCCCGTCAAGCGCCTGGCCGAGGTCAGTGGCGTTTCCGAAGCGCATTTTGCGCGCTCCTTCAAGCGCGCCTTCGGCCTCCCGCCGCATCGCTATCTGCTCACGCGGCGCATCGAGCAAGCCACCACCCTGCT
This sequence comes from Paraburkholderia sp. CNPSo 3272, assembly GCF_024206495.1. GTDB lineage: Bacteria > Pseudomonadota > Gammaproteobacteria > Burkholderiales > Burkholderiaceae > Paraburkholderia. The sequence continues at coordinate 411,871 of NZ_JAMBPQ010000003.1, read as the reverse complement.
GCGCGACACCGATCTCGACATCACGGATATCGCCTTCGCCACCGGCTGGGAGAGTCTTGGCACCTTTGGCCGCACCTTCCGCGACGTGACCGGCTCGAGCCCCAGCGCCATGCGCGTTCAGGCGCGGGCCAACCTGCCCGAGATCGACCGCGTACCCGCTTGCGTGCTGAAGGCCGCGCAGCGGCCCGATCTCACCACAGCAGTTTTGGAGAAGCGCCGGCGCGCGGGCAACGCTAAAGTGCGGCCCTGAAGTGCAGTCACTAACCAGGGAGGTGTCATGAATCAGGGTATCAATGTGGTGGGCCTGTACGTCGACGACCAGGACGAGGCGCTCAAGTTCTACGTCGACAAGCTCGGATTCCGTGTGCATACCGACGTGCGTAATGGCGCGTACCGCTGGCTCACGGTCCAGCACCCGGAGCAGCTATCGTTCCAGCTCGGGCTCTTCCTGCCCGGGCCGCCCGTGCACGATGAGGCCACCGCGCAAACGCTGCGCGCTATGGTCGCCAAGGGCGCCATGCCGCCCCTCGTGCTCGCCGTTGAGAACTGCCGCGCGAGCTACGAGCGCCTGAAGGGCCTGGGTGTGGAATTCACCCAGGAGCCTGTGGACCGCTACGGCAGCGTCGACGCGGGTTTCCGGGATCCTGCCGGCAACGGCTGGAAGATGATCCAGGCGCCGAAGCAGTCATAGCGGCCGGGCGTGCGGGGCTTCGCAGGCGATGACTCGCGCGGTCTGCACGCGCGTGCGATTCACCACCAGGCCCAGATATCTAATGTTCCTGAACATCGTTGCCTCGATTTTCTGCGCTCCCTGCCGGCCGCCTTCAGTTACATGACAAGTCAACCGTGGTGCCGAAAATAGCCCGTTCGTTGGGGACATGTCGTCGCCAACGATGGCAATTTGATGACGATTCAATGACTGATCGCGTACCGGAAATTCATGCACGGACCAGGAGGCGGTCAGGGAGTAGCGTCCCAGCCGTGTGACGCGAGGATCTTGTCGAGCAGGAAGCGCAGCGCGACGCGCTCGGCCTCGTTCAGCCCGTGGTAAAGGTCGCTTTCGCGCTTGTCCAACGTCGGGCCGATCTTCTTGAAAATCTTGCGGCCTTCGGCGGTGAGCGAAATGATGACGCTGCGCCCGTCCTTGTCGTTGCCCGTGCGCGCGAGGATCTCCTTCGAGAGCATGGCCTCGACCGTGCGGCTCGCCTGACTCTTGTCGAGGTTGGCACGCCGCGAGATATCCATCACGGTTTGCGGACCAAACGTGCCGATCGCGGCGATGATGCTCGCCTCCGGATACGGCACACCTAGCTTGTCGCGCGACATCTCGCTGCTCATGCGGTCGGCGATCTTGGTCAATGCCTTCAGCCGATAGGTCAGCGAGGCATCTGCGCCTGGCTCATTCGTGCTTGCCATATACCCACTCGAGAATTGGATCCGGAAACCCGCGAAAGAAACCCGGGTATGTTGCCCTGATCCTGCCCGCGAGGTCAACTGTGGAGCGCACACTTGTTAGAAGCGAAGAGTCTTGCGCTGCCCGCCTCAATACGGTGCACGCAGTGTGCGAAGGCGCAATACGCAGCGTCGCTGCGCATATCCATTTTCATCACTCGCTTTCATCGTGGCCGCTTATACTGCATGCGTTCAACGCGCGAAGATGGCCATGAGCAAACGAATGACTGTCCGGCAGTCGCCGGTGCACGGAAAAGGCGTCTATGCGTTGCGCCCGCTGCGGGCCGGCGAGCGCATCTTCGAGTACAAAGGCAAGATCATGAGCTGGCGCAGCGCAGCGCGGCGTTATCGTCTGCGTGAAGACGGCGCGCATACGTTTCTCTTCGGCCTTTCCGATGGCCGCGTGATCGACGGCGGCCAGGGCGGCAACTGGGCGCGCTGGCTCAATCACGCGTGCCAGGCGAACTGCGAAACCATCGAAATCAACGGCCACGTGTTCATCGACGCGTGCCGCGACATCCTGCCAGGCGAAGAGCTGTTCATCGACTACGCGCTCGAATTGCCCGACGACGCCTGCGAAGACACCGTGCGCGAATACATCTGCCGCTGCGGCGCGCCGGTGTGCCGCGGGACGATGCTCGCCGGCGCCGGTGCTGGCGCCGGTGTTATCGCTGACACCGGCGTGAGCAGCATCGTCAGCGTAGTCAGCCTGTTTTAGGCTGCACGTCGCCTGGAACCGGTGCCGCATGTCGATCGCGACAACCGTCTGCTGATTCGTCGTCGACGACAACTGCCGCTGATATCCGCCCCCAGACCCGATTCGTCCGCGTTGATGAACTGCGGCGTGGACATGTACATGGCGTTCACCTCAGTAGCTGCTGAAGCGCGCGCCCTGCCCCGCGCCATAGGTGCGCTGCACGGCCGCGATGAACGCGGCGTGCTGAGCCGATCGTGTCGCGCCCCCACGGGAAGATCAGCCATTCGGAAAAGAATGAATGATCTGCACGCCTAACCACTTGAGCAAACGCTCGGCGATCCAGTGATCGCTTGCTGCGTGGCTCTTCGCATTCTCGCGCCCGCGCGACGCCGCCGCGCGCGTCGCGATGACCGGTGGACTTGTATGCGTCCACGACCGCCCGGAACGCGTCCTCGCGCGTGATGTTGTTTAGACGGGGATCGTCATCTAAACGGAAGTCAAGGTATGTCTGCCTGTTCGGCGCCGCAGGAAAGCTCGGCGGACCGTTTTCTGCACGTATTTAAAGGTGGCGCTACACTCGAGCGGTTTTCGAAAGGCCGTGCCCACGGGTCTTGCGCTTTGGCTTGCCCATTAGGCAACCCAGGCGAAACAGCCAGTGCGCGGACGCTTCGATTGCACGATCGAAATGACAAATCCCCACTCTCGGAGAGCCGCTGGATGACGACGCTAACAATCAACGGAGAAACTCATACGGTCGACGCGCCGCCCGACATGCCGCTGCTCTGGGTTCTGCGCGACATTGTCGGCCTCACCGGCACGAAGTTCGGCTGCGGTATTGCACAGTGCGGCGCATGCACGGTGCATCTCGACGGCGAGGCGGCGCGCTCGTGCGTGCTGCCCGTCGCGGCCATTGCGGGCCGCAAGATCACCACCATCGAGGCGATCGGCGCCACCCCCGCTGGACAGAAGGTGCAGAAGGCCTGGCGCGAGATCGACGTCGTGCAGTGCGGCTACTGTCAATCGGGGCAGGTGATGTCTGCGACAGCGCTCATCGCCGCGAACCCGGACCCGAGCGACGCGGATATCGACGCCGCCATGGCGGGCAACATCTGCCGCTGTGGCACCTATGCGCGCATTCGCGCCGCCATCAAGCAAGCCGCGAAGGAGGCCTGAGATGTCACAGGGTCTCCTCGATGCGCAAAACGGCGCGCCAGAACGCAAGCTTCACGTCACCGCAAGCGGCCCGCTCTCGCGCCGCACGTTTCTCAAGCTCGGCGCGGCGGCAGGCGGCGGCCTGCTGCTCGGCATCAGCTTTTCGGCCGGCGCGCAGGGCGACAGCCAGACGCGTCGATCGGTCGTTGGCGGCGACGGCAACGAAGCCCCGCAAGACGGCGTGTTCGAGCCGAACGCGTTCGTGCAGATCGACCGCTCGGGCAAGGTCACGCTCATCGTCCCGAAGGTGGAGATGGGGCAAGGCGTGTACACCTCGATTCCGATGCTGATTGCGGAAGAACTCGAAGTGCCGCTCGATAGCGTCACGATCGATCACGCGCCGCCCAATGCGAAGCTCTTCACCGATCCGCTGCTGGGCGGTCAGCTTACGGGCGGCTCGACGTCGATTCGCTTTGCCTGGCAGCCCATGCGCGAAGCGGGCGCCGCCGCGCGCACCGTTCTAATCCAGGCGGCGGCACAGCAGTGGCAAGTCGATCCCGCCACCTGCCACGCCAAAGCGGGCGAGGTGCTGCACGACGCGAGCGGCCGGCGCATCGCCTATGGCCAGCTCGTCGATGCGGCCGCCCATCTGCCCGTGCCGCAGAAGGTCGCGCTCAAGGACCCGAAAGACTTCACGCTGGTCGGCAAGCCCACGAAGCGCCTCGACTCGCCCGAGAAGGTCGACGGCTCGGCGCTTTTCGGCCTCGACGTGCGCCTGCCCGACATGGTCTACGCCGCCATCGTGAACTGCCCTGTGTTCGGCGGCACGCTCGCGAAGGTCGACGACACGCACGCAAAGCAGGTTCCCGGCGTCACGCAGGTCGTGAAGATCGACAACGCCGTGGCCGTGATCGGCGCGCACACGTGGGCCGCCAAACGGGGCGCCGCGGCGCTCGTCGTCGAGTGGAACGAAGGCGCGGGCGCGACCGTTTCGATGCAGCAGATCGTCGCCGATCTCGCGAGCGCCTCGCAACGCGAAGGCGCCGTCGCGCGCAAGGACGGCGACGTGCAGCAGGGGTTCGGCACCGCAAAAACGCGCATCGACGCCGTTTATCAACAGCCGTTCCTTGCGCACGCAACGATGGAGCCGGTCAACTGCACGGTCCACGTGCAACCCAATAGCTGCGAAATCTGGGTGGGCAGCCAGGTACCCACGCGCGCCGTGGATGCGGCCGTGGCCGTCACAGGTCTGAAGCCCGAGCAGGTCACACTGCACAATCACCTGCTTGGCGGCGGCTTCGGGCGGCGACTCGAAACCGATTTCATTACCCAGGCCGTCAAGATCGCCAAACAGCTCGGCGTGCCGGTCAAGGTCTTCTATACGCGCGAGGAGGACATTCAGCACGACATGTACCGGCCTTATTACTACGACCGCCTGTCCGCCGGCCTCGACGCGAACGGCAAGCCCGTGGCCTGGCAGCACCGTATCGCGGGCTCGTCGATCATGGCGCGCTTCGCGCCCCCCGCGTTCCAGCACGGCGTCGATCCGGACGCCGTGGAAGTGGCCGCCGACCTCCCCTACGACCTGCCGAACCAGTTGATCGAATACGTGCGCCAGGAGCCGCATGCGGTGCCCACCGCGTTTTGGCGCGGCGTAGGGCCCACGCGCGGCACGTTCGTGGTCGAGAGCTTCGTCGACGAACTGGCCGTGGCCGCGAAAACCGATGCGGTCACCTACCGCCGCAATCTGCTCGGCAAGTCGCCGCGCGCACTCAATGTGCTCGACGTGGCCACGCGCGCCGCAAATTGGGGGCCGCCCATGCCGAAGGGCCAAGGGCGCGGCGTCGCAGTGATGCACGCGTTCGGCAGCTTCCTCAGCATGGTCGCGGACGTCACCGTCGACGACGGCGAAGTGCGCGTGGACCGCGTGGTGTGCGCCGTGGATTGCGGCATGGCCGTGAATCCCGAGACCATCGAGGCGCAGATCCAGGGCGGCATCGTGTTCGGCATCACGGCGGCGCTATGGGGCGAGATCACGATCGAGCGCGGACGCGTCATGCAAACCAACTTCACCGACTACCGGATCATGCGCATCGACCAGATGCCGGTGATCGAGGTGCATCTGGTAAAGAGCGCCGAAGCGCCCGGCGGGATCGGCGAGCCCGGGACCGCGGCGGTCATACCGGCCGTCGCCAATGCGATCTATGCGGCGACCGGAAAGCGTCTGCGGCACTTGCCCGTGGGCCGCCAGCTCGCGAACGCGGGCGCGTCCGCGCAGTCGGCTTGAGGGAGCGAACCATGACGAAAACGATCGACGCATCCCAACGAGCCCGCGGCCTGCGCCGCGTTGCCGGCGCAGCGCTCGCGCTCGCGGCATTTGCGTGCGTGTGCGCGCGCCCCGCGCTCGCCGCGGGCACCGCGGACGCCGCCACGATCCAGCACGGCGCCTACCTCGCCGTCGTGGGCGACTGCGCGGCGTGCCACACCGCGCCTCACGGCAAGCCGTTTGCAGGCGGCCTGCCGATGAGCACACCGCTTGGCCGCATCTACTCGACCAACATCACGCCCGACCCGGACACCGGCATTGGCGGCTACACGCAAGCGGACTTCGCGCGCGCCATGCGCGAGGGCGTCGCCAGGGACGGCCACAACCTCTATCCGGCGATGCCTTATCCCTCGTATGCGAAGGTGCGCGACGAGGACGTCGCCGCGCTCTACGCGTACTTCATGCAAGGCGTGCAACCGGTCAAGCAGAGCAACCGCGACGCCGACATCAAGTGGCCGATGAACATGCGCTGGCCGCTCAAGATCTGGAACGCCGTCTTCCTCGAAAAGGGCGCGTACCAGGACAAAGCGGGCAAAGACGCGGCATGGAACCGCGGCGCGTACCTCGTGCAGGGTCTCGGCCATTGCGGCTCGTGCCATACGCCACGCGGCATCGGCTTCAACGAGAAAGCGCTAGACGAAAGCGGCGACGCCTGGCTCACGGGCGCCCTGCTCGACGGCTGGTTCGCCTCGAACCTGACCGGCGCGCACAACACGGGCCTCGGGCGCTGGAGCGCAGCGGACCTCGCGCAGTTCCTGAAGACCGGTGCAAATCAGCACGCCTCGGCGTTCGGCGCAATGACCGATGTGGTCAACAAGAGCACCCAGGCCATGAACGACGCGGACGTCAACGCGATCGCGCTCTACCTGAAGTCGCTGCCGGCGAAGGGCGACGACGGCGGACCGGCCTACGCCTATGACGCGCAGGCGACGAAAGTGTCGCTCTCGCGTCCGGCGAACGATGCGGGCGCGCGCGTCTACACGGCGTATTGCATGCATTGCCACGGCGCCGACGGGCGCGGCTTCGCGCCGATGTTCGCGCCGCTCGCGGGCAATCCGAACGTGCTGGAGAAGGACGCGTCGTCGCTCATCAACGTCACGCTCAACGGCACCGGGGATCTCGTGATCCAGGGCATGCCCGCGCCGTACCCCATGCCCGCTTATGCAGGTGTCCTAAGCGACAAGCAGATCGCCGATGTGCTCACGTTCGTTCGTGCGGGCTGGAACAACAAGGCAGGCGCGGTGGGCGCAGCAGAGGTCGCGAAGATGCGGACCAAGACGCAGGCAGCGCGGTAGGAAGAGGTGTTGAAGTGATCGCGCCGGCCATGAATGCGGCCGGCGCGAGTATTGCGAAATGCCTGCAGCTTAGTGCGCGAGCGGTTGCGTCACGTCCTGGCCGAACCACTGCATGGAGATCTTCTTGAGCGTGCCGTCCTGCTTGAGCGAAGTGAGCGCGTCGTTGATCGCCTTCTCGAACTTCGGATTGCCCTTGCGGAACGGAATGGCCATTTGCTGATCGGCGCCCGGCAATACGGCGCCCGGACGCAGCGGCAGATTCGACGTCTTGATGATGTACGGCAGCATCAGGCGGTCGTCCATCGTCGCGTCGATGCGCTTCGCGGCCAGGTCGCGCAGCTTCTCGGGCGCGCCGGGATACGTCTGCACGTTGATGCCCTGCACGGCGCGCGCCATCTGGTCATAGTTGGTGCCGAGCGTCACGCCGAGCTTCTTGTCGCCCTTGAATTCGTCGAGCGTCTTGAATTCGCGTTTGTCGTCGGAGCGCTGGATCAGCTGCGCGGCCGAGTACGTGTACGGCTGGCTGAAGTCGAGCGCCTGCTGACGTTGCGGCGTAATGGTCACCTGATTGACGATCACGTCGAACTTGCCGGCCTGCAGCGCGGCGATAATGCCGCTCCACTCGGTGGGAATGAACTCGGGCTTGACCCCAAGCTTGGCCGCCACGGCCTTCGCGACGTCCACGTCGAAGCCGACGAGGTCGCCCTTGCTGTCACGGGAATCGAACGGGGGATAGGTGCCTTCCAGACCGATCTTCAGCACCCCGGCCTGTTTGACCGAATCCAGCAGATCTTCCGCATGGGCGGAAACGGCGGTAAATCCGAGTGCCGATACGGCTAGCGCGCTTGTGAACAGGAGCTTCTTCAACTTCATTCAACCTCTCCTCTTTATGTGGATGTCTGGACTGCTTCGCGATGGCACATCAGCGCCCCCCGAGGCCGCGTCGCTAGAGAATACTACGATCGGCAGCGCGATCGTAGCCCGCACAACTGAGTACTTTCCCGCGCTGAGCGGCGCGCGGAACGGGGCAAACCCGAATGCGCCAGGCACCGCGCTATCATCGGCCATTCGCCTTACGTGGAGAGCGCATGCGGCAAATCCTCGCAATCGGCGGCGGCGGCTTCATGATGGAGAGCACGCCGTCCCCGGTCGATCGACTCATTCGCGATTTAACCGCGAAGACACAACCGGCCGTCTGTTTTCTCGCCACGCCAAGCGGCGATCTGCCCGCGCATATCGACCGTTTTCACGAAACGTATGGCGCCCTCGGCTGCAACACGTCTCACCTGGCGTTCTTCCGCCAGCCCGATTCCCGGTCGATCAAACCGTCCAGCTATCGCGAAGCCCTGTTGCAGCAGGACGCGATATTCGTCGGCGGCGGCAATACGAAATCCGCGCTCGCGGTGTGGCGCGAATGGGCGCTCGACGGCGTGCTGCGCGAAGCGTGGCAGCAGGGCATTCTGCTTGCCGGCATGAGCGCAGGCGCGATGTGCTGGTTCGAGGCCGGACTCACCGACTCGTTCTGGGGCGGCGCCTACCGCCCGCTGCCATGCCTGGGGTTTCTCCCCGGCGGCTGCGCCGTGCACTACGGCAGCGACCCGAAGCGGCGCGAAACGCTGCACGCCGCGCAGCGCGCGCGGGCCGTGCCGCCCTCGGTTGCGATCGACGATTTCGCGGCGGTGCTGTACGCCGATACCCGCATCGATCGGGTGTTCGCCTGGCGTGACGGCGCTAGCGCATGGCGCGTGAGCGCCGACGGCGACGAGGTCGTCGAGACCGCGCTCGCACCGGAACGCCTTTGATGTCGGCGGCTGCGTGAAAGGTAGGGATTCGCTTAATAGTGCATTCACGCGCCGCGCAATCAGCCCGCGGAGGCGTTCATCGCCTTCACGGCCTCTAACGCGCCGCCAACCATCCTGCTCACCACCGGCTCGACTTTCTGCGCGAGCAAAGGCGCGTAGTCGAACGGCGCTGCCTCGCTCATGTACGTCGACTGGCACATTTCGAGTTGCACCGCATGCACGCCGTCCTGTGGCGCGCCGTAGTGACGCGTGTTGTAGCCGCCCTCGAAGCGGCCATTCGCGATCCACGTGAAGTCGCTCGCGGCCGCCGCGCGCTCGACCGCCGCCTGCACCGCTGCCGCCGCCGTGCGGCCGTCCTGCGTGCCGATGTTCAGATCGGGCAGCTTCCCGTCGAATAGCCGCGGCAGCACGCTCGCAATCGAGTGCGCTTCCCACAGCAGCACGTTGGCGTGCTGCGCGCGCAGGCGCTGCAGCTCGGCGCGCAGCGCGTCGTGATACGGCTGCCAGTACGTGGCGACGCGGCCTTGCCGCTCGTGCGCATCAGGCGCGCGGCCCTCGCGATAGAGCGCCTCGCCACGGAACGTTTCGGTCGGGCACAGCGAAGTCGTCGTCTGCCCCGGATACAGGCTTTCGTCGTTGGGCGGGCGGTTCAGGTCGATCACATAGCGCGACACGCGCGCACCGAGTATCGTCGCGCCCAGCGTCTTCGCAAACGCGTAGAGCCGGTCGAGATGCCAATCGGTATCGGCGACCGTGAGCGCGATGTCCGTATAGGCGTCGCGCAGCGACTCGGGAATCTGCGTGCCGAGGTGGGGAATCGAGATCAGCAGCGGCGCCGTGCCGCGTTCGAGCGTGAAGAGGTCGGTCATGAGGGCTCCGTTCGGTTGGCCGCGCACTCAAGCGCCGGCGAGGAGATGGTTCAACGCCTTGCGATAATCGGCGTATAGGCGCGCTTCGTCGCGGTGGCGGCGCTGCGCGACGACTTGCTCGCCGCCCACATAGACGTCGCGCACCGGTGTCTCGCCGTGCTCGCAGAACACCACTGAGGATAGCCAGCTTTGCGGCGTCTGCTGCGCGAGGTTCGGATGCTGCGCGTCGAGCACGAGCCAGTCTGCGCGGGCGCCCTCCTTTAATGCGCCGACCTTGCGCCCTGTCGCACTCGCGCCGCCCGCGAGCGCCGCGTCGAAAAGACGATCGGCCACCGGCACAGTCTCGGGCGACGCCAGCACGTTGCGTTCGCGCCGCGTGAGCCGCTGACCGTATTCGAGCAAGCGCAATTCGGCGCGCCAGTCCACGCCGATATGGCTATCCGAGCCGATGCCGAATGCGCCGCCCGCATCGAGATACTCGTGCGCGGGAAAAATGCCATCGCCGAGATTGGCTTCGGTCGTGAGGCACAGGCCCGCAATCGCACCGCTTTGCGCGAGCGTGGCGGTCTCCCGCGCATCGATATGCGTCGCATGCACGAGGCACCAGCGCGCGTTCACATCGAAGCGATCGAGCAGCCATTGCACGGGCCGCGCGCCCTCGGTCGCCATGCAAGCCTCGACTTCGGCCGTCTGCTCGGCGATGTGGATGTGCACGGGCGCACCAGGAAGCGACTGATCCAGACCTTCCAGCAGCACGCGCAACGAATCATGCGAAACCGCGCGCAACGAATGTGGCGCGACGCCATAGCGCAACGCGCCGTGCTCGGGCCGCCACGCACGCAGCGCATCGACGATGCCGAGCAATTGTTCCGGCGTGTTGATGAAGCGCCGCTGATCGTCGCGCGGCGCTTGCGCGCCGAAGCCGCTGTACTGGTAGAGCACGGGCAACATCGTCATGCCGATGCCTGTCACGCTCGCTGCCTCGACCACGTGCTGCGCCAGTTCGGCGGGGCTCGCATAACGCTGGCCGTCCTGCGCGTGATGCACGTAGTGAAACTCGCAGACGGAGGTATAACCCGCCTTGAGCATCTCCACGTAGAGCCAGCTTGCGACCGCGGCAAGATCGTCGGGCGTGATGCGCGCCGCAAAGCGGTACATCAGGTCGCGCCAGCTCCAGAAGCTGTCGGTGGGATTCGCGCGATATTCGGTGAGGCCCGCCATCGCGCGCTGAAACGCATGCGAATGGAGATTAGGCATGCCAGGCATGATCGGCCCCGCCGCGCGCGCAACGCCTTGAGGCACTTGCGCCAGATCGGGCGTCACTCGGCGCAACGTGCCCGTGGCGTCCCATTCGAACAGCACATTGCGGCGCCAACCGCCGGGCAAATACGCATGATCCGCGAAGAGCGCGTTCGTCATGGAAAGCGGAGGAATCAGGGTGCTCATGAAATCAGGCTTGCGCGATATCGAGTGTGGCGACAAGCAGCGCGCCCTCGACGCGCGTTTCGAGGTCCACGGCTTGCTCCGCGTCCACGCGCAACGTGTCGCCGGGCGCGAGTGCGATGAAGCCCTCGCCCGCCACGCTCACCTCGGCTTGACGTTGCACGGCATGCAGCAACACGGTCTGCGCATGCACGCTGCGCCGCGTTGCCTCGCGCCACACTTCGAGCGCGCCGCGCGCGGCCTCGCGGCGCACCATCAGGTTGAACACGCGCACGGGCCCGGCGGCGATCCGTGCATCGATTGCGGCTTCACCGGCAAAGCGGGCGACGTCCAGCGCGCGTTCCAGCGTATGCGTGGCGTGAGGCTCTTGCCCTCCTGCGCTCGCCTCGTTCAACTGCAAGGCGGCACCGTCGATCAACACGAGCGTGCGGTCTATGCCCGCGAAGCACGAAAACGGCCCGGCTTGCGCGATATCCGCGAGACTCGCACGCCACGCGAACCCATCGGGCAGCGCGCTCGCTGCGCAACCCGTCGCGATTTCACGCGTCACGCCGCCGCCGTTTTTCCAGGGCGCGGGCACGAGATCGACGCCGCGCAGCAGCGTCACTTTTGCACCTGCCCTGCCTTCGGGTACGGACGATCGGCTCATGCGCGCGACAACACCGCTTGCAGGAAACTGCGCGTGCGCGGCTGTGCCGGTGCGGTGAAGATCGTCGAAGGCGGTCCCGCCTCGACAATCTCGCCGCCGTCCATCACCACCACGACGTCGGCCACTTCTTTCGCGAAGCCCATCTCGTGCGTGACGACCACCATCGTCATGCCCTCGGAAGCCAGCAGCTTCATGACCTGCAGCACCTCGCCGACCAGCTCCGGGTCGAGCGCGGAAGTCGGCTCGTCGAACAACATCACGCGCGGCTGCATCGCAAGCGCGCGCGCAATGGCGACACGCTGCTTCTGCCCACCCGAAAGGCTCGCCGGCATCACATGCGCCTTGTGCGCGAGCCCGACTTTCTCGAGCAGCGCAAGCGCGGCGGACTCGGCTTGCGCCTTCGAAGCCCCGCGCAACATGCGCGGTCCAACCGTGATATTGTGCAGCACCGAGAGGTGCGGGAACAGGTTGAACGACTGGAACACCATGCCGACTTCGGTACGCAGCGCGTTGAGCGCGCGGTCCTTGAGCATTGCGCCGTTTTCCACGAGGCGATGACCGCAGATATCGACGGTGCCGCCCTCGGGCTGCTCGAGGCCATTGCAGCAGCGCAGGAACGTGCTCTTGCCCGAGCCGCTAGGGCCGATCACCACGACGACCTGTTGCGGCTGAATGTCGAAGTCGATGCCGTTGAGCACGAGGTGCGAACCAAATGACTTCTTGAGTCCGCGAATGCTGACGATCGGTTCCGGTTGTGCGCTCATTGCACCATCCCTCCTGCGCGCAAGCGGCGCTCGACGCGATGCAGCGCATAGTTTGTCGTCTGCGTGAGCACGAGATAGACGAGTGCAATCACGAGATACACCTCCAGCGAGCGATACGAAACGCTGATGATCTTCTGGCCTTCATGCATCAGGTCGTCGATCGTCAGCAGCGAGACCAGCGCGGAATTCTTGATGAGCGCGATGAATTCGTTGCCGAGCGGCGGAATCATGCGCACCACGGCCTGCGGCAGGATGATCGCGCGCATGGCCTGCGCCGACGACATGCCGATCGAACGCGCGGCTTCCATCTGCCCGCGATCGACGGACTGGATCGCGCCGCGCACGATCTCCGAGACATACGCCGCCGAATAGAGCCCGAGTCCCAGCATGCCGCAGACGAACGCCGGCAGCAGGATGTTGAACTGCGGCAGTCCGAAGAACAGCAGGAAAAGCTGCACGAGCAGCGGCGTGCCGCGAAAGAAGACGAGGTAGCCCGTGCAGAAGCCGTAAACGAGCCGCCGTTGCGGCGCGAGCCGGCCGATGCCGATCAGGAGGCCGAGCATGCAGCTGAGCACGAGCGCGGCGGCGGTCACTTCGACCGTGACCAGCGCGCCGTGTGCGATGTCGGCCCAACCGGCGATCGCCGGAGAGAAGTCGAGTTGCATGGATCAGGTCCGCCGGTTCACTTCGAACTCGAGCCGAACCACTTGTTCACGATCTGGGCGTAAGTGCCGTCCGCCTTGATCTTCGCAAGCGCCGCGTTCAGCGCATCGCGCAGTTGCGGTTCGTCCTTGCGCACGGCAATGCCATAGGCTTCCTTCGTCAGCTCGGTGTCGAGCACGCGAAATCCTGCGCGCGTGCGGGCGAACTGATACGCGGCGGGCTTGCCCGTCACGGCGGCATCCGCGCGGCCAATGCCGACCAGATCGAACATTTCCTGGTTCTTCTCGACCTCGACGCGCGTGACCTTCGGGTAGTTGTCGCGCAGGAAGTTCACCGACTTCGTGCCGACCTGAACCGAGACCTTCTTGCCGTCGAGATCGGCGAGCGTCTTGATGGGCGAGTCGGCCTTCACGAGCGCGACGAGGCCGCCCGCGAAATACGGCTGCGTGAAGTCCACCACCTGGCTGCGTTCGGGCGTGATGTAGATGCCGGAGATCGCGGCGTCGAAGCGGTGCGCGATCAGACCCGGAATCAGCCCCTTGAAGTCGATGTCGGTCCACTGGACCTGCTTGCCCATTGCCTTGGCGAGCGCGTTCATGAGATCGACGTCGAAGCCGGTGCGCTGACCGTTTTCCGTGAACTCCATCTGCGGGAACGTCGCATCGGTCGCGACCTGGAGGACGTTCTGCGCTTGCGCGCTCGCGGTGCCGGGAGCTGCGGCGGCGAACATCGCGAGGGCGACGCACGTGGCGGACAGCAGTTTATGCAGTTTCATCTTGGACTCCTGTGTGGTTTCTCGGGACGCTGCGGTTTTTGGCTTCGTTCTTTGGCTTCGTTCGTTGCGGTCAATCGGTCAGCAGGCGGGCGGAGATGGTATGCGCTGTGCGCAAGGTCCAGTCGGCGAGCTGCAGTTCGCGGCCCGCCACGCGCGAAGACGGCGCCATCAAGGTGATCGATGCGTTCGCCCCCGCCCCACGCGCAACGCGCCGGAACACCGGCGCACTGACGCCCCATACGCCGGGATCGACTTCGCTTTCGCTCACCGCGTAGCCGCGCGTGCGAATCTGCTTCAGTTCCGCTTCCATGGCGGCGCGGCCCTGAGGGTCGCCGGCGAAAATGCGATCGAGCGTTTCGCCGCGCACTTTTTCGTGCATGAACGCGAGCAACGATCTGGCCGACGCCCCAGCCTTGAGCGGCACCGCGCGCCCCTTCTCGAACGAGCAGCGCAGGGAATGTGTGCTTTCGACCATTTCGAGGCAAACCACCTGGTCGTTCACGGCGACGACGAGCCCGACACTCTCCTGCGAGGTCCGCGCGAGTTGCAGCATGCCTTCGCGGCTCGATTCGACGAGCAGCGAATTGACGTCGAAGCCGAGCGCAAGCTGCAGACTGATGGGACCCGGCGCGTAGTAGCCGGCGTCTTCGGTCACGAAACCCCAGCGCTTGAGCACCGCAACCTGGCGGTAGAGTGTGCTTTGCGCGAGCCCCGTGGCTGCGAGCATGTCCTTCGCGGACATTGCCTTGCCGCGGCTCGCGAGTGCCGAAAGCACCAGTAGCAGGCGCTCTGCGCCGGTAACAGCGGGTTCCTGTTTCACCTGAATGACGAAGGCTGATTGATGCACTCAGCATGCCACGTCACTCCCGGAAATCAAAAATACGATTCCCAGCGAATGGGAATGAAATGAGAGGGTTTTCCCTGGCGATGTCCGATGTCCCGCGCGGGTCCGCGCGATGTGTTTTACCCGCTTCTGGTAATGTCACGCACATGCAAACGATCCTCTCCATCGAGAAACTCTCGAAAGTTTATGCATCGGGACTCCGGGCGCTCACGAACATCAATCTCGACATTGCGCGGGGCGAAATCTTCGCGCTGCTGGGGCCGAATGGCGCCGGCAAGACGACGCTGATCAGCATCGTCTGCGGCATCGTCAATGCGAGCGAAGGCAGTGTGCGCGTGGCCGGTCACGATATCCTCGCCGACTACCGCGCCGCACGCTCGCTGATCGGCCTCGTGCCGCAGGAGTTGACGACCGACGCGTTCGAAACGGTCTGGGCCACCGTATCGTTCAGCCGCGGCCTGTTCGGCAAGCCGCCCAATCCCGCGTATGTCGAGCGCGTGCTGCGCGACCTCTCGCTGTGGGAGAAGCGGAACAACAAGATCATGACGCTCTCGGGCGGCATGAAGCGGCGCGTGCTGATCGCGAAGGCGCTCGCGCACGAGCCGCAAGTGCTGTTTCTGGACGAGCCGACGGCGGGTGTGGACGTAGAGCTGCGCCGCGACATGTGGGAACTCGTGCGCGGGCTCAAGGCGAACGGCGTGACGATCATCCTGACGACGCACTACATCGACGAGGCGGAGGAGATGGCCGATCGCATCGGCGTCATCAATGCAGGCAAGATCATGCTCGTCGAGCGCAAGGACGTGCTCATGCGCAAGCTCGGCCGCAAACAGCTGACGCTGCAGCTCGACGCTCCGCTGAGCGCGATTCCGGATGCGCTCGCCGCCTGGGGACTGGAACTGGCCGACGGCGGCGCCGAACTCACCTACACCTACGACAGCGAAAACGAACGCAACGACATCATTACAACGCTGCTCAAGAATCTGAACGAGGCCGGCATCGGTTTCACGGACTTGAAAACGAGCCAGAGTTCACTGGAGGACATCTTCGTGAGTCTCGTCCATAAGGACCCGGCGGCCGCTTCACGGCCCACGCCAGATTCGGTCGCAGAAGACGGCAAAGGACAGGTAACTTCCCGATGAACCATTACGCAATTCGCGCCATTTACCGGTTCGAAATGGCGCGCACGCGGCGCACGCTGATGCAGAGCATTGTCGCGCCGGTCATTTCGACTTCGCTCTACTTCATCGTATTCGGCTCTGCAATCGGTTCGCGCATCAAGGAAGTGAACGGGGTCAGCTACGGCGCGTTCATCGTGCCGGGCCTCATAATGCTGTCGCTGCTCTCGCAGAGCATCTCGAACGCGTCGTTCGGCATCTACTTCCCGCGCTTCACGGGCACGATCTACGAGTTGCTCTCGGCGCCCGTGTCCTACCTCGAAATCGTGGTCAGCTATGTCGGCGCGGCGGCGACCAAGTCGGTCGTGCTCGGGCTCATCATCCTCGCGACCGCGGCGCTCTTCGTGCCGATCCAGATCCAGCATCCCGTGTGGATGGCGCTGTTTCTGCTGCTCACTGCGGTCACGTTCAGCCTGCTCGGCTTCATCATCGGCATCTGGGCGGACAACTTCGAGAAGCTGCAAATCGTCCCGCTCCTGATCATCACGCCGCTGACCTTTCTCGGCGGCGCCTTCTACTCGGTCGACATGCTGCCTACGACATGGAAGGTGATCACGCTATTCAACCCCATCGTCTATCTCATCAGCGGTTTTCGCTGGAGCTTCTACGGGCTCGCCGATGTCGACGTCGGCGTGAGTCTCGGCATGACGGCCGCCTTTCTCGCCGTTTTCCTCGCGATCACCGCGTGGATCTTCAAGACAGGCTACCGGCTGAAAACCTGAAGTTAGCGACTGACGTTGGCTAACTAGCCGGGCGCCCGCCTCGAACTTCAGGCCGGCATCTCTCCCGGCGCGCCGTCGAGCGGCCGGTCTTGCGGGCCATTCAAGGGAGCGTCGAAGGTGCCGTCCAGAATGCGCAGCTTGTCGGTCATATCGGGAAAGTTGTGACCGGCCGCGCGCAGCTCGTTCACGAGCCGATGCGCAACGGCCCGGCAGTGCGCCAGCGTTTCATGCAGGCGCGGCTCCGACTGCAAACCGGTCACCGCCCGCTCCAGATCCGCTGGAGATTCGCTCAGCAAAGCGGGAACGACTTCGTCCGGCGGGATCAGCGAGCCGTGACTGAGCAGTTGCGCGGTCCAGTCGCAGCCGTACAGCAGCGCGCGCCGTTCAGCCCTGCGCGCTTCGTCCTGCTCGAGCGTAGCCAGGCTGTGGCGATTCTTTTGGATCTCGGCGCGCCACGGCGCCAGAACCTCGGCACGCAGCGCCGCTATCGCTTCGCCGAGCGCCGCGTTCTGGCCACCCGCCACGAGGCGGCGTTCATCGAGCCTGTCCACCTCGTCCCGGTAGCTTTCGAGGTACGCCAGCCAGTTCAACGGCAGCTCCGGCTTTTCGAAAAATGCGCGGCGCACTTCATTGAGTTCGTTGCGGATATCCTGCAGCGCCTGGTTGTCGGCGAGACGCGCCTCATGCACGTCGTGAGCCGTCACCATCTGCCGGTGCAGCGGAAAGAGCGGATTGCTGTAGCGCCGCTGCAGATGCCGCTCCGCCGCGCCCGGACGGGCGCTCCATTTCCAGTTGGGCAAAGTCTTCGCGTCGAATTCGACCGCCTGGATCATCGGCCGGAAAATGGACAGCGCTTCGTCGGTCGCGTGGCGAAAGCAGTCCGCCAGCTTGTAGTCGTTGCCCTGCAGGGAGGCGGCCACATCCCCCGCATAAGGCGAGTCCGACCTGAGCTTTAGCGTGCCGGTGGCCAAGAAGAATTCCATCGGCAGCTCGACGCTCAGGCCTTCCAGTCGGAACACACGCTGCTCGGCGGAAATCGCCTCGACAGCGTGCGCGAGGCGGTTTTCCTGATCGAGGAGCGCATCGATCGCGTCTCCCGACGACGGCTGCGTCGCATCGGCGAGCAGGCAGAACGTTTCGCGCGCCATTCTCGCCGCGATGGTGCCGTGCTTTTCGGCAAAGAGCCAGAACCAGAGGGCGAGCTGATAGCCCTTGACCCCATTTTGGGCAATCGATTCGACTTCGGGTGTGAATGCCACGCCGGGCGCGGCCCAGTTCGCAAACGGCGGCGTGCCGACGCCCAGGTACATGCCCAGGAGTTGGCGTATCGATTCATGCGTATTGGTGGGCCAGTTGCGCGCCTCTTCCTGGCGCTTCTCTGTCTTCCAGAACCTCCAGTCCATTCTGCACCTCGCAAGAGAGCAGGAGTCTCGGTGCGACTCGCTGCGAGGGATACTTGCATACTCCGCCGAGGGCGTAAACCGGTGATGTCCGCGCTTGCCCTTTAAGCCCCGCTCAGTTCCTGATGGAGCGCGAGGAATTCGCGCGTGAGCTTGTGCGCCGGATCGAGGTGAACGACGGGCTTGGCCTGCTGATGCGATTCGCGAATCTTCACCGACGAAGACAGCCGCGACGACAGCACCGGCAATCCTTCATCGACGAGTTCGTCCACGAGTTGCTGCGGCAGGCTCGCGCGCGGCTGGAACTGGTTGATGACGATGCCTTCGACCGTGAGCGCGGCATTGTGGTCCTGCTGAATTTCTTTCACGTTTTCGAGCAGCGTGTAAAGTGCGCGGCGCGAGAAGTCGTCGCAGTCGAATGGAATGAGGCAGCGCTCGACCGCGATCAGCGCCGAGCGCGTGTAGAAGTTCAGCGCAGGCGGCGTGTCGATGTAGATCGCATCGTACATGTCGAGTTCTCTGAGCGCGTCGCGCAGCTTGTAGATCTTGTAACGCGACTCGAGCTTCCCTTGCAGCGTGTCGAGATCGGGATGCGCGGGCATCACGTCCAGATTCTCGAACGGTGTCGAATGAATGAAAGACGTGACCTCGACCGGCCGGAAGCTGAACGTCAGCGCGGTTTCGAAGAAGTCGGCGACGTTGGGCTTCGCATCGGTGGAAGCCGCGCCGAGCAGGTACTGGCTCGAATTTGCCTGCGCGTCGAGGTCGATGACGAGCGTGCGCCGCCCCTCGCTCGCGCTGATCGCAGCGAGGTTGCAAACGATCGTTGACTTGCCTACGCCACCCTTCTGATTGAACACCACGCGCCGCATGTCTTCGCTCCCCTGTTTCTCTCTCATTCAATGAGATGGATGGGGATCAGCATACCCGATGCGGCGGTGCAATAAAGATTTTTGGCGGCGCTTTTCCTGGCAAGGGCAGGCACGCAGCTGATTACATAGTCGCTTCATTTTCCAGTGCCTGGCTGGTTATAACCCGTACCGTCGCAGGCGTAAGTCGCGGTGGCTGGCAGCGCCAGGACAAGCGATACAGCCAACAGGGCTGCAAAGATGCGCCGAGCTTTCATTTGCGTTTCTCCTGTTCAAATGGATGCCGGTGCATTAAGGATAGGTCAGGTGACTCAAAGCGCAATTTCGTGGATCGCAACCCAAAGTCTCTGCTCACCCGTATCCCCAAAATCCGCGCTGCACCTGCATCACTTCCTCCTCGACCTCGGCTACGGGCCCAATCAGCTCAACGCGCTTCTGGCAATGATCGAAAACATAGCGCGACGACACGCTCATCGTGGGATTTTCCGCGTGATTGCCCGTGGCCTGCAGCAGCCGCTCTTCGGTCATGCCGAACACCACGCGCCCGATGTTCGCCCAATAGGCCGTGCCCGCGCACATGCAACACGGCTCGACCGTCGTATAGAGCGTGCAACTCCACAAGTATTGGGGCGTAAAGTTGAGCGCGGCGATGCGCGCGAGCACGGCTTCCGCATGATTGACGGTATCCACATTGCCCTGTTCGATGAGAACCGATTCCTGATCGGGTCCGACGAGAATGGCGCCAAACGGGTGATGGCCCAACTGCGTCGCACGTTCCGCGACCACGCTCGCGTGCCGCAAATGGCGGACGATCTGTTCGCGCGTCGGCGCGAGCCCTTGCTCCGGGAACTCAGAAATGTTCTCTTGTGGGGAAATGGTCAGGCTCAAAGCGAGTCTCCTCCTTGTTGGCGGTTTCATTTTGGCAACGCGCCGTCTACACCCTGCACAAACCAGTTCAGCCGCAGCAACTCGGCGTCGGGCAGCGACGTGCCCGCTGCCACCTTGATCGCGCCGCTCTGATCCTTGATCGGCCCCGCGAACGGATCGAATTTACCGGCGATGATGTCGTCGCGCTTCTGCGCGAGCGCCTTTTGCGCGGCAGGCGAGACAGTTGCGGTGTTGATGTCGGCGAGGTCGATGGCCTTTTCCTTGAGACCCCACCACGTCGGCGTGTTGGTCCACGTGCCGGCTTGCACCTGTTCGACCAGGTGAGAGTAATACACGCCCCAGTAGCTCACGCAAGCCCCCAGTTGGGCATTCGGGCCGAACTTCTTCATGTCGGAATCCCAACCAAACGCATGCACTTTCTTCTGCTCGGCCGTCTGCATCGTCGCCGTCGAGTCGGTGTTCTGGATCAGCACGTCCGCGCCCTGGCCGATCAGCGTTTCGGCGGCCTGTTTCTCCTTGCCCGGATCGAACCAGCTATTGATCCAGATGACCTTGACCTTCGCATTCGGATTGACCGAACGCGCGCCCATTGTGAAGGCGTTGATGTTGCGCACCACTTCGGGCACCGGCACAGAGGCGACGAAGCCGAGCGTATTCGTCTTCGTCGTATAGCCGCCGACGAGGCCGGCCAGATATGCGCTCTGGTACGTGCGCACGTCATAGGTCGCGAAGTTCGTGGCCTTCTTGTATCCCGTCGCATGCTCGAAGACGACGTCGGGATAGTCCTTTGCGGTCTTCAGTTCGAAGTCCTGAAATCCGAAGCTCGAGCCCACGATGATCTTGTTGCCCTTGCTCGCGAGGTCGCGAAACACGCGCTCCGAGTCGGCGGATTCGGGCACGTTCTCCACGCGCGTCACCTTGATCTTGTCGCCGTATTTCGCTTCGATCGCCTTCACGCCCTGTTCGTGCGCGTAGGTCCAGCCTGCGTCGCCGGGGTTGCCGAGGTAGACGAACGCGACGCCCATCGGGGCCGCTGCGGCGGCAGTGGGGCTCGACGCGACCCAGGCGCCGAGCGCGGCGAACAGCGCAGCCGCGAGGTGCAGCGAGCGCACCGACGCGCGAGCGAATCTTGTTGTCATGAGGTCTCCGAAACAGGGAATGGAAAGGTCAGATACTGGTCAGTCAAAATTGAGGCCGAATTTTCGATTCTTTATGTGATGGATAACGGAATGGATATAACGCTCATTGCGTCGTTCAAGCACGCGAACGTCCACCGCTTCCCGCTGGAACGCGTCGTGCTTGCCAGACCCTTTGCCCCTTCAACCTTTGCGCTCCGGAGACCTGTCATGCAAACCGCACTCGCTACTGACTTTTCGCACGTCAAGCCACAGGACACCTCGTTCACGGACGGCGGGCTGCGCGACTTCTTTGTCTATCGCGACCTGGGAATCGCCAAGGCCACGCATGGCAAGGTGGTCGCGCAACTCGTCAGGGCGAATCTTGCGCCGGAACTGGGCACGGGCTGGCACCGGCATGAGGCAGAGTTTCATATCGTCATCATGCTCAAGGGCTGGGCGCGCTTCATGTACGGCGAGAAGGAGACGCTCGTCGAAGCGGGCGACTGCGTGCATCAGGCGCCGGGCATCGCCCATTACCTGTTCGATTACTCGCCCGACATGGAGTACCTCGAAATCGTGAGCCCCGCCGACTTCAAGTCGATCGATGTGGAAGCACCCTGCGCCGTGCCCGCGCCAACGCCCTGGCAAGCGAGCCCCATAACGTAATGCACCCGCCAAGGTTCGGCTATGTTGCGGCGGCGCGGCTGATTGCCGTCGCGGCATGCGCATCGGCATCGAGCAGCGCGCGCAGGGTCACCCGATCGTCGCCCATCGCCTCCAGCGCCGCCATACGCCGCGCGCGCGGCTCGTGGTCGTGGATCGTCGAACGCACGAGCGGATAGATCTGCGTGTCCCAGCGGCGGCCATTGAACACGCCATAGTGGCCCACGCCCGTCTGCACGTGATGTGTCTTCATGTAGGGGCGCAGCCCCCGGCACAGGTCATGGGCCGCAACGGTCTGGCCGACCGCGCAGATATCGTCCTTCTCGCCTTCAATCGTGAGCAGCGCGGTGCGGCGAATCGCATGCGGCTCCACGAGGCGCTCGCCCACCTTGAGCTTGCCTGACGGCAGGGCGTATTCCTGAAACACCGAGCTGACCGTTTCCAGATAGAACTCCGCGGTGAGATCGGACGTGGCGAAGTACTCGCGGTAGAACACGTTGAGCGCATCCGCTCTCGCGGGGTCGCCCTTCGCCCGCTCGTGGCGCATCTCCTCGAACGAAGCGAGATGACGCTCGAGGTTCATCGACATGAACGCGCCGAGCTGCACGAAGCCCGGATACACGCGACGCTGCGCGCCGGGAAAGCCGCCTGGCACCGCGCTGATGAGATTGCGCTCGAACCACTTGAGCGGCTTGCTGTTGGCGAGATTGTTGACCTTGGTGGGATTCACCCGGCAATCGATCGGTCCCGCCATCAGCGTCATGCTCGCGGGCTGCGCGGGATCGTTGTCGGCGGCCATCAACGATACGGCCGCTAGCGCCGCGACCGTGGGCTGGCAGATCGCCACCAGATGCGCATCGGGGCCGATGCGCCGAATGAAGGACATGACGTGCTCGACGTATTCGTCGAAGCCGAAGCGCCCCGCCGACAACGGCACGTCGCGCGGATTGTGCCAGTCGGTAATATAGACGTCGTGATCGGCGAGCATGGTGCGCACGGTGCCGCGCAGCAGCGTCGCGAAGTGCCCCGACATGGGCGCGACGAGCAGCACGCGCGGCTGCGGCGCGGCGACGACGTCCTTGCGAAAATGCAGCAGCGAGGCGAATGGCGTGCGCTTGACGACGATTTCGGTCACCGGTGTGCTCACGCCATCCACTTCCACTCCGTCGATTTCGAACGGCGGCCGTGCGTGCGAGAGCCCGGCAAGCTCGATCTGCTCCCACCACGCATCGAGATAACGCGCGTCGAAGCCGCACGCGAGCGCGGGCCACGCCGCGAGCGCCGCGCGCGAGAACGAGGCGCTGGCGCGCCCGAACCTCGTCAAGTCCGCGAACGTCTGGTAGGCCAGATAGGCGAGCAGGTTCATGGGCAGAGATCCCGATTGTCTTGAACGCGTAGCGAAGCAGGCAATACGTATGCCAGAAGCGTTCATTGGCACAGTGCTTGCACTTGCACGGCCAGGCGCGCGAGCACGCGCGGGTTGGCCAGCGCGCCACGCCATGGCTGCGGGCCGCTTGCGCTTCGCAGGAAGCGGCGTTGCCTCCGGCATGCAGCAATGTAGTGCGTCGAATCGGCGCGAGCGGTGCATGCAGGCGCGATGCGCGCATTCGGTGCATGCGGCCTTCTGACCGTCACATGTTTGCCGCTATTTCCTCACCGTTCGGGAGCGACCCATGAGTCAGACGAATACGACCCTGACGATCAGCAGCCGGAACTATTCGTCGTGGTCCATGCGCGGCTGGCTGCTGGCCAGACTCGCCGGACTCGAATTCGACACGGTGACGGTGCCGCTCGACGACGCGGCCACGCGCGCC
Source organism: Paraburkholderia sp. CNPSo 3272 (assembly GCF_024206495.1). Taxonomy (GTDB): domain Bacteria; phylum Pseudomonadota; class Gammaproteobacteria; order Burkholderiales; family Burkholderiaceae; genus Paraburkholderia. The sequence continues at coordinate 388,488 of NZ_JAMBPQ010000003.1, read as the reverse complement.
GAACTTCTGCTGCTCTCGCCTTCGATTCTCGTTCCCTGCCTGCGCCACGACGGCATCGCGGTCTGGGACACGCTCGCGATTTGCGAATACCTCAACGAGATCCAGCCGCAGGCGCAGCTGTTGCCCGCGGACCGCACGGCACGCGCGCACTGCCGCTCGGTGTGCGGGGAAATGCATTCGGGCTTCAGCGCATTGCGCTCCGCGCTGCCGATGAACCTGCGCGGCCACTTTCCGAACTTTCGCGTCTGGTCGCGTGCGCAGGACGACATCGCGCGCATCGTGACTATCTGGCGCGAATGCCTGCAGAAGTACGGCGGCCCATGGCTCTTTGGCGAGATCGGCGCGGCGGATGCGATGTATGCGCCCGTCGTCACGCGCCTGCTCACCTATGACGTGCCGATCGACCCCGACATCGGCGACTACTGCATGCGCGTTCTCAAGCAGCCTTACGTCGCCGAATGGATCGCGGCGGCCCAGTCTGAAACCGAGGACATCGACGAACTCGATATGGAGTTCTGAGCGTCCTTGTGCACCAACACCGAGCGCATCTGGCCGCTCGCATCGGCATGGAAGTTGCATTGTGCCTGCAGCCCGATCACCGAACAGTACGAAGAAACGGCGCGAAGAAACTCGAAAAAGCGAGCGCAAAAAAAGTAGCGAACGGATAAACGGACATGAAGCAAACATTCTTCAACGAGATGTTCGAGCACGGGGATTTCGACGTTCGCGGTCTGGCCGCCACGGCGTTCGCGCATGCCGGAGAGCCGCGCGCCCACTACCGCGAATTCTTTGCCTGGATGCGCAGACAGAGCGAGCAGCAGATGCTCAAGAAGCGCACGGAAGCCGATGCCATCTTCCGGCGCGTGGGCATCACCTTCGCCGTCTATGGCGAAAAGGATGTAACGGGCGCGGGCACCGAGCGCACGATTCCGTTCGACGTGATCCCGCGCATCTTCCAGCGTCAGGAGTGGAACACGCTCGAGCGCGGCCTGCGCCAGCGCGTGAACGCGCTCAACCGCTTTATCCACGACATCTATCACGAGCAGGAGATCCTCAAACGCGGCATCGTGCCCGCCGACCAGATCCTGCGCAACGCGCAGTACCGCCCCGAGATGCAGGGCGTGCATGTCGCGCACGACACCTATGCGCATATCGCGGGCATCGATATCGTGCGCGCCGCCGAGGGCGAGTTCTACGTGCTCGAGGACAACCTGCGCGTGCCCTCCGGCGTCTCGTACATGCTGGAAAACCGCAAGATGATGATGCGGCTCTTTCCCGATCTGTTCGTGCGCAATCGCGTGGCGCCCGTTGCGCACTACCCCGATCTGCTACTCGACACGCTGCGTGCCGCCGCGCCGTCCGGCACCGACAACCCGACGGTCGTGCTGCTCACCCCTGGCATGTACAACTCCGCCTACTTCGAGCACGCGTTCCTCGCGCAGCAAATGGGCATCGAACTCGTGGAAGGCCAGGACCTGTTCGTCGAGAACGATCACCTCTACATGCGCACCACGAAAGGCCCCCAGCGTGTAGACGTGATCTACCGGCGCGTAGACGACGACTTTCTCGACCCGCTCGTTTTCCGCTCCGATTCGACGCTCGGCGCGGCGGGCCTCATGAACGTCTACCGCAAGGGCAACGTGACGCTGTGCAACGCGGTGGGCACGGGGGTCGCCGACGACAAGTCGATCTACCCCTACGTGCCCGACATGGTGCGCTTCTATCTCGGCGAGGAACCGCTGCTCAAGAACGTGCCCACGTGGATGTGCCGCAAGGCCGACGACCTGCGCTACGTGCTCGACCATCTGCCGGAACTGGTCGTGAAGGAAACGCACGGCGCGGGCGGCTACGGCATGCTGATCGGTCCCACCGCCACGCGCGCCGAGATCGAGGCATTTCGCGCGGCGCTCGTCGCGAACCCCGACAAGTACATCGCGCAGCCCACGCTCTCGCTTTCCACCTGCCCGACGTGGGTCGAATCGGGCGTCGCGCCGCGCCACATCGACCTGCGTCCGTTCGTGCTCTCGGGCAAGGAGGTGCGCATGGTGCCGGGCGGGCTCACGCGCGTCGCGTTGCGCGAGGGCTCGCTCGTGGTCAATTCCTCGCAGGGCGGCGGCACGAAGGACACCTGGGTGCTGGAGCGCTGAGCCGGCGCAGCAACGAACTCGCGCGGCGCGTGGACGTTCACGGCCGCGAAGACGAAGCCGAGATCACGCGATGAACGAAGCGCAACTTGTCGATGACGGGCGTAGCCAGCGCGAACGGATAGCCGTCGGGCATGCCGAGGCTGCGGTTCAGGCTGTTCAGCGCATAGGTGAGCGGAAACCAGCGCGCCATCAGGCTGTCGAAGCTCGCCTCGTCCACCGGCGTCTGGTCGACCAGCGTGGGCTCGTCGGGGCTTTCGGGCAACAGCGCGAGGCCGCAGGCCGTGGCCGTGTCGAGCGTATCGACGATATGCAGGTAATGCGCCCACGTCTCGGCCCAGTCCTCCCACGGATGCACGGATGCATACGCGCTCACGTGGCGCTCGGCCCAGTCGGGCGCGGGGCCGTCGGCGTAATGCGCGGCGAGCGCGGCGGCATAGTCGGCGCGCTCGTCGCCGAAGCGGCGGCGAAACGGTTCGAGCCAACGCGCCGTCGGCTCCTGCGCGATGAGACGGTCGAAATAGTAGTGGCCGACCTCGTGGCGGAAATGCCCCAGCAAGGTGCGATACGGCTCGTGCAGCGAAACGCGCGTGCGCTCGCGATGCGCGTCGTCGGCCTCGGCGATGTTCATCGTGATGAGGCCGTGATCGTGGCCCGTCATGATGTGCTGACCGTCGCCCGTCTCTTCGAGAAACTCGAATTGCAGGCCATGCTCGGGGTCTTCTGCGCGCGTGACGAGCGGCAGGCCGAGCGCTCCCAGCGTGAAGAGCAGGCGCCGCTTGGCCGTCTCGAGGCGATACCAGTAAAGGCGGTTTTCCGGCCGCGAGAGGTCTGGAATCGTGCGCGTGAACTGGCAGGCGCGGCACAGCGTGTCGTCACAATCGGCCGCAATCATGCCGTTGCAGACGTTTTCGATCGCATAGTTGTGGCACTGGCGAAAGAGCGCGCCGTTTGCCTGTGCATTCAGGCTGCGCCAGCGGCCCTCGCCTGCGTCCTCGAACGCGTGCATCTCGCCGGTCTGCGGCACGTAGCCGAGGCGCGACTCGCACCGCTCGCAGCGCTCGTTTTCGAAAAACACCAACTGATTGCAGTGATCGCAGTGAAAGGTCTTCATTGCCGCATTCCTGTGAGGGCCGCGCGATTCGCTGTGGCTCGCACAGCACGCGGCGTGCCTCGCACCCGCGTGAGCGCCGCTGTCACATTCTGCACTCGCGCCATGCGCATCATAGGCGCGCTGCGCCGTGCGCCTTTTCCGCCGTTCCATCCACGTCGATCGAGGAGTCGGGTGTGTCCATCCGTGTCGCGTTAAACCATGTCACGCAGTATCGCTATGACCGGCTCGTGCGCCTCGCGCCTCACGTGGTGCGCCTGCGCCCCGCGCCGCACTGCCGCACGCCCATCCTCTCGTACTCGATGCGCGTGGAGCCTGCCGGTCATTTCGTCAACTGGCAGCAGGACCCGTTCGCCAACTATCAGGCGCGGCTCGCGTTTCCCGAGCCGACGCGCGAATTCCGCGTCACGATCGATCTGGTCGCGGAAATGGCGGTCTACAATCCGTTCGACTTCTTTCTCGAACCGGGCGCCGAGCGCTTTCCGTTCACGTACGAGCCCGAACTGGCCGCGGAACTCGCGCCGTACCTCGCTCACAGCGAGCCGACGCCGCGCTTCGCCGCGTTCGTCGAGACGATCGACCGCACGCCGCGCGTGACCATCGATTTCCTCGTCGATCTGAACCAGCGCCTGCAACGCGAAATCGGCTACCTGATCCGCATGGAGCCGGGTGTGCAGACGCCCGAGGAAACGCTGGAGAAAGGCTCGGGCTCCTGCCGCGACACGGGCTGGCTGCTCGTGCAGACACTGCGTCAGCTCGGGCTCGCGGCGCGCTTCGTGTCGGGCTATCTGCTGCAGCTCACGCCCGACGTCAAGGCGGTCGATGGCCCGCGCGGCGCCGAGTCCGACTTCACCGACCTGCACGCCTGGTGCGAGGTCTATTTGCCCGGCGCGGGCTGGATCGGGCTCGATCCGACCTCGGGCCTGCTTGCGGGCGAAGGCCATATTCCGGTGGCGTGCACGCCGGAGCCCGGCAGCGCCGCACCGATCTCGGGCGCGCTCGACGACTGCGAAGTCGAGTTCACGCATTCGATGTCGATCTCGCGCGCGCTCGAAACGCCGCGGGTGACGAAGCCCTACACCGAGGCGCAATGGGCCGAAATGCACGCAATGGGTGTCCAGGTCGACGCCGCGCTCGCCGGCCAGGACGTGCGTCTCACGATGGGCGGGGAGCCGACCTTCGTTGCGGCGGGCGACCGCGACGCGCCCGAATGGAACACCGATGCGCTAGGCCCGACCAAGCGCCGCTACGCCATCGCGCTGATGGATAAGCTGCGCGCGCACTATGGCGCGCCGGGCTTTCTGCATATCGGTCAGGGCAAGTGGTATCCGGGCGAGCAGTTGCCGCGCTGGGCGCTCTCGCTCTTCTGGCGCGCGGACGGTGAACCGTGCTGGCGCGATCCCGCGCTCTTTGCCGACGAGCGCTCGCCGACCCGCCACACGGCCCAGGACGCGCAGCGCTTCATCGAGCACCTCGCGGCGAAGCTCGCGGTCGATCCACAGCATGCGCAGCCCGCCTACGAGGACACCTGGTATTACCTGTGGCGCGAGCGCCGCCTGCCGGTGAACGTCGATCCGTTCGACTCGCGCCTCGACGACGAGCTGGAGCGCATGCGGCTGCGCCGCGTGTTCGACGCGGGCCTCGACACCGTGACCGGCTACGTGCTGCCGCTTGCGTGCGAGCGTGGCGAGCTGCCTGCGGCCCAACCCGCCCTGCAGGGTCCCCGCTGGGTGAGCGGCCCATGGTTCTTCCGCGACGAGCGCATGTACCTCATTCCCGGCGACTCGCCGATGGGCTACCGTCTGCCGCTCGATTCGCTGCCGTGGGTCGCCGCGGGCGACTACCCGTGGCAGCACTCGCGCGATCCGTTCGCCGCGCCGGCGGCGCTGCGCAGCGCCGCCGAGTTGCGCATGCAGTACGAGGCGGGCTTCGATGCCGCCGCGCAATCGCGGCACGCGGTAAATGCGGGAAGCGCGAACGGACCTGAAACAAACCGCTACCCCGAGCGCGGCGAATCCGCCGCCTGGACCCACCGCACCGCGCTGTGCGTCGAAACACGCGACCCCGCGCGCGCCGCAGGGCCGAAAGCCGAAGTCGCCTCCTTTGGCCGCTCGCAAGGTCAGCTTCATGTATTCATGCCGCCGCTCGCAGAACTCGACGATTACCTCGACCTGCTGGCCGCAGTCGAAGCCACCGCCGCCGACCTGGCGCTGCCTGTCGTGATCGAAGGCTATCCGCCGCCGCGCGACCCTCGCCTGAAAATGCTCCAGGTCACGCCCGACCCCGGTGTGATCGAGGTGAACATCCACCCGTCGTCGAACTGGGATGAACTGGTCGAGCGCACCGAATTCCTCTATCAGGCCGCGCACGAAACCCTGCTCTCCACCGAGAAGTTCATGCTCGACGGCCGGCACACCGGCACCGGCGGCGGCAATCATCTCGTGCTCGGCGGCGCCACGCCGGCCGACAGCCCGTTCCTGCGCCGCCCCGATCTGCTCGCGAGCCTCGTGGCTTACTGGCACAACCATCCGTCGCTTTCGTATCTGTTTTCGGGCCTCTTCATCGGGCCGACGAGCCAGGCGCCGCGCGTGGACGAAGCGCGCAACGATCAGGTCTACGAACTGGAAGTCGCGTTCGCCGAAATCCAGCGTCAGGTCGATCTGCTGCGCGGCTTCGGCAGCCCCTTCGACGATGGCCCGCGCGTGCCGCCCTGGCTCATCGACCGCACGCTGCGCAACATCCTCATCGACGTGACCGGCAACACGCATCGCGCCGAGTTCTGCATCGACAAGCTCTATTCGCCCGACGGCCCGACGGGCCGCCTCGGCCTGCTCGAGCTGCGTGGCTTCGAAATGCCGCCGCACGCGCGCATGAGCCTCGCGCAGCAACTGCTGCTGCGCGCGCTCGTTGCGCGCTTCTGGAAGACGCCGTACACGCAGCGGCTCACGCGCTGGGGCACCGGGCTGCACGACCGCTTCATGCTCTCGACCTTTGTGCAGATGGATTTCGACGACGTGCTCGCCGAGACGTCCGTGGCGGGATTCGCGCTCGATCCCGCCTGGTTCGCGCCGCACTTCGAATTCCGCTTCCCGCTGGTCGGCGAGCTGCAGACGAGCGGCATCGCGCTCTCGGTGCGCCATGCGCTCGAACCGTGGCACGTGATGGGCGAAGAAGGCGGGGCCGGCACGACGGTGCGCTATGTCGATTCGTCGGTGGAGCGGCTCGAAGTGCGCGTGCTCGGCATCAACGAAAGCCGCCACGTCGTGACCGTGAACGGCCGCGCGCTGCCGCTTCAGCCGACCGGACGCGTTAGCGAGAGCGTGGCCGGTGTGCGCTTTCGCGCGTGGCAACAGGCGACGTCGCTGCATCCCACCATCGGCGTGCACGCGCCGCTCACGATCGATATCGTCGACACCTGGAGCGCGCGCGCGGTCGGCGGATGCCAGTATCATGTTGCACATCCGGGCGGCCGCCATTATCAGACGTTTCCGGTCAACGCCTACGAGGCCGAGAGCCGGCGACGCGCGCGCTTCTTCACGACCGGCCACACGCCGGGTCCCGTGGAAGTGGCGCCACCCGAGCGCAGCCTCGAGTTTCCGTTCACACTGGATCTACGCCGCGGCTGATTGCGGCCGATAACCCGTCAAGAGCACTAACCAAAGGCGCGCCTCGCAAGCGAGGCGCGCTGCCCCGACCCACGATCTTGCCGACCCAATCCACCCTGCCGTTCGATTCCTCCGCCAGCGACGAGCCGGCGAGCGCCCCGCTGCGCACGCTGCCGGTGCGCGCCGGGCACTGGGACGAGCTGCAGACGGCGCAAGGCGAGCTGCGCGAGCCGTGGCGGCAGTTCTTCGGGCTGCTCGGCAAGCAGGGCGTGGCGGGATTCGACGGCGCCGCGGCGTCGGTCGCGCGTCAGGTGCGGGAGAACGACATCACCTATAACGTCTATGCGGACGCGGGCGGCCCGCGGCCGTGGGCGCTCGACGTGCTGCCGTTCATCATCGACGAAGCGCAATGGGCACAGATCGAGCGCGGCGCCGCGCAGCGCGCGCGCCTGCTCAACGAGATCGTCGCCGATGTCTACGGGCCGCAAACGCTGCTCGCGCGCGGCCTGCTGCCGCCCGCACTGGTGTTCGGTCACCCGGGCTATCTGCGCGCCGTGAAGGGCTACGTGCCGCCCGGCCGCCAGTATCTGCAGATCGTCGCGCTCGACCTCGCGCGCGCGCCCGAAGGTCAGTGGACCGTCGTCTCGCACCGCACGGAAGCGCCCTCGGGACTCGGCTATTTGCTGGAAAACCGGTTGATCGTCTCGAGCCTCTTCGCCGAGCCGTTTCGCACCATGCGGGTGCACCGTCTGGCGCCGTCCTATTCGCAGCTCGTCGCCACGTTAGCCGCTGCCGCACGCGCGATCATGAGCGCCGACGAGCGAAGTGTGAGCGGCGCGTCCGCGCATATCGTGCTGCTCACGCCGGGGCCGTTCAGCGAGACTTATTTCGAGCACGTGTTCCTCGCGCGCTATCTCGGCCTCACGCTCGTCGAGGGCAAGGACCTCACGGTGCGCGACGACATGCTGTACCTGAAGACGCTCGATGGGCTCGAGCGCGTGCACGCCGTGCTGCGCCGCCTCGACGATACCTTTTGCGACCCGGTCGAGCTTCGCGCCGACTCGACCATCGGCGTGCCGGGACTGCTGCAGGTCATGCGCGCGGGCAACGTGATGGTCTCGAACGTGCCCGGTGCGGGCTTTGTCGAATCGCCTGCGCTGCACGGCTTTATGCCCGGCATCGCGCAGGCGCTGCTCGGCGAGGAGCTTGCGCTGCCGGGCATCGCGACCTGGTGGTGCGGCGAAGACGCGGCCCGGCGCGACGCGCTTGCGCAAGTGCCCGAGGCGCTGCTCGTGCCGACGTGGCCGGGCGCGGCGAACGGGTCGTCCGCGCCGCCCGGACTCGCCGCCGGCGTGCAAACGCTCTCCGACTGGCGCGAGCGCATCGAGCAGTTGCCCGACGCCTTCACGGTCCAGCAGCCGCTGCGCTACAGCTATACGCCGCGCTATGAGACCGGTGCGGGAATGCTCGGCGCGCGGCCTGCCGGGCTGCGCGTCTACGCGATTGCCGATCAGGAACGCGGCTGGCGCGTGCTGCCTGGCGGCTTCACGCGCCTCGCGGCCGAACATCAGGAATCCGTATCGATGCAGATGGGCGGCAGCAGCGTGGATACCTGGGTGCTGTCAAGCCAGCCCGGTTCGACTTTCACGCTCCTGCCGAGCCCTATGAAGCCGGCGGAGGTGCGCCGCGAGCGCCGCCGCGTGCCGAGCCGCTCGGCGGAGAACCTGTTCTGGGCGGGACGTTACGGCGAGCGCGCCGAAAATGCGGTGCGCCTGTGCCGGCTGATTCTCGGTTCGCTCGAAGGCAGCGACGCCGAAGAGTTGTTCGGCACCTTCGTCGAACTGGCCGCGGCAAACGGGCTCGTGCCCGCCGCGGGCAGCGAAACCCGGCGCAGCCTCGACGACTTCGAGCGCGCGCTCGTGGCCAATCTGCACGAAAATGCGGGCGCGACAGGCATCGGCCGCACGCTCGCGAGCCAGGCGTATGCGTGCGGCGAGATTCGCGGCCGGCTGTCGAACGATCACTGGCGCACCGTGCTTGCCTCGCGCAACGACTTCCGCGATGCGCTTCAGGCGCTTTCGCTCGTGCCTGCGGCATCGCGCCAGGGAGCGGCGATCGAATTCAGGCGTCCCACGCCGTACGACCGCATGGCGCTGATGGGCGCGCTCGATGCACTCGCAACCCAGTTGAGCGCCATCAGCGGCTGCCAGGGCGACCGCATGACGCGCGACGAAGCCTGGCGCCTGCTATTCGCGGGACGTCATATCGAACGTGTGGCCGCGTTGGCCACCATGCTCCGTATCGCCGCGCACGAACGCACGCTCGCCACGCCCGCGGGCTTCGACGTGCTGCTGCAACTGTTCGACAGCACGCTCACATATCGCTCGCTGTATCCGGGGCGTCTCGAGGTGCCTGCCCTGCTCGACGTGATCGTGACCGACCCGACCAATCCGCGCGGCCTCTACGGCGTCTATGCGCGGCTGCGGGCGCGGCTCGACGAAATCGCCCAGGCGGCGCGCGGCCCCAAGCGCGAGCCGTTCGCCTCGCAGCTCGCACCCATCGAGGCACTCCCGACGCTGGAAGCGCTGTGCGAGCCCGGCGAGGACGGCCGCTACCCTGCGCTCACCGCACTTTGCGAGAGTCTCGCCGAGCGGATGGCCGCGATGTCGAACGAGATCAGCGCGCGCTGGTTCAGCCACGCCGCGCCGCTTGCCGCGCAGGTCTGGTCATGAACGGCACGCGCCTCGCGGTCACTCACCGCACGACCTACCGCTATTCGACGCTCGTCGAGACCGCGCAGCATCTCGCGACCATCCGCCCGCTCGACCTTCCCTGGCAGCGCGTGCTCGCGCATCGCGAGCGCATCGAACCCGCGCCCTCGTATCAGACGAGCCGCCGCGACGCCTTCGGCAACGAGGTGCTCTACTTCTCGTTCGACGCGCCGCACGACTACCTGCAGATGACTAGCGAAACGAGCGTGCTGCTCTCGCCGCGCTACGCGACGCTCGACGCAGACGGCACGCCGGCCTGGGAAGACGTCGCGCATACGCTGCGTTACACCGCGGGCGGCGCGTTCCATGCGGAGTCGGAGTTCTGCTGTGCCTCGCCGAATATCGCCTTGCTGCCGGAATTGCGCGCTTACGCGCTGGAGAGTTTCGCGCCCGACGCGCCGGTGCTGGCCGGCGCGATCGACCTGATGCATCGCATCCATGCCGACTTCGCGTACCGCCCCTCGGCAACGTCGTTCGATACGCCCGCCGCGCGCGCCTTCGAATTGCGCCATGGTGTATGTCAGGATTTTGCTCAGGTGATGATCGGCTGCCTGCGCTCGATCGGGCTCGCCGCGCGCTACGTGAGTGGCTATCTGCGCAATGACCCGCCCGAAGGCGCTCAGCCGATGATCGGCGCGGACGCCTCGCATGCGTGGGTCTCGCTCTACGTGCCTTCCGCGCCGTCTGCGCCGACCGCCGGCTGGATCGATCTCGATCCGACCAACGACGTGCTCGCCGACCAGGGTCACGTGACGCTCGCCATCGGCCGCGATTACACCGACGTGTCGCTCCTGCGCGGCGTCATTCTCGGCGGGGGCGCGCATCGGGTGGATGTGGCGGTCAATGTGAGCGCGGATTGACGGCGGCGCTCAGACCCAGCGTCGAAGCGATGCCGCGTAATTGCGCCGAAAGCCGGGCGGCATTCGGCGACGGCGCGCGCAAATCCATGCGCGCGCTCGCACGCCATTGCAGATCAAGGCGCGATCGGCTTGCCGCTCGCGTCCTTGACCTTCTCCTTCCACTGCGACTTGATTTCGCTGACGACCGACTCCGGCAGCGAGATGTAGTCGAGGCTATCGGCGGCGGACGAGCCGTTCTTGAAGGCCCAATCGAAGAACTTGAGCGTTTCCTTGCCCTGGTCCGGCTTGTCCTGTGCCGTGTGCAGCAGCACGAAGGTCGCGCCGACCACCGGCCATGCGTCCTTGCCAGGCTCGTTCGTGAGGATCTGGTAGAACGACTTCTTCCAGTCAGCGCCGGCGGCCGCTGCCTTGAACGTTTCGGTGCCCGGCTGAACGACAGCGCCCGCTTCGTTCTTCATCGCGGCGTAGACCATATGGTTCTGCTTGGCGTACGCCCACTCGACGTAGCCGATCGCGCCCGGCAGACGCTGCACGAAGGCTGCGACGCCGTCGTTGCCCTTGCCGCCCGTACCCGTCGGCCAGCTCACGGTCGTGCCTTCGCCGACCTTGCTCTTCCACTCGGGGTTGACCTTAGAGAGGTAGTTCGTCCAGATGAAGCTGGTGCCCGAGCCGTCGGCGCGGCGGACTACGGCGATGTCGAGATCAGGCAGCTTGACCTTCGGGTTCAGCGCGACGATGGCCGGATCGTTCCACTTCTTGATCTTGCCGAGGTAGATGTCGCCGAGCACCGGGCCCGACAGCGTGATCTCGCCGGCCTTGATACCCGGCACGTTGATCGCCGGAACGACGCCGCCGACCACGGTCGGGAACTGGAACAGGCCGTCCTTGGCCAGCTGGTCATCCTTCAGCGGAGCGTCCGAACCCGCGAAATCGACAGTCTTGGCCTGAATCTGCTTGATGCCGCCCGACGAGCCAATGCCCTGATAGTTGACCTTGCCGCCGCCCGACTTCTGATACGCGTCCGCCCATTTGGTGTAGATCGGCGCCGCGAAGGTGCTGCCCGCGCCCGTGATATCCGCAGCCTGGGCGATGCCCGTGCCCAGCGCGAGAATGACAATCGCAAAGAGACTGACTCTCATCCCGTACTCCTTAAAATCGTTATGGATGCGCTGGACGTTACGTTCGCAATGTGACGATTGGGTGACACTGCAATCGATCGCAAACGAGAGCTTATGGATGCTGACCTCATCATTCAGAGGACGGATTAGCCAGGACTCACCGAACAGGTTCGAAGACGGATCCCGGCACGCGTGGTATATCGCTATAAACCGTATATACTGTTTATACCGTTTTCAGACCGGAGATCGACATGACTGTAGCGACCACACGCAAACCCACCAAGAAGGCGTTCCACTTCCCGAAGTCCGCGGCAGCCGAGGCACCCGCGGATGAGCAAAGCGAAGCAGCAAAGCCCGCTGCGGCAGCGGAAGCGGCGGTTAAGTCCAAACGCAAAAAGTCCGCACCCAAAGCGGCGGCGAAACCCGCTAACGGCGCTGCAGAGGCACCCGTCCCTGCACCTGCAGCCGCACCGGCCGAGAAGGTCAAGGCCAAGCGCGTGAGGAAAGACAAGGTCGTGCGCGACAGCTTCACGATGCCCAAGACGGATTACCAGCGCATCGCACTCCTTAAACGCAAGTGCCTCGAGGCCGGTGTTGCGGTGAGAAAGAGCGAACTTTTGCGCGCCGGCCTTCAATTGCTCGAAGCGGCCCCGCAGAAGCGGCTGCTGGCTGCGATCGAAGCGCTCGAGACGGTCAAGACGGGCCGTCCGGCCAAAGGCGACGAAAACGCGTGATGGGCGCGAAGCGTTGGTGACGATGGGCTTGGGGCATCTGCCTGTGAAGGGCAGATGCAGGCAGATGCATCGGGATTGAACGCCGTGGGCGTTCAATCCCTCACCACGAAGGGCGTGGCGTTACTTCCTGCGCCGCTGGTTGATCAGCCGCACGATATCGTTCGTCGGGCCGCTGGTGAGCAGGCGCGGGATGTCGTCGAGATGGACCCATCGGCACCTGGCTATCTCGCTGCTCGGCCGTGCCTTGGCCTGCCTCGGTATTTCGCAGGAGAACACGTGATGGTGTTTCTGCTTGCCGCGAATGTCGAACAGGTACCTGGCCGACTTGCCCAGGAGCCGCGTCTCCTCCTTGAGTTCTCGAAGCGCGGTCTCCGTAAGATGCTCACCGCGCTTCAGCATGCCACCCGGTAGTGCCCACTTCGACTGACTGCGTGCTACCAGGAGTATTCGCTTACCTCTACGACAGATCACGGTGGCCCGTTTCTTCAACTCGAACTCCCACTTCGTTCCGGGGGGCGCCTCTCGATGCATCCGCACAGCAACGCCTGACGTAGGTAAGCATCGTAATACAGAAAATCAGAAGTTCAACCTGCTGGCGACGCAATGGCCGTCGCCTCGCCAGAATTTGCACATTTCATCAAATCGTCACGAAAAGCGGATTGCACCAATTCCTTATGGTATGGTTTGTGCCAACCTGTTTTTTGACAGACCCGAGGCTGAAATGGATATGGACGGTGACTGGCCCTTGCCGCGGCCGCGCACTCGCTTCAGAACCGATCGACGACGCTCCACTGCGTCACTCACCAGCAAAACCTCTATCGCCAGCACCTTTTCATCATTGGCCATGCCAGTGGTCATCGAGGCAGTGCAAAGGACGAAAGAGCTGTCGACAGAGGTCGACCCCGAAGCGTTTCATCAGCTTCGGGTGGCCTTCAGAAAACTTCGCGCGTTGTATTGGGCGTACTCGCCCTGGCTCGGCGAGGAAGCCACCGCGCAAGCCAGCGAAGAATTCAAGCGTCTGGCCGCCGTGGCGGGCGGGACGCGCGACTGGGACATCGCAGGCGATCTTCTCAGAACCGCGCAGAAGTCAGACGCATCCATCGAACTGCTCGTGAGCGCCGCGCGTGAGAAGCGCGCGCAAGCGGTGGCGCATAGCCAGGCCATGATCAGGAGCGACGCTGTCGAGGCATTTCTGAACGACGCCGTGCTTAGCGCGCAAACCACGCTGCAGTCGTGTTGCAATGATGTGCCAATCCGCGCGTTTGCCAGGCGCCGAGTCCGTATGGCGCAGCGCACGCTTCGAAAGCGCAGCAGACGCGCCGCGCGAAGCGAGGCTGGCCACGAGGAAAAACTCCATGAGGTGCGCAAGGCCGGTAAAAAGCTGCGGTATCTGCTCGAGTTTTTCCAGCCCGTAATCAAAGGCGGCCACGATCGCACCATCAAGGAGCTGACGTCCGTTCAAAAGACGCTGGGGGAGTTCAACGACATTGCCGCGAGCGAGACATTGATCCGCAACACGTCATTCGACGAGGTGCCCGCCGACGTCGTCGAGAAGTCATTGCAGTGGTTAGAAAGAGAGAAGTGCGAGCGAATAGACGCGGCCTCGCGAAGGGTAAGAGCCATCTCCGACTGAATCGGCGCCGCCGCCATCACTGGCAGGTCACGACGCTAACCGGCAGGTTCTCGCTCGCCGCGCCGAGCCGCTCGCGCGACGCGGTGGTGATGGAACCGCCGGGCGGTATGCATTCCGATTGCCCCATTCCCCCGCCTTCCGTTTGCGGCGCGCCGTTGTTGAACGACTGCCACGTGATGATGACCGATGCGCCGCAGTTGTTGATCAGGTCGGTGTAGTCGAGTCCCAGTCTGGCGTTTTTGCCGCGATATTCCCGGTCGATGCAGTCTGTCGAAAGCTCGCTCGGCTCGAAACCGGGCGCGGTGGTGGGCGCCGCGCGATCGCCGGCGGCGTTGGCCGTGCCATGCACCAGAAGGATCAGGAGCAGGACGGTAAGCTGGCTGTTAGCCACATTGCGGCAAGCGCTCATTGCTTCGCCTCGCTTTCGGGTGCGATCGCCGTCAGTTAGCTTCCCGCAAAAGCCGGCGTCAAGGGTCAGACGCTGCCTTACGTGGGCAAACAGACAGTCTCGCCCACGCAACCCAGGCCTTTTACTAAGGAATTCGAAATGACCGGGGCGATGCCCGGGACACTCACAAGGCCTGCACCTGCACAGCCGGTCCGGGCGCGCCGCCCACGCTCGGCGCGATCACGAGATATCGCCGGTGGTCGGTCACGCCCGGCGTGCCAGGCGCGACGACCTGCCGGATCTGGCCCAGCGTGTTGACGATCGCCGAACCGGCCGGATTGGCCTTGAAGCTCGCGAGGACGTCGATGCGGCCGCTGCCGTCGGCGTGGTCCGAAAGTCCGAGGAAATACGGCTGGCCCGCCTGCAGTCCCGTCACCGCAGCCTGCAGCACCTGCAGCAATCCCTGATCGAACAACGCCACTGAAGTGGGCGCAGCGCCATGGTCGGCCGCGGCACCGCCCACCGGAACCAGCATGACGTGCGTGGCCTCGCCCGCCGCGCCGAGCGGCTGCGTGTTGGCCGTGCCGTCGCCATCGGGCACGGCGTCAGGCACGTACGCCACGGCTTGCGGCGCCTGGCCGACCGGCACCGTGGCGATGACCTTGTTGGTCAGCGTGTCGATTGCCGTCATCGCATCGCCGTTTTCGAGGCCCACGTAGACACGCGTGCCGTCGCCGGACGGCCAGATGCCGTGCGGCAGGCTGCCAACCGCGATGGTCGCCGCCTGCGAAAAGTCGTCGGTGCGGAACACCTTGATCTCGTTCAGGCCGCCCACCGTCACGTATGCGAACATGCCGTGCGCGTTCTGCACAATGTTCACGTGATTGGTGATCGGCCCCGTATCGAGCGTTTTGAGCAGCGCAAACGGCGGGCGGGCGTCGAACACCTGCGTCTTGCCCACATCCTTGAGCGTGAACCAGACCTGCCGGCCATCCGGCGTCGCCGCGATGTTCGGGCAGAACGGACTCGCCTGCGTGACGCGGGCCACGACCTTGTGATCGGCTACCGAAACGACATCGGTTTCCGGGTTGAAGGACGAGCAGATATACCCGTACTTTCCATCGGGTGAGAAGATCTGCATGCCCGGCCCGGCTGGCACGACAATGCGCGTCTTCTCTTCGAAGGTCTTGCCGTCGAGCACATCGACGTAGTTCTCGCCGCGCACGGTCACCCACACTTCGTTGCCGTCGGGCGTAAAGAAAGCCTCGTGCGGGGAACGGCCCACGTAGGTCACGTGCTTGACCGCATTGGTTTGCGTATCGATGAAGGTCACCGAGTTCGAGCCGATGGAGACAATGGCCAGCGTGCGGTGATCGGGCGAAAAGCCCATGCCGTGCACGAGCAGCTGACCGTGATAGAGCGGGCTGAAGTTGGCCGGAGTCGGCTCGCCGAGGCGGATGACACCGACCAGACGATTGGCTGCGGGATCGATGACTGACACGGTGTTCGAAAACTGATCAGACGAATAAACGCGATCCCGATGGCTCACTGGAATATCGGCGGCCGATTGCGAGCCGGGGACCTGCCCCGCCTGCGCGAGCGTCCCGGCGGCAAGCGCAGCGGCGGTCAGGGCCGCGCCAAGCATGGCGTTGTATTTCATGACGTTGTCTCCTGCGTCTCGATGCGGGTGGGTCAGTGGGACATCGGCGCCGTGTTCGGGTCACGCACCGCAAGGCGCATCGCAACGATCTCCTGCTGCTGCTCGACCACGATCTCCTGAGCGATCCTGCGTAGCTGTTCGTTGTGTCCATGCCGCAGTTCCGCCATGGCCATGTCGATGGCACCCTGGTGATGGGGAATCATTGTTGCGACGAAATCGCGGTCGATGTCGCCCGTGGGCCTGGCCGCCATCCCGGTCATCATCTTCGTCATGGCCGCGTCGTTTTCAGAGAGAAACGAGGCTTCCTCACTGTCGCGAGACGCTCCCGCGTCACTCGACGACGCGGCGCATAGACCGGCTAGGGAAAGCACGGCCGCACCGCACACCGTTGCCCGCAGAACGAGTCGAACTGCAGCGTTCATGACGTCCCCTCCGTATTGGTCGAAGCCCATCCGATGTGAAGGCAAACAGCGGAATCGCCGATTTACTCCATGCAGAGCAAAATTGAATGGCAGATCGACGAGCCGCGAAACGTTGGCAAACGCTTGCCGACTCACTGGCCTCGCGCGGGCCGAGTGGAATAACTTCGTCGATGGCGTGTTCGTCTCGTGACATTCGCGTAAGCGGGCGTACCATCATTGCACGGCGCATGAAGGTCGCACGCGCGGTCCCGACCGATCGAACTTTTGCCGGGCGCCGCATAGAAGATTAGCCGCGTCGCAGCGGTGAGGAGCGCTACATGGCCACGAGCATTGGGCTTCACGATCAGGCGCGGCAGCTGTTGCCGTTTCGCGAGTCGGTATTGGCGATGCTCGGCGTCGCGTCGGTTTCGATGCTGATCGCGCTCGACCAGACCATTGTCGGCACCGCACTGCCGCGCATCGTCGCGGAGCTCAAGGGGTTCGAGCTCTATGCGTGGGTCGCGACGGCTTACATGCTTGCGTCGGTCATCACGATTCCGATCTTCGGACGTCTGGGCGATCTGTTCGGCCGCAAGCCCTTCATGCTCGCAGCCATCCTCCTCTTCACCCTCGCCTCGGTGCTCTGCGGGATCGCGACCAACATGCTGTTTCTCGTGCTCGCGCGCGGCCTGCAGGGCATCGGCGGCGGCATCATGATGGGGACGGTGTTCGCGACCGTCGCCGACCTGTTCCCCGATCCGAGGCTACGCCTGCGCTGGCTGGTGTTCGTCTCCTCTGCGTTTGGCCTGGCGAACGTGGTCGGGCCAACGCTTGGGGGCATGCTGACCCAGCACGGCAGCTGGCGCCTCGTGTTCTTCGTGAACGTGCCGGTGGGTGTGGTGGCGCTCTTCTTCGTGCACGCTTTCCTGCCGCATCTGCACCATGCCCGCGAAGGCGCGCGGCTGCGTCTCGACTGGCTCGGCGCTTGCGTCGTCGCCGTCACGTTCGGCGCGCTGCAACTCGCCATCGAGCTCTTGCCGAGACAAGGCTGGACGACTTCGACGATCGTGCTGGCCGTGATCGTAGTGGTCTGTTCGCTGACGCTTTTCTTCTGGGAAAAGCGCATGGGCTATCCGATCATCCCCGTGGACATGCTGCTCGACCGCAAGCTCGGCCCGCTCTTTGCGATGTCGGTGCTCGGCGGGTTTGCGTTGTTCTCGCTCGTTTTCTATGTGCCGCTGCTGTTCCAGGGCGGCTATGCGATGTCGCCACGCGCCTCGGGCATGCTGATCACGCCGCTCCTGCTCGGCACGACTGTCGGCAGTTTCGTGAACAATCGCGTGGTCACGCGTATCCGGCGCGCCAACGCGATTCTCTACGTCGGCTTTGCGTTGTCCGCTTTCGCGAGCCTCGCGGTGGTCGTGCTGCGAGGCAACGAGCCGCATCTCGTGTGGATGGCGTGCATGGGCGCGAGCGGCCTGGGGCTGGGCCTCGTGGGCACGAGCCTCACGGTCTGCTCGCAGCAGATCGTCTCGCGCGACCATCTCGGCGCCGCCACGGCGATGCTGCAATCGCTGCGCACATTTGGCGGCATGCTGGGCACGGCGATGACCGGCGCGCTGCTCGGGCATCTCTACACGATGGGCGTGAATCGCTCGCTCGACTCATATCAGGCGACGCAGTGGTTCAGGTCGTTTGCGAGTCCCGAACTGCTCGTCGACCGCGCCGACCAGGCCGCGCTGATCAGCCGCCTGGTGAGCGCCGGCCATGCCGGCGACGCGATGATGAATTCGGCGCGCAGCGCACTCGTGGATTCGATCCATATGGGCCTCATCGTCGCTGGCGTGGCCGCGCTAGCCGGCCTTTGTCTCGCGTGGTTCGTGCCGCCCGTGCGGGTCGGCTATCTCGAGGCGCGGCAGTAAATGAGTGATGTAGCCACGCAGTAAAACGGCCCCGAATCGCGATGATTCGGGGCCCGCTTCGTGTGTGCGTCAGAAGCGATGCCGGATGCCCGCCGCCACGAGCACCTGGTTGCGGCCACCCGACGGGTCGCAGGTGTTGATCATCGCAAGCGCACCGGACGACGCGCGCTGATAGATCGCCTCGGTATAAACGTCCGTGCGTTTGGACAGTTGATAGCCGGCCTGCACCGCACCTTGATGCCAATGCGCGGAGGTCGCACTCGTATAGGCATACATGCCCGCCAGCGAGAACGCGGGCGTGATCTGCCAAAGCGCATTCACCTCGTAGTTGCTGAAGGCGATCGACGGCAGCGGCGCACCGCCGTCGGCCTCGCTCACGCCGGTGTGGATGGAACGCGACCAGGCCGCGCCAAGCGTGACGTCGCCCAGCGCGTAGTTCATGCCCGCGCCGATGATGTCTTCACGCTGCACCGCGACCTCGGTAGGCACGAGGCCCGCACCCGGCAGCACCGACGTATCGTACGCACCCACCGAAGAGGCGCCGCGTCCGTCGATGTGCATCCACGCCACGCCGGCGCTGAACGGTCCGCCCTCATAATGCGCGCCGAAACCGTAGGCACGGTTCTGCGCGAAGCGGCCCGCCGCGTTCGAAAACGCGTACATCGCGCCGGCGCTGAAACCACCGTAGGTGGCGCTCGCGAACTTCACGGCGTTCGAGGCGAGCCACGAATTGTTGGCGTTGTCGTTGTCGAACGGATGCGCGAATGCCGTGCCGCCCGCGCCGCCCGTTAGCGTGAACGGGGCGAAGTAGTCGTGCATCGTGTCGTACTGTCGGCCCAGTGTGAGCGTGCCAAATCGTTCGGATTGCAGACCAACGTAGAACGGGTGGTCGTTGAAGGCTTCGCCAGAGGTGACCGAGAAGCCGCGCTCGAGGCGAAAGATCGCGGCGTTGCCGCCGCCGAGGTCCTCGCTGCCCTGCAGGCCCCAGAAACTCCCGTCGATGAGGCCCGAGCCTGCGCGATACTGGGTGCGGCCCGCGACGTCGCTGACATAGTCGACGCTAGCGTCGATCTCACCGTACAACGTGACCTGCTGCGCCGAGGCGCCAGCGCCTGTGAATGCCAAAGCCGCGCCGCCAAGAACGGCCAGAATGTGCTTGTTGTTCATGAGTCTTCTTGTTTGTGCTGGTAAGGAATGCATGGACGAGCGCCGACAGCCCTCGCTTGATGCGGCGAGGTGCCCCGACGTCGTCGTTAATCCGTCAATTTCCAGCGTGCGCCTGGACAGCGAACGCCTGTTGGCCCGTGAGCGGTCTGTCGCCGCATCGGGGCCGGTGGTAGCGACCGGATTGGGCCGCCTTTCTAAGGCAGGAGGGTGTGCATTGACGGCTCCTTGGGTTACGCGCCCTGGAATGAGTCGTGAAATAAACGCAGCGAGGTCTGACTCCTGGCTCGATTGACAGCCAGTCACAGTGGCGCGACCGCGCCGGATTCTCACCGGCTTCCCTGCTGCGTTTCGCTCGTGCAGCGCCTACGCGCGAAAAACAGCTGCAAGGATAGCGTAAGTTTCGGGAGCAGCCAAACCGGGTGTTTTCGCCACACGACGCTCGTCAAGGTTGACGCGGCGAATGCGCGGCTATTACCCTTGCGCGCTGATGGTTCCCGGCGACGGGATCAAAAGGGAACGCAGTGCAAGACTGCGGCTGCCCCCGCAACTGTCAGCGGCGAGTCCATGCCAGAGCGTGCCACTGGGAAACCGGGAAGGCCGGCAGCGGATGTCGACCCGCGAGCCAGGAGACCTGCCATCAGCCGAGTCCAGCAGCCGCAGCGGGCGGGGATCCCCAATGCGCAAGCATCGCCCATGCGGCGATCGCCCGTTGCACGGACAGCCCGTATTTCAGGAGCTGTTTCCAGCCACCGCATCATGAAGCTTCGCCAATTCGTTTTGACTTCCGCCGCGCTCGCCTGTGCGTGGCAAACCGCGCATGCCGCCGAAGCCACCGCCGACGCCGCCAATGCATCGTCCACCCAGGCGCCGCAGCCAGCCGGCGGCGACACCACACTGCCCAATATCCTCGTCGTGGGCGACACGCAACATCTGCCGCAATCGTTCGACCAGCGCTACGCGAGCACCCAGGTCC
This sequence comes from Paraburkholderia sp. CNPSo 3272, assembly GCF_024206495.1. Lineage (GTDB taxonomy): Bacteria > Pseudomonadota > Gammaproteobacteria > Burkholderiales > Burkholderiaceae > Paraburkholderia. Next base: position 368,001 of record NZ_JAMBPQ010000003.1, on the reverse strand, counting down.
TCACGCGCGAAGACCTCGACCGCGTTTCCCCGGTCGACCCGAGCATCGCGCAGGCGCTCGCCACGCTGCCGGGCGTCACCGTCTCGCAGAACGGCGGCCCGGGATCGTACACGGGGGTGAGCATCCGCGGCTCGTCGGCCGACCAGGTGGCCGTGTTCATCGACGGCATACGCGTAGGCTCCGTCACCACGGGCACGGCCGAATGGGCCGATCTGGCGACTGCCTCGTTCGACCGCGTCGAGGTGATCTCGGGCCCCGCGGCCGCCTCGTTCGGCGCGGATGCCATGGGCGGCGTCGTGCAGCTCTTCACGCGCCATGCGTCGAACCAGCCGAACCAGACCACCGTCTCGTTCGGCGGCGGCTCGAACAAGACCTTCGACACGCAGGTCCGCACCTCGGGCACGATCGGCTCGACAGGACCGCTTTCCGCACTGAGCGGCCTCACCTACTCGCTGGGCCTGCACGACTACAACACGGCGGGCATCGACGCGACACAGCCCGGGGCCTACGGCCACGAAGACGGCCGCAACCCGTACCACGCGCAGAACCTGGACGCGCGCCTCGGCTACGCGCACGACAACTGGTCGATTTCGACCTTCGCGCTCTACCACCGCTCCGATCTCTCCTACGACAACGCGGGGGGCAACGACCGCCAGCGCGACAACCAGCTTACGACCGGCCTCGCGTTCCACCTCGACGTCACGCCGACCACGCAGTTCGACCAGTCGGTGGGCTACGCGACGGACCGTCAGTTCATCTATTCGAACGACCCGACGATTCCGACCGACGAGATCGACTCGACGCGCTTTTCCACCTCCACCTCGATCACGCATCAGGAAAGGGGCCACACGCTCTTCGGCATGCCCCTCGACGGCGAAACCAAGCTCGCCTACGACTACACGCGCGAGCTGGCGTTCCTGCCCGTGGAGGTGCCGGGCGGCCTGCCCGCGCGCAACGATTCCGCCGTGTCGATGCATCAGTCGACCACGCTCGGACCCGTCACGCTGTTTCTGGCGGGGCGGCACGAAATCGTGCAGGGCCAGTCGGTGAATACGGGCAACGTCGCGCTCTCGTGGGCCATCACGCCGGTCTACACGGCGCGCGTTTCGTACGGCAATGCCTTCCGCCTGCCTACGTTCAACGACCTCTACTATCCGGGCTACTCGAACCCCAACCTGCTGCCCGAGCGCAGCGACACCGTCGAAGCCGCGCTCGATGCCACCACTTCCATCGGCACGTTCACGGCAGCCGTGTACGACACGCGCGTGCACGATCTCATCACGTACAACTCGCAGACCTTCCTGCCCGTGAACGTGGGCCGCGCGCACATTCAGGGTCTCGACCTCTCGTACAAAGGCACGCTCGGCAAGTCCACGCCGGTGAGCCTCACGGTGGGGATTCTGAATCCGCAGGACGTGACCGACCAGACCTGGCTCAATCGCCGCCCGCGCCAGACGGCGAGCCTGAGCGTGGATCACACATGGGACGAGTTCCAGCTCCACGCACTCAGTACCGGCGTTTCGCTGCTGTATAACGGCTCGACGTTCGACGACCAGCTCAACACCATCTACCTGCCGTCGTGGACGACGGTGAGCCTGCGCGCGTCGTACCAGGTCAATGCGCATCTCGCGCTATCGGCCACGCTCGCGAACGTGTTCAACCGGCAGTACGTGACCGCCTACGGGTACAACACGCTGGGGCGCACGGCGTTCGGCAAGGTTACCTACACGTTCTGAGGATTCAGAGCGTGTTGCGCGTTGCGTGCGAGCGGGTGCGCTCAAGCTCTAAGTGCGCCCGCCCGCCTGGTCCTCGCGCTTGGGCCGCCGCACCGCGCGAATCTTCCCGCTGTTGCCGCCGCCGCAGAAGAACTGCTCGCCGCCATCGGACTCCAGACCCGAAACGGCGGTGCCGGGCGGCATGTCGAGCTGTTCCAGCACTTCGCCCGTGCCCGGATCGATGCGCCGCAAATCGCTCGCGTCGCCTTCCCAGGTGCCGTGCCACAGCTCGCCGTCCACCCACGTCACGCCCGTGACGAAGCGGCTCGATTCGAGCGTGCGCAAGATCGCCCCCGTCTGCGGATCGACCTGATGGATCTTGCGCTCGCGATACACCCCGACCCAGAGCGTGCCGTCCGCCCAGGCGAGTCCCGAGTCGCCGCCGCCTCCGGGCGCGGGAATCGTCGCGAGCACGCGGCCCGTTTCAGGGTCGATCTTGTGGATGCGGTCCTCGGCGATCTGAAACAGATGCCGCCCGTCGAAAGCCGTGCCCGCGTGCGCCGCGATGTCGATCGAGCGCTGCGTCTCGCCGCTCTGCGGATCGAGCGACGCGATGCGCTCGCCCACGGCGAACCACACCTGTTTGCCGTCGTACGCGACCCCGCCGACCTTCTCGATGCCGGGGAAAGGGCCGTACTCGCGGACGATTTCGGCGGTCGTTCGTTTCATGGTTTCCTCGTTGAATGAAGGGACAGGCGTTCATCCTAATCGCCTGGCAGCGGGGCGGGGAGTAACAAGGTCGTCGCGAATCCGGGGACGGGCGGCGTGGTCCAACGGCGCGCGCGGCCGTAGCCGAACGACTGCACCTTGTCCGCCGCGGCAAGCGAATCCAGCGCGCGCTGCACGGTGCGCTGGCTGGCGCCGAGCGCGAGCGCCAGCGCCGAACTCGACCACGATTGCCCATCGGCGAGAAAAGCCAGCACGGCGGCGTGCTTTTCTTCCACGGGCCGCGCCAGCACCACCACTTCGCTCGCGTGGCGCGGCGCCAGCGCGAAGCCCCGCTGGGTCGCGCCGATCTCGGCCACGTCGCGCATCAGCGTGCGCAAGCGGCCGATTTCCACGCGCAGGCGGGCGCGGTGCGTTTCGTCGGCGTGCTTCGTGCGAAAGGCGCGGGCGATGAGCGCGTCGCGCGGCACGTCGGCGGGCCACGCCTGAGCAAGCGCGCGGGCGAGCACGAACAGCACTGGCCGTCTTGCGAGTTCGATGACGGTTGGACCCTCGCGCGCGACGTAGCGGCACGCGTCCACGACGAGCGCCTTCGAAGCGAGCAGCGCCTCGACGTCTTCCAGCAGCAACACCCGCTCTTCACCGCGCGCGATGAGGCGCGCCGCCGGTGAGGTCAACAGCAGCGCGGCGCTCTCGATCTCGGCGATCAGCGCCGCGATGCCCGCCTCACGCGCGGCGCGCGCGGCCGCGGAGAGCGAGCGCCGCGCCGCCTGCGTTTGAATGCGCCGCATGGCGATGCCGGCGGCGATCAGCTCGTGCGCCGCGCGCAATGCGGGCGGCAGCGGCGCGGGATCGGCTTCGGCAAGCATGCCCCCGGCCTCGTCGAGCCGGCCGATTAACAGCAGACGGCGAATTTCCAGGTAGCGCGCGTGCGCGGCATTGAGGCGGTCGCCATGGGCTTCCAGTGTTTGCCGCGCCGCAGCGAGCGCATCGGCCGGCCAGCCGAGCTCGCGTGAGGCGAGCGCGATTTCGGCCTCGGCGACGACACAGCGGGCTCGCGCGACGGCCTCGCGCGAGCCGAAGCCGCGCGCCGCGCTGCGCAACAGCGCTTTGGCGCGCACGAAGTCGCCGAGCTGCGCCATGGCGATGCCGCGCAGCGCGAGCGCGGGCGCGTCGTCGCAACGCGACCCGGTTCAGCGCGCCGAGCGGATCACCGGCCGCGAGCGCGCGCGCGGCAGCCGTGATCAGCGAATCCATGGTCATCGGAATCCCGCCACACTTGTCACTCCCCCTCTTCCTGGGTCCGGACCTAATCTAACACGGCGATCACATGAATCATCGATCGAACGACGCGTCGGTGCCCACAGCGCGCCGCCACGATAGTGAATCCATAGGAGGACCAGGCAATGGCAACCCATACCACCGGAACACGCGAAGACTGGCTCGCGGCGCGCATCGAACTGCTCGCCGCCGAGAAGGAGCACACACGCCGCGGTGACGCACTGGCGCAGCAACGCCAGGCGTTGCCCTGGGTGCGTGTCGACAAGACATATCGCTTCGAGACCGAAGACGGCGGCGCGACGCTCGCCGATCTCTTCAAGGGGCGCTCGCAGTTACTGGTTTATCACTTCATGTTCGGCCCGGATTACGCGGCGGGCTGTCCCTCGTGCTCGTCGATTGCGGATGGTTTCGACGGTATCGCCGTGCATCTCGCGAACCACGACGTGCGGCTCATGGCGGTGTCGCGCGCGCCGCTCGCGAAGCTGCTGGGCTACCGCAAGCGTATGGGATGGGATTTCCCTTGGGCCTCGTCGAGCGGCAACGACTTCAACTTCGATTTCAACGTCTCGTTCACCACGGCGCAGCAGCGCGCGGGCGACATCGAATACAACTACGCGCGCAGCGGCCACGCCATGGACATGAATCCGCCGCCCGCGCCCGTTGTCGAGTTCGCGGCGAGCTGCGGCACCGACGCGGCGACCTATACGCGCGACCGTCCGGGCCTCAGCGCATTCGTGCTCGAGGACGGTGTGATCTATCACACGTACTCGACCTACGCGCGTGGCCTGGATGGCGTGTGGGGCATGTATCAGTGGCTCGACCGCGCGCCGAAGGGACGCAACGAGGCCGGCATCTGGTGGCACCGGCACGACGAGTACGCGCAAAGCTGAGGCACATCATGGATAACGTCGGCATGACGGTACGGCGGCACAGCGGTAGGCCGCGCGCGATTTTCTTCGGCGTTGCGTCGCTGGTTTTTGCGGGGAGCGCGGCGGCAACGTTCGTCCGGTGCGCTTCGATGCAGGCGATGGGCGGCACGCCAATGCCTGGCGGCTGGACGATGTCGGCGCTCTGGACACCCATGTGTGGACACACCTGGTTCGACGCCGCCGTATCGTTTTCCGGCATGTGGAATGTGATGATGGTCGCGATGATGCTGCCTGCGGTCGCGCCGGCATTGTGGCGGTATTTCGAGGCGTCGGGCGAGGCACGCGCGGCACGTGCGGGTGGGATGACCGTAATGGCCGGCGCGGGATATTTCTTCGTGTGGCTCGTGGTTGGGGTACTCGTGTTCGCAGCGGGGACGCAACTGACCGCGCTAGCGGTGCAGGCGCCTGCGTTGGCGCATACCGCGCCAGCCGTGGCGGGTGTCGTCGTCGTGATCGCGGGCGTGTTGCAGTTCTCCGCGTGGAAAGCGCGGTGGCTTGCCTGCTGCGGGAATTTGCCGTCGTGCTGGCATGAGCGGCTCGACGTGCAGGCCGCGCTGCGGCACGGTTTGAGGCTCGGCCAGCATTGCCTGTACTGCTGCGGAAACCTGATGGCGGCGCTGATTGCGGCGGGCGTGATGGATCGGCCTGCGATGGCCTTGGTCGCGGCGGCGATTGCTGCGGAGAGGTGGATGCCGGGTGGCACAAGAGTCGCACGCGGTTTTGGCGCGGCTGCGATTGCGGCGGGCGTGGTAATGGTGGCGCGGGCGGTGGCCGCGTAAAAAAATCGCCGTTCCGCACTCGCGAAACGGCGATAAAACGCTCCGACTCTAACGTCGAACTCACGCCTCCAGACTCGCGCCTGAACACGAGTCTGATCGACGCTCCGGATTGTTGTTAGCAGTCCGGAGTAGCAGCAAGAGGCCGGCTGAATTCCACCTCTGTGCTGCTGGGCGAAGCGCGGCGCGACCAGGGGGACTCCCGGCCTCGCCGCACTCCGCGCCTCTTGTGGCGGCTTACATGCCGCCGAAAGACTTCTTGACCGTCAGCTTGTTGGTCACCGACGTCACACCGGGCACGCCCCTCGCGATCTCCTCGACCCTGGCGATCTGCGCGGTGTCCGAAACGGTCCCGTTCAGCGTAATCGCGCTACCCTTGGCCCCGACGCTGATGTTGCCCGCGTTGATCGACTTGTCCTTCCCGATGGCCGCATACACCTTGCGGCGCATGGCGCGATTTGCCTGCCTGTCCGTGGGTACCGCCGGGGCCGCCGCCGTCGCGGACGCCGCCTGTGCCCCCGCTGGCGTGCTCGCGTCACCCTGCGCCCACGCACTCATGGAAGCCGCCGCGACGAGCGTCGCGATCGCCAATCCAGCTACCGTGGTCTTCTTCATGAATTGCTCCGTTTCTTCTTGAGTTTATGAGGATCAGAACGCGTGACGAATCCCCACCATCGCCGCGGTCGTCGACTGGCCCGGCGCGACCGGCGCACCGTAGATGATCGTCTGGTTCATGGTCCCCTTGTTGCTGACGTAGCCGACCTGGGCATAAGCCCTGGTCGCCTTCGAGAGGTTATATTCGGCCCCCACGGCGACTTCGCTCGAATGGTTCGCCGAGTTGTTGCGGTCCTTCAAATAGTAGTAGCCCGAAGTGACCTTGAAGACCGGGCTGAACTGGTAACCCAGGCCAGCCGAGATCATTTCGAAGTTATAGGTCGCTTTGGTGAACAGGCTGGACGCGTTGGACGAGCTGAACGAGCCGGATATCGAGAATCCGCTGATCGTGTACATCGCGCCGACATAATAGAAATTGTTGTTGTTGCGGCCGGTCGCCGGCGCGGCCGGCGTCGTCGGGTAAGTGCCCGCGTACGGGTTGGTGTCGTGCCCGCTGTAGTAGACGCCGGCCAGGTTCAGGCCGTAGTTCGAGTACTTGAGCACGGCCGACTCGCGGGTGCCGCCCTGGAACCGCCCGGGCACGCCACCCGGCGCGTACTCGAGCGCAAGCGATGCGCCATAGAACTTTGGCGAGTTATAGACGATCGCGTTGCTGTCATAGAGCGCGCCGATTGGCGCGTTCGTGCTCGTGCCCGGCCAGCCGGCCGCCTGATTGAGGCCCAGCCACGCGGTGAGAATACTGCCGAAGTACTGCGCGCCGCGTACGTCCGTGTCCGCCATCGCGTAGATCATCGGGATGATCTGCCGGCCCGCGTCGATCGAACCGAACCAACCCGATCCGCCGATGGTCGTGATCTGGTTGAACAGCGCCGTTACGCCCGGCGTGTCGGACAGGCCCGGCTTGCCGTTGTTCGACGTGAACGACCCTTGCAGCTTGAAGTTGATCTTGTAGCCGCCGCCGATGTCCTCGGTTCCCTTCAAACCCCAGATGCTCGAAAAGATGCCGCCGTCCTTGAGTTGCCAGACGCTCCCCAGATTCTTCGCAGTCCCTGAAAAGTTCGCGGCCGAAGTGCTCTGGTACAGCACACCGGTGTCTACCACGCCATAAAGCGTGACCGACGATTGCGCATGCGCCGTGCTGGCGAACAGGACCAGCGCTGCCACGCTGCCGAACTTCAATTTCATTGCCTCTCTCCGTGTGTGTGGCTGCCGGGTGGTCCCGGCGCCTTTTGTTGTTGCCTGATGGGGATTGCCTGAAGGGTATTGCCTGAATGAAACTCTGTGACCAGTGGCCTTAACCAGCTTGCAAATAGTGGCCGCCGTATAAATCGCGCAACTGGTTCTTGAGCACCTTGCCCGTCGCGCCGATCGGCACGGCGTCGATGAACATGACGGCGTCGGGTTTCCACCATTTCGCTACGCGCCCGTCGAAGAACGTGAGCAGGTCGCCGGCTTCGAGCGCGCTACCCGGCTTCTTCACGATCAGCAAGAGCGGCCGCTCGTCCCATTTCGGGTGGCGCGCCGCAATGCACACCGCCGTCGCGACTTCGGGGTGCAGGCTCGCGACATTTTCAATGTCGGCGGAACTGATCCACTCGCCGCCCGACTTGATGACGTCCTTGCTGCGATCCACCATCTGCATGAAACCGTCGGCATCGATCTTCGCCACGTCGCCGGTCGGGAACCAGCCGTCCTGTAGGGGCGAGGCGTAGTCGCCGCCAAAGTAGTCGCTCGCGACCCAGTGGCCGCGCACTTGCAGGTCGCCCGCTGCGCTGCCGTCCCAGGGCAGTTCCTCCCCCGCGGCGTCGACGATCCTCATGTCGATGCCGAACACCGAGCGCCCCTGTTTCGCCTGCAGAGCATAGCGCTCGCCTTCGGCCAGCCCGGTCTGGCGCGCCTTGAAGCTGCAGACCGTGCCAACCGGGCTCAGCTCCGTCATGCCCCACGCGTGCAGCACGTCGACGTGATAGCGCTTCTGGAACGCCTGGGTCATCGCGGTCGGGCACGGCGCGCCGCCGATGACCGTGCGGCGCATGGAGGAGAACGAAGCCGCTACCGACTCGACGTGCGAAAGCAGCCCCTGCCAGACAGTGGGAACGCCAGCCGACACGGTGACCTGCTCTTCCTCGATCAGTTGATAGAGCGACATGCCATCGAGCGCCGGGCCCGGAAACACGAGCTTCGCACCGGTCATGCAGGCTATGTACGGCAGGCCCCACGCATTCACATGGAACATCGGCACCACTGGCAGGATCGCGTCGCGCGCCGAGCAGTTCAGCGCATCGGGCAGCGCCGCCGCGTAGGTGTGCAGCAGCGTCGAGCGGTGGCTATAGAGCACGCCTTTCGGATTGCCGGTCGTGCCCGACGTATAGCAGAGCGACGAGGCGCTGTTTTCATCGAGCAAGGGCCATTCGAAGTCGTCCTTGTGATTGTCGATCAGGTCCTCGTAGCAGAGCAGTCTCGATCCAAGGCGATGGTTGCGCGGCATATGTGCGCGATCGGTCATGGCAATGAAGAACTTCGGGGTCGTCACGCGCGAGGCGACGCTTTCGACGAGCGGCAGGAATGTGAGATCGAAGAAGATCACGCGGTCGTGCGCATGCTCGATGATGTACACGAGCTGGTCGGCATGCAGGCGCGGATTCAGCGTATGGAGCACGGCGCCCGAACCCGATACCGCGAAGTACAGCTCCATGTGCCGGTAGCCGTTCCATGCCAGCGTCGCGACGCGCTCGCCCGTCGCAATGACGAGGCTCGACAGCGCATTCGCCATGCGGCGCGCGCGCTGCGCGAGATCCTGATAGCGGTAGCGGTGAATGTCGCCTTCCACGCGGCGCGAGACGATTTCCCGCGCGCCGTGATGGCGTTCTGCGTGCTCGAGCAGCGAAGCGACCAGAAGCGGCTGCTCCATCATCAGACCTTGCATGGTTTGCTATCCTAAGTGACTCTTGTACATATGCGGTTCTTCAATGCGCTGCCGCGCGGCTATGCCTCGCTGGAAGCCGGCGTTTCCATAACACTCACCAGCAGCTTTCCTTGCACGGCGCGCACAGGAAATGTCGTGAGCTTTAGTCCGCCCGCGCCAGGCATGCAGCCGCTGCGCACGTCGAAGCGCAGTCCGTGCGCCGGACAGCGCACCATGCAACCTTCGAGCGGACCGCTCGCGAGCGAGGCACCGTTGTGGGGACACGAATTGTCGATCGCGTGCAGCCGTCCTTCGATGTTGAACAGAACGATGCTGCGGCCATCGACGAAAACCAGCTTGCGCTGGCCCGGCGCAAGCTCGTCGGCCGTGCCGACCGCTACTTCACGTGTCATTCCCGTTCCCCTCGACTTCCTTCACTCGCCTCAGTGCGTTACCGCCAGCGCCATCGTGCCCGCCATCGCCACCGGCGAATACACGCCCGAGAGCGAATACCCCGTGTTGAACACGAAATACGGCACGCCGTTCACCTGCGGGTCGGCGTAGGGCGCGCGGCGACCGGTCGGGTCCGCGAGGCGCTTCGATGCGGCAATGTGCGCCACCAGGCTCTCGCGCTCGAGGCCGCATTCGAGACCCAGACGCTCGAGCACCGCGTGATCGCCGATGTTCTGGCCTTCCATGAAGTAGGCCTTGAGCACGCGGTCGATCAGCGCCGCGCTCTGTTCGCGTGTGCCGCGGCTGGCGGCAAACGTGACGAGGTCGTGCGCCGCACCGGTGTTCGGCAGCAGTTCGATGCGCTCGAACGCGAACTCGACATCCGCGTCGCGCCCCGCGCGCTGCACCTGCGCACGCCGTGCGGCCACCGCTTCGGCGCTGCCCAGGCGGTCGCGATAGAACGCCTGATACGGCATGCCTTCGAGCGGCGTCCACGGCAGCAGTTGGTGCGAGCGCCACTGCACACGCACGCGCACATCGGGCCGCGAATTCGCGAAACGCGCGAGGGCTGCGTCCAGATTGCGCTTGCCGATCAGGCACCACGGGCAGATGAAGTCGAAGAACGCTTCGATCGCCAGCACGGGCGGTTCGCCCGCGTCGCGCCTCGCCTGCGCCGCCCAATTTTGATCAGACAAGTTCATGAATCAACATCTCCGCCATCGGCCATTCGCCAAAACCCGCTGCGGGATTCAGGTGACCGACTTCGCCCAGGTCGACGAGGCTGCTGCCCCAGTCCTTCGCCATGGCCTCCACGCGCTCGAAGCGCGCGAGCGGATCGTTGCGGCTTGCGCCCACGATGCTCGGGAACGGCAGCGGCTTGCGCGGAATCGGGTTCCAGCCGTTCCCGGCCAGTGCTTCGAATGGCGGGTAACCCGGCGGCAGCGGCGTTTCGAGGTCGGCCGGCGCGGCGAGCAGCGCGCCGTGAATCTTGCGGCTGTACTGCTGCGCCCAATGCACCGTGATCATCACGCCCGCACTGTGCGCCACGAGAATGACGGGACCGTCGATCTTCGCGAGCGCCGCGTCGAGCGCCGCTACGCGCGCCGCGCAACTGAGCTTGTCGTGCTCGAGCGGAGGCACCGAAGCCGCGTTGGGCAGCTTGTGCTGCAGCAGCGTTTGCCAGTGCTCCGCCACGTGGTCGCGCAACCCCGGGACCATCAGGATGGTCGGTGTGGACTTCAGCGTCATTTTCTTTGGTCTCCTGCGCACTTCAGTAAGGCTTGTCACCGATGATGCCAGCGCGTTCCATCTTGCGGTGGCACGGCGGATAGTCCATCACCGCATAGTGCTGGGTGCTGCGGTTGTCCCAGATCGCGAAGCTGTTCGGCTTCCATCGCCAGCGTACCTGGTACTCCGGAATATAGGCCTGGCTCACGAGATAGCGCAGCAGGTCGCCCGCGCCCGGGTTGGCGTCCTGCCCGAAGCGCACGCGCTCGGGCGTGTGATAGTTCGTGAAGTGCGTCGTGAATGCGCTCACGAACAGCACTTTCTCGCCGGTCTCCGGATGCGTGCGCACCACCGGATGTTCCGCATCGGGAAACTGCGCCTTCAAGGCATGGCGTTTCTCGATCGGCATGGCCGCGCCGAAGCTCGCCTCGATACTATGGCGGGCATACAGCCCGGCGATCTGCGCCTTCACGTGTTCCGGCAGCTTATCGTAGGCGAGCGCCATGTTCGCCCACATCGTGTCGCCGCCCACGGGCGGGCACTCCACGCAGCGCAGCACCGCGCCGAACTGCGGCGCCTCGCGCCAGGTGGCGTCCGCGTGCCACGCGTTTTCGTACCGGTCGTTGGGCTGGTCCGGGGTCTTGTAGATGCGCACCAGGCCCGGATGCTCCGGGTCGCTGCCCGCAACCGGATGATCCTCCAGCTCGCCGAAGCGGCGCGCAAATGCCACGTGTTCGGTGCGCGTGATGTTCTGATCGCGCAGGAACAGCACACGGTGCTTGAGCAGCGCCGCGCGAATCTCGGCAAAGAGAGCGTCGTCGTGAACGGCATCGGCGAGATTCACGCCGGTCAATTCCGCGCCGATGGCATAGGTCAGTTGTTCGACTTTCATGCTGCGCTCCTCATATGACGAAGACCGACGACCCCGTCGTCTTGCGTGCTTCGAGGTCGCGATGCGCCTGCACCGCATCTTCCAGCGCGTAACGCTGGTTCAGTTCGATCTTGATGCGGCCCGCGGCGACATGCCCGAAAAGCTCGCCGGCGAGCTCGTTCTTCTCCGCGGGGTCGGCGATATAGTCCGCCAGCGCCGGGCGCGTGAGATAGAGCGAGCCCTTCATCGCGAGGATTTGCGGATTGAACGGCGGAATCGGACCGGAAGCCGTGCCGACGCAAACCATCAGGCCGCGGCGCTTGAGCGAGTCGAGCGACGCCTCGAAGGTATCTTTGCCCACGCTGTCGAACACCACGTTCACGCCCACGCCGTTCGTCAGTTGGCGCACGCGCTTCGCGACGTCTTCGCGGCCGTAGTAGACGATGTGGTCGCAGCCGTGCGCACGCGCCACTTCGCCCTTCGCCTCGTTCGATACCGTGCCGATCACCGTGAGGCCCAGCAGCTTCGCCCACTGCGAGACGATCAATCCGACACCGCCTGCCGCGGCATGCAGCAGGATCGTGTCGCCCGCCTTGAAGTCGTGGATGCGGCGCATCAGGTACGACGAAGTGAGGCCTCGCATGGTCATGCCGGCCGCCGTTTCGCACGCGATCGCGTCGGGCAGCTTGATGAGCGGTGCTGCGGGAACCAGGCGTTCGGTGCTGTACGCGCCGAGCGTGTTGATGAAGCCTGTGTAGGTCACGCGGTCGCCCACCGTGACGTTGCTCACTTCGGGGCCCACGGCCTCGACCACGCCCGCGGCTTCCACGCCCATGCCAGCAGGCAGCGGGACAGGGTACAGGCCGGAGCGGAAGTAGGTGTCCGCGAAATTCAGGCCGACCGCCTCATGGCGCAGGCGGACCTGTCCGGGGCCGGGGTCGCCCACTTCGACGCTCTCGTAGCGCAAGACTTCGGGACCGCCGGTTTTGTGGAAGCGCACTGCTTTCGCCATGTTCAATCTCCTATCCTTTACTCAAACGCGTCGACTCGAACTCAAGCCGACTCGAACTGTCTGTTCAATTTCATCGTTGTGCGTGAGCACCGGCTTCTTCGCGCAGTGCGTTCACACGATCCAGATCGACGGCGTAATTACGCTTGCCGATCAGGAAAACCACTGCCGCCACGAGCGGCGCAAACGGTACGAGCTGCAGCGCGCAAAGCAGGCCGATATGGTCGGCGGCCATGCCCGTGAGCACCGCGGCGGGTGCAAGGCCGAGCAGGTTGTTCGCCAGCGTGAGCGTAGCGAACGCCGAGGCGTGGATCGAGGGCGGCGTGAGGTTCGCCACCATTGCGCCCGAGGGGCCCGCCGCGCCCGCGCAGAAGAACATGGCCGCGCCGATCAGGACCAGCTGCGCCGAACCCGCCGGCATGCGCAGGCCAACCGTGAGCAGCGCGAAGCAGATCAGGCAGTACGCAACGGCGATGCTCCATTTGCGCGCGCCGTTATCCTTGCTGAAGCGGTCCGCGAGGTTGCCGCACACCACCATGCCGACGCCGGTCACGAGCACGAACAGGGCGGCTGTCCCGGCCGCCTTGCCGGTGGCCATGCCGTAGTAGCGGTTCAGGAAGCTCGGCAGCCAGCTCCATACGGCCGCCGGCACGAGCAGATGCACGCCGCTGCCCACATATGCACACACCACGGAGCGCGTGGAAAACAAGCCCTTGAGCAGCGCGCGCAGGCTCATGCGCATCCCGAGGCCATTCGCCTCGCGGCTCACGTTTGCCGGCTGCAGCGGGGCGAGGCCCTTTTCCGTGACGACGAGGCGATAGATCACGACCAGCACGATCCCCATGGCCGCCATCGCGCCAAACGCCGCGCGCCAGCCAAGCTGCGCCGCCACCGCTCCGCCGAGCCCCATGCCCAGCACCGAGCCGAACGCGCCGCCCGCCATGAACGCGCCCGTAATCGTGGAGCGCAGCCGCACCGGAAAAATACTTAGGACAACGGCAATCCCGACGCTGCCATAAGCCGCTTCGCCGATGCCGACGAAGGCGCGTGCAAGCAGCATTTCGCCGTAGTTCGTCGAGAGCGCGCAGCCAAGCGTGGCGATGCTCCACAGCGCCGCCATCAGGACGATGCTCTTCACACGGCCCCAGCGGTCGGCCAGCACCGAAAGCGGAAACGTGAGCACGCCTACCATCAGCGCGACCACGCTGCTCAGGGAGCCGAGCTGCGTGTCCGAAAGGTTCCATGTGGTCTTGAGCAGCGGGAACACGGCATTCAGGACCTGGCGCGACATGTAGTCAGAAAGCAGAAGCCCGACCGTCAAGGCGAACACCACCCACGCGTAAGCGGGCACGCTCGTGTTGGTCGTCGTCAATTCGCCCGCTGTGGGCTCGGCATGCGTGAGCATGGGTTGTCTCCGTGGTAGCCCGCTCTTCGTCGGGTTCCGTTGTTCTCTCAGTTTCCAGCAGGTACGACGCAAGCGCCAAACGCCCGCTTCGAGGCCCGGCACAAGCCTATGCCCGCGCCGGACCTACTGCCATTACGCCGCGCGCAGCGGCAGATTCTTCACGCCGGCCACACGGTTCGGCGCCATGCCGTTCGCTGCAAGCGTCTCTTCGACCGTTTCATACTGCACGCCGATCTTGTAGATCTCGCGCGCTTCCTTGCCCGTGGCAATTTCACGGCCCAGTTCGCGCGCCACGCGCACGCACTGCTCGATCTGCTGCACGGACGTGAAGCGCTTGCCGTGCTGGTCGATGATCGTATCCTCAATGCCGCAGCGCGGGTGCAGGCCCATGGCCATCGCCATCATGTTGAACGGCAGCACGTTCTTGAGCAGCGACTCGGCGGTGACGGTGCAGCCATCGGGCGCACGGTGCACGAAGTTGAAGAAGTTGAACGGGTTCGGGCCGTCGAAGCCGCCGCCAATGCCGATCCACGTGAGGTTCAGCGGACCCTTGTATGCACCCTTGCGCACGAGGCGGTCGAGCGTTTCGAGCGCGTGGATGCCCGTGAGCTGGAAGTGCGGCTGGATGCCCGAAGCCTGCAGGCGGCGCAGATGCTCCTCCACCCATGCCGGGCCGGCCGGCACCGTCATTTCGCTGTACGCGGCCATCAGCGCCGGATGCGACAGCGATGTGCCTTCCAGGTATTCCGGATAGAGCAGCTCCATGATGTTCATCTGCGTGGTGTTGATCGCCACGGTGACCTGGTCCGGCTTCGGTTCGAGGTCGGCCAGCATGTGGCGCGTGTCGTCCGAAAGCCACTTGGCGGCCTGGCCGTCGTCTTCCGGCGCGAACGAGATCGAGCCGCCCACCTGGATGATCATGTCCGGCACCGCGGCGCGCACGCCTGCGATCAGCTCGTTGAACTTCGAGAGGCGCTTGGAGCCCTTGCCGTCGAGTTCGCGCACATGCAGGTGCAGCACCGTTGCGCCCGCGTTGTTGCAGTCCACGGCCTTCTGGATCTGTTCTTCCATCGTCACCGGAATGTCTTCCGGGAAGTCTTCGGGCATCCATTCCGGACCATACGGCGCGGTGGTGATGACAACCTTGTCCTGGTTCTCGGGGTGCAGCGAATCGTCGAGGAATTGCATCGTGTTCTCCAATATGGGGGACGGGATTTCAATGTTCGGCAACGTGGCCAGCAGCCTGAAATACCGCTCGGAACCTGGCTGATCCGTTGAGATGCACGATACGGCAAACCTGCGCTACACTTTTCTGATCGCGCGCCATCGTTTTAGCTTTTCGCGCCACCAGGCGTTAACACCGACATAAGCTCAAGCCCATGATTTACGGGCCGACGAGGCGCGGCAAGACCGCAGCAAGGAGGCGACACGACAATGGAGACAACGGCAAGTTCGGTGTCGATGAGCGGATATTTCGACATCGCGAAACGCGTAGGGCTGAACCCGGTCGAGCTTGCACACGAGGTGGGAATCGACGCCGCGGCGCTCGCGAACCCCGACGACCGCATTCCCGTCGCCGCGGCCTGCCTGTTGCTGGAGCGCTCGGCCGAAAAGGCGTCGTGCCCGACTTTCGCGCTCCAGATGGCCGAGGTCCGGCACAAGTTCGGCAGCGGCGTGGTCAACATCCTGCTCGCGCACAAGCGCACGCTGCGCGAAGTGCTGCTCGCGACCGCCGAATTCCGGCACCTGCTCAACGAGGCGCTTGCCGTGTATGTCGAAGACGCGGGCCCAACCGTCACGATCCGCGAGGAACTGGTCGTCGAGCCGGGCATTCCCACGTACCAGGCCATCGAGCTTGCCGTAGGCGTGCTCGCGCGCCACTCCAGCGCGCTGCTGGGCGAGCACTGGAAACCGCGCGCGGTGCACTTCGTTCACCGGGCGCCGCCCAGCGTCACGTTTCACCGGCGTTTTTTCGGCTGTCCGCTGGAATTCGGCAGCGACTTCAACGGCATCGTGTGCACGGCCGCCGATCTCGACTATCCGAACCCTGCGGCCGACCCGGAACTGGTGCGCTACGCGGAAAGCCTCGCCGAATCGCTCAACGCGACGGGCGTCGATTCCACGGCGCTCGAGGTGCGCAAGGCGATCTACCTGCTGCTGCCGCTCGAGCAAGCCAGTGTCGAAGGAGTGGCGGCGCATCTGCGGCTGAGCGTGCGCACCATGCAGCGCCAGCTCGGCGTCGCCAATACGAGCTTCACGCGGCTCGTGGAGGAGGTGCGGGGCGAACTTGCCGTGCGCTACATGGGCAACCCGCGCTATCCCATCGGACGTGTGTCCGCCCTGCTCGGCTACGCCCAGCAGGGCTCGTTCACGAACTGGTTCAGCGCGCGCTTCGGCATGACGCCGCGCGATTGGCGCAATAGCCATTTGAAGTAACGGAACGACCGCGCGCGTGCCGTGCCCCTTGGTCCCTTATGCCCCAGGTCCCTCAGCCCGTATGCGAAAGCGGGTGCAGCTCAGGCGCGTCAGCGTCGAACGTGGTCATGAGCCGCACCAGATCGGCAAGCGAGTTCGCCTTCATCTTCTCCATGACACGCGCCCGGTGAATCTTGATGGTTTTCTCAGCCGCGCCCAGTTCGTCGGCCACGAGCTTGTTCGGCCGGCCCGTCACCACGAGCGCCATGACCTCGCGCTCGCGCGGTGTGAGCTTTTCCACCCGGCGCTGGATCTCCGCGCGCTGCTCGCGTTGTTCGTATAGCTGGCCCGCGCGTTCGAGCGCGCGCGACGTGGCTTCGAACAGCACCTGCGCGTCAATCGGCTTCGTCAGGAAATCCGATGCGCCCGCCTTCATCGCCCGCACCGCCGTATTCATGTCGCCGTGGGCCGAAACGAAGACGATCGGCACCCTGCCCTCGAGCCGCTGCTGCAAGTCGATGCCGCTCAGGTCGGGCAACTGGAGATCGAGCAGCAGGCACGCCGGCGCGCCCGTCAGATCAGCGCCTTGCAGGAAGGCGCCGGCGCTGCCATAGGCCTCTACCGTGTAGCCGCCGGATCGCAGCAAGCGGCAGAGTGCGTTGCGAACGTGCTCGTCGTCGTCCACGACGAACACGATGGAAGCTGGCGAGTTCATGGTGAAAAACGCGTAGTCGTCTGCACGCACGCGCCCTCCGCGGGAAGTTCGATATGGAACGTCAGGCCGCTATCGGCGTTGCGCTCGGCCCATAGCTGGCCCCCGTGCGCCATGACGATCGTGCGGCTGATGGACAGGCCAAGGCCCAGCCCCTGCGGCTTGGACGTCATGAACGGCTTGAACAGCGTGACGAGCCGGTCGGCATCGACACCGGGCCCATGATCGCGAATGGCGAGGCGCACCTTGCCGCGATCCTCGCTCGCCGTGACGACGATGCACACCCTGCGATCTTCCGCCCGGCAGTCGTGCACCGCCTCGAGCGCATTCAAGAGCAAATTGACGAGCACCTGTTGCAGTTGAACCGCATCGCCGTGCACTTGCGGCAGGCCGTCTTCGATACGCGCGCTCACTGCCGCGCCGCAGGTCTCCATCTCGCGCCGCAGCAGGCGCAGCACGTCGCGCACGAGGCTGCCGACATCCACCGGGCATAGCTCGGGCGGCTCGCAGCGCGCAGACTGGCGCATCTTGCGGATGATCGCGTGCGCACGCGTGCTATCGGACACGACCTCGCCGAGCAGTTCCCGCAGGTCGCTCATGGCCGGCGGGCTCTGGGCGAGAAACCGCTGCGCCGCCTGCGCGTTGCTGAGAATGGCCGTGAGCGGCTGGTCGACTTCGTGCGCGAGCGCGGCGGCCATGTCGCCCACTTCGGATGCCCGCTCCCGACGCAGCCGGCGTGGTTCGTTGCTGGACCCGGCGAGCGTCGTGTCGTGACTTTCCGGTTCGATGACGACCACCATGCGCGCCGTGGGACCGGCGGCGAGCGACGCCGAAGCGCTCACATGCACGTCGATATCGGCGCCGTTCTTCGAGCGCGCGACGGCCACGCGCGTCACGCTATGCGACAGGCCATCCGCGGTCTTCAGTGCAGCGAACTGTACGGGGCGCGCGTCTCTTCGCCAGGCGACGAGCACGTTTTCGATGCGCATACCGATCAATTCGCCCAGGGCGTACCCGAGCACGCGGGTGGCCATGCCATTGGCCCCTGCGACGCTGCCCGCTTCGTCGATCACCAGCGCCGCCGCGGGCACGACTTCCAGGACGCTGTGCAGGCTTTGCGCGATGGCTTGCGTGGCCTGTGCCGACACGTGGCCCGTGTTGCGCGCGGCCAATGCGCGCCCGTTCCGGAGACTGTATGACTTCATCCGGTCGAACCACGCCAGCAGGCTCGCTGCTGCGTGCTCGGCTCTCGACCTGTTCAGTTTTAGTTTTTCGTTCCCCATGTCTGCCCTGATCACGGTGTCCTCCGACTACGCTGCCCTGCTCCGGCAGCCTGCGAAACTTTTCAAACGCTTCAGCGCCCAGGCGGGACGGATTTGACGAGCACCGGAATTCCGGCCACTGGCGAGGCAGGCTGCGCCCCAATACTGACGACCGCCTACTTTTGATTTTCGAAAGAACGCTCCGGCAATTGCGGAGACTGAGTCAGTCATTGAAAAAAATGAATGGGATCATGATTGCGGAACCGCGTCGCTGTACGCTTTCACCGCGCATTTATTATATGAAAGAAATTG
Organism: Paraburkholderia sp. CNPSo 3272; assembly: GCF_024206495.1. GTDB lineage: Bacteria > Pseudomonadota > Gammaproteobacteria > Burkholderiales > Burkholderiaceae > Paraburkholderia. The sequence continues at coordinate 349,388 of NZ_JAMBPQ010000003.1, read as the reverse complement.
CCGATCATCCGTTCCGTGCGCAATTGTTTTCGATAATCTTTTCCGCATACAACGCCATTCGAGCGCCCTTGGCCTTGAATGCCTTGCGCGAGCCGATATACACTGACTATTTGCGGGAAATATTTGCGAACGTCTTCTTTGATTTCGTTAGTGGCTCGCGCAATCATCTCCACTCAATTTGAATAGAGATAACCTTTTTGTCGCGCGAATTATCTATTATGTTTTTTATGAAATAACCGCAGCCATTATTTCGACCTGGAAACGCGCTAGATCAGCCGTGCAGGATCGGCAACACTGTCAGCGCGTGACGGCTCGTTCGATGCCCTTGGCGATCAAGGCGCCGAAGCGGGCGCGGCTGCACTCGCCGCATGATGCTGCGTCGCATTTTGCTGGCTATGTTGCCGGGACTGGTTCGAGCGGGCCTTATGCTCCGCTTTGCGCTGCACGTCCCGCATTTGCTTCGTCCCCATCGTTCCCGCTTGCGCAAATACTTCAGACATGAAACCGGACGCACAGAGCAGCAGGGCCATCGCACACGGCGCAGCAAAACGCATTTTCATTTTGGATCTCCAGGTATCGGCGCTGCCAGCCTCGACGAGTGAATAGCATCATTGCGGCGCCATTCCAGTGTCAATAGGACTCTGGTCCGATTGCCAGCACAGAGCAGCGCGGCGGACTATACCTGTGGGGCTTTCCGCCTCGCTACACTCGAAAAAGAATACGCGCGCACGCGCTCGCCCCTTCACGTTGTCGCTATCCGTCCCGCAGTCCGGTTGAGCAAACGAATGGAAGGATCGGCCATGACCTCATGGATCAAACAACGCACGTACACGGTCTGCCTGCTCGTGTTCGCGTTGCTCCTGACAGGCGCTCAGGCGGTGCGCGCGCAAGACGCGCCGCAGCCCGCCCCCTACAAACCCGAGGAGCTTGAGGCGCTGGTCGCGCCCATTGCGCTCTATCCCGATTCGGTGCTGGCGCAGGTACTGATGGCATCGACTTACCCGCTCGAAATCGTGCACGCGGCCCGCTGGGTCAAGGAGCACCCGAAGCTCAAGGGCGACGAGGCCGTAAAGGCCGTGCAGGACCAGCCGTGGGACACGAGCGTGAAATCGCTCGTCGCGTTCCCGCAGGCGCTCGAACCGATGAACGACAAGCTCGACTGGACCCAGAAACTCGGCGACGCATTTCTCGCCCAGGAAAAGGATGTGCTCGCCGCGGTGCAGCGCCTGCGTGCGCGCGCGCAGGACTCGGGCAACCTGAAGAGCAACGAGCAGCAGAAGGTCGTGGTCGAACAGCCGCCCGCACAAGGCGGCCAGACCAGCCAGACCATCGTGAAGATCGAGCCTGCCAACCCCGAGGTGATCTACGTGCCCGCGTACAACCCCACGGTCGTGTACGGCGCATGGAGCTACCCGGCTTACCCGCCGTACGCCTGGCCGCCGTATCCTGCTTACTATCCCGGCGGCGCGCTGATGACCGGCTTCGCGTGGGGCGTCGGGCTCGCCGCCGCGGGCGCGATCTTCAGCGACTGCAACTGGGGCGGCGGCGACGTCAACATCAACGTGGACAAGGCGCGAAACGTCAATCGCAATTTCGACAGCACGAAAGTCCAGGGAGGCAGGTGGCAGCACGATTCGAGCCACCGTCAGGGCGTTGCATACCGTGACAATGCTACGCGCGAGAAATTTGGCAACAACGTGGCGGGCGCCGACGGCCGCCGCGACTATCGCGGCCGCAACGGCCAGAACGGCCAGAACGGCCAGAACGGCGCCAGCGTGGCCGACCGCGCCGGCAACCGCACGGGCGGCGGTGCAGGCGGCCAGGCATCGGGCAATGGCAATCGCGGCGGCGCGGGCAATAACGCCAGTGTCGGCAATCGCGCGAACTTCGCAGACAACGGAGCGGGTGGAAATCGCGGGAATCCTGGCAATAACGGTGCCGGCGGCAATCGCGGGAATCTCGGCGATAACGGCGCGGCAGGCAATCGCGGGAACATCGGTAATAACGGTGCCGGAGGCAATCGCGGCGGTATGGGCAACAATGCCGGCGTGAGCAATCGCGTGAGCACCGGGGCAGGCGGCGGGTTTGGCGGCGGCGGCGGCGGGAGCTACGGCGGCGGAGGCGGCCGCGACGGCGCCTTCCAGGGTGTGGGCGGCGGCGGCGCCACCCAGCGCGACGCGAGCCGCGGCCGCTCCAGCATGCAGTCTTCAGGGTTCAATCGTCCGAGCGGCGGCGGCGGGATGCGCGGCGGTGGCGGCGGTCGTGGCGGCGGCAGACGCTAGGGAGAACGGTCATGAACAGACATGAGTTTCTCCGTCCGGCTGCATCGGTCGCGCTCGCAGCGGCAATCGCCATCGCACTCCTCGCGTTCGCGCCGCGGCCTTGCGCGGCTACCGGGCAAAACACATTCGCTACGCCCGACGCGGCGATGGCCGCGTTCGGCGACGCCGTGGCCGGCAACGACGAGGCGGAACTGCGCTCGCTCTTTGGCGCCGATTTCCGCCAGCTCATCCCGCCGGTCGGCGCTCAGATCCGCGACAAGTTCCTGAGTGAATGGCAGACTTCGCACACCATTCAGGATACCGATGCAAATCATGCGATGATCGCCGTTGGCGACGACGGCTGGACCTTTCCGGTCCCGCTCGTCAAGACTGCCCAGGGCTGGCACTTCGACACGCACGCCGGAGTCGAGGAAATGCGCGTGCGCCGCATTGGCCGCAACGAGCTTGCCGTGATGCAGACGATGCTCGCGGTCTACGACGCGCAACGTGAATATGCGCAGACCTATCACGACGGCAGCGACATGCTGGTCTACGCCAGCAAGCTCGCGAGTTCGCCGGGCAAGCACGACGGCCTGTACTGGCCGACCGCCCCCGACGCCGCGCCGAGCCCGCTCGGCGTCGCATTCCTCACGGCCGGCGCGCGCAACGCCGAAAACGCCGGTTACTACGGCTACCACTACAAGCTGCTGACCTCACAGGGTCCGCATGCGCCCGGCGGCGCGTATAACTACATGGTCGACAACAAGCTGTTCGGCGGCTTTGGCGTCGTTGCGTGGCCGGTGCGGTACGGCGAGACGGGCATCAAGACCTTCATGGTCAGCCACGACGGTCAGGTCTACGAACGCGATCTCGGCCCGGATGGCGCGGCGAAAGCCGAAGCGATGACGTCCTTCGATCCGGGCCCGGGCTGGTCGAAGGCCTCGCCGTGACACTCGGCAGTAGCGCAGCGCCGCTGCGTTTCAAGGCGCGTGCGCGGGCTCCGGGGCCGCCGCCCGCGACGGCGCGTCTTCGCCGAGCATGTAGAGCAGCAGCGCGTCGCGATCGGGTCCGCTCATCGCCGCCGTCGAGCGCATGAGCACCGCGCTCGCCCAGCAGATGTCGGCCATCGTCGCGCCCGGGCCGCCGTTCGTGATGCGTTCGAGCCGCGCCACGGATTGCGGATCGCCAGCGAGAGCCGCGTTGACCGCATCGTCGAGATGGCGCAACGCCCGCTCGTACGCCAGGGGCGTGGGCCGCGTGACCGGCGCGGCGAGCACGGATCGGATCACCACGCGATAAAGCAACGAGAAGTACTCGGCCGTGTCGGCATCGCTCATGCTGCCGATAGAAATGCCCTGAGCAACGTCCTGCACGCTCGCCATGCCCTGGCAACTGCCGCGCGCCGCGCGGCCCATGTATTTCGCGAGCAGCGTGAGGTACGCCAACCGATCCTGCGGCGTCAGGCGCGCAATGCCGCCGCGGATCAGGCGCTCGCGCGCCGCGTCGTCGCGCAACCGCGCTTCGAGGCCCGCGACCCCACCGGGCACCGCGACCGCCACGGCCGGGTCCGCACGCAGGCGGTAAAACCAGGCTTCGACGATGCGCGCCTTGATTGTCTCCTGTTCGACGCCGGCCTCGCGCAACGCCACCGCGCTCTGCGCGGACGTCGGCTCGGCGGGCGCAACGACGTAATCGAGCACCGCGAAGAGTCCCGCTGGCGTGTCCTCGTTGCGCGGCACGCTGCCCGACGCATCGTGGCCCACCAACGCCAGCCCCGTCGTCAGCGCGAGCAACGCACAACGCATCGTCTTCATGAGACCCCGCGTGGCGATCAATCCGTCGCACTGCCAACGGCTTCATGGTCCGCACGAATGGCGGCGGCAATGTCCGCGCTGATGGTGGCGAGGGCGCGATCGTGCGCGTCGACGAGCGCGCCGTAGTCCTGGCTCGTCACCTGCTCGTGCGCCACCGTGTGGCCGAGCGTCAGCGCCTGGTGACCCGGCGGGCGCACGACCCATTGCGCGTCGATCGTCACCGAACCTCCCAGCACGCTGTCAATGCGCGTGATATCCACGCGCACGCGCCAGACCGGCGCAGTGGCTGCGCCATCGAATGTCGAGACGTGCGCCGTACCGAGCCGCTGCGCAAGGTCCGCGGCGACGACGCGCCCGACGTCCAGTTTGAGCGGTGTGGCCCAGCGCGCGAACTCGTTCATCTGAATCGTATTGTCCGGATTGCGCGTGACGATTTGTGGCCGGTCGACCATGTCGGGCACGGTCACGGGACCGACGACGACATCGAGCGCAGCCGCGCCCGTTGGCACGGCAGGCGATGCGCTCGACGTCGCGGCGCTCGCTTCGTCGGCGCGCAGCGCATAGAACGTGGGCGACGGCGAAGAGCAGGCGGCGAGACACGCCAGCGCAGCGGCGAAAGCGGTAGCCACGGTCAGGTTGCTGCGGTTCACTGCTTGCCTCCTGGTTTGCCCTGCACCACGGCCTCGGGATGGCGCTCGAGATAATCCGTGAGCATGCGCACGGAGGCGGCGGTGCGGGCCAGTTCACGCATGGCATCGCTCGTGTTCTGCTGGAGCTGCGAGTCGGGCTGCAAGGCGTCGGTGGCCGAGTTGAGCGTGGATTTTGCCGCCGAAAGCGTGTCGTGCGCCTGCGGCACCACGTCGGTGCCGAGCTTCGCCACCACCTCGTTCGCGCTTTGCAGCGTGCGCTGCGCACTCGCACCGATGGCCTCGAACGGAATACCGTTGAGCTTGGCGAGCAGCCGCGTGAGCGAATCCTGCAACGACTGCAGCGTGCGCGGCACCGTCGGCAGTTCGGGCGGCGTCCTCGACCAGTCGATCCTGGTCTTCGGTGCGTCCGGGAAAACGTCGAAGGCGACGTAGAGCTGCCCCGTGAGCGGATTACCCGAGCGCAGCTGGAACCGGAAGCCGCTGGCTACCAGGAACTCGGCTAGCTGGCGCGGTTGCGAAGTGAGACGCCCGGCCGGCCGGCCATTTTCGAAGCGCGACGTAAAGCGCTCCGGATACAGATTGATTTCCACAGGAATACTGAACTGTTTCTTGACTGGGTCGAAGCGCGTGTAGATGCGTGTGACCTCGCCGATCACGACGCCGCGGAAATCGATGGGCGCGCCCACGGTCAGCCCGCGCACCGAGTCGTAGAAGGTCACGACGTAGGTGTCGACAATGCGGTCATGCACCTTCATCGAGTCGGCGTGAGTGGCGTAAAGCTCGAACTTCGAGTTGGCGTCGGCCTCGGGCGGTTCACCGCCGGCGTCGGCGTCGGGCGTTTCGAACGCCACGCCGCCGATGAGCAGCGACACCACCGACTGCGTGTTGATCTGCACGCCGTCCGGGCTGAGCGAGACGTCGAGACCACTCGCATGCCAGAAGCGCGTGTCGCTGCGCACGAACCTGTCGTAGGGCGCGTTCACGAACACGCGCAGCGTCACGCCCTTGCCGTTCGGGTCCATTTCATAGGAAGCGATCTGTCCGACTTGAAGACGCCGGAAGAAGACCGGCGAACCGACATCGAGCGAGCCCATGTTCACGCTGTGCAACACGAATTCGCGCCCCGGGATGTCGCTCGGGATCGCAGGCGGGACTTCGAGTCCCACGAAGTCGTGGCGCGCTTTGCTGGAGTTGCCTTCGTCCATGCCGACGAAAGAGCCCGAGAGCAGCGTGCTCAGGCCCGAAACCGTACCGCCGGAAATGCGCGGGCGCACGACCCAGAAGCGCGTGTTGTCGACGAGCATGCTCGCCGCGTCCTTCACGAGTTCGCCCGTCGCGATCACACGCTTGTGATCGGGCGAGAGCGTGACCGCCTTCACCACGCCGATATCGACGTCCTTGTACTTGATCTTCGTCTTGCCGGCCTCGAGGCCGTCGCCGGTCTTGAAGCTGATCGTGATGGTCGGCCCTTCCTCGATGATTGCCTTGGCGGCGAGCCAGCCGCCAATGAGCACCGCGACGATCGGCACGAGCCAGACGATCTGCATGCGCCAGCGCGAGCCGCGCACCGGCTTCGCCTCGGGAAGATCCGGCAAGGAATTGTCGTTACCGGGCGCTGGCATTTTCGCGCTCCATCGCGTCCCAGATGAGGCGCGGGTCGAACATGTTCGCGGCGAACATCGTGAGAATCACGACAGCGCCGAAAGCGATCGCGGCGGGCCCCGCCCTGATCGTGGCGAGCGCGTTGAACTGCACCAGCGCGACGAGCATCGTGATCACGTAGATGTCGAGCATCGACCAGCGGCCGACCAGTTCGATCAGCCGGTAGATGCGCGTGCGTTGCTCGGGCAGCCATGTCCAGCGGCGCTGCGTGGTCCACGTCAGATACGAAAGCCCGAGAATCTTCAGCATGGGCACGGCGATGCTGGCAATGAACACCAGCAGCGCGAGCGGCCACGATCCCGAGACCCACAGATACACCACACCGCTCATGATCGTGTCCTTCTGCGTGCCGAACAGCGAACTCGTGTCCATGACGGGCAGAACGTTCGCGGGCACGTAAAGCACCATTGCCGCGACCAGCAGCGCCCACGTGCGCGAGAGACTCGCGACCTTGCGCAGATGCAGCGCGCTGCCGCAGCGCGGGCACGTCGCCGCATGCGCGGCCGCCGGCATGCGCGCGAGCAGCCCGCACGCGTGGCAACGCGCGATGCCGCACGCGGCGCCCGTGAGCGGGCCTGCAGCGCGTTCGCCTCGTGCTCCGGCCTGCTGGCCACGCGCGAAGTTCGTTGTCACGCTGGGCGCGTCGGCCACCTTGACGGCGTTGGCCGGCTGCGGCGCGCGCGCCACGCGCGACCAGAACTGCCTCGCGTCGAACGCCGCGCTCGCGCCCGCGAGCACCAGCATCAACGCGCCGAACGACCACAATGCAACACCCGTCACGACCGTTGCGATATGGGACAGCTTCACGAGCGCGACCAGCAGGCCGAGTATCAGCACCTCGGTCATGCCCCAGGGTCGCGCGATGTACATCACGCGAAACAGGAGCGGAGCCTGCCAGGGCGCGCGGTTGAACGCAAGCGGCACGAGCAGCGAGAGCAGGCATACGACCTGCATGCCCGGCATGAGGATCGTCGTGGCGAACACCAGCGCCGCGATGGGCCACATGCCGTCGAGATAGAGAATCTCGACCGCGTGCCACAGCGTCGTGCGCACGAGATTGCCGTTCACCGAAAGCCCGACGATCGGATACAGGTTGGAAATGACGAACAGCACGAACGCGCCCAACGCGAACGCTAGCGCGCGGCCGAGGCTTTCCGGCAGGTTCCGCTCCAGTTCGGCGTTGCAGCGCAGGCAGCGCAGCGTGCCGCCCGGCGGGCAAGGCGCGCCGCGCTGCATGAGATCGCAGTCGTGGCAAACGAGAAGCTCGGCGCGCTTCATTGCGGGGCCTCCCTGAATCCGGTCGTGGCGTGGTCGATTCATCGTCGCTGTACCGATTCGGCGTGCGGGGCATCAGCCCGGTGGCGTCCCGCCAAGCACCGCATGGACCGCCCCTATGAGCGCGGAGTCGTCGAACGGCTTGCGCAGGTACGCGACCGCGCCCGCCGCCTGTGCCTGCTCGCGCACGCGCGCATCGTCGTGCGCCGTAATCACGATGCACTGGATGCCGGTGCCGCCCAGCCGGCGCTGCACCTCGATACCGTTGATGCCGGGCATCTGGATATCGAGGACCACGCACGCGGGCGCGCGAGGCGCCGCAGCCGCCAGCGCGTCGAGAAAGGCCTCGCCGCTGGTGTACACGTTGCAGTCGATACCGACCGACTTCAACAGGCGCTGGATCGCTCGCCCGACCGACTCCTCGTCGTCGACGACGGCCACGGATCGTGTCACGTTGTTCATTTGACTCAGCGTTCGGTTACCGGTGAGGACAGCCAGAGCGGCGCCGCCGTGCGCGCCGAACGGCATCCTGAGCGCAAGCGGCTGCCCCCTGCGCGACTACTTGTGTGCTGCAGGCTTGACGGATACGGCGAACGCCTCCGTATACACTGCCTCGACTTGATCGCCGACCTGCACGCCTGCAAGCTTTTGCGGATCCTCGACCCGCAGGTCCATCGTCCCCCCTTCGGGTCCCATCAAAGTGACCGTTTGCGTTTTAGCGTCGACCGCCACGACGTTCGCCGTGACCTTCACCTCACGCCCGATCATGCCGCCGGGCTTCTCGCCGGCAGCCGCGCGCTCGACCTGCGGCGTTTGCTGCACCGAGGTCTCGCCGTCGCCGCCCTTCTTCAGGCTCAGCGTGAGCGATTCCTTATAGGTCATCGTCACGACATCGCCGACCTTTAGTTGATCGAAGTTTCTGACTTCCGGTCCCAGCTCGGCTTCGACCAGCTTGCCGTCGTGACGCTTGAGCGTGACGGTGCGGGTATCGGCGTCGATCTTCGTGATGGTCGCCGTCACCTTGTGCATGCCGGTGACAGTGGCCTTGCCCGGCTCCTGCGTCACGTTAGCCGTCGTCTGGCCCTGGGCCGCGGCAAGCTGCGCCGCGGCGACGATGACTGCTGAGACAACCCACTTGAGGTACAGCATCGCGATCTCCTGTTACAGATCGAGCTTCGTTACCTTGGTGCCGGCGACCGACGCATCGGCCATGAGGCCCGCATTGGTCATCACGATCGCCTGCACCGGCGCCGTTGCGGTTCTCGTGTCGATCTGTCCATTCGCACCCACCTTGACGAGCGCTACGGCAACGTCGCCGCCAACTGACCAGCCCTTCGAGTTGCGGAACTTGTCGAGCGAGTCCTGCGTCATGAAGAGAAAGATCACGGCTGTGGACTGAACCCCTGCCTGCAAACCGAACGAAGCGGCCGCCGTGCTGTAGTACCCGACTGTCGATCCACCTACGCGCAACGCACCCTGGCCGTATGACCCGCCAATAATGAACGCCGCCTTGCCGACCGAAGGAAAGACCAGCACACCTTGCGACTTGGAAACGAGTTCCTGCGAGCCCGGGACGGTCGAGAACAGCCGGGACATCGTGCCGTCCACGGCCGCATCGATCTCCTGGCGTTTTGCCGCGTCGGTCGCGCCGCTCGTCCCACTGCTCGTGGTCGTGCTGCAACCCGCAACAGCGAGCCCAGCCGCGGTCGCCGCCGTAAGCACAAAAATCCGTCGCTTCATTGTTGTCCTCCATTCAGTTTTTACAGCCCGGACACGGCACTCACGCATGCGGATCAAAGCTCACGCGAGAATGAGACGTTGCTCGCACATCGTTGCTCATCGTTCAGTTACATAGTCTCAGAGGCCGCGCACAGGACAAATCGGACCTTGGTCTTACGCCGCCCGAAACCACAACGCGCTCCGCACGCGCTACTGCACCGTGTAGCCGCGCCCTTGCATGCACGCGGCAAAGGCACGGTTGAACGTGTCGATCGCGCCCTGCTGCTGTTGCTGGGCGTTCGCCTGCTGGGCACGGCGTTCCTGCCGCGCGCGTGAGCCGCCCACCATCGTGCCGGCCGCCGCGCCCACTGCCGCACCCCTGCCCGCGTCGCCGGTAATCGCGCCAATCACCGCGCCGCCCGCCGCGCCGCGCGCCGCGCCCTGGACACGCTGGCCGCCGCCCACGGCCGGGCCCGAAGGCGGCGGTGGCGTCGACGCAACCTGCTTCGGGTCGATTCCCGTGTTGTTCTTCGCCCACGAGTAGCACGCCGATTCGTCCGCATGCTGTTGCTGCGCGCTCTGCCCCTTCGCGGGATAGGCAATAGGCGTTGCCTGCGCGGCACTCATCAGAAGCACCACGGCGGCGCACAGGGCGCCGGTTCGACGATTTATATAGGTATCCATATCAACTCCTTGAGCGCGTGCGAGAGCGCGCCGATTACACCTGCTGCGATCGGCGGGAGGTTGGCAAGCGACAGTCGTGCTGGGCACACGACGCCCGAATGCGGGGCAAACACCGCGCCGTGCGACCGGCGCAGTGGTCTGTTCAATGATGTGGGAGCGGCACAGCGAAGACAATCAGACCATGGTCCTACCGTCAGGAACAATGGCTGGCCGGCGCGATGAACACGCCCGCCGGCGCACGGCCGGAACGGTCATGCGGCGCGGCGGGCGCAAAAGCGATGCTGAGGGAGATCAGAATTTGTGGCGGATACCGAGGCTCACCATGATTTGGGAACTCGAGCTGCCGTTCAGCCCATAGTCCGCGACGGAGGCGACCGCAGTAGTCAGAATGGAACCCGTTGCGGTCGGTACGCGCTGCGTGCCGTTGGCGTGCTGCCACGCGCCGACGAGGTACACGTCGGTACGCTTGGAGAGGTTGTAGTCCCCGCCCAGCGAGACCTGGTTATAGGTCGCCGAGGTGTCGCCCGCGCTGTGCGTCCACGTATAGCCAACGCCGATGAGCGACGCCGGCGTGAGCGCATAGTTCACGAAACCGCCAGCGACGTTGTAGCGCTGGTTGGATGGGAAAAGCGATTGCGCGTCGGCCTTGTACTGCGCATTGCTATACCGGCCGCCGAACGTCCACGGTCCGGCCACGTATTGCAGCGCGACGGAGCCAATGCCGACCCACTTGGCGGTTTCGTACGCGAGGTTCTGAAAACCGCCATCGAACGTGCCGTCCGAGGTGCTGGTCCAGTTGGTGCGGGGAATCGTGGAGTTTGCGTTATGCATGCGAAGGTAGCCCGCCGCGATGCTGAATGGGCCAGTCACATAGCTCGCTGCCGCCGACCAGGTCTGCTGCGAACCCGTCGCACCTGCGACGCCGCCCAACGCATACATGCCCTCGATCTGGAAGCCGGCGAATTGCGGCGAGAGATACTTGATCGCACTATTCGTACGCGAGCTGTTGTCGTTGTTGTCGACGTCGCCTGGCGTGGCGAAGGTGCTGCCCCAGTAATTGTCTGCGGTAAGCGGCTGGACCATGTCGACGACCGGGTCGTACTGACGGCCCAGGGTCAACGTACCGTACTGCTGGTGCGTCAGGCCCACGAACGCCTGGCGGCCGAACAGGCGGCTGCCCTGCTCCGAAGTGCCGTTATTGATGTCGAACCCGCTTTCCAGCTGGAAGATCGCTTTCAGGCCGCCGCCCAGATCCTCCGTTCCCTTCAGCCCCCAGCGGGACCCTTGCAGATTGCCGCCTTGCATCCGATACAGGTTTTTGCCCTGAGCGTCGGCGTTGTGGACGAACTGAAAGGCTTCGTCGATCACGCCGTACAGGGTGACGCTGCTTTGCGCTTGAGCGACCGGCGCCAGCATGGTGAGCGGAACAGGAAGCAACATAAGCGCAAGCTTTTTCATGTTTGCAACTCCTTCACGCACCAGGTAATTGGTATTCCTATATTAGTCGCTTGCTCCGGAACGACCTCGGCGTGAAATTGGTTCCGTTGTTGGCGCAAGACACCCGAGGCGACATGCATGGAGGCCGCCGCGCTGTAACCGCAGCTTAAATAAAGCACGGAATAAAGTACCCGGCATGTTTGCAAATGCCGCGAAGGCCCTTGCCTCGCGGTGCGTTTCGCTCGTTGCGGGATTGAACGTAGTTCGATCAGTATTGCCAACCATTATTCGAGAAATTCCGTGATCGCTGCGGCAATCTCGTCGGCGTGCGTTTCCAGTGCGAAGTGCCCGGTGTCGAAATAGCGCACCACGGCTTGCGGCAGGTCGCGCTTGAACGCCTCCGCGCCAGTGGGAAGGAAGAACGGATCGTTCTTGCCCCACACGGCCAGAAACCGCGGCCGATGCGTGCGGAAATACGCTTGAAACTCGGGGTAGAGGGCGACGTTGTTCCGATAGTCGCGGAACAGGTCGAGCTGGACCTCTTGCGCGCCGGGGCGGTTCATATAGTAGTCGTCGAGCGAATAGCCGTCAGGCGACACTGCCGACGCTTCGGGCACGCCGTGCGTGTATTGCCAGATCGTCGCTTCGCGCGACAGCAGTGCACGCAGTGCCTCGCGATTGGCCGGCGAAGCGTCCTGCCAGTACGCGCGAATCGGATTCCAGCCGTCGCTCAGGCCTTCCTCGTAGGCGTTGCCGTTTTGCGAAATGATCGCCGAGATGCGCTCGGGATGCGCGAGCGCGAGGCGAAAGCCCGTGGGCGCGCCGTAGTCGAATACGTACACCGCGAACCGCTCGAAGCCGATTCGCTCGGTGAAGCGCGCCATCACCCTCGCGATGTTCTCGAACGTGTATGCGAACTGCCCCCGGTCGGGCAGGTCAGATTGACCGAAGCCCGGCAGATCCGGCGCGACGATATGAAAGCGGTCGGACAGCTTGGGAATGAGGTCGCGGAACATGTGGCCGGCGCTCGGAAAGCCATGCAATAGCAGGAGCTTCGGCGCGCCAACGCGCCCGGCTTCCCGGTAGAACACGTTGAAGCCGTCGATATCTGCGCGGCGGTAGGCAATGGCAGTCATGGGTTCCTCCAGAGGTGAACGGAAAGCCGCGCGTCTAGCGAGAAGAGACGGACTGAACGGCTTCGCCCGAGTTGCGGCGCCTGCGGGTGCGTTTTCCCGCGATGGAACACGTCGGCCACGGTTTCGCCTTCGTCGGGCGCGAGCGCTGCCGCCTACACGTGAGAGATGCTTCCTTACCTAACCGTTCCGTTGGTATTTTATAGGTTACTAATCACAGACGTAACTTGTCAATCAGCATTTGGCTAGTTACACTGAACGCACCCTGATTACCTTGCGCGGCAAGAAAATGGACTTCCGTCCCATACCGGCAATATTCGTGGCCGACGCGCCGGGGCTCGACTTCCTGAACTCGGTTGCGACACCAGTGGACGTGCCGGTCGACTGGATCGCCGACGGCGAAGGTTTGCTGGCCTGGCTCGAACGCTCGGGCATGGTCCCCGCGCGGGCACTTGCCGCCATGCGTGCGCAGTTCACCGCGGCCGAGTTCGACAGCATCGCGGGCGAGGCGCGCGCGCTACGCGAATGGTTCAGGTCGTTCGTAGGTGAAAAAAAAGGTCGGCCGCTCGCCCGCGGCGATCTGCGCGAACTCGCGCCGCTCAACGATTTACTCGCGCGTGACGACCGCTATGGCGAAGTCGTTGCGTCCGGCAGTGACGGCGCAGCGGCGTTCGAATACCGCGTGAATCGCCGCTGGAAAACGCCGGAATCGCTCTTGATGCCAATCGCCGAGGCGCTGGCGAAACTGGCCTGCGAGGAGGACTTCACGCACGTGAAAGCCTGCGAAGGCCCGAAATGCACGCTGCTGTTCGCCGATCACACCCGCGGGCACGCGCGCCGCTGGTGCAGCATGGCGATCTGCGGGAATCGCGCAAAAGTTGCGGCGCACCGCAAACGGCTGAAGGAACGCGAAAGCGCTTAGGGCGCCACGCCCGGGAGCGGGTCTTGCGGGGCTCTGGCGTGCCTACCGAAATGGGAGAGGAACGATGACCGCCAGCACCCCAAAGCCCCAGGAAAATGGCGCCAGCAACGCCAGCGAAAATCCGCAGCAGAAACATACCGAGCACAGCGACGACAAGCGCAGCGCCATGCCCGAGCGCGATGACAAGTCGCGCGAGCAGTCGCCCGCCGACCGCCCCGGCAAGCAGTCCGGCGAAGGGGAGCCGCCGGTGGGCTGATTCCGCTGTTCGTCAAGCGAAAGAGGCTTGCCTGGCGCAAGCCTCTTTCGCGTTCCGCCTCACTTACTTCGCATCCCTTATCGAATCGTCTCAGTCGCGATCCGGCGCGCCGAGTGGAAAAAGCGGACGATATGGCCGCGCCTCGTCCACGGCCTGCGCGAAGGAACGGCGCGCGAGCAGGCGGTCGCGATAGGCACGCAGCACGGGATACGCGGAGGCGATACTATGCGTCCAGTCCGCATAGAACAGCGAGGAAGAGGCGGCGCAGTCCGCCATCGTATAGTTCTCGCCCGCCGCCCACGTCTTGCCCGCAAGGTGGCCTTCGAGCCATGCGTAAGCAAGTTCGAGCTTTTCCTGCGCAAAGGCGCGCCCTTCGTCGCGCCGCGCCGGGTCGCCGGTCAACGCGCCATCCACGGCGCGTTGCACGGGTGTCATGACATGCAGGTCGAAGAAGCGGTCGAGAAAGCGCACGTCGAGCGCGGCCATGGGATCGGCGGGCAGCAGGCGCACCGGCCCGGGATGCGCGAGCTGAAGGTATTCGATGATGATGCTGGTTTCCGCCACGTTGCGCTCGCCGTCCACGAGCACCGGAAACTTGCGCAGCGGCCAGCGTTGCAGCCACCGCGCCGTATGCTCGGGCGAATCCGGACCGACGCCGCGGAACTCGAAAGGCGTGTTGTTCTCGTACAGCGCGATGAGCACCTTCTGCGTGTACGAGGAAAACGGATGACCATATAGCGCGAGCGACATCTTTGAATCTCCTGGTTCGAGCCGCGTGAAAGTCGTTGAACCATGCACCGGTGGCCGGCGGATTGCAAGCGTTGCCGGGAACTGCAGCGGCGCGTGTTAGGGGAACTGTACATGGCCGCGGCCAGATGCATGACGTATCGTGCACGGGCGAGACTCCCTCTTCTTTTCTTTCGATATGCTCAACATCCTCGGCAAAGCATCGTCCATCAACGTTCGCAAGGTGCTTTGGACCTGCATCGAATTGGACCTTCCCTTCGAGCGTGAGGATTGGGGCTCGGGCTTTCGCTCGACGCATACGCCGGAGTTCCTCGCGCTGAATCCCAACGCGCTCGTGCCGGTCATCAGGGACGGCGATTTCGTTCTGTGGGAGTCGAACACCATCATCCGCTATCTGGCGTCGCGCTATGGCGGCGCGCATCTCTATCCTGCCGATGCGTGCGAGCGGGCTCGCGTCGATCAATGGATGGACTGGCAGGCGACCGACCTGAACCGTTCGTGGAGCTATGCATTTCTCGCTCTGGTCAGAGCGTCGCCGGCTCACCAGGCATCCAGCGAAATCGCGCTTTCCATCGAGAACTGGACCCGGCATATGCGCATTCTCGACGCACGGCTGCAGGCGACCGGCGCGTTCGTCGCCGGCGCGCAATTCTCGCTTGCCGACATTCCCGTTGGGTTGTCCGTGAACCGCTGGTTCGGCACGCCCCTCGAGCATCCACATTTGCCGGCTGTTGCTGCGTATTTCGAACGGCTTGCCGAACGGCCCGGGTTTGCCGTGCATTGTGCAAATGGGTCGCCGTGAGGAGCGGCGCGGGCAGTTTCGTGGCCGGCGAGGAACTTCTCGTGGATGGCGCGTTCGTGGCGGTCTGATCCCCCGTGACACGACCGACGAAAAGATCCTTGAAAATCCGAGCTTCGCGCCGAGTAAGAATTCGCGCGCGAACGCCAGGCCGTGCACAATAACGCCATGCAAGCCCAAGACCTCGAACGCCTTGTCACCCTCGCCATGCCCTTCGGCAAATACAAGGGCCGGCTCATCGCCGACCTGCCCGGGCATTACCTCAACTGGTTCGCTCGCGAAGGGTTCCCGCCCGGCGAAATTGGCCGTCTGCTCGCGCTGATGCAGGAGCTGGACCATAACGGCCTGAAGGGCTTGCTCGAGCCCCTGCGCAAACGCGGCTAGCGCCAACCGGGCACCCGGCGGACAATGCTCGGGCGAATCTCTTGCGAGGCTCCCCGACATGGCCAATTTTCAGCCCGATGGATGGCACACCGTCACGCCCCGAATCGTCGTGCGCGACGCGGAGAACCTGGTCGCCTTCATCAAGACGGTGTTTCAGGCACAGGGCGCGTTCCGCCATGGGCGACCTGCCGAAATCAGGATCGGCGATTCGGTCGTGATGGTTAGCGGCTCGGACGGTCTTCGCGAGGCGATGCCGGCATTTCTGTACGTCTACGTTCAGGACACCGATTCGACCTACCAGCGAGCGATTGCGGCGAACGCGGTCTCGCTCGAGGTTCCGGCAGACCTGCCTTATGGCGACCGGCGCGCGATGGTCAGAGACCCGTGGGGAAACACCTGGCAGATCGCCACCCATCAGCGCGACCTCTCTGATGCCGAAATCCGCTCGAGAATGGACAGCGAAGGTTAGCCCGATATTCGAGCATTACGCGAATGGGGGCTGCAGGACGATTGCATCATCGCGCTCAGGGCCGGTGGTAACCATCGCCGCGGGCACGCCGACTTCGTTCTGAATCGCTTCGATCAGCGCCGCTGCCTGCGGTGGCAAGTCGCCATAAGAGCGCACGCCGCGGGTCGAACCGGCCCAGCCCTCGTAGCGCCTGAGAACCGGCTGCAGGCGCTGCTGCTCGGCGTTCGTGGATGGCATGTAGTCGATGCGCGCTCCATCGAGCATATAGCCCACACAGAGCTGCACCGACTCGAAGCCGTCGAGCACGTCGAGCTTCGTCAGCGCGAGTTGGTTGATCCCCGCGACTTTGCAGCTCTGACGCAGTTGCACGGTATCCAGCCAGCCGCAGCGGCGTGGGCGGCCGGTATTGACCCCGTACTCGCCGCCGCGCTGCCGGAGCACGTCGCCGAGCGCGCCGTCCAGTTCCGACGTGAACGGGCCTTCGCCGACGCGCGTCGCATAGACCTTGCTGACGCCAAGTACGCGCCCCAGTTGCGACGGCGCAATGCCGGCGCCGCTGGCCGCGCCGGCGGCAATGGTGCTCGACGACGTCACGTAGGGGTAGCTGCCCCAATCGATGTCGAGCATGACCGCCTGCGAGCCTTCGAATACCACGCGTTTGCCCGAAGTATGGGCGTGGTCGAGCTGCTCCCAGACGCGGCCCACGAACGGCAGGATGCGCGGCGCCATGGCGAGCAGCCCGCTCAACATCGGCTCGCGCGGGAACGGCTCCTGGCCCGTGCCGCGAAGCCAGGCGTTATGGTGCTCGAGCAGAACGTCGAGCTTTTCCGCCAGCAGGTCCGGTTCGGCCAGGTCGCATACGCGCAGGCCACGGCGCCCAACCTTGTCTTCGTACGCCGGACCAATGCCGCGCAAGGTGGTGCCGAGCGGCTTCGCGCGCATCCTTTCCTGGGCAGCGTCGAGCGCGCGATGCACCGGCAGGACCAGCGTGGCCGTCTCGGCAATCTGCAGCACTTCGGGCGTCACGCGGATGCCCAGCGCCGCCATGCGGTCGATCTCCGCGAGCAGCGCCTCGGGGTCGAGCGCGACGCCATTGCCGATCAGGCCAAGCTTCCCGCGCACGACGCCGCTGGGCAGCAGCGCCAGCTTGTAGGTGCGGCCGTCCACCACGAGCGTGTGCCCGGCGTTGTGTCCACCGTTGTATCGGACGACGATATCCGCCTTCTCCGCGAGCCAATCCACGATCCGGCCCTTCCCCTCATCGCCCCACTGCGCGCCGACCACGACGACATTCGACATGCGAGATTTTCCCTGGTGAGTTAATAGAACAGATCCAGAAACCGGAGCTGCTGAAAAGGGCTCAATATAGGGCGAGTCGTGCGCCACGAAAAGCGATGTAAACTCACGGCATTTGTCAGGAAAAGTCACATAGGGGGTCGATTTTGCGTCGTCTGCCACCGTTGAACGCCCTGCGCGTATTCGAGGCGGCCGCCCGCGCGGAGAGTTTTTCCATGGCGGCTGAGGAGCTTTGCGTCACACACGGGGCCGTTAGCCGACAGGTTCGGCAACTGGAGGACTGGCTCGGACTCGACCTGTTCGAGCGTCGCGGCCGCAGGGTTGTCTTGACTGCATCGGGGCGCGCCTACCTGGCCGAGGTATCGGCGGCGCTGGATCGCATCGCGCTGGCCACCAGTGAGCAGCTTCGGGCCACGCGCGCGCAGATCGTGAGGGTCAACGCGCCGACGACGTTCGCGTTGCGCTGGCTATTGCCGCAGCTTTCGAGCTTCCAGCTGACCAATCCGGCGGTGGAGGTCCGGCTGACGACTTCGGACGAGCCAATCGAAAAGCTCGGCGACGAATGCGACGTGGCGATTCGCGGCAGCGAACAGAAGTCGCAAGGGTATGCGGTCAAGGAGTTTCTATCGGAAGTCCGGCTGCCGGTGTGCTCCCCCAAGGTGCTGGAGTCTCACCCGATACGCCGTGTTTCGGACCTGGCGCACCATACCCTGCTTCACACGGCGACCTATCCCGGCCTTTGGGCGGAATGGCTTGCGGCGAGCGGCCACCCTGGGCTGGCCACGCGCCATTCCCAGCAACTGGATCACTTCTATTTGACCCTGCAAGCCGCCATTGACGGCCTTGGGATCGCAATGGGACCTACCGCGCTTGTCGCGCTCGACGTCAAAGAGGGGCGTCTCGTGTTCCCGTTCGACGGCCCCGCCCTGCCGGCATGGCGCTACTGCAGCTATGTCCGCGAAGCACGCCTGGAGGATCCTGCAATCAACACCTTTCTGGCGTGGTTGCGCGAACTCGGCCAGCGCTTTTCACATCGCGCGTAGCGCTGGAATGGCGCGTCGCCTGTTCCGCGCTCACGGGTTGACAGCCCGGATTCGATGCTTTAAAAAGTAAAGCATGAAAATTCCACGACCAGGACAACCCGTCCGCGGCTCGACCACCGGACGGCCGATCATGGTCGTGCTGGACCTGCTCGGGCGGCGTACCGCATTGCGGATACTGTGGGAACTTCGCGGCGAGGCGCTGACGTTTCGCGCGCTCCAGGAAGCGTGCGACACGAATGCCCGCCTGCTCAATACGCGGCTCGCGGAATTGCGGGCGTCCGGTCTCGTCGAGCACGGCGATGGCGGCTACCGCATGACAGCCGAAGGCAGGAAGCTCCTGGCCGCACTGCAGCCGCTGCTGGCCTGGGCGCATCAGTGGGCCGAGCGCGATCCGCACGGGTTCGAAGCTGCCGATCCCGATCACGCCGACCGCGAGGCGTAATTCGCGGTTTTTCACTCAAGGGATGTTGCACACCGTGAACCATCTCCGCTGGAAGATCGTGGCATTGCTCGTTGCGCCACTGACGTTCGTGATGACGCTCGACCGCACGGCCATGGCAGTCGCGGCCCCGACGATCCAGAACGAACTGGGCCTGTCGATCGTCGAGATGTCGATGATTCTCACGATCTACTTCTGGGCCTACGCAATCGGGCAGATACCGGCCGGCCGCGCTGCCGAACGCTTCGGCTCGCGCAGGGTGCTGTTCGGCACGAGCACGCTCTGGTCGCTCATGATGCTCGCCACGCCCCTAGGCACCTCGTTCGCCTGGCTCTTCGGATGCCGGCTCGTGCTGGGCGGGGCGCAGTCGGCGGACTGGTCGAGCAGTGTCGTCGCGCTCAAGCGCTGGGTTCCGGCCAGCGAGCGCGCAAAAGGCAACGCGCTGCTGCTCGCAGGGCTCTATCTTGGGCCGATCGTTTCGGCCCCGCTGACGGCGTGGACCATCGCGCGCTTCGGCTGGCATGCCGTTTTCTTCGGATTCGGCGCACTGGGCCTGCTACTCGGCGCGTTCTGGTGGTTCGGCTACCGCGACACGCCGGCCGCACATCCGCTCATCACGAAGGCAGAAGTCGAGTACATCGCAGCCGGCCAGCCACCCGAGCGCGTGGCGGCAAGGAGTGCGCTCAGGCGCTGTCTGAAGCAGTGGCGCTTCTGGATCTTCGGTATCCAGTACTTCCTGCTGGTGCTGATCCAGAGCTTCTATACGACGTGGCTGCCGACCTACCTCATGCGCGCGCGCGGGCTCTCGCTCAAGGCGATGGGTCTGTACGCATCGTTGCCCTGGGTTGCCGTGTTCGTGGCGGTATTCGTCGCGGGGGCATTCAGCGACTGGCTGCTTCGAAAGACCGGCTCGATCTATCGGGCGCGCACGCCCGTTGCAATGACCGGATTCGTCGTGAGCGCGCTCGCATTGACGGCGGCCTCGCGCGCGGAATCGATGGCGATGGTCATCGGCTTGCTGTGCCTGTCCTTTGCCGCGGTGGGATTCGTGCAGGTCGTCGTGTGGTCTGCCACGCAGGATCTCGGGCGCGCGTTTGCCGGTGTCATGTCGGGCTGGACGAACGTGTGGGGGGGCCCTCTCGAACGTCGCGGGCCCCATGACGCTCGCGTTGATCGTCAAGGTCACGCATAGCTGGGCGAGCGGCATGATCGTGATCGGCGCGGCGGCCGCCTGCGGTGCGCTGCTATGGCTGTTCGTGCACCCCGAGCGCCCCTTGCTCGGCGACGAGCCGGCCGGACCGCTGCCGCCCGCAGAAACGGGCGCGGCAACAGAGTCCGTGCGGAACGCGGGCGCTTCGCGCCATGATGCGCGCGAAACCGACGCGGATGCTGGCGAAGTATCCGAGCACAACAGCTAAGTCAGCGCGCGAGGATCATCTACGATGAGTGCAATTCCCGCGAGCGACACTGGCTGAAGCATCTCACTCCAAACAACGTAACCGAATAGCGCCGCCCCGATTAACGAAATGCCTGCCGGATTCCCAGCGCAATCATGAGCCCTCCACATGTGAGGTCGATCCACGCCTTCGCGCGACGATACGCCGTCGCAATCGCCGCGTGCGATAGAACGAGCGCGACTGCTCCGTACCAGCACGTCGCTGATGCACCGACAGTAGCAAGCATCGTGAAGAATGTCGGCGTGGAAACGTGGGTGGGCACCGCTGAGGAAAACACCGCCGCATAAAAGGCGATGGACTTCGGGTTCGCGATGTTTGTCGCGACACCTTGCAGGAACGCGGCCCGAAAAAGAGGCGCCTTCGTTGGGTGATGCGCTCCTGAGGGGGTTGCCCCTGCCGATACGACGAGGCGCAGCCCGAACCAGATCAGATAGGCCGCGCCAGCAAGCCTGACGCCGACAGCGAGCCACGGGAAAACAGCGAACACCATTCCGATACCAAGGATGGCGCAAGTCGCCCAGAACAGATTCACCATCACGATTCCGGCGACAAGCGCGAGCGCATCGGAGCGTCTGCCCGCTACCGCCTTGTGAGTGACTGCGACGAAGTTCGGCCCGGGTATAACGGCAGCTGCCGCGTAGACAAAAAAGACTGTCGCAATAGCAGACCAATCGACCATTTGTAGCCTCAATGAATTGTGGTTGTGCAAAACGTGGAGTTGCTTCATCGGCCAGTATTTTGAAGCAATTCACGACTGACCGCTGTTGGGCCGGCAATTGCCCGCTTAGAGGGTACAACAGGCGCTAGTCCACTACCGGGCTAACCTGCTGCCTGGCTTAGCGCTCGCCCTCAGGAAAGAAACACCCACCCTTGCGGACCAACGACTTCATCTCTTCGCTCACTTCCACGGGGCTTCGATTCAATCGAGCAACGAACTCCTTGTGTCGCCGCATGTACGACTTCGAGTCGTGCCTTCGCGCTCCAAAGGGCGATGTTGAGCAGAACAGGGATGAGGTCCAGACCCTGTCGCCGAAGATCTCCGCGCCGTAGTTCACTGCGCAATGGGCAACGGCGCCCGCAACAAGTCGTCAAGCTGTTTGCCATAAATATGAACGTCGTTTATTATTGTGAATGCGCGATCACAGTTTGGCGGCGATGTAACGCATAGTCATTTGCGGGTGCTCTGTCATCTCACAGGTATCCGGCTCGGCTATAGCCTTGGCGCCAAAAGCTGTGTGGTGACAAGTTGTGGGGCCACAGTACAGGAGGAGCTCGCCGTGCCACGGGAAGCTGTCACCGCCTGCCGCATCTGCGCCGGCAACTGTTCACTGCGCTTGACCCTCGACGACGTCGGACGCGTCGTTGCCGCGCGCGGCGACCGCGACAATCCGCTCACGCGCGGCTACGCCTGCATCAAGGGCGCGTATCTGCATGAGGCGCATAACAGCGCGGAGCGGCTTCTGCACCCGCTGAAACGGCAGCGCGACGGCAGCTTCGTGCAGATGCCGCTCGACGCGATGCTGGCCGAGATCGCGGCGCAACTTGAGGCGCTGATCGAGCGTCACGGCGCCGATGCGGTCGCAGCCTTTCGCGGCACCATGAACTACTCTAACCTCGCCGCCAATCATATGTTGCCCGCCTTCCTCGCGGCGCTGGGTTCGAATTCGTTTTTCTCTACAATGACCATCGATCAGTCGGCCAAATGGGTGGCATTTGAGCGACTGGGCGGCTGGCCTGCCGGCAAAGATCCGTACGCGCTCGCGGACGCGCTATTGTTCGTCGGCACCAATCCGCTGGTGTCGCTATCCACATTCAACTTTGCATTGCAGAATCCGGTCAAGCAGCTCCACGAAGCGAAGGAGCGCGGCCTGAAGCTGGTGGTGATCGATCCACGAGAGACCGAGACCGCCCGCCATGCCGATGTCTTCCTGCAGGTGTTGCCGGGCGAAGACCCGACCGTCCTTGCTGGCCTGCTGCGCATCATTCTGTGTCGGGGCTGGCACGATGCTGAATTCTGCGCGCGCTACGTCAAGGATCTGCGACGACTGGCGCGCGCGGTCGAGCCATTTACGCCCGAATACGTCGCCCAGCGCGCCGGCGTAAGCGTCGAAGGGCTAGAAGCCGCCGCTGCAGCCTTCGCGGAACCCGTCCGGGAGGCCGGCGGCCTGCGCCGCAAGCGTGGCTCGGCCGCGTCGGGAACCGGGCCCAATATGGCGCCGCACTCCAATCTGGCAGAGCATCTGGTCGAATGCCTCAACGTCGTATGTGGCCGCTTCGCTCGCCCCGGCGACCCCGTACCGAATCCCGGCGTGGTCGCCCCGCGCTACCAGCGCCGCGCCGAAGTGATTCCGCCACGCCGTTCCTGGGAATCCGGCTGGAAGAGCCGTGTCGGCGGCCATGGCATCCTGTTCGGCCAGAAGATGAGCGGCACGCTGGCCCAGGAAATCACTACGCCTGGCGCCGGCCAGATCCGTGCGTTGTTGGTCGACGGCGGCAATCCAGTCGATGCCGTGCCTGACCAGCGTCGCATCGCCGATGCGCTGCGTCAATTGGAACTACTGGTATGCATCGAGCCATTCATGACTAACACTGCGCGGCTCGCGCATTATGTGATTCCACCGAAGCTGATGTTCGAGCGCGCCGACCTGCATTCGCGCGACTACGAGTCCTACATCATGTTGCAGCCTTACGCACAATACTCGGCCGCCGTGGCGATGCCGCCGGAGGGATCCGAGGTCGTGGACGACTGGTTCGTGTTCTGGGATCTGGCGCGGCGCCTGGGCAAGACCGTCATATTCGACGGCGTTCCGCTCGATATGCGCGCAGCTCCGACCACCGACGAGCTGCTTGCGACCCTGGTTCGCCACGGCTCGATTTCATTCGACGAACTGAAGCTGAACCCACATGGGAAAATCTACGATGTCGAACCGATGGTCGTGCAGCCCGGCGAGCCAGCTAATACCGCGCGCTTTGACGTGATGCCGGACGACGTCGAGCGCGAACTGGGGGGCGTACTGACCGAAGCGGGAGCGCCACCGGGGTTCACGCATCGCCTGGCGGTGCGGCGCCTGCGCGACGTGCAGAACACCATGTACCACCACCTGCCCGCCATCCGCCGACGCATGACGTTCAATCCGGCCTTTGTGCATCCCGATGAGCTGGCTGCTCAAGGACTGACCGAAGGCCAGTGCGTGGCCATTGTTTCGCCGCACGGCCGCATTCGAGCTATCGTCAAAGCCGACCCCGCACTGCGCCGAGGCGTCGTGTCCATTCCGCACGGCTGGGGACCGATGCCCGACGAGGAGCCCGAAACCTACGCCGGCACCAATCCAAACCAGTTGCTCAGCACGACGGTTGGCCTTGATCCGATCAACGCCATGCCGGTAATGAGCGCGGTGCCTGTACGCATCGAAGCCGCAGACTGAAAGCAAGAGAGAACCCACTGTTCGAATCGAACGGTTTGTTCCGAGCACGACGATGTAGCTACCCGGCCGTCCTGCCTTGCCCGAAATGTGTTCGAGCAAACGAAAGCCACCACGCCACCACAACGTCCAGCAGCCCTCGCACCTTCGCGACACGCAGACCGTAGTTGCGGATGCGATGGAAGCCACCGGCAGCCTCTGTGGACGCTGCGTCACTTCATTGGCAATGAGTCAACGTGGTGGGAACCTCGCGGCGTGGTTCGACAACGCACGCGAGCGGCTGGACCAGGCCCAAGACCGGCCGCTCGCGCCGCTGCTGCGACTTCCTCGTTGCTCCGGTCGTGTCTCGGTGGTCGAAAGGTCTATGATGGGACTGTGAGGTTGCCATGCGTTATCAGGACCCGAGCGTCGAATGAAGCCACCACGCAATACCGACTCCGTGCCTGGAGAGTGGTATATCGACACGGCATGCATCAATTGCGGTGCATCGCGTCATGTCGCGCCTGGGCTGATCGTCGAGCGAAACGACAAAAGTGTCTTCGTTCGCCAGCCCGACACGCCCGAAGAGCAGCTTGCTGCCTGGCGGGCGGTGTTCGTATGCCCGACAGCATCGGTACGCAGCGAAACGAAGCAGCTTCGTCCGAACGCGGTGATCTTTCCACAGCAAATCACCTCGGGCGTGTGGCGCTGCGGATTCAACTCACGCTCATCGTTTGGCGCACATTCTTATTTCGCCTCGCGTGCGGACGGCAATCTGCTGATCGACTCACCGCGCTATGCGGCAGAGCTCGTCAAATGGTTCGACGACGCGGGTGGCATCGCACACATTCTTTTGTCACATCGTGACGACGTCGCAGACGCGGACAAATACGCGCGTCGATTCGGCGCGCGCGTCTGGATTCACCGGGAGGACAGCTCGGCTGCCCCCTATGCAACGGATCTACTCGACGACGTGTCGGCGCCGACCATTGCGGCCGGCGTACAGGCAGTCCCCGTGCCCGGTCACACTCGGGGTAGCGTCGTGTATCTCCTCGACGATCGCATTCTCTGCTCGGGTGATTCGCTTGCCTGGAGCCCACGCGAGCAGGACCTCGTCGCATTCAGGGACGCGTGCTGGTACTCATGGACCGAGCTCACCGAATCGCTCGGCAAGCTGGCCGTGTATCGTTTCGAATGGCTGCTTCCTGGTCACGGCTGGCTCGCGCACTTGCCGGCCAGGGAAATGAGTGCTCGCTTGGTCGCATTAGTCGCACGCATGCGAAATGGTTGAAGTCGCCGGAATAGCTCATTGCTGGTCTCCTCGCGCTCCACGGTTCTGATCGGGACTGGATTTCGCTGGCCCGGTGTGGCCCTAAAAGCCAGGCGGGGGTGGCAAGGGTAGGCCCGGTGGGGGAAGTGGCAGCCTTGGCGGGGACGACAGGGACGGAGGCGACGGAGGGGAAGGCAGGGTCGGAGGGGAAGGCAGCTTCGGCAACCCAGCAACGGGCGACCTGAGCATACTGATAACCGATTTGAGCTTCTGGGCGATGGCCTCGGTGACCGCCTTTTTCGCTTCGTGGGCGAGCGCCTCGCACACGGCACCGATGACCTCCGGCGGAGTGGCGCCGTTGGTGGTCGCGCCGATATTGGCGAGATGCAGCGTAGGCAGCGGTACCGTAAGCACGCCTCCGGGCAGGTGAACGTCGAGTGAGAGCGCGCCGCCCATGACGGTAAGGTTGCGGATGATGACCTTGCGCCCGTTGCTGCCGGCCTGGATGGCGGCCTGGATGGCGGAATAGGCTTGGGCTTTGTTCTTGATGGTCTCCAGGTTGCTGGTGGCGGTTGGACTTTGCGCCTCGTAAGTAATCTGCGGTGCGATGACCGTGGCGGAATCGACAATGACAGGGCCGCCGCCGAGAAGCGAGCCGCTCTCCACATGCAAGGCGATACGGTCCACCACGACGGCGTAGGGCGAAGAGAAACCAGTGGGGTTGCCCACGGTAAGTCCATCAAGCGCGCCCACGCCGGTTAAGGGCGAGAATTCGACGCTACCCACGAGCACCTGCGACTGGGTGGCAAGCGCGCCATCCGTCTCGATAGCGGACTTGATGGATGGTTCGAACCGGGCGAGCAGGGTCCACAGCGCAATAGCGGCGACGGCGAGCAGGGTCGCAACGGCAAGTCCGAGGGTTTTTTGCATGGTTTTGGGGTAACCCGAGAAAGGCGGTGGGCCGTCCAGACGCGTGGTGTTCGGATGGGGCTACTCTGCGATACCCTCATCCGAACAGCGCGGGGGTTGAGTGTTGAATGTGCAAAGGGGGACCTTCTTCGGCCTAGGTGGCGATTGCACCTTCGCGTACTGGAACTCAGGCGTTGCCATTATGGCGTCCCAGGTCGCGCCCGGCAGATATAGATTGCCGCCGCGCACGTCGAGGGCGGCGATGGGCACAGCTACGTCATGCGTGGCGACTCCGAGGAAGCCGCCTGCAGCGACGATGGCCGCCGAGACGGAGCCGTCCGGGGCCACGATCAGATCTTTGATCGCGCCGATTTTTTCGCTCTGGTCGTTGTATACCGATTTTCCCAGCACGCTCTTCTTGACGCTCCATCCTCGCAAAAGCGCCTGGGACTGCTCAATAGTGACGCTCAGAGGCTGAGTGCCGGCGAACTGTGCGTGCACATCGATACATGCTGCAAGCGCCACTGCTGCCAATACTGCCTTGTCCAAAGCCATATCGTTCACTCGATGGTTAGAATGGGTTTCTGGCACGTTCTTCGGATCCCCGGGGGCGACGCCGGCCGAGAGCCTGTATGCCAGATCGTTGGGCGGCAGTTTATCCACTTGCTGTCGGCTTACAAGCCCCGTGGCGCCAACTCATAGTTCCCGTTTTCGCAACGTTGAGAACCAACGACGCTTAGTCGATGATCCGTAGCGCCAGTTTCTGCCCATCTGGCTTAAATGCAGGAAGACCCCTTGACGTGCTCGTCATTGGGTCGAGGGTCAGTCAGGGTCGTCTTAAGCCTGTTGCATCGCCTGTCCGCCCGGAGATGTTCGTTGAGCTCTGTCGTCGGGCTCTGGTCGGCCAGGAACCGGTCGGTCGGCTCTGAAACTGGAAGGGGATCACTGGGTACCAGGCTAGACGCCCACTCCCATGGGCAAACTGGCATTCGAGATGCTCTCGCCGACCTGGATGGCGATCGATGCTGAGCGACGCCCTGATTGGCGCGTGATCGAACTGTTTTGTCAGTGGGGGGTTGCAGATGGGGTCTGATGAACGGGCTATTCGTGAGGTTCACGCAACCTGGATTGATGCAGTCAACGCCGGCGATCTTGTCCGCTTGCTCGGCTTGATGGCGGAGGATGTCGTGTTTCTCTATCCGGGCCGAGCGCCGTCAGGCCGGGAGGGATTCTCCGCTGGCTTCTCGGCCGCCCACCAACAATCTCGAATCCGATGCATCAGCGAGTTGGAAGAGGTAGTGATCGTCGGCGAAGTCGCCTACACAATGTGCCGGGACTCGTTGCCTGTGACACCGCGCGCCGGCGGAGAAGCGACGGAGCTGGCCGGTCATCGGATCACCATATACCGCAAACAGCCCGACGGCCGCTGGCTTCTGGCCCGCGACGCCAACACGCTCTCCCCAGTGGCAAGCTGAGGTCTAGAGAATCGTTTCGCTGGACCTGGCCATTCCATCGCGCGCACTGAGCGCCTTTGGACCGCCGCTCATGTCGAGCGTTGAGGTACACGAATCGCGCCGCGGAGAAATGACGGAGCGAAGAGTGCCCCATACGTGCAAATGCAGTCTCTGCTACTGTCCGCTTCATGTCGCGAAGCAGTCTTTGGATCGCCGGTTTGGCAGAACTCCGTTCCGGGCGGGGCCTTTTGCATGAACAATTGCGCCCGGGGCGTTCGCCTCGCTCGGGCGTGGGGCGGTGGCCGCCGGAAATCGCACGCGGCTCAGAAATGAGACAGCCCTGCACGTCCGGTCGGCTATCATGCGTGTCCTCCCCGAAGTAGCTCCCTATGATTTCCGTCCGTAATCTCACGCTGCGCCGCGGCGTCAATGTCGTACTCGATCGCGCGTCCGTCACCTTCACCCCCGGCGAAAAGATCGGTCTTGTCGGCCGCAATGGCGCCGGCAAGTCGTCCTTCTTCGGCCTGCTCAACGGCACCCTGCATGAAGATAGCGGCGAGTTCTCGATTCCCGCCGCATACAGGATGGGCCAAGTCGCGCAGGACATGCCGGAGACCACACAGAACGCGACCGACTTTGTCGTCGAGGGTGACACCGTGCTGCTGGCCGCGCAGGCCGAAGTAGCCGCCGCCGAGGCCTGCGACGACGGCATGCGCATGGCGCACGCCTACATGAGTCTGCACGACGCCGGTGCGCACGATGCACGCGCACGTGCCCAGGCGCTGATTCTGGGCCTTGGCTTCAGTGCTGCGCAGCTTAGCCAGCCGGTCAACAGTTTCTCCGGCGGCTGGCGCATGCGACTGCAGCTGGCGCGCGCGCTCATGTGCCCGTCCGACCTGCTCCTGCTCGACGAGCCGACCAATCACCTCGACCTCGACGCGCTGGTATGGCTGGAAGCCTGGCTCAAGCGCTATCAAGGAACGCTCGTAGTGATCAGCCACGACCGCGAATTCCTCGACGCGGTGACGCAGGTGACGGTGCACGTCGACAACGCCAAGCTCGTGCGTTATGGCGGCAACTACAGCAAGTTCGAAGAGATGCGCGCTGAGCAGCTCGCATTGCAGCAGGCCGCAATGGCCAGGCAGGCGGACAAGATCGCTCATCTGCAGAAATTCATCGACCGTTTCAAGGCCAAGGCCTCGAAGGCGAAACAGGCGCAGAGCCGGGTCAAGGCGCTCGAACGCATGGAAAAGATCGCACCGGTGCTTGCCGATGCGGAGTTCACCTTCGAGTTCAAGGAGCCCCTCAACGTCCCGAACCCTCTGTTGTCGATGCTGGACGCGAGCTTCGGCTATCCGGCGCCGACGGGCGCACTGCCGGGCACGCCGCCCACGGTGATCGTGCGGGGCATCAGCCGTTCCGTGCTGGCCGGGCAACGCATTGGCATTCTCGGTGCCAACGGGCAAGGCAAGTCCACGCTGGTGAAAACCGTGGCGCATTCGCTGGCGCCGATTGCCGGTGAAATCAGCGAAGGCAAAGGCCTGAACATCGGTTACTTCGCCCAGCAAGAGCTCGATGTACTGCGCCCGCTCGACACGCCGATGGAACACATGATCCGCCTTGCCAGGGACACGCCGGCGCACATGCGCGCCCCCGGCCAGAGTGGCACCGAACAATCCCTTCGCACCTTCCTCGGTACCTTCAACTTCAGTGGCGACACGGTCCATCAGGCGGTTAGCACAATGAGCGGCGGCGAAAAAGCGCGGCTCGTGTTGTGCATGATCGTGTGGCAGCGCCCCAACCTGCTGCTGCTCGACGAGCCTACCAACCACCTCGACCTGGCCACACGCGAAGCGCTAGCCATGGCACTCAACGAATTCGAAGGCACGGTGATGCTGGTCAGTCACGACCGGGCCCTGCTACGCGCCGTTTGTGATGAGTTCTGGCTGGTCACCAACGGTGGTGTAGAGCCCTTCGACGGTGATCTGGACGACTATCAGGAGTTCCTGCGCGACGAAGCCCGTCGTACGCGCGAGCAGGCTGCCGCAGATTAGAAGGACGCCTGACATACCCCCGCGCTGGAGGCGAGCGTTGCATGGGAGGCGATGCGCAGACGTTCGGCAAGGACTTCGGTAATCGTGCGGGGAAGCGCGCTCCAATGCAAGCTATCGGCCACAAGCTGCCTTTTACGATCGCAGCCACTCAGTCATTCGAGTGGCTGTTCGGCATCGAACAGCGGACCTTCTCTAAAAAGATCGAATCCAGAGTCCGGCGCTGCAAGCCGCCCCACTGACGCGCAGATCACTCGGCAGATTGAGCCGTGACATGGCGTCAGTGGTGTGATTGCCTACGTCGAGCGCTTGCCTGATTTGAAGCCCGCGATCGAAATCGCACTTGCCGCGCTGGTGGCGCATTGCAGGTTGCGAAACCCGTCGGTACCTCGCCCCCCGGTTCGACGTGACCGTCACGATCGCAGTGATTCGTCGTTCAGCCCGGACGATCTGCACGCGTCTTGCGACCGTGAGCTACAGGGCCGGAATCACGTTTGGATATTCAAGATGGTACTCCACACGCTTGACGCCCGGCACGCTCTCCGCCGCAACGCGGATGGCCCGCTTTTCCTCTACAGATTCGATCACCCCGCATAGATGCGCGACACCATCCTTGACGCGCACGCAGTTTTTGGGCAACCCCCAGTTCTGCCCGTGCATTGTCCGGACTATCGCTTCGCGCAGGCTCGCATCATCGCGCGAAGCTAATTCCACGACCGGAGCAATTCGCGCGAGTGCGCGAATCAGGTTCGAGCGACTCAAATTTCCGATCAGCGTGCCACTCTTCAACACTGGCACGCTGTCGAGACGTCGACGCTCCATGAGGTCCGCGATCTGCTGGAGCGGCATATCCTCCGAGATCGAAATCACCTCTTCGCACATCACGTCGCCTACGACGCGCCCGTGCTCCTTCAGATATCTCGCGGCCTGAGCGCGGGGGGACGACAACAGGACTTCGAGCCACCACTGGCGCTTTCTGTGGCAGGTGCTGTTCTCTACTCGATGCAGAAGATCGCGTTCGCCGACGATACCGACAACTTGTCCGTTCTCGTCGACGACCGGCATGCTCCCGATATGGTTTTCGACCAAAAGTGTTGCCGCTTCGTGGATCGTCATGTCCGGTGTGGCAGTGATTACGGACGCAGTCATGATGTCTTGCGCGCGCATAGTTGCTCCTCCTGCTTGTTCGCGACGGGTCCTCGTCTGGTGCTCCCGTCACGTGGCTTTGGCAGACCGTCCCGAGCCGATCGCTCGGTGCTGAGGCGCCTTGATTCCACAACCTGATTCAATTCCCGGAGGGGTCGGTGCTCCGTGGGCGAACACCCGCCTTGGTTAGACTTTTCTTGTCGTTGGGCGCGATCGCGCCGACTGCGCTAGCGGACTGCGAGTGAACAATAGAGGTCGGGAATACAAAGGGCAATTGAATCATCCAGTGCGGGCTGCGGAGCAAACGGAATCTGCGATGGGTCGAAGCGCGGAAACGGAGTGTTTCCCGAAGCACGGGAAAATACGACGGAGTCTTCCAGCCCAGAATCGAAATCGTCGTTACCGGTCGCGGCAATAGAGCATTGGACCCCGGCGGTGGCCATCGCCGTGAGCACGCAGCAGGTTCGAACAATTTTGACCCTGCTCGCGTATCTCATGTCGAGGTTCCTTAAAAGGCAGTTCAAAAAGAGCTCGTAACGGCAGTCTACTTTTCCGGCAAGCGGTTAACCTGGGATACCTGATCAATTGGTCAAGGAGTGCCGGCTGCTATCAGCGATCGCGAGCTGTAGTTACTGATCGAACCGTTAGTTCTGCGTCACAGAATCGCGACGCAAGCGATACCCTGGGCGCCTGCGGGCCTCGGACTGTGCGGCACTCAATGGCATCGTGGTGTGCTCTCGACAGCGGCGCGTTGAAGGCGGGCACGCTGCAATGCAATAGCGGCATGGGTCTAATCGTAGATGATTCGCTGACACCCGAACATAACCTGAATAGGTGATCGCGTGACTCTCTCTCGGCCCGTGCCGGTGCGACCTGTCCAGTCCACTTCGGACAGCCAGCCTGACGACTCGATGTTCGCGCTCTGGGGCGAGCCTTCTGGCCGACCTGGCCGTCGGCCACGCAGACAGCATGTCAATGCGTTGCGACCTCAACGAGGATGCCCGCGTGCACATCTTTATTTTGCGCAGCGCGGAGGCTCCGCGATTTGCATCCACGGACAAGAAGCCTTACGGCCTCGCCTTGCGCGGGCGGTTCGCCATCGTTGCCTGCAACGCCAGCGCCTGCAGTTCGCTATCTCAGCTTGCCGAGCCACAGCGCGGTGAGCGTTGAGCGATTCCGGACGTTGAATTTGGCGTAGATCGCCTTGATATGGACATGCGTCGTGTTCGGACTTTGGTCGAGCTTCTGCGCGATCTGCTTTTCCGTGAGTCCGTCGAGCAGCCACAGCAGCACCCTTCGCTCGGCCGTCGTCAGGGGAGCGTCGGCGATGAGCAGGCCGTGGCTGAGCAGTTGCTGCCGGTTGAACCATCTAAGCCCATGCATCACGAAACCCAGACGCTCGAGATCCGGCGCAGAGAATCGGGGTGCCCGCACATCGCGAAACACGAAGAGATGAATCCGCACATCGTCATTGAGCGAGCAACGCACCTGGATGCTGTCGCCGTGGCCGACTTCGAGGTAGTGGCGCCGATAGTGCTCACCTTCAAACCATTCGGCGGGCATCGCCTCGAAGAGCAAGTTGGCGCAGAACGGCTCGTTCCCTGAGGCGGCCACGACATGTGACGAGTCGACGTGGCCGGACCAGAGCGTGTCGTACTGCTCCTGCACCGAAGCGACCATCGCCGGTACCGGATGCAGAAGCCGAACCAGTCGTGGACGCCAGCCGAACAAAGGATCCTTTGGCGCGAGCGAAGGCAATCGCACGACAACGGCCCAAAGCGCATTCTGTGCTTTGACCATGGCACAGAGCTTGGTTAGCAGATGGGACAGCGCGACATCGCCATCACCTGCTGAGAACTCGGCCAGCCGATCCCATAGTGCATAGACGTCATCGTGCGCCGGTGGATTGGTGGAATCCGCGAATGGAAGCATGTCGTCCTCAAGAAGAATGGGCGGATCACCGATCTTCGGTGAGCATGAGGGTATCACCTTTTCAGGTAGTACCGACGCGTATCACGGTGCTCGATACTGATGTGCCGCTCACAGCCGCGACCGTCATCAACCGGAACTAAACAGCACTGGACACTCGATGTTTCATGGGGCGACGACACCCAGCAGACGCGGGACAAGGCCGCCGCGCGCAACGTGGCGAGCCTGCGCAGCCGCCGCACCGATGTAACCAATCCTTGAACGCGCGCTTCCCGCCACAACGGGCGGGAAACACTGGCCTTTCCTGTAATGTCCAATACGGAGAGACACGGCAAATGGATAGCGAACCTCAGCCCGCGCCCGAGAGCGCCGCGGGACCAGCCCGGTCATTGACCCCGGCAACGGGATGGCACACCTGGCAGGTCAAACTTCAGTGGGCCGTGCTCGTGCTCGCCACGGCACTTTGCCTGGCCTTGTCCGTGCACGAAGGCGTCGAAGTCTTTGTCATCGGTGCCGTTTTTCTGGCGTCTGGCGTATCCAGCATCGCGGGCTTCGCCTTCTCCGCAGTCTGCGGCGCAATGCTGTTCCATCTCTGCGCTGACCCGGTGCAGGTTGTCCAGATCATGATTGTCTGCAGTATCGCGAACCAGACAGCAATGGTCTGGTCACTCAAACGGGATATCCAGTGGCGGGCGCTGGCTGTTTTCCTGGTCGGCGGCGGGGTCGGACTGCCCCTGGGCATCGCCGTGCTGCTCACGCTGGATCGTCACGTCTACACCCACGTGCTTGGCGTGTTCCTGGTTCTCTACGGGTGCTACATGCTCGCCAGGCGGCCGCTGGTCACCCGGCGCGAGGCGAAGGCACTCGATGTCTTAGCGGGATTTCTCGGCGGCGTCACGGGTGGCGCGGCCGGCTTTCCCGGAGCATTCGTGACCATCTGGTGCGGGTTCAAGGGGTGGAGCAAGGACCGCCAGCGTGCCATGTATCAGCCGTTTATCCTGATCACGCAGGTAGCTGCGCTCGCTGCAATTAGTCTCTTGCGACACTCCGCCGGCAAAACCGGTTTCGCCCCAGCCATTCTGCTCTGCATACCCGGGTCGTTGCTCGGAACCGCGATCGGCATGACGCTCTATAAACGGCTGTCCGACAATCATTTCGCACGGGTCGTGAACCTGCTGTTGATTGTCTCGGGGGTCAGCTACTTCGGATAACTAGAGAATCAGCCGCAGAACGTGCGCACCGTCGAATCTCGCTGTCGCAAGCTTGGCAGAACGTCGCTCCGGCGTGGGCAGCGCCATATTGGCAGCGCTGCATTTGCAATTGGCGAAGTGGTGTGCCGATCATGGGTTTCCTCTGCATGTCGACAAGTCTGCAAGCGTCTTTGTCGCGTGAGCGTAGCGGATGACCCTCGTGGGAATGGCCGCTATCGGCGAGCCTGACGGTCCACTTCCGGGTCGGACTATGCCTTTTGCATGACGCGCATGTGCCAGGTGTTCAGGGCGCGGCGCCGTCGGGCTCTCCTCGGGCCAGAAAGAGACAGTGGACGTTGATGCGGTAGACGTCAGCTAACATTTGAGCAACGGCCGTTCAACCGAACTAGCTCAAGCGCGAACACCGAGGTTGTATGCCGTGCTGTCAAGTTCGTACACGGCAGTCGACCGCCATTTTGGAATCAGTCCGCGGTTGAGATTTTAAAGCTCGGGGCGCGGTCTCTGATGTGCTGCCAAAGCAAATTGGCGATTGGCCCGTGGGGCAAATCGCGTCGGCGCGCCGCGGTGATCTCGACGCGGCCGCCTTGCAGATGTCGGCCGCCGATTGAGAGAAGGCGTCCATCGCGTAGATCGCTCTCAATCAGAAAATCGTGCAGATGACCCCAGGCCGCGCCCTGCAAAATGATTTCCTTCTTCATCAACTGATCGCCGACCGACCACGTTTGGGCACCCTCAATGATGTAGTAATTCGGCCGCGCGATATGGCGTGCCGTGTCGCGAATGACGCACTGAACGTAGCCGCGCATTTGCTCCGGCGTGATCTCCTCCGAAATGGGCATGCGAAGAAAACCCGGCGCGACGACAGGGATGAGTCTGACGGGACACAGATCGATGTACTCGAGCCGCGGATCCGCCTTGTCGATGTGATGAATGATCAGATCGGCTTCGCCGTCAAACAAGCGTTCCCACGGACCTGCAATGGCCTCCACATGCAAATGCAGTTGCGTCGCAGGATGACCGTCGAAGAAAGAACGAAGCAGTGCGAGTACCTCACGCACGGGTGAGAGATCGCCGATCACGACGCGAAGTTCGCGCTCCTCGCCCATGGCCAGTTGCTCGGCATGGTTCTTCAGTCCGCGAAGCTCTTGAAGGAATACGCGCACGTGGTCATGAAACGAGCGACCGGCATCGGTCAGTGCCACGCGATAGCCGCTCCGATCGAGCAAGGTCAGGCCAAGCTGTCCTTCGAGGTTCTTCACCGCGGCAAACACGGTTGGCTGCGTGCGCAAGAGCTTTTCGGCCGCGGGCTGGAAACCGCCTTCCGATACCACCGCGTCGAAGCACTGCAGCTGATACAACGTCAGGCCCTCGATCATCGACGAGTCCTATTAAGTTGATCAAAACTTCATTATTTTTAACAGAATCTCCGATCTCTAGTATTAGACGACACTCGCTGATATGGAGATTTTCATGCGTGCCATCGTTATCAAGCGGTACGGGGGACCCGAGGTACTGAGCATCGAGGAGCGTCCTGATCCGTCCCCGCGGATCGGCCATGTTCTCATCGAGGTGAAGGCTTTTGGCGTGAATCGCGCCGAGACGCATATGCGCGAAGGGAAGTGGCCCGAGGCGACCGAGATAAGTGGAATCGAATGTGTCGGGACTGTGCGTGCCGATCCGGATGGCCGGTTCATGCCGGGTCAAAAGGTCGTCGCATTCATGGGGGGCATGGGCCGAAAGATAAATGGAAGCTATGCCGAGTTGACTTGTGTCCCGGCAAGCAATGTCGTTGCCGTGAATACCGATCTGACCTGGGAGCAACTCGCGGCGATTCCGGAGTCGTATGCGACGGCATGGGCAGCCCTCTTTGGCAATCTTGATCTTGAGTCCGGACAGACCTTGGTTGTTCGTGGCGCCACGTCCGCATTGGGTCGGGCGGCGGTGGATATCGCCGCTCATGCCGGCGTTCGGGTTATCGCCACCACGCGTAACCCGGAACGCGCGCCGTCGCTCGAGGCGCTCGGCGCCAAGGAGGTGTTGCTCGAGGCCCCTGATCTTCCACAGCGTGCGCGCGACTTGCATCCTGACGGCGTTGACGCAGTGTTGGAATTATTGGGCAACAGTACGGTAATCGGTTCACTGACCATGGCCCGGCGGCATGGTCGCCTTTGTCTGGCGGGATTTCTGGGTGGTACCGATCCGATTAACGGCTTCATGCCCGTGGCCCAGATGCCGAGCGGGGTGCATTTCAGCTTCTTCGGCAGTTTTATGTTTGGGGCGCCAGCGTTTCCGACGGCGGAGATTCCAATGCAACTCATCGTCGATCGCGTGGAACATGGCCAATACAAAGCGATGGCCGCGCGGGTCTTCCGATTTGAGGAAATCCGCGAGGCCCATCGGCTGATGGAGACCGACAGCGCGAATGGAAAGATCGTCGTACGGTTGTGAGTGCAGCTATCAAAGCTCGACCACCCGCATAAACCCTCGGACACCCGTTGGAGGCCTTCGATCTTCATATTGGATCCAGCGGTGAATCCGCACCGGGCATCCGTCACCGGCCTGTCCAAGCGAATGGCCGTTGTGCACGGGTAACTGCCATCGAAGCATCGCTGGGTCGAGTGACGGTTGTGGGGTCGACTCCAGCCGCCCCCTCGGACGGTAGTCCGGGTTCCGTCGATCTTTAACGGTTATTGGACGTCTGCCCTCATCCACATGTCCGTGAGTCTGCCGCAGCGCGTATGGGCAGGCGTCGAACAATTCGGTTGACTATGGCGATTGATGATCCGGCATCCTAAGCATTGCTGGAGTACGGCGGTTGCAACTGGATGCTGGAAGCGCCCAGACGTCATGGCCGATGCGATTCACTGGCGCGAGAGGAGGATGAAGTGGGCTTTAGCTGCTTTGACTGGCGCGATCCCACGGAGGCACTCCGCTGAACGCTTCGACCAGGAAGTCGATCATAACGCGCACTCTGGCGCTCAGATGTCGACGGCTCGGGTACATGGCGAGTATGTCGATCTCCGGCAGCCGATAATCCGGCAGCACGTGAACGAGTGTACCGGCACGTAGATCGTCGCCGATCAGGAACGTCGGTTGCCAGATCACGCCTTGGCCAGCGAGCGCTGCAGCGCGTGCCGTGTCGCCATTATTGCTATGCATGTGGCAGTCGACCCTCACAGCGTGGGTCTTGCCGCTACGGTCGATGAGTTGCCACTCATCGCCGGTGGCTGCATAGGTGTACCCGACGCAGCGATGCTGCATCAGGTCCGCCGGCATGGCCGGTTGTCCAAAGTGGGCCAGATACGCCGGCGACGCGCACAGGATGTTTTGCGATGTCGCCAGCTTGCGGGCTGCGTGGCTCGTGGAGCCGGCGCGCGAGATGCGTATCGCGAGATCGTAGCCTTCATCCACGATATCAACGACGCGGTCGATCAGCGCGACGTCGAGCTCAATTCCAGGATGTTTGCGCATGAACTCGGGCCACAGCGCTGCCAGATACCGAATCCCAAAGCTCACAGGCGCATTGATGCGCAGTCTTCCACGCGGTTCGACCGACCCGGATGAAACAAGCCCTTCGGTCTCCGCGACATCGTCGAGAATGGACTTGCAGCGGGCGTAAAGCGTCTCGCCGCCCTCGGTCAGAGATAGCGTACGCGACGTGCGATTGAGCAGGCGCGTGCCGAGATGCGCTTCCAGTTCGTTCACATAGCGGGTGACGTTGGCGGGCGACGTGCCGAGCGCATCGGCTGCGCGCGCAAAGCCGCCGCGGCTCACTACCGTCACGAATACTTCGAAGGCACGCAGGCGGTCCATACCTTCTCCGAACATTCATAAAAGCTGAATGATATGACCATGTTTTATGCCTTTCTGCAAGCAGAACTGAAGCCTATATTTCGCTCACGGGCCGGGGCACAGGGCACTGGCCAATGCGGGACTTCAGGAGATTGAAAATGCAACGCTTGACAGGAAAAGTCGCCATTGTGACCGGTGCCAGTTCAGGGATTGGCCGTGCTACGGCCAGGCTGTTTGCGAAGGAAGGCGCCAAGGTGGTTCTTGCTGCGCGGCGCGCGGCGGAGCTTGAAACGCTCGCTGCGGAGATCGTCAGCGAAGGCGGCGAAGCCGTGTATCTGGCCGGCGACGTTCAGTCGGAGGACTTCGCGAAGGCGCTGGTTGCGCTCGCAGTGGACCGCTTCGGGCGGTTGGATATTGGCTACAACAACGCCGGCACGCTGGGGGAAATGGGGCCGAGCACCGGTATTTCGGAGGCTGGCTGGAACGCGGCGCTGGCGACCAATCTGACCAGCGCCTTCCTCGGTGCGAAGCACCAGATTCCCGAAATGCTGAAACATGGCGGCGGATCGATCATCTTCACGTCGACCTTCGTCGGTTATTCGTTCGCGTTTCCGGGCACTGCGGCCTACGCGGCGAGCAAGGCCGGGCTGATCGGTTTGACCCAGGCGCTGGCCGCAGAGTATGGCGCGCAAGGCGTGCGCGTCAACGCGGTGTTGCCGGGTGCCGTGGACACGGACATGTATCGCGGCATGAACGACACCGACGAGTCGCAGGCGTTCGTGTCCGGACTGCATGCGCTCAAGCGCGTCGCGAAGCCGGAAGAACTCGCACGTTCGGTCCTCTACCTCGCGTCGGACGATTCGTCGTTCGTAACCGGCACCGCATCGCTCGTCGATGGCGGCGCCTCGATTACGCGTACCTGAACCGCCGGGCGGTATCCTGCGGTCAAGACCCGATGCCGCCCTTCGCTACCTTTTTTGAAGCGCCCCGCAGCCGACGAACTCGCGCAACGTTATCCGGCTGCGGAAATTCTGGTTAATAACCTGGGAATCTTCGAGCCGAAACCATTCGAAGCGATCGACGGGCGTTGCGCTGCGAGCCGATGGAGGGGCTATGAGGAGCGCGTTCTAGACGTGACGCTCTCCAGCATCTTCGTACCCAGGAGTCACGGCGGAATGGAGCTGGATCTTCCGTAGGGGTTCAAATTGATCGTCGAACGCGCCCCGAATGCCTCGTGAGAGCCGCCGAGGCGATCTGGCCCGATTCGTGAATACCGCGATCGCAGGCACGCAATGACGCGTGCTCAGGCAAGCACGACCCCTGCGAGGAACGTTGCGAAGTAGTCGTCGTCCAGCCATCCCGAGACGTGCTTTGAGGCTTCGATGCGCCGGATTTCACTCTGTCCTTTATCCGTCAGGACGGCAATCTGTAATGTGGGGAGATACTTCGTGTTGGGGGGAGGTTTCTGATCTACGATCTGAATCAAACCGTGCGAGCGAAGCAACGTGAAGATTGCGGGTCGCTTGTGCCACGGTATTTGTCGATGCAAAGCAAGTCGAAGAGCTTCTAGTACAGCGCCATTATTGAATTCCATGAGGATCCTTCTGGTGTTCGACTGAAACGTCCTGCTGGCCCTGGGTACCTACAGTAGCACATGAAGAGGTTCTGTACGATGACACACAAATACGGAACCTTTCATGTCCAGCGATGATGCCGGCGCGGCGCGCGGCGCCGCTACGTTACTAGCGGTGTTCAACAGCAATCTTGTTGACCATCGGTTCTGCGCGGCGAAATCAGCACGGTACCCGCTAGAATTACGGTTTTAGCCCGGAATATGCCAATGTCTTTTGCCTCGCTTGGCCTGATCGATCCCTTGCTGCGTAATGTGCAAGACCTCAATTACCAGACACCTACGCCGGTGCAGGCCAAGGCGATTCCTGTCGTGCTCAGTGGCAAGGACGTCATGGCTGGGGCACAGACCGGCACTGGTAAAACGGCGGGTTTTGCGCTGCCGCTGTTGCAACGGCTGGTGCAACACGGTCCGGCGGTGTCCAGCAACCGCGCGCGCGTGCTGGTGCTGGTGCCCACGCGTGAACTGGCTGAGCAAGTGCTGCAAAGCTTTGTCGCTTACGGCAAAGGCCTCGACTTACGATATCTGGCAGCCTACGGCGGCGTGAGCATCAACCCGCAGATGATGAAGTTGCGCAAAGGCGTGGATGTGCTCGTTGCCACGCCGGGCCGTTTGCTGGATCTCAATCGCCAGAACGCTGTGCAGTTCGATCAGGTACAAACTCTGGTGCTGGATGAAGCCGACCGCATGCTGGATCTGGGCTTTGCGCGCGAACTCAACGCCGTCTTTGCTGCCTTGCCCGCCCAGCGTCAGACCCTGCTGTTCTCTGCCACGTTTACTGACGATATCCGCGCCATGGCGGCGGGCATTCTGCGCAGCCCGGTCAATATCACCGTCAGCCCGCCCAATGCGACGGCCAGCAAGATCAAGCAGTGGGTGGTGCCCGTGGATAAGAGGAACAAGCCTGATCTCTTCATGCACCTCGTGGCCGAGAACAACTGGGAGCACGCGCTGGTGTTCGTCAAAACCCGCAGTGGCGTGGATTACCTCGCGGCCATGCTGGATGAAGCGGGCTATGCAGTCGACACCATCCACGGCGACAAACCGCAACCCGCGCGGCTGCGCGCGCTGGAGCGCTTCAAGACGGGTGAAGTCAATATGCTGGTAGCCACCGATGTGGCCGCGCGCGGGCTGGATATCGACGACCTGCCGTTGGTGATCAACGTTGATCTGCCGATCGTGGCGCAAGACTATGTGCACCGTATTGGCCGTACCGGCCGCGCGGGAGCCAGCGGCGTGGCGGTGTCGCTCGTGTGTGCCGATGAAGCGCCGCAACTGGCCGCGATTGAAGCGCTGATCCGGCAAACGCTGCCCCGCAAAGAAGAGCCAGGTTTTGAAGCCGAACACCGCGTGCCGCAAACCAGCGCGACGGGCGAACTCATCAAAAAACCGAAAAAGCCCAAGAAGCCCAAAGTGCCCCGAGCCGCGCCGGACGCCATGCAGGCGACCAGCAAAAATCGGCGCCCGCAAAATGGCGAAAACAAGCGCAAACCTGCGACGCAGCGCACTGTTGCCGCGGCCAAGGGCACAAGTTTCACGAGCGGTAGCCCATTCAGCGTGCAAAAGCCACGCAGCAAGCCTGCCAGCAAGCCAGCTGCGGGTTCGCGCACGCCGGCTGGCAAACCCGCTGGTGCTCGCGGCAAACGCCAACCCTGACTGCGCCCTTTGCGCGAATCGGAGTCCGAATCCACCGGAATGGTTGTGCGAAAAATGGCGCGCTCATCTGACTGAGGGCGGTTTCGTCGTCGCCTCAGAGATCTTTCGCACGGCCTATAGTCGATTCTCAGTAACCGCAGTTTCGAATTCCATCCGGTACCGCCGTGCGAGTTCGGATGCGATTTCGCGCAGTGATTCGCGATCGGTCGCCAGTGCATTGGCAACCGCATCGGCAAGATTGCCCGGATTCACAACGCCGGCGAGACCCGCTGCTTCCCATGTCCGCACATAAGCCGCATGCTTGTTTCCCTCGAACAGATGATCAGGATGACTGATGTTGACGCGGGGGAGCGCATACGCCATCGCGACGATGCGGCCGTGCAGGCTGCTGCCGCAATAGATGCGGCTCCCAGCGATCAGCGCACAGATGTCCCAGACGTTCAGCGAGACAAACACGCGAACGTGAACCGCGCGCAGTCGAGCGGCGAGCCGCTCGTACACCGCCAGGTCGTCGTGCAAGGGGGCGGCGCCCGCGCGAAACAGCACAATACCCAAATAGTGCCCCCGCGCCGCGAGTTCGAGTTGGGTGGCCAGTGTATCGAGCGTTGCATCGTCGCCGAAGTCAGCGCTGAATTGCACGGCTGCATAACCGTGCGGCAACGCCTGCCGCAAGTCGCGCAGCGCGAGGTTGGCGGCGTGCCGGCATATTGCCGTGCCGAACAGGGCGGCTGTCATCGTGGCGGGGTCCGGTATCAGCCGGGCTGCGATGCCCCGATGCGCGAGCAGCGCCTGTGTTTGGCCGTCGCGCACGCTCACCGCGTCCGCGGATTGCAGCGCGGTGAGTACGTCGGCGCCCAACTGCGCATTGCGCACATCGAGATCCACGCCCCCCACCGCGTTGAACGAGAGATGCTTCACGCGCACGCCCGGCAACGCGGACTTCGAAAGCACATACGGCGCGAGCGACGCCGCGCCAACATGCCGGAGCGCCCACGCGCGCCCCTCGCGCAGCCATGTATCCTCGTCGGCAACGAGCGCCGGCACGCGCCGCGGCGGCGCGAGCATCACGGCGGCCTCCCACGCATTGCAGGTCAGCAACTCGCCGCCTGCGTGGATCACGTTCACCGAGCGGCCGCCTGCGAACGCGGCGATGCGCGCGAGCGCGACGGTGGCTGGCCCGCCATCACCATGCGGATCGCGCGCGGCTAGCCCGGCGAACAGCAGTTCGCGGCGTTGCAGCATGCGCGCCGCCACCCGCGCGATCAGCAGGTCGCCAAAGTTGTGCCGGTCGAACGCGCCGAAGATCACCGTGGGCTCGGAAGCCATGCGGGCCTCAGGTCGTACTTCTGTTCAATATCAGCTAGTCCCATAATCTTTTCGATCCTTACGGCGCCGCAGCATTAAGTTTGGGCCGCAAATCAGGCCGCAAGGTGCCGCTCCTCATACTGACATAAGGAAACCTTAAGCATTCCTGGGGAAACTGTCGGCCTTGCCGACGTGTTTTTCCTGGGTATGAGAACCGTCTACTCCGAACTGAAGAGCGCGCGCCTGCGCCCTACGTCCAGCCGCGTGGCCGTGCTGAAGGTATTTCATGATGCGCCGCACGAGCATCTGACTGCCGACCAGGTCTTTCGCCGCATTGCGAAAGACGTGGAGCAATGCAGCCTCGCGAGCGTATATCGCGCGCTTGCGCAGCTGATGGAATCGTCGCTGCTCGACAGCACATGGATTGGCGAAACACGCGTGGTGTACGAACTCGGGCGTGGTGCGCCGCATGCGCATCTCGTGTGCGAGAGCTGCAAGACCGTGGTGGACATCGACGAGCCCACGCTGCAGGAACAGCACGCCGCCATCGCGGCGGCGAAGCGCTTTCGCTATACGCATTCGAGTCTTGTCGTTTTCGGGCTTTGCGCCCAGTGCGCCGCGGCGGCGTCGTGATCTGCTGCATCGCCGGCGCAAGATTCAAGGTGTGACGACGACCTTCCCGAACTGCTCGTTCGACTCCAGATAGCGGTGCGCCTCGACGATCTGCTCGTAGGTATCCTCGCTATGACGGGCAGTACTGCCTCCACTTTCAAGCCGTCCAGAATGAAGGCTTTGGCGCGCGCCAGCCAGTCAGGATTGCCAACGACCTCATGGACCAGTTAGCCGCGCAACGTAAGCGTTTTGTCCACAATTCGGATCGACACTGGTAACGGATCGTTTCGAATATCGTGCACGCGAGTTCGGGCGTGGCAATCATCGGGAAGTCGACGCCGATGGCGCCCGGTTCCAGCGCGGTCTTGACGAGCCAGGGCTCGGTCCACGGAACCGCACGATGGGCGTGATCGGCGTGCCGCGCGTGGCGCGCACCACCGCGTGGAGCTTTGCATGTTGATGGGGCCGTGCTCCATGTCGAAGACCAGGCCCCCACGCCTCTCACCGCGAGTGCCTGCACGAGCCCCATGCTCGGCAGCTCGACCATGAAAGCGGACAGGTTTTCGCCGGCCGCGAGTTTGGCCTTGGCGCTATTGTGGCGGGCTGGCAGGGCGGACATGTCCTTCTCCATTAGCCGGGGCGGCGTATTTATGCCAGGGCTTGCCTGCTTCGCGCTTGCTCGCGCAAGCAGCTTGAGCGCATCGTCGCCCCATACCGGCTACCATGACATTCCGCCTGCAGTCTCGCGCTGACTCGCAACGACTTGCGCGGCGAAATAACCGGAATACAGGAGCGAAAGAAAATGCTTTTCCGCAAGACGATGTTGGCCGTAGCCGCATTCAGCGCCGTGCTGGCCAGTGCCAGTGCGAATGCCCAGATCGCGGGCGCGCAGCCCTTGAGCGTTTCGGTCGAGCAGTCGCAGGCGCTGCTCGAAGGCTGGAGCGTGAAAAAGAGCGTACTTGGCAAGCCCGTTTATAACGACGACAACGCGAAGATCGGCACCGTGCGCGACCTGATCGTGGCGCCGGACGGCTCGGTTTCCGCGGCTATCGTTTCGGCGGGCGGTTTCCTCGGCGTCGGCTCGCACGACGTGGCCGTGCCCATCGCCTCGCTCGACGTGCGCCAGGGCAATCTCTATCTGCCCGGCGCAACCAAGGAAGCGCTGAAGGCCACGCCCGCGTTCCAGTACGCGAAGGTCGAATCGCCGCCGAAGCCGAAGAAGGCCGAGAAGCAGCAGTAAGTTAGAGCCGTCGCGTTTCAGCAGCCGCACTTCCAGTCCGGCTGCTGCAACGCCATGCCATGCAGACCGCGATATTCGGCGACAGGCGGCGAAGACCAGCCTGCCAGCAGCGCGGGCGCCAGCCGGTAGATCTCGATGCCGAGCGGCCGGCAAACCTCCAGCGGGTCGCGTGCATCGGGTCCCCACATCGGCAATGAAAGGTCGCCGCCGGGGCAGGTCGAAAGCGCGCACAACAGGTCGATTTCGGCGAAAAACTCGAGGTAGTCGCCCTTCTTCGCCGGGCAGGCCTTCATGAAGTACTTGTCTTCCAGATTGAGGCCCGTGCACTGGAACACGTTGAGCACGTCGTGCACGTCGTATTCGGTGAGCCCGTACGGCGCGATGGCGCGCGTGAGAT
This sequence comes from Paraburkholderia sp. CNPSo 3272, assembly GCF_024206495.1. Taxonomy (GTDB): domain Bacteria; phylum Pseudomonadota; class Gammaproteobacteria; order Burkholderiales; family Burkholderiaceae; genus Paraburkholderia. The sequence goes on along the minus strand of NZ_JAMBPQ010000003.1, from coordinate 304,938 downwards.
TCGAGTGGCAGTGGAAATGAAAGTCCTCGCCGGTCAGCATGCGGTTCACGTAGGGGTCGCAGCGCGTGCCGAGCAGATCGTGAACGCGCCCGCCATGCTCGTCCACGCCGTAGCCGGCGAGGCTGTCGTCCGTGATGGTGACGAGCGGGCGCAGGAAGGGCAGCGTCGACCACAGGCGGTCGAAAGTGCTCACATGCGCCTGCTGGAGCTGGCGCGTGCGCGAAGCCCACATGCGTTCGCGCGGATCGTGCCGGTTCCACAAGTTGAGGTCGGCCACCTGCGGCCCTTCTATCGTCACGATGCGGAACACGTGCCCCGCGGGCGCGCTCCAGGCTTGCCCCGAGCGTATCGGCACGACGATCGATTCGATCAGCTCGCGCTGATCCTTCTCTTCGGCGATGCGGCGGTAAAAGGGCTTGTTCACGTCGAGCGCGGAACCTTTGGTGGACTGATAGGCGGCGGGATAATTCAGCATTGCCTCGTACTCCTGTATGAACGACCTGTGCCCGCTTTCGCGATGCCGATGGCGCACAGCGCAGTCTTCGCGGGATGTCTGCTGGGGAGTATAGGAATCGCGCAACGGTAAGCCCAGGTTTGTTCAACGATCGTGAGGTTGGGGATTCACGGACTTTTCAGCATGTTCGGGCCTGCCTGCGCGCACGGCGCCTTCGTGTAGAGTTCGCTTACTTCATGACAGCGGCGCCAGCTTGCGAAGCGCGCGCAGCCCAACGAGACGCGAAGGTACATGATCAGACTGGAAGACCTCGTCATCTTTATCAATGCGGCAGACAACGGGAGCCTCTCGGCCGCCGCGCGCCAACTCAATCTCACGCCCGCCGTGGCGAGCGCGGGCCTCAAGCGCCTCGAAACCGAACTTGGCACGCGCCTGCTCGCACGATCCACACGCAGCCTGCGCCTCACGCAGGACGGCGCGCGCTACCTCGAATACGCGCGCGGCGTCATGGAGCAGGTCGAGGCCGGCCAGAACGCCGTGGCGCATGGGCGCAAGATGATCGGCGGCACGGTGTCGCTGTCGATTCCTTCCGACCTCGGCCGCAACGTGCTCGCGCCCTGGCTCGACGATTTTCAGACGCAGCATCCTCCGGTTTCGTTCCAGGTGCACATTGGCGACCGCGTGACCGACATGTTCCGCTCGCCCGTTGCAGTGGCCGTTCGCTATGGCGTGCCCGAAGATTCCTCGCTCGTCGCGCTGCCGCTCGCGCCCGACAACCGGCGCGCGCTGTGCGCCGCGCCCGGCTATTTCGCGCGTCACGGCAAACCCGCGACGCCTGCCGATCTCTCGGGCCACAACTGTCTGCGCTTCGCGCTGAGCGATACACTGCACGACCGCTGGACCTTCTACCGCGGCGACGAAGCGAGCGTCGTGAACGTGCACGGCAACCGTAGCAGCGACGACGGCGAACTCGTGCGCCGCTGGGCCGTGGCGGGGCACGGCCTCGCGTACAAGTCGCGTCTGGACGTGCTCGCCGATATTCAGGCGGGACGCCTCGAAACCGCGCTCGAGGCGTTTCAGGGCGAAGGTGCGCCGCTGCATCTTGTCTGCGCGCACCGCACGATGCTCTCGCCGACCGTCAACGCACTGCGCGACGTGCTGCGCGAGCGCATCGCCGCGTACCTCGCCTGATATTTGATTCCGCGGTAGGTCCGCTCGCTGGTCCGATACCCGGCCGGGTCGCCCCCCGATCTTCAAAGCAGCTTTGAAGCTGAATTCGGCGTTTGCCGCTAGGCGCGCCCGGCGCGCGGGCCGATTATTCGTACCAACACGAACGGCACGGAGACTTGCATGATCGTCGCGATAGGCCGCTTTTACCTGCGAGCCGACAAGATTTCGCATTTCGAGGCGGCCTGGCTGCGCGTATGCCCGTTACTCACGGACAAGCCGGGTTATCGCGGGCACCGCCTCGGTCCGCAGTGCGAAGATGAAGGTTGCTACGTGCTGGAAGTGCAATGGGACTCCCTCGACGCGCAGAGCGCGTTCATGCTGCATGGCGATTTCCAGAGCTTTCTGCACACACTGTGGCCGTACTTCTCGGCGGACCCCGACCTCTATCACTTCGAGCCGCACGTTCAACAAAGCCGGTTTCCCGCAATTTGACTGTCTGGAGGTATTCACGATGAAAGCGATTGGTTATTACCGCAATCTCCCCATCAGCGAGCCCGAATCGCTGATCGATCTCGAGGTCCCCGAGCCGCAGCCGGGCCCGCGCGATCTGCTCGTTGAAGTGCATGCCGTGTCGGTGAACCCGGTCGACGTGAAGGTGCGCGCGAACAAAGCGCCCGAAAACGGCGAGCCGAAAGTGATCGGCTGGGACGCGAGCGGCGTCGTGCGCGCCGTGGGCCGTGACGTGACGCTCTTCAAGCCGGGCGACCGGGTGTGGTATGCGGGCTCGCTGCTGCGCCCTGGCACCAACAGCGAATTGCACGTGGTGGACGAGCGCATCGTGGGCCGCATGCCGCAAAGCCTCAACTTCGCGGAGGCGGCTGCGTTGCCGCTCACCTCCATCACGGCGTGGGAGTTGCTTTTCGACCGCCTCAAGGTGCCCGAGGGCACGGCGCCGTCCGGCGACTCGCTGCTCGTGATCGGCGCGGCGCGCGGCGTCGGTTCGATTCTCGTGCAGTTGGCGCGCAAGCTCACGGGCCTCACGGTGATCGGCACGGCGTCGCGGCCTGAAACGTCGAAGTGGGTGAGCGAGCTGGGCGCCCATCGCGTCATCGATCATACGAAGCCGCTTTCGCAGGAACTCAAGCGTATCGGCATGGAAGGCGTGGACTATATCGCGAGCCTGAATCAGACCGACCGTCACTTCGACGAGATCGTCGCCTCGATTAATCCGCAGGGGCATCTCGCGCTGATCGACGACCCGGAACTGGTCGACTTCCGCAAGCTCAAGACCAAGAGCGTGGCCCTGCATTGGGAGTTCATGTTTACGCGCTCGATGTTCGGGACGAAAGATCAGATTCGCCAGCATGATCTGCTCGAGCGCATGGCTTCGCTCATCGACGAAGGCGTGTTGCGCACGACGCTCAACGAGAGCTTCGGGACCATCAATGCGGCGAACCTGCGCCGGGCGCACGAGCTCGTGGAAACCAACCGCTCGCGCGGCAAGCTCGTGCTCGAAGGGTTTTAAAGCGCGCCGTCCGTCACTCGGATGCGCGGTCGAACGCACAATCGGCCGTGCTCACGAGCGTGACGAACGGGTGCTCAAGGTGCGTCAGCGCGCAGTTTCGGGGCGCTTCCAGTGCGCGTTGGCCTGCTTGTCCGTGATGCGGACGTTCGCCAGCAGCGGCTTATAGCCTCTCAGGACGATTTCGCTAATCGCGAGAAGCTCGGAGCGAAAGATGTTCTCGGCGAATTTGCTGCCGTCCGCGAACTCCAGGGCGTAGCCATCGATTGGTCCCCATTGGCCTCTCGGTAACGGTTCGACATAGACGTCCATGATCAATCTCCATTGATTAACAAGCGAATAAGAAGCGTCGATTGGATTCAGTCTATCGCAGTGAAAGACGGCATCCTCGCGGGTTTTCGGCGCTGAAATTTCCTTGTGGTTCAATGGTTTACGCGATGTCTTTCACGATAAGAGAAGGTGTCCTTCGATGTGCAATTGCGGGCCCCCATTCGAAAATGCGTAATTTGCACACACCGGGCGCGCATTGCACGATATGAAAGCGCGAGCGTGCATTCACTCCTCCTCGCGCTGCGCCGCTTCGCCGAGATCGATCTCGTCCATGCCCTTGTTCAGTTGGTTGAGGAAGTGCACGAGCGAGACCTTGTCATCGAAGCGAAAGCTCGCGAGCGCCTGACGATAGAACTCGTAGATCTTCGGCTGCAAGCTCTCCCAGAACACCTTGCCCTGCTCTGTGAGCACCACTTTTTTCGCGCGCCGGTCCACGGTGTCGGCCACGCGCAGCACGTGATCGTCGCGCTCGAGGCGCTTGAGCACGCCGTCGAGACTCTGGCGGCTCACGACGAGATAGTCGGCCAGTTCGGAAAACGACATGCCCTCCTCAACCTGCGGTCGCGACAGCGCGCCGAGCACCGACCACTGCACGGTCGTGATGCCGAGCGCCTTGGTTGTCTGCCGGTCGAGCGTGTTGCCCGCCTGGAACAGGCGGAAGAACAAGCGGTTGTGAATCGACGAGACGGATTGATCGTACGAAGGGTCGTTCTGGGTCATGGGCGCCTTTCGGTCACCGCGCGAGTCCGGCGGCAACGAGACAAATACGTGATACGAAAATATTGAAAGGAAGCGAGCGCGCCGTCCACTCGGGCAATACCCATCCTCGCGCCCTCAATTTATATCATGATGTTGACGTAATTGGGAGCCTCGCCTAGAGTGTGGAAACGACGCACGAGAATATCAAGAGACATCCCATGGCGATCTACGATCGGCTTTTGACCCCGCTTCGCGTTGGCGCGACGCTGCTGCCCAACCGCATGGTGATGGGTGCGATGCACACGCGGCTCGAAACGCTCGACCGTCCGCATGAGCGTCTCGCCGCGTTCTATGCGGCGCGCGCGGCCGGCGAGATCGGCCTGATTCTGAGCGGCGGGTTTTCGCCGAATCCCGAAGGCGTGATGGAGACGGGAGGCCCGCTCTTCAATCGCGCGGAGCAGATCGACGAGCATCGTGCGGTGACGCGCGCGGTTCACGAGTCGGGCGGCAGGATCGTGCTGCAGATCCTGCACGCGGGCCGCTATGCGAAGGTGCCGGAGTGCGTGGGGCCCACGGGCGCCAAGGCGAGAATCAACGCGTACGCGCCACGCGCGCTCAGCACTCAGGAAGTGCGTGCCACCATCGACGACTTCGCCCGCACGGCGGCGCTCGCGGTCCAGGCCGGCTACGACGGCGTGGAGATCATGGGCTCGGAAGGCTATCTCATCAACGAGTTCACGGCGGCCGTCACCAACGCGCGCGACGACGAATTCGGTGGCAGCTTCGCAGGCCGCATCCGCTTTGCGCTCGACATCGTACGCGCCGTGCGCGCGCAAATGGGCCGCGAGCCCATGCTGATCTACCGCATCTCTTCCATCGACCTCGTGGAAGGCGGCATGAGCGGCGTCGAGATCGCGGCGTTCGCGAAGGAGATAGAAGCGGCCGGCGCGGACCTCATCAACACGGGCGTGGGCTGGCACGAGTCGGCGGTGCCGACCATCGCGGCGTGCGTGCCGCGCGCGGCCTGGCGCGACGCGATTCGCAACGTCAAAGAGGCGGTGTCGATTCCGGTGATGGCGTCGAACCGCATCAACACGCCTGAAGTCGCGGAGGAACTGATCGCCTCGGGTGTGGCCGACCTCGTTTCGATGGCGCGCCCGCTGCTCGCCGACCCGGACTTCGCGAAGAAAACGCGGCTTGGCATGGCCGACGAAATCAACACGTGCATCGGCTGCAATCAGGCCTGCCTCGACCGAATCTTCACGGAACGCACGGCCACTTGCCTCGTCAATCCGCGCGCCGGGCGCGAGATCGAATTCGCGGCGGGCAAGGCCTTGCAGCCCAAACGCATCGCGGTCGTGGGCGGCGGACCGGCCGGCATGGCGTTCGCGATCAACGCCGCCGAACGTGGCCATACGCTCACGCTGTTCGAAGCGCATGCGCGGTTGGGCGGCCAACTGAATCTTGCGAAGGTCGTGCCCGGCAAAGCCGAGTTTCACGAGATGCTGCGCTATTTCGAGGTACGGTTAAAGCGGCTCGGCGTGACATTGCGGCTCGGGCAAGCGGCAACGGCCGACGAACTCGCGAGCGAGGCGTTCGACGAGATCATCATCGCCACCGGCGTCATCCCGCGCATGCCCGATATCGTGGGTGCCGATCATCCGAAGGCGGTGTCGTATATCGATGTGCTCGCGGGCCAGGTCGAAGTAGGTGCGCGCGTGGCGATCGTCGGCGCGGGCGGCATCGGTTTCGACGTGGCCGAGTATCTGCTGGGCGACGCGCTGGAATCGCTGGACCGTGGCGCGTTTTTCCGCGCGTGGGGCGTCGATCCCGCGAATGCGGATGCGGGCGGCTTAACGCGTAGCGACGCTCATGGCGCGCCGCGCCGTAGCGTTCACATGTTTCAGCGCAAGGAGGAACCGCTCGGCAAGGGCCTCGGCAAATCGACGGGATGGATCTTGAAGGCCCGCCTGCGCAAGGCGCGTGTGATGATGACCTCGGGCGTGACCTACGATGCGATCGACGACGAAGGCCTGCATTATCGCGTCGATGGCAAGCCGCATGTGCTCGCCGTCGATCATGTCGTGCTGTGCGCAGGCCAGAATTCGAACCGTAAGCTTTACGATGAACTCGTCGCGCGCGCGGCGAAACCGAAGGTGATAGGCGGCGCTGATGTCGCCGCCGAACTCGATGCGTTGCGCGCTATCGATCAGGCCACGCGGCTCGCGATGACGATGTGATGTCGCCGACAGCGCACACGCTGGTTACGCGCTGGTTAAGAATATGCCTCGTCCGTGAGCGGCGCGCTCTTGCGTGCGTCGCGAATGAAAATTGCCGAGAGCGCCGCGCCTGTGAGTGCAACCGCACCGGCCAGCACGAACGCCGTGGCGAACGAGCCGCTGCGCTCCACCAGCAAGCCTGTCACGGCTGGCCCGATCACGCCCGAAAGGCTGCCCGCGCAGTGCATGCAGCCGCTCACGCTGCCCACCCTGGCGGGATGCACGACGTCCTGCACGATCGCCCAGTAGAGCGCGCCCGTCACATAGAGCAGGAAGAGCGCAATCGACATCAGTGCGATGGCCGCGACAGCCGTATGCACGAGGCCGGCAACACCCACGCACACGCCCGTCGCCGCGAGACAAGTGGAAAGGACAATCTTGCGCGAGAGCATGAGCTTGCCGGTCCAGCGGAAGATCGCATCGGAGATCGCGCCGCCCGCCGCGAGGCCAACGGTGCCCACGAGCCAGGGCACGACGGTGGCGAGACTCATCTCGCGGATGTTGAGGTGATGCGCCTGCACGAGGTAGCTGGGGAACCAGCTCAGAAAAAAGAACAGCACGTAGTTGTAGGCGAAGAACGCCACGGCCGTCGCGATCACGAGCGGCTGGCGCAGCCATGCCGAGAGCGGCAAAGAAGCGGCGCTGTCGGGCACCGCGCGGCTCGTGTGCGCGACGCCCTGCCCCCGCCGCGCCGGCTCGGCTTCGTCGAGCGTGCTGACAAAGCGGCTTTCCGAAGGACGGTTGGCGGTGAGCAGCATCCACGCGACGCACCATACGAGGCCAATCGCGCAGATGATCCAGAACGCGGGGCGCCAGCCGAAGCTGATCGCGAGCAGCCCGATCACCGGGCCGGCAATTGCGCCGCCGAGCGGCGAGCCGGCGCTCAGGAGTCCCATGGAAGTCGCGGCGATGTCGCGCGGCATCCAGTTGTTGACCATCTTGTTCGCGCCTGCGCAGAGCGGCCCTTCGGCCATGCCGAACAGCACGCGCAGCACGAGCAGGCTCGCGAAGCCCACGGCCACGGCCGTGAGCCCGCAGAAGATCGACCACAGCCCGACCGCGAGGACATACACGATCTTCGGCCCGAGCTTGTCGCTCGCGAGGCCGCCCACGAAGTTGAACAGCGCATAGCCTACGAAGAAGCTGCTGAACACGATGCCCATCTGCGCCGCATCGATGCCGAGGTCCTTTTGAACGAGCGGTGCGGTGATCGAGAGCGCCACCCGGTCGAGGTAATTGATGCCGTAGACGAGAAATAACAGGAATACGGTTATCCATCCCATCGTGCGTTGCTTCATGTTCTGTCTCCAGTCTTTATCGAGTTGGGCGCGCGTGCGGTTTCAGGCCGGCGCGGGGCAGGACAGCAGCGCGTTCGTGCCGTGCCGGCGCAGCGATTGCAGATGGCGGCCGAGCCGCTGGGCGAACGCCTGCGGCCAGGGCGCGGCGCCAAAGACGCTCGTGTGCGACAGGGCGGCTTGCACGGCGTCAAGCGCCGTGCTCGCGCTGCGCAGCTTCGCGGCGAGCGCAGGGGCGCCGGGGTCGCTCAACACGATCGACGTGCCCGCGTCGCTGCGTTCGGCCGCGAGGTAGTGCAGCCAGGCGGCGAGCGCGCGTTCGAGATGAGGACGCTCGATACCGTGCGCGAGGCTCTCGCGCAGCGCAGGTAGCCAGCGCACCGGTACTTTCTGCGTGCCGTCCGTCGCGATCTGGCTGGTACGGTGCGCGAGCGTCGGGTTGGCAAAGCGCGCCAGCAGATCCTGGCAGTACGAATGAACGTCGAAGCCAGGCGGGACCGTCACAGTGGCGAGCAGGTCCTCGGTCATCAGCGCGCGCACGAACGCGGCCATCGCGGGATCGTCCATCGCATCGGAAACGGTTTCGCGCCCGCGCAACTGACCCACGTACGCAATCGCCGAATGCGAGCCGTTCAGCAGGCGCAGTTTCATGGCCTCGTACGGGTGCACATCGCGCGTGAGCAGCGCGCCCGCGTCTTCCCACGCGGGGCGCGGGCCGCTGAAGCGGTCTTCCATGACCCACTGGGTGAACGGCTCGCATACGATCGCGGCTTCGTCGCGCAGGCCGAGTTGCGTCGCCACCGCGTCGAGCGACGCGGGCGTGGCGGCCGGCACGATGCGATCGACCATCGTGTTGGGAAACGCGATTGTCTCGCCGATCCGGCGCGCGAGCGCCGGGTCGACCTGCTCCGCATACTGGATCAGCAGCTTGCGCAGCGTGTCGCCGTTGGCCTGCATGTTGTCGCAGCAGACCACCGTGAGCGGCGCGCCGGCGGAGCGGCTGCGGATGCCCGCGGCGAGCACGCCAAGCGTGGTGCGCGGCGCGTCGGGTGTCATGAGGTCGTGGCAGATGCCGGGGTCGCCGGCGTCCAGCTCGGCACCGGCGGGCGCGATGCTGTAGCCCTTCTCCGTCACGGTCAAGCTCACGACGGCCACGCCGGGGTCCGCAATCGCGCCGAGCACCCGGTCCATCGCCTCGGGCGCGTACAGCGCGTCGCGCAGGGCGCCGACCACGCGGCACGCCGTCGTCTCGCCGCTGCGCTCGGTGACCGAATAGAGGTGGTCCTGGGCGGCCAGCGCCTGCGGCACGCGCCTCTCTCGCAGGCTCACGCCGACTATGCCCCAGCGCGTGTCGCCGCGCTCGAGCAGCGCTTCCGTATAGAGCGCCTGGTGCGCGCGATGAAACGCACCCAGACCGAGATGGACGATGCCGGGGCGCACGCACTGGCGGTCGTACCCCGGTTGGCGGACAGTCGTCGCGGTGTTAGTTAGTGAACGCTCACACAAAAGAGGTATCGTCATTGGTTTGTACCATGGTACACAAGCGAATGCCTGAAGCTTAGTCCGATGTTTTATCTCGTTTTATCGGGGTTAACGCTATGCATGGATCGTAAAATGTTTTTGCTACCATGGTACAAACAGTCACCCTTGACCGACATGAGCCAGACCGTCATCGAACCGCAAGAGGACACTGTCCTCGCCGCACTGAGCGGATTCGTCGCCAATCCCGCCACTTCCTATCGCCCACAAGTGCATGCTTTTCTGCGCGACGCGATCGTGCGCGGCGCGCTGCCGCCGCACGCCAGCCTCTCCGAAGCCGCGATTGCCGAAGCGCTACAGGTGAGCCGCACGCCGGTGCGCGAAGCGCTCGCGCAGCTAGCCGACGAACATCTCGTGAACATCTACCGCAAGGTCGGCACGATCGTCGCGCCGATCTCCGTATCGCAGCTCGAAGAGGGACGCTTCGCGCGCAGCACGCTCGAATGCGCGAACCACGTGCAACTGGCCCAGACCATCACAGCCGACCAGCTCGCGGAGTTCGGCCGGATCGTCGACGACCAGCGCGACGCGGTCGCGCGCGGCGACGTGGACCGCTTTTTCGATCTCGACGAGCTGATGCACCGGCGCCTCTTCGAATTCGCGGGCCGCTCGCATGTGTGGGAAATGCTGCAGCCGATGAAGCGCCAGTTCGACCGCGTGCGCTGGCTGCTGCTCGACCGTGTGGCGGACCATGCGCAGCGCGCGCTGCGCGAACACGAACTGATCCTCGCGCATATGGCTTCGCGCAACTTCGCGCAACTGGGGGCCACGGTGGCGAGCCATATCGACCGCGTGGGCTCGCATCTGCCGGAAGTGCAGGCGCGCGTGCCCGACTATTTCGTCGAATGAAAGAGAGTGGAGACAGCAATTGAAGATTGAACGGCTGCAGACGATCGTCACCTGCCCCGGCCGCAATTTCGTGACCGTGAAGATCGTGACCGACGAAGGCGTGTACGGTCTCGGCGACGCGACGCTCAACGGCCGCGAGCTGGCCGTGCGCGCGTACCTCGAAGATCACGTGTTCGCATGCCTCGTGGGCCGCGACCCGCGCAATATCGAGGACATCTGGCAATACCTCTATCGCGGCGCGTACTGGCGGCGCGGCCCGGTCACGATGACGGCGATCGCCGCTGTCGACATGGCGCTCTGGGATATCAAGGGCAAACTCGCGAACATGCCCGTGTATCAGCTGCTAGGCGGCAAGAGCCGCGAAGGGCTCATGGTCTACGGTCACGCAAACGGGCGCGACCACGAAGAGGCCATCGACGCGGTGCGCCAGCATGTGGAGGAGGGCTACCAGGCGATTCGCGTGCAGTCGGGCGTGCCCGGTCTCGACAAGGTGTATGGCGTGGGCAAGGTCAAGGGCGAGTACGAGCCTGCCCAGAAGGGGCTGCCGCCGGAGGAGCCGTGGGACACGGCGCTCTATTTGCGCCATACGCCCGAACTCTTTCGCAAGGTGCGCGAGGCCGTGGGCTTCGGCCCGCATCTGCTGCACGACGCGCACCACCGCCTCACGCCGATCGAGGCCGCGCGCCTCGGCCGCGACCTGGAGCCGTATCGCCTCTTCTGGCTGGAAGACGCGACACCGGTCGAGAACCAGGAGAGTTTCCGCCTGATCCGCAGCCACACCAGCACGCCGCTCGCGGTGGGCGAGGTGTTCAACTCGATCTGGGACTGCAAGGACCTGATACGCGAACAGCTGATCGACTATATCCGCGCGACCATCGTGCACGCGGGCGGCATTACGCATATGCGCCGCATTGCCGACTACGCGGCCATGTACCAGGTGCGCACGGGCTTTCATGGCGCCACCGATCTTTCGCCGGTCTGCATGGCCGCCGCCGTGAACTTCGGCCTGTGGGCGCCGAACTTCGGCATTCAGGAACTGATGCCGCACAACGCGCTCACGAATGCCGTGTTCCCGCATCAGTACCGCTTCGAGAACGGCTTCCTCGTGATGGACGACGCGCCGGGGCTCGGCGTGGACATCGACGAGACGCTGGCCGCGAAATATCCCTATGAACGCGCCTATCTGCCGGTCGCCCGTCTGGGCGACGGATCGATGTGGAACTGGTAGGCATGCCTGATCAAATATCCATGGAAGCGTCCACTATGTTGAGCGTCGTAGTCGATCGACCGAACAGCCTCGCCGTGCGCGAGATGCCCACGCCCACGCCCGCAGCGGGAGAAGTGCGCGTACGCGTGCGTTATGCGGGCATCTGTGGCTCGGACCTGCACATCTATCGCGGGCACAATCCGTTCGTGTCGTATCCACGCATCATCGGCCACGAGTTCGTGGGCCGCATCGAGTCCGTTGGCGAGCGTGTCGATGCCGCGCGCGTGGGCGAACTCGTGGCCGTCGATCCCGTCATTAGCTGTGGGCGCTGCCACGCGTGCCAGATCGGGCGGCAGAACGTGTGCCGCAATCTCGTCGTGCTGGGCGTGCATCGCGACGGCGGTTTCAGCGAGTATGTGTGCGCGCCCGCGCGCAACGCATACCGCATTCCCGAGCGTATTGCGCAATCGTGCGCGGCGATTGTCGAGCCGTTTGCCGTGGCGGCGAACGTTACAGCGCGCACCGGTGTACTGGACAGCGACGTTGCGCTGATCTACGGCGCGGGCACCGTGGGCCTGACGATCCTCCAGGTGCTCAAGCGCGTGTACGGCGTGCGTGCGTTCATTACGGATCAGCTCGACGAGCGGCTCGAACTCGCACGTCGTTGCGGGGCGCAAGCCGACGAAACGATCAACACGCGCAACGAGCCGCTCGCCGACGCGCTGCGCGCGCGCGGCGTGGAAGACGGCCCCACGCTGATTTTCGATGCGGTGGGTCATCCGTCGATTCTCGAAGAGGCGGTGCGGCTCGCGGCGCCCGCGGGCCGTATCGGGCTGCTCGGTTTTTCGTCGACGCCTTCGGCCATCGCGCAGCAGGAGCTGACGAAAAAGGAACTCACGTTGTGTGCTTCGCGCCTGAACTGCGCGATGTTCCCGACCGTTATCGACTGGCTGGAGCGCGGGCTTGTGACGCCGGAATCGATCATCACGCACAAGGTGGATTTTCGCGAGGTGAGCAGCGCGTTCGAGCTGGCGGAGCACAATCCACGCGAGACCTGCAAGGTGTTGCTCGACTTCGGCGCGTAAAATGCGGGGCATTCGTGCAATGGAACCTCTTCGCGCATGCTCCCCCGAATACTCGTTAGCGCTTGCCTGCTTGGCCGCCCGGTTCGATACGACGGCTCGGCGAAAACCGTTGCGCATGCACTGATCGAGCAGTGGCAGCGCGAGGGGCGGCTCGTGCCCGTTTGCCCGGAAGTCGCGGGCGGGTTCGGCGTGCCGAGGCCGCCTGCGGAGATCGCAAACGCCGCTTCTGGCGCCGCTGTGCTGGCAGGGCTCGCACACGTGATCGATGCGCGCGGCGAGGACGTTTCCATATGTTTCGTCGAAGGCGCCCGCGTCGCGCTCGAACTAGCGTTAGCCCACGACTGCCGCTATGCGCTGCTGACCGATGGCAGCCCCTCGTGCGGCAGTCGTGCGATTTACGACGGCAGCTTCGCGGGCCGCAAGCATGCGGGCGCAGGTGTGACGACTGCGTTGCTGCGTCAGCACGGCATCGAGGTCTTTGCCGAAACGGAAATCGAAGCGCTTCACGCACGGCTCACGCAGGCAAGCGCGTAGCAGACTGACCGCGACGGTGGCCCGCGCATCACCCTTCCTCGCCGCTGCCGGCTTCCTTCACGATCCATTGTTTGAAGGCGCGCATGGCGGGCGTCGCCGTTTTCCCCTTTTGCGACGTGAGCCAGTAGCTGCCGGCCTGCACCTCGATATCGAAGGGCCGTACGAGCCTTCCCGCCGCGAGATCGCGCTCGAACATCGAAACCGGGGCGAGCGCGATACCCGCGCCCTGCATTGCCGCTTCCACCATGAGCCGCGACGAATCGAATACGGGTCCGCGCACCGGGCGCGGGGCGAGCCCGGCGGCTTCGAACCAGAGCGTCCAGTCGTCGGCACGATACGAGCGCAGCAGTTTTTCGTTGGCGAGATCGGCCGGGCTCTGCAGACGCTGCGCGATATCGGGCGTGCAGAGAGCGGCGAGCGGCGCGTCGAACAGCTTTGCGGCGCGCGAACCGGGCCAGGTGCCGTCGCCGAATCGAATGGCAAAGTCGAGGCCTTCGCCCGCGAGATCGACGAGATTGTTGTTCGTCATGATGCGCAGCTCGACGAACGGATGCGCGTCGTGAAACGACTTCAGGCGCGGCATCAACCAGCCCACTGCGAAGGTCCCCACGGCCCCCACTGTCAAGACCTCGTGAAAGTGGCCGCCCTCGAATTGGCGCAACACGGCTTCGATGCGGTCGAATGCGTCGGTGAGCACGGGGCGCAGCGCGAGACCTTCGTCGGTGATCGCAAGGCCGCGCGGCAGGCGCTTGAAGAGGGTCGCACCAAGCCGCTCCTCGAGCGTTCGGACCTGCTGGCTGACGGCCGCCTGAGTCACGTTCAGCTCGCTCGCCGCGCGCGTGAAGCTCAGATGCCGCGCCGACGATTCGAACGCGCGTAATGCATTGAGGGGCAGATACGTTCGCATGATCGAGGCATAAGTTTTTCTGGGGCAACGCGCAATTTATCATCGTTTGTCGCCTCGTGGAGAACACGCGATAGTGGCGGCACTTCAAGGAGAGGCCATGATCACGCGACGTAGATTCACGATGACGGTGTTGGGCGGCGCGATAGCTGGCGTTGCATCTCAAGCATTCGGCGCAACAGGGGGAACGGCGCCGGAAACGGACGCGACGCCCGCTGGCGCAGCGGACAAGCAGCTCGCCGCCATCGAGGCGCAGGCAGGCGGACGGCTCGGCGTGGCGATGCTCGACACGGCGAACCCACACGTGCGCGGATGGCGCATGCACGAGCGCTTTCCGATGTGCAGCACGTTCAAGGTGTTGCTCGCATCGGCCGTGCTGACGCGCAAGGATCACGGCGAGGAAGACCTCGCGCGCAAGGTCGTGTATTCGCCTGCGCAAGTCGTGTCGTATTCGCCGGTGAGCGGACCGCGTGCGGGCGGTGAGGGAATGACGGTCGCCGAGCTGTGCGAAGCCGCGCTCACCCGCAGCGACAACACGGCGGCCAACCTGCTGCTGGATAGCATTGGCGGCCCTGCGGCGATCACCGCTTTCGCGCGCAGCATTGGCGACCCGGTCACGCGCCTCGACCGCAACGAGACCACGCTCAACGAAGCGATCCCCGGCGACCCGCGCGATACGACCACGCCCGCCGCCATGCTCGCGAACCTGCGCGAATTGCTGCTGGGCGAGCGTCTTTCGGCGGCATCGCGCGAGCAACTCATTGCATGGCTCGTCGCCAACAAGACCGGTGATGCGCGTTTGCGCGCGGGCCTGCCGAACGACTGGCGCGTGGGCGACAAGACCGGCACCGGCGACCATGGCACGGCGAACGATGTGGCCATTGTCTGGCCCACCGGACGCGCGCCCATCCTCGTCACGACCTATCTCACCGGCGCGACGCATGCCAGTTCGGCGCAGCGCGATTCGGCGATCGCACAGGTCGGAGTATGGGTGGCGGGTCTCTGACTTGATACGGGCTCCTTATCGTATGAAAAGAGACCGATCGTTCACTATGCGCGTGTGTTCCTTACGCATTGTTATATTTGCAACAATGACTTAATTTTTTGACGTCGATGTCGTCAATATGGGTGACCTCTCACTACGGCGTCCCCATGTCATTCCTTACCAGAATCAAGATCGGCCCGCGTCTCGGCGCGGGCTTTGCCATTGTGTTGCTCCTGCTCGGCGCGGTGGGCGGGATCGGGCTGCTTCAGGCGTCGCGCATATTCGACGGCACGGAGGAAATCGCTACGGACTGGCTGCCCAGCGTCGAGACGCTCGGCAACATGCGCAATCAGGCGCAGGACGTGCGTCGCACGTCGCTGCGGATGCTGATCGCCAGCGACGCCAGTGAGAAGGCTACGCTGCACGACCAGCACGCCCAGATGATCAGCCAGTTCGGCACGCTGCTCGACAGCTATTCGAAGTTGCTCTCCTCGGCCGAAGAGCGCCGCTTGTTCGATTCGATCGGCAGCGCATGGTCGCAATATCTGGACGACGACAAGAAGATCGAGGCCCTGGTCATGTCCGCCGATGGCGGATCGCCGGATGCCCGCGCTGCGGTTTCGAGCGCATCGGCGAAGTCGTTCGTGGCAGTCATGGATCTCATCAACCAGGACGTGACCCTCAATCACAACGGCTCGACCGCCGAAGTCGCCACGGCGAAGGCGGCGTACCACAGCGCGGTCGCGTGGACCATCGCGCTGATCGTGATCGCCATTGGCATCGGTGCCACGATTGCCCTCTTCATCACGCGTTCGATCACGGGCCCGATCGCCCGGGCCGTGGATGTGGCCGAAACGGTGGCGCGCGGCGACCTTACCGCGCGCATCGACGTGGACGGCACCGACGAGGCGGCCCAGTTGCTCGGCGCGCTGCGTCACATGACCGAGCGGCTGGTCGACCTGGTGGGCCGCGTGCGCACGGGCAGCGAAGGCATTGCGACGGCTTCCGCGCAGATCGCGGCGGGCAACACCGACCTGAGCCAGCGCACCGAGGAACAGGCCGCTTCGCTCGAAGAAACGGCGGCGAGCATGGAAGAGCTCACGGCGACCGTCAAGCAGAACGCCGACAACGCAACCCAAGGCAACACGCTGGCGGGCCAGGCTTCGCAAACGGCCACGCGCGGCGGCGAAGTGGTGGGCCGCGTGGTTGATACGATGCGCGATATCGCGAACAGCTCCGAGCAGGTCGCGCAGATCATTTCAGTGATCGAGGGCATCGCATTCCAGACCAATATCCTGGCGCTCAACGCGGCCGTGGAAGCGGCGCGAGCAGGCGAACAGGGCCGCGGCTTCGCGGTAGTTGCCGGCGAAGTGCGCACGCTCGCGCAGCGCAGCGCGACGGCGGCGCGTGAAATCAAGGAACTCATCAGCGTATCGGTCGAGCGCGTCAACAACGGCACGGCGCTCGTGGACGACGCGGGCCGCACGATGGGCGAGATCGTGCAATCGGTCAAGCGAGTTGCCGACCTGATGAACGAGATTTCGGCGGCCTCGGGCGAGCAGCGCACCGGCATCGAGCAGGTCAACCAGGCCGTCACGCAGATGGACGAAGTCACGCAGCAGAACGCGGCGCTCGTCGAGGAAGCGTCGGCGGCGGCGCAGTCGATGTCCTCTCAGGCAGCGGCGTTGCGCGAACTGGTATCGGTGTTCAACATCGGCTCGGCGGCCCGTGCGGCAACGACGAATACTCTGCCGGCGGCGAAGGCCGTTGCGAGCGCAACGGCCAGGCGCCCCGCAGCTTCGAGGCCCGCGCCCGTGCGAGCCCCCGCTGCGTCCGCTCCCAAGGCGGATCGGCGCGAACCCGCGACGGCCACGTCCGATGACGACTGGCAGACCTTCTGATGTAGGACGCTAAAAACGCAGTTCGAACGCCCCGGTCAGCAGTACAACCGGGGCGTTTGTATCTTGATGCGGCTAGCGGCGCATCAAAGCACGCCGAGCGTGGACTTCGGTTCCAGAAACGCTTCGATCCCGAAGGCGCCGTACTCGCGCCCGATGCCCGATTGCTTGAAGCCGCCGAACGGCGCAGCCGGCTCATGGGCGAGCGTGTTGACAAGCACGCGGCCCGCTTCGATCTGCGCGGCCACGCGGCGCGCGCGCGCGATATCGGGCGAGAGCACGTAGGCCTGCAGTCCATAAGGCGTGTCGTTGGCGATCTCGACGGCGTGCGCCGTGTCGCGATACGCGATGATCGAGAGCACCGGCCCGAAAATTTCCTCGCGGGCGATGGTCATGTCGTTCGTCACGCCGCTGAACACGGTGGGACGCACGAACCAGCCCGACTCGATACCGTCGGGCCGCCCCGCGCCGCCCGCAATCAGGCGTGCGCCTTCGTCGATGCCGATGCCGATATAGCGCTGCACGCGCTCCCATTGCTTCTGGCTCACCATGGGGCCGACGCTCGTGCGCGTGTCGCGCGGATCGCCCGCCTGGAACTGCGCCACCGCTTCTGCGACACGCGCTTCGAATTCGACGAGCCGCGACTGCGGCACGAGAATGCGCGTACCCGCAATGCACGCCTGTCCGCTGTTCATGAAGCCAGCCTGCAGCGCGAGCGGCACGGCTTCGTCGAAATTCGCGTCGTCGAGCACGACGACCGGCGACTTGCCGCCCAGTTCGAGCGTCACGCGCTTGAGCGTTTCCGCAGCCGTGCGCAGGATCGACTTGCCCACTGCGGTCGAACCCGTGAATGAAATCTTGGCGACGTCGGGATGCGCGGCGATACGCGCGCCCACGGTGTCGCCGCGGCCCGTGACGATGTTGAAGAGGCCCGCAGGCAAGCCCGCCGAATGCAGCGCCTCGGTCACGATGCGCGTCTGGAGCGCGCTCATCTCGCTTGGCTTGACGACGGCCGTGCAGCCCGCCGCGAGCGCGGCCGCCAGTTTGCCGCAGATGAAGCCCGCGTCGCTGTTCCAGGGCGTGATCAGCCCCGCCACGCCGAGCGGCTGCATGGTGACCTCGGCCGTGCCTGCGCGCCGCGTGAACGCATAGCCTTCTAGCGTCTGCGCGGCGTCGCGCAGCACGTTGGATGCGTGCTGCGCCATCCAGCGGCCGCGCGAGACCGGCGCGCCGTACTCTTGCACGATCGCTTCGAAAAGTGCGTCCTCGCTCGCGACGGCGGCCTCGTGCAGCGCCATCAGCATCTCGATGCGCTGCGCCTTCGGGGTGCGCGAAAACGCCGGGAACGCGCGCTTCGCGGCGGCGATGGCCGCGTCCGCGTCCGCCGCGTCGGCGAGGCGCACGCGGCCGATCACGGCCTCGGCCGCCGGGTTGAAGAGGTCGAAGTATTCTTCGCCGTGCGGCGTGACGAACGCGCCGTCGATATAGATTTTGTCGATGATCTGCATGGCTGCTCCAGAAAACGTGAGTCGATGAAGGCACGATAGACGCCTGGCATTGCGTTGACTAGCCGTACAATGCTGCATGAGCTGTTGAGCGAATTGGGACAATGAAAACATCGGGCCTGGTGGAACTCGAAGCCGTGCTGGCCGTGGCGCGCCATCGCAACTTCCGTGCGGCGGCGAATGAACTGAGCGTGTCGACCTCGGCGCTCAGCCACGCGGTGGCGGCGCTCGAAGCGCGCATCGGCGTGCGGCTCTTCAACCGCACTACGCGCAGCGTGGCCTTGACGGAAGCGGGTGCGCAGTTCGTGGGCAGCGTCGCGCCCGCGTTGTCCACGATCCGCGAGGCGCTCGACCAGGCCGGCAGCTTTCGCGACACGCCCTCTGGCACGCTGCGCATCAATGCTTCGGTGGGAGCGGCGAAACAGGTCATGCCCATTTTCATCGCTTATCTGCAGCGCTATCCCGAGATGAAGCTCGATCTCGTTACGGAAGGGCGGCTCATCGACATCGTGGTCGAAGGCTACGACGCCGGTATTCGCCTCGCCGAAACGGTGCCGCAGGACATGATTGCCGTGCCTTTCGGCGACCGTCAGCGTTTTGCAGTGGTTGGTAGTCCGGAATATTTTTCGAAGCACAAGCCGCCGCGCACGCCCGCCGACCTCCAGTCGCACCGCTGCATACGCAGCCGCATGCCGAGCGGGCAAATCTACCAGTGGGAGTTCGAGCGGCGCGGGCAGGCCGTGCGCGTGGCCGTGGAGGGTACGTTGACACTCGACGAGCCCGGTCTCATGCTCGCGGCCGCCCGTGACGGACTCGGCCTTGCGTATCTGACCGAATGGAACGTAAACGCGGACCTCGCGGCGGGCACGCTCGTGCGCGTGCTGGAGGACTGGACGCCGCCGCTCGACGGGCTCTGCCTTTATTACCCCGGGCGGCGGCACGCGCCGGCGGGATTGCGCGCGCTGATCGAGACGATTCGCGAACACGCCGACGCGGTGCGCAAGCGCACGCCCCTTCCCTCTCCCGCGAAAAAGAGCCGGCGCGGGGCGGCCGCCGCAAGTTCGTGAGCGCCGCGATCGACTGGCGTGTAAACGACAAGCTCAAGCTGCCATACGATCTCGAGCACATGGAAACGCAAATTGTCGAGCAGGCCGGCATCGCGCCGCTTGTCGCCGTGAACGGCAGGATCACGCTGCCGACCATGCCCGACCCTTCGAAGCTGCAACAACAGGCCGACCACGGCGAGCGCCACGTCGCAGCTCGTGCGCGCCGACTGCGCGTTCAACGACCACTGGAGCGCGATGCTCTCGCTCGGCCAGTCGATCACGCGGCGCGACCGCTGGGCCTGGGTGTTCCAGAAGTACAACGTCGCGACCGGCGCGGGCACGCTGCAAGGCAGCCAGCAATACGGACAGGTGTTTGAGAACTCTTATACGGCGGCGCAAAACCTCTACGATCCCATCGAAGCGTTGGCGCAGGGCTTCAAAAAATCTTCGCCCGGGGCCTTCAAAAATGCGTGACGAGTCGATACAATGGCGACCCTTCGAGCCCACGAGGGCGAGAATGGACGGGATCTAACGAGTCCCGGGTTGTATTGGATTGCCGACGTGGTGAAATTGGTAGACACGCTATCTTGAGGGGGTAGTGGCGAAAGCTGTGCGAGTTCGAGTCTCGCCGTCGGCACCAAAATTCGAATCGAGTATCGTGCGCGGGAACTGCGCGGTGATACTGGAACGAACTGCATTCGCGCGCTTCTGCTGCGAATGGCGCAATAGAGCCGGCTCACAAGCCGGCTTTTTGCTTTTTCGGGTAATCGTAAGGACTCCAGTATAGTTCGCGGCGGGCGCGAGAGTGCTTGCGAGGTTGCGTGCGCGGCGTATATAATCGCCGCTCTTCGAGCAGGTCTAGTAGCTGACATTGCTCGATTCTGCGTCATCCCACTGGCGTGGAAGCCGTTCTGCATGGGGGTATAGCTCAGCTGGGAGAGCGCTTGCATGGCATGCAAGAGGTCAGCGGTTCGATCCCGCTTACCTCCACCAATAGAACGCGTGGCCTTCGGGCACGTTGCTTCATGTGGAGTTATCCAAAGAATGTCGTAAACGACACGATTTGGTTAGACTGGGCGGCGCTCGCAATCTCTTGTTGGATTTTTTCCGAAAAAGAGTGCGGGCCTGGACTATGCTACTCTGCAATGCCAGCCATACGGTTAGCCCTTCGCTGAAATTCGCATGCTTGGCGAAAACCAAACGTCAGGCCCGTTCGTTCGCGAACGTCGGCTACAACGAGTCGCCGCGATGCATACGGGCCTTTGGTTCTTAGCCTTGTGTGCGAACTTAGAAACTCCGAGAATTTGGCATCTCCGTTCGCCTTAGCCGCGTCCTTCTGATAGTCCTTACCGTTTTCGATAAGCCGCGTAGAATGGTCGGGGGCGATTTTGTGAAGGAACTTGACCGAAACGTCGAGTGTGTCCGCTGCCTCCTGCAAACATCGGACTCTTCCCGAGGTGATTAATTGCTCGAAGTTTGCGATAAGCACGGACGTCGGCGCTGAAGCGCCCTTCCGCTTCTTGTTCACGAGCCGATAATCTAAATTGCGCGGTCGGCCTGTCCAAAAGACGGCCGGCGTATTTCCTAGCAAGACGTCGGAAACGCGGCAGTTGCAGCAGTAGGCCATAAGAACAATCCAGTGGAGGCTCGGATGAACTTCACCAGTCATCCACCCGTGGAACTCTCCCTTACTAATTCCAAGTTCAGCCGCAAAGGTGGCAGCAATTCCGCCGAAAAGGCTTGCGCTTGCGTGGCTCAGAAAAGTTGGAATAGCCGGCGAGCCAAGAAAAGCGTCAGGACGCAATTGGCAATCCTCCAGTAGGTCGACAACTAGCCACGCGAACTTTATTTCTTCCGGATACGCCTCCTCGGCAACGTCCCTTGCCAGATTCGAGCCGTCTACTCGCGATGAACCTGGCAACCAGAACGCTTCTCCGTCACCGATTTTCGGTGTCGGAATCTGTTTCAATCGCATCCCGTGTATCGGGCATGCCTTTACGCAGTCAATTAGCCAGAGCAGCCGGTTGTATTTCGGATTATTTGACCGGTCGTCCTGCGCATAGCACGCTGGACAAAATCTTTCACAACGAGAGAGGAGCTTATATGGCGACAACATGCTTCCGAGCGGCCGCAGCGTATGACGCTCTAGGTCATGCCGCAGAGTGAGAAGATTGAGCGCATTCGACCACCTCGCCGCCAAATCCGTGATTCCGCATATTGCGAGTCCGTAGCAATCCTTGGCTATGTGCCTGCGGCTATCGAAGTGTCGACCCCCAAGCAGTGGTGCAATGGCACGGAAGGCGAAGGTCCAGGGAAGCATCCCGTGGTGTGCGGATAGACGGCGGAAGTAACTTCGCAGGTCTTCAAGAGTATCTCCGCTGCAACCCTCAGGAGACAGTCCGAAGCATGCCGAGCGAGGAGGCGCGTCGTCTGGCCAACCTCCCGGTCGAGACGCCAACCGAAGAGAGGAGTTCATCCTTGCTTCCTCTGCGTATTTCTATTGGTCGCCTCCGCGTCGAGCAACAACTCGTCCCGAGCCTGCTTTTCGGTAATGTAGTTGTGTTTACTGTCTTTCTGGAGGTAAGACTGGACGGCATCCTCTCCGACCAGCGTATCCTTTACAATCTTCCTGTGAGCTCTCTCGGATGGCATCGAGCTAAAAAGAAATTCGTCTCTCCATTGTCGGCCACCGTCAGCATCGCATTTTTTCACGGCTCTTCTCAAGACGTCGACGGCTTGGCCACAGTAACCGAATGTGCCAGTAAACATGTACTCAACTTGACCCGCGATATCAACCTTGCAAGCGAGTGGCAGTGCCTCCGCGACTGATTTCACAAACTTGCAGAATTCTGTGAAATCTTCTCTTGTCGGTTTATATCGCGAGTAGTGAACGACCTCAAATCTGCGTGAGAGCTGGTCGGTTGCCACGGCAATTTCCTCGGAACCGTAAGAGCCCAGTACAAGCAAGTGAAAGCCTGCCCGATTCGCCAAAGACTTCAAAAGATTCCCAAACTCGCGAGGGTCTCCCTTTGCGCGAGTGAAATGGGCAGCCTCATCGAGAATTAGGTATGTCGTTCCTCGCCCTATAAGCGCTTTTTCAAACATAAGTCTACTGTTACGCACAAGGTCACGTGACTTCCCGAGTTCTTGATAGTTGTTGATGCCGTCAAGTATGCTGGGCGCGAGCAAGGCATGACACAAATGTGTGTACTGTAGCGGCCAATTAAGTTCACGAGTACTAGCATCGACTGCATCCACTTCACACATCACTGCAGGAATAAGGCTTGAGTCATTGTCGATTTCTACCGCGTTGGACGAGATATAGTCGGCTAATTGCATTTTACCCAAGGTCGACTTGCCGGCACCGGTGCCGCCTACCACGAGAGTGGTAGAAAGCCCGGCACCCGGCTTCGCTTGGTTGCGTATCACATTGATTACCTTATCCTGGTTCGCGTGAGGGAAACGGAGTGCATCCATGTATGCTTCTTTGTCGGCGGGACTGCCCGCGATGGCTTGTTCACGCGCAGCCGCTTGTTCACGTGTAAGCATGGCATACTCCCGGTAACGTTAGAGGGGGCGATAAACTGGCAATGATTCGTAATCCAAATTGAATTTCTGAACCAACGATTCGCCAGCGTTCGAAGTGTTTGACGCAGGTTGAGGCTTCGATGGTGGCCTATCGACGGTTGTAGGCGCTTGTTCGGTTCCCGTCTGAGCGGACGCTGATTTGTCGTCACCTTTGAGCGTTTCGCCGTCGGTCTCGCGAGGTATGACGTCGGCTATGCCTACCGCGCCGTATATACGGTGAGTCGCAGCCGTAGCGTCTGCGACAGCTGGGAGAACGTGGTCGTTCAGTACGTCGTCGAGCAAGGACTCAAACGATTCCTCAGGCGCTTTCCGCAAGCGAAGCCAAACCTCATAGAATGCATAACGAAGTTCAATGGCGGTCAATCGACGGTATTGCATCAACAGCTTCGATTCACATCGAACCCAACGTCCACGAATGGAGGCCCACGCGACGCTGACGTCCCACATATCGACGAGCACCGGGACGTTCCGTTCTCTACTGCGCAGACGCGAAAACTCGTCGGTCCAGTAATGCAAAGGCCCAATTTGGATGCCCCTCTGCGGGTCAACGGTTCGCGTTCCACCACGCGATACGGGGATGCAGGTTTGAATCATAAACCGGCGGTTAAACGGACACAGCCGCCTAAGGCGGCGGCCAGTCTGGATGAACCCCTTGTTCATGTAATCTTCTGGAGTGTGGTCGTGCGCCGGATGCACGCGCTCCCGGTTGTAACGAACATAGAAGAAATCTTCCAGAAGCCCATGTAATTGTGCGAAGCTCATATGGTCTGCCCGCGCTGGGTCAACTTGCCGGGTGACCGTCCTTACGTGTTTCATTGCTTTTGTGTTGCCGACGAGCTTGTAGATAAGCAACTGGTTCGTTATTCCAAAAAGCCGCTCGATGACTGCACCGAAGCGAGCCTCGTGATAGGGACGGGTCTCGCGCGTTACGTCGTAAAGGTGACAAAGCGATTCGAAGGCAAGGGACTGAAGGTCTTTGCCGCCGTCAACGACGATGAATTCTGGCATACGCCGGTGAAGCCTTATCATCTCGCGTATAGCCATCATGCAGCTCGTTGCGCTCGGGGCGTGAGCGGCCAGATAAAATGCAAGTACGGCGCGCGACGTTGCATCCATGATGATGGTGAGCCACGGCCTAATCCTATATACACGTCCTCCGTATCCGCGAATGTAAATTATGATGTCAAGTTTCGTATGGTCGATGTGGACGCGATGAAATGGCCGACCTCCGTGAACTTTATCTTCGTGGTTTAAATACCAAACGATGGGCTCGGCATTGTATGCTCGACGACTTCCCTCACGAGAGCGAATGTCAAAAAATGCGCGATAGTGTCGGTAGAAAGTGTTCTTGGACGGCGGAAACTCTATACCGCGCTCGGCGCAAAGGGTTTTACAATCTTCGTAGGCGTTGCTTATGAGGGGATTTGTGGGATTGTTGTGCCTGCGAGCAATTTCACGAATCACGTCGAGTTTCGCTTCACTAATTTGTCGCCCGCGCCCAGGGGGACGCCGGCGAATTAGTGCAAGCATCTGCAGTGGTGCCGAATCTCCGGCCTCTCGCATTTTTTTCTTCAGGCGCTGAACCTGTCGAATCCCAACGCCGACCGCGACCTGCGTGCCGCGCGGAGCATGTTCAAGCGCTTCCAGGAGTAGAAAGCGGTCGCGAGCTTGTTTAATGCGTCCGTCTTCATAGTGCTCATGCTGAGCCAAAAGCTCTTCGGTGCTCTTGGGAGTCGACAACATGATGATGTCGCCGGAGTACAACGCGGATTGAAACTGCAATTCCGGCATTTCCGCTGCAAGAGTCACTGATGAATCGCTGTAGTACAGGACTTTCCCTGTGGGCATTCCTGAAATCGTGAAGACTTCGGGCGTACCTCGAAACATAAAGTCGCTGCCTACCTCGACGTCAAATGTGAAAGCCTCTGCAACGGCATGCAGCGGAGGCCGGTTCCACTTGACCAACTCGAGCTGCTCGCGACTAGAGCAGACAGCTACATCATGGGGTTCGGAAAGGTCGTCGAAATCGAGGTCGACGTGAAGCCGCTGCTCGGCGATTGCCTTCCACACATCATCTACCCTGAACTTCCCTTGCGGCGTGGGGGCGATAACAGGCTCATTCCATGGAGTGACGTCATCGAAAGCTTTCTCACAGAGAGCGGCAAGGCTCAATGCGCCGGGCTTTTCGACGAGAGACTTGATTGCATTAAAGGCATATTCAGATAATGGTTCTGAACCTTCGCCTAGAAAGTCTCTGAGGTGTTGAAGGTTTGTAATGAAGACGGGATTGTGCTCGACGGAGGACCGAAGGCAGAAAGTGATGCCCATCTCGGCAAAAAACTGCTCTTTTTCAGGGCAATGCCAGGTGTTATCACTTTCTGACTTGTAATATCGCCATGGATACCGTGTGGCAAGCTCTTGCAAGAGTTTTTCAGTCTTCCATTCGTCTACAAACGGGCCCGCTGCAGTCAATCTCAGAATGTCAGGCGTGTATGGAACATCTTGGATGTACTCGCTCGAGCGACCGTCCGCGAAGGTCCTTCTTATTATCGTTGGAATGCTGACCTGTTCCGGTTGGCAGTAGAGCTCGCGCGTGACGTCGTCAAGGTCGTATCGATAAACAGCCGGAAATTCCACGTTGCGGCTTTCGGTTGCGACGCGCCGCTTCATTTTCCGCGACGTATAGCAGGTGACGGAATTGCCCGCGCCGCCTCTAACCTTTCGCACAGGGGAATGTAGTCTCGAGCTAATAATGTACTTCTTTCCGCTGTCTGGCGTACCCCACTCAGCAAACGCATCGAGTAACTCCGAGTGCGTGTATGGCCGAGCTGGGCCTATCGGAGCACGTTCCGTCAACTCTTTATCACATAGCTGCCACTTTGATAACGGGGGCAGCTTGATTGGTAACTGAATACTCACCTACGCTACCTGTC
Source organism: Paraburkholderia sp. CNPSo 3272 (assembly GCF_024206495.1). GTDB lineage: Bacteria > Pseudomonadota > Gammaproteobacteria > Burkholderiales > Burkholderiaceae > Paraburkholderia. The sequence continues at coordinate 279,116 of NZ_JAMBPQ010000003.1, read as the reverse complement.
AGCTACATTTACCGCCGAGAGCTAGGAGTTTTCCGATAGCTCTCGTACCAGTGAGAGTCCTGCTTTGAGGTCTCTAGCACGCAACGAGTCGCCTACTTCCGAACATCAGCGCTACGCGGGTGTGTGGTAGGACTTTCGCCCAATGGCCTCTTTGCCTTCATATTGCTCGGTGCGATTTGACGCGGGCTTGCGAAGACTTATCCGCGAGCCTTTCTAAAGAAGGTAGATTTCCTGACGCAGTAGGCAGCGCACAAACTCACTCTGGGGCATGCAGTAGATTCGTTCGTTCGACGCTGAGCGATATAAAATCGTGTCTTCCGTGACGCGAAGAATTACGAACAAGCCGCTCTTGCCCCTCCACGTGAACCGGGAGCCTTTGTCGACTGTGCACACTATGTGCAGTTCCGTGCATTTGGAACTCGATGCGTCCTGTGGGGGGCGCGAACCAAGACCAGAGACAGGTAGGCGAATTTCCATGTTGCCCTCCGGGTGCAGTGTGAGGGCACCTCCGGGCCATTGACATCGTGCGATTGCTTACGATGTGCCGGGTTCCCGCAGAGTTCCAGGCCGCAGGCTCCCAACGCCGGTCGCCGCAGATGCGCCAAAGCAATTGACAAATTCAACCCAAGGCGATGCCCCATCGCCAGAATAATAGACCATGAAGGTACAAAGGTGAAGAAAAACAGTTCCGCCTGAAGGTGTAAACAGAAATATTAAACTCTTTAGCAACTGTAGATGGTTTATACCCGTCCGCCGCTGATTATAGACGCCAGGGTGTGGTCGGTTCGGTTAGAACCATTTAGGCATACGAATTATTTTCGAGCGATTGTATGGCTGCAAGTCGCCTGACTATGAACTGCTGAGCCGGCGAGCTGGAAAGTCCATTTTCGGCCCTCAGAAGAACAACATGCGGCACAAGCTCGCTGCTGTAGCGCGACTTGTTGTGGTCGAGGATGAGGGGGAATGGTTCATGACGTTGAGCAACGTGGTCTGCTGCCTCGCTCACGCGTGTCGGCATGCGAGTATAAGCGGACGCTCGTTTTAGCGTTGTTCCGATGACTCGATGCGCCAGTGCCCACGGCAGCATGGCTAGACAATCGTCTACTCCAAGGAAGAACGTCCACCATGTGTTCAACACAATTGTCGCCTTGGGATACGGAGTCAGCAGGTCGGAGAGAACGTTAGCGTGCTCGAACGGCTTGTGACCTCGCGTCGCAAGGGCTGGCATGCGACCTTCACTGAAATGGACCTCGTCAGGATGCAACACGCCATCGAAGTTGAGATAGATATTCATATTCGCCTACCCACTTCAGATGCCTGAAGAGTCTTGTTCCACGCGACGGATGTGAGCCGAGGGGCGCAATCGACGAAATGAAAGCGTCCTCGGAAGCCGTCTCTGCTATCGGATAGCGGGTTGGTTTCGGGCGGCGTCGTTGTGGCGCTTTGTGCGGCCTAGTCATCCAACTGACCCGCCGAATTTCGCAACATCTGCCTTTTCGCTTTCGCGAGACGACGGCGCATACGCGCCAAGCAGAGTGGCAATCCGACTTTTCCTCGTGCTGAAAAAGGCTCAGTGCAGTGGCGTCGCCGCGCGGTGCGGAAGCTTGGCCGCCAAAAGTATCGCCATGCGAGTTCGTATATATCTCGGGACTTCCTTCGGTATCGCTGGTCTCTTCTGGGTTACCGTCTTACACTTACGAGTTTTGTCGCGCTTGCGGCCATGGTTTGTGTTTTCGAGTTGTCGAGTTGTCGAAAACTGAGATTTTTATCGCACTTTTAGTATAGGGGGTATGCGTGTTCGTGGCAAGGAATTCCTGCTGTGGGTGACTCATGGCCGAACCTGGCGGCACGCGTTCTTCGCGTAGCGCTAGCGAGGAAAGACGTAACCTACGCGCAGTTGGCGGAGGCTCTAGTCGCTGCGGGCGAGGACGACAGCGAGCGCGCGCTCGTATCGCGTATATCCAGAGGCACGGCACAGTTCAGCTTGCTCCTCCAAATTCTGCATATCACAGACTCAGAGCCACCTCCGTTATGGTCGGCGGCAATCTCTCGAGAAGGGTCTTGGGAGCAGCGTGCGGCCGCCGCGCTTGGTGCGGAACTGGCGGCTCAGCCTTGGATAACCTCGGCGGAGCTAACGCGCCGACTGGCGCTGGTAGGTGTCCGCGCCACACCGAGGACCGTCGCGCGCCACGTTTCGTCCGGAAAATTTACCGTCACTTTTTTCCTACAGTGCCTGACGGTGCTCGGTAGCCCCAGCGCCGACCGCTACATTGACCTCGGCGACCTCCGCCGTGCAGCGTTGCGAACCGCAGATACCATGGGCGACGCCTCGTCCGATTGAGCTTGCATTTTGCATAGGGCCGACTAGACTAAAAGTGAGATAAATATCTCACCTATGGCTCTCGTGCTTGGCTAGAGTTCTGGCTCGGGAGACGCCTCTGCTTGACTGCGACCGAGCCGCCGAGCGGTCCGACTCAACACTTGGACGGCCAAGCAATATTTCATTTTCCTTTCTGTCGTTGGCGCGCATGCCCCACGTTGGGTCGGCCGGTGCTGCGTAGCCCGCCCGTCAGATGTTGTGGTAGAAGTCTTGGCGCTCGGCCCGCGCTGCTCGATGGTCCCCAGAAAATTCTGGTCAGCAACTTGCCGTGTATCGATTTGGTGTGCAAAGCAATCGCCATGAGTGCGCTAGTTCAAACTTTCTCTAGTGACTCTGGTCTCAACGGCCCCAAGGTTGCTCTTCTCGAATGGCGCATCCTGCAAGCAGGCCATGGATGCCATTTCGTCGGCATCGACGTTGCGCACAAAAGATGCCATGCCAGCCCGGCCATACGCAACCTTGACCTGGTCACGATGGTTGGAATTTCCAACGCTGGCTGTACATATCGCCTAGTTGGACTTCCGGGGTCGACCGACGACTGGCTCCAGATGTGGACGGCGTGGTGCGCTTTGTTCCGGCAGCCGTCACCGACTGACGTGACGGCGGAAGTACTTCGCTGGCGGTCACACACCGAATCTCCAACACGACATAATGTCTGCGACTGGGAATCGGCAATGTCATTGTGGCTGACACCTTCCGTGTCTGAGCAGCCGATGGTTCGACTGAGTGCCTGGCATATTCTTGAAACAGATTTGCTCACGCGACATTTTGTCGGACGCAACGAGGCGACTGGGCATACGAGGGTGAGTTCGGAAATTTTCGATTTTGACGCAATCGCTCGACGCGGAGTAACCCGCTCTGGGCGGGTGTACCAACTAGTCGGCGACAGCTCCGTAAATCCAGACGAAACGTATGTTTGGCTACAGTGGTGTGCATTCAACGGTATCCGCTCCTATTCGGACGTTACGGCATTGATGCTTTCAGACGGAGCACGCACATGACGACGCCTTTCGAGCGAGCGTCGGCAATCCTAGATGCGCGGGATTTTCTGCAACAGCTCTCTCGGATGAGCGCACCTAACTGCCCGCAAAGGTCCGACACCGTGCCGAAGCACTACTTCGGCATTACCCTGACTAGGGTGATATCGAATTTATCTGCATCGCCTTACCTCACGCTTTCAAATGCCAGCCCGCAAAAGGACGAGATGGCCCCACCATTGCAGCAACCCTGCTGACGAACTTCGGAGGCAGCGCTTTGGCTAGAACTCTTGCCCGTCAATAGCGACAGGCGCTGCCGTGTCGAATCGACGCGACTGCGCAAGCATTGGAGGCGATGAATGCGGGACAAGACTCATCGTGCAAGTTTGGAGCGGGCGCTCGCCGCCGCAATTGACAAGGGCATACGACGGAGTCTGGAGGCAATGACCGCGCGCACGTACGTAGACCTGAGGACAATGTCGTCGTTCGAATTAGGACTGCTGTTCAAACGGGCGCTGCGAGACGAACTGTACGAACGAAATCGCGAAAAGGAACGACGAGCCGATACCCACAGGGTCACAAGGTGAAAGAAACGACGTGAACAACGTAGACGAGCAGCGGCCAGTTATGTCAAAAGGAGCAGAGCCATGACTATGCCGGATGAACGCACGCGTGCGCTGATAAATGCGCGCGAGCTGCTTTCTGACACCTCGAAAATGACGTCGGTAGTGAATGTCCATTCGCTCCGACGACGAGCGGCCGCCGTGCTACGTCATTATCCAGATGACGGGATGCTATCGCTGATTGCTGCCCAGTCGCCGTGGCTCGAATGGCCGTGGCGAGACCATGGAATTTCAGCGCCACAAGCCGAAGACGATGGTGCGAGTGTGTCCGGCGGGGACGACATGGCAGACTTTGTCGCCAAGCTGGGAGCAGTGCTCGCCTCAAATCCCATGACCGTTGCACAACTGGTGAAGGCGTTGGTATGTGCGGAACCGAATAGCTACGTGCTGTTCATGACGCACTATGCCGACGTAGAAGAGGCGGACGGAGTCCGACAGGTGAGCATGCAGGAGATGGTATGGACGCACGAACGGGGTGCGTATAGAGGAGACCCGTACGACGTGTGGTACCCGCGAGGTCCGGTACCGCGCGAAGACGGCTACCACGATGTCAAGTATCAAGCCGTTCGGGTCGTGGTCCTGTCAGATGGCCCGACGAATCTCCGATTCGTCGGGCAATGACAAACGAAGGTGAAGAACCCTTTCGTCTTGCATCTGGAGGGGAGATATGTCCATCTACTTGAATTTCCCGGGTGAAGGCTCGGAAACAGTGTACTTGGAGCGCTGGTCGATACGCGAGTCCGCCAATGGCGAGCGGCGCTTCGTAGGATATAGCAGGGAAACGCGAGATGGACGAGTGAGCACTCCGGTAGTTGAACTAGATGCCGAGGCACGTAGAGGCCGCACAGCCAGCGGCCGCATTTATCATCTAGTAGGCCCGAGCGGCTGGAGCAGCGACGGCGAATACGTGTTCAGTTGCGTTGCTGAAATCCTCTGCGAGGGCGGCGCATGGCGCGACGTCACTGAAGAGTTGATTCCTGATTGTCGCGTAAGAAACCGTGAGACTGACAACCCGGCGGAACTCACGCTCGATGCAACCGCGCGGCTCCTCTTTGTTTCGCCTTTTCATGTGCGGAGGCTCATCGAAGAGGGCAAGCTGCCGGCTCGCACGGACGAAGAAGGAATTCAACGCATACCCAAAGCGGTTGCGCAGGCGTATCGCGAGAAAATGCGCAACGACCAGCGGGAGGGGATGGAGCGAATGATGGACGCATCGCAGCGCGCAGGGCTTTACGACGCTGAGATTGAGGACCTCGCGGTGCGTCGAAAAACTGACAACGGCAATGGGGAGTAACGAGCGCGGGACCAAGGAGGACGCAGTTTTAGATTTTGTGTCGTGTTGCTCACAACCGTATGTTGTTTTGGCGTATTCCGATTTTGAATTCTCATCGTTGATAGTCCGGCGAGGCATAGACCTCGACAACGAACGAGGCTTTGATGCAAAGGTAGACGACGAGATGATTCGATTGATGGCGGGGGAGACGATGTGGCTCGAGCGACCCCGACGTGCAGGAGAGATATTAATGACGACCCGAAAGGTGCTATTTCTTGATATCGACGGTGTTCTGCATCGTGGAATCGCTCGCAGGTCTGGCAACCTTGTAGTGAGTAGTGCGCCCGGATTCATAGAATTATTTGAGTTCGCGCCGGTGCTAGATGAACTACTCCGACCGTATCCTGATGTCGAAATCGTCTTGTCTTCAGACTGGGCTATCGTTTTGGGGACTCAATATACAGTAGCAGCGCTTCCGTTGTCCACATTGCGAGAACGTGTTGTCGGAGCGACGTACGAAGACTCCATATTTAACGAGTACTTTTGGTTCGTGGTTCCACGAGGTGCCCAGGTCATGGATTACGTGAGCAGAAACTCACCTTTGACGTGGTTGGCTGTCGACGACCGCGAGGACGGATTCGAGTCGCACCGTGACCGACTCGTGCATTGTCAGACGGATGCCGGGCTTGGGGACCCTGTTGTCGTTGAACTATTTCGCCAGCGTTTGCAGCAGTTTTTCTCAGGAGGGTCGACAGATGACATCAACGAGTAATGAGCCGCCATCACATCAGCAGCGAACATTGCCCGTCCGTATCACCGACGGCACCTGGTTCCGCCAAACGTGGGCGATGTCGCCAAGAAAGTCATCGCCTATCTTCGACAGCGCTGGCCATAGTTCGCGCTCACCTACCCAAACTCCTTTGCAATCACAGTTCTGGGCGATGCAAGTGCATACGTCCCTACGAGGGGGAAACAAAAATGCTTAAAGTGACGGTGGAGCTTTGGCCCGGCGGCCGCGAAAGCGGAAAACGCGTGATAGCAACGGCCGACATTTCGCGCGAGCGAGACGGGGCGCTGGCGGACTACGAAGCGGAACTATAGGAGGCATTGATTGGCGACGTTGGTGACACGGCACTGCTTCGCGGCTACCCACGCTGGTCCGCTAGCGTTTTTGATTTGGTCGCGCGATGCCTGGCCGCTGCACTGAATAACGGAAAGGAGGAGTTGCCGCCGCGCCCGTGTTGCCAGAAGTGACCGTTCACGTGCGTGGCGACGGCGTTCGCTATGTCAAACTGAGCGAAATCCCAGAGCCAGCGAAAACTTTTTTCGAGAAGAACCTCGACGGCTCTGGAATACCCGGCAATGGCTGTGCGTACGCGCACGATTGGCAGGACTTTCTCGCGGGACAGCGCTAGTGCAGGGGCAGCGCAAACGCGATTTGATTGCGGCCGACGCGTCAGACGTGCGTCGGCAGATGAGCTGCAATTCCTTCTTCCTCATATCCACGGGCAACAAGGAATCGTTTCCTTCCTCGACGCGGAAATCTCTAAACTTGACGAGCTCAAGCGCGAGGCTCAACGCAACATTATTTTGCTGAACGAGCGCCGCGCTGTCCCTAATTGCCGCCGCCGTCACCGGCAAAATCGAAGTGCGCGATACCGCAATGTATTCAGCGGCGTCGCGGATGCCATCGACCAGGGAGGCGTATGGCGCGACGTGACTGCCGACTTGATTCCCGACTGTCGCGTAGGTAGGCCAGACAACGGATAAGACCTCTCGCTCGACGCCGCCGCGCTAGTACTATTCGTTTCAGGTTCGTACATGAGGCGGCTTATCGATGAAGGAAAGCTCCAAGCTCGTCTAAACGACGATGGATGTCGACGGATACCGACAGTGTCACCATGGACCACGGCGCTATGCGGAAATTCGACTCGAGGTCGACGTCTCGCGCATCGCATCGATGGCCAGTGAGACAATCGATTCCTGGTACATTGAGACTCAAGCAGGCTCTCTTGGGCACACAACGTGGGGGTCCTAACTACGTCAGAGGTGTTCATGGGCGTCAAACATACCGAGGGAGACAAGAGCAACGCTATTTGCCCGCATTGCCATCAGGTGGTCGCGACGACGCTCAGGCGTCGAGATGTCCCGTTCAGCGATGGGAGCGGCCTCGTCCGGGACCTCCTGGTGGCTGTATGCGACAAGTGCGACATGGTGGTCGCAATCCCTGCTCAATCAACGCCAGCCATACAGGAAGCGCGTCGCTGAAGTGCATAAATTGCCAAACGACGTCTTATGCGGCCGCAATGACGATGGCGCGGAACGGGGCAAGGAAGGGCGTTAGCCCGACGCAGCCGTACATTTCAGTCACAGGTCACCGGCAAATCGCAGGTTGGTTGGGCCTGGGGAAAGGACGACAACTGCCTCCCGCGACTACGTGACATCGCTGTAGCCGTCATCGCGCTGCGCAGGTTCGCCTGATGGATTCGTACAGAGTGCCCGGCTCCAGCAGCGCGAGCGCCCTACGCAGGGTCCACAATCCATGAAATCGGTCCCCGGCATTGGAAGCACGTGCCCCCAAGATGTCGTTCTTGGCGATTTTCACCATCTGTTCTCTCTCTTGGGCTCGCAGATGTGCTTGCGATGTCACTCGTGCTTGGACCGTGCGCGCTCGCAGCGGGTGGGCAAGTTTGCGGGCACTGACCTTACCTTTCGGCGAACACCGCCGTTCCAAGGAAGGTGAAAGCTGTGGTGAGTCGAGCGCTCAGCTAGCTCTCGCCGCGAAGCAGTATTGATGCTCCAATTGAGTACAATTATGAATGCCTTGCGTGCCACTTTTACACTAATTATGCGCATTGAATAATGGCTGCGGATTCGTCATTGGTACCGGTGCGGCTATCGCGTAACTGTCGCTGCGCTGAGCGAGCTGTACGTCGTCAGCTGAGCCAGGATACGCCAGGCAGGCAACCGCCGGAGTTATGGCACTAACGGGGAATGCTTTGAACAAGGTTGGGGATATTCCGAAGCCTGAACGGCCCGTTAGAAAGCGGCCAGTAAGGGAGTAAAAAGCATCGGACTGCGCTGAGGCTCTTCGCAGGAACTTGTTCAGGAAAGCATGGGTTTCGCGCGACACGCGGTCCACAGCACGGTTACGGGGAAGATAATGAAGCTCGAACGCTTTTCAAAAATTCGCGAATACCGCATCTTCAAGGACTTTACCTGGCCTAGAGGTCTCGAAGATTTCGGCCGGTTCAATCTTATCTACGGCTGGAACGGTTCTGGGAAGACTACCCTTTCCAGCATTCTTAGAGCCATTCAGACATCGACGTCAATTGGCGAAGGCGACGTCGATTTTGTTCTCGATGGAGCGTTGGTTTCGGGGAAGAAGCTCAGCGGAGCGGCCTTGCCGGCAGTCCGGGTGTTTAACCGAGAGACGGTGGCGCGAAGCGTCTTCGAGAGCAGCGGTGGAAGCTTTAGCCAACTCCCTCCCGTATATGTCTTCGGCGAAGACAGCGCGGAAAAGCAGCGTCAAATGGACGCGTTGAAGTTGGAGCTTCCGAAGCAAACTGACATTGCAGCAAAGGCTTCCGAAGAGGAAGCGCGTGCGCAGAAAGGGGTCAACGATTACGCAACAAACACCGCACGCGCTATCAAGAACCTGCTCGTTGCTCCAGGCGGTGAGTTCAACAATTACAATGCGACCGACTTCAAGGAAAGAATGTCGCGTTTCAGTCAAGCAGCGACTCCTGAGTTGACGCCGAAAGACCGGGAGACGTTGCTAAGTCTAAAGAATTCCTCACCGCTACCGAGTATCGAGCTTCGTTCCGTCAACATTCCCGATGCATTGAACCTTCGAAACGACGTCCGGGAGGCTCTGTCGAGAACGGTCGTATCGAACGTCATTGAAGGTCTCGCTGCTAGTCCAGTGGTTGGTGATTGGGTCCGCAGTGGGTTGGCGATTCACACGCATGGCGAAGACGCCACAACATGCAAGTTTTGCGAGCAGCCGCTGCCCGCAAACCGGCTGCGGCGACTCGAGGCGCATTTCAACGACGAGTTTCAACGATTTACTCGCGACCTTCAAAACTTAGCCGAGCGCATCGAGAACGCTGCCAACCAACTTGTACGGACCAACCTTCCTGACATCAGGGATTTATATCCTGAACTCCGTTCCGACTTTGAGTCCGAGGGAAGAACCTATGAACTCAACCTCGGCAACCTCCGCCACGGCCTGCTAGCGCTCGCCAATACCGTGAAGCAAAAGCAAGCGCGCGTGTTCGAGGCGTTGGACCTAGAGGGTCTTCTCTTAGGGAGCGATGGAATCCCGGCCGAAGACAAATCATTCTTAGACACTTTCATGCGTATTCTGAGCGCAGGAGCACCAGCGCTCAGTGAGTTCGTCGGCAAGCAGACATTTGCGCGCATTGAACAGATTGTGGAGAAGCACAACGCAAAGACCCGCTCTTTCGAGGAGAAGGTTAAGGTTGCTCGCGAGAAATTGCACGACAACGAAATAGCAGTCGCGCTTCCCGAATGGCTCGAAAAGCAAAAGGCGCTGGAATCCGCTACGAATGCCCGTGTTTCGGCCAACGACGCGAAAGCGAAGACCGAGAAGGAGATTCGTGCGCTGGAGGCCGACATCTTGAAACACCAGGAGCCTGCGGATGAACTCAATCGCGAACTGCGCGCTTACCTTGGGCACGATGATATTCAAGTCGCAGTTGAGGCTACTGGTTACAGGTTAGTGCGACGAGGCAGCATTGCTACAAATCTCAGCGACGGCGAGCGAACCGCAATTGCGTTCCTCTACTTTCTGAAATCACTCCAAGACCGGTCTTTCGACTTGAAGGATGGTGTAGTGGTTGTGGACGACCCAATTTCGAGCCTCGACTCTAACGCTATTTATAGTGCGTTCGGCTTTATGAAGCGTCGGCTATGCGACGCTGGTCAGCTATTTGTGCTGACCCACAACTATACCTTCCTGCGACAGGTGCGAAACTGGTTCGGACATTTGAATCGGGGAAAGGCAAAACAGGGGCTTCCTGCGCGCTTTTACATGCTGCGCGCATCCTACGTCGGCGGTCAGCGAAGCTCGGCTATCGAGGCGATGGACCCGTTTCTCCGGAAGTACGAGTCGGAGTACCACTACCTCTTCAAGAGAATCGTGGAAGCGAGTGCGCTTCCGGGAGGTGGGCCGCTGGAAACGTACTACGAACTACCGAACTTGGCGCGGCGCTTACTGGAAGCATTCCTGGTCTTTAAGATTCCGGACGAAGATACGCTACACGCAAGGCTCGAGGCTGTCGATTTCGATGGTCCCAAGAAAACCCGGATTTTGAGGTTTCTTGACACGCACTCCCACAACGAGCAAATTGCCGAGGGTCATGACGACGCCTCAGCGCTCTCAGAAGCGCCAGACGTACTCAAGGACTTGCTCGAGCTCATAGAGAAGTGCGATGCGGGGCACTTTGGAAGAATGCGGCAAGCACTTACTGCCTAATGAACGCAGCGCCCGTTTCGCTCCGGCAGCGTGGCTAAAGATGCAGCGTGGAAGAGAAAGCGAATGAGTGACGATTCGACGATAGAGCAAATCATCGACCAGGTTCCTAATGGTGTACACCTGTATAGAATCCGAGATGCCTTGCAAAGCGGTCATGCGGCAGTGATGGTCGGAGCGGGCTTTAGTCGCAATGCAGAGCACGGAAGTGAATTGCCGACTTGGTCTACGCTGATGGATGCGCTGCTCGCAGACCTGTACCCAGCAGCGGACACGAGACAAATGGCCGCCAACCGATTCGGTGGTGTAAGCGGAATGCTCCGTTTGGCGGAAGAGTATGCGGTAGCGCGAGGCCGAGCGCAACTCGACACGCGACTCCATCAACTACTGCCTGATGCCGGTGTCATCAACCCGGGACCGCTTCATATCAAGCTCCTGTCCCTGCCATGGGCTGACGTCTATACGACGAACTACGACACGCTCTTGGAGCGAGCGCTTGACCACGACCGGAGACAGTTTATTCCAAAAATTAAGCGGCGATACCAAGTGGTAGTTGCTGCCCAAGACGTTCCCTTTTCGAAGAGCAATGGGAGGCCGCGAGTCGTCAAGCTGCACGGCAGTCTGCGCAGCGGCTCTCCTTTGATTTTGACCGAAGAAGATTACCGATGTTACCCGAGCCGGTTCGCGCCATTCATGAATACAGTTCAGCAGGCAATGCTGGAGAACGTATTTTGTCTGATTGGTTTTTCGGGAGATGACCCTAACTTTCTTCAGTGGACAGGGTGGGTCAGAGACCGGCTCGGCGAGCAAACGCCACCGATTTATCTCATCACGTTGGGCCCGATTCCGGATGGGCAGCGGCTGATACTGGAACGTCGCAACGTCTTTCCGATTCCAATTGACAGCATCGGCCAGGCGGAGGCGCGGATAGACTATGCGAACGCATTCAGAAAACTTTTCGAGTTTTGGAGCCCTCCTGCAGCCCCTCGTCGAGCACATTGGCCTTATCACTATCCTCCCTCGCCGGGCGCGCTGGACTCGAAGGTTGAGGACCTTGTTGCTTGGGCGCGGTTCGCGAAGATAAGTCGAGGGCAATATCCTGGCTGGCTTGTCGCTCCGGAGCGCAACAGAGAACGCGTTATGTCCAGGTCTTCACTGGGGACTACAACGCTGGCTTACCGCAAGCAAGTGGAAAGACTTCCCGCTAAGTTTCGACTCGTTCTTCTGTTCGAAGTTGTGTGGATAATCAATACGGCGCTTGAGGAAATCGACCCGCAGAGAGCTAACGACATCGAGCAAGCGCTGGAAGGAGAATTGGCCTCTGGTAGCGATGTCGATGAGATACCGACGGATGTTGCTACCAATTTGGTACCTTCTGAAGCCGAACTGGCCTATATGCGTGGCTTTCTGGCCATAGCAGTCTTGAGGATAGCGAGACAACAGGGTGATGTCGAGAAGTTCAATAGATGGCAACAAAGGCTTACGACACCCCCATTGAGTGAGAAGGATTGCGAGATAGCGTGCCTAGCACTCCACGAAGAGGTCCTGCTTCACGTCGAGCGATTAAATCGCGAAGAGGCGATGAGAGCCCTAAAGAAGCTTGAGACCCTTGCTGAAGGTGCCGATATGTATTGGCCCATCCGGGTGGGAGCAATCTTTGGGGAGCTTGGGGCTATTCGGCGTGGACGGGAGATTGTACGGAACGGCCTTCACCGAATCCGCGAAGCGATACAGGCTCAAGGAGAAACGCTACCTCTCGTATCTCGAGAGCACTGGGCCGAACGCATCTTGGATGCGATGTCCACCGCTGTCGAAACTGCAGAACAGTCTGCGAGCGCGCGAAAGGTGCCGACAATCGCATCGCCCGAGCGAGACACGGAGCAGCGTACTCGAAGTCCAGATGTCACTCTGCACGACTTGATTCTCCGAGAAGAAGTGGACTCGGGGAAGCGTGAACACGAAGTCACAGTTTATCGCGATGAGAATGCACAGGACCAAACAGAGCATCCAAATTTGCAACTGGACCTTATCTTTCGAGAAATTGACAGGACGTCGACCGCCATCGAGAAGCTATTGGTTAGGTTTGACTCGCGTGACATTTCGCAAACCCCCTGGAAGATACCATTGAACGAGGAAGCGAGGGTGGCCGCCAGGGAGTTCGCTCGACTAACCGAAGAGGCTGCCTATGTGCCTGCAGTCGGCTCGGTTTCGCTATCCGCACAGCATCTCACATCGAGTTTTAGGGTGCTGTCTTTCTGGTATCCGATAACGGAATGCCTCCGGCATCTGATACGGGCCAATAGCGGAAGCGTGTACACCTCTCTGGAACCGCTCACGCGAGCGCAAATAGCGCGCTTGAGCCGAGAGCATGCGCTACAGCTCTACGAGTATTCAATCCGTTCGTTGGATGCTTGCATGGCTCGTTCGCCCATGAACTGGGACCGTCGTGACAGAGCGTCAGTTCAATTCTCTTTGGAGCTAGCGTCAAGGGTACTGTTGAGGCTAGACGCTGCACAGGCAGACGGGGCTGTTCAGCGAGCGATAGGATGGCATGAGAACGACGCACTCCGCGACAACACGTCCTTGCATAGAACGTTCGCTGACTTTTTCCGCCGAGCCGTGCAGCTGCTCGACTTGTGTACTCTGAGGAAGCGGAGTCTTGACCTAGTCGTGCTCAATCCTAAGCCGGCTTTACTAAAGCGATTCCGCGATTGGCCAACTGCCATTGCACTTCTACCATACGAAGTAGACGGATTGTCGGCGGAACAGGCGTGCTCGAAAGCGGTCGACGTAGTCTTAGCTCAATCTCTTCAATCGGAACCGAAAGATGAAGTTTCGAAAGCCTTCCACTTGGAGCGGCTGGACTGGCTCTGGCGCAATGGTGCAATGTCGAAAGACCAAAAACTAGGCTTCGCTGAATTCGTGTGGAAGGACATTCCTCGCGGCACTCTACCGAACTATGTCGGCTTCTATCGCGGAGCTGTGCTAGCGTGGCCTTCTGACCTGCGAGAGGATGTCGAGGCGTCGTTCAGGAAATGGCTGGTGGACGAGCCGTTTCCGAACCTCGTTCAAACGACGACAGGCTCGGATGGCAAGCCGCTGCAGTCAATTGGCCGCACGTCGGAATCGCTTCTTGGAAACATCTTGCTGACCGGGAACCGCGTTGTTCGATTTGCGTGGTCGTCGCGCGACGCTTTCGCCGTGCTCTCCAAGCTGAGAAGTTGGTGGGAAACTGAGGGGCGAGCCCTCGCCGACAAATACGCAGGCAGGCCGGACGAGAAATTCGGCGCACAAATAGTCGCCAATCGATTGAGACTTATGGCTCACACCGTGCAACGGATTCTCGCCCCACACTTGTCAAAGGGTCACGCTGACCGGTTGGACGTGTCGGGGTGGTTAGCCGAGCTGTGGTCAGCTGGGCTGAGGTTAGGGATGAATCTCGTCGCCCTCCTGTTCACTGGACTTGCATGGTGGCCAGAGCGAGAGACCGCTGTTATGGAGATGACATCCAACGCCATTCGACGAAGCGAAGATGGGCGGGCGGTCAGTAACGCTCTTAACTCTGCGGGATTTTGGCTGCTGCACCTCTCATCCGCATCAAGTGGTTCTCGGAGCTACGTCTCGTTCTTGGTTGAACTCGTGTCATGGCAAAGGCGGCCACACACGCCGCTTGCGCTCGAAAGCGTCGCGGAACTGCTACGGCTGGGAGCTCGCGCGCACTTTCTTCCGGAGGCGCATCGACTTGCCGCTGAGCTTCTGAACTTAATGTTAGAGCTTTCTGACAGCGAACCGGGCGACGATATCGCGGAATTTGAATGTCGCCCCGGAATGCGACGGGCCGCCGCAGTATGTCTGGAGGCACTTGGGCGACAGTTCGTCGACGTCCGAGACGGCGAAAATTGGCAGCAGGCGATGACTCTTGTTCGCTCAGATGCGCTACTGGATGTCAGAAATTGTTGGCAGGCGCTGGTTTCGGACAGGGTCGAGTGACCCCGTCCACGGTGCGTATTCTGGAGAGCTCGGAGGCACCAATAGTTTATCCATCGCGGCGGAGTTACCGCACGGTCGGCATGCTGTCCGTGGCGGCCGAGGACTTGCTTGAACACAACTCGGCGGCGCGCCTGACCATGTTCGGGCAGGAACTCAACGACGAGTCGTACGCCATCTGTAAAGCCGACATGCTCATCAAAGGCCAAGACGTTGCAAACATCGTCGCGGGAAACACCTTGTCAGACGACGGCCATACCGGTCGCCCAGACTCTCGTCGGAATTCTCAAAGCTGCTGAGAAACCGCGACAAATCGGCGGCCGTAAAAATCGAAAGGGAAGCTGCTCAACAGAAATTTCGACTGATTGTCGCTAAGCCACCAAGCAGGTGCGACAAATCGACAAGTCGTTGGGCGACCAGATGGCGGACCTCGCCCTCGCATTGCCACGTTCCGTATACCGCAAGCAGCGACGCGCCCAGCGCTTCCTGCCGGAATTTCTCCTGCAGGGACGGCCAGATGATGACGTTCACGTTGCCCGTCTCGTCCTCGATGGTCACGAACATCACGCCGTTCGCAGTCCCTGGCCGCTGCCGTACCGTGACCAGCCCGCAACCACGAGCGAGTCTGCCATTGCGGTAAGTCATGAGCGTTGCTGCAGGCATGAGACGCTGTTCGAGCAGCACTGGCCGCAACAGCGAAAGCGGATGCCGCCCGAGTGTAAGGCTCATCGAGTTGTAGTCTGCGACGATATCTTCTCCTTCCGACGGCGCGCCGAGCACCGGAGTCTCATCGTCGACACGCGCATCAGCGAGGATGTCGCGGTCGGGCACCGCAGCCACGGATGTCCAGAGTGCTTCGCGTCGGTTGCCGGCAAGAGAAGACAACGAGTTCGCTGCGGCCAAGACCTGAAGGTCTTTCCTGTCGAGCTGCGCGCGTTTCGCAAGGTCGCTCACAGTTGCGAACTGCCTCACAGCTCTCGCTGCTTCAATGCGCTCTGCAGCGCCGTCCTTCATGCCCTTCAGCAGCGACAGCCCAAGGCGTACCGCCGGCCTCGATGCAGAATCGAGACGCTCAAGGACCGAATCCCAACTGCTGATGGTGACGTCGGCCGGCAGCACCTTCACACCGTGACGCTGCGCGTCCTGAATCAGCTGCGACGCAGAATAGAAACCGAGCGGCATGCTGTTCAGCATCGCAGCAAGGAACGCCTCCGGCTCGTGGCACTTCAGCCAGCTGCTCGCATAGACGAGCAACGCGAAGCTTGCCGCATGACTCTCTGGGAACCCGTATTCGCCGAAACCATGAATTTGCTGGAAAATTGATTCGGCGAAGTCCTTCTCGTAGCCGCGCTCCATCATCCCGTTGACGATACGGTCGTAGTATTTGTCGAGTCCGCCTTTACGTTTCCAGGCCGCCATCGCGCGGCGCAACTGGTCCGCTTCGCCGGGTGTAAAGCCGGCAGCCAGGATGGCGACTTGCATCACCTGCTCCTGGAAGATGGGCACGCCAAGCGTCCGGCCCAGCGCCACCTCCAGTGCTTCGCTTGGATACGTCACGGGTTCCAGTCCCTGACGACGTCGCAGATATGGATGCACAGCGCCGCCCTGAATCGGACCGGGCCGCACGATGGCGACCTCGATGACGAGGTCATAGAACTCTCGCGGTTTCATGCGCGGCAGCATGCTCATCTGGGCGCGCGACTCAATCTGGAATACGCCCACCGTGTCTGCGCGCGAAATCATCTCGTACGTCGTTTCGTCCTCGGCCGGTATGTCCTGCATCTCGAACCGCTCGCCACGCTGCTCCGACACGATGTCGAGCGTGCGCCGAATTGCCGACAGCATGCCGAGCGCGAGAACGTCGATTTTCAGCAGCCCGAGTGCTTCCAGGTCATCCTTGTCCCACTGGATTGCAGACCGGTCAGCCATCGCCGCATTCTCAACCGGCACAAGGCGCGTCAGCTTGCCCCGGCTGATGACGAAGCCACCGGAGTGCTGTGACAGGTGCCGGGGAAAGTTGAGAATCTGGGCAGCCAGCTTCGCCCACAGACCGATGAGCGGATTCGCCGGGTCAAGCCCCGACTCTGCGAAGCGTTGTAGGAGGTCGGACGAATGGTCGAACCAATGATGCGACTTCGCGACCTTGTCCACTATCTGCGGGTCAATGCCGAGCGCCTTGCCGCTTTCGCGCAGCGCGCCGCGCGGGCGGTATGTCGACACTGCCGCTGCGATGGCTGCGCGGTCACGCCCGTACTTACGATAGATGTACTGGATGACCTCTTCGCGGCGCTGGTGTTCGAAGTCCACATCGATGTCGGGCGGCTCGCCGCGCTCTTTCGAAATGAACCGCTCGAACAGCATGTTGCCGCGCGAGGGGTCAACTTCCGTCACGCCGAGGCAGTAGCAGACCGCACTGTTTGCTGCCGACCCACGCCCCTGACACAGGATGTGCTGGCTGCGCGCGAAGCGCACAATGTCATAGACCGTGAGGAAATAGGCCTCATATTCCAGTTCGCGAATCAGCTGCAGCTCGTGCTCGATTTGCTCCTGCACGTTGAGCGGAATGCCATTGGGATAGCGCCGGTGGGCACCGATGTAGGTTTCCTGGCGCAGATACGCTTCGTGTGTGAAGCCCTCTGGCACAAGCTCATCCGGGTATTCGTAACGAAGCTCGTCGAGCGAGAACTGGCATCGTTCGAGAATGTTGAGGGTCTCGTACAGCGCGCGCGTCGGATACAGGTTGCCCAGCCGGAATCGCGAGCGAAGATGCCCTTCGGCATTTGGCGCGAGGTCATACCCGCATTCAGCAACAGTCTTGCGCAGCCGAATCGCCGTCATCGTGTCCTGCAGCGGTTTGCGTGACCGTACGTGCATGACGACATTGCCTGTCGCCACCACTGGCACGCGATACCGGTCTGCCACATGCTCAACGACGCCACGATGAATATCGTCCATCGCTCGCTGGTGCATCGTGAGACCCACCCATGCCCGGTTCGCAAAGACATCGTTCATCCACTCGAGCTGCGCCGCGAGCACATCTTCTTTCGCCGGAAAATCCGGCACTAGGATGGCGAGACAGTTCGGCATGCCTCTGAGATGCGCGTAGCCTTTTTCGGGCTTCGAGATGTCGTGGGGCGTGAGCAGGTATTCGCCTTTAGCCGTGCGCATGCGGCCAAGCGTGATGAGCTCGGAGAGGTTGCCATAGCCTTCGCGGTTCTGTGCCAGCAGAATGAGACCAAAGGCTGGTGTCCTGTCTGCATGCACCAGCTGGAAGTACGAACCGATGATAAGGGGAAGCTTCTCTTTCTTCGCCTCGACATGTGCGCGCACGACGCCGGCGAGCGAACACTCGTCGGTTATCGCGAGGCCCGAGTACCCCAGCTGGGACGCGCGTTGTACAAGCTCCTCTCCATGCGACGCGCCGCGCAGAAACGAGAAATTGGTGAATGCGAAAAGCTCCGCATAGTCCGGAAGCATTGACGATGGGAAGTCCACGAGCTCACCGTCTTATCCGAAGAGGCCGTGGAGAAACCACCGCACTGCTTCCGTCTTGACGACGGGCCGTTCGCGATAAATCCAGTAGCAGCTTTTGTCGGCCGCCTCCGCGACATAGTAGTCGCGTGTGACCGCTTCGCTGTCATGCCATCCCGCCTCGATGCGCTCGCCCGTCGAGACGAGCCTGAGCGGCGAGCCGTAGAACGGCCGATGGTCCTTCATCATGAGCTTGATGGGCGCTTCGAGCAGCCAGGTTGGCCGTGGCAGACCAGGTGGTGGTGCCTGTACCTTTGCATCGTTCTGGACGGGTACCCAGCGGTTCGCCACTTCCGGTCGATGGTCGGACGTCGGTGCTGCGCGCTGGACGTTCTCCGCGCCAAGGCGCGCAACCAGAAGCTCGATGAGGCGGTTGTGGTCTTCGGCTGAACCACCCGGGGCGGGAAACAGCGAGTCACTCGGCGGCTCGGCGGGCTGCACGCTGGAGGCGGTCACGCGAACCGCGAGGACGGCGGCCGGTAGTTCGGTGCGGCCCAGCCGCTCCTTCAGCAGACGAACGAGGTGCTCCTCATGCCATGTCGGTTCGGCGAGCGCGATTTCGAGCATGGTCGGTTCAACGGCTTCGCGTCCACGCTCGTGTTCGAGCGACACGGTGGCGTGGGTCAGCGCGAGCTGCTGCGCGCTGAGCCAGCCGCACATCTGAACGATGAGGCGTTTCGCCGAAAACAGTATGGCTTCGGCGTGCTCGACGCGGTCAGGGAGTTCAGTTCGCGCACTGAATGTGGGCGGCATTTCGAGCCATTGGTACAGCTCGGGCGATAGCCCATAGGCGCGGTCAAGTGCATCGAGCGAATCCACACCGCAACGCTTCTTCAGGCCGGCGCGCGGAAGGCGGCGAATGTCACCCAGCACGCGGCAGCCAAGGCCCTGAAACCAGTCGGCGAACGCGCGAAGTTCCTGCACGAGCGTGAACGGCACCGCATTGAGATTCCGCTCAAGCGACGACATCTTGAGCACGCGGCACCGTCCCCGCTTTGCGAGCAGCCATGCGCCCTGGCCAGTCGGCGCTACGCTCATGCGAACGGTCACGCCGATGGACTTCACGACGTCACGCATCAGCGCGCAGACGCGCCGTATGCCACCGAAGAGCCGCAGGCTGGCCGTCACGTCGACCACGATGGTTTCCTCATCGCAGACCGCGACCTGCGGCGAGAAGCGCAACAGACCGAAGGCGACCTCGCGCTGCATTTCGCGCTCACGCTCGATACTCCGGTCGTACATCAGGGCGTCGGGCGATAACGTGGTGACACCGCCCCGTTTCATGCCAGGCAGCACACCGGCTTCCCGTGCCATCGAATCCGCCACCACTACCTTGTCGCGCTCGAGCACGACGCAGCCGTGCTCAGTCCGAGGTGACCACCTCGGACGGAACACCTCCAGCGAAAGCCGGGGCAGGAAGATGGCGACGAACACGGCCATAGGGGCTGAGAAGAATCGGTGAGGGTTGCAGGGTAATGGAGAGCGCTTCGCTGCGTGTTGGGCCCCGTCGCTTGACGACATCGACGACAAGGCCACCGTCAGCCGGTCTGACTCCCAGCCGAAGCGTGGCGGGTGATGCGTCCTGCGCGCTCGCCAGTGGCCGAATGAGCACAAGCAGCGTTTCTGACGCCTGCGCGGCCAGATGTAATCGCCGCAGTGCCTCGGTCCGGATGTGTTGCTGCCATAAGATAAGCGCGCCGCAGCTCTTTGCCTGAAACACGCGCTCCGCGCACCAGAGCGCGTCGGCCGTCTTCGGTGCCCGCAGTCTCATGAGCCGCTCCACTGGCAGGCCGAGATACGAGAACGCAAGCGAATTGGGGACGTGCGGAGGTTGCAGCAGCGCAATTGGACGCTTGCTCAGTTCCGTAAGTGCCGGATTCAGGAGTCGCATCTCGCCAATCCCAGGCTGCTGGACCAGCAATTCAACCAATGCACCCAGCGGCCAGCCACCGCCCGGCAGTTCGGCCGACAAAGCTGCGTAGCCCGTATCGACCGTCCTCCCATGTGCGCGCGCGAGTTGCGACCCGCGCCAAAGCGCTGGGTGAATCGACTCGATGTGGGGCAAGGGAGCCATGGCAAATACCACTGTATGGATGTACAGGTAAAGGTATCGTATCTCAAAAAATGTCGTTGTGATGTGACCCGTTTTTATTTCGAAGGAGGGGCCTCATCGGGATGCGCGCCCCCACGTGCCGGTGCCAGCATCTGCCGCGTTAATGGTGAAATTGCGTTCGGGATGTCGCGGCGCTCACACGCGGAAGGCGCAGTTGACTAGAGAACAAATAGTCGAGGACAAGAAGCGGAGCCGGCACCACCGCTGGGAATGGACCGAGTCATGCGTCGGAACCGTAACGTGGTGGAGGAATGCAGACGGCTAAACGTGCAGGCGTACCGACCAGTGCAGGCACCGCATGGGCTGCTCAACCCGATTCCTGGCGGGTTATTGCCGATATGTCAGAACCTGCGGTGCGACCGGAACATCGTTGAATTCACGTGCCTCTAAGTCAGACACGACGGGAGGTAGGCGAAGACGCCGAAGGCAACTCAACGACGCTTTCCTGACCGGGCGGAACTGCTTGTTTCCAACAAGCTACGGTATGGTTGTTGCGGTGTGGGAAGGAACCGGGCGGACATTCCCATGCCAACCATTCTTCTGGTCGACAACGACCCTGACATCCTGGCTGCCGTAGGCGTGACCTTGGAGTGCTGGGGATACAGGGTATGTTTTTCAGAAGATGGTAAGACTGCATTGACGAAGGCAGGAAGAACGATGCCGGACCTCATCGTCACAGACTGCACCATGCCGGGGATGGACGGCGTGGACCTGTGTCGACAGCTCAGGCTATATCCAGCGCTGTCAGCCATACCGGTAATTATGGTATCGGGACAAGCCCAAGCTGACCGGGTTCCGCCCCTGTGGAACGCATTTTTCCTCAAACCGATAAACATTGGCGCATTAAAGTCCACGGTAGCGTCGTTGCTTCTATCACGGCCTTTGCGAGAGACGCTTCGTCCCGCGTATCCCGACCGGGCGATATCGCGTTGGCAACCCATCTCTTCCCTGCTGATACCCTGAAGTGAGCTCGGGGCGGCCCTTCAGCTGCTAACTTGGATGTTAACCGTGAAAGCCGGTGACTCCCGATTGTCCAGGTGATGCCGATTCGCGCTGTTCCTAAACCAGGCCGCGCATCTGCCCACCTCTTCGATTCGCTAGCAGATATTGCAGCTTTTCCAACGAAAGCGGCTTTGTCAGATGGTAGTCGAAGCCTGCTGCTAACGCTCTTGATTTATCGGACTCGGCGGCATAGCCGGTCAACGCTACCAGCGTAACGTCATCCAGAGTGGGGTCGGACCGAACAGCGCGCGCAACATCGAAGCCATCAACGTCTGGCAAACCCACGTCAACGATTGCGACCTCCGGCCGGACCTGTGCGACAAGACGAATTGCATCGCGTCCAGTGCCTGCGGTACTCACCTCGTGTCCTTCTAGCTCCAGCAATATGCGTAGCGATATCAGAGCATCCGGGTTGTCGTCGACAAGAAGAATTCGTACGGAGCCGGGAGCCACACTCCTTACCGGTAGCTCGGATTTGTCCTGTGCCGACGCCCCGCGAAGGACCGGCAAGCGAAGAGTGACGACTGTACCCTTGCCTGCGCCCTCACTCTGAAGAGCGATGGTGCCCCCGTGTAGTTCGACCATCCGTTTCGCGACGGCGAGGCCAATGCCGAGCCCTCCCTCAGCTCGGGCATGCCCCCGGGCGCACTGGGCAAAAAGTTCGAAGACGTGCGGTTGGGCCGCCCTGACAATTCCTATTCCGTTATCTTTAACGGTGATGGTGACCGCGCCATCCGGAGCGGACCAGGCATTGTCATCCACCCGGACAGTCATTTCGATTGCGCCGCCCACCGGTGTGTACTTCGCCGCGTTCGACAGGATGTTGCCCAGAACCTGACTCAGTCGAACGTGGTCCGCCCGAACCGGGACCGGCGAATCGAGGCCATTTATTTTTAGAGTGTGCCGCCGGGACTCAAAGTGATGCTTGACCGTTGCGATGGCGTCGAAGGCAATTTCGTTCAGGGACGTGTCGCTATACTTGATTGCAAGCTTCCCGTGCTTCAATCGTGCTGCGTCGAGCAGGTCGTCGACCAAGGTCCGCAAGTGTCTCATTTGCCGGTGCGCGACATTCAACACTTCGACGGCCCGGGCGTTATCAGCGCACAAGCGCATAGCCGCACCAATAGCGCTGTCAATCGGTGCTATCGGATTTCGGAGTTCATGCCCTAGCATGGCGATAAACTCATTGTGCCTTTGGTCGCTCGCAATTCCGCTGTCGCGCGCGTCCAGGACGGTCAGTGCTGACCCGGCGAAGACCGCCAGGTTCGACAGTAGCCGCACATCTTCGCTATCGAACTGGCGTTCGGTCGAGTGAGACATCACCCAAATCGCCCCTAGCTGCGCATCGCCGCAGCCAATGGGAACAACGACTCCTTCGGTGATGTCGATGTTAGCGAACCGGAGGTACGGGAAATGTAGCTGCGGCCGAATGAACAGTTGTGGCTTGCCTTCCTGAAGTGCTATCGCGCATGGACATTCGTTCCAAGGTATTGTCGTGCCCTGAAGGGCCGCGCCCACGCCCGCCACCGCCTGCCATTTGAAGCACCGATTTTCAGCGCTGCCTTCGATGAGGCTAATCCCTGCGCTGCCAGCTTCGCAGGCTGCGAGGGCGGCTTCCGCAATTTCCTGCCACAGATGTCTTATTGGGCCCGCCTGGGCTTTCGCGAGTCGGACAAGCGCCTTGTTTTCGGCTGCATAGTCGGGTTGCCGCACCGGCCTTTTAGCAAGCTCGTCGTTATCTGTGAGCGCGCGATTGCTTTCCATAAGCGATGCACAGCTTCTAAAAATGGGATGTAACAGCGCCCTAGCGGCCGCTGCGAGACAGATGAAGCCGAATGTCTAACAGCGTTCGTGGGGCCCCAATATTGCGACCGAGTCTGAAGTTCCCGCCCAATTTTATGCCCTCTATACAATAGGCCCGCATATGGGAAGAGAATTCCGGGCGGCTAGAGCACGAACACATACACGCCCCCAAGCCAGCGGACATTCTTACACAGCATCAAGGTAGGCACCAGGCGGAACGCTCCGGCCGCATCGAGTTCATACAGCATCACAGCATGACAGCATGCACGGTTCGTTGGCATGTAAGTTGCTAAGCAGACCCCCTTCTGGAGCAGGCTTATGAAACCCATCCACGAATCACCAGCTCCGACCGACGACTTCGATATTGTCCCCCACACCTCAAGTCCTGAATTCACTACCCAGCATCCATTGACTCGCGCATTCGACAAATTTGCCAGTCTGGTGACCCGCTGGGCCGGAACGCCGCTGGCTTTCTGTCTTGCCGTTGCCACAGTTGCTGCATGGGTTATTACCGGACCGCTGTTCCATTATTCGGATGGCTGGCAACTGGTGATTAACACGGGGACGACAATCGTTACATTCCTCATGGTGTTCCTGATTCAGCAGAGCCAGAACAAGGACAGTGTTGCAGTGCATCTCAAGCTTAATGAGCTCCTCGCGTCCCACCGGGCCGCGAACAATCATCTAATAGGAATCGAGGATGCAACGGAGGAGGAATTGCGACGACTGGCGCTCGCTTACCTCCGGCTGGCGACAAAAAATCCGAAAGACGAGGATATCAATCGCGCAGCGGCAAACGCCAAGGCTTGCAGTGAGGAACGAACCGGAGCGTGACCGGCGGGCGCAGCAGTCACGGAGCCGGCAGGCATTCTTCGCGAAATTTGCAGCAGCGTTCGCCGCAACGGTTACGGCGGACTACATGCGCGGAGCGAATTTTGGTTTCCGGGAGCCCGCCGAGACCTATCTATTCCTGGCCGTCACGGGCGACGGCCCGAACGGCCGACCGGTCTCCGGAGGCATCACTAAACGCATCCCTGATGGACGCGGTAATTTCCGAGCCGAACAAAAACACGAGAGCCGAGAAATACAGCCACATCATGAGAACGGCGAGCGAGCCCGCAGCGCCGAACGAGTTGGCCGTGCCGGCGCGAGCGAGATAAAACCCGAAGAGATGCCTGCCAGCCGTGAACAGCACTGATGCAGTCACGCCGCCGACGAGCGCATGACGAAAATGCACTTTTATATCCGGCAACCACTTGATAAGGGCAGCAAAGCCCATCGCGAGAATCACCAGTCCGAAGAGTGATTCGCCAGCCACCGCGACGACTACCAGGACGGAGTCGCCAAAAACTGCGTGACCTGCAAACTGGATGGCCGCGTCCAATACAAGGGACACGACGAGCAGGAATCCCAAACCCATGACCATCCCGAAGGAAACCAGGCGCGCGCGCAGCAGGAGCGTGAGTCCGGCGATACCTTTCGGTGACTCTGCCGCAAACACGACATCCAACGCGGTATTGAGCGATGAAAACGTAGCCGAAGCGCCGACAACCACGAGGACAACAGAGAGGGCGGCGGCGACGCCACTTCCGCTTGCCCTGTGGGCGTGTTCGACGAGAGACTGCATCGCGCTCGCAGCGTCGTTGCCGAGAACGCCTTTGACCTGCTCAAAAAGCCTTCCTTTGGCAGCGTCTGCGCCGAAAAACCAACCAGCGACAGCAAGGACAATGAGAAGCGTGGGAGCAAGAGAAAATGCGGAAAAGAAACCGATGCTCGCGCCCAGCATTGAGCAGCGGTCCTCGGAAAATTTGCTGATGGCAGTCCGCACGATGGCCGTCCATGATGGCTTTTGCGCGGTACCCCGGTTCTTTGCGTCTCGCAACATAAGTAACCTCACAGCCTAGGCCCAGTGTCAAAGAGGAAACGCCCTGCGGATAGGGCGCTCCTGTTGAGGGGCCAGCCAGCAGTGCGCATCGCCCTCCGCCGAATGAGCCTCGAAACGACGATGCCTGCATAGCCCCATAGGCGACGGACCCCCATCGGTTCTCGTGTGGCCTCACGGCGTCGGCACCCGTGTTCATGTCTGTAGGTGATTACTGCGGTTTAGGCTTGTCCTCGTCTGCCTCACCGTCCTCTGACTCAATGCGGGTCGTTCCTCCTGTCGCAGGCGGGTCACTGGCCGGGAAGGTGTCTTCCACTGCCTTGTCGACATCCTCTTCAGATTTCTCGCTTGCAGGATTTTGCTCGTTCGGACGGGTGGCCATGACAGTCTCCGGTGAAGTTAGTGCCTTGATACAAGCAAGGGCTGTTCCGCGACGCGACCACCTCAATTTTCACGTAGGAGTATTCCGAAGATGTGGCTTGCGCAGTTATTCCGGCTCGTGATATCGCCTGATTCATGCCGCGAGCGGAGAACATCAAGCGTCAGGGAGTGCGCCCCGCAACGGCAAGCAAATTATTGGTATTGGTAGGGGCGGCCGCTGCCGCTGCCCCCGGCGGCAGCGCGGTCGGGGGCACAATCCCACCTGCCAGTCAACTCTTGAGGTTCTCGGGCACCTTGCCGCCATTTTCTGAAAGCTTCTGCATGACTTCCCGATGCAGCCATATATTCATTTCGGCGGAATCTTCGGTGTTTCCCGTGTAGTGAAGTTCGGAAGCCAGTTCCTTACGCGCATCGAGGCTGCTGTCGAGCCCCAGTAGCTTGAGTAAGTCGACAATGGATGTTCGCCAGTTCAACTGTTGGCTATCGCCCGTCTGCATCTCGGTCAAGACGGCTTCAACGTCAACCTCCGGCATTGGCGTCGCTGCCGGCTGCGATGTTTGGGCCCCAGCAGTTGATGGAGCCGATGCGGCTCCGGCGGGTGTTGACGCGCTGCCGGTTGCCGGCGACGCCGGTGCTGTCACGGTACCGGGCGAGCCGGATGTCGCATTCGCCGGATGGTCGTGAGGAAAAATCTTGTTCAGGATACTTGAGAATATGCTCATCTGTCGCTCCTTGGTCCGTGCCGCCTACGCAGGCTGCATTTGGTTCAACGCAACGGACGTACCTACGTCCAATTCCCTCGCCAACCGCGCGACAAAGTACGGGTCATGGCCGAAGTCGCAGGGCGGCGTCTTTTAGATTATGGGGACGTTGGGTGTGGCATGCTGATACGTGTATTGAAGGAGAGAACCCCATGTGCTATTCGGCTCAAATCTATGCGGACTATCGAAAATTCGTACGTATGTTCGGTGCTGTCGTGGACATTCAAGAGTTCGCCCATTTGTTCTTCGAGCGCACCGAGGGAGTGAGCAAGGCCAAGGTACCCAAGGCGATGGAGGATGCCTTTGGTCAGCCGGAAACTCCGGCCGAACGCGAAATCAAAACCCTCATTGACCGTTTCAACAGCGACCTGACCGCCACGCTTGAACAGGACCTTTTCAAGCAGCGCAAGCGGCTGGCAGACGCTGAACGGATTCTTCAGTCAAGGGCGACGAGGGCTGCCAGTGAGAGTCAGCGAATCGCCACCGACAAAATCGAAACAGCGCTACGCCGTATTGAAGACGTCAACCGAACCGAATCCAAGCCGCGCGACTCGCGCATCTTCCCGGGGTACTACGCGCCAGTCCTTGTGATGGAGAACGGCGAATACGTGGTCAGGCCGATGCGATACCAGTGCCGGATTGCGGGCAAGCCCGCAGACTACGACGTGAAGTTCCCAGGCACTTATAACGCCCGGCGGGACAATCTGGAGGGCTTCTGGAAGCCGTGCTTCGGCCACACGCATGGCGTGATGCTCGTCGAGGTCTTCTACGAGAACGTGAAGAAGGCGAAGATGGAAGGCACGTTGCGGGAGACGCATAGCAAGGACGAGAACGTCGTCCTCGAATTTCGCCCGAGCAACCGGCAGCTGATGCACGTCGCCTGCCTGTGGTCGCGATGGAGCAAGCCTGGAGAGCCGGACCTGCTGTCGTTCGCGGCTATCACGGACGAGCCCCCCCCGGAAATTGAAGCTGCCGGTCACGACCGTTGCATCATCCCCATCAAGCCGGAAAACATCGAAGCGTGGCTCAATCCGAGCGCGTCGAGTTTGGAAGCGATGTACGCCATCCTCGATGACAAGGACCGGCCTTACTACGAGCACAAGCTCGCAGCTTGAGACAACGTCTAACAGATTCCGTGCCGTGTGAGCAATCTGCCGAGAAGCTTAGCTACGCGGCGCTGTGCTTCCGGACCTACCTTCGGCTTCCCAGCAAGGTCCACGTCACGGAATTCATGTCCGCCGAAGTGATACACCTCGCAACCCATCAATCGCAGACGCCGCTCCTCCATCGCCATCTCGGCGTCCAGTTGGGCGTTCGCGATGTACCGCGTCGGCGCGGTGTGGCCTTGCACTGCACAGTGGTGGCGAGCGGCGACAAAGCGAAGCGATTCATTTCGACCATTGTTCGGCGCATGACTGGTCGATGCGCCCTCATAGGAACACTTAGACGATGCAACAGGCTACCTATAAAGGTTACGTGCTATGGGGTCACGCCATCGAGGAGCAGGAAGGAGTTCTCGCGTCCGAGCGATACGCCGCGAGCGGGACGATTACTCGTGACCGGAAATTCATAGAAGCATCGGGCGTCCTCGGCGTCTACGAGACCGAAGAGGAAGCTCAGGATGTTGGGCTGTCGTGGGCGCGCGCGTGGGTCGACTCGCACGGATAAATGCGCACTCAACGATGTCATCAATTCGAAAGGTTTCCAGACAGGGCGAAGGCCCGATTGAAGCTTTACCCTAAACGTGAGCGTGTCAGCTCCGCCGGACAAAGCTATGGAGGCGTGTGGGAAGCACCGGATGAGATACCAGTAGGCGCGCGTGTACCTTTTCCTCTCAGCCGCCATTGAAGAGCACGGTTGACGACAGGCGCGGGTATCATTCTGACTTTGCCCCATCATTCGGCATCACATGAATCAAGACCTGAACAAGACGCTATGGGCCGCAGCCGACAAGCTGCGCGCTTCTATGGACGCTGCCGAGTACAAGCATATTGTCCTCGGCTTGATTTTCCTCAAGTACATTTCGGACGCGTTTGATGAGCGACGTGCGCAGCTTTCCGCCGCATTCGCCGACGACAACGACGACCTGTATCTCCCCGACGCTGCAGACCATGCCGAGGCGCTGGAGGAGCGCGACTATTACACGATGGGAAATGTCTTCTGGGTGCCTGCGGCAGCACGCTGGGAGACGCTGCGCTCGCAGGCAAAGCAGGCCGACATTGGCGTGCGGATTGATGCCGCGCTCGAAGCCATCGAAGCCGATAACCAGCGCCTGAAAGGCATTCTCGACAAACGTTTCGGCCGCACGCAGCTCGAACCCGGCAAGCTCGGCGAGCTAGTGGACCTGATTTCGAAGATTGGCTTCGGCGAAGGCCACCACGCGAAGGACCTGTTGGGCGAGGTGTACGAATACTTCCTCGGGCAGTTCGCTACCGCCGAAGGTAAGAAAGGCGGACAGTTCTATACGCCCGCCTCGGTAGTACGCGTGTTAGTCGAAGTGTTGGCACCCCACCAAGGGCGCGTCTACGACCCGTGCTGCGGCTCGGGCGGCATGTTCGTGCAGAGCGAAAAGTTCATCGAATCCCATGGCGGGCGTGCGGACGACATCAGCATCTATGGCCAGGAAGCCAACCCGACCACCTGGCGTCTGGTTGCAATGAACCTGGCGATTCGCGGCTTCGCGGCGGACCTGGGCAAAGAGCCCGCCGACACGTTCCACCGCGACCAACATCCGGATTTGCGCGCCGACTATGTGCTTGCGAACCCCCCGTTCAACATCAGCGACTGGGGTGGCGAGCGTCTGGTCGATGACCGACGCTGGGCACATGGCACGCCCCCAGCTGGTAACGCGAACTATGCGTGGCTACAGCACATCCTGCACCACCTGAGCCCGCGCGGACAGGCGGGCGTGGTGCTTGCCAACGGCAGCATGAGCTCTAATCAAAGCAACGAAGGCGAAATTCGCCGTGCAATGGTTGAGGCAGATGTGGTGGACGTGATGGTTGCCCTGCCGCCGCAACTGTTCCTGAACACGCAGATTCCCGCATGTCTCTGGTTTCTAGCCAAAGATAAGAGCGGTGCGCCAATCGCCGGTGCCCAGCCAGGTCGTGACCGACGCGGCGAGGTACTGTTTATCGACGCACGCAAGCTCGGTCGCATGGAGTCGCGTGTTGTGCGCTTATTTGATGATGAGGACATCGGAAAGATTGCCACGACCGTGCATCGATGGCGCGCTGATGGCGAGGATGGCACTGCGGTCCCGTATGCAGACGTGCCGGGTTTCTGTCGTGCTGTGAAGCTGGCAGAAATCGCCGAGCATGGGCATGTACTGACTCCTGCACGCTATGTGGGAGCCGAAGAAACTGAGGAAGATGACGAGACCTTCGGCGAGAAGATGGACCGGCTGACCGCTCAGCTTGCCGAGCAAATGGCGAAGGGAGTTGAGTTGGATGTCGTGATTCGCGAAAAGCTCGGGGGACTTGGGTATGCAGTCTGAATGGCGAGAGCGAAAACTTGGGGAGATTCTGAAATTTGCGAATGGCCGAACGAGTCCAGAACGCGCAGATGACGGAGCATTCGTCGTGTACGGGGCAAACGGCCCCATTGGACTAAGTTCTGAGCATAATTCACCAAGCGATACGATTGTCATCGGTCGCGTTGGTTCGTACTGTGGTGCCGTACATTTCTCGCACAAGCCGTGTTGGGTTACGGATAACGCCATTCGAGCCGAAGTGCTGCCGGGCAATCATCCGTATTACATATTCAGTTTATTGCGGATGCTTGACCTAAATAGATGGCGCTCCGGCTCCGGTCAACCGCTGTTGAATCAAAGCATCCTTTCGGCTATTCAGGTCAACCTTCCATCCTTCGATGTTCAGTATGGAATAGGTATGCTTTTGAAGCAGTTCGATGACCGCATCGAACTGCTCCGTCAAACCAATCTCACGCTCGAATCAATCGCCCAAGCCCTGTTCAAAAGCTGGTTTATCGACTTCGACCCGGTACACGCAAAGGCCGAGGGCCGCGAACCGGAGGGCATAGATGCCGAAACGGCCGCGCTTTTTCCGGATACGTTCGATGAGTCGGTGTTGGGGGAGATTCCGAAAGGATGGACGGGCATTCCCTTCGGCGAGCTTTTGAGCTTTGCTATTGGCGGCGATTGGGGAGCCGAAGGTCCAACCGACACATGTACGCAACCGGCAACCATTATTCGGGGCACTGACATTCCAGATATTGCTGCAGGGCAATTCGATGACGTACCAAGGCGATATGTCAGTCCGAAGAAATCAGAAAAACGCAAACTCCAAGACGGTGATTTGGTGATTGAGGTTTCTGGTGGAAGCAAGACCCAGCCGACAGGTCGCTCGTTATACGTGACGAAGGATGTGTTGAAAAAGTTGGGGGAGACAGCCGTGCCAACGAGTTTCTGCCGACTATTTCGCGCGCCTGACGCTCATACGGCCCTGCTGCTGAGTCAACATCTAACCGCTATCTATCAAGCAGGAAAGATGTGGAATTACCAGGTGCAGAGTACCGGTTTGGCAAATTTCCAAACGCAGCATTTTCTGGATTCGGAGATGGTCGTCGTGCCTCCACCTTCCGTCCGAAAAGCTTTTTTCGATATTGTTCGGCCTTTGGTTGACCGAATCTGCTCAGCGCCAATTGCGGAGCTAGCGGCTCTCCGCGACACGCTTCTCCCTCGCCTAATCTCCGGCAAACTCCGCCTCCCCGAAGCCGAGGCCCAATTGAACGAGGCACTTGCATGAGCGGCATCACCGAGGACGCAGTCGAACAGGCCATGCTTGAATGGCTGGCCGCTCTCGGCTGGCAGACCGCCCATGGCCCCGACATTTCGCCCCCGGACACCAAGACACCGGGCACAGAACGAGACACTTACCGCGACGTGACGCTACGCCACCGCCTGTCTGCCGCCATCGCGAAGCTGAACCCGCACATTCCCGCCATCGCCCGCGACGACGCGCTGCGCCATGTGATGAGTCCGAACGTGCCCGGTCTTGTCAACGCCAATCGTCAGCTTTACCGTTGGCTCGTGGACGGCGTGCCTGTCGAGTTCCAGAAAGACGGCGAAACACGCGGCGACCGCGTGCGCCTGGCTGATTTCACGGATATCTCCGCGAACGACTGGCTAGCCGTCAACCAGCTCGCCATCCAGGGGCCAAAACAGCTTCGCCGCCCCGATGTCGTGCTGTATCTCAACGGCCTACCGATTGTCGTGGTCGAGCTGAAGAACCCCGGCGACGAGAACGCCGACATCTGGGCCGCCTGGAACCAGCTCCAGGCGTACCACCAAGACATTCCCGACCTGTTTAACGCCAACGCGCTTGAAGTCATCTCGGACGGCACCACGGCCCGCATGGGCTCGCTCACGTCGAACAAGGAACGCTTTCTGGCCTGGCGCACCATCGACGGCCATGAAACCGACCCGCTCGGCGCGATGCACGAGCTGGAAACCCTGACGCGCGGCCTGTTCCGGCGCGACTACCTGCTCGAATACCTGCGCCACTTCATCCTGTTCGAGGACGATGGCCAGCTCGTCAAGAAGGTTTCCGCTTATCACCAGTTCCACGCCGTGCGCGCCGTCGTGCACAGCGTGCTGCAAGCCTCAGCCCCAGGAGGCTCACGTAAGGGCGGCGTAGTCTGGCATACGCAAGGCGCGGGGAAGAGCATTGAAATGACTTGCCTGGCTGGTGCGCTGATGGCCCATGAAGGCATGGGGAATCCAACGCTCGTGGTCGTGACCGACCGCAACGACCTCGACAACCAGCTATTCGGGGTATTCGCAGGTGCGAATGAGCTGCTGCGTGAAACCCCAGTGCAGGCAGATACCAGGCCCGAGCTGCGCCGCCTGCTGGCAAACCGCCCATCGGGCGGCATCATCTTCACGACTATCCAGAAGTTCACGCCCGGCGCTGACGAAGACTCGTTCCCCGTGCTGTCCAACCGCCGCAATATCGTCGTGATTTGCGACGAGGCCCACCGCAGCCAGTACGGATTTGACGCCCGGCTACCGAATACGGATGGCAAGGGCGAAGGCTCGGCTGTCCGCTACGGCTACGCGCAGTATCTGCGCGACGCACTGCCCGAGGCTACGTTTGTCGCATTCACCGGCACGCCGGTATCGCTCGATGACCGCGACACGCGCGCAGTGTTCGGCGACTACGTCCACATCTACGACATCGAGCAAGCGGTAAAAGATGGAGCTACGGTGCCCATCTACTACGAAAGCCGCCTCGCCAGCCTGGAGCTGAAAGAGGACGACGCCAGCGCCCTCGATGATGAGGTGGACGAGCTCACAGAGGACGAGGAAAGTGACGAGGCCAAGGTCGCTACGTTGCGCCGTTGGGCCGCGCTGGAGAAAATCGTCGGCGCACCGCCGCGCATTCAGAAAATCGCAGCCGATATCGTCAGCCACTTCGAGAACCGACAATCGGTAATGGACGGCAAGGCAATGATTGTCGCAATGAGTCGCGACATCTGCGTGCACCTCTATAACGCGATTACCCAGCTTCGCCCTGAATGGCATAGCGACGACCCGACGCAAGGTGCCATCAAGATTGTGATGACCGGCTCGGCGTCCGACAAGGCAATGCTTAAGCCGCACATCTACCCGAAAAAGGTCCGCGACGACCTTGAAAAACGCTTCAAGGACCCAGCCGACCCGTTCAAGCTCGTTATCGTCCGCGACATGTGGCTGACCGGGTTCGATGCACCGTGCATGCACACCATGTACATCGACAAGCCGATGCGCGGTCACAACCTGATGCAAGCCATCGCACGCGTGAACCGGGTTTTCAAAGACAAGCCTGGCGGTCTGGTAGTCGACTACATCGGCATCGCAAACGAGCTGAAAGCAGCGCTTGCGACCTACACCCAGGCCCACGGGCGGGGCAGACCGACTATCGACGCGCATGAAGCCCTGGCTGTCCTCGCCGAAAAGATGGACGTGCTGCACTGCATGCTTCACGGCGTCGACTACGCGGCGTTTCGCACCCAGGCATGGCAACTTCTACCCGCCGTGGCGAACCATGTACTCGGGCAGGACGACGGCAAGAAACGCTTCGCCGACACGGTGCTCGCTGCGAGCAAGGCATTCGCATTGTGCTGCACGCTCGAAGAGGCGCTTGTGTATCGCGACGAACTGGCCTTCCTTCAAGCCGTGAAGGCGGCGCTCATCAAGCATGACGGCGCGGACAAGGCATTGACTGACGAGCAAAAAGAGCACGCACTGCGGCAAATCATCAGTCGAGCCGTGGTCAGCGACCAGGTCATCGACATCTTCTCTGCGGCGGGCCTGAAGCGTCCCGACATCAGCGTGCTCTCTGATGGCTTTCTGGCAGACGTGCGGCACATGCAGCAACGAAACCTGGCCGTCGAGCTGCTGGAACGCCTGCTTAAGGACCAAATCAAATCGCGTTTCAAGAGCAACGTCGTGCAGAGCGCGAAGTTCTCGGAGCTGCTGCAACAGAGCCTGACGCGTTACCGCAATCGGGCCGTCGAGACTGCCCAGGTTATTGAGGAACTGATTGCGATGGCTAAGAAGTTCCAAGCCGAGGCCCAACGCGGCGTGGAACTGGGCCTGAGCCCCGACGAGATGGCGTTCTACGATGCACTGGCGACTAACGAAGCCGCTGTGCGCGAACTTGGCGACGAAACCTTGAAGAAAATCGCGGTCGAGCTGGTCGTGAAGCTACGCGGCTCGGTCACGGTCGATTGGGCGAAGCGGGAAACCGTGCGTGCCAAGCTGCGTGTGATGGTCAAAACGCTGCTCAAACGCTATAAGTACCCGCCCGACAGACAGGAGGAAGCGACCGACACCGTACTCCTGCAGGCGGAGTCACTCTCCGCAGAGTGGGCGAGTGCTTGACCCACTGTCTGTAGAGGCGAAATTGGGTGGCATTTGCTGGATAATCTGCATGCTCGCACTATGACGGGGACGCCGTGTACATCAGACAGCTGAGGATTGAGCGGTTTCGCGGGATAAGCTCACTGAAATGGACACCGAACAAAGGGGTTAACTGCCTAATAGGCGCAGGCGACAGCGGCAAGACTACGATTCTTGACGCGATAGACTTAGTATTTGCGGAGCGCCATGTCGCGACATTTGACGACCTCGATTTCTACAAGGGCCTGTCGAAAAAAGGATTGCGGATTATTGCAGTGCTGTCGGACTTACCGCGAGAATTCCTGAGCGACGACCGCTATGGCTTGACCCTTTCAGGCTGGCACGAAAAAAGCGGGAAATGGAGAGAGGAGCCCAATGAAGCTGCCGGCGTCATTCCTGTCTTGACAGTTGCTCTAGAGGTTGATTCGACGCTTGAGCCTAACTGGCACGTTCTCACTTGCCGAGATGGTGTGGTCGACAAGAGCAAGCGGATGCCTTTCGAGGACCGTAAGCGCCTTGCTCCCGCTCGGCTAGGCGTCTATGCAGACCGGCATCTATCTTGGGGACGTGGGGCGGCATTACAACGTGTCGGTTCCCATCCAGAACAGCTTTCAGCGACTCTCAATGAGCTAGCGCGCAAAGCTCGTCAGGCCTTCGAGCAGGAGGGCGCGAAAGACTTCAAGGAACTCATAGACACCGTAGGGCCAGAAATCGCGAAGCTAGGTGTTCAGTTTGACGTTGGCCCTTCCGCTAATCTCGACCCTTCACGCATTGCGATGGGAGCCGGAGGGGTCGCCCTGCATGATGGTGACATCCCAGTCCGGTGCATGGGTACTGGTTCTTCCCGCCTCGCCGTCGCAGCGCTGCAGAGTACTGACTCCGCAGAGCGCATGTTTTTCCTAGTCGACGAACTTGAATACGGGCTGGAGCCACACCGTGCGTCGCTACTCATCAGCCATCTGCGCACGAAGGTGAAGGCATCTGGCCAGGTCTTTCTCACCACCCATTCGCCACTCGTCCTGCGCGAACTTAGATTTGAGGAGGTATCCGTTTGCAGACGGCACCGCATCGACGGAATCCTCGAAGTGCTTTCCTGTAACGGAGCAACCACTGCGGTCAAGGACGCCAGACGATTTGTCCGCGACCGTGGTGAGGCATTTATGGCAAAGACGATTCTTGTTTGCGAAGGGCAAACAGAAGTCGGGCTGTTGAAGGGCGTTTCATCGACGTTTCCTCTTGATTTTCAAAGCTTGGGCGTAGTGTTCGTTGACGGTGGCGGTGACTCTACATTCGAGGTTGCCCAGTACTTTGCCAGACTTGGCTACCGCACAGCGGTTTTCACGGACAGCGACAAGTCCCCGCCTCCTGCAGTGTCAGACGCATTGGGGAAACATGGCGTCTTGCATTTCGAGTGGGGCGATGGACGGTGCACCGAAGTCGAATTGTTCGGTGGGTTGCCGCAGATGCAACGTGAGGAATTGCTTCGACTGGTCCTATCAGACGCTGGCTACCATACTGCGGCAGGGCTTGGACAGCTTGCAAGTGCGCTGAAAGCTTCCTTTGCAGACGTCGACGCAGTTGTCCCTTCATTGAAAGATAACGAATTGGCGAAAAAGATTGGTCTGCAGGCCAATCGACATCGGTGGATAAAGGACCACTATGACCTTTGCTTCCTAATCGGCGAGGAAATTCTCCCGAGGGCACTCGCGGACGGGGCCGGCTCATGCGTAGCAACGCTCCAAAGCGTCATGGCCTGGTTGAGCCGCAATGCTTGAACCTAGCGTCAGGGCAATGGTCGAATCACGCATCGGCTCTATTGAAGCGCCGGCGGGAACGGGTAAGACCGAGCAAATTGCCAGAATCGCGGGCCAATTGCCAGGGCGATGGTTGGTACTGACCCATACGATTGCGGGGCGAGACGCTATCCGTCGCCGAATGACGAATCTTGGCGTCGCCGCAAGCAAAGCGCAGGTCGATACTCTTGCTGCGTGGTCGCATCGTTGGGCAACGGCATATCCGAAAGCGTCGCACCTTCCGGTTGCCACACTGCGAGCAAAGAACAACTGGACACAAGTCCAGACAGCGGCAGCCATGCTCGTCGAATCTGGCGCTGTAGCCAGCGTACTGAAAGCCTCATATGAAGGTGTCTTAATCGATGAGTATCAAGACTGCTCGGAGTCGCACCATCGGCTTGCGTGTGCACTGAGCAAAACGCTTCGATGTTACGTCTTCGGCGACCCGTATCAGGCGATATTCGGCTTTTCGAAAGAGGATGCGCTTGTTGACTGGCAGGCGACTGCTTTATCGGTGTTCCCTTTGCATGGGAAGTTGAGCGAGCCCCGCAGGTGGATTGCTGCCAAGAATGAACCGCTCGGGCGTTGGCTACTCGATGTTCGCGAGTCCGTGGCGAACGGAGTAATTGATTTGCGCGACGCGCCCGTGGCGGTTGAGTGGGTCGAATTCGGCCCCGACGAACAGCCAGGCGAGCTTGCCAAGCGATGTCGGAAGCACGGGCAACGTGATGGGGAGGTACTTGTAGTAATCGATTCGAGTACTCGGGTGACACGACGTGCCGACATTGCAAAACGTATTGGCGGAACGACCATCGAACCCGTGGCAGGACCATGCGAAACGGAGTTCTACACGGCCTTGGCCTCAAAGCACGGCATCGAGCGCATTCAAGCACTGCTCGACCTCGCGGGTACCGCTTACACAGGCGTGAACGTAGCTCAGAAGCTGAAACGTGTGGATAGCATCCTGGAGCGACCCAATAAGCTGAAAAACGCGCCCTCTGAAGCAGAATTAGCAATCAGCGCTGTTGCGCGAGACGACACAGTAGCGACGGTGCTTGATGCGCTGGATTCAATTGGAGTGGAAGCAGGCGTCCGCGTAGTACGGCCTGAATTGGTTAGCTCGGTGAAGTCAACCCTTCGCTTGATGAGCGCCGAACCTTCGCTAAGCATCGTGGATGCATGCTGGCAAATTGCCAACCGGAAGCGTCAGAGAGGACGGACCATTCGCAATCGGTCAGTCGGAAGCACTCTGTTGGTGAAGGGCCTGGAGTTCGACCATGCTGTTATTACGCCGCACGCATGCACGACACGTTTTGACTGGTATGTCGCGCTGACGCGTGCAACGCGCAGCGTTCGGGTTCTGTCTCCCGGGCCGGTCGTCAACGTTGACTAAACACAACTTAAGACATCGTGTTCCAAAGTCAGGTGCAGTGCAAGAACTGGCTTATGCCCAGTCCTTCTGGGTACCGGGCGGCCGCCGGCATTGACCGCCTCGCCGCAACAAAAACGGACTGTGCCGAGGCTAAGAGTATTCATATCGTCGATGTGCACGACCGGGTCGTCAATTAGCATTATTGGCGGAGCGGTGACAGCCGAAAGATATTCAAGCAGCATTATTTCGCGGCGAACTCGTCAATGACGAACTTTGCGGACATACGCATGCCCCTTTCGACAAATTCGTCCACGTCGAGAAGATAACGTGCCAGTTTGAATCCATCACCCTCGGACCACATGCCGTAAAATTTAATCTTGTCACGCGCGTCAGCGAGCATCTTGACAACGGCGGTGGCGACTGCTCGGTCAATACGAAATCCGAGATGAATGGCTGAGATGCGAAACGGCGCGTCGTCTACGCCAGACTTCGGCGCGATAGCCCGCCACTCGTTTTCGTATCTCCATTGTGGTGCTTTCGCGAAGAAAAACTGTCGCGCGATTTTCTGCTCGGCTTCACCGGACTTACCGAGGTGCCATGCTATAAGGTCGCTCACAAGCAGGTAACGTGTCGAGCTGTAAGCGACCGGCTCGAGCCGGTCGCATCGATGGTCGTTGGTATCGAATTCGATACACATGCCTCTATGTTCATCGGCATAGTGGCTCCACATTAGTGGGTTATCCCAATGCGCGGCCAGAGATAGCACGCCGCGACCACCAAAGTGTGTGCTTATATGGTCGTCAATGTCGGATACAAGGTGGCCTACGTAGGCCGCAGTCCCCGCCGCGCCGTCATCGTGGCGTCCATACTCGGTCGCCATGTACCGGTGATTGCCCAATTCCTTTATTGCTTGCCCCTTACCCACGGTCTTCATTCTAAGATGTTTCCAGAGTCGCTCGACTTCCACCCGTTCAACGTCAACACGGACGGTCGGACTGCAATCAAATGGGTCGTTGAATTGATGTGGGTTCGCGAAATAGACTTCGGCTTCGCCGAGCATCCGCAATGTGTTGACGCCGAAAGATTTATATTTGTAAAGCCTGCGCGGCAAGCGGGAAACGGCGGTCGCCATGATGAGCGTCTCCGGGCATCGTTTCTCGAATATTAGCGCGGCGAGCAGCGCAGGTGGCGCACGACGTCTTTCGCGCCAACCGGAAGAAGTGGCTCTTCGAGTCCAGACTCGCGATGGCATAGCGCCTTGCCACCTTCTGCCCGGCTTGTTCGCTATCTAGTGACGTCCCAAAAGAACTCAAATGAATCCATGGTCTGCACGAGCGGAGGGACCACGCACAGGCGCACACGCTGGAATCGAAGATAAAAAACGTGTCGCGAATTCGATTGCGACGCAGGTAACAAAGAAAATTTCGGAATGCTGCTCCAAGGTATAGGCCACCACCTTCGCCGGTATAAACGCGGGTTCCACATTCCTACATGGAACGTGGAACCATTGCATGGCCGGAGAACTCATGAGCCTGAGCGCTACCTCCAACATTACGAAAAGACTTCGAGAAATGCTTGCAATCCTGTTGAGCGATGCCGGGACGAATATCGGCGTCGCTGAGCGCGACTTTCAAGTTTCGGACGACATCTTCGCAAGGCTGCAGCGGGCGGACCGTCTAGATTGCGCTCAGAGATTACTGGACGAAACAGTTCTAGCGGTTATCGGGGTACGGCCAGACGGTCGCAAGCGTCGGCGATTCGGAGAGAGGCGCGAACAGTCGCTGCGGCCATGCTGAGGCGTTGGAATCACTGGCAAGGAAGTGGTCGGAGGACTATCCGGACGGGGCGGTGGAGTGGTTGGTGGCAGGCTAAGTCGGTACACCTAGCTCAGGCGGCATACCTTCCATGCCGCACGCCGTCAGTTCGTGGGATATTCAGCGTCAAGTTCTGCGAAAAACGCATCGACATCGCGGAAGTTACCGGCGCGAATGTCAGCTTGGTCCAATTCGAGAATCATGGCCAGCGCTGCAATTTGCTGAATGTCGTCCGGCGTGCCTGTACTGTCTGCGGCCACTTTATTCTCCATACGAAAGTGTTTTCAAAAAAACGGGACTGGCCAATTTCCCCATGGAACTGGCTGTTCACCACGCTGGGCTCCACCAGTATGCCGCGAAGAGTTCAGTCTCCACAAGCGCTCTAACATTAAGGCCCCTGCGCGCCCTTCATGTCCGTCGGCGAGCGGAATCAGAGTAAGTGGGTACTCGCTTCTCTGGGCTATAGCTGACGGACGAAGAAGCTTGGCTAGGTAGTTGGCATGTCGGGTAACTACAACCGATTTCGATGGGAAGGTACTGCAGGTGGACGTGCCGACGGGATGCCTTCTCTCTCTTGACATTCGCCGTCCCTCCTATATACCTGATTCAATTGACCGCGAACCCGTGCAAGATGGGGAGGGCTATGCCATTTGTCTTCGTCCACGGCGTAAGCAACCGGGCCAGTGCCCCGGAGTACAGTGAGAATGAACTTGCCAGAAACGCCTCTTTCCGAGGCCTAGTATTCCCCGGAGTGGGTCTCGACGAGCGAACAGCAATATTCAACCCCTATTGGGGAGGCGACGGAGTCAAGTTCCGTTGGGGAAATGCCTCGCTGCCCGAACGGGACAGCTTGACTGAAACGTTCGGGACGTCGGCGTTTGCACCTGAGACGCGAGCCGCTGCCGAAGTGTTCGGCAGCAGCGGCGTCGGCACATCGGGCATCGCTGACATTGCAAGGTGGTCGTTGAGTGAAGCCATCGAGGTTGTCTGGGTCGCTGCATTGTCTGCAGTAGATTCCGAAGAACAGGCTGCTGCGCTGGTGGAAAGCTACGAGAAAGCAAGGTCGTATGCGTGTGCTAACCCGAAACCTGCATGGTTGGTCAATGCAAGTGACGGCAATTTCATTGACCAATTGTTGTTCAACGCGAGTCAGGCAATTGCCGACGCTCGTCCATCAACGGCGTCCGAACCGCAGTGGGAATCCTTTGGTGCAACTGAAATGCTGAACCGTCTAAGGGATGGTGCGCGTGGACTTACATCACTGGCAAGTTCGAAGGTCGCCACCGTCATGACCTCACTTGCGCGAAAGAAGGTACACATGGGCGTATCGCTGTTTATCGGCGATGTCTTTCAGTATCTTACGCGTCGTGGAAGCAAGGACTCACCCGGACCCATAGTTCACAAAGTCCTCCATGACTTCCGTGCTGCGCGAAGCCTCATCAATGCGGATGACCCGAAACTTGTAATCGTTGGTCACAGTCTCGGTGGCGTTATCAGTTACGACATTCTTACCCATTTTGACCCGACAATTGAGGTTGCTGAATTCGTAACGGTGGGGTCGCAAGTTGCGTTGTTTGAAGAAATGACGCTGTGTAAGGAAAGTCAAACAGGCATCCCAGCTAATCCCCCGTCCGACCGGCTAAAAAAGCCAGAAAACGTAGGTCGTTGGCTAAACATTTTCGACTTTAACGACATCTTCGGTTTTCGCGCCGAAGGGGTTTTCGATGGCGTGCGAGATTTCGCGTTCGAGACGGAGAAGGGATTGTTGAAAGCACACGGCGGCTATTTTCACAGGCCAGGTTTCTATTACCGGCTGGGAGAGAGACTAGCCGAATCGTAAAAGGGGTTTGTGGTTACTGTTTAGCCGGTGGCGTGCCGCCGACGTTGGCCCATCGCAAGAGTCGCTTGCGGGGCATGCTGGAGTGCTCGAATGACCACGGTCTTCGGCTCGGGAAATCAAGGTAACGCCGACTCGCCCGGGACTCATGTGTTAATTGTCGGGGCGGGCGAGTATCCATGCCTGCTCGGAGGGGACCCTGCCAGATTGATGGACAAACCTATGGGGCTCGGGCAGCTGAGTTCGCCGCCCCTGTCGGCCGTCGCGTTGGCGAACTGGTTTGTCGGACGACAAGTTGTGGGGGCGCAGCTGGACGAAGGAATTGGTTTTCACAATCCTCATGCGCCACTGGCGTCGGTCGAGATGCTGGTGTCGCCGTGCTTGGAGTATCAGTGTCCGGACGGAACGAGATTGACAGTGGATGCTGCCACCCGCGACCACATCGTAAAAGGCTACCGAACTTGGCGTGCCCGGGCCAAGAGCAATCCGGGAAACATCGCGGTGTTCTATTTCTGTGGACATGGCGCGGCGGGTTCCAACGACTACATTCTTCCTTCGGACTTTGGGGCGAGTAATCCGGACAATCCGTGGGCCGATGCCATTGACATTACTGACACCGCCCGCGCGGCTCGACGTGAAATAAGCGGGGCGTTGTATTTTTTCATCGATGCATGTCGACAGCCTTCTTGGGATTCGCTGGCACCGGGCGCGGGTACACCTGCTCTGCAGCGTGTCGAGTTTGACCGGCGAGTGGTGTGCTTCACCCGCATGTTGCTGTGGGCAACAGGCGAAGGGACGCCTGCGTTCGGGGCGAAGGCGCAGGTCTCGCGCTTCTCTGCGGCGCTCATTGAGGCGCTATCAGGATTCTATGGCGAGGAACTGGCCGGAACGGGCAACTGGGCAGTGACTAGCGAGGCGTTGGCGACGTCGGTGCGTAACATCCTCCAAGCCGGTAACGCGTCGCTCGACGAATCGCTGCACCAACATGCTGAGCAGCAGCTCATCGGGTCGCAGGTGTTGCACTGCGAGACGCGGCAACCGAAGAATGTCGGACGGGTGGTGTCGACGTGGAGTGCGAATCCGCTGGATAGAGAGCTGGCGCAGTTGGGCGGACAGGCGCTGGAAGCAGGCGCGCAGGAAGCCTTGGCTGAGCAACTGGAACAGCGCAATCTCCAGGTTGATGAGCTAAGACGTGAAATCGAGGAGTGGACCCGGCGCTATCTGGAGTTGGAGCAGCGTCTTTCGGATGAGTCCGACAGCGAACTGTCTCAGAAAGCTCGGGGCTACTTGTTGGCGGGCAAGCTCGAAGAAGCGGGAGCGTTCCTCGACAAACTCATTGAAGCATCCGAAGCGAGGATTCTCGCGGAGCAAGAAAGACTCGCTTCTCATTACCTAAGCCGCGCACAAGTT
Source organism: Paraburkholderia sp. CNPSo 3272 (assembly GCF_024206495.1). Classification (GTDB taxonomy): domain Bacteria; phylum Pseudomonadota; class Gammaproteobacteria; order Burkholderiales; family Burkholderiaceae; genus Paraburkholderia. The sequence goes on along the minus strand of NZ_JAMBPQ010000003.1, from coordinate 236,777 downwards.
TATTCTCTACAGTTCAAGCCGACGGAGGCCTTGACCTACTATCGCGAAGCGTTTGACCGTTTCCCTAATAACACGCAGTACTCGATTCCCTACGCGAATGAACTATTGAGACAAAAGAAGTATCAAAGTGCCGAACCTATCTACACATCAGCCTTAGCGCATTTGAGACGTAGTGCCATAGAGGCCCCGGAACTCCGTCGCGATGTGGTCATCATCCTCAACAACTTCGGGTTGCTCTATAGCGACACCCAGCGCCTGACGGAAGCCGAGACCGCCTATCAAGAAGCGCAAGGTATGTCGCGGGAGATGGCCGAAACCAACCCTGCTGCCTACCTACCCGACGTCGCCAACACGCTCATCAACCTCGGAAACCTCTATCGGAGCACTCAGCGCCTGAGCGAAGCTGAAACCGCCTATCAAGAAGCGCAAGCCATCTCGCGGAAGATGGCCGAAACCAACCCAGCGGCCTACTTACCCGATGTCGCCAGCGCGCTAAACAACCTCGGAAATCTCTACCGCAGCACTCAGCGACTGACTGCGGCCGAGACCGCTCAAAAGGAAGCGCTCGGCATCCGAAGGACCCTGGCGGAGACTAACCCCGCTGCATACTTTCCCGATGTCGCGGGGACGCTCAACAACCTCGGGTTGCTCTACAAACACACGCAGCGCTTGACCGAGGCCGAAGTGGCTTATCAGGAGGCACATGCCATCTACCGGAAGCTTTGCGAAGACAATCCTTCCGCCTTTCTGCCCGACGTTGCAATGACGCTGAACAACCTAGGGATGCTTTACGGTGATACGCAGCGGCCGTCCGAAGCCGAATCGGCACACCAAGAGGCTGGTGCCATCTACTGGGCGCTGAGCGAAGCCAACCCTGCCACCTACTTGCCAAGTACAGCGACCACGCTCCACAACCTGGCAAACCTTTATCGGGATACCCAACGCCTGAGCGAAGCCGAGGCGGCTTACCAGCAGGCGCTCGGAATCTACCGGAGATTCGCTGAGGCCAATGCTACGGCGTATCTACCCGACGTCGCGATGACCCTGAACAGCCTCGGATGGCTCTACTGGGACATGCAGCGCTTGACCGAAGCTGAGGCCGCATACCGCAGGGCCCTCGCCATCCGCAGGAAGCTGGCCAGAGCCAACCCTAACGCCTACCTGCCCGATGTCGCGATGACGCTCAACAATCTCGCAATGCTCTTCGCCCATACGCAGCGGCTGAGCCGGGCTGAGACCGCGTACCGGAATGCTCACAAGCTCTACCGGACGCTAAGCGATGCCAATCCTGCCGCCTACCTACCCAATTTGTCGGCCACGCTTAATAACCTCGGAAATCTCTTTTGGAGCGCGGAGCGTCCGGCCGAAGCCGAAGCCGCCCACAAAGAAGCGCTAGCCATCCGAAGGAAGCTAGCCGATGCAAACCCTCTCGCCTACCTGCCCGATGTCGCGGCAACCCTCTACAATCTCGGAACCTTTTTTCTGAGCAGCGAGCGTTTGAACGAGTCCGAGGGCGCGTTGCACGAGGCGTTCGAAATTGGCACGAAGCTGGCTGACGCCAACCCTGCCGCTCATCAGCCCCTCGTAGCGGCTGCACTCTGTAACCTCGGAGTCATCTACAGGACGACCCATAGGCCTATCGAAGCAGAGAGAACCTGGCAGCAGGCGCTCGATATTCAAAGAAGGCTGGCCGAAGTCAACGTAGCCGCCTACCTACCCGATGTCGCGGGCACGCTTTTCAATCTCGGGGGACTTTACTGCGAGGCGCAACGTCTAACTGAAGCCGAAAGCGCCTACCACGAGGCACTTAATATCCGGAGGAAGCTCGCCGAGGCCAACCCTACGGCCTTCCTGTCCAAGGTCGCGGCAACGCTCGATAAGCTGGGTATTCTTTACCAGGCTACCCAGCGGGTGCCTGAAGCCGAAGCAACCTCCCAGGAGGCGGAAGCTATTAGACGCAAGCTAGCCATCGTAGCAGGCCGACGTACTCAAGGAGCGTAGGCTATCGCGGCCGGCAAAAGCGACCGCTCCAATTGTTAAGCCTTGTGCTGTGCGATGCTGTAACCGCCATTGAAGTTGTATGCAGCAAATCGGGTTTATAGATGCGATGCAGGGCTTGTCGGAGTGCTTGAATGACCACGGTCTTTCATTCGGGAAATCAAGGCGACGCGGACTCACCAGGAACTCATGTGTTCATCGTCGGCGTGGGTGAATACCCGTGCCTACTTGGAGGCGACCCTTCCCGCCTGCTGGACAAGCCGATGGGACTCGGGCAGTTGAGTTCCCCCGCCCTGTCTGCGTTAGCGTTGGCCAACTGGTTTATCGGGCCCCGAGCTCTCGGGTCGCCGGTTGATGGGCACGTTGGTTTCAGCAACCCTCGCGCGCCACTGGCGTCGGTCGAAATGTTGGTGTCACCGGGCTTGACCTATCAGTGCACGGACGGCACGACTGCGGCCGTGGATTCGGCTACCCGCGAAAATATCGATGCACGTTACGGTGCGTGGCTGGAACGTGCGAAGAGTCATCCAGGTAATATCGCTGTGCTCTATTTTTGCGGTCATGGCGTAGCCGGTTCCAGCGACTACATTCTGCCGTCCGATTTCGGTAGCCACAAGAAGAACCCTTGGTCCGATGCCATCGATATTACGGAGACCGCCCGCGCGGCACGGCGCGAGGTCGTCGGGTCACTGTACTTTTTCATCGACGCGTGTCGCTTGGCTTCGAGGGACTCACTGATGCCCGGTGCCAGTCCGCCGGCACTGCAGTATGTCGATTTTGACAGAAAAGTGCTGTGCTTCACCCGCATGTTGCTGTGGGCAACAGGTGAAGGCGAACCGGCCTTCGGTGCTAGGGGGCAGGCGTCACGCTTCACTTCGGCACTCATTGAGGCGCTGTCAGGGTTCTATGGCGAGGAGGTTGACAGCGGGAGTTGGGCGGTAACCGGCGAGGCACTGGCGAAGTCGGTCCGGACCATACTTGACGCGAACAATGCGTCGCTGGATGGCTCGATGCATCAGCACGTTGAGTCTCAGCTCATCGGTTCCCAAGTACTGCATTACGAAGCCCAGCCACCGAAAACTGTCGGGCGAATGGTGTCGACGTGGGCCGTGGACCCACTGGCCAGGGAAATGGCACAACTGGGCGGAGAGGTGCTGGGACAAGGCGCACAGGAAGCGCTGGCTGAAAAGCTGGAGCAGCGTAACCTTCAGATTGACGAGTTAAGACGGGAAATCGAGGAGTGGACCCGGCGCTACCTGGAGCTGGAGCAGCGTCTTGCGGATGAACCCGACAGCGAACTGGCGCAGCAGGCAAGGAGCTATCTAGCAGCAGGCAAGCTGGAGGAGGTGGGTGCGCTCCTTGATGCGCTGATTAGAGCGGCCGAATGTCGCCTTGAAGAAGAGCGCGAGCGACTTGCCTCCCGTTACTTGAGTCGAGCCGAGATTTATGAGTTGCTATTCAAGCCGTCTGAGGCGCTGCCTTTTTTCCGTAGGGCATACGAGATTTCTTCCGAGGAATCAAGGTACGCCCGCCGCTATGCGCGTGCGCTGCACCAACAGAAAGACCATCAACGTGCCGAAACTATCTACACGTCAGCTCTGTTCGTATTGAGAAAGCATGCCGTGGACAATCCCGCGACGTATAGGCCCGCCGTGGCGGGCACACTCAACAACCTCGGGGTGCTCTATAACGATACGCAGCGTCTAGCAGAAGCGGAGACCGCTTATCGGGAAGCACTTGATATCTACAGGATGCTGGCCAAGGCCAATCCGGTCGCGTACTGGCATGAACTCGCCTTTACGCTCAACAACCTCGGGGTGCTTTACACTCAAACCAAGCGATTGGCCGAAGCGGAGGTCGCTTATCGTGAAGCGCTTGATATGTCTCGAATGCTGGCCGAGGCCAGTCCGGCGGCATACCTGCCAGAGGTGGCCATGACGCTCCACAACCTTGGGGAGTTGTACCACGCCACACAGCGACTGAACGATGCCGGGACTGCGTACCACGAAGCGCTTAACGTCGTCCGAAAACTGGCCGAGGCCAATCCAGCGGCGTACCTGCACCATGTAGCGGGCACGCTCAACAACCTCGCGGTACTCTACAGCGACATGCAGCATCTGGCCGAAGCGGAGGTCGCTTACCGGGAAGCGCTTGACATCCGCCAGGCACTGGCCGAGGTCAGTCCGGCGACATACCGGCCGGATGTAGCGGTAACGCTCATCTGCCTCGGGCGGCTTTACAGTCAAACCCGGCGTCCGACTGAAGCTGAAACGGCTTATCGGGCAGCGCTCGACACTTATGTGACGCTCGCTGCGGACATTTCCGCAGCGTACCAGCGCGATGTGGCGATGGCGTTCTTCCACCTCGGCGTGCTCTACAGTCAAACCCAGAGACGGACCGAAGCGGAGACCGCTTACCGGGAAGCACTGGATATCTACCGGATGCTGGCCGGAGAGAATCCGGCGGCATACAGGTCCTACGTAGCGGCGACGCTCGACAACCTAAGTAACCTCTACATCGATACGCAGCGTCTGGCTGAAGCGGAGACCGCTTACCGGGAAGCACTTGACATCTACCGGGTCCTGGCGGGGGCGAATCCGGAGGCATACGGGTCCAATGTAGCGGTGACGCTCGACAAACTAGGTAACCTCTACAGCAATACGCAGCGTCTGGCTGAAGCGGAGCCCTGGTACCGGGAAGCGCTCGACATCCGCCGAACGCTGGCCGGAGCCAATCCGCCGACATACCAGCCGGATGTAGCGGTAACGCTCAACAACCTAGGTAACCTCTACAGCAACACGCAGCGTTTGGCTGAAGCGGAGACCGCTTACCGGGAAGCGCTTGATATCCGCCGAGCACTGGCGGCAGCCAATCCGGCGGCGTACAACTCCTATGTTGCGATGACGCTCAATAACCTTGCAGCGCTCTACTGCAAAATCCAACGCGGGACTGAAGCCGAGACGGTTTTCCAGCAGGCGCTGGACATCTTTAGGTCCCTGGAAGATGCCAATCCGGCGGCATACCTGCGCTATGAAGCGGGTACGCTCAACAACCTCGGAGTTCTCTACAGCGATATGCAGCGTCCGGCTGAAGCGGAAACCGCTTACCGCGAAGCGCTCGAAATTTACCGGAGGTTGGCCGAGTCCAGTCCAACCGCCTACGAGCCTTACGTCACTCAGACCGTCCAGAATCTCGCAGCCCTTCAAGAGGACAACGAGCGTCCAACCTAATAGGGCCTGCGGGAGTTCGCGACATGACTACGGTTTGCATATCTAAGCATAGCCACGGAGACCCGGGTTCGGCCAGCACACATGTGTTCACCGGTAGACGAACGGGACATCTACACGAAAACTGGCGCATCTGGCAGGAATCGACTGCGACCTCCGGCATCGCGAACCGGCGCTCTCCTCCTCCACACGAGAAGGCGTCCTTGAGTTCTTGGGAATCGGTGGGACAGCGTAAGCGTAGGTTGCCAGGCGAAAACGAACCCATTGGGCCTACTACCAAGAACGCGTGCAATCAGGTGGCCTCACCAGATACGAGGTAGATGACTGCGAGGAAAGCATCGAGGCCGAAGGCGGAAAACACGCTACGTTTGAATGCAGTCGAAGGGGAATACTACCAATTGCTGAACGTGTGGCAGGCTTGCCTTAATATCGTTAGCTTGGTCCTGCAGATATCGAACCAAAGCGGAGAAAGTTTGGCGTTTGCCGACGTCGGGAATGTCCCATGTTTTTTTGTCGAGTCTGAATATCACCAAAATTCCGTGGCTGCTATTGAAGCCCCTCAGATACTGGCCCACCAACTGGTCCCGGATGGTGGTTGTTAGTGAGGCGGCAGAATAGCTGCGCTTCGCGTCGACGGGCTTAATCTCGATGCAGACGTTCCAACTGCGCGCGCTGACTTGTATGTCGGTCGCGTTGTCCGCATCGACATTCTCCTCTCGATGGACGCTGAATCGCCCATTCGGCGTGTCGCGGAGCCGGGCTGCCAGCCAGAGCTGCAGTAATTTCTCTTTCATCCCCTTGTGTAGCAGGCCTCTGTCACTAAATGGCCCTTCCTCCACGCCCGTCCGAAGCTCCTCCAGCCTCGCGATGACTTGCTCGAATAGTTGCCCTTCGCTTTGAGGCTCAATGTTCAGTGAGGACCTATTGACAGGAGATTATGTACTTCAAAATTCACGGCCTGCGTTGCTTGGCGTGAAGCGTGTTCGTGGACGCGCCCGTTGAGCCAGGCCTTTGTAGCTGCGTCAGTTTCTATTGACGCGAGCTTTACCAACGCGCGGTGCGCCGTGTGGCGGGGAATCCCTACAAGGATGCCGGGGATTGTTTCGAGGAGCCTCGTCATTGATGGCGCGAACATATTTGCGTTCGCCCGGTCAGAAGCAATATCCTCACGGGAGCATCGGTTGCGGGTACGGTATTTCCATCAGAAGCCACGGCTACTCTGGCTCAGCCGATACCGCGCTCCACAGGGACAGCGCCCGAGTTGACTGGACCAGTCGGAGTGCCATGACTACGGTCTATATAGCGAATAGGCCGCCAACCTCTGATTCCGCCCGCCTGCACGTGTTCATCATCGGCACGTCCAAAGTCGTTTCCATGTTGTAAAAACTAGGTCGCTATCGCGCTTACCCATATCGCGTACATGGGTTTGCGACACGATTTGGTGGTTCTGGGGCGACGCAAGCCGCCGCTAGAGGCCGCTATCCGGTCTTGAAACGTCATTATTTGATGCTACCGGACGACATTCTTTGGATAACGCCACACTTCATCATCCTGATTCATTTCCCGCGCCGCATCGAGATTCACGCATCCATTTTCAATGGATCGCATTCGCGCGCGCAGCGTTACAGCGGCAACGCATGCGTCGACAGGATCTCCTTGAGCACCATGAAGCTGCGGACCTGCCGCACGCCCGGCAAGTAAAGTAACTGCTCCGCATGCAGCTGGTTGAAGCTTTCGTTGTCGCGCGTGCGCACCAGCATGAAGTAATCGAATTCGCCAGTCACGACGTGGCATTCCATGCAGCCTGAAACCTTTTGGGCTGCTTTCTCGAATGCGGCGAACGCCTCGGGCGTCGAGCGGTCGAGCACGAAGCCGATCACGACCAGCATGCCTGCGCCGAGCGCCTTCGGATCGAGCAGCGCAACGATTGCGCGTATCAGTCCCAACTCCTTGAGCCGTTCCACACGCCGCAGGCAGGCGGGCGCGCTGAGCTTCACTTTGGCCGCGAGGCTGACGTTTGAAATCGATGCGTCCTGCTGCAAATGCCTGAGGATCGCGCGATCGATGCGATCCAATGCAGGCGGCTCATGCGGCGTAGCGGGAGAGCGTCTGGTTAATTTCATTGCGTCCTCGAACCGTTTCACAAATTAAAAGTGTTTCCAACTCGAAGTGAATGCTCTAAACGTAGGTCGTCGATAATTTTTTAGCAAGCTCATTTCGCGGCAGTACGCCTAACATTTCTGCATCGGGTTGCACCGTTCCAGGCGCGCACCGACCGTTGACCACGTCCCGCATGAGCCGACCTCACGGAGATATTCGATGAACCTCCAGCGTTTCCCCCGTTATCCACTCACGTTCGGACCCACGCCCATCCAGCCGCTCAAGCGCCTGAGCCAGCATCTCGGCGGCAAGGTCGAGCTATACGCGAAGCGCGAGGACTGCAACAGCGGACTCGCGTTCGGCGGCAACAAGACGCGCAAGCTCGAGTACCTGATTCCCGACGCGCTCGCGCAAGGTTGCGACACGCTAGTCTCGATTGGCGGCATCCAGTCGAACCAGACGCGTCAGGTTGCAGCCGTCGCTGCGCATCTCGGCATGAAGTGCGTGCTGGTTCAGGAAAACTGGGTCAACTATTCCGATGCCGTCTACGACCGCGTGGGCAACATCCAGATGTCGCGCATGATGGGCGCGGATGTGCGGCTCGTACCCGACGGCTTCGACATCGGCATTCGACCGAGTTGGGAGGAGGCGCTCGAGAGTGTGCGCGCGGCGGGCGGCAAACCGTACGCGATACCGGCGGGCTGCTCGGAGCATCCGCTCGGCGGCCTCGGTTTCGTGGGCTTTGCCGAGGAGGTGCGGGCGCAGGAGGCGCAACTGGGCTTCCAGTTCGACTACGTCGTCGTGTGCTCGGTCACAGGCAGCACGCAGGCGGGCATGGTGGTCGGCTTCGCGGCGGACGGCCGGGCGGACCGCGTGATCGGCATCGACGCTTCGGCTACGCCGGAGAAGACCCATGCGCAGATCACGCGCATTGCGCGTCATACTGCCGGACTCGTCGATCTCAACCGCGATATCAGCGAGAAGGACGTGATTCTCGACACGCGTTATGGCGGCCCGGAGTACGGGTTGCCGAACGACGGCACGCTGGAGGCGATTCGCCTGTGCGCGCGGTTGGAGGGCGTGCTGACCGATCCCGTGTACGAGGGCAAGTCGATGCACGGCATGATCGACAAAGTGCGCCGCGGTGAATTCGAGCCGGGGTCGAAGGTGCTGTATGCGCATCTGGGCGGCGTGCCGGCTTTGAGCGCGTATAGCTTTATCTTCCGCGACGGCTGAGTTCAAGCGATGGTTCGCTCACGCGCGGGGCGCACGCCCCGCTCTTTGATTTTGATCACGGTATGTAGGGCGCATCGCATCGAAAAGATCCCGCCAGCACCAACGAGCGGAGAACCTGACGTTGTTGAAAGACGCTTCGACATGAGAACATAGGCGATTCGACGGTCGCGGCGTGGGCGACCGTCATCGCAATGTTGTCGTAACGCGAAGCACTTCACGCATAAGGAGTGCTGTGTAGTGTTTGATTAACGCGGTGGGTGCCAGCACAATCATAAGACCAGGTCGGGAACGAGCGCCGAGTGACTCACGAACTGACGGGCGGTTCCCTCCCCGTTCACTCCCAGGCAGCACGTAGCGTATTCGCACTCCGGCTTCTGGATTGGAAGCGAAAATGGCTACCACTCGGGACATTTCCAGATTCAGCCTCTTCCTGCGCACCGGAATCGTTGCCCTGGCGTATTTCGCCGGTGCAAAGCTAGGACTTTCCTATGCGGTAGTGGGGGGCGCAATCTCTCTCGTATGGCCTTCCAGCGGCATCGCTCTCGTTGCGCTGCTCGCGCTCGGCATCGAGGTCGCGCCGGGTATTGCCGTTGGTTCCTTTCTCGCCAACGTATCGGGCGGCGTGCCTGCAGCCGTGGCCGCGGCGATAGGCATCGGCTCCATGGCTGGGCCGTTGACGGCAGCGCTATTGCTGAACCGCGCCACTCGATTCCAGACCACCCTTGCGCGCATCAACGATGTGTTGGCCTTCATCGGCCTCGCTGCGGTGACGAGTACGGCAGTCAGTGCGCTGGTCGGCACGACCGCCCTGCTCGGAGGGGGACTCGTGCCTGGCGCCGGGTACGCTGCAGCCTTTCTGAAATGGTGGCTCGGCGACATGATGGGCGTTCTCGTCGTGGCACCGGCCCTATTCAGCTTCCTCACGTATTCGAACCCGGTCCGATCCGCACAGCGGATCATGGAAGCGTGCGGACTGATTGCTGCAACCTTTTGGGCGAGCTACCTTATCTTCGGTGCCCCGCAACTTGCCGGGCACGGCTACTACCCTGCAGCGCTCGCGATCTTTCCATTCATTATCTGGGCGGCGCTGCGCTTCGATCGCCTGGGCGCCAGCATCGTGACGCTGATGATCTCGGTCGTGGCAATCTGGGGCACTACTCACGGTACGGGGCCCTTTGCTGCCGAATCTCCTGTGGACAGCCTCGTGAGGTGGTGCGCCTTTGCGAACGTCGTGGCGGTGACGGGACTGTTGCTGGCGGCGGCACGCGCTCAGGAACGGGGCGCCCATGCCCTGCTGCAGGCGGCCCACATCGAACTGGAGCGACGCGTCGAGGAGCGCACCGAAGACCTGGAGAAGGCGAACAACGAGCTAAAAGCGGAGATGGAGCGACGCCGTCTGCTGGAAGGGGAGCTGATCCGGATCGGCGATCAGCAGCAGAGACTCATTGGGCAGGAACTGCACGACGGACTTGGGCAACAGCTGACCAGCCTGGGCCTGTACTGCGCCGCCTTGAATCAGAGACTGCAGACCCAGGGCGACCCGGCCGCCGCCGAGGCCGCTAACGTCGTCGGCCTGGTAAAACAGGCGTCCTTGATGACCCGCAGGATCGCCCATGGCCTGGACCCGGTCGCGATGGAATACGGCGGACTTGCGGACGCACTGCATGCGCTGGCGGAGACGGCTGGCGCGCTCGATGGCGTAGATTGCAAGCTGCGGATCGCGCCGGATGTGGACTTGCTGGACCCGCTGCTGCAGATCAACCTGTACCGAGCCGCACAGGAAGCCGTCAACAACGCGCTGAAATATTGTCGTGGCCACCGCATCTGGATCGACCTCGAGCGGGCGGGCGGTCTGCAGACGCTCTCGATCAGCGACGATGGGGTAGGCATCGGCCCTGAGGAAATGGAGCGTGCCGCGGGTCTTGGACTGCACAACCTGCGCCACCGGGCGAGCCTTCTGGGCGGCTCCTGCACCGTGACCCGCAACGGCTTGGGCGGCACCACCGTCGCGATTAGCTATCCGCTACCGGAGGGTACTGGCCATGCAGAGGAAATGCGCTAGCCCAGGCCGTGCGACTCAAATCCTTATCGTGGATGACCACCCCATCATCCGGGACGGGATGACGCTCTTGCTCAATCTGCAAGAGGATCTGCACGTCTGCGGTGCAGCGGGCAGCGCCGACGAAGCGCTCGCGGCGATGAAGTGTCTGCCCGACATGGCCATTGTGGACATCAGTCTGCAGACGGACTCCGGCCTCGAGTTGGTGAAGACGCTGCGGCACCGCTATCCGGATCTGGCAATCCTTGTCCTCAGCATGCATGACGAAAGCCTGTTTGCCGAACGCGCACTCCGCTCAGGGGCAAACGGGTATCTCATGAAACTCGAGGCCACGGAGCATGTCGTGAGTGCCATCCGCGAAGTGCTGGCAGGCAACATCTACATGAGCGCCGCCATGCATGAGAAGCTCGCGCGTGCGCTTGCCGTCCCAAACAGAAAGCCCGAGGGCCAAATTGCGAGCCTTTCGGAACGGGAATTCGAAGTTCTGCACCTGATCGGGCTCGGCTTCAGCACCCGCGATATCGCAGAGAAGCTGAACCGGAGCGTGAAGACCATCGAAGCGCACCGGGCCAATATCAAGGAGAAGCTGAATATCCGCAGCGGCAAGGAGCTGACGCGCTTCGCAATTCAGTGGATCGAGAGCCAATAGCGCTGAGCCTGTCTGCTGAATAAGGCAATCCCCTAGCCTCTTTTAGGACGGGTACCTGGTTCGTGCACATGGAGTCGGCGCATACAGTCGTATCTACCCAACACCGAACGCTCTGTCGCCGGTGCGTTTGCGGAAGCCGTACAACGGCAAGCGCATGGCGATGCGACCCTTCACGACGCTCGCTGTAGCAGCCCTTCAGCGCGAGTCGTTTGCAGATGTTCAACTTAGTCGTGCTCAGGGCAAGGAGATTCGCTTTGAGCAGGATCTCGTTCGTTACAGGAGGAAATCAGCGAAATGAAACGGCTAGTTGCGGCGCCGCCCGCGCTCGCGTGACCGGGCGGTTCCCCTGACGCCGAGGTCCACCGGATGTGCGGCCAGCTCGCTTGAACGTACCCCGGTTCACTGCGTCGATGGGTCGTTGACGCCGGTTGCATACAAGAAGACTCGTCGAACCGTACGTGGCAATCGTTGGAGGTAGCTCATCATGAAATATCTTGCTCAAACTGTCGTTATATTTACTATCGCGGCCGCTCCGGCTCTCTCGATCGCACAGTCGAACGGCCCCGTGACGGCTGAACAGGTTCGCGCCGAGCTCGTCCAGCTCGAACAGGCTGGCTATCACGTCGGTGACGGCGACAATGCAAGCTATCCAGCCGATATCCAGGCTGCCGAAGCGCGCGTGGCCGCGCAAAACGGCGGGAGCAGTTATGGCGGGACGGTCAGCGGAACGTCAGCATCCGGCGCGCCTGCGCCAGCCATTACCGGTTTGAAGCCCGTCTACTTCGGTCAGTAAGACATTGCGTTGACGGACTGTGTTGTGTGGTCTCGCAGCACGGCGCACTAGCGCATCACACTTTACGCGAAGGCCCCTGTCCCGAATGGAGAGGGGCTTTTTGATTGCTTCGCGGAGGTTCGGGGGAGAAGGCGACGATCGGTAGAGGGCTGTACTACGCGGGGATCTACCGAAGATTTGCTTGAAAAAACGTAAGCGCCATTTCGTCAAACTGCTTGTGAAAGACTGTCCGATCGAAGCCGTTCGCATCGATGCAGTAGCCCGGCTCATTGTTCTTCATTGCCGCGGGACACGGAGCAAGAAAAGCAAAATGCGCCGCGTTGGAAACAATGTGATATTCAGGCCTGTGAGGAAGCGTCCTGGCGAGTGCGTCAGCGTTGCGCGGCAGCACGCCGGCGCCACCGAACTGGGAAGCCCAGAGCTGAACTGGCGCTTGCACGTTCTTCAGGCTCGCCGCGGTCGGGAACGCATCGAACGGGTCCGCTAGCACAAAGGCTTTGATCCGTGCGTCATGAGTCAGGTGGTCGGTGGACACCTTTCCACTTCGAACCTGTTTGCAAATCGGAGCGCTCGGGTCCGGGCACGTAATATCGGCGTGCGGGAAATCGGGGTTACCGCCGGCCAACACCAGGCCCGTGTAGCCGCCGCGCGAAAAGCCAAAAAAGCCTATCCGTTGCGGGTCGATTCTGGCTGCGTCGGGGGCCGTGCTCACCATGTAGTCGATAAGACGCTTGATGTCGGTCGGTCGCTCGACGAACACAGACATATCGTCGGCCCGAGTCATGTCAGAGAACGTATCGCCTGGATGATTGATTGCCGCCACGACAAAACCCGCCTCGGCAAGCGTCTCGGCAAGGTCTCGATGGCCAAGGTACGATCCGCCATGGCCATGCGAAATGACAACGAGGGGAAGCTTTTCGCCAACGGTCGGACAGTCGAGCCGCCCCTTCAGGACATATGGACCGATCGGCACTTCCTGGGCAGGCTCACCACACGGTGTCCACACTATCGCTTTTAACGCCGGACCGCCGGCATCAGCCGGAATCTGCGCGAACTTTATTCCCGCGGCGTGTGCAATTGCCGTAGACAAACACAACAGAACGGCCAATATGGGCGTTTTCATGTGGTTTTGAGAGGCGAGTTGTCTGCTTTCAATATCCTGATCGGCGGTATCGCTGCGCAACGGCTCGATGGCCGAGTTCGGTCAGATCCTGATTTTATCCTCGTGCGCCAACGGCGGGATTTTGGATGACGCGGTCGCTCAGGTGTCCGATTTCCCGCGCAGGCGAATGGCGTCTGATGGGCCGTTTCCCGCCCAACCGAATGTGCGATTTGGAAAACCGCACTCGAGCAATCCTCGCAGTCTTCAGCAGCCGGTCATTCGTCGGCGAATGACGTCTACGGCGCACACTCCCGCAGTTGCTGCGCGAGCAGACCCGCGTGCGGATGGGAAACGGTGGGAACACTGGCAATTCCGGCCGGTCTTGCGGCACTGCGCCGACCTCGGCCGTAACGCCGTGGGTATCGATTCGACGCGGGTTGTCGAGAGCCTCCATCAAATGATGGAGGCCAAAACGATCACTCGCGCATACGATCGGAATAGACGACAACGATAATGCTTGCGCGCTGCAAAGTCTGGCAAGGGGTCGAACCAGGTTTCGGATGAGCGGGCCGTTTGCAGCGCGAGTCAGCCGGAGTCACTAACCCGGAGGTGGGCCACTATGAAGACGCTAGTCCACACAGTTTGCGCGGTCGCCGTCATGGCTGTGCCAATTGCATCGTTGGCGCAGGCGGATGGAGGACTGACGCGCGCGCAAGTACAAGCCGAGATCGCTCAGCTTCAGCAAGCCGGCTTCAATCCAGCCAATGCGAATACCGTCGACTTTCCCTCCAGCATGCCGGCCACCGACGCTGGCGCCGCCGGCCAGAATAGCGGCTACGGCCCTGCCATGAATGGCTCGTCGCAGATGGGCCATCCGGCCAGTCCGACTGGGATGAAGCCGGTGTTCTTTGGCGGGTCGTAAGCTCTTTTCGTCTGACCGGCTTGGACGATTGGAGAGCATGCCGTCTGCGCCTGAGACGGCATCGAGCGTCGTACCTTGCCCGCTTCGCGCCATTGAGGAATCCGAATAGAGGAGGCGAAAGCCTCCTTCCTGCCCGTTACGTGCGCAACGGCCTCAAGCCTGCGCGAACCTCCTGCGCGAACAGGATCGGCTGTTCCCACGCCGCAAAGTGACCGCCTTTGTCGGGCCGGTTGTAATAGACGAGATTGTGATACGCCCGCTCCGCCCAGCTGCGCGGGGCCTGATGACTCTCGCCGGGGAACGCGCTGACGGCGGCCGGAACGGAAACGTCAGCGGCAGCGTAGAAGTTGAAGTGCGACTCCCAATAGAAGCGCGCTGCTGATATTCCAGTATTCGTCAGCCAGTAGAGCGTGATGTCGTCGAGGACGTCGTTCAACGTCAGGTCACCCGAGGAATGTCCGTTGATCGTGCGCCCATACACCGCGGATGTGAGCGCAGCCGCCGGCTGCGCATAGCCGTCCGGGTGATCGAGAAGCCAGCTCGCCAGCGCGATGGGCGAGTCCGCCAGTCCATAGAGCGTTTGTGGACGCGTGCCCTGCTCCAGGGCGTAAGCGCGTCGCTTCGACAAGGCGCTCAGTTGGCCGTAAGCGAGCCTTTCGTCCGCCGAGAGACTGGCAGGCGCCGGATCGCCGGCCAACAGCGCCCTGGTAATTTCAGGCGGAACCGTCGCGGGAAAGTTGACGTGAATACCGATCAACTCTGGCGGTGCCTGCTTCGCCATCACGTTCGCCACGACGCCGCCAAGATCGCCGCCCTGCGCTGCAAATTTCGCATAACCCAGGCGCTTCATCAGCACGACCCAGGCGCGCGCCGTACGCTCCGGTCCCCACCCGGTCTCTTTGGGTTTGCCCGAGAATCCATAGCCCGGCAAGGACGGAATCACCAGATGGAAGGCGTCCGATACACTCGCGCCATATGCACTCGGATTCACCAGCGGATCGATGATCTTGAGCTGCTCGATGACCGAACCAGGCCATCCGTGCGTGACCACGAGCGGCATCGCGTTCGCATGTTTCGAGCGGACGTGGATGAAATGAATGTCCAAGCCGTCGATTTCCGTGACGAAATTCGGCAGCGCATTCAGTCTCGTTTCGACGTTGCGCCAGTCGTAACCCGACGACCAATGACGCGCGACTTCCTGAATCATCGCAAGCGGCACGCCTTGCGTATCGTCGGCGACCGTCTCGCGGTCCGGCCATCGCGTCGCCTTGATGCGTCGGCGCAAGTCGGTCAACTGCGACTCCGGCACATGAATGCGAAGTGGACGGATAGCAGTCTTGTCGCCGCCAGTTGCCGCGGCAGCATCAGTGATGGATTGATTTTCTTGCGCGAAAGCCAGCTGACTCAGCGAGCCGGCCGCAACGGCAGCCGCGGCCACGCTCACAAAACGTCGGCGAGACGGCGAAGGGAGAAGAATATCGGTCGACATAAGTGTTCCTGTTGGCGATGAAGTTGGCGATGAAGCCTGGTCCTAGATTGATCGCAGCGTGATCTGACGCGCTACGGATTGCGATGGCGGCGGCAGCGCAGCACCCAGATCAGCTTTTCGGTGCGCCCGGTTGATCGCCTTGCAGGAATTCGATCATTGCTCTCGCAACGAAATCGGGCTGCTCTTCCTGGATGAAGTGGCCGCTGCTCTCCACCTTCAGGGCAGTGAGATTCGCCGTCTTCTGCGCAACGACTTTCTTCATCCATCCGTAAGCCGGGCCACCCAATGCAAGAACCGGCATCTGCAAAGTGCCGTATGCCTTGTTGTCGATGACATCCTGCGGGAAGGCCTGGTACCACGCATTGCTTGCACGGATCGCGTCAGCCGTGTTGTATGCCTGCTCGTACACGGCGCGATCGCGCGCGTCGATTGAGCCCGCATCCACGAGGAAGTAGTTGAATAGCCAGTCCTGTTCCACCCGGATGCGGCCAGCCAGAAGCTTTTCCGGCAAGCCCTGCACCTGGTTGAACGCGAACCACCACAGATACGGGCGCGCCGTGCCCAGCCTGTCGCTGAAGGCGCCTTGCGCCGGCAGCAGCGGGAACGACATCAGGCTGTCGTCTGGATGCGGCAACTCCATCATCACGAGCTTGTCGGTGGCCTGCGGATAGTTCTCGGCATACGCGAATGCCACCGCCGAGCCGATGTCATGTCCGGCGACACTGGCTTTGTCATAGCCCAATGATCGAACCAGCTCGTAGATGTCCCGGGCCATCGTCTTCTTGTCGTACCCGCCTGCAGGTCTCGAAGATGAACCCATGCCGCGCAAGTCCACGGCGATGACGGTGTGCTGCCCGGCCAGAGACGGCATGATTTTGTGGAACGTCCACCAGGTTTCCGGCCAGCCCGGCAGCAGGATCAGCGGCGCACCTTTGCCGCCCACGACGTAGTGCAGGCGTACACCGTCGAGCTCGGCGTAGCCGTTTTTGAATCCAGGCAACGACTTCACCAGCGCCGCATCGGCTACGCTCGCATGCTTCGCAGGCGTCGCCTTATGCGGAGTCGTCGCCCCTGCGCCGGCACTGAACTGCGCCTGCGCGTAGCTCGGCGAAAGGGTTAAGGTCAGCGCTGCCAATACCGCGCCGGCAGTGGCAATCTTCGATATCACTTTCAAGGTACGTCTCCGTCGGTGGTACGGGCACAGGCCGCGCTAGTGATGTTGCATATGCAACATCGGCAATCAGGAAGTTGTGGCATGCGCGGCCGTTACTGGCCTGCGCTGCCTGCGATAGCGCGTGGACTGGCCCGCGCGATGGGCGTATTTGAGCGCGCAGACGTATCTCGAATGTGTCGGGAAAGCGAGGCATTTGTGATTACACGTATCAGTGCCGCGTGCAGATACACTGCGATACAGAACGCAACCGTGCATTTGGAGGGGTCTGATTTCTTCAGAACTATGCGTATGCTTGTTCTGCAATCCTACTGAACGGCCGATACGGGCCCGCTCGTCCCGCTCTGCGTGGTCCGCTGGATCGCGTGGCCGCGATACCGCTACCAGCGTCCCCATCAGCGATTCCGGCAACACCTGACCGACATGCGAAACGTGCGAGCGCTGCGGTCGCGACGCGCTTGCCGTGCGTACCTTGAAATGGACGTGGTTTACCCGAGCCGGTGCTCATGTCGATTACATTTCTATTACGCTTATTTTCGCGCCGGCAGAGCGTACTTGCCCTGATTGCCCCGATTTGGCCGGCTATGCAGAAATGCGCATGGAAGCCGTCGTGAACGGTCAAGACGAAGCGATATTGGCTTCCTATAGTCGCACTCAGCGTCTCGCCCCGGCGTCTTTCGTGCGGAGCGGTCCGATCGATTCCATGCCTATTCTGGAGGAGCCCAGCCCGCAGTCGACGCGAACAAGAGAGTCGTGAACCGGCCGCCGACCGCGCAAGGCAGACAACGCGGGCGAGCCCGGCCGGTATGCACGCCACAGCAGTGAACCCATGCTTGCCGACAAAGGAAACAACATGCGTTTTGCGAAGACTCTTACCCCTATCGCAGTTGCCGTTGGAGCACTTCTCGCTGTAGCACCGCTCGCCTCGCGCGCGGATACCGTCGTTAAAATCGGTTTTGCCGCGCCGCTCACCGGACCGAACGCGAATTACGGCAAAGACCTGGAAAACGGCGTCAAGATGGCCCTCGACGACGCCAAGGCGCAAGGCGTCAAGATCAACGGCCAGCCCGTCTCGTTCGAACTCGTCGCCGAAGACGATCAGGCCGACCCGCGCGTGGGCGTGCAGGTCGCGCAAAAGCTCGTCGACGAAGGCGTTTCGGTCGTCGTCGGCCACTTCAACTCGGGCACGACGATTCCCGCTTCCGAGCTGTACGAAAAGGCGGGCCTGCCCGACATCGATCCGGCCGCCACGAATCCGGTCATCAGCGGCCGCGGGTTCAAGAACATCTTCATGGTGATCTCGAGCGACGCGCAAAACGCGGGCACCGCGGGCGCCTACGCGGTCACGACGACGAAGGCCAAGCGAATTGCCGTCATCGACGACCGCACGGCGTTCGGCCAGGGCGAAGCCGACGAATTCGTGAAGGCCGTCAAGGCGCACGGTGGGGAGATCGTCGACCGCGAGTACACGACGAACCAGGCGACGGACTTCAAGACGCAGCTCACGAACATCAAGAGCAAGAACCCCGATCTGATTTTCGTGGGCGCCCTCAACCCGCAGGCGGCCGGCATCATGAAGCAGATGGCCCAGCTCGGCATCAAGGCGCAGTACGTGGGCGGCGGCGGCGTGAAGGATGTGGACTTCGTCAAGCTTGCGGGCGACGTGTCCGAAGGCGCCATGGCGTGGGAATACGGCCGTCCGCTCGACAGCACGCCGGTCGGCGCGAAGTTCGCCGACCGCTTCAAGCAGAAGTACGGCGTGGAGGTGCTCTCTTACGCGCCGTTCGGCTACGACGCGGCGTGGGCCGCCATCAAGGCGATGCAGGCCGCCAATTCGACCAAGCCCGACGACTATCGCGCGAAGATGCAAGGCATCGCCTTCGACGGCATTACCGGCCATATCGCGTACAACGCGAATGGCTCGCTCAAGAACGGTTCGTCCACGGTCTATCAGGTGAAGAACGGGCAGTGGGTGACGGTCAAGACGGTAAGCGGTCTCTGATCGCCCACGCGGCCCTCGCCTCGTTCAGGCGAGGGCCGCGTGCAACGCGAGGATTTGCACCGCCACCGGCAACTGCACTCCTGGAGGCTATGCCGGATACCGCCATGATCCCCAGTTGTCCACCGCCGTTGCGGGTGTCGTTCCGCCGGCGGCACGGCATTCTGCCGAGCCCGGCGATGAAGCTGCTGGAGCAGTTGCGCACGTTGACGGCGGTGCCGCACTAACGGCGTTCGTCATTCGTCGCGCAGGAGACGCCCCGCGTTCGCGATCACCACGAACGTGCCCACGTTGTGCAGCACCGCGCTCGCCACGGCGCTCAGCACACCCAGCGCCGCGAGCGTGAGGACGGCCACCGTCCACGCCAGCCCGATCGCTGCATTCGCCGTCGCGATGCGCCGGCAGCGCCGCCCGAGGCGCACGCTGTCCGGCACGCGGCGCAGGTCGTCGGCGAGCAGCACGATGTCGGCGGCGGCGACGGCGATATCGATGCCGCGCTCGCCCATCGCCACGCTGGTCGCGCCGGCCTTGATCGCGAGCACGTCGTTCAGACCGTCGCCGACCACCATCGGGCGGTGCCCCGCGCCGATCTCGCCCAGCACATAGTCGAGCTTGTCGTGCGGCAGCGCATGCGCCACCACGGTGTCGATGCCCACTTCGGCGGCCACGCGGCGCGCCACGCGCTCGCGGTCGCCCGTGAGCAGCGTCGCACGCTCGATGCCGAGCGCACGCAGCCCGTCCAACGCTTCGCGGGCTTCCGCGCGCACCGTGTCGGCAAAACCGAACCACGCCAGCAGGCGGCCATTGAGCGCGATGCCTGCGCATGGGCCGTCCAGTTGCGCGGGCGTGGGCGGCATCGCGCTCACGTATTGTTCCAGCAGATCATGGCGGCCCAGCACCGCCTCGCCTTCCGGCATCGTCGCGAGCACGCCGAGTCCGCGCAGTTCGCGTGAGTGCGGGGGCGGCTCGGTGTGCTGTATTCCCGGCGCGCCGTAGCGCAACAGCGCGCGACACACCGGATGTGCGCTCACCTGGGCGAGCTGCACGGCCAGCGCCAGCGTACTGGCTTCGTCGGCGCCCGGCTGCAGCATCACCGTCGTCACGCGCAACTCGCCGTGCGTGAGCGTGCCTGTCTTGTCGATGACGAGCGTATCGATTTCCGCCAGCGCGTCGATAAAGGCAGCATTCCTGAACAGGATCCCGCGCCGCGCGCCCGCCGCGATGCCGGCGATCGCGGTTGAAGGCGCTGCCAGCACGAGCGCGCATGGGCACGCGGCGACGATCACCGCGAGCATGGCCGAGGCGTTCGCGCTCACGAACCACACGATCGCCGCGATCAGCAGCACGAGCGCGAGGTAGGCGTCCATATAGCGTTCGAGCGCCTGCGTGATGGGCGGCTTCGCGGCTTCGGCGCGCTGCATCAACTCGACGACCTTGCCGAGCGTCGAGGCCTTGCCGACGTGCGTGATCTCTACGCGCAGCGGGCCGTCCAGATTCATTGCGCCGCCGAAGACGCGCGCGCCCTCGCCCGCGTCCTGCGGCAACGATTCGCCCGTGATCGGCCCGTTGTCGATGGCCGAGCGGCCGTGCCGCACGATGCCGTCCGCGGGCACGCGCGAGCCGGGCAGCACATCGACGACGTCGCCGGGACGCAGCGCGTCATAGGGCACGGTCTCGATCGCGCCCGCGGCGCTCACGCGCCGCACGTCGCCGGCAGTGAGGCGGCCCAGCGCGCGGATTGCTTCCTGCGAGCCGAGCACGCTGCGCTCTTCAAGCGCGTGGCCGAAGGTCATCACGATCGGCAGGAGCGCGGCCGTCGTCATGTCGCCCACGGCCCATGCGCCCAGCATGGCGAGCGCGATGAGGCGGTCGGTCACCCCGTGCAGACTCGGCGTCCTGAGGCTGCGCCACGCGCCCGCGAACACGGGCGGCGCGACCACGAGCGAGGCGACCGCCGCCAGCACTTGCGCGAGCGTGGCGTCGCCGCTCGCCAGATGCGGCCACGCGAGCGAGAGCAGCAGCAATGCGCCCGCGAACAGCGCGAGCAACGTGTGGCGAGTGATGGCGCGGCGCTCGGCGTCCGACATGACGAGCGTCGCGACGGATGGCCCTGCGCGGCCTTCGTGCCCTTCGTGACCATCGCGCTCGTGGCCGTGTGCGTGCGCGGATCCGGTTTCCTGTGCGGCGCCGGGTGCGCGCTGACTCGTCGGCGTTTCGTATGGCATGGTCATGGCGCGCGTCCCGGCACCACGAGGCTCGATGCGTCGTTGGGGTCGAGCGTCGTCACGCGCGCGGCGTGGGCGAGCACCGCCTGCACGCGGTCCCGATACGCACGCGCGAGCAGCCCCGGGTCGTGGTTCGCGCCGAGCGCCGCTTCGAGCTGCGCGATCGTCGAGGTTTCCGACTGCGCCGTCGCCACGCGCTCCGCCGCGCTGGCTTGCGCGTCCTGCACGATGCGGTCGGCGCTCTGCTGCGCGTGCTGCCGCGTCTTTTCCGCAAGCGTGCGCGCCTGAGCGACATCGCGCTCGGCGTTCTGCAGCGAAGTCAGCACCGCGTTGAACGCATCGACAGCCGAGGCCGGAAACGACGCTTGCAGATCCATGCGCGAGACCTCGATGCCGAGCCCCGCATGCGCGGCAGTCAGCGCGTCGAGCTGACGCTGGACCGCGCGCGCGAGATCGCCGCGCAATTGCTCGCGGCGCGCGGCCATCTGCTGATCGGCGGCCACCATCTCCGGACGCGCGACGAGGATCGAATCGAGGTCGCGTTGCGCGGCGGTTTGCGCGAGCGCGGCCGAGACGATGCGCTCGAGCGCGGCGTCGAGATGCGCGAGCTGCAACGCATACGCGTAAGGGTCGCTCACACGGTAGAACAGCGTCGCGCTCACCTGCACGACGCCGTTGTCGCCCGCGAGCACGTAGCCGGAACCCGCTAGCGCGTCGCTGGCATCGCTCAATTGCGCGGGTGCACCCGGATCGCGCGTGAGCGAGACGATGCGCCGCTCGAGCACACGCTCGCTGCCCGGCACGAGCAGCACCGTTTCGAATGGCCGCGGCAACGCGACGAGCAGCCCCGCGCCCTGGCTGCGCACGTAGGCGCCAAAGCGCATCACGACGACGCTGCTGTCGGCGGGAATTCGGCGCACGTTCGACGTGGCCCACGCGAGCGCGGCCAGCACGGCCAGCGCCGCCACAAACCAGAACGACAGACGCACCGCCTGTGCGCCGGGCCCGAGCGCCGGGAAGTTGTCGCTCGTGCTCATGGCGTGTGCCCGCGTGCGTGCGCATTCGTTGCGGGCGCAACGACCGGCCCCGACGGCACCGCGGCCGCGCCGAGCCCGGGCGGCCCCTGCACGAGCGCGCGGAACGGCGCGGCGTCGGTGCGCAGGATCAGGTTCGTGTTGCTGTTGACAACCGTCCCGAGCGTGTCGAGCGAGCGCAGCATCGTATACAGCTGCGGATCGGCGGCGTAGCTCTTGCCGTAGATCGCCGCGGCATCCTTGCGCGATTGCGCTTCGATATCGGCGGCTTTCACATTGGCGTCGGCGATCAGCACGCGCGCGTCGCGATCGGCGTCCGAGCGGATCTGGGCCGCTTCGCGCAGGCCTTCGGCCGTGCGCTGCGCGGCCACCGTCTCGCGCTCGGCGCGCATGCGATCAACCGTCGCTGCCAGCGTCACGGCAGGCAGCGTAAGGCGTTCGAGCCCGACCTGCACGACGTGCACGCCATAGGCCGCATACACCTGCGCATCGACCTGGCGGCGCAGCGCTTCTTCGAATGCGCCAATGCGGACCTGCGATGGATCGGTGTTCACGAGCGAGGCGAGATCGAAGCCGGCCGACGTGGTCTGCAAGGCCGAGCCGACCAGCGAGCGAATCTGGCGCGCGGCTTCGTCGGGTTCATTGCGCACCGCGCGCACGAAGCGGCCAATGTCGTTCGCGTTGGCGGGCACGCGCCAGGCCACATAGGCCTGCACGATGATGCGCAAACCATCGCGCGTGCCGACGTCCTGTAAAGCGCTCGAGGTCGTGTGCAGGCGCAGGTCCACCGGCACCGCGGCCTCGATGGGCGCGGGCAGGCGCCACGCGAGGCCGGGCCGCAACAGCACGCGCACGGGGTCGCCAAAGCGCGTGACGACGGTAGCCTCGCCCTCGCGTACCTGCACGACGCTCGCCACGATGAGCGCAACGACCACGCAGAACAGCGCGAACGCCACGCGCAGCGCGAAACGCCGCGGATTCACGGGCGCCAATCCAACTGAGCCACGGGAGCCGCCTGCGCCGTGGTCATGATGATGATGGGAATGCGCATCGCCGTGTGTATGCAAAAGGCTCACGTTCGAATCACCTTGCTCTGTCTATGGGGTAATGGGTCACCACGCCTTCTTCATGCCAGCCGCGGTGGCCGGGCTCAACGTGCGCAGATCGATCGTCGCGCGGCTGCCGCTCGCGAGCCGGTCGTCGATCACCGTCACGCTCGCGTTTTTCAGCCCTTTTTGCAGGCTGTGCAGGTAATACTCGAAACCGAATGCCGGGCCGCCGAGCTGCTGCGCGATCACATCGGCGTCGAAGCCGATCTGTTGGGCGCGCGCGGCGGCAAGCGTGTCCGCCGCGTTCGCGCTGCCCAGCGCGACGGTCTCGATCGCCTGCTGCTGCGCTTGCCCGAGCGCAGTCGCCGCGAAGCCGTGCGCCTGCACCACGCTGGCTTGCGCGCGAATCTGCGCGGCCTGCACGCCGTGATATGCGGCGGCCGCGCCCGCGGGCGGATGCACGCTCTCGATCACCACGGCCACGACCTCGATGCCGCTCGCAAGGCGGTCCAACTCGTGCTGCACGGCGCTGCGCAACGCGGCGGCCATGGCCGTTTGCGGCGTGTCGAGCAGCGACGGCAGCGTGCGCGACGCAAGGTAACGCACGACCTCGCGGTTCGCGATCGAGCGCACCGTGTCGTCCATGTCGACGGCGCGATAGAGCGAGGCGCGCGCCGCCGCGTCCGTGAGGCCGACGCGATAGTCGAGCCGCACGTCGGCGCTCACGATCTGGAACGCCTGCTGGGCGCCGCTCGTGCCCGCGATCACCTGAGTCGTCTCCCAGGGGTGCGTCACGTCCCAGAGGCGATTCAATTGCGCGGGTGTGTCACCATCGGCGGAAACGGCAGGCGCGGCGCGGCTGCTGTCGTTCGCGCTGCCCGAGACGATCAGTTGATGGACCGCGCCGTTGTCGATCACGCGAGCGCGGCCGAAGGGCCAGGGCAGGCCCACATGCAAGCCCGGCTGCCACACGGCGACAGGTGCGCCGAAGCGCTCGTACACAGCGCGCTGATCGGGGCCGAGGATCGTCACGCCGCCGAGTAGCCAGCCCGCCACCACCATGGCCATCAGCGCCCCAGGCAGGAGGCGAACGAAGCTCTGGAGCGCCCAGTTCTGCCGCAGGTCGATGCCATAGCGCATACGCAATTGGGCGTTGAGTGCGGCGACCGGACGTGCCTGCACGCTCAACACGCCCGCGATGGTGCTATGCAGGAAGCGGTCCTCGTCGGGCTTTCCCAGCGCAGCGAGCAGCGCACGCAGACCGAGTTCGACGGCAATCGCGCCACAAAGCAGGGCGACGATACGCACGAGCCACGTGAGCGGCTCGCCCGCATAAGCCAGCGCCGCGACCGATGCCGCCATACTCAACGCAGCGACGAGCACCACGCGCATCAGGCCCGCGAGCGCGGCGGACTCGCGCGACTGCGCGGCGCGCTGCGCATGAAAGCGCTCGGCCACGAGCGCAGCGAAAGCGACGACGAGCGCAGCGGCTCCCGCGACGAGAAAAGACGCGGATTCACGTTGCGAAACGGTTGGCGCAAAAGCAGGGGACGTCCACGCAGAGAGGGCGAACGCAAGCGAAACTAGCGCGGCGAGCGGCGCGATCCACCGTTGCCACGGAAGCGACCGCAGCAGGCCGCGCATGTCGGCGGCCTCCGAATCGCGCTGGAACGCGAGGCGCAAGAGGCGCAGCGCAGTCTTCGCGACCGGTTCGCCGGCCGGCGCGCGCGCCGCCAACAGCCGCGTGCCGAAGGCGACGATGAACAGGTTGAGGCACGCGCTCGACATCACGGCGCACAGGCGCGCATCGAACGGCACAGCGAAAACGAAAGCCAGCGCGCCGAACACGCAAGCCAACCCCAACGCGGACCAGCCAAGCCTCGTCTGGCCCGCAGGACCGCCGAGCCAGCCATAGCCTTCGCGGTGGTCGCGCGATACGCGATGCATCATCAGCAATCCTTACATGCAAATTACATGAAACAGGCCCGCGCGTAACGACCACCGATCGCGCGACGCCGAAATTCGCGCGCCCAATGTAGCGCGCTCAAAACCGAAACTCAATATAACTGGGCTCGTTCATCCGTGCCCCACTATTTAGCCGATTCGGAGCACAATACCTTCAGTCAATTGAGTCTGCTTTCCGGACGCGGGCGGCCACTCGCGCTGTCACGCCACGATCACAATTCTCGAGCTGAGCACCAACCCAAAAGTCATCATATGGACGGCTTGCTGATCGGTCCGGCAACGCGCAGGCAGGCGCTCTTCGCCAGCGTATGCGCGTTTGCGATTCTCCTCACGCTCGCGCTCGCGGCGCCGCATGCCCGCGACGCGCTGCCCGGCATCGCCCCGTTCATGCCGATGTGCGCGCTCACGGTGTTCACCACGTCGAGCATCGCGGCGTTCCTGCTGGGCGCGCGTTTCGCGGCTACGCGCGTGGCCATGCTCGCCGCGCTGGGCGGCGCCTACGCGTTCACGGCCATTACCGTCGCGCTGCAGCTGTTGATGTTTCCTGGCGTGTTCGGGCGCACGGGGCTGCTCGGCGCGCTGCCGCATAGCGCCGCATGGATGTGGGTGTTCTGGCACGCAGGCTTTCCCGCGCTCGTCATCGTGGCCGAACTGGTGAGAAAGCGCCTGCCCGCCCCGCCGTTTGCCCGCGAACGTCTCGACGCGCGCGGCTGGCTGCTCATCGCGGGCCCGGCGGCGGTCGCCGCCCTGCTCGGCGTACTCGTCACGCACGTCGATCTCGCATCGCCGTTTCGCGACGTTGCGAGCGCTGTGCCGACGGCGGCTCTCTCGCCGGCCTCGGCCATCGCGAACAATCTCGCGGGCCTCGTGATTTGCGCGCTCAACCTGATCGCCATCGCGCTCGTGCTGCTCAAGGGACGGCTGCGCCTCGTGCTCGATCTGTGGATCGTGGTGGCGCTGCTCGCCTCCCTCGTCGACGCCGCGCTCAATACGCTCAGCATCGAGCGCTTCACGGTGGGCTGGTATGTCGCGCGCGTGTTCAGCATGTTCGCGCCAGGCGTGCTCGTGTGCGTGCTCGTATGGGAAGTGACGGCGCTCTATCGCCAGCTCGCCCAAGACCACGCCACGCTGATCCGCGCCTCCGCGCGCGATGCGCTCACGCGTGTCTACAATCGCAGCTATTTCGACGAGCAGTTCCACCAGGCCTTCGAGCGCGCCGCGCGTAGCGGCCAGCCGCTCTCGCTCGTGATGCTCGATGTCGATCACTTCAAGCCCTACAACGACGCCTTCGGCCATCTCCACGGCGACGCCTGCCTCGGCGCGGTAGCGGGTGCGCTCGCCGCAACGCTTGCGAGCGCGCCGCACGCGCCGGGCGGCTTCGTCGCGCGCTATGGCGGCGAAGAATTCGCGCTCGTCCTGCCCGATACCGGGGCAGATGAAGCCGCGGCGCTCGCCGAAGGCGCACGCGCTGCCGTCGAGCAACTGGGCATTCCCTCTCCCGCCGCCGGCGGCCTCGTCACGGTGAGCGCGGGCTGCGCCACCCGCGACGCGATCGTTGCGTCGTCCCCCAATGCGCTGATCGAAGCCGCCGATGCCGCGTTGTATGCGGCCAAGCACGCCGGCCGCAACCGCGTGAGCCACACAGGCGCGAGCATCGCGTAACCCCTGCCGATTCGTTGCCGTTCGCATTGCATGAGCGGCATTGCGAAGCGCGGCATTGCCATAAGCGCAACGCATTTGGGTTTCAACCAGGTGCTTCCATGTCAATGCATCAATAAAGTGCGTGCTATGGCTTGTATCGGCATTTGCATACGTCGCGCGCAACCCATGCAAATACATCGATGCATGCACATTTTGTCCCCACACGCTTTCAAAATGTAATGAGGAATCGGGATGTCCATTGAAAAATCGGCGGAAATTGCCGCCCGCTTCGACCGGCTGCCGCCGTCGCGCACAGTCTGGTCGATGGTGATTCTGCTGTCGCTCGGCGGTGTATTCGAGTTTTACGACCTCTTCTTCACGGGCTATGTCGCGCCCGGCATGGTGCACTCGGGTCTTTTCACGCCGGAATCTCTCGGCTTCTTTTCCGCACTCGGGCCGCTCAAGGTGGCCGGCTTCGGCACCTTCGTGTTCTCGACCTTCGCGGGGCTTTGGGTCGGTGCGCTCGCGTTTGGCCAGGTCGCCGACCGGTTCGGGCGGCGCATGATCTTCACGTGGTCGCTGATCTGGTACATCGTCTGCACGGCGATCATGGCGTTTCAGACGAGCGGCCAGGCGCTCAATATCTGGCGCTTCATTGCCGGCATCGGCATTGGCATCGAGCTCGTGACCATCGACACGTACATTTCCGAGTTGATCCCGAGCGGGGAGCGCGGCCGCGCCTATGCGGTCAACCAGTTCATCACGTTCAGCGTGGTGCCCGTAGTCGCGTTTCTCGCCTATATCCTCAAGGACTCGCATCCTATTGGCCTCGACTACTGGCGCGTGGTGATCCTGATCGGCTCGGTGGGCGCGGTGGTGGTATGGTTCCTGCGCCGCAGCATTCCCGAAAGCCCGCGCTGGCTCGCGCGCAATGGCCGTGAGGACGAAGCGGAACGCATCGTTGCCGACATCGAGCGGCGCGTCGCCGCCGAAACGGGCACGGCTTTGCCGCCGCTCGGGACGATCTCGCTTGAAAAGGCCGGGCGCGGCTCGCTTGGCGAAATATTGCGTGCGCCGTATTCGCGGCGCACGGTGATCCTGTCGATTTTCAACATGGCGCAGGTGATCGGCTTTTACGGCTTCGCCGCATGGGTGCCGACGCTGCTTATCGCCCGTGGCGTCCATATCACGCAAAGTCTTGCGTACGCCTTTGTGATTGCCATCGCCAATCCGTTCGGACCGCTGATTGGCGTGTGGTTCGCCGACAAGCTGGAGCGCAAGACGCAGATCGTCGGCGGCCTCCTCATCATGGCGATCGTGATTACGCTATTTGCGCAAGCCACGCAGCCGTGGGTGCTGATCGTACTGGGCGTGCTGTTCACGCTCGCCTCGAACGTGATGTCCTACGCCTATCACGGTTATCAGGCCGAGCTTTACCCTACGCGTATCCGCGCCCGCGCCGTCGGCTTCGTGTATTCGTGGAGCCGCATTGCCGCCGCGTTCGCGGGGCTCGCCATCGGCATCCTGCTCCATCATTACGGTGTGCCTGGTGTCGCCGTGTTCATTGGCGCTTCGATGGTCGTGGGCATCGTGATGATTCTGCTTGGGCCGGTGACGCGCGGGCTCTCTCTAGAAGCGATCAGCCATTGAGTCAGGTGATCGTCAAAACAGGACGTGCGATTTGACGATCATCTGTACGGCTGCGGCCAGCACGCACACGAGCACGACCACGCGAAACGCGAGCGGATGCATTCTGTCGCGCAACGGTCGAATGAGCAGCATGCCCGCGATGGCGGGCACGCTGGCCGCCGCCGAAATCGCGAGATCGACGAGATTGGCGTGCGCGCCGTGGCTGAACGTCGTGATGAGCGTGATGACCGAAACGACGAGAATGATCGCGATCTGTTTCGTAAAGGCGCGGCCCGTGGCGCCCGACGCGATCAGATACATGGCGAGCAACGGGCCCGGCACGGCGGCAATGCTCTCCATGAGCGCGGCCCCAAAGCCGAGCGCGAAACCCACTGGCCGCGCGAGTGCAGGCGCGAGTTTGAAACGCGGCGAGACGAGCAACAGCAACGCCGCCACGATCAACGCGACGCCCGAGGCCGCCTGGGCGTGATGCGGCTCCAGCGCGATCAGGACGGAAACCCCAATCACATTGCCGATCACGGTGCCAATTAACGGCGCCGCGATATTGCGCACGGTGGATAGCATTTCGCCCCCCTCCAGCGCCTGCGGAATATTGCCGAGAATGATCGGCATGGACAGCAGCAGCACCGCTTCCTTGACCGGCAAAAAATACGTGACGATGGGCATGGCCACTAGCGGCACGCCGATGCCCGTCACGCCCTTCACCATGCCACCCAGCACGAGCGCAATCGCAATGCCGAGCAATTGAAGTACGTCGAGCGATTGCAGATGGGGCGCGAGAAGACCCGAGGAAAAAGAAAGGCCGGACATCGGTGACATTTCGGGGCAATGGGCGCGCGTCGTTTCGCGCCGCTCATGTGAAAGTGGCCGCGGGCGTCGAAACGCCGGCGCGGCCACCGGTTCGCAAGCGAATTTCGCTTATGCGCTTTTTTCAGCGACTTTATTAAGCAGCCGCTGCGGCTTGTGCCGACTTCGCGCCGGCTCGACGGCCTGCCGTTTTACGCCCCGCCCGCTTTGCGGGTGCCGCTTTCTTCGCGGGCGCGGCCTTAGCGCGCTTCGCCGCGGTCTTTTTCACCGCGGCGGCATTGGCGCGCGGTTTGCGCGCGGCGTTGCTAGCGGTCTTTGCCGCGCTGCCGTCGATCAGGAATTTCGAACGGTCTTTCACGTCGCGAATCCATGCCGGCGCACGGCCGCGGCCGGTCCACGTGGCGCCCGTTTTCGGATCGGCATATTTGGCCGCAACGGTGCGCTTTGGACCTGCGGCTTTGACGCCTTTGCCAGGCTTGCGGCCGCGTTTCTTGCCGACGAAGCGGTCGATGTCGGCCACGCTCAGGCCGTGTCTGGCCATCAGATCGCGAATTTTCGTGAGACCGACCGACGCTTGTTTTTCCACGATCGATTCGGCCTGCTTTTGCAGCTTTGCGATCTTCGATTGAATTGCATCCAGGGTGACCATTCACACCTCCTTATTCACGGTTTTTACGGACACCCTTCAACCATCACTGGCCGATCGAATTGCGATCTTGTCGGCCGGGGCGTCGCGAAAGACAGGGTGATTATGAAGTCAAATCACGCATGGTGGCAAATTTAAACGAATGTTTTGTAGTGGAAAACATGTTTCCTGATCGGACTATTGATCGTTCCGCAAACAAAGTCTCCATGAATTTCCATTGAGAAAACATTCGCACCGCTACGCGAGGACAGGCGTACGCTGCAATTCGACAATGTTGACCCGCGCGCCAAAAATCTCGCGGATCATGGGCAAAAGGTGATCGTGGTGCGTGAGAAACAACACCTGGGTTTTCGCGGAGAGATTCCGTAATGCCGCGAAACCGGCCTTTGCTCGCTCGTCGTCGAAATTGATGAAGAGATCGTCGGCCACGAAAGGGAGCGCCGCCTTGCTCACCAGCTGCAATTCGAGGGCCGCGATGCGCAGCGCGAGAAAAAGCTGATCGCGCGTGCCTTCACTCATTCCACTCACTTCCACGGTTTTGCCGTCGCTGCGGCGCGCATGCAACGCGGGCGGATTGCGTTCGTTGTCCACCACGAGCCTCGCGAAATCACCGAGCGTGAGTCCACTGAATATTTCACCCGCGCGACGCAGCATCGGCCCCTGCTTCTGGTCGCGATAACGATCCGTTGCCCATTTGAGCAGGCGGCTTGCGGTCGCGGCTTCGAGATATTGCTCCGCGGCGTCGCCCATGGCGCTCAGGGCTTCCTGGCGTTTCGCTTCGGCGAGCGCGGCATTGGCCTGGCCGTTGATCGCGTCGAACGCTTGCTTTGCGCTGACCTGTTGCTGCAGGCACTCGCTCAGCGCACGGTCGCCCGCTTCGCGTTTCTGGTTTACGGTTGCGAGCAGCGCGGGCACCTCGGTGATGTGCTGCTCAGCGATCTCCGCCTCGATGGCCTCCTGCGCAAGTCCGTCGCCTTCGCGCACGAGCGTGTCCCGCGCCGCCGAGATCGCCTTCGACAGCGCGCGGCGCACGTCGGAACGCTCGGCGAGCGGCAATGCCGCGTCGATCTCGTTCACGCCCGCGAGCTTCAGAATGGGCTCGATGCGCGCCTGTGCGCCCGCCACCGCCGCTGCTGCGTCGGCCACGCGCATACGGGCAACCTGCACGTCGGCATCGGCCTGAGCGAGGGATTTCGCCGTTTCGCGCGCGGTGGCGAGCCGCGCCGCGAGCTGACGCGCCACGTCGATGCCGTCGCCCGACGCGGGCCATTCGGGCGCGAGCGCCTCGGCGAGGCGTCGCGCGTCGGCTGCCAGAATCGTCAATTGCGTGCAGATCGCACGAATGCGGTTACGGGGTACTTCGGCATCCGAAAAAGCGGCAGCAATGGCATTGGCGAGTTCGATGGCGCCTTCCGCTGCTGCGAGCGTCGCCGCGCGTGCGCCGAGATTGGCTTGCGCGAGCGCCTCACGCCATTGCGTCTGCCACTTTGCGTAGGCGTCCTGTTCAATCTTCAAGCGCGATTGCGCGGCTTCGCTCGCGCGTTCGGCGTCGCGAATCTGCGTTTCGAGACCTTCGCGCTGCACGGCGCTCTTCTGGGCCGATTGCACGACGGTTTCCGCCATGCCAATCAACGTCGTCAGCGCATCGTCTTCATTTGCCTGTGCGACCGGCCGCAAGGCTTCCAGCAGCGCCGCATGCGCGGCAATGCGCGCCGCGCGACGCGCTTCGAACTCGCTCGCGCGGCGGTCGCTTTCGCTCTGTGCGTTGAGCGCCGCTTCGCGATTCGCGAGCCACGCGCCCATGTCCGCAAGCGGCATGCCAGGCAGTTGCGCGTCGATTGCAGATTGCGTCCAGCTATTGCGAAAGGCCTTGAGTTCGCGCTCGCGTTCGCTCAACGCTGCAAGCTTGCGCTGCGCGTTCGCGCGCGCCGTCTCGACTTGCTGACGCAAGTTCTGCAATGTGGCCGCCGCCTGCGAAGTGCCGAGCTGTGCATCGACCAGCTCGTCGGCCAGGCGCATCGCGTCGTCCACGGCGGGCGCACCATCCGCGAGACTGACGCGCGCCGCCTTGACTTCGTCCCACGCGCTGTCGCGGCGTGTGCGCGCAGCCTGCACTTCTGCGGTCGTGACAACCTTGTTGCCCTGCGTGAAATGCGTCTCCTGCAATTCGAAACGCTCGATCTCTTCTTGTGCGGCCGTGACCGCTTCTCGCGCTGCGGCCACCGCGCTCGTGCGCTCGCTTTCTTCCTTTTGCAGTGCGGCCAGGCGCGTGGCCGATGGCAGGTCGAGCGCGCGCAGTGCTTGCACCGGCTTGCTCCATCGACCGAGCAGTTGGCGCTTTTCTTCGACCGTGCGCTGCGCATCCGCCAGTTCGCGCTCGAGCGCATTTTCCTTCGTCACACTGTTGCGGAATTCGCGCGCATCGTCGAGCGCGGCGTGCAACGCACGCGGCACGTCGATACCGGGCAGGCGCACAAGCTGCTGCTGCAATTGTGCGAGCTTGCGCGTCTGTTCGTCATGCGCCTCGCGCGCCGTCGTGAGCGCCTGCTCGCGAAGACCGTGATCGCGCAGCAGGTTGGTCACCGTCTTCAGCGCGAGCGCGCCGGGCAACGCCGCACGCAATGCGGCTTCGTCACCCGGCCAGCCAAGCTGGGCCGCAGCGGCGAATGCGGCATCGAGATAGTTGCGGATCTCAGTTTCACGCACCAGCAATTCACGCGGATGATTGACGCATTCGCCGCGCAGCGTGTCGAGTGCGTCGATTTCGGCGGCGAGCGCAAGTGCCGCGCGATCGGGCTCGATCGCATCACGTGACGCTTCTTTACCTGCAAGATCGGCCTGCCACGCTTCCTGCACTTTACGCTCGGCGGCGATGTCGGCTTGCGCCTTCAACAGATCGGCGTAGGCGGTGGGCGGTAGATCGATGACCTCGCCCAATGCGGCCAACTCGTTTTGCTTGAGCGAAAGCTCTTCTATACAGGGAGCGAGACGGCGCACGCGTTCGAGCTTCGAGCGCTGCGATTCGAAACTGCGCTGTTCGGCGCGCAAACGCTCAATAGCCTGTTCGACTGCTTCGAGCGCGTCCTTCTTCTCGACCCAATCGCGCGTGCGCACCTGCGCGGCCTTCAGTTCGCTCGTTGCCTCGGCGAACGACGTTTCCGCTTGTGCGTACGCACTGCCGCTGCGTCGCGGAGCCCAAAGTTCGGCCGCGCGACTTTCGAGTTCCTCGCGCACGGGCCCGAGGCGCCCCACACCCACCGCCGATTCGAACAACACCTGGCCGAGCTTGTCCGATGCGTCAAGAATGCTGCGCCCCCCTTCAACGAGCCGCGCATGATCGAGGCCGAACATCTGCTCGAAGAACTCCTTGCTCGTGCCGTCGAGAAATGCGGCGAGAAAGTCCTCGGGTAGTTTGTCGTCTTGCGGGGTGCGCAGCGAGTTCCGGCCGCGCGCGCGATGAAATCGTCGCTCGGCCGCGTCGTTTTCCAGCACGCCGCCAATGCGCAATTCCGGCGTGTTATGGAGAAAATCGAGCGGCGTTTGCAGCCGCATGCCAAACAACAACTCCGACACAGCGGTGCGCACTGTGGACTTGCCCGCTTCGTTCGGCCCGACGATGACGTGGAAATCGTGCGCGGCGTGGGGAAACGGCAGGGTCGTATCAGTGAATTTTCCGTATTTGATCAAATCGAGTTGCTTGAGACGCACTGGTCATTCTCCCGTGGAAAGGCGCGCAAGCAGCGCGGGGCCGACCTGCTCCACCAGCGCTGCGAGTTTGCCCTCGCGGGCGAATTCGAGCAGTGGCGCGTCTTCTTTCACTTCGCTGCGCACCTTGCCGACGAAGGCGCGCAAATCGCGTTCGAGCAGCGCGAGAAATTCGGCGTCTTGCGTGGCGGCTTCGAGTAGCAGTTTGAGATCGGCGAGCGCTTCGATCTGCTCGTTCTGTGCGGCAGCCGTATCGGCCGCGCTCGTTTCGAGCTTGACCTTTTCCAGCCACAGCGTGTCATTGCCGATAATGCCGACCTGATTGAGCACTTCAGCGCGCAATTGCGCGGCGCGCCCGAAAAAGAGTCCATGTGCCGGCGACTTGCCCGTCACCGTCACGCGCACCGCGCGCGGCACATGCGCGTCGACGGATAGCAGCGCTTCGAGCGCGGCGCCAATCTTGCGCGACAGATCCGCGACGCTTTCGCAGTCGCTCGCGTCGACGCCCACCGACTCCCAGCGCAGCACATCGAGGTAGAGACGTTCGACCTCCGTGCGGCAGCCCTCGACGCTCACGAGCACGGCGCCCCGGCGCCCCGTTTCGCGGATGTGCCGGCCCTGCAGATTGCCCGGGAATACGATCGTCGACTCTTCCGCCCACTGCTGGAACTCGTGGACGTGACCTAGCGCCCAGTAGTCGTAACCCTTCGCGTGCAATTCGGCACGCGTGCATGGCGCGTAAGTCGCATGCGCGGCATAGCCTTCGAGCGCGGTGTGGAGCACACCGATGTTGTAATAACCGGAAACCGGCGACGGGTAACCCACGGCGAGATTTTCCACCACGGCTTTGTCCTTGAAGCTCTGTCCGTGCAGCGCCACCTTGATGTCGTGCAGCGCGTGAGTTTCAGCCTTGCGATGACTGAACACCGTCACGTTGTCCGGCAATGTGAGCTTCCTGGTCATTTCGCTTTCTGCGTCGTGATTGCCCCACAACGCGAAGACGCGAATGCCAGCCTTGCGCAGACGTCCCATCTGCTGGCCGAAGAAGACACCGGTGTTGTGGTCCTTCCAGTCGCCGTCGTAGAGATCGCCGGCGAGGACGACGAACGCGACCTCTTCGTCGATGGCGCGATCGACGAGCAGGCGCAGCGCCTCGCGCGTGGCGTTGCGCAATTGGGCGACCGGCGCATCGGGGTATGCGCTCAGGCCATGAAGCGGGCTGTCGAGGTGTAGATCTGCCGCGTGGATGAACTTCACGACGTTTCCTGTATGGTGTTTACGGGCGCTGAATGGAGAAAGGGTGACTGCTGCTTTCTCGCGCGAGCAGCACATGATGGGCGCTGGCGATTTGAGCGTGACCACGAGCCGGACCGGAGCCCTGTCTAGTGTTCTGCAACGGGGCCCAATTTTAATCGACGCGCATGGGTGGGATACGGGTACCGTCGTACGTCGAGGGGTGAAGCGCGGCTTCGCGCGTCACTCCGGCGCAAAAATTGAAAACTACAAAATACGTATTGAAATGTACGATGGATGCTGGCGAAGCGGGTTCTGGCTCCTAGGCACTCATTCTGGCTGTGTTTCGGGGTCGTAATGTCGTTACCGCCGTGAAACAAGAAGTAGAATTTGGATTGTTTCAGGCATAGAACGCCCGTCGCATAAGGCTTTCGGCGATTTATTGGTTGTGGGTTAATTGTTTCACGCCCTTGGGATCGCGTTCTGAGGGCGGATTGACCCGGTGTGACGATAGTTTCTACGATGTGGTTCTGTTCGCGTCGGGGTCGATGTGCGGTTCTGGGTGCTCCACTCGTCTCCTCTATTTCTCGATGGAGACGCGTCGATCGCTACTTTGTTTGCTCGGGGGCAGTCGCAGCACTGACGCGAGCGGCCCCACATTGGTTGCTTCGTCCCCATCGGATCCGCGTCATCAGTTAGTTGCATTTATGGCGCCAATCTGCGGGGCAAATAGCGGGATTTCTTCCGTGATCGTTCGTCCCCCCGCCTAGTCCTCGCGTTGCTGTGCTGACCTGGTTCAGTTCGTTCATAGGCGCCAACCGACATGGCGCACGATACCAAGAGTCCCACACACCGCGCACAACGGGCTCACCTCAGACTTACGGGCCATCAGTTCTGCCGCCGCTGCCCCGCCGGTCGTCCCGAAAGGAGGGGTCAAGTGAGAAGGACTGAGCGGCGCTGCCTCGCCTGTGCCGGAGACAACCAGGCTGGAATCTCAGCGTAAGGCGCAAGCGACTTACGCGAGCACATGGCGCGGCCGGCCACTATCAAGCCGTCCGTTTGGGGGGCCGCTACGCTCATGCACTGATCGGGCATGAGCGTAGCGTCACATTCGTGTGCCGCGTAGACCGAAGCGCGCTCACCACCCGAGAATGTGTCGGGGAAAAATCAAGATCAGCGATGTGGCAAAGCCATGGCTCCCGGCCACCTGCGAAGACTGTCTGCGCGGGCTCCTGGGGGCAAACCGAGAGCGGGCGTAATGTCCCAGTTGGGGCACATGCACCAGCAACTGCAAGTCAGAGGTGTGGCAGGTCCATCGTACGATGCAGATCGCTGGACATGTAATGCGCCCGCCCATTGGCGGCAGCACATGCTCTCAGGAAGCGATACCGAACATAGCGCTCCTCCAATTCTTCGAAGAGGCTTGATTTCGGCCAGAGCAGCGGAGGGGCATCCTCGTCTTCCGGTGACAGGGAGGTAACCGCTATTTGAAGCCCCAGATAGTTGAGATACGCCGGCGACGTGACGAGTCGACACGCAGACACGCTCGATAGGACGCACACGCTGCCGACGCGAATTGCACCGAGGCAGCCAGCACCGCCAGAGACGTCCACACGAGCGGTTGCCTTTTCACGCGTCACAGTCCGTGAGGCCACAACTGCTGAGAGCCAACGACTGTGTGTCGACTCGACACACTGCCTCGGCCCACAAATCCGCCATGAATCCCGCACACCGCACAATGTGTGTTGCCGGGCAGATCACCTCATTGTTTTCGTTCTGCTGCTGTCGCGCGTGTCCCGGGTCGCAATCCCCCCCGGCGGCGACGGAGAGGAGGCAGTGGCAGTGTGTCGACTCGACACACTGCTCCGGGCGGGAAGTCAGTCTCCGAGCGAACAGGCGAGGGACACCCTCTCGCTCTTACACACTGAACGATGAGTGCGGAGACGAAACCTCACCCTCATGCTCATTGTCGTGTTCCCATGACTCCCGCGGTTCGGAGCCACAGTCCGTCTGTGTCGACTCGACACACTGCTTTGGGCGGCGGGAGTCAGCACGCGAATGGGACAAGCGACGGTTCGCCCTCTCGCTCCACACAAAGCACCATGCCTCGCTGCGGAGATGACCTCACCCCCAATGCTAGTTGTCGTGCGTCCCATGGCTACCGCCGTTCGGAGCCGCGGTCCGTGTGTGTCGACTCGACACAGCGCCTAACCCCAAACAAGTGAAATTGACGACCGCCGCCACCCGGTTTTCGAGCGCGCCTCGCGCCGACGGCAGCCCGTTGGGCGTCGCCGACGGAGTAATCGAGGCGGCTATTTGTATCGTCTTTCGGCACGCCTGCTCGCTCGTGTGTCGAGTCGACACACGAGCCGCGTCGACTGCCTTGATATGCTGGCCCGGCAACCAACCCTCCCCGTGCTGACTACTACTGGAATCCGCGAGGCACCCACAGCATCCTCACAGCCCGCGCTCCCGGCCACGACTCACCTTGCTCGTGTGTCGACTCGACACACGCTCGCCCGCCCACCAACGCCTCTCATGCGACGGGCAACTGTGTGTCAACTCGACACACGACCTAACCCCGCAAAAAGAAAAAGCCCGCCGAAGCGGGCTCCCATCTCCATCAACAATCTCACGGCCCAATCAGCCGGGTTTCACATTGAACAGCTGACTAATCAGCTCCCGAATTTGCGTTTCCTGGGCATCCGACAACACGCCAGTCTTGAGCTTCACCGTAAAGCTGTTCGTGTCCTTCGTAATGCTGCCGGCGTGGCTCTTGCCCGAAAAGATCTTCTCGATGCTGCGCTCCGATACGCTTTCGGTCGACTCCCCTCGACTGGCTTGCGCTCCAATCGCCGCAGCCAGCTTGCCTTGATCCAGCGTCCGCTCGACCACCGCCGGCCACAACTGGCGCGCTGCCGAAAGACCCGCCGAGCCGAACTTCTTGATTGCCGAAACAACCTCGTCAGCGGCCGACCCGCCGAGCAGTCGCGGATTCAGATCAAGATCGCGTCGGATGAAATCCGGCAGATTCTCAAAGGCCAAAAAGCGGTACAGACCTTTGCGCGACATCCCCAACGCCTCGGCCATACGCTTGCGAGTTGGAAACTCTCGTTCGGCGCGGCGCAGCGACTGCCCGATCTCGTAGTCGGTGAGGTCTTCGCGGCCGACGTTTTCCACGAGCGCGAGAACTGCCATGTCCTGATCGGAGCACTCGATCACGGAGGCACGAATGTCCTGCGCCTGAATCAGGGCGTGCGCACGAAGACGTCGCTCGCCAGCGATCAGCTGATAGCCGTTCTCCGCACGACGAACAACGACCGGCTCGATAAGCCCGACTTCGCGGATCGATTCAGCCAGCGACGCAAGGCCCTCGTCGCTGAAGATCTTGCGCGGCTGCCACGGGTTCGGCTGAATCGCGTTCACCGGAAGCATGAGCTTGTCGCTCGTGTTCTCCAGTTCCTGGATGCGCTGCTGCGCCACCGCCAACGCGCCGAGCATGCCGGGCCCGGTCTTGAACGCGCTGCTGCGTCGCGCCGGCTCGGCCGGAGCGACGGCTGCCGGCCGCTCTGTGGCTGGCCGCTCCGACGACGAACCGAGTTCACGGGTCTTCGCCGCCATCTTGTCGCGGAATGAACTCACTTGCCGGCCCTCCATTTTTCTACGTAAAGATCGTCGATCCACTGTACGTAATCAGTTAGCGGCTGACGCACGCGCGCCACTGTTTTGTCAGCGAGGTCTCCCTTGCTGATGTCGAACACGGTAGCCATGGCGAGTGCGCCGTTACTCATTGCGGAGCTGGCCGGCACCTCGAGCGCGTTCACCCAGTCCTTGTAAGTCCGCTGCACCCATGAGCGCACGACCGGTGCTGACGACGTCTTGCCGTAGTCGACCTTCGAAAGCAGAACGGAAACGAAGTCGTACGTCTTCTCGTCGCCGCGTTCCATGATCGTGTGCGCCAGGTCTGAAAACAGGCTCCAGAACGAGACCGAACTGATGAAGTCCAGACTTTCGGGCACGAGCGGCATGACCATTGCGTCGGCGGCCATGAGCGCGTTGATCGTGAGATAGGACAGCGACGGCGCCGTATCCAGAATGATGTAGTCGTATTGCTTGCGCAGCACCTCCACTCCCTGG
Organism: Paraburkholderia sp. CNPSo 3272; assembly: GCF_024206495.1. Lineage (GTDB taxonomy): Bacteria > Pseudomonadota > Gammaproteobacteria > Burkholderiales > Burkholderiaceae > Paraburkholderia. The sequence continues at coordinate 197,940 of NZ_JAMBPQ010000003.1, read as the reverse complement.
CGAAGCAGATCCCAGAACTTGAATCCCGGGTTCTTGATCACGGTACCGGGAATATGGAACTCCGCGGAAAACAGCGTGGGGTGCGCGGGAATAACGTCAAGCCCGTCCCAGTAGGTTTCCTGCACAAAGTTCAGCAGACCGCCTTCCATATGCGGGTCGTAGATGAACGGCAGGACCGTGCTATCCTCAGTCACTTCCTTTTCGGCATACAGACCGCAAAGTTCCGTGAGCGACGCTTGCGGATCCAGGTCGATCAGCAGAACCTTGCGGCCACGCAAGGTCAGGCCTTGAGCGAGACACATGGTCGTGGTCGTCTTCGTCGAGCCGCCCTTGAAGTTGGCAACCAGGATCACCTTGCCGTCGGCGTCGCGCACGCCGGTGTGGAGCGGTGTCTGATAAATATCGGAAACCTGCTGGACCCAGGTTCGCGCTTCGGGCAAGGTGAAGACCCGGCTACGCCCGGACCCCTGCGCCACGCCTTGCGGGAGACCTTCGCGGGTGGCAAGCAGGTTGTTCAATTTGATGCGATCAATGCCGCACATCTCTGCGACCTGAGCGGACGTGAAGGTGGGCGCCATCTTTCGGGGTCGGGGCGCCAGCATCATCTCCCGAAGCTCTTCCGATAGCCGACCGGCCTCTTCGGCAAATTCAGTGATCGCGGAAAGATCCACACGTCGATCGATCGACGGCAATTCGATAGTTTTCGCCATTAATACGCTTTTTATCAGAATTTGGATAAAGCGTAGAATACAGCAAAAGCGTATGAAAACACACTAATTGAGGGCGATATGAAAAAAAATGGCCCTTCAAAACGGTCTCTATTGCCCTCGTGGGACGTTCCTAAGGGGAAAGTACCCGCGAAACCGGCAACGTCACCACGGCCGCGATAGACCCTTTCTCTCCTGTCTGCCTAATTTTGGTTCAAAACGTCGGGGCCAGAGCACTTCGTTGCCTCCACGCCGGTCGCGGTTTTTGTGCGCATCCCGCTGCGGTTCTTTTCGCGCAAGCTTCATCGCTCGCATGCCCCCGCACAGTCACGGTTTTTGTGCAATTCGATCGCATGATCCGCCGCCGCTCCCCGATCTAGCGGTCAGGTAACGATTTTTGTGCTTCCAGATTTCTGCTGCCCAGCCGGGCCAGCCACAACTGCACATAAACCGTTACCGCACGCGCAGTGAAAGCCTTGCTGCACCGGCCCCCGCCACCACACGGCACAAAAACCGTTACCTGATTTCCCCTCCGCACCGGTAGGGCTGGCATTTCGCTGTTTCGAGGCGCTTGAATTCCCGGAGGACGTACCTCAGCGCCAACGCTGCACAAATTCCGTTACCTCGTCCCGCCGCCAAACGACAAAACCACCGCGTCGTGACCACACAATAAGCGTTACCTGTCGCCCGGGATCCGGAATGTGCACAAAAAACGTTGCTATCACGGCGTCGCTCGCGCGTGCACAAATTCCGTTGCCTTCCGTTCCTCCCGTCGAGAAGTCACTCCTGGATAACGTCGACGGTCACCTTTGCCGGATTCAACCCGGTCGCGGCTCGTCAAAAGACGTTCTGCACATAAACCTCTTCCAAAAGCCACTGGAGCTGCACAGAAATCGTTACCCTTCCACCGTTTCCGGCGGACCAAAGGCAAATCGCCTCCAGTTGCCCCCCTGCTGGAAGCCTTTGCGCGCGGGGCTTTGAAGCTACCCCACCTGGATTTCTCTGACTGCATCAGGAGACACAACACGACAAATTTTGCGTTGAGTATCTCTTTTTGCAGGCGGTTTGTTTGTTTACTTAAAGATAAAAACCCACCAACCAACTAACGTGCGCAAGTGTTTTCTTTCTTTTCAAACGCTTGCCCTGTAAAAGCACCGTTCTATGTGCGCACTGCACCGTTTTATGTGCGGCCAGGTGCCGTTTTATGTGCTGTCGCTGTAGAGATATTTGTGCGATCAGGTACGTTTTTTGTGCGAGAGCCGAATTGCGCGGCTGTTTGAGGTAACGTTTATTGTGTTGACTTGTGTTTGAGTAGTGATAGAGTGCCCGCCAATGTCGACGGGGAGAGCGTGCGTATGTCGGAGGAGAGCGGCCGAAGGACTACAACACTGCAGATGTCGCTGGGTCTCTTTGAGGAGATGTCTGGCCAGCCGATCAATGAAAGCACGCGCGAGATCGGTTTTCAGCGCAACAACGTGTTCGTCGCCATCAATGGGCTTGGGCTGTCTTCGCGCCGTTTCATCGACGCCGCCTATTTCATTGCCGCCCAGGAACCCGCGCCGCGCGATGTCTACGACGTCGACCTGAACTACTTCAAGTGGCTCATGCGCTATGAGAGCCGCAACGTGCGCCATTTGCAGAGCGTCATCAAGGAAGCGCAGCGCGTGCTGATCGAAGTGACCGACACGCCTCCCGAGCGCGCACCCAGCGAAGACGACCAGTGGATTTCCGAGCAGCTGATGGGCAGCGTCAAGATCGGCAAGGGGCGCATCCAGTTTCGCATTCCGCCGCTCATGCTGCGCCACATCACCGGGCCCGACAAGCATCACTGGCTGAATCTGTGCATCACGGCGTCGTTCTCGCAAACCTACGCGCGCGCCATCTACGATTATGTGCTGCCGTTCGTGGCGGCCGGTTTGACCGACTGGATCGAGCTCGACGTCATGCGGCGCTGGCCCGGCAAACTAGGTACGAGCGCGTCGGAGTTCAAGCATTTCCGGCCCAAGTATCTCGATCCGGCGGTGCGCCAGATCAACGAGCTATCGGACATCGACCTCAGCTACGAAACCCGGGCCGACTCGGAAACCTCTCGCAAAATCAACAAGATCCGCTTCCGGATGAAGCGCAAGGACACGGTCGCCGCGCTTCTCTCGCGGCAGCCCGATGCGCACGACCTGCTGCTCACGCTCAAGGAGGAGTTCGGCCTCTCCAACAAGCAGTTCGACGTGATCGCAGAGCATCGCATGAGCTGGACTGACGAGCGCATCCAGCAGGCCATCGAATACACGCGTTTCCGGCTCAACCAGGGCAAGGTGACCAAGAGCCCTGCGGGCTATCTGATGAAGGCGTTGAGCCACAACTGGCAGGTCTCGGAGGCCGAGCGCAAGATGGTGGCGATCCAGGGCGAGCTGGCCGTGGCTGCGACGGCTCAGGAGACCGCCAGGACGGTCGCGACCACGGCGGTGAAGCAGAGCATCGCGGCGCGCGACGAAGAGGCGCGCTCGCAGCGCAACGAGGAGGTCAAGCAAGGTCGCGAGCACTTCGAATCGGCCGACGAGAAGACCCGCAAGGAGCTGGTGCGCCTCTACATCGCCTCGCAGGCCGGCAAGCTCATGCTGCGCCGCCTGAAGCTCGAGGCGGGGGCGCTCTCAGACAGCAACATCCTCAACCACTCCGATCTGTCGTGGTACTTCGGGCAATTCGTCTACGGGAAGATGAAGCAGCTTGCCGTGCAGTGAGCGTCTTCAATACGCTAGACGGCTGATATGTCGGTGGGCGTATTGCGGCCTGGCCTCGCAGTCCGTCACTGCCTCCGGCGCTCACGCAGCTGAAAACTTCCAGCCGATCAAGGAGTTAGGGCCCGCGTCCCAGGCGTTCTCCACAAGCTTGCCAACAAAATCTGTGGGTAACTCAAACGCCAGATTCAAACCCTCGCAGACATAAAAAAAGGGAAGGCCCGGTGCCTTCCCCTTCTTCACAAAGCGACGACGCCTTACTTCTTCTCGTCGTTCAGTTGCGGCAGCGTATAAGCCGCCCCCGGCGCGAGCAGACCGACCTTCGAGTACACACGCAGCTTCTCGCGCGTGTCGGTGATGTCGAGGTTGCGCATCGTCAGCTGGCCGATACGGTCGCGCGGCGAGAACGTCGAGGCGACCTTCTCCATCGACAGACGCTCCGGCTGATACGTGAGGTTGTCCGACTTCGTGCTGAGGATCGAATAGTCGTTGCCACGACGCAGTTCGATCTTCACTTCGCCGGTGATGGCGCGCGCCACCCAGTGCTGGGCCGTTTCACGCAGCATGATGGCTTGCGGGTCGAACCAGCGGCCCTGGTACAGCAGGCGGCCCAGGCGGCGGCCGTTCTCGCGGTACTGCTCGATGGTGTCTTCGTTGTGGATGCCCGTCACGAGGCGCTCATACGCGATGTGAAGCAGCGCCAGACCCGGGGCTTCGTAGATGCCCCGGCTCTTCGCCTCGATGATGCGGTTTTCGATCTGGTCGCTCATGCCCAGACCGTGACGGCCGCCGATGCGGTTCGCTTCGAGCAGCAGTTCCACGGCGTTCGGGAACGTCTGGCCGTTCAGCGCGACCGGCTGGCCTTCCTCGAAGCGGATCGTCACTTCTTCGCGGTCGATCTTGACGTCGTCGCGCCAGAACGCCACGCCCATGATCGGGTTCACGATCTTGATGCCGCTTTCCAGGCTTTCGAGGTCCTTCGCTTCGTGCGTTGCGCCGAGCAGATTCGAGTCCGTCGAATAGGCCTTCTCGGCCGACATCTTGTATTCGAAGCCCGACTGGCGCATGAACTCCGACATTTCCGAGCGGCCGCCCAGTTCGTCGATGAACTGCTGATCGAGCCACGGCTTGTAGATCTTCAGGTCCGGGTTGACGAGCAGGCCATAGCGGTAGAAGCGCTCGATGTCGTTGCCCTTGTAGGTCGAACCGTCGCCCCAGATGTTGACGCCGTCTTCCTTCATCGCCGCCACGAGCATCGTGCCCGTCACAGCGCGGCCGATCGGGGTCGTATTGAAGTACGTGACGCCGGCCGTCGAGATGTGGAATGCGCCGCATTGCAGGGCGGCGATGCCTTCCGCCACGAGCTGCGCGCGGCAGTCTATCAGGCGTGCACCGGCGGCGCCGTATTCGGTCGCGCGGCGCGGGATCGAATCGTAGTCGTCTTCGTCGGGCTGGCCCAGGTTCGCCGTATAGGCGTAAGGCACGGCGCCCTTGAGCTTCATCCAGTGCAGCGCGGCGCTGGTGTCGAGGCCGCCGGAGAAGGCGATACCGACCTTTTGGCCGGTCGGAAGGCTTTCAAGAATTGTGCTCATGATGAGAAAGAACCCGGTAGAACGAGGATGCGGAAGGAATTCGGTCGAATCGTCAAGTATGTTGTATCCCCGGCCTTTCGGCAAGCCTGGCGGGGAGGGCCGCAGGCCCCGTTCGACGCGGCATCCGCGTCAATAAAAAGGGGCGCAGCGAGGGCACATGCTCGGCACAGGCTGCAGGCTGCGGCGCGGCGACCAGTCGACGAGGCCTTCGCGCGTGAGCGCGAAAAGCGCCTCACGCACGGGCATACGGCTCACGCCAAAGCGTTTGGCGAGATCGACCGAATTCAGGTCGTCGCCGGGACGCAGCCGGCCTTCGATGATGCCGCGCGCCACTCAGTCGGCAATCTCGGCGACGCTCGACTGCTCGCCGGTTTCCAGGGCGGCCAGTACGCCGACGTCTTCATCCATGCGCTTTCTTTCCCCGGGACGCCGCGACCGGGCGCAGCGCCGCGGAGTGTAACAAATCCGCCGCCCGCTTCGCTCTCGAAATCGCAGGGCGGTTACGGAGATGTAGACACGGTTGCGAGAAGGTCCCGGAGAAAGGCGGGAATTCGCCATATGCCGAATCCAACTGTCGACACTAAAAGGCAATCCAATCGAATACCGGTCCGGCAAGGAGACGCCATGTACAGGTGCGCTCGCCAACGCCATGTGCGCGTATTCCAACGAGACGGACGACTTCGAGCCCGTCACGAAAGGTGCACCCCGGACCTGCGGCCCCGTTCACGGCGTGATGTGTCTGCTACGGCATGCGCGTTCGGGACGTATTCACGACGTGCTCGTCCTTCATGCCCAACAGGGCGACGGACTCCGTGCCGCGCCGCCGCGTGGCTTTCCAGATCATCAGCAGGTGGTAGTAGAGTCGCGGGCTGAAGCCGAAGCGGTACGCGTAGAGATTGCCGAGCGCGAGCTGCAGACCAGCGCGCGCCTCGCGATTGCGCGCGAGCAGCGAGACCACGATCGGCACGAGCCGGCGCATGGCGAGCTTGCGAGCCGGTTCGAGTTCGGGCGGCAGCGCGAGGCTTTTGAGGAAGCGCCACGCTGAGATCGACGACGCGTTGATGCTCGTGCGCGTCGCCTGGGATACCGAAACGTCGGTAATGCGATAGCACGAGACGTACTCGTTCACGTAGCACACGCGTTTTGCCGCGAGGCACAGGCGCGTGCCGAACACGTAATCGCAGCAGGTGCCGTAATGGTCGTCGTAGCCGATGCGCTTGACGAGCGCCGCATCGGCGAGCCAGCCGTTGTTGGGGAACATTTGCACGATGCCCACGCGGCCCGGCGGGTGTTGCAGTCCCGCGGCGCTGGCCGTACGGTGATACGCGATGTTCATGCGCTCGCTAGCCGCGTGCATGATGCGCCCGTCGTGATCGGTTTCGTATTGATCGCCGAACGCGACTTCCAGATCCGGATAACGTCCCCACTGTGCAAGCAGCTTCTCGATGCAATGCACGAGCAGATAGTCGTCGTCGTGGATCAGGAGGATCTTGTCTCCGCTCGCGCGCTCGAAGAGGCTGGCCACGTTGGGCGCCTGGCCGAGCGCCGGCACGTTGCGCCGGTAGGCGATGCGCGGGTCGTCGCGGTAACGCGAGGCGATCAGTTGCTGCGTGCGATCGTCGCTCGAATCGTCGCCGATCACGATCTCGATGTTCGCATGCGTTTGCATGAGGCACGAGTCGATGCAGCGAACCAGCAGTTCAGGCCGGTTGTACGTCGGCAGGCAAATGGAGACCTTCGTTGTTGTCGTCATGGGCAGACCCCAGTGCTTGAGGGATACGGAGACGTTCGCAAAGCTCCGTTCGTAATACGAACTTCATCCGTTGCACATGACGGTAAATGAACAAAACCGGAAAGAAATTGAAAATAATTCGCAAGGAATGAGGTTTGCGCAGCGCGGCCCGCCGAGCCCCAACGGCGGGCATTCGCGCAAAATGACTTGTTTTATCTGATGAATCGGAAAGAAAATCCGGGCCTGCAATAAAAGGGACGACGTCGAAGATGGACTGAGTGCCGGAACAGTCATGTCATTCGCGTTAGCATTGGCGCTCCGCCTGAAACGACCGCTGGCATCCATGGCCTCCATCTCCTACGCCCACAAACCGCTCACGCCGTTTCGCCGTGCGCTCGCACGTTTCTCTCTCTCCGAACTCGCGAAATACACGAAACTGACGCTCGGTATGTGGATCGGCTTCGGCGTTCCATACGCGTGCGGCTATCCCGAGGCGGCGGTCGCCCTCTCCGGCTCGGCCATGCTCACGCTCGCGCTCGGCAGTTCCATCTCGGCGGCACGCGGGTACTTCTACAAGCGCGTGATGTCGAACCTCGTTGCGATGCCGATCGGCACGCTCCTGATCTGGCTCACCGCGCCGCATCTGTGGCTGGGCGTCATCCTGCTGCCGCTCGTGATCTTCACCATCGTGCGCATCCGGCCTTCGGTGTTCCAGATGACGAGCATCACCGTGCCGATGACGCTCGTGCTCTACACGGGCGAACACATACCGCTGCTGGAGCAACGGCTGATAGGCGTGGTGCTCGGCATGCTGCTCGGTTTCGTCATCCAGCAGATTGCTTTTCCCCCCGATCACGGTTTCTGGGCGAATACGCTCGTGAACGACGGCAACGCCCAGGCCGAGGCGTTGCTCGCCGAGGTCGCAACGAAAACGCTGGACCGCGCGAAGCTGAAATCGGCGACCGCTGCGCTGCGGGTGTCGAGCAGCAATCTGAAGCAGGCGCACGATCTCCTCAAGTCGGACCTGGAGCAGTCGTGGGTGTCGGCGCATCTAAAACGCAATCGCGATCGCCTGCCGCTGTTTTCGTGCTACCACGAGCTGTTCGACTCGATCGTCGGCTTCCTCGAAACGCTCGACACGTTCAATGCGCAATACGAGGCGCTAGATGCGCAATGGAAAGAGGCATACCGGCGCGGCCTCGCGCGCCTCGTGGACGTGCATCGGCAACTGGCCTCACAGGCCGACCTGCGGGTGGAGCGCCCAGGTCTGCTCGTGGCGCCGCTGACGCGGGAGGAGCTGAATGCGCTTGTCGAAGCGCTGCCCGCAACGGGCGTATTCACGAGCGTCTATCTCGGACATTTGACCGGCTACGGCATCCTGCTGAGCCGTTTGAGCGACATGCATACCGAACACTTGCGCAAAGCCTGATCGCTGCGCTCATTCCTCGCGGATCTTGCCGGCGATCCGCGCGGCAGCGGCCTGGAGATCGCCCGGATGGCGCGCGGCCCTCTCCTCCACCTTGAAGAGCCGTTCGATCCCGTGGGACGGTCCACTTTCTGTGCGCCAACATCGTCGCGCTGCTGGTGTTGATTCTCGTGCCGGGCGTCGCGTTCGGGCTCGCGCAACTCATGCGTTGAATGCCTACCGCCCGCCGCGCCCGCGAGCGTCTACCCGTAATTGTCCTGGGGTGGGCGCGCCGCGGCGCAACGCGTGGTGCGCACCGCTCGCAGCGTCCCGGCTGACGTGCCCGGCGGCCTTTCGCGCCCGATTGTTCGCGATCCGCGAATGACGTATTCGGGCGTTATCCGGTACTGATTACGCTGCGCTTGCGACTATCTTTGCGTCGTCGATGTCGATGGCGTCCAGCACCGTGGCGCACGTCGCGTCGCACACCCGTTTTTGTACATGAGCGTGTGGCGCGGCATCCGGCCGGCCCGAGGAGACAGAGATGAAACCGAACACATGGGACACGGCCTACGAATGGAAAGCCGTGACGCTGCTGGCGCTGGGCTTCGGCCTCGTGGGCCTCGACCGCTGGCTGATCGCGCCGCTGTTCCCGTCCATCATGAAAGACCTCAACCTCAATGCGCAGGACGTCGGCAATTGCATCGGCATACTCGGCCTTTCGTGGGGCGTGTTCGCGGCGGTCATGGGCGGCATGTCCGACAAGGTGGGGCGGCGCAAGGTGCTGATTCCGGCGATCATTGCGTTCTCGCTGCTCTCGGGTTTCTCGGGCCTCGCAGGCGGCTTCGCGAGCCTGCTCGCCGTGCGCGCGCTGATGGGTGTGGCCGAAGGCTCGTTCTGCCCGACAAGCTTCGCCGCCACGGCCGATGCCTCGCACCCGAAGCGCCGCGGCTTCAATCTCGGGCTTCAGCAAAGCGGCTTCGCGCTGTTCGGGCTCGCGCTTTCGCCGATCATCGCCACGCAGTTGCTGGGCGTAATGAGTTGGCGCGGGGTGTTCGCACTCGTCTCGGTGCCGGGTCTGATTCTTGGCTTGCTGATGTACCGCGTGATCCGCGAGCCGCAAGGCGCGCTTGCGCGTCAATCGGGTGCGTCTGCCGCGAAGGCCGAACGCGGCCACTGGCGCGACGTGCTCCGCAGCCGCAACATTCCCGTGGCGATGGTCGCGCTCTTCTGCGCCATGACGGGCGTGTTCGTGCTCGGCGCCATGCTGCCGCTCTATCTCACGCAGTACCTTTCGCTCGACATGCAGCGCATGGGCGTGGTGGCCTCGGCAATCGGCTTTGGTGGTTTCGTCGGACAGTTCGGCTTGCCGGGGCTTTCGGATCTGCTGGGCCGGCGCCTCGCGAGCGTCATCGGCTTCGTGGGCACCGCTGTGATGCTAATCGTGTTTCGGGGTCTGGGCGCACAGCCGTTCGCGCTCTTCGCGGTGCTGTTCGCGGCGTCGTTCTTCACGCTCGGCCTCGTTTCGCTGCTCTCGGGACCGGTTGCCACCGAAGCCGCCCCGGCCGGCATGGTCTCGACTTCGATCGGGCTGGTGGTGGGCGCGGGCGAAATCTTCGGCGGCGGCGTGGCGCCCGCGCTCGCCGGATTCGTTGCAGCGCATTTCGGTATCCAGAACATTTTGTGGCTGCCGATCGGCGCTGTTTTCCTCGGCGTGCTGGTGAGCCTCTTCCTCAAGGAAACCGCACCAGCGAAGCTGCGCCGCAGCGAGGCCGCTGCCCCACCTGTCCCCGCCGCGCCCTTGCCGGCAGCGGGGCAGGCCGAGTAGTGTGCACGCGCGGTCCGTGTCGACTTCTGTGGCCGCGCCGCCCGTGCAGGAGCGGCGCGAGCGATTGGGGGCGGGCCCTATACTTGGATGGCCCGAACCCGTGAAGAAGAGAGGAGCATGGACCGATTCTTGAGCATCGAAGCGTTTGTGCGCGTGGCGGAAACGAGCAGTTTCGTGGAGGCGGCCCGGCAACTCGGCGTGACCAGTTCGGTCGTGACGAACCGCATCCAGCAACTGGAGAAGTTCGTCAACGCACCGCTCTTTCATCGCAGCACGCGGCACGTGCGCCTCTCCGAAGTCGGAGAGGCGTTTTATCGTGAATGCGCGGAGGTGGTGGGGCGCGTGAACGAGCTGACCGACCAGATGCGCGAACTGCGCGCCACGCCCACGGGCAGGCTGCGCCTCCAGATCTTGCCGGGCTTCGCGCTGGGCCATTTCGGCGCGCCGCTCGCCGAGTTCAATCGCCGCTATCCAGGCATCCAGCTCGATGTGATCGTCAACGACCGCGTGGTCGATCCGATCGAAGAAGGCTTCGACGTCGCGTTCCAGATCTTCCCGCCGATTTCCGATTCGCTGATCGAGCGACGGCTCTTTTCGGTGCGGCGGCTCTTTTGCGCCACGCCCGCTTATGTAGAAGAGCATGGCGCGCCGCAGCATCCGCGCGAATTGCTGCAGCACACCACGGCGCTCTATTCCGGCTATCCCTCGCGTAACCGCTGGACGATGACACGCGGCGACGAAGTGGTGGAGATGGAGTTGCCCGGCATGATCCGCTCGAACTCGGTGCATTTGCTGCGCGACTACGCGCTCACGGGCGGCGGCGTGGTGTGCCTGCCTACGCTCGTAGCGAGCGAGGCGCTGCTCAACGGCTCGCTCGTGCCGATCCTCACCGACTACCATCTTTCAGCGTTGAGCTTTGCCGCCGTATATCCCTCCACGCAGCGCCAGGCCCTGAAAGTGAAGGCGCTGGTGGAGTTTCTGGCCGAATATCTGGGCCCCGAGCCCGCGTGGGACGTGCCGCTGATCGAGCGCGGCTGGGTGCGCTAGCGCTTGCGACGATTGCCTGCCGCGATTATTTGCGAAACGCGAATGCCGTAGTCGCCTGGCCGCCGGTTGTTGCCACTGCGCAGCGCTCCTAAAGTTGACTCCAACGAACCTTCCAAAACAGGAGACAGCCATGACCGATTCGTCATTCCACACCGTCTTCGGCTCGCTCGAGCAGTACCGCAAGGGCGAGATCGAAATCACGAGCGGCGACGCCCGCCACTATGTTTTCTCGAACGTCTTCGAAGTCGCCGCAAGCTCGGCGCCCTACGAAAAGGTCGTGGTCGGCAAGAACCTCGACTACGTGATCGAGGTGCTGCGCACGGAAGGGCAATCGCGCTGGTTCGCCTGCGCGCACGATGAGTTCGTGATCCTGATGGATGGCGAAGTGCGCATCGACTTCATCAAGCTCGATACGCCGCCCAAGGGCGGTACGGGGACGGTCGCCGCGGGCGAGCAGCCTGCGGGCCGCAAGATGGGCCACGTGGTGTTGCGCCGCGGCCATCAAGCGCTGCTGCCGGCCGGCTGCGCGTATCGCTTTAGCGCGCAGAAGGCTGGCGTGGCGCTCGTGCAGACCATGGCCGGTGAACTGTCCGTGCAGAAGTGGGCCGATATCTGCCTGCACTGAAAACACGCGCTAACCGATCAGCCGACTACTGGAGACCCACATGGCCACCCTCGATACCCTCGACCATTCCGCAGGTTTTGCCGCCGACACCGTACGCGCAAGCGAGCCCGACGCCGTGACCGGCTATCGCCGCTACACGCTCGGCGCCTTCGAATTCACGCGCGACGAGTACTTCGTGAAAGTGCTGTGGCCCGCGAAGGGGCAGACGCGCACGCACGCCATCCCCGCCGACGCCTTCCTGCGCGCCATGATGCGCGACGTGGCCTGGGGCTTCTTCTACGGCTGGGTGAACTTCGACCACGTGTTCGGCACGCGCAATCACTACGGCAAGGTGGACGTATATGCGGGCTCGTTCAACGGCATCATGAAGGACGCCGGCGTGGACTATATCGAGACATTCGAAACGCCCACCATCATGGCGACCTTCAAGGCGATCCTGCACGACTGGACCAACGAAGGCTTCGACCCGTTCGCCGCGCCCGAGGAAACCGGCACCGCATTCGGCCGCAAGCATGGCGAGAACGACGCCGCCATCGAGCGCACGCGCATCGCCACGCGCCGCATGCCGGGCCTCGAAGGCGACTCGCCGCTGCGCGACGACCTGCCGGTGAACCGCGCCTTCGCCGACGTGCCTCAGGACAGCCCCGAAGTGCACGCCGAGCCCGGTTTCGAAGGCGAGCTGCACGCGTTCAACCTCTTCAAGTACCTTTCGCGCTCGGACGTGACATGGAACCCCTCGGTCACTTCGGTGTGCGGCCAGAGCCTGTTCTGCCCGACCACGGAGGAATACATCCTGCCGGTCTTCCACGGCAACGACCGCGTGGAGTGGTTCCTGCAGCTTTCCGACGAGATCGTCTGGGACATCGGCGACAAGAACACCGGCGCGCCGCGCGCACGCATCACCATGCGCGCGGGCGACATTTGCGCCATGCCCGCCGATATCCGCCACCAAGGTTATTCGACGAAGCGGTCGATGCTGCTCGTGTGGGAGAACGCGACCGCTGGCTTGCCCACGCGCTACGAGAGCGGCGAACTCAAGCCTTATCCGGTCGAGTTCTGAACGAGTTTCGCAGCTACGCAGCACGCCTAAGCATCAACCGAGGATTTACCCATGCAAACGCAATTGTTCATCGACGGCCGCTTCGTTGACGCCGTCGAGGGCGGCACCATCGACGTGCTCAATCCGCACGACGGCTCGCTGATCACGAAGATCGCCGCCGCCACCGCCGCGGACATCGATCTGGCCGTGGCCGCCGCTACGCGCGCCTTCCCGCAGTGGGCGGCGATGCCGGCCGCCGAACGTGGCCGCCTGCTCCTGCGTCTGGCCGACGCCATCGAAGCGAACGGCGAAGAACTCGCGCAATTGGAATCGCTCGACACGGGGCACCCGATCCGCGATTCGCGCACGCTGGACGTGCCGCGCACGGCGGCGTGCTTCCGCTACTTCGGCGGCATGGCCGACAAGCTGCAAGGCTCGGTCATACCGGTCGAAGCGGGCTTTCTCAACTACGTGCAGCGCGCGCCCATTGGCGTGGTGGGCCAGATCGTGCCGTGGAATTTCCCGCTCATGTTCACGAGCTGGAAGATGGGCCCGGCGCTCGCGGCCGGCAACACGGTCGTGCTGAAGCCCTCGGAAATCACGCCGCTTTCCACGCTGCGCATCGTCGAGCTGATGGCGGAAGTGGGCTTTCCCGCGGGTGTCGTCAACATCGTGCCGGGCTACGGACATACGGCCGGCCAGCGGCTTGCGGAACACGAGGGCGTGGGCAAGATCGCCTTCACCGGCTCGACGGCTACGGGGCGGCGCATCGTGGAGGCCTCGAAGGGCAACCTGAAGCGCGTGCAGCTCGAACTGGGCGGCAAGGGCGCCAATATCGTGTTCGACGACGCCAATCTCGACGCCGCCATCAACGGCGCGGCCTGGGCGATCTTCCACAACCAGGGGCAGGCGTGCATTGCGGGCTCGCGTCTGGTGCTGCACGAGCGCATCGCCGACGAATTTCTCGAACGCTTCGTGGCGCTCGCCGCCTCTATTCGTGTCGGTAATCCTTTGGACCCCGAAACAGAAATGGGGCCGCTCACTTCGCTGCAGCATCTGGAACGCGTGAAGGCCTTCGTGGATGTGGCGCGCGAGCAGGGCGGGCGGGTCCTCACGGGCGGGAGTGCGCCGCAGGACCCCGCGCTCGCCAACGGCTACTACGTGCGCCCCACCGTGATCGAGGCGAAGACGCCGGACGATCGTATCGCGCACGAAGAGGTGTTCGGGCCGTTCGTGACCGTGCTGCGCTTCAAGTCCGACGAAGAGGCACTCGCCATTGCCAACGGCACCGACTACGGTCTCGGCAGCGGCCTGTGGACGCGTGACCTCTCGCGCGCACACAGCATCGCGGGCAAGATTCAGGCGGGCATGTGCTGGGTGAACTGCTACAAGCGCGTGAATCCGGGTAGCCCGTTCGGCGGCGTCGGTCAATCGGGCTACGGCCGCGAAATGGGCTTCGAGGCGATGCACGACTACACGGAGGCCCGCTCGGTGTGGGTCAACGTGGACGCCCATGTGCCGCCCCACTTCAAGCGTTGAGGCACGTATGGATCGCTTCGTTTATCAGGGCTCGCCGTCGCGCGTGGTGTTCGGCTGGGGCAACCTCGCGCGGTTGCCCGAAGAAGTGGACCGGCTGGGCGCGCGCCGCGCGTTGATCCTGTCGACGCCCGAGCAGCGGCCGCTCGCTGAAGAAGTCGCGCGCCTGCTCGGCGAGCGCGCCGCGGGCATCCACGCCGAAGCGGTCATGCACGTGCCCGTGGAGGTCGCGCGGGCCGCGCGCGAGAGAGCGGCGGCGCTGGACGCGCAGTGCTGCGTGGCCGTGGGCGGCGGCTCGACCATCGGCCTTGGCAAGGCCATCGCGCTCGAATCGGCGCTGCCGATCGTCGCCGTGCCCACGACCTATGCGGGCTCGGAGATGACGCCCATCTACGGTCTCACCGAAGGGCGCCTGAAAAAGACCGGGCGCGACCTGCGCGTGCTGCCACGCACCGTCATCTACGACCCGTCGCTCACCGTCTCGCTGCCGGCCGGCATTTCGGCGGCTTCGGGCATAAACGCAATGGCGCACGCGGTCGAGGCGCTCTACGCAGAGGACGCGAACCCGGTGATCAGCCTGATGGCCGAAGAATCGATTCGCGCGTTGGGCGAAGCGCTGCCCGGCGTCGTGCGTCGCCTGGACGACGCGGCAATGCGCAGTCGCGCGCTCTATGGCGCGTGGCTCGCGGGAACTTCCTTGGGCGCTGTGAGCATGGCGCTGCATCACAAGCTCTGCCACACGCTCGGCGGCACCTTCAATCTGCCGCATGCGCAAACGCATGCGGTCATGCTGCCGCATACGGCGCACTACAACAGCGCTGCGGCGCCACAGGCGCTCGAGCGGGTGGCGCGTTCGCTCGGCGGCGCGCAGGCGGATGAAGCCGGGGCGCGGCTCTATGCGTTGAACGAGTCGCTTGGCATTCCAATGTCGCTCAAGGAAATCGGTATGCCCGAAACGGGCCTCGACGAAGCCGCTGATCTTGCGTGCACGAATGCCTACCCTAATCCGCGACCGTTGGAGCGCGCGG
Organism: Paraburkholderia sp. CNPSo 3272; assembly: GCF_024206495.1. GTDB lineage: Bacteria > Pseudomonadota > Gammaproteobacteria > Burkholderiales > Burkholderiaceae > Paraburkholderia. The sequence goes on along the minus strand of NZ_JAMBPQ010000003.1, from coordinate 182,666 downwards.
CGATCCGTGCATTGCTGCAACGGGCATGGGAAGGCGCGGCGCCGCGCTAATTGGGCCGCGCCACGCCGCGTGCGTGGCGTAAAGAACGAAGGAAAGGAGACAACCATGTCGATGCATGGCACCGAGGCCGAACGCGCCTTGACGGAACAGGTCGTGGGCCGGTTCGCGAACACACCCGACGCGCGCCTGCGTACGCTGATGCAAAGTCTCGTGCGGCATCTGCACGCCTATGTGCGCGAAGTGGAGCCGACAGAGGCGGAATGGTTCGCCGCGATCCGCTTCCTGACCGAGACGGGCCAGATGTGCGACGACGTCGTGCGCCAGGAATTCATCCTGCTTTCCGACACGCTGGGCGTCTCGATGCTCGTCGACGCGATCAATCATCGCTACGCGACAGGCGCGACCGATACGACCGTGTTCGGCCCGTTCTATATCGAAGGCATGCCGGAACGAGGCTATGGCGAGAACATGGCGTTCACGCCGGGTACGCCTGCCCTCGTGCATGGCCGCGTGCTGACGACCGACGGCAAGCCCGTCGCGAACGCGCTGCTCGACGTGTGGCAGACGGCGGACAACGGCATGTACTCGGGGCAGGACACCGCACAGCCGCACGGCAACCTGCGCGGCCGCTATCGCACCGATGCCGAAGGCCGTTACGCGATCCGCACCATTGTGCCCGTGTGCTATCCCATTCCGACCGATGGCCCGGTGGGCCGCATGCTCAACGCTACGGGGCGGCATCCGTGGCGGCCCGCCCATTTGCACTTCATGATCACGGCGCCGGGCCACAGCACGCTCGTGACGCATCTGTTCAACCAGAACGACCCGTATCTGGATTCCGATGCGGTGTTCGGCGTGAAGCCGTCGCTGCTCGTCGACTATCGCGAGCACGCGGCGGGCGAGGCGGCCGCGCAGCAGTTCGGTTTCGAGGGCGGCTTTCGGGAGGCGCGCTACGACTTCGTGCTGGAGCGCGCATGAGACCGCACACGCGTTACTACGCCGTATTCGCCACCGACAAGCCCGGCATGCGCGACGTCCGCGAGCGCGAGCGCGCAGTGCATCGCACCTATCTGCGCTCGGCCTCGCAGCGCGGGGTTTTCGTGCGGCTGGGCGGCTCCACGCTCGCGCCGCATTGCGACGCGCTCAACGGCACGCTGCTCGTTATCGAGGCGGAAGGATACGACGACGTGATGCGCTTCGTGCGCGACGATCCTTACACGTTGGCGGGCTTGTTCGAACACGTCGAGATCCGTCCGTGGGACTGGAATCTTGGCAATCCTGAGCAAAGAGTGTGAATCATGCCGACCGTGTGCCTGTGTTGCCTCGACGATGTGCCCGACGGCGGCGCGCGCGTGATCGACGCCGCGCTGGCGGGGCGGCCCGTCGTCGTCGTGCGGCGGGCCGGCAAAGTATGGGCGTACGCGAACCGCTGCCCGCACTTCTCGGTGCCGCTCGACTACGAGCCGGGCCATGTGCCGACGTACCGCGCACAGGTGATCATGTGCGCGCATCACAGCGCGTTGTTTCGTTTCGAAGACGGGCAGTGCATCGAAGGCCCGTGCGCGGGAGCAAAGCTCGATGCCATTCCCGTTTGGCTCGATGCGCAGTCCAACGTCGTGGCGCATTGCGGCGGCGCCTGACTGTCTTCGACGCACGGCGGATCGATGCTCGCGCTGAGTCCGGCATCGGATTGGGCTTGGCGCAAGAACAGTGCGAGAAGTTCAGGCCGCAGCCCGTCGCCGCGTTGAGCGGCGAGCGCGTGAAGGGCGAGGAGCGGAGCAAGCTGTGACATGATTCGACTCCCTATGTGAGACCTTCCATTCGCCGCGCAATCAGACTCGCTTGATGAGCCCGAGCTGCGTGAGCGCGGTTACGCCGTCGTCGAGCCCGATCTCCTCGACGATCTTTCCGTCTTTCAGGCGCAACACGGTCGTGCCGGTGAAATGCATCTTGCGGCCGCTCGCCGCCGGCAACGATCCCGCGAGAAAGTCCCCGAACGCCGGACCCGAATGGGTGCCGCCGCCTTCCCACTGACCCACCACGTATTCGCCTTCGGCGATGAGATCGGCCGCGCCCCAGAAGCTCAGATTGGGGAATGCGGCGCGAAAGCCGGTCATGAACGCCTTGATGTCTTCGCGGCCGCGGCGCGGCTCGTGCAGCGAATACTTGAGCAGCATGTCCGGCGCGGCCAGCTCGTCTACGACGCTGAGGTCGCAGGTTTCGCCCCAGAAGCGCGTGAACCAGCGGCCAACGATCGCCTTGTTGTCCTCTTCCATCGACATGTTCGACTCCTTGCTGATCTCGATTCACGGCGAAGCAGGATTGCTCCGCCTGAAACGAACGATATCGACCGGCAAACCGCGCAGATACCCGTTTCTTGCCGTGACATTCGCGTGGCATTCACGCTGTGGCGCGCGCTGAATTAGAGCGCAACATTCGGATCGGAACGCGCGGGGCGTTGGCGTATCGTTGGTCTGTATGGCAGATCGGCGAGAATGCCGCTTGCGAGAGGAGGGACAGACGCGATGAAAACCGGAGCCATGCGGGCTCAGAAGCCGGAAGCCGCAACGTACGACTGGGTTGAGATCGAGCGATCGCTTGATGCGCGCGGCTATGCCGTCCTGCCCCGCGTGCTCAGGCCCGAACAATGTGCGCAGCTCGCCGCCCTTTATGCGAGGGACGAAGGCTTTCGCTCGCGCATCGTCATGGCGCGCCACAATTTTGGGCGCGGGGAATACAAGTACTTCGCGTATCCGCTGCCGTCGCTGCTTCAGCGCTTGCGGCATGCGCTCTATCCGTACCTCGCGCCTATCGCCAACCGCTGGAACGGGCAACTTGGGATCGACACGCAGTACCCGGCCGACCTCGACGCCTTTCTCGATCAGTGTCACCGCGCGGGGCAAACGCGCCCGACACCGCTCATCCTCGAATACGGCCCGGGCGACTACAACTGCCTGCACCAGGACCTTTACGGCGAACATGTGTTTCCGCTGCAGGTGGCGATGCTGCTCTCCCGGCCCGGCGTCGATTTCGAGGGCGGCGAATTTGTGATGACGCAGAGCGCGTCGAACGGTCAGTGTGCCGAAGTGATTCCACTGGAGCAGGGCGACGCGGTGCTGTTCACCGTCAACCAGCGGCCGGCTGCGAACCGGCGCGGCGGCACGCGCAGGGTCGCGATGCGGCACGGCGTGAGCGTCGTGCGCAGCGGCAAGCGTCATACCGTCGGCCTGATTTTTCACGATTCACGTTAGCGCGCAGGACGCGAAGGAGCGCATCATGCAACTGTTTCTCAGCCATATCGAGTCGCCGCTTGGCGACCTCATGCTGGTGAGCGACGCGCAGCATCGACTGCACGCGCTCGAATTCTCCGATCACCGCTCGCGTCTGCATCGCGGCCTGCGCGATCGTTACGGCAGCGCCGAATTGATCGACGCCGCCGCGCCGGCTTCGATTGCCGACGCCATGACGCGCTATTTCTCGGGCGAATTGAACGCGCTCCATGCTCTCCCGGTCGTCATGGCGGGCTCGGACCTGGAAGAAAAGGTCTGGGCCGCGTTGCGCCGCATTCCGGCCGGTACCACCACCAGCTACGGGAAGCTCGCGAGAGCGTTGGGATTCGAAGACCCGCGCGCGGCGATCGACATCGGCGCGGCGAACGGCGCGAATCCCATCGCGATCGTCGTGCCGTGCCATCGCGTGATCGCGAGCAACGGCGAGTTGAAGGGCTACGCGTGGGGCCTGCATCGCAAGCGCTGGCTGCTCGAACACGAGAGGTCGATTCCCGCCACGCGCGAGATTCCGCAGACGGCGACGCTGCCGGGTTTTTGAAATGAATATGACCTTGCCCGTGACTTCATCTGCCGACGCATTCGACAAGCTCGATTGGAGCGCAATCGCCGCGCAACTGGACAGCGAAGGTTATGCGGTACTGCCTCGGCTAGCCGGCGCCGACCAAGCCCGCCTGCTCGCGCGCGACGCCGGCACATCGAGTGCATTGCGCCGCGTTGCGCTGGACTCGCTCGATCTCGGCCGTGGCGATCTGCTGTATTTCGGCGCCGCGCTGCCGCAGCCGTGGGCGCAATGGCGTACGGATCTCTATCGTCAGTTGACGCCCATCGCCAATCGATGGAACGAGATGCTTGGCATGCCTTATCGATTTCCGGCGACGCTAGAGGCATTTCGGGAGCGCAACCGGCGAGCGGGCAAACGCAGGCGCAGTCGCATTTGAACCAACTCGGCACTGACGACTATCTGGCACTGCATCAGCGCAGCGACGGAGATCATGTGTTTCCGCTGCAAGTGGTCGCGTTGCTCTCCGCGCCGGGCAAGGAGTTCGCGGGCGGCGAACTGGTGCTGACGGAGCAGCGTCCGCGTATGCAGTCGCGTCCGACGGTCGTTCCGCTCGGCTTGGGCGACGCGGCGATCATCGCCACGGCCCAGCGGCCGTTCAAGGGCAACAGCGGCTACTACCGCGTGAACCTCCGGCATGCCATCAGCCGCGTGCGCAGTGGCGAGCGCATCGGCGTCGAGTTGTCGTTCCACGACGCGCCGCAAGCGGCAATCGATCAACGCGCATTTGATCTCGACACCTGATTCATGCCGCGCAGCCGCGCTGCGGCGCGCGCAGGCATTGCAGTCCGTCGCATTAGTTGCAACTAACTGTCAAGCCCGCCCACCCCAGACCAACGCCGCGCTACTGCGCGGCGGCACCGACTCGCGTCCACATGATCCCCATCGCCCAGGGACTTCCCCTATAAAGACTTTATCGACTATTTATCGATAAATTGTCGTGATAGATTCCTGGGCTGAATTGGGCGCAACGGGGAAGCGCGCGCCCGCGCGGCCGTGTCAACGAGACCGGCGCAAAGACATAAGGCGGAGGAGAGATGCTGGTTTTGATAGGGGTGCCGATCGTGGTGATCGGCTTCGCATTGCGCCTGAACGCGCTGCTCGTCGTGACTGCGGCGGGCATTGCGACGGGGCTTGCGGGCGGCCTGCACACGGTCGAGATCGTCAGCGCCTTCGGCAAGGCGTTCGCCGACAACCGCTATATGGGCCTCATCTGGCTCACGCTGCCCGTGATCGCGCTGCTCGAGCGCAACGGCCTGCGCGAGCAGGCAAAGCACCTCATTTCGCGCGTGCACGCTGCCACCACCGGCCGCGTGCTGATGCTCTATTTCGTGATCCGCCAGGTCACGGCCGCGCTCGGCCTCACGTCGCTGGGCGGCCATGCGCAGATGGTCCGTCCGCTGATCGCGCCCATGGCCGAAGCCGCCGCCACGAAGCGCTTCGGCGAGGTGCCCGACGCCGTGCGCCAGCAGATCCGCGCCAACGCCTCGGCCGTCGACAACATCGCCGTGTTCTTCGGCGAAGACATTTTCATCGCGATTCAGTCGATCCTCCTCATCAAGGGCTTCCTCGAGCAGAACGGCATCATCGTGCAGCCGCTGCAGGTCTCGGTCTGGGCGATTCCCACGGCGGTCGCGGCGCTCCTCATCCACTGCGTGCGCCTGAAGCTGCTCGATCACGATCTTTCGCGCCGCGTGGGCGCGGCCAATGCGCAGCGCGCCGCAAGGCGCGAGGGAGCCGCATCGTGATCAAGCTCGAATCGCTCTATGTCGTTGCGGGCCTGATGTTCGCGTCGTTCGCCCTCTTCAACCTGCTCGACCGCGCGAACCCGCGCCGCGTCGTCAACTTCGTGTTCTGGGGCGTCTATGCCGTGACGTTCCTGTTCGGCGGCGTGCTGCCGCATTTCGTGATGGGCTGCCTCGCCATCGCGCTCGCCTTGATGGCGGGCTCGGGCAGGCTGGGCCGCAGCCCCGCGGCCAGCGACAACGCCAAAGCCGAGGCGCGACGCGAGCAAGGGGCGCGGCGCTTCGGCAGCCGGCTCTTCATTCCCGCGCTGCTCATCCCGGTCGTGACGCTCGTCGGCACGCTCACGCTCAAGTACGCGCCCTTCGTCGAAGCGAAGAACGTCACGCTCATCTCGCTCGTGATCGCCACGCTCGTTGCGTTCGGCGCGGCGCTCGTCATGTTGCGCGATTCGCCCGTGCAAGCGCTCAAGGGCGCGCGGCACACCATGGACGCCGTGGGCTGGGCCGCCATCCTGCCGCAGATGCTCGCGGCGCTCGGCGCGCTGTTCGCCGCGGCGGGCGTAGGCCACGTGGTGTCCGAGCTCGTGACGAACTGGATTCCCCAAAATTCGGCGTTCGCGGTCGTGGCCGCCTACACTTTCGGCATGGCCCTCTTCACGATGATCATGGGCAACGCGTTCGCCGCCTTCCCGGTGATGACCGCCGGCATCGGCCTGCCGTTGATCGTGCATCAATTCCACGGCAACCCGGCGATTCTCGGCGCTATCGGCATGCTCTCGGGTTTCTGCGGCACGCTCATGACGCCGATGGCCGCGAACTTCAACATCGTCCCCGCTGCGCTGCTCGAATTGAGCGACAAGAACGGCGTGATCAAGGCGCAATGGCCGACCGCCGTGCTGCTGCTCGTCGTCAACACGCTGCTGATGTACGCCTTCGTTTTCCGGTTCTGATGAGCTCACGATGACCACACACCTCACCGCCGCCCATGCCTCGAAGTTCGCCTCGCTCGCGCTTGCCCACCTCACGCGCGAGTACCCGAACAAGCTGACTCACTCGCTCGAAGGCCCGCAGGACGTGCAAGGCCCGCGGGCGCTGCATCCCGTCTTCTACGGCAGCTACGACTGGCATTCGTGCGTGCACGGCTACTGGCTCGTGCTGCATCTGCTGGAGCGCTTTCCGGACCTGCCCGAGGGGCCGCAGATCGTCGCCGTGGTCGAAGAGCACTTCACGCCGGAGAAGATGGCCGGCGAGATGGCCTACCTCACGCTCGCGCACAACCGCGGTTTCGAGCGCCCTTATGGCTGGGCATGGCTGCTCGCGCTCGCGGCGCAGGTCGACGCGCTGGTCGAGTCGATGAAGCTGCCGCAGGCCGCGCGCTGGCAGGCGGCGCTGGCGCCGCTCACCGACTGGTTCGTCGAGCGCTTCGAGGAATTCCTGCCGAAGGCGACCTATCCGTTGCGAGTGGGCACTCACTTCAATACGGCGTTCGCGCTCACGCTCGCGTACGACTTCGCGAAAGCCACCTCGCGTCCGGCGCTGGTGACGCTGATCGAAGACACCGCCACGCGCTGGCACGCGAACGACGCGGGCTGCCAGGCATGGGAGCCGGGCGGCGACGAATTCCTCTCGCCCGCGCTGAGCGTGGCCCTGCTGATGAGCCGCGTCTTGGGCGCACAGGATTTCGAGCCGTGGTTCACGCGCTTCTTGCCCAACCTCGCGGTGCAAGAGCCGGTCACGCTCTTCACGCCGGCCACCGTGACCGACCGCAGCGACGGCAAGATCGCCCACCTCGACGGGCTCAACCTGAGCCGCGCGTGGTGTCAGCGCTCACTTGCGCGCGCACTGCCCGCGGGCGACGCACGCGTGGCCGTCCTCAACGATGCCGCGCATTCGCATCTGGCCAGCGCGCTCGACCACGTGGCCGGGGACTATATGGGTGAGCACTGGCTTGCCACCTTCGCGACGCTCGCGCTCGAAGCATGACAAACGAATGAACCAGGTGGGGCGCGCCTTACGCGCGTGCTCCACGCCGCTTTCCAGACTGAAGATTTGCGCGCCGGCGGTCGATATAACGGGCTGAAGCCCTGAGCCGCCACCGGAATCTGCTGTGCATAGGCCGACTCGGGACATCGAACCCATTCAGGTCTGGAAGGTATGCAAGTAGAGAAATTCATGACGAGCCGTGTCGTCACCGTCGGTTTCGACGACACGCTCGCGACCGTGCGCGAGATCTTCGCGCAAGCGAGCTTCCATCATCTGCTCGTGGTCGAAGAGGGCAAGCTGCAAGGCGTCGTCTCCGATCGCGACCTGCTGCGCGCGATCAGCCCGTTCATCGACAGTGTGGTCGAATCCGCGCGCGACCTCGGCACGCTCAATAAACGCGTGCACCAGATCATGAGCCGCAAACCGCTCACGCTGCGTCCCGAGTCGAGCCTCTCCGACGCCGTGGCCCTCTTTCTCTCCAACAAGATTTCGTGCATTCCCATTGTGGATGCCGAATTTCGCCCCGTGGGCATCGTGAGCTGGCGCGATGTGCTGCGCTATCTGGTGCCGACGGACGAGCGCGAGGCGGGTGCAGCGCAAGCCAGCGCGTGATGCGGGTTAGCTCGCATGCATCCCATATATTGGCCTGTATTACGAAGTGCTGCTAACGGTCGTACTTCTTTGCTGAGAACTATAAAGTTCGCAGGCTTTGCTGCCGTTGTTATGTACTGGGCGCTTAATCAGCCTGAACGCATGGGCTGCACTGGGTAGGCGCACCGGAACATTCGATGAAAAACGAGTGGGACACGCGCGGCCTCCAGAGCCGCGCGCCTCACATAAGAGAGACCAGGAATGCTTCACAAGCTGTCGATACGCGCGAGCCTGACCCTGATGATCGCCTTCTTCGGCATCGTCCTGATCGTGGGCGCCGCCACAGGACTCCTGTCGATGCGAGCGGGCAACGAGTCGCTGCGCACCATGTACACCGTCAATACGCCGGCCGTTGCCGACCTGGAAGGCAGCGCCGGCCAGCTGCTGCGTCTTCGCCTCGCGCTCGCCACCAACGCTTCGCTTTCCGATCTCGGCGACCACGATGCCGCGGACGCGGTGCTCAAGCGCTTCGATCAGTACCTGAAGAACTCGAACGAGCGTCTGGACCACTATCTGTCGATTGCGAGCGGAGAAGGCGAGGCGCAGGATTTGATCGCCGACATGCAGGCCAAGCGCAACAGCTTCCTGCACGATGGCCTCGAGCCGGCACTGGCGGCGCTCAAGGCCGGCGACAAGACCGCGTTCCAGGAACTGCAGGGCCACAAGCTTCCGTCGCTCTACACCGACTATGAAAAGGCGATGCTCGTGCTGGAGAAGCGCCAGATCGATCTCGGCGCGCAGCGCTACCAGGAAGCGCAGGACCGTTTCAATGCGGTGAGCATCGCGGTGGGCGTGGGCATGGTGCTTTCGCTGCTGTTCGCGTGGATCGGCCGCGCGGCGCTCATGCGCGCGATCGTGCATCCGGTGGACGCGGCCATCGCGCAGTTCCAGCGCATCGCCGCCGGCGACCTGAGCGGCACGGTGCAGACGACGAGCAACAACGAAATGGGCCGCCTGCAGGCCGCGCTGCGGCAGATGCAGGATGCACTCATCAAGACGGTCAGCAGCGTGCGCGAAGGCGCGCTGTCGATCGACAAGGGCGTGAGCGAGATCGCCGCGGGCAATACGGATCTCTCGCAGCGCACCGAGGAGCAGGCCGCCTCGCTCGAGGAAACGGCGGCAAGCATCGAAGAGCTGACCTCCACCGTCAAGCAGACCGCAGAAAACGCACGCCAGGCCAGCACGCTCGCGGAGGGCGCCTCCGGTCTCGCCGCGCAAGGCGGCGCGCTCTCGCGCGAAGTGGTCGGCACGATGCAGGACATCGTGGGCGATTCGCGGCGCGTGGGCGAGATCGTCGGCGTGATCGAAGCCATTGCGTTCCAGACCAACATTCTCGCGCTCAATGCGGCCGTGGAAGCCGCGCGCGCGGGCGAGGAGGGGCGCGGCTTCGCGGTGGTGGCGAGCGAAGTGCGCTCGCTCGCGCAGCGTAGCGCCGCGGCGGCCAAGGAGATCAAGGAACTGATCGAGTCGTCGACCTCGCGCGTGGAGACCGGCGCGGGCCTCGTCGAGCGCTCGGGCTCGACGATGAGCGAAATCGTCGAAGCGATCGCGCGCGTCAGTGCGATCATGAACGAGATTGCGTCGGCGGCTTCGGAGCAGAGCACGGGCATCGATCAGGTCAACGTCGCCGTTGGACAGATGGACCTCGTCACCCAGCAGAACGCGGCGCTCGTCGAGCAGGCAACGGCCGCGGCTTCGTCGCTCGAAAACGAAGCGCACCGGCTCAACGCCGCGGTTTCGGTGTTCCGCACTGGTCGCGCGCAGTAACGCGAACGCTGCAGGGTGTGATTCGCCGGGTATAGTCGTGCATTCACGACTGCGGAGTTCCAGCACCATGCAGCTTCTCGATCACGTTTCGATCGGCGTGCCCGATCTCGACGCAGCGCGCCCCTTCTACGATGCGATCATGAATGCGTTGGGTGCGCTCAAGGTCTACGACCGCCCCAACGCGCTCGGCTACGGCGAGCGTTGCGACGCAGGCGAAACCCAGTCGTCGTATCTTTCCATCTATCTGGACGCCAGCGCCATCGAGCCGAACAAGCGGCACTGGTGCTTCAAGGCCGCTACACGCTCGCAGGTCGATGCGTTCCATGCCGCCGGCGTCGCGGCGGGCGGCCGCACGGATGGCGATCCGGGCTTGCGGCCGCATTATCACGCCGACTATTACGCCGCCTTTCTCATCGATCCGGCCGGCAACCGGCTCGAGGCCGTGTGCCATACTGCATCGGCCTGACGTCGCGCATCACGTCAGGCGCGGGATATGGGGAAATGACAGGCACCGGCAAATACTGGTTTCGAGCCAAGCGCTACGGTTGGGGGTGGGGACTTCCGCTCACCTGGCAGGGTTGGGTGGTGCTCGTGGCGTACGTCTTGTCGATTGCCTTCGGCGCGGTATATTTTGAACCGCATGGGCATCCGTTCGCATTTGCGGGGCTCGTGATACTCGCCACGCTCGCGCTTTCTGCGGTGTGCTGGCTCAAGGGCGAGCCGGCTCGCTGGCGCTGGGGCAAGGACCGCGAGTGAGCGTCTCGTTTCCAGGGGCGTAGCGTACTGCTTAAGTTGTCCTGAAGGGGAACGCCATGGCGCGAGCAAAGCAAACCGGCAGCGCTGCGCTGCCTGGCACATGGAAGCTGCAATCGTTCACGACCGAAGATCTGGCCACCGGAGAAAAGACCGATTTGTTCGGCGCTCATCCTTGTGGCTATCTCAACTACGGCCCCGATAAGCGCATGTACGCGATCCTGCTCGAGGAGAACCGCACCGCGCCAGCCGACCTCGTGCCGACCGACGCCGAGCGCATCGCGCTTTTCAATGGCTCGTGCGCGTATGCGGGCACATGGAGCGTCGAGGGCGACGTGGTGAGCCACCACGTCGACGCATCGTGGAACGAATCATGGACGGGCACGATTCAGTTGCGCCGTTTCAGAATCGACGGCAAATATCTGCATATGACGACACTGCCTGGCCGCAACCCGGTGACAGGTAAAGAATGCATTTCCGAACTGGTGTGGGTGAAGGTCGAATAGACGGTACCGCTCAGCGGTCCCGAACGTGTCCGAAGTGCTGCGCCTCGCGTGTGCAGCCGCGCGGGGCAGCGCACTTTCTTGCCGCTTTGCACCATGAAATCGTCACGCGATCCGTATGTTACCTGTCATCGTTTTTCCCGATTGAGCGCGCGAAGGCTGGTGATACTGTTGTTGGCACATTCTTCAAAGCAGCAATGTAGTGGGCAGATGTTCCTCAACGATCCTGGCGAATCGGAGATGCATGATGTCCAGTAACGGCGCGTGGCGAAACCTTCATCGCGTAGCGGCGACGGGTATGGTGGCGGCAGGGCTGGGCCTCGCGGGCGGCGCGCATGCCGCGGGGGACCCGATCAAGATCGGCGTGATCAGCGAGGAGTCCGCGGTGGCGGGCGCCTCGATCAGCAAGGCGGCGCAGCTCGCCGCGGACGAAATCAACGCGAGCGGCGGCGTGGATGGCCGGCCCATCCAGATCATCGCGTATGACGACCACTCGTCGGCCTCGGACGGCGTGCGCGCGTTCCAGCGCGCCGCGACCCAGGACAAGGTGGTCGCCGTGATCGGCAGCTATATCAGCGAAGTGGCGCTCGCCATGGAACCGTGGTCGGCGCGCCTGAAAATGCCGTTTGTTACGCCGGGCGCCGCGAGCAACGATATTTCGAAGCACGTACACGACGACTACGACCACTACAAGTACACGTTCCACGGCTGGATGACGTCGGCGTTCATCGCGCAGTCGATCTGCGATTTCTCGCACGATATCCTCGTCGGCCAGTTCAAGATGAAGTCGACGGTCGTGATGAGCGAGGACGCGGCATGGACCAAGCCGCTCGACGAGCGCTTCATGGAATGCCTGCCCAAGGCCGGTCTCAAGGTGCTGGATCACATCCGTTTCAATCCGGATACTTCGGACTTCACACCAATTTTCAATCAGATCGAGGCCAGGCACCCCGATACGATCACCACGGGCATCAGCCACGTGGGCGTGCAGCCGACGGTGCAATGGCACGATCAGCAGGTGCCGATCCCGATGTCGGGCCAAAGCTCGCAGGCCACGACCACGAGTTTCTGGAAGGACACGAACGGCGCGACGGAAGGCGTGATCACGGCTTCCGCAGCGGCGCCCGGCGTGGCGATCACGCCGAAGACGGTGCCCTTCGCGGATGCGTACCAGAAGAAGTTCGGTGTGTCGCCTGCGTATTGCGGCTTCTCGACCTATGACCTCGTGTACATCCTCGCGGATGCGATCAAGCGCAACAAGGGCTCGACCGATCCGGACCAGATGGTCGCCGCGCTCGAGAAGACGGATTACGTAGGCACGATCGGGCGTTGGCAGTTCTATGGCAAGGATGACCAGTTCACGCACGCGCTCAAGTACGGCCCCGGCTATATCACCGGCATCAACCTGCAGTGGCAGGACGGCAAGCAGATCGCGATCTGGCCAAAGTCCGTTGCGAACGGCAAGGTCAAGTTCCCGACCTTCATCAAGCTCCAGCAGGCTAGCGCGAACTAGCTTCACAGTGCGTCGCGCCGTGCGGCCCCTCGCCTTTGATGGGGCGCACGGCGCATGTTGCAACACGCCGATCCACACGAAAGGCCGGACATGCTGCTCCTGCAGATCCTCATCGACGGCTTTGCCATCAGCTCGCTCTACGCGCTCGGCGCCATCGGCTTCACGCTGATTTTCGGCGTCTCCGGCATATTGAATCTCGCGCACGGCGGCGTGATGCTCGTCGCGGCGCTGATGGGCTGGATGCTCGCGGGCGAAGCGGGCCTCGGCACCTACCTCGGCACGCTGCTTGGCGTGGTCGCCGGTCTCGTCACGGCTTATGTCACCTATCTGATGGTGGTGCGGCCTATCCAGCGTTCCGCCGCGATTCCGGGCGAAGAAAAGGAAATCTTCGTGCTCACCGGCACCTTGCTGTGGGGCATCATGATCCAGCAGGGCATGGCCTGGCTCTTCACCGACAACCCCGTGACGATGCGCCCGCTCATCAGCGGAGTGGCGATGATCGGCAGCGTGCGCGTGCCGTTCAACGAGATCATGATCGCCGTGGTCTGCTGGGCCGTGATCGGCCTCCTGTGGCTGTTCGTGAATCGCACGCGCGCGGGCAAGGCGCTGCTAGCGGCCTCGATGAATCCGCGCGGCCTCACGCTGCTCGGCTTCGAACTCTCTCGCATCTATCTGCTCGCGTGGACCATCTACGGCGTGCTGGCGGGCATTGCGGGCGTGCTGCTGGCGTCGTTCCTCGGCGTGAGTACGAACAACGCCGGGCAACTCACGGCGAGCGCGTTCTCCGTCGTCGTGCTGGGCGGGCTTGGCAGCGTTTCCGGGTCGTTGATGGCCGCGTATGTGGTCGGCTATCTGGAGACCGTCACCGCATATCTCGTTGCGCCGACGCTGCGGCCGCTTCCGGCGCTGCTGTTGCTGGTGCTCGTCGTGTATGTGCGGCCCCAGGGCTTCCTGGGCCGTCGCTAACCGAGCGAAGGGAGCACATCGACATGTCCGGTCTTCTTCGTTCGCGTGGGCTATGGGTGGCCGTGTTGCTCGCCGTCGGCGCGGCCACGCTGCCTTGGTGGATGTCGGGGTATATCCTCGGCGTGCTCACGGTCGCGTATTACTTCGGCGTATTCGCGATGTCGTGGGATCTACTGTTCGGCTTTGCCGGCGAGGTCAATTTCGGCCCGACCTTCCTGATCGGCCTCGGCGCCTATTCGGCGGCGATCATCGACGCCCATTGGGGTCTGCCGATTGCCGTCTGCGTGATCGCGGGCGGCCTCTTCGCGCTGGTGGGCGGCCTGCTGCTCGCGGTGCCCGCGCTGCGGCTGCGCGGCCCGTACTTCGGCCTCGTCACGCTCGTGGCCGTGCTGCTGCTGCAGAACGCCATCGTGATTTTCGCGGGCGTGACGGGCGGCGAGATCGGCATGATGGTGCCCGACGTGATGTCCATCGACGCCAACCATAACTACTGGATCGCGCTGGCTTTTCTGGTGGTTTGCGCAATCCTGCTGTTCGGCCTCTCGCGCTCGGCGATCGGCCTCATCTTGCAGGCCAGCGGCCAGGATGCCACCGGCGCGCAGGCGCTCGGCTTCAACGTCACGCGGCACAAGCTCGTGGCCTTTTGCATCAGCGCCGTGTTTTCGGGCGTGGCGGGGGCGATGCTGGTGTTCTATCAAGGCACTGCATCCGTGAGTACGGTGGTGGACCTGAGCGTCGGCGTGCAGATCATCATCGCGGCCGTGCTCGGCGGCCGCCGCACGATACTCGGCGCCGTGCTCGGATCGATCTTCCTGATCGTGGCCGGCGAGTTCCTGCGCCCGCTCGGCCAGCTCAACACGTTCGTCGTCGCAGCGGTGGCGCTCGCGGCGGTGCTGTTCTTTCCGGACGGCCTGCTCGGCAACTTGCTGCGTACGAGGGCCCGCCAATGAACGACACGCCGCTGCTCTCCGTTCGCGGGCTGACCAAGCGCTTTGGCGGTCTCGTCGCGGTGAAGGACATTGGCTTCGACATCCGGCCTGGCGAGATACTCGGCCTGATCGGCCCCAACGGATCCGGCAAGTCGACCGTGATGAAGCTCATTATGGGCATCGAGCGGCCCAACGCGGGCTCGGTCAAGGTGAGCGGCGTGGAGATGGCAGGCTGGGCGCCGCATCGCATTGCGCGCGCTGGCGTGGGTATCGTGTTCCAGCATTCGCGCCCGCTGCATCGGCAAACGGTGCTGGAGCACATCAAGCTCGCGCTGCTGCCGGACTCGCTCGTCAAGCTCGCGGCAGAGCCGCATGTGCATCAGCGCGCGCAGGAAATCGCCGCGCGCGTGGGCCTGGCCGCCGTCATGCATCGGCATCCCGCCACACTGCCGTTCGCGGACCTGCGCCGTATGGAAATGGCGAAGGCGATTGCGCGCGACCCGAAGGTCGTGCTCGTCGATGAGCCCTTCGCAGGACTAACGGTTGCGGAATCGGAGGCATTCTCCGAGCTGATTCGCGGTTTTCGCGCGGAGGGCCGCGCGGTGCTGCTGGTCGATCACAACGTCAAGAGCCTTTCGGCGCTCGCCGACCGCGTGCTCGCCATGTACCTCGGCGAGCACGTTGCCGAAGGCACGGCTGAAGAGGTGATGCAAAACGAAACGGTGCGCCGCGTGTATCTGGGCGGCAAGCTGGAACTGCGTCAGCGCTCTGGCGTCGCGGGCGAGGCGAAGCGCGCCATCCTCGAGGTTTCGGACTTGCGCGTGCTGTACGGCAAGGCATGCGCGCTCGACGGCGTGAGCCTCAGCGTGCGCGAGGGCGAGTTCGTTTCGGTGGTCGGCCTCAACGGCGCCGGCAAGACCACGCTCTTCAACGCGCTCTCGGGCCTCCTGCCGTACAGGGGGACGATCCGCTTCGACCGGCGCGATCTGAAGGGCATGAGCGGGGCGGCCGTCTCTCGCGCGGGCCTTGTGCAATGCCCGGAAACGCGCGAACTGTTCGGCGACATGACGGTGCGCGAGAATCTCGAACTCGGCGGCTATCGTCTATCGGACGAGGTGCGCAAGCAGCAGCTCACGTGGCTCTTCGACCTCTTTCCCATCCTCAAGTCGCGCCAGCGCCAAACCGCGCGCACGCTCTCAGGCGGCGAGCAGCAAATGCTGGCCATCGCGCGTGCACTCATGCCGCAGCCCCGGCTGCTGATCCTCGACGAGCCGACGCTCGGGCTCGCGCCCGTGATCCTCGAACAGCTTTCGAAGGCGCTGGATGCGCTGCAGCAGTCCACGCCCATTACCGTGCTGCTGGGCGAGCAGAACGTTCGCTTCGCCCTGCCGCACGCGGACCGCGTCTACGTGCTGGAACATGCGCGCATCGTCTGGGAGGGGAGTGCCTCCCGTTTCGAGGCGGAGATGGGGCGCGGCTTTCTCGAAGCGGTGCCCACGAGCGCTCCTCATGCGCAGACCTCGGGCGCTGCGCGTTGAAGGCAACGCGCACGGTGTGCGTGCCGTGCCTTCACGCCTGAGCGTGTGCCTCGGTCTCGGCCACTGCCTCCGCGTTTTGAGGCTCCAGCACTTTCACATCGTGCAGCCACCGTGTGGCCTTGGCGATGGCGCGGGAAAGACGCGCCACCTCGTTCAACTGCTCGATCACGTCGTTGCCGAAGCGGAAAATGAACGCCGCGCCCTCGTTGCGCAACTGCAGCGCGGACATGATGTGCTGCCGTGCCGAGTCGGACTGCGCTTCGATTTCCGGCTTGGCATTGACGATGCCCGTCACGACGTCGGCCTCCGGGTGCGCGATCATCTGTACGGCAAGCGTGAAGCGCTCGATCACGGACGTCGCGAATTGCACCAGCTCGGGGTTGTTCGCCAGCACGGTCACGTCCGCGCTTTGCGCGGCGCGCCTCTGGCTCAGCGCGAGCATGCTCGTGGTGGCCACTTCGCGAATCGCGTCGAGGCAGGTCGCAATTCGCGCGAGATCCACCAGTTGCCGGCCTTCGTCGTCGCTTTGCACAGCATCCGAGAGCTTGCCGATATAGGTGAGTATGGCAGTGCTCAGCGAGTCTGCCGCCTTGTCTTCGTTCGACACCGTGGAAAGCGCCTGCGTGGAGCTTTCGACCAGCAGCGTGGCGCTATGCTCGACGAGAATCTGCACGAGCTTGCCGAGCGAAGCCAGTTCGAGTTGCACGCGGGCAATGGCGAGCGCCGGCATTTCGACCAGCGTTTCATCGAGGTAGCGCGGCACGCCGGGGTCTTGCCACCCTTCTCGGCGCGCCGGGGCCAGGCGTTCGGCGAGCTTCGCTATCGGCCCGGTGAACCAGATCAGCACCAGGGTACTGAACACACTGAACACCGTGTGTGCATTGGCGGCCTGGCGCGGCGTTTCCGCCGCGAGGCGCGCTGCACCGCTCAGTTCGGGCGCGGAAGGCGAGATCATGCGTACGAAATCGGCGAACTGGGGAATGACGAAGGCGAAGAACAGCACGCCAAGCACGTTGAAGATCAAGTGGACGATACCGACTTGCGCCGCCTCCGCCGACTTGCCGATTGAAGCGAGCAACGCCGTGCCGCAGGTACCCACATTGGCGCCGAGTATCAGCGCAATGCCCGATTCGAGCGGAATCAGCCCCTGGCTGCCTAGCGCGATCACAATCGCGAGCGTGGCCGCCGAGCTTTGCACGATGGCCGTGAACACTGCGCCGATCACGATGCCGATGAGCGGATTGCGCATGTTTTGCATCGCGTCGATGAACGGCTGGTAATCGCGCAGCGGACGGGTCGCGTTGCCCATCATCTCGATGCCAAGAAACAGCAGGCCGAGGCCGAGCAGCGCGCCGCCCAGTTCGCGCAGCGTTTCGCGCTTCGCGAAGCCATAGAGCAGGAAGCCGCCGCCGAGCATGAACGGCGTGAGCGCGGAGATATTGAACGCGATGATCTGTGCGGTGAGCGTCGAGCCGATATTGGCGCCCATGATCATCGGAATGGACTGCATCAGCGTCATGAGCCGCGCGGAAACGAAGCCCACCAGCAGCACCGTGGTGATGGTCGACGAATTCAGCAGCGCCGTGATGCCGGCGCCCGCAAGCACGCCGCGAAACCGGTTGGCAGTGAGCGAGCCCAGCAGCGATTGCAGGCGCGCGCCGGCAATCGTTTTGAGCGCGCCCGTCATCAGATCCAGCCCGAACAGGAACAGGGCGAGGCCGCCCACCAGCAATCCGGTCACCTCGACCAGGTTCAGGTTCGCACCAGGCAGCATGGCATTGGGCCCTCGCTCTTGAGACGGGACGAAACGATTCTACGCGTCATGGTACTGCCTTGTTGGCGCGCCGCGCGGTTGCGGGCTCACGGACTTCTTCAGCGCCGGTATCGAACGAATGACGAGCTTCTCCAGCTCCACCACGAGGAAGAACAGGATCGCACCCGCTACGAGCCAGAGCCAGGTCGAGAGCGGCAGGGACTCGGTATTGAACACCGCGTGAAAGGGCAGCGTATAGGTGAAAAGAATCTGCAGCACGATGACAGCACCGATGCCGTACCAGAGATACGGGTTGCCCATGTGCGCCCGCACCGATAGCGCTGAATTGAGCAGCGAACGGCTATTGAGCAGATAGAAGACTTGTCCCAGCGTAATGGCGTTGACGGCGGCCGTGCGCGCCATCGAATCCGCCACGCCCTGCGACTTCATCCAGAAGAATGCCGCGAGCGTATAGAGCACGAGCGTGGCGCCGACAAAGAGAATGCGCCACACGCCGAATGGTGTGACGATAGGACGGTCGATCGAGCGCGGCGGGCGCTGCATCACGTCGTTTTCGTGAGGCTCGAAGGAAATGACGAGGCCGAGCGCGACGGACGTCACCATGTTCACCCACAGCACCTGCGGCGCGGTGATCGGCAGCACGAAGCCGAACAGGATCGCGATGGCAATCACGGCGCCTTGGGCGATATTGGTGGGCAGCATGAAAAGCATGGCCTTTTCGATGTTGTTGTAGACCGTGCGCCCCTCCTTCACCGCCGCCGAGATCGAGGCGAAATTGTCGTCGGCGAGGATCATGCCCGCGGCTTCCTTCGTGACTTCCGTGCCCTTGATGCCCATCGCCACGCCGATGTCGGCCTTCTTGAGCGCGGGTGCATCGTTCACGCCGTCGCCCGTCATGGCGACCACCTGCCGGTTGGCCTGGATCGCCTTCACGAGCCGCAGCTTGTGCTCGGGGCTCGCGCGCGCGAACACATCCACGTCGCGCACGCATTCCTGCAGCGCGGCGTCGTTCATCGCCTCGATCTCGGTGCCCGCCACGGCCGTCTTGCCGTCGCCGATGCCGAGCATGCCCGCGATCGCGGCGGCCGTGACCTTGTGGTCGCCCGTGATCATCGTCACGCGGATACCGCCGCCGTGGCATTCGCGCACCGCGTCGATCGCCTCCTTGCGCGGCGGGTCCATGAGGCCCACGAGACCTAGCAGCACGAGTGTCTTCGGCAGGTCCTCGGGGCCGAGGTTGCCCACTTCGAGGCCGGGGTCGGGCAGCCAGGCGAGCGCGAGCACGCGTTCGCCCTGCGAGGCGAGCCGCTCGCCTTCGCGCGCAAAGCGTTCGCGGTCGAGCGGCGCGGGGCCGCTCGCCGTTTGCTGGCGGTCGCAATTTTCGATGATTACTTCCGGCGCGCCTTTCACGAGCAGCATCTCGCCTTGCGCCGAGCGGTTCAGCGTGGCCATGAACTTGTGTTCGGACTCGAACGGAATGCCGTCGATGCGCGGCGCGGCGGCGGCTTCCGCAGCGCGGTCCATGCCGAGCTTGCCGGCGAACGGGTAGAGCGCGCCCTCGGTCGGGTCGCCTTCCACTTTCCATTTGCCGTCTTCTTCGAAGAGGCCGGCGTCGTTGCACAGCATGGATACGCGGCCCATGAGCGTGAGCACCTCCGGCCGGGCGACGCCGAGCGGCTTGCCGCCCGCGCGGACTTCGCCTTCGGGTGCGTAGCCGTCGCCGGTCACTTCATAGGGCCCGTCGGCCGTCACGACCGAGGTCACCATCATCTCCATGAGGGTGAGCGTGCCGGTCTTGTCCGAGCAGATGCGCGAGACGGACCCCAGCGTTTCGACCGCGGGCAGGCGGCGGATGATGGCGTTGCGCTTCGCCATGCGCTGCACGCCAATGGCGAGCGTGATGGTGATGAGCGCCGGCAGGCCTTCCGGGATCACCGAAACCGCGATGCCCACCACGGCCTGGAACAACTGGATGAAGGTCATGTGGCCGAGCCAGTGGCCCCATGCGAAGAGCAGCACGCTGATGATGCCGATGGCGATCGTAATGACGTATCCAAACTTCTTGATCTGGCGTAGCAGCGGCGTTTCCAGCGCGCTGACCTCGGCCAGCATCTGGTTGATGCGGCCAAGCTCCGTCTGGCTGCCCGTCGCCACGACAATCCCGGTTGCGCGGCCCGAGAGGACCATCGTGCCGGAAAAGGCCATATTCTCGCGGTCGCCCACGGTGGCATGTGCCGGCACCGCGCCGGTGTTCTTCTCCGCGGGCACGGATTCGCCCGTGAGCGCCGCCTCTTCCGTGCGCAGGTTCCGCGCCTCGACGAGGCGGATGTCCGCGGGGATCTTGTCGCCCGATTCCAGCAGCACGATGTCGCCGGGCACGACCTCTTCCGCGGGGACGAGGCGCACCTCGCCGGCGCGCAGCACGCGCGCTTCGGCGGAGAGCATGTTGCGAATCGAGTCGAGCGCTTTTTCGGCGCGCCCTTCCTGCAGGAAGCCCAGCAGCGAGTTGAGGATGACCACCGCGAAAATGATGGAGGCATCGAGCCACAGGCTCAACATCAGCTTTATGAAGCCCGCCGCGAGCAGAACGTAGATGAGCACGTTGTTGAACTGGGCAAGGAACCGCACGAACGGGCCACTTTTCTTGCCCTGCGGCAGGACGTTGCGCCCATGGGTGCCGAGGCGCTGCGCGGCGTCCGCCGCATCGAGCCCTTGCGACGGATTCACGTTGAGCTGGCGCTCGATCTCGGCGGCGGGCATGGCGTGCCACTGCACCGCGCCCGCACCTGTTGCCGCATTCTCGGCAGAACTCATCTTCGCCCCCTTGGTTGCGCAGAGATTCAACGCAATAGTAAGTTTTTTTCGCGGCAGGCACGCGCAACCTGGTGCGCGTGCAGCTTTTGTCCGAGGCTGATGCCGTGAGATGTATGGCAACATCTCCTTGCCGCGACCTGCCCGAGCCATTCCATGCGCATCACGCCTGCGCCTCCGCTGCCCTGTCTCGTCGCGTTCGAAGCCGCCGTGCGTCCCCCAGCTTCACGCGTGCGGCTGCCGAACTGCACCTCACGCAAAGCGCGATGAGCCGCCAGATCCTACTCGAACCCTGCTCGTGCTGCTTTCGCACGGGGGCGATCGCACGCGTGGTGGATGGTGTGGATGCGGTGCGTCTCGCCGTGCACTAGGAGATCCAGAAGGGCGCCACGCAGATCAAGATCATGGCCTCGGGCGGTGTGGCCTCGCCGACGGACCCCATCAACAATACGCAGTACTCCGAAGATGAAATTCGCGCCATCGTGGCGGAGGCCGAAGCCGCAAACACACGCCTATACGGGCCGCGCAGTCGCACGCGCGGTGCGCTGCGGCGTGCGCTCGATCGAGCACGGCAATCCGCTCGACGACATCGGCGTGGTGGCCGGTGAGGGCGAGCGGAGCGAATACGTGCTTTACCGAGGGAAGATCGTGAAGGCGCGGGTGGAGGGCTGATCGCGCACCCTCTGTCAGTTGTCGAACTTGCCGCGATATTCGGGAGCGGCGTCCACGCGATGAAGGAGCGCCGCTGCGGCGGCGCGGACTCGCATTCAGCGGCGCACGAGCGCCACGACGTACACGCACGGGCCCTTGCCCGGATTGAAGAACGCGCAGTCGGCAGGCGGCCCGAGCTGCAGGCAGTCGCCGGCTTCGAGCGTATGCACCTGCTCGCCTTCCTCGAAAACCAGCGTGCCGCTGCGCACCCAGATCTGCTGATGCTGGAACGTGAACGCCGACGCCGGATACGCAACGCGAACCCCGCCCGGCAACGCGATCTCCACGAGCTCGAGCATGCCGCCGTTGCGCGGCGAGACGGCCCGGCGCGTGTAGCCGGTTTCGGGGTCTTGCCAGATCTGCTGATCCGCGGCGCGGATCAATCGCTCGCCGGTTCGCTCGGCGAGCGCGAGCAGCATGGAGAGCTGCAGGCCGAAGGCACCCGAAAGCCGACCGAGCACGGTAGCGGTAGGGCTCGCTTCGCCGCGTTCGATCTTGCTGATCATCGCCTTGGATACGCCCGAGCGCTCGGCCATGTCCGCGAGCGACCAGCCGCGCGATTCGCGCTCGATGCGCACGCGCGTGGAAATGGCGGAGGTGGGGTCGGTGAGCGATCGGTTCATGAGTCGATTATACGGGCCCGCTTGTGGCGTATCGCTTTGGATTCTCGCTGCCATACGCCACCCGGTCGAGCGGGACGAATGACGATCCGTGATGGGTGGCATCACATTCAGTGAATGCGGCAAGGGACGCTCGCCTGAGCCTTTCGCGGCAATACCGGATCAATCCCAGGTTTCAATAGTATCCGCTCGTCTACTATAGTAGATGGCATCGAGCGCGCCCAAAAGGAGCCGGCATGCCACGTGAAATCCGTCTGAACGCTTTCGACATGAACTGCGTGGGCCACATTCAGCAAGGCTTGTGGACGCATCCGCGCGACCAGTCGAGCCGCTATACGGAACTCCGGTACTGGACCGACTACGCGAAGAAGCTCGAACGGGGCCTCTTCGACGGCATTTTCTTCGCGGATGTCGTCGGCGTGTACGACGTCTACGGCGGCAATGCCGAGGCCGCACTGCGCGGCGCAGTGCAGGTTCCCGTGAACGACCCCACGCTCGTCATTCCCGCCATGGCTGCTGTTACGCAGCATCTGGGCTTTGGCGTGACGGCCAATCTCACGTATGAACAGCCGTTTCTGTTCGCGCGGCGCATGTCCACGCTCGACCATCTCACGGGCGGGCGCATCGGCTGGAACATCGTGACGGGCTATCTCGACAGCGCGGCCCGCGCCATCGGCATGGACGGCCAGAACGCTCACGACGACCGCTACGATCTGGCAGACGAATACATGGCGCTCGTGTACAAGCTCTGGGAAGGGAGCTGGGACGACGACGCCCTCGTCAACGACCGCGCCGGCGGCATCTACGCCGACCCCGCGCGCGTGCGGATGATTCATCATCGCGGGCCGCAATACACGGTGGATGCGATGCATCTATGCGCGCCGTCGCCGCAGCGCACGCCGGTGCTGTACCAGGCGGGGTCGTCCGCGCGCGGCAGGCGTTTTGCCGCGACGCACGCCGAATGCGTGTTCATCAATGGTCAGAAGATGGAAGGCGTGAAGGAGATCGTCGGGGACATTCGGCGCCAGGCCGTGCAGCTCGGGCGCGCGGCCGACGACGTGAAGGTCTTTCTGGGCGCAACGCTGATCGTCGGACGCACGGATAGCGAAGCGCGCGAGAAGTTCGACGACTACCGGCGCTACGTAAGTTCGGAAGCGGCTCTTGCGCACGCGGCGGCGTCGCTCGGCATCGACTTCGCGCGTTACGACCTCGACGAGCCCATCGAGACGGGCAAGAGCCAGGCGGTCGTGTCCAACGTCGAAGCCATGACGCGCAGCGCCGGGCCGCAATGGACGCGCCGCAAGCTGCTCGAGCAGATGGTGCTCGGCAGCCGCCAGGCGCCTTGGGTGGGGTCGGCTGAGCGCATCGCGCGAACGTTGATCGAGTGGAGCGAGACGGCGGGCGTGGATGGCTTCAATCTCTCGCGCACGGTGGTGCCGGAATGCTTCGACGACGTGGTCGAACTGCTGGTGCCCGAACTGCAAACTCGCGGCGCGTATAAAAGCGCGTATCGTGAGGGCACCCTGCGCGAAAAGCTCTCCGGCCGCGCGCGCCTGCCGGCCTCTCACGCGGCAGCGCAGTATCGCGGCGCTCGCGTGAACGAGGCATGAGCGACGCATGAAAATCGGGCACTGAATTCCCGCTACGAGGAGACCGCGGCAAGCGGGCAAGAATATGGTAGACAAACCCCTCTTTCGCGACGCCATGTCCGGTCTTGGCGCCGCCGTGAACATCGTCACCACCGACGGCGCCGCCGGGCGCGCCGGCTGTACGGCGTCCGCCGTGTGCGGCGTAACGGACGAGCCGCCCACGCTGCTCGTCTGCATCAATCGCACGAGCCGCAACAACGCGATCCTGCGCGTGAACGGGAGGCTCTGCGTGAACGTGCTGGCGGCCGACCAGCACGAGGTGGCCACGCGCTTCGCCACGAAAGACATCGACATGGCCGAACGTTTCGCGCTCGCCGAGTGGTATCGGCTCGAAACGGGCGCGCCCGCGCTGCGCGGCGCGGTGAGCTCGTTCGATTGCCACATTGCGCGCACGACCGAAGTCGGCACGCACACGGTGTTCTTCTGTGAGATCAAGGCGGCGCGCATGGTAGGCGGGCGCGACGGGCTGATCTGGTTCGGCCGCGCGTTTCATCGCGTACTAGCGCAGGCGCACGCGGCAGCGGCGGCAGCGGCGGCCTGAGCGTGGCGCGCACGCCGTCCCAAGGCGCTGCCGGTTCGCATTCGTCGGACGAAACGGGGCCGCCAGGGCTTGGCGCGGCGCAACGCGGCAAGGCCGCTTCCCTCGCGTTGCTACTCCTCGCACAGGTGGCGGCGATGGGCGTGTGGTTTTCGTCGAGCACCGTAGTGGTCCTCATCAAGCAGTCGCATGCCATTGCTGCATTCGACGAAGCCTTGCTCACGAGCGCCGTGCAGTGCGGCTTCGTGGCCGGCACCATCACGTCCGCGTTGCTTTCGCTGCCGGACCGCTACGATCTGCGCCGGCTGCTCGCGGTTTCCGCGCTCGTGGCGGCCGGGGCCACGGCCTCGCTCTCGTTCCTGCCGCCGGTCGGCGGCGCGGTTGTTGCGCTGCGGTTCGTCACCGGCATGTGCATGGCGGGCGTGTATCCCGTCGGCATGCGGCTCGCGGCCACCTGGGCGCGAGGCGATCTCGGTCTGCTCGTCGGCCTGCTCGTGGGCGCGCTCACGCTCGGCTCGGCAAGCCCTCATCTGCTCGCGGCCACGGGCGGCCTCGGCTGGCGCACGATCTATGGCGTCGCCGCGGCTTGCGCGGCGTGCGCCGCGGTGCTGATCGGCTTCGCGGGCATCGGGCCGAATATCCGGCGCGCCACGCGCATCGACGTTGCGAAAGTCGCGCAGACGTGGCGGCGGCCCGCCCTGCGGCTCGCCAATCTCGGCTACCTCGGCCACATGTGGGAGCTTTACGCGATGTGGGCGTGGCTCGCGCTGTTCCTGCAGCAAACGTTCGTCGCGCGCGGCATGGCCAATGCCAGCACGCGCGCGGAATGGATGACCTTCAGCGTGATCGCGATCGGTGCGGCGGGCGCGTGGCTCGGCGGCGTGCTGGCGGACCGTTTGGGGCGCACGGCCGTCACGGTCGGCGCGATGGCGACGAGCGCAACGTGCGCCGCGCTGATGGGCTGGCTCGCTCACGCGCCGCTCATCGTGATGGGCGCGGTCGCGCTCGTGTGGGGCGTCTCGGTGATCGCCGATTCCGCGCAGTTTTCGGCGAGCGTGGCCGAACTTGCGGACACGGACTCGGTTGGCACGCTGCTGACCGCGCAGACCTGCGCGGGGTTTCTGCTCACGCTCGTGAGCATTCATCTCGTGCCGTACGTGGTGGCGTGGCTGGGATGGCGGGGCGGCTTCGGCATGCTGGCCGTGGGGCCGGCGCTCGGTTGTGTCGCGATGCTGCGGTTGCGGCGGCATCCGGATTCGGTGAGGCTCGCGGGCGGGCGTCGGTGATCCGCGATGGCGCACGCGGGTGCAAAAGAGAAAAGAAGAGGAAAGCTGAACAATCGAAGTGCGGACTGCGTGGTTCCACATACCCTGCCGTTCGTGGACCTTTCCACAGAACCACGACATGCGGTACCTTAACGCGGATATTGGTTACGTCCCGCGCAAGAGGAGCTTGTCACGCATGTCCGCAAGACTGAACGAATTCCAGCAGCCCATTGGCGACCCTGTCACCGGCTGGCAGCCGCGCGAACGGCCTGCGCGCGTGACGATCGAGGGCCAGTTCTGCCGCATCGAGCCGATCGACCTCGACCGTCACGCCGCCGATCTCTTCGAAGCCTACGGCACCGCGGCCGACGGCCGTGACTGGACCTACCTGTTCTCCGAACCCTTCACCGACTTCGCCGCGTTTCGCCAGTACCTTGCGAAAGCGGCTGCATCGAGCGACCCGTTCCATTACGCCGTGATCGACCGCGCGAGCGGGAAGGCCGTGGGTACGTTCGCGCTCATGCGCATCGAGCCGGTGCATGGCGTGATCGAAGTGGGCAGCGTGACGTTTTCGCCGCGCCGGAAGCAAACGCCGATTTCCACCGAGGCGCAGTACCTGCTGATGCGCTACGTGTTCGACGACCTCGGCTACCGGCGCTACGAATGGAAATGCGACAGCCTCAACGCGCCTTCGCGCAAAACGGCGCTGCGTCTGGGCTTCCAGTTCGAGGGCATTTTCCGCCAGGCGATCGTGTACAAGGGCCGCAACCGCGACACCGCGTGGTTTGCGATCATCGACCGGGACTGGCCGCTTGCGAAAGCCGCATTCGAGCAGTGGCTCTCGAAAGAGAACTTCGACGCGCAAGGCCAGCAGCGTGCGTCGCTTGCCAGCTTGAGAGAAGCGGCCGCGGCCTGAATGTCCGCGGCGATCCGCATCCGCGACGTCGCGCTCGCCGACCGCGACGCGTGGTTCGGTTTTTGGGCGGGCTACCACGCGTTCGACCGGACGACCGTCGCGCCAAACATCAGCGAGCGCACCTGGCAGCGCATGCTCGATTCGAACGCGCCGGTGTTCGCGCGCGTCGCTGGTCTCGGGCGAAAGCCGGGCCAGCGCGTCGGCGTTCCCATGTCCCGAGCCCGATAGATAGGATTGTAACGAGTATTGTCACGATCATTTCATCGGTATAGGATGAGGGCGAATAAACCACCACGGTTTGATGTGCATTGCACAAATTCGCCTCCCAGCCTATGTCAGAAGCTTCAACGAACTCGCTCGTCGTGCTGCGCGGCGCGCCCGCCCCGCATGCAGCGCATGTCGGGCGCAACGCCGGCGTAGCGTTCGACGCGGCGTGGCTCGACGCCTTGCGCGTCAACCAGTCAGCCGTCGAGCGGCGCACCGCCACGCTCGGCACGCGCCGCGCGGTCAAGAAGGACGCGCAGGCCGCGTGGCTGCTGAAGGCCATCACCTGCATCGATCTCACCACGCTCAACGGCGACGACACCGAAGGCCGCGTGCGCCGTCTATGCACGAAGGCGCGCCACCCCGTGCGCGCCGACCTGCTCGCGGCGCTCGGCTTCGCACCCGATGCCATCACGACAGGCGCGGTGTGCGTGTACCACCGCTTCGTCGCGGCCGCCGTGGACGCGCTGGCGGGCAGCGGTATTCCCGTCGCGGCCGTCTCTACCGGCTTCCCGGCTGGCCTGAACCCGCACGCGCTCAAGCTCAAGGAAATCGAGGCCTCCGTTAAAGATGGCGCCGAGGAAATCGACATCGTCGTCACGCGCGAGCACGTGCTCACGGGCAACTGGCGCGCGCTCTACGAGGAAGTGCGCGAGTTTCGCGCGGCCTGCGGCGAGGCGCATCTGAAGGCGATTCTCGCCACGGGCGACATTCGCGTGCTGTCGAACATCGCCCGCGCGTCGATGGTCTGCATGATGGCGGGCGCGGACTTTATCAAGACGTCCACGGGCAAGGAAGGGACCAACGCCACGCTCGACGTCTCGCTGGTGATGGTGCGCATGATCCGCGAGTACCGCGAGCGTACTGGCGCGCTGGTGGGGTTCAAGCCCGCGGGCGGCGTATCGAACGCCAAAACCGCGCTCGCGTACCAGATCCTCATGAAGGAAGAGCTGGGGCGGTCCTGGTTGGAGCCCGAGCTGTTCCGCTTCGGGGCTTCGAGCCTGCTCGCCGACATCGAGCGCCAACTCGAACACCATGTGAGCGGCCGCTATTCCGCCTTCCACCGCCACCCCGTAGCCTGAGCAGACCATACCGATGAGCGTAGCCGAGTATTTCCGAACGATGGATTACGGTCCCGCCCCCGAGGACGATCAGCCCGTGCGCGCGTGGCTCGCGCAGCACGAGGCCGCGTTTGGGCATTTCATTGACGGCGCGTGGCGCGAAAGTGCCGATGGCGCGCGCTTCGAAGTGCGCGCGCCCGCCACGGGCGAGGCGCTCGCCGCCGTGGCGCAAGGCGGTGCGGCGGACGTAGCGGCGGCCGTCGCGGCAGCGCGCGCGGCGCAGCCCGAGTGGTACGCCATGGGCGGCGCGGCGCGCGCGCGGCATCTCTACGCGCTCTCGCGCATGGTGCAGCGCCACAGCCGCCTCTTCGCCGTGCTCGAAGCGCTCGACAACGGCAAGCCGATTCGCGAGGCGCGCGATATCGACGTGCCGCTCGTGGCGCGCCATTTCCTCCATCACGCGGGCTGGGCGCAGCTTCAGGAGAGCGAGCTGGAAGGCTGGTCGCCGCTTGGTGTGATCGGCCAGATCGTGCCGTGGAATTTCCCGCTGCTGATGCTCGCGTGGAAAGTGGCGCCCGCCATCGCACTCGGCAACTGCGTGGTGCTCAAGCCCGCCGAATACACGCCGCTCACCGCGCTGCTGTTCGCCGAACTGGCCCATCGCGCCGGCCTGCCCAAGGGCGTGCTCAACGTGGTGACGGGCGACGGCAGCACGGGCGCGGCGCTCGTCGAGCATTCCGGCGTCGACAAGATAGCCTTCACCGGCTCGACTGAAGTGGGCCGCCTCATCCGCACCGCCACGGCCGGCACGGGCAAGTCGCTCACGCTCGAACTGGGCGGCAAGTCGCCGTTCATCGTGTTCGACGACGCCGACCTCGACGGCGCCGTCGAAGGCGTCGTGGACGCCATCTGGTTCAACCAGGGCCAGGTATGCTGCGCGGGCTCCCGGCTGCTGGTGCAGGAGGGCGTCGAAGCGCGCTTTATCGAGAAGCTCAAGCGCCGCATGGCGACGCTGCGCGTCGGGCCCTCGCTCGACAAGGGCATCGACATTGGCGCGATCGTCGATCCGGTACAGCTCGAACGCATCGAGTCGCTCGTCGAAGCGGGGCGGCGCGAAGGCTGCGACGTGTGGCAGCCGCGCGAAGTCGAACTGCCGTCGGGCGGCTGCTTCTATCCGCCGACGCTCGTGACGGGCATCGGACCCGCCTCGACGCTCGCGCAGGAAGAAATCTTCGGGCCGGTGCTCGCGGCCATGAGCTTTCGCACGCCGGAAGAGGCCGTGGCGCTCGCCAACAATTCGCGCTATGGCCTCGCCGCGAGCGTGTGGAGCGAGACCATCGGGCGCGCACTCGACATCGCGCCGCGCCTGCAATGCGGCGTGGTGTGGATCAACGCGACGAACCTGTTCGACGCGAGCGTGGGCTTCGGCGGCTACCGCGAATCGGGCTTCGGCCGCGAGGGCGGCCGCGAAGGCGTGTTCGAATATCTGAAGCCGGCCGCATGGAGCAAGCTGCCGATGCGCGCGCAACGCGCGGCGCGCCCGCCGGCACCAGACTTTGCGCACGCGGGCAGCGGTCTCGATCGCACTGCGAAGCTTTTTATCGGCGGCAAACAGGTGCGGCCCGATAGCGGCTATTCACACGCCGTCTACGCACCAAACGGCGAATGGGTGGGCGAAGTCGGCGCGGGCAGCCGCAAGGACGTGCGCGATGCGGTTGCCGCCGCGCGCAGCGCGGGCAAGTGGACGCAGATGAGCACGCACGCCCGCGCCCAGGTGCTGTACTACCTCGCGGAAAACCTGAGCGCGCGAGCCGAAGAATTCGCGCGGCAGCTCACGTGTCGCGCGGGGCACGACGCGCGCGCGGCCGGGCGTGAAGTGGAGATGGCGATCGACCGGCTCTTCAGCTACGCGGCGTGGGCCGACAAGTTCGATGGCGCGGTGCATACCCCGCCGTTGCGCGGTGTCGCGCTCGCCATGCACGAGGCGCTTGGCGTGGTCGGCATCGCCTGCCCTGACGAAGCGCCGCTGCTCGGCTTCGTTTCGCTGATCGCACCGGCGCTCGCGATGGGCAATCGCGTCGTGGCGCTCGCGAGCGAGGCTTGCCCGCTGGCGGCAACGGACTTCTATCAGGTCGTCGAAACCTCGGATGTGCCCGCGGGCGCGCTCAACATCCTGACCGGCGAGCGCGCCGCGCTACTGCCGGCCCTCGCGAAGCACGACGACGTGGACGCGCTCTGGTGCTTCGGCACGGCGGCGGATTCGTCCCTCGTAGAGCGCGAGTCGGTTGGCAACCTGAAGCGGACCTTCGTCGATCATGGCCGCGAGGTTGACTGGTTCGACCGGACGAGCGCAGGATTGCCGTTCCTGCGCCATGCCGTGCAGGTAAAGAACATCTGGATACCGTACGGCGACTGAGCGTTTCGAACAAGAAAGCGCCACGTATTAGCTTTGCATGGGGCCGCACTAAGCGCTAAAGCGCCAAGTGCGGCCGACAGGAGACAAAAGCATGCTGAAGAATCTCGACCCGCTTCTGAACGCCGACGTCCTGCAAGCGCTGCGCGCGATGGGTCACGGCGACGAGCTCGTCGTTTGCGACGCCAACTTTCCCGCCGACTCCGTTGCGCGCGCCACGGTGCTCGGCAAGCTCCTGCGCATCGACGGCGCCGATGCGCCCCGCGCCGTGCGCGCGATCCTCTCCGTGCTGCCGCTCGACACCTTCGTCGAAGCCCCGGCCATGCGCATGGAAGTGGTCGGCGAACCCAACACGATTCCCACCGTGCAGCACGAAGCGCAGGCCGAGGTCGACGCCGCGGAAGGCCGCGCGGTGCCGTTCGCGCCCATCGAGCGTCATGCGTTCTATGCGCGCGCCCGCAAGGCCTACTGCGTGATCGCCACGGGCGAAACGCGGGGATACGGGTGCTTCGTGTTCACCAAAGGCGTGCTGCTCGCACCCGACGCACCGCGCGCGAAGGAGTACGGCCAATGAGCGGACGCGTCGTCATCCTCGGCATCTACGTGACCGATCTCGCGTTCCGCGCGAGCCGCATGCCGATGATCGGCGAGACGCTCGCCGGATCGGCATTCGCGATGGGACCGGGCGGCAAGGGCTCGAATCAGGCCGTGGCCGCCGCGCGCGCGGGCGCGCAAGTGGTGTTCTGCACGCGTGTGGGCAACGACGCGTTCGGCGACATCGCGCGGGCGACCTGGGCCGCCGAAGGCATCACGGCGCGCACCCAGGCCGTGGACGGACTGGCCACGGGCGCGGCGCACATCTTCGTGGACGACACGACCGGCATGAACGCGATCATCGTCGCAGCGGGCGCAGCGGCCACGATGGAGCCCGGCGACGCCGAAGCGATCGAAGCCGATATTGCGGCCTCCCAGGTATTCGTCACGCAGCTGGAGCAGCCGCTCGCGGCAGCGCGGCGCGGCCTCGAACTCGCGCGCCGGCATGGCGTGAAGACGGTGTTCAATCCGGCCCCCGCCATGGCGCTGCCCGACGACATCTTCCCGCTTTGCGACTACATCACGCCCAATGAGACCGAGGCGCAGGCGCTCACGGGCATCGAGATCCGCAACGCCGACGACGCGCGCCGCGCCGCCGACGTGCTGCTCGCCAAGGGCGCGGGCGCGGTCATCGTGACGCTGGGCGAAGCCGGCGCGCTGCTCCACACGCGCGATGCTTCGGTCTTGCTACCCGCCTTCAATTGCGGGCCGGTAGTGGAGACGGCGGGTGCGGGCGACGGCTTTACGGGCGGCTTCGCGGCGGCGCTCGCGCGCGGCGACGACGCGCTCACGGCCACACGCTTTGGCTGCGCGCTGGCAGGCATTTCCGTGACGCGCCCCGGCACCGCGCCCTCCATGCCGCGCAAGGAAGAAGTCGACGCCATGCTCGCGCGCACGGCGAGCGCCAGCGCGCATTGAACGTTGCCAGGTGAAAACACACCGCAAAGGATGAGCTCCATGAAGTCTGCACTCTTTGCCAAATGGTTCGGCGACCGGCAGTTGAACTTCCTGCTGGCGGTGAACCTGCTGGTCGTGCTGGTCGCGGTCTGGGTGTCGCGCGGGCAGTTCGTCGGCATCGATAACCTGCAGTCGATGGGCGCGCAACTGCCCGAAGTCGCGCTGCTCGCGCTCGGCATCATGCTCTCCATGCTGTCGGGCAACGGCGGCATCGACCTCTCCGGCGTGGGGCTCGCGAATCTCTCGGGCATGATCGCCGCGCTGATCGTGCCGCGCCTCGTGAGCGGCGACGACTCGCCCGCGCTGTATACGGCGCTCTTCATCGTGATCGTATTGTGCATGGGGCTCATTGGCGGCCTGCTGAACGGTGTGGTGATTGCGCGCCTCGGGCTCACGCCCATTCTCTGCACGCTGGGCACACAGTTGCTTTTCACGGGCTTCGCGGTGGCGCTGAGCAACGGCGCCTCCGTGCACGTGGATTACGTCGAACCGCTCGCCGATATCAGCAACGGCACGTTCTTCCAGATACCGATTTCGTTCCTGCTATTCGTGGCCGTGGTCGTGCTGCTGGGCTGGCTGCTCAGGCGCACGCCTTTCGGGCTGCGCCTCTACCTCATGGGCACGAACCAGCGCGC
Source organism: Paraburkholderia sp. CNPSo 3272 (assembly GCF_024206495.1). Classification (GTDB taxonomy): domain Bacteria; phylum Pseudomonadota; class Gammaproteobacteria; order Burkholderiales; family Burkholderiaceae; genus Paraburkholderia. Next base: position 150,261 of record NZ_JAMBPQ010000003.1, on the reverse strand, counting down.
GGCGTTCTATGCCGGCATTCCGCGCGCGCGCATGCTGATCATGACCTACGCGATGTGCGGCGTGCTCGCCTCGCTCGCGGGGCTCGTGAGCGTTTCGCACACGCTTAGCGCGAAGTGGGACTACGGCAATTCCTATCTGCTCATCGCCATTCTCATTGCGGTGATGGGCGGCGTGAATCCGGCGGGCGGCTACGGACGCATCATCTGCGTGTTCTTCGCCGCAACGGTGCTGCAATTCCTTTCGAGCCTCTTCAATCTGATGGGCGTTTCGCAGTTTTTCGGCGACTGCGCCTGGGGCTTCCTGCTGTTGCTCTCGCTCGCGTTCGCGGGCGGCGAGCGGGTGCGCGCGATTTTCGGTTTCGGCGGCTCCCCGTCTGCTGGCAAAGGGCGGACTTCGGGCTGAGCAGCCGAACTGTGTAGCAGGCGGGCCTCGTGCCTCGGAGGTCCGCCGCCATCTCTTTCGGGGCGACGGTTAATCGGCTAATAAAAAACGGAGACATCGAACATGAAGATCAAGCGACTCAGTGTGGCAATCACGGCGTGTGCACTTGCTGCTGGCATGGCGGCCGTGGCGTACGCGGCGGAAAACCCGACCATCGTCACGGTGGTGAAGGTGACCGGCATCAGCTGGTTCAATCGGATGGACGACGGCGTCAAGGAATTCGGCAAGGACAACCCGAGCGTTTCGGTCTACCAGACGGGGCCTGGCCGCGCGGACGCCGCGCAGCAACTGAAGATCATCGACGACCTGATCGCCAAGAAAGTGAGCGCGATCGCGGTCGTGCCGTATGACCCGCCCACGCTCGAACCGGCGCTCAAGAAGGCGATGGACCGCGGCATCAAGGTCGTCACGCACGAAGCCGACAACGAAAAGAACACCATGGTCGACGTCGAGGCGTTCGACAACTCCGCCTACGGCGCCGCGCTCAACGACCGCCTCGCCTCGTGCATGCACAACGAAGGCAAGTGGGCGACGATGGTCGGCTCGCTCGGCAGCCGCTCGCAGGTGCAGTGGGCCAATGGCGGCATCGACAACGCGAAGAAGAAGTTCGCGAAGATGCAGCTGGTCGAAACGAACCTCGAAACCAACAACGACGGCGAGCACGCGTATGAAGTGGCCAAGGAAGTGCTGCGCAAGCATCCGGACATCAAGGGCTTCCAGGGCTCGTCGTCGCTCGACGTGATCGGCATTGGCCGCGCCGTCGAGGAAGCGGGCCTGCAGGGCAAGATCTGCGTGTACGGCACCGGCCTGCCGACCGAGGCCGGCAAGTACCTCGAAAGCGGCGCGATCAATGGCATTGCGTTCTGGGACCCGAAGCTGGCGGGCATCGCCATGAACAAGATCGCGATGATGCTGATCGACGGCAAGACCGTCGAGAACGGCGCGAACCTCGGCCTGCCGGGATACGAGAAGGTCACGGTGTCGAAGGGTCCGGGCAAGGGCATCATCGTACGCGGCCAGGGATGGGTGAGCGTCGACAAGTCGAACTACAAGCAATACAACTTCTGATCGGGAGAAGGTGGCGCGCGCAGCGGGCTTGCAGCCCGGCGCGCGCTTCGTCGCAACGTAGCGAAGAGACGACATGGCTTCAGAACCGCTATTGCAGGTGCTCGGCGTGCACAAGCGCTTCACGGGCGTGCACGCCCTGCGCGGCGTGACGCTCGCGTTCGAGCGCGGGCAGATCTATCACCTGCTCGGCGAGAACGGGTGCGGCAAGAGCACGCTCATCAAGATCATCTCCGGGGCGCAGCCGCCCGACGAAGGCGAGCTGGTGATCGACGGCGCACGCCACGCGCGGCTCACGCCGCTCGAATCGCTCGCGGCGGGTATCGAGACTGTGTATCAGGATCTTTCGCTGCTGCCCAACATGAGCGTGGCCGAAAACATCGGACTCACGACGGAACTCGCTGAGCATGCTGGGCGTCTCGCGCGCACGTTCGACCGCCGCGAACTCGCCCGCACGGCCGAGCGCGCCTTGAAGGCCGTGGGCCTGCCGGGCGACGCCGACTTTCAGGCGACGCTCATCGAGCAACTGCCGCTCGCCACGCGCCAGCTCGTGGCGATCGCGCGCGCCATTGCGAGCGAAGCGAAGTTCGTCATCATGGACGAGCCCACGACCTCGCTCACGCAAAAGGAAGTGACCAATCTCATTGCCGTGCTCGGCCAGTTGCGCGCGCAGGGCGTGACCGTGCTGTTCGTGAGCCACAAGCTCGACGAGTGCTATGCGATCGGCGGCGAAGTGATCGTGCTGCGCGATGGCCAGAAAGTGACGCAAGGCCCGATCACGAACTACACCAAGGCGCAGTTGAGCGAACTGATGACGGGGCGCGAGCTTTCCACCGCACGCTACCGCAACGTCGCGGCCGAAGCCGAGGTGCTGCTCGACGTTCGCGGCCTCGGCCGCACGGGCCTCTTCAGCGACGTGTCGTTCACGCTGCATCGCGGCGAGATTCTCGGCGTGACGGGCCTGCTCGATTCCGGTCGCAACGAACTCGCGCGTGCGCTTGCGGGCGTGGCGCCCGCCGATGCGGGCGAGATCGTGCTCGAAGGCCGCGCGATCAAGCTTTCGACGCCCGGCGACGCGAGGCGCGCGCGCATTGGCTATGTGCCGGAAGACCGCCTGAATGAAGGCCTTTTCCTCGACAAGCCGATTCGCGACAACGTGATCACGGCGATGATCGCGAGCCTGCGCGACCGCTTCGGCCAGATCGATCGCACGCGCGCACGCGCGCTGGCCGAAAACACCGTGAAGGAACTGCAGATCGCCACGCCCGATGTGGACAAGGCCGTGCAGTCGCTCTCGGGCGGCAACCAGCAGCGCGTGCTGATTGGCCGTTGGCTCGCCATCGACCCGCACGTGCTGATCCTCCACGGGCCGACCGTGGGCGTGGACGTCGGTTCGAAGGACATCATCTATCGCATCATGCAGCGGCTCTCGCAGCGTGGCATCGGCATTCTGCTCGTCAGCGACGACCTGCCCGAGCTGCTGCAGAACTGCGACCGCGTGCTGATGATGCGTAAAGGCCGCCTCGCCGAAGAGCACCACGCCGATGGCCTGACCGAGGCCGATCTGTACCGCGCGCTGCTTGCAGAGGCAGCCTGAATTTTGCGTAACGTTTTGCCGGACACCGCATGAGCACGAATCAGACAATGAGCACGTCGTCCAACACCGTCGAAGTCGCGCGCCAGAGCGTGCCGCTCAACTGGCGCGCGAAGCTCGCCCGCAATCCCGAGTGGTTCACGGCCACGCTGATCGTCATTACCTGCGTGATCGTCGCCTCCATCAATCCGCGCTTTTTCCAGTGGGCTACGCTGTTCGACCTGCTGCATTCGGCCACGATCACGTCGCTGTTCGCGCTCGGCACGCTCGTCGTGCTGGCGTCGGGCGGCATCGACGTCTCGTTCACGGCGATAGGCGCGCTCACCATGTACTCGATCACGAAAGCCGTGTTCGCGTGGTGGCCCGATGCGCCGTTCGCGCTCATTCTGCTCACGGGGGCGGTGGGCGGCATCGTGCTCGGCGTCATAAACGGCATGCTCGTCCACCGGCTGCAGGCGCCTTCGCTGATCGTGACGATCGGCACGCAATACCTCTATCGCGGGCTGCTGCTCACCTTCGTGGGCACGACGTTTTTCATGAACATCCCGCACAGCATGGACCACTTCGGGCGCATTCCGCTCATCGCCTACAAGACCGCCGACGGGCTCAACGCGGTGCTGCCGGTTTCCGCGATAGCACTCGTGGCAGGCGCGCTCCTCACGTGGTGGCTGCTCAACCGCACGATGATGGGGCGCGGCGTCTACGCCATGGGCGGCAGCACGGCGATTGCGGAGCGCCTTGGCTTCAACCTGCGCGCGATCCGCTTGTTCGTGTTCGGGTATACGGGGTTTCTCGCCGGCGTGGCAGGCATTTTGCACGTGGCGAACAACCGGCTCGCCAATCCGTTCGATCTGGTGGGCTCGGAACTCGACGTGATTGCGGCGGTGATTCTCGGCGGCGCTCGCATTACGGGCGGCAGCGGCACGGTTGTGGGCACGCTGCTCGGCGTGGCGCTCGTCACGCTCATCAACAACGTGCTGATTCTCGTGGGCGTGCCGAGCACGTGGCAGAAGGTGATTGTCGGCGCGTTCATTCTGGTGGCCGGTACGCTGTTCGCGCTGCGCCGGCGCGGCTGAGTCGGCAGGTTGTTGGCGCGACCGGCGCCGTACGGCCGGTCGGCGCTTATGCGCTGTGCTCGCGCAGCGTCTGGCCTTTCTCGGTGATGACGGAATTGAAGTCGTCCAGCTGCGAAAAGCGCCACGCCTTCACGATGCCATACTTGCTGGCATCTACAACGAGATGGCTTTCCACGGCGCTGGCCATGGCGGCTTGCTTGAGCGCCACTTCGTGAAAGTTCCAGCACGTCACGCCGCGCGCGGCGTCCACGCCGCCCGCTGAAATAAACGCCTTGTTGATGCCCATGCGGCGCAGCGTTTCAAGGCTCTCCTCGCCGGAAAACGAGTCCGACGACGGCACATACACGCCTCCCAGCAAGATCATCCGCACATTGGGCATGCGCCGCAGAATCTCGGCCACGTTGAGCGAATAGCACACCGCCGTGATTTGCAGCTGCGAAGGGATGAGGCGCGCGAGCGCGGCAAGCGTCGTGCCGCAGTCGATGAACACGGTGTCGTTCTGCGCGATGAGTCGCGCCGCGTGCGCGGACGCTTGCGCCTTGGCTTGCGCGAAGTGGTCCTTCTCGTGTTCGAGCGAGTAGCCGGCAGTATTGGGCACGTCCTGCGCGCTCACGATATAGCCGCCCAGATACGTGAAACGCTCGGGGTTCGCGGCGATGTCGCGCCGCACGGTCATTTCGGAGACACCAAGCACGCTGGCTGCATCGCGCAGATGCATGACGTTGTGTTTTGCGAGCGCGTCGGCAAGGGCGCGCAGCCGGTCGGTTTTGGCCATGGAGTGGGTGCTGCGCCGGACTGTGCTGCGTCCGGCGAACGTTAGATTTGTTTCGTACGCTTGAGCGAATTATAACAAGCAAGGCGTGCGATAGCCACGCGCTTTAGCTCCTGCTGCCCCGGCGCCGGCTTCGGCAAGCATGCGTTTTTCGCATGCTCCGCTCGACAATTAATCGTTTGTGGCGTCCCGATGCCGCACGGATACTGCCCTTTCTCACGAAGCGGCGGCGACGCCAAACCGGCAGCAATCCATGCGATCAGACCTCAATTTCATCAATGGGCAGTTCGTCGGCGCCGAAGGGCCGCAGATCGCTGTCCATAACCCCGCAACCGGCGACGCGATCGGTCATGTGAGCGCCGCGAGCGCCGCTGACGCGGTTCGCGCGGTCGTGGCGGCCAAGGCCGCGCAGCGCGCCTGGCGCAAGTTGCCCGCCGCTGAACGCGGCGCGATCCTGAACCGTTTCGCGGACGCGATCGTGGCGCGCGCGCCGAAGATCGGCGCGGCGCTTGCCGCCGAGTCGGGCAAGAGCGTCGCGGACGCAACCGCCGAAGCCCAGTACGCCGCCGAAATCCTGCGCTACCACGCGCAGTGGGCGCGCCGCATCGAAGGCGAGGTGATTCCGAGCGACAGCGCGAACGAAAACCTCATTCTCATGCGCGAGCCGATCGGCGTGGCCGCGTGCCTGATTCCGTTCAACTTCCCCGTGTACACGCTGCTGCGCAAGGTCGCGCCGGCGCTCATCACGGGTAATGCGGTGGTCGTGCGCCCGAGCAACAACACGCCGTGCTCGGCGTTCGAAGTGGCGCGCGCGGCGCAGGAAGCAGAATTGCCGGCGGGCATTTTCAACGTGCTCGCCATGGACCACGACACCGCTGCCGTGCTCTGCACGCACGCGGACGTCGGCATGATCACGCTCACGGGCAGCGTGAGCGCTGGCCGCAAGGTGCTCGATTACTGCAAGGAAAACATCGCCAAGCCCTCGCTGGAACTGGGCGGCAAGACGCCAGCGATCATCGAGGACGACGCCGATCTCGAAGCGGCCGCAACGGCCATCGTGCGCTCGAAAACCACGCACTGCGGCCAGCTTTGCACGGCGATCGAACGCGTGTACGTGCACGCTTCGGTGCATGACCGCTTCGTCGCGCTGCTGCGCGAGAAGATGAGCGCCGTGCGCTTCGGCGACCGCGCCGAAGACGCGACCCGCATGGGTCCGCTCGTGAGCGCGAGCGCACGCACAGCGATCCACGCGATGGTCGAGCGCGCGCTGGCCGAAGGCGCGAAGCTCGAAACGGGCGGTTACGTGCCCGAAGGCAAGGGCCACTTCTATCCGCCTACATTGCTCACGCATTGCCGCCAGGACATGGAGATCGTGCAGGAAGAGATCTTCGGCCCGGTGCTGCCGGTGCTTGCGTACGAGACGCTCGACGACGCGCTGCGCATGGCCAACGACCACCAGTTCGGCCTTTCGTCGGTGCTCTTTACGGAGCGCTACCGCTCGACCCTGCGTGTCGCGAACGAGATCGAAGCCGGCGAACTGTACGTGAACCGCACGCCTGCGGACCCGTATCAGGGCTATCACGCCGGCTGGAAGCGCTCGGGCCTCGGCGGCGACGACGGCAAGCACGGGATGCTCGAATTCACGCAGACACGCCTCGTCGTGATGCCGTTCTGATCGTTCGAGATACTGATTAATCGTTGTAACGGCGCCCTCGAACCGGGCGCCGCAGATAAAGAAAAGACGCCTCGCGCGGGCAACCGCCCGCGTGCCGGCAGGAGACAATCTTGCAGAAGTTCCTCGGAAAGCCCAATGCGCCGGCGATGCCGCGCGCCGAAACCGCATCGCTCACGCCCGCCGCAGCGGGCTCCATGCAGCGCTACGTGCAGCTGCTGCTGCTCGTGCTCGCCGCGGGCGGCATCTATCCGCTGCTGTATCTGCGTCAGGTCTACCAGACCACGATGCTCGATGTCCTGCATATCGACAACGCCCAACTCGGCTATCTCTACTCGGTGCTCGGCATCGTATTCTTCGTTTCCTATCTGCCGAGCGGCTGGCTCGCCGACCGCGTCGCGCCGCGCCTGTTGATCTGCTTTTCGCTCATCGGCACCGGGGCGCTAGGCCTCTGGTACTCCACCGCGCCCTCGTTCCATGCGCTGCTCGTGATCTTCTGCCTTTGGGGCGTCACGACCGGCCTCACGTTCTGGGCGTCCGTGCTCAAACGCGTGCGCATGATCGCGGGGGCGAACGAACAAGGCCGCTTCTTCGGGCTGCTCGACGGCGGACGCGGGCTCGTCGAAGCGCTGCTCGCCACCGCCGCGCTCGCGCTCTTCGCTGCCGCAACCGGCGCGGGACGCGGCGAAGCGGCGGCCCTGCGCCACGTGATCTATATGTATTCCTTCACGTGTATCGCGCTCGGTGCGTTGATGAGCTTCTTCAAGGACCCCGCGCCCGCGCAGGCCGAACGCAAGCCGGTCGAGGCGAATGCGAACGGTTCGCTGTGGCGCGATCTCGCGACGCTCGCCGCGATTCCCCAGCTCTGGCTGATGGCGGCCGTGGTGTTCTGCGGCTATCAGATCTTCTGGGCGACCTACAGCTTCTCCGCGTATCTCCAGCAGGGCGAGATGCATATGACCGTCGTGGCGGCCGGCATGGTCACCACCGCGAAGCTCTGGATGCGTCCTATCGGGGGCATTGGCGGCGGCTTTCTCGGCGACCGCCTGTCGAACCTGCGCGTGCTGATCTGGGCGCTGTTCCTGGCCGTCGCGGGCCTGATCGGTCTGATCCTGCTGCCCGCGCTGCGCAACATGGCGCTGCTCGGCGCGGTGGTGCTGTTCATCGGTCTCATGACCTACGCGATTCGCGGCCTCTACTGGACGCTGCTCGACTACTGCGCGATCCCCATGCGCATCACTGGCCTCGCCATCGGGCTCGTTTCGCTGATCGGCTATTCGTCGGACATCTTCCTGCCCCTCGTGAACGGCTATATCACCGAGCACTACGCGGGCATGCTCGGCTACCAGATCTATTTCGCCTATGTCGCCGCCATTGGCACGCTCGGCGGTATCGCCGCGCTCGTGCTCAAGCGCATGACCCACTCCAAACCTGCCTGAAACAGCCTGAACCATGAAAGTCGTTGCAATTGAAACGAACGTCGTCGCGGTGCCGCCTCCGCACCTCGGCGGCATGTACTGGATCTTCGTTACGCTGAAAACCGATTGCGGCATCGAAGGCGTGGGCGAAATCTACGCCGCCACGTTCCATCCCGACGTGATGGTGAGCGCGATCGAAGACGTCTTCACGCGCTATCTGCTGGACCACGATCCGCACCGCGTCGAGCGCCTGTTCCGCGAGGCCTATTCGAGCGGCTTTACACAGCGCCCGGACCTCACGATGATGGGCATCGTGAGCGGCCTCGAAATGGCATGCTGGGACATCATCGGCAAGGCGGCGGACAAGCCCGTATACGAACTGCTCGGGGGCATGGTGAACGAGCGGCTTCGTTCGTACACCTACCTGTACCCGAAGAACGCGCAAGGCGAATACGATTACGACGACCCCGATCTCGCCGCCGAATGCGCTGCCGAGAACGTGAAGCGCGGGTTTACCGCGGTCAAGTTCGACCCCGCGGGCCCGTACACGGCCTGGTCGGGGCATCAGCTCTCGCTCGAAGTGCTCGACCGTTGCGAAACGTTCTGCCGCAAGGTGCGTGAAGCGGTGGGAAGCAAGGCTGATCTGCTGTTCGGCACACATGGCCAGATGGTGCCGTCTTCGGCCATCCGGCTTGCGAAGCGGCTCGAGAAATACGACCCGCTTTGGTTCGAGGAGCCGGTGCCGCCTGGCCAGGAAGAGGCCATCGCCAATGTCGCGAAGCACACGTCAATTCCCATTGCCACGGGCGAGCGCCTCACCACCAAATACGAATTTCACAAGCTGCTGCAGGCGGGCGGCGCGTCGATCCTGCAACTGAACGTAGCGCGCGTGGGCGGCCTGCTCGAAGCGAAGAAGATCGCGACGCTCGCCGAAGTGCACTACGCGCAGATCGCGCCGCATCTCTACAACGGGCCGATTGGCGCGGCGGCGAGCATTCAGCTTGCGGCCTGCACGCCGAACTTCCTGATTCAGGAAAGCATCGGCACGTGGGATGGTTTCCACGCGCAGGTGCTCAAGCAGCCGATTCAGTGGGAAGACGGCTACATCATTCCCTCGAAGGCACCGGGCCTTGGCGTCGAACTCGACATGGACGTCGTGCGCGCGCACTCGCCTTATACGGGCAAGCGTCTGCATCTGCAGATGGCGAGCCAGCCCGCCGACGTCCGCGATACCTCGCCCGCACGCGGCTGACCTGACGGAGCACGCAGATGAACTACGACTACATCATCGCCGGCGCCGGTTCGGCGGGCTGCATTCTCGCGGAACGGCTCTCCGCTTCCGGACGTCATTCGGTGCTGCTGCTCGAAGCGGGCGGACCCGACGATTCGCTCTGGTTCAAGATCCCGATAGGGTTCGCCAAGCTGTACTACAACAAGCAGTACAACTGGATGTACTACAGCGAGCCGGAGCCTGAGCTTGCCGGCCGGCAGATCTACGCGCCGCGCGGGAAGGTGCAGGGCGGCTCGGGCGCGATCAACGCCATGATCTACGTGCGCGGCGCCGCGCGCGACTACGACGACTGGGCCGCGGCGGGCAATGCGGGCTGGTCGTACCAGGAAGTGCTGCCGTACTTCCGCAAGCTCGAATCGCATCCGCTCGGCGACACGCCCTGGCACGGCGCGAACGGCCCGGTGCGCATCACGCCGATGAAGGAGGGCGCGCATCCGGTTTGCCGCACCTTCGTCGAAGGCTGCACGCAGCTCGGCTACGAGCGCAACGACGACTTCAACGGCGCGCGGCTCGAAGGCGTGGGCATCTACGATGTGAATACGCGCGACGGCAAGCGCGATTCGAGCAGCGTGGCCTACCTGCATCGCGCGGGGCAGCGCTCGAACCTGAAGATCGAGCATCATGCGCGCGCCACGCGTGTGCTGTTCGACGAGGCTCAAAAACGCGCCATCGGCGTTGAGATCGTGCAGCAAGGCGTAAAGCGCACGTTTCAGGCGAACCGCGAGGTCATCGTCGCGGCCGGCGCGGTCGATTCGCCCAAGCTCTTGCAGCTATCGGGCGTGGGCCCGCGCGAACTCCTCGCGAAGCACGGCATCGACGTGGTGCATGAACTGCCTGCGGTGGGCCAGAACCTGCAGGACCATCTGTGCGTGAGCTTCTACTATCGCTCGCGCGTGAAGACGCTCAACGATTCATTCAGTAGCTGGATGGGCAAGCTGAAGTTCGGACTGCAATACGTACTTCAGCGCAAGGGCCCGTTCTCGATGAGCGTAAACCAGTCGGGCGGTTTCTTCCGCACGAGCCAGGACGAGGCGCACCCGAACATGCAGGTGTACTTCAATCCGCTTTCGTATCGGATTCCGAAGTCGGATCGGGCGCAGCTCACGCCGGAGCCGTACTCGGGCTTTCTCGTCTGCTTCAATCCTTGCCGGCCCACGAGCCGCGGCTCGGTGGAGATCGCTTCGGCGAACGTCGAAGACGCGCCAAAAATTCGCGGCAACTATCTCTCGACCCAGAAAGACCGCGACGAGGCGATTGCGGGCAGCCGCCTCGTGCGCAAGCTGATGACGGCGCGCGCATTGCAGGGCATCACCGAAGCCGAGGTGACGCCCGCCGGCGAAGTGACCGACGACGCGAGCATGCTCAAGTTCTTCCGCGAGCAAAGCGGTTCGATCTATCACCTGTGCGGTACTTGCGCGATGGGGCCGGACGCGCGCACCTCAGTGGTGGATGCGCGCCTGCGCGTGCATGGCATCGAAGGCCTGCGCGTGGTGGATGCGTCGATCTTCCCGAATATCACATCGGGCAATACCAATGCGCCGACGATGATGGTCGCAGAAAAGGGCGCGGACATGATTCTGGAAGACGCCGATCACGCCATCGCCGCAAAGGCCATCGAGCAGAGCCGTCAGCGCATGGCCGCAACTTCGTCCTGAAGCCATTGCCGGAAAAGCCGGAGCGGCTTCGAAGCCTTCTGTTCGGGCCGCACCACGAACCAGTATGACTGGCGGCCGTCCACGTGGATGTCACGCACGGGCGCGAGCAGGCCCTGGGCCAACTCGTGCTCGATCATGTGGCGGTCGGCCATCGTCACGCCGAGCCCTTCGATGGCCGCGCGGATCGCATGATCGAGCAAGTCGAATTCGTAGCCGCCCGAGGTGTCCACGTCTTCGATGCGCGCCGCGTCGAGCCAGTGCCGCCAGGTGAGATAGCGCTGGTTGTCGCCCGCGAGCACGTGCAGCAAAGTGTGCCGCGTGAGATCGATGGGCCCTTGCGCGAGCAGCGCGGGCGCGCACACTGCGATGTGCGATTCGTGCATCAGCAGCGAGCTGTCGAGGCCTTCCCATTCGCCGTCGCCAAAGCGGATCGCGCAGTCTAGCGCCGTCGAATCGGCGAGACTGTCCTGCAGATGCGTGGTGAGGCTCAGTTCGAGTTCGGGATGGCGCGCCTGCAGGCGCGTGAGGCGCGGCACGAGCCAGCGGCTCGCGAAGGTGGGCGGCGCGTTCACGCGCAGGCGGTTGAGGTCGCTCTTCTGCTGGATCGTGCGCACCGTCACTTCGATGCGGTCGAACGACTGCTGGAGCGTGCGCAGCAGCGCACGCCCGGCGTCGGTCAGTTCGAGCCGGTGGTGATGGCGCTCGAGCAGCGCCTCGCCGAGCTGTTCTTCGAGCTGGCGCACCTGGCGGCTCACCCCGCTCTGCGTCACGTTCAGCTGCTCGGCGGCGCGGGTGAAGCTGCCGCTCGTGCCTGCCGCCTCGAACGCCTTCAGGGCGTTCAGCGCCGGCATCTTTCGCTTCAAGGTCGTCTCCTCGCTCCGGGCGCCATGTCAAAACGACGCCTCCTGCAAACGACGCAGTATACCGGCCCGCACCGCCATTCAGACAGCCCGCGAGCGTGAGAGCGCGGCGAGTGCGAGCGTGACGACGAGCGCGAACACATAGAGCCCGCCCGCCCCCAGAAGACGCATGAACAGCGAAGCGACGGTGGGTCCGGCCGCGCCGCCGAGCGAGAAGACGAGCAGCAGCGTCGCGCTGGTCTGCACGCGCCGCGCCTGATCGACTCGGTCGTTCACGTCGGAGACGATCACGCCGTAGAGCGTGAAGGTGAGCGCGACATAGAGAAAAAGGATCGCATCGACGAGAACCGGTGCGCGCAGGATCGCAAGCGCCGCGGCCGCGCACGCGGAGACGAGCGAGATCAGGCCGAGCGTAGTGCGCCGTCCGAGGCGGTCGGAGAGCCGCCCCACGGGCCATTGCGAAAGCAGCGCGCCGATCAGCACGACGCCCATGGCGCGCGAAATCCCGCTAGCCGGATAACCGATGCGCGCGAGATACACCGGCGTGAGCGCATAGAACGCGCTGGAGAGCAGCCCCGCGCCGATGCATGCCGGCACGCTGCGCGGCGCGACGCGGTGCAGTTCGCGCAGGCCGTCGAGCAGCAGCGTGGGGCGCTTCGGCGTGGCGAGCGCGGAAGCCGGCGCCGTGGCCGCAGGCGCGGGCGGCGCGGCTCCGGCCGACTGCCACTCGCCGATCAACGCCACCGGGATGAGCGCGGTCACGAACAAGCCGTTCACGAGCGCATGCTCGAAGATGCCGCCGGGCGCGCCCACACCGAGCAGGAATTGGCCGGCGCTCACGCCGAGATACGTGAGCACGAGATAAAACGCGAACGCGCGCCCGCGCCGTTCGTTCGGCACGGCGCTGTTTACGCCGCTTTCTATCGAGGTGAACACGCCGACCATGCTGAAACCGGTGATGAGCCGCAGCACGGCCCAAATGTCAGGGGAATCGAAGGAGAGATAGCCGAGCGCCGCGAGCGCGGCGAGCGCGCCAAAGCCGATGAAGGCGCGCTGCGGCCCGATGCGCCCGACGATCGGGCCGAGTCCCAGCGCGCCGACGATAAAGCCGACGTAATAGCACGATTGCACGAGGCCGACGTCGAGCGCGGTGCGCTCGCCTTGCAGCATGCGCAGCGAGATCAGCGTCGTGAGGAGGCTGTTCCCGCAAACGAGGATCGTATAGCCGCCCAGCAGGCCGAAGAGCGCCCGCATGTACGGCGGCTTAGTGCGTCGTCCCGGCGCGGCGCTCGACGAAGCGCCGCACGTAGTCGTCGGCGGGGCGGTGCAGGATGTCGTCGGGCGTGCCGCACTGGATGAGCCGGCCGTCGCGCAGGATCGCGATCTGATTGCCGATGCGCAGCGCCTCGTCGAGGTCGTGCGTGATGAACACGATGGTCTTCTTGAGCGTGGCCTGGAGTTCGAGCAGCTGGTCCTGCATCTCGGTGCGGATGAGCGGGTCGAGCGCGGAGAACGCTTCGTCCATCAGCAGCACGTCGGTGTTCGCGGCCAGCGCGCGGGCGAGGCCCACGCGCTGGCGCATGCCGCCCGAAAGCTCGTCGGGATAGTGGTCCGCATAACCCGCGAGGCCCACTTTGCCGAGCCATTCGCGCGCGCTCGCGTGCGCCGCCGCTTTCTTTTCGCCGCGCGTGGCCAGCGCATAGGCAGCATTGTTGAGCACCGTCTGGTGAGGCAGGAGTCCGAAGCTCTGGAACACCATGCTCACGCCGTAGCGGCGCAGATCGCGCAGCCCGTTGTCGGAGAGCTTGAGCACGTCCTTGCCGTCGATGAGGATCTCGCCTACGGTCGGCTCGATGAGCCGGTTGAAGTGGCGCACCAGCGTGGACTTGCCCGATCCCGACAGGCCCATGATCACGAAGATCTGGCCCGAGCCGATCGACAGGCTCACGTCGTTCAGGCCTACGTTGCAGCGCGTCTTCTCGAGCACCTCGGCCTTGCCGGCGCCGCCGCGCAGCAGTTCGAGCGCGCGTTGGCTGCTTCCGCGTGCCGAAGATCTTGTAGACGTTCTTGACTTCGATGCCGCTCATGATCGTTACCTCATTCCATGCTCATTGCGTATGCTGGATGCGCCGGCCGGGTCTCCACCATTGTGCCGGCGCTTTTGCGTTCCCGTTCGTTACTTGGCCGGTTGGCTCGTCAGGTCGCTGCTGCCGGCCGCGTCGGCGCTTGTGCTTTCCTGTTCGCGAACACGGCGAAACGGAATGCGCGAGGGCTGCTTCGATTTGCGCGCGAGGCCGCGTGTGCGCCGCCCCTGGCCGTAGCCCTGGCTGATGCGGTCGATCACGATCGCGAGAATCACGATGGCGACGCCCGCTTGCGTGCCCTTGCCCACGTCGAGCGTCTGAATGCCTGCGAGCACGTCTTCGCCAAGACCGCGCGAGCCGATCATCGAGGCGATCACGACCATCGAAAGCGCCATCATCGTGGTCTGGTTGATACCGGCCATGATGCTCGGCCGCGCGAGCGGCAACTGCACGCCAAACAGCAGTTGCATGCGCGTGGTGCCGAACGCGCGCGCGGCTTCGACGATTTCCGCATCCACGTGGCGGATGCCGAGGTCGGTCAGACGAATGAGCGGCGGCAGCGCATAGACGACCGTGGCGAGAATGGCGGGCACCTTGCCGAGGCCGAACAGCATGAGCACCGGAATCAGGTACACGAAGCTCGGCAGCGTCTGCATGATGTCGAGCACCGGCAGCAGCACGCGGCGCAGCCCGCTGCTCGAAGCCGCGAGAATGCCGAGCGGCACGCCGAGCACGACCGAAATGAGCGTGGCGACGACCATCAGCGCGAAGGTCTGCATGAGCTTGTCCCACAGCCCGAAGCAGCCGATCAGCCAGAGCAGCACGACGAACAGCAGCGCCACGCGGATGCGCCGCGAGGCATGCCAGCCGAGCAGGCCCACGGCGGCGAGCACGACGACGGGCGGCGTGGCCCGCAGCAGGCTTTCGAGCGGCACGAGCAGGTCGCGCAGCATGAGCACGCTGAAGTTGTGGAACGCGTCGCCGTAGCGCTGCACGAACGCGGCGACCTGATCGTTGACCCAGTCGGCGATCGAGAGGTGAAGAAAGGGAGATCCCATGGTGAGCCTCATTCTGCGTGTGTCATGTGATGCGTACCGTCGTGCGGACAGTGCCGTTGCTTATGTGTGCAGGCCGGCCTGTACGCGCGCCGCGACTTCCGGCGTGACCCATCGCTTCCAGATTTCCGGATGCTGCTCGAAGAACGTGTGCGCGACCGTGGAGGCGTCGAGCTTCTTGTCGTGCATCTGCTGGACCAGTTGTTCGTCGAGCGTGAGCGGCAAGCTCACCTTGCCGAAGAACGCGACGGCGTCGGGCTCGGCGTCATAGAACGGCGTGGCGACCGCGACCTTCAGATGCGAGACCTTGAACGCGGAGGCGCACGGCGCGCCCTTCGGATCGGCGACGGTGTCCCAGCAGGCGTCGGAGTACGGCGCGCCCTCGAGCTGCACGAAGTGGTACTTCGCCATCAGGCCGGCGGGCTGCCAGTAGTAGAACAGAATGGGCTTGCCGCGCTCGTAGGCCGAGGCGATCGCCGCGTCGAGCGCGCCGCCGGTGCCGGGGCGGAAGTTCGTGTAGTCGTCGCCGAGCTTGTAGGCCGTGAGCAGGCGGTTGTTGAAACGCTCGCAATCCCAGCCGGCGGGGCAGTTGTAGAAGCGGCCTTTACCCGGTTCTTCGTCGTCCGTGAAGAGGGATTTGTACTGCGGCAGTTGCGCGACGGAGCGAAGTTGCGGCGCCATGGGTTTGATGCCGCGCTTCGCGTCGCCGTTTATTACATAGTCGGGGACGTACCAGCCTTCCTTGTCGCCGCCGGGAATCAGTTCGCCCACGAGCTTCACGCTGCCGTCTTTCAAGCCGCGCGCGACGATGGGGCTGCGGCCCGTCCAGTGCTCGGCCCACACCTGCAGGTCGTTTTTCGTGAGCGCCGTTTCGGTGGCGGCCGTGGCGCCGGGCACGACTTCGGTCTTGCAGCCGTAACCCTTCTCTAGCACCGTGCGCACCATTTCGGTCATCAGCGCGCCGCTTTCCCAGGTGATTTGTGCGAGCTTCACCGTTTTGCCCGCCTGGCACCAGCCGGGGGCTGCAAAGCTGCTCGTGGCCGCGCAGGTCAGCGCGAGGGCGGCGGCAATACGCACGCCTGCCAGCGTGATACGTCTCATGTCGTCTCCAGTGATTGGAATTGTATGCGCGGGCCAGCGTGGGGCCGTCGCTTTTCGAATCAGTCCGACCAGAGTCTAGCCGTGGCATTTCGGGTTGCGAAGCAACGAATAGTCATCGATGCATTACCTGATCTCATGCCACTTTCATCACGCGAATGACGCACGCGAGAGCGATGACTGCGCGTCATGCCCCCATGAGATTTCATAGCTTTTGGGTGGTTGCGGCGTGTGCTGGAATGCGTCTGGCCAAATTCGAACTCATGTACACAGGAGACGGAGTCAAACATGAAAGACCTGCAAGTCTATATCGGCGAAGGTTTCGCTGGACCAGGCGTAAACGCTGCCCACATCAACGTCATGATCGGCCCGCGCAACGGCCCGGTGGGGCAGGCGTTTACGAACAGCCTGTCCTCGCCTTCGCAAGGGCACGTGCCGTTCATGGTGGTGGCGCAGCCCAACGTGCCGGTCAAGCCCGCCACGCTCTACGTGAACAAGGCCGACATTCGCGGCGACCTGCACGGCAACGCCACGTGGGGCGCCTCGCAGGCGGCCATCGCGAAGGCGGTGACGGAAGCGATGCTCGACGGCACGCTGCCGCCGCAAGCGGAGAACGAATGGTGCATCGTCACGGCGAACTGGGTGAACTGGTCGTGCGACGACCTCGACGCCGTGTACGAGAACAATTACATGGCCTGTAAAACGGCCATTCGCGCCGCGATCAACGGGCTGCCGTTGCTCGACGACATCGCGAAGATCAAGGATCAGATCAGCAATCCGTTCTATACGCCGAAGGCCAAGGCGGCCTGAGCCGCGCCCAATCGTTACAGGTGACTACGATGCAATACGTGCAACTTGGCCGCTCCGGCCTGAAGGTGTCGCGCCTGTGCCTCGGCACGATGAACATGGGCACGCCGGAATGGAAGCCCTGGATCTACAACGAAGAGCAGAGCGAGCCAATCGTGCGCCGCGCGCTCGAAGCGGGCGTGAACTTCATCGACCTCGCCGACTTTTATTCGACCGGCGTGGGCGAGGAAGTGGTGGGGCGCATCGTGCGGCGGCTTGCGAAGCGCGACGAACTCGTGCTCACGACCAAGGTCGGCTATCCGATCGGCAATGGCGCGAACAACCAGGGCCACTCGCGCAAGCACATCATGGAAGGCATCGACGGCTCGCTGCGCCGGCTGCAAACCGATTACGTCGATGTTTACATGCTGCACTACTTCGACGTGAATACGCCGGTGGAAGAAACCATGGACGCGCTCAACGACATCGTGCGCGCGGGCAAGGCGCGCTATATCGGCGTGTCGACGATGTTCACGTGGCAGTTCGCCAAGATTCTGCAGGCGTGCGAGCGCTATAACTTCGCACGACCGATCAATATGCAGCTGCAGCTGAACTGCGCGTATCGCGAGGAAGAGCGCGAGATGATTCCGTTCTGCCAGGATCAGGGCGTGGGCGTATCGGTGTTCAGCCCGCTCGCGCGCGGCCTCCTTTCCGGCGATGCGAAGTCGGTGCGCAATCAGACCGACTTCTTCACCGTGCAGATGTACGACGACGAAGCCTCGCGCGATATCGCGCGTTCGGTGGCCGAAGTCGCGGGGGCGCGCGGCGTGTCGTCCGCGCAGATCGCGCAGGCCTGGGTGCTGGGGCGCGCGGGCATCTCGTCGATGCTCGTGGGCGCGGACACCGTCGCGCAGTTCGAAAGCGCACTCGCCGCGCTCGACACGCAACTGAGCGGGGACGAGCTTTACGAACTCGAGCGCAACTACACGCCGTGCGACGTCATCAACGACTACGTGAGCGCGCGCATTCCGCGCGTGCCGCGCGCGGCGCGCCGCCTGGAGATAGCAGCATGATCGACGGAATCAAGGAAGCGCGCCTGTGGCGCACCTCGAGCTTCATCGACGGCGAATGGGTGGCGAGCGAAGCGACCTACCCGATCATCGACCCGGCCACCGGCGCGCCGCTCGCGCAAGTGGCCCGCGCCGGTGCGCGCGAGGCGCTGCAGGCCGTGGCGGCGGCCTCGCACGCATTCTCCGCATGGCGCGACGCCACGGCGGCGGAGCGCAGCGCGAAGGTGCGCCGCTGGGGCGAGCTGATGCACCTGCATCGCGAAGACCTCGCGCGCATCATGACGGCCGAGCAGGGGAAGCCGTACGCAGAATCGCTGGGCGAAGTGGCGTACGCGGCGAGCTTTCTCACGTGGTTCGCGGAGGAAGCGCGACGCGCCTACGGCGACGTGATCCCAGCGCCGAAGAAGGGCGCGCGCATTGTCGTGACGAAGGAGCCCGTGGGCGTGGTCGGTGCGATCACGCCGTGGAATTTCCCGCTCGCCATGGTCACCCGCAAGGCCGGCCCGGCGCTCGCAGCGGGTTGCACGATGGTGCTCAAGCCTTCGGAAGAGACGCCGCTTTCGGCGCTCGCGCTCGCCGAACTGGCGGTCGAGGCGGGCATTGCGCGCGGCGTGTTCAACGTCGTTTCGGGCGATGCTCCGGCGATCGGCGATACGCTCATGGCCTCGAAGGCCGTGCGCAAGATCTCGTTCACGGGTTCGACGCGCGTGGGCAAGCTGCTCATGCGCGCTGCCGCCGATACGGTGAAGAAGGTGTCGCTCGAACTGGGCGGCAACGCGCCCTTCATCGTGTTCGACGACGCCGATCTCGATGCCGCCGTGGAAGGCGCGATGGCCTCGAAATTCCGCAACACGGGGCAGACCTGCGTGTGCGTGAACCGCTTCTACGTACAGGCCGGCGTACACGACGCCTTCGTCGAGAAGCTGGTGGCGGCCGTGCGCGCGTTGCGCGTGTCGGGCGGCATGGAGCCGGGCGCCACGCAAGGGCCGCTCATCAACGGCGCGGCGTTACGCAAGGTCGAGGCGCATGTGAGCGATGCCCTCGAGAAGGGCGGCGCCCTTGCGTGCGGCGGCCACGCGCATGCGCTGGGCGGCACGTTTTACGAGCCCACGGTCATCACGGGCGCGCACGGCGGCATGATGCTCGCGCACGAGGAGACGTTCGGCCCCGTCGCCGCGGTGTTCCGCTTCGAGACCGAGGAAGAAGCGATCCAGGCGGCGAACGATACCGACTTCGGCCTGTCCGCCTACTTCTACGCACGCGACATTGGCCGCGTGTGGCGCGTGGCGGGCGCGCTGGAAAGTGGCATGGTCGGCATCAACGAGGGCATTATCTCGACGGAAGTCGCGCCTTTTGGCGGCGTGAAGGAGTCGGGGCTCGGTCGCGAAGGCTCGAAGTACGGGCTCGACGAGTACCTCGAAACGAAGTACCTGATGATGGGCGGGCTTGGCTGAATTTCCTTGCTGTTGCCACGCCTGCCACCTTGTGGCGAAAGCCGCCGCGCGAAAGTGCGGCGGCTTTTTTTGAGCCTTCACGTGAACGAGCGAAGGGGTTTGCGGCCTCAGTCTGCCGCGATGAAGCGCAATGTGCCTGCCAGGCGCGCCTGCCCGCCGGTGTCGTTCGGATGATTCACGCCGTCCATGACAGGGACCTCGGCGAAATCGAACGGGCCGACTCCGTCGAGGCAAGCCACGTTCACGCCATACAGGTTCGGGTTCGAGCGCCGTTGAAGATGGGTGGCGATGCCGCAGCGAGAACAGAAGAAGTGCTGCGCCGCGCCGGTGTTGAAGCGGTAGCTCGTTAGCATCTCCTCGCCCTGCAGGAATTCGATCCCACCCATTTCGGCCGCGACGATGACCGCGCCTCGCATGCGGCAGTAAGAGCAGTTGCAGCGGCGGATCGAGTTGAAGCCGTCGCTGAGCGTCGCCACGAAACGCACTGCGCCGCAATGGCACTGGCCTGCCCGTTGATTCGTATCGCCCACCATGTCGTCGGTTTCTCCTGTGCGGATAAAAGCGTTTTGCGCAATCATGCGACGTCACCCGGCCCACGCGTTGATGTCGAGAACCGCTGCGGCGAATATTGCTGGCGCCTCCTGCGGAAGGTTGTGGCCTGCATTCGGCACGATGCGGTTCTCATGGCGTCCGCTGAAACGCTTCGAACCGGTTTCTCGTGCGCCGGGCGGCTGAACGCCGTCGGCGTCTCCGTCGAGCGTGATCGTGGGCACGATGATCGCCGGCGTGGCGGCGAGGCGGCGCTCGATGTCGTCGAAGCGGGGATCGCCTTCGACCAGTCCGAAGCGGTGACGGTAAGAGTGGACCACCACGTCGACGAAATCGGGATTGTCGAACGACGCGGCCGTGCGCGCGTAGAGGTCGTCGTCGAAGCGCCAGGTCGGCGACCAGAGCGACCACAGGAGACGGCAGAACGCGCGCCGTTTTTCAGTCAACCCAGCGCGACCGCGCTCGCCATGCAGGTAGTACTGGTACCACATGCGGTGTTCCTTTTCGGGGTCGGCCGGCTGTGCGGCAGCGGCGATATCCTGGATGTTGTAGCCGTTGACCGATACCAGACCCCTGGCTCTCGACGGGTAGAGCGCCGCCACGATACATGCCGCCCGGCCGCCCCAGTCGTATCCGCCGAGGATGGCGCGCTCGATCCGCAGGGCATCGAGCAGCGCGAGCAGGTCCGCGCCGAGCGCCGCCTGCTGGCCCGAGCGCAGTGTCGTGGGCGAAAGAAAGCGCGTTGGGCCGTATCCACGCAGGTAGGGGACGATGACACGGGCGCCCTCTGATATGAGGCGTGGCGTCACCTCGTCGTACGCGCGGATGTCATAGGGAAAGCCGTGCAGCAAGACGACCGGCCACCCGTTCGCATCGCCCTGTTCGTCATAGGCGATGTCGAGCAGTTCGGTTTCGATATGGTTAAGCATGGGGCGCTCCTTCGAACTCAAGTTGCGTGCTCAGTTGCGTGATGCTGCACGGGTAGTAACGGGTAGTAAACGGCGTGCGTGAAATCATCTCAGAGCCCGAGACAAACCGCACCGGCCGCGACGACCACGCAGGCGAGCCAGCGCGTTCCACTCACTGCTTCCCGCAAAAACATCCGCCCGATCAGCACCGCGAACACCACGCTAGTCTCGCGCAACGCCGATATTGCGCCCATCGCGCCCGCCTGCAGCGCCCAGATCACGATGCCATACGCCCCGATCGACACGAGGCCGCCGGCCACCGATGAGCCGATCGACAGCGGCTCGGCGCGCACCGGCGTCCATAGCGCCGCGGAGCCGCGCCGCGCGACGAACAGCACCGGCATCGTCCAATACGACAGGAACATCCATGCGGTGTAGCTGAGCGGCTGACCGTCGGACAGGCGCACGCCGATGCCGTCGATCACGGTATAGAGCGCGATCGTTGCACCGGTCGTCAACGCGGCCAGCGCACCCGCGCGCGACACGTGACGCCCCTGCAGCGCGATCGCGATGATGCCTCCCGAAATCATCACGATCCCGAGACCGTGCAACGGGCCGATCGCTTCATGCGCGAACAGTGCCGCGCCGAGCGTGACGAGCAGCGGCGACGAGCCTCGTGCGATCGGGTACGCGAGCGCCAGGTCGTTGCGGCGATACGACCGCACGAGACTCACGTTGTAGAAGACATGCACGAGACCCGACGCGGCGATGTAGGGCCACGAAGCGCGAGCCGGCGAGGGGACGGACACGATGACGAGCGTGGCGACCAGCCCGATGGTGATGCTCATCCACGCCATGGAGAAAAACCGGTCGCGGTTGCCGTGGAGCATCGCGTTCCAGCTCGCGTGGAGCAGCGCGGCGAACAGCACGATACCGCCGGTATAACTGAGCATGAGGGTGCGGGCAAGGGTGCATGAATGGTCTATCAAGAAGGATATCTATCTTGTGATGCGGCAACAAACCAGATAGATTGCGTGATCACGTTAGATAAACTCTTTCGAATGAAGCCGGTGTTGCCCCCACTCAATGCCCTGCGAGCCTTCGAGGCCGCGGGGCGGCTCGGCAGTTTCAAGGACGCCGCCACGGAGCTGCACGTGACACCCGGTGCAGTGAGCCAGCAAATGCGCTTGCTCGAGGAGTGGCTTGGCGCGTCGCTCTTCGAGCGGCACAACCGTCGCGTGGAGCTGACGCCGGCCGCGAAGAGCTATCTGGCGGAAATCGGCCCGTTGTTCGAACAGCTCTCGCAGGCCACCGCCAGATACGGCGCGCCACAAACGGTTTCCCGAACTCTGTCCGTCAATGCGCCCGCGACATTCACGCTGCGCTGGCTGGTGCCGAGGCTGGCTAAATTCCGCGCCGGGCATCCCGGCATCGACGTCAAGGTGGAAACGTCGAACGAGCCGCTGGAGAGTCTGAAGGACGACTATGATCTCGTCATCCGGGGCGGCCCGGACACCTTCTACGGCTATTCGATGCTGCCGTTCTTGCCCGAGGAACGGCTTCCGGTCTGTAGTCCTACGCTTTTAAAGCGCATGCCGCTGCGCTCGCCTGGCGACTTGCGAGAGTACACGCTGTTGCACACCTCGAGTCTTCCGCGGCTTTGGCCCGACTGGCTGGCGAGCGCGCAGATTCCCGAGCTGAGGCCGGCCGCCGCGTTGACCTTCGACCACTTCTTTCTGACCTTGCAGGCCGCCATCGACGGAATCGGCATTGCGATGGGGCCCACCGCGCTGGTCGCCGACGACCTTGCCGCCGGCCGGCTCGTCGCACCGTTCGCGGGTCCACGTCTGCCGTCGCGCAGCTATTGCACTTACGTGGCGGACGAGAAGTCCGGCGATGAACGGGTCGCGTTGTTCCGTTCGTGGCTCGAACGCGAGGGAGCAGGTTCGTGAACGCGGATGCGCTGCGCAATGCAAGAGGAAGCCGGTCATCGCGTTGATCCCACGGCAGAATCGGCGTCGTAATAATGCGACGCCCGGCAGAATATTGCCGCCCACGCGCGACCGTACACGCGCTCCATTTCTCTTCCAACCCGGAAAGCGCGCATCGAAGCCGTTCGATCGTTGACGGATGCAATTGGGGGAGCGGGCGATGTGACCACAAACCTCTGGTCACGAACGGTGCGCCTACTCCATGACGGGATCGATATCAAGCTAATGATTCGGCCGCATTTTCTCCGACCTGCGCCGTTCCTTTCATTCTTATAATTTGCCGCGCGCTCGCGCGAATGGATGCGATGTCGCCGAAAAATGCGGCATGGCGTCGAGCGCCGTTTTCGGCGCGCGAGTGCTTAGTCGTGAATGGTGTAGTGCACCGGCCCGCTCGTGGGCCCACAACAAGACTGTGACAACAGGAGAAATTCCATGAAGGCTATTCAGGTATTCAAGCTGGCCGCAGCGACGGCTCTCGTGGCCGCGTCTTTGCATGCCTATGCACAGGGCGACGCGGCTAGCGGCGCGACTGCCGCTGCGGAGCAACAGGCCGCGCCGTCTAAGGCGCAATCGAAGCAGGCCAAGGCCGCTAATCGCGCGCTCAGCCGCAAGGTCCGCACCGCTCTCGCCAAGGACAAGAAGATCGACGTTGCCAGGATCACCGTGCGCGCGCGTGACGGCGCCATCGTCCTTCAAGGCTCGGTGCCGGAGCAGTCGCAGATCGAACACGCCACCGAAGTCGCCACGGGCGTGCAAGGCGTCACATCGGTCAAGAACGCGCTGACCCTGCGTCCGAACGAGTCCTGATCCTCGCTTAACCCGGCCTTGCGCCCGGCCGGGCGCATGCGCCAAAGCCTGAAGACAGTTCCGCGGGATCATCCTGCGGGCTTTATCTGCGGTCGAGACGGCCTCGGCAATCCATTGTCCGGTGCCGGTGCGCAGCACGCGGCACGAGTCTCGACTCGTGCGCGAAAGCCGCCAGAGCGGCGTTCGTCCGGTTCGTTTTCCTATTTCGATACCAGTCGAAATATCCAAGGGGAGGATGCCAGGAGGTCGCTCGTCGGGACGCGAGAATTTCCCGGCAGCCGCAGCGGGCCTGCGGATTGCTGACGCTCCGCTCGCAGGTCCCTTGAACTCTGGCGTCGAATCCTCCAGCGGGCAGCGGAGATAGCCGACGCCACCCAACCAGCCATGCAATCTCTCCTCGCGCTCGAAGCACTGAGCTTCTTCATGGCTGACGTGCAGGCGGGCATCGGACCTTTTATCGGCGTGTTCCTGCTTGGCCTGGGCTGGCGCACCGACGAGATCGGCTCGGTCATGACGCTAGCCGGGCTCGCCGCGATGGTAGCCACGCCGCTGGCTGGCGCGTTCGTCGATTCGACGCGATCCAAGCGCGCATTGATCGTCGCGGCAACGGTCGCCACGGCGCTGGCGTCGCTCGCGCTCTTGTACACGCGCACCTATGTGGGCGTGGCGGTGTCGCAGATCGCGGCCGCCGTGGGCGGGTCGGTCCTGTTGCCGGCGCTTGCGGGCGTTACGCTCGGCATCGTGCGCGCGAGCGGGTTCGACCGGCAGTTCGGGCGCAACCAGGTGGCGAATCACGCAGGCAACGTTGTCGGCGCGGCACTGGCCGGGTGGTTTGGCTGGCGTTACGGATTCGCTGCAGTCTTCGCGCTGACCGGGCTCTTCGCCGCGCTTGCGGTCGTCTGCGTGCTGCTGATACCGGCGCATGCTATCGACTACGCCAGCGCGCGCGGGCTCGATAGCGAACGGGATGGTTCGCAGGGAAGCGAGCCATGCACAAGACCGGCAGTGGGCGGCGGGCGGGAGGGATCGGCGCCACCGGAGCCGGGCCGGCTGCGCTCGCTCTTCGCCAACCGGCCGATCGCGCTTCTCGGGGCTTCGCTCGCGCTCTTTCACCTCGGCAATGCGGCCATGCTGCCGCTCTATGGCATGGGCGTAGTGGCCGCACATCGCGGCAATCCCAGCGCCTTTACTGCGCAAACCATCGTTATCGCGCAATGCGTCATGGTCGGCGCAGCGTGGCTAGCGCCGCGGCTGATCCAGCAGTACGGCTACTGGTGGGTGTTGCTGGCTTCATGGTGCGCGTTGCCGGTGCGCGGCGTGCTGGCGGCGATGGTCATGAACGGAGCGGGCGTCTGGCCCGTCCAGATTCTCGACGGCGTCGGCGCCGGGCTGCAGAGCGTTGCCGTGCCGGCGCTCGTCGTTCGGCTCATGGAAGGCACGGGACGCGTCAATGTCTCGCAAGGCGCGGTCGCAACCGCGCAGGGCGTGGGCGCCGCGCTAAGTCCTCTGCTGGGCGGGACGCTCGCGCAGCAATTCGGCTATGCAGGCGCGTTTCTCGCGCTCGGCGCCGTCTCGGCGGGGTCTATCGCGCTTTGGTTTTGCTTTGCCGGCACGCTACGGGCCGCATGCCAACCTAGAGACGAATCATGACCTCGATGCGCATACAGCGAAAATCGCGCAGGCCGACTATTTGTGCCGCAATGAGGGCGACGAAGTTTATGGAATAGCGATGCAAAACGCAGTCTCGCAAAATGCGGTGTAAATCGCTGAGCCGGATTTTAATCACGGCGCCAAAAAGAGAGGCCTGCGAAAATGCCAGATCAAATCGGCGGACCGCATGTCGAACCGCGCAGCGTCCGGATTCGCGGCCGCGAAATCCATTACGTCATTACGGGTAATTGCCAAAAAACGAAATAAATCGTTGCGCACAATGCGCTTAATTATCCGCGCTCGCTTTCCTAAACTCGTTATCAACTGGCAGGGGTTTGCTTTATTTGTACCGCTGCGAACAGTTACGCGATTTTTGATCGTCGTGAGCCGCATATAACGACCGCCCAATGAGAAATATCGCGAGTCGTTTGTGCCGGAATTCCAGTCCAATCAATGGAGGAGCGTGTCATGAGCAAGACAACCAGCACATTCATCGCGGCCGTCGCCGCACTCATGCTGTCTGGCGGTGCGTATGCACAGAGCAACAATACGCTGGCGACCCCCGGCGTTGTGTCGCCCGCCGCTGCCAATAACAATGCAGGGAGCGGCTACGGCACGCCAGGCGCCGCCGGCACGGAGAGCGGCACGGGCGCCCCGTCGCCGAACTCGGGCGCGAACAATAGCGCAACGCCGGTCGCCCCCGCTTATGGTGGCAACAACACGCTGGCGACGCCGTCTACCGGGTCTCCGGCCAAATAACAGCAGGCTGTTCCCGTAAGCAGGACCGCTGCCCTGGCGGACAGCGGTCTTTTCTTTTATCCCGACCGCGCGGGAACAGGCCGCCGGAGCGCGGGTGTCGTCGTTCGACGCTCAAGTGACGCTCAAGTCTGTCCCCAAGCTGCCGTAATAGCAGGCTTCGGAATATTCTCGATGCATCGTGACACATCCCGGGACTCAGCCTTCACTGGATCTTGCTGCGCTAATCGAAACCGTCCAGCGGAACGAGCGCGCATCGAAGTCGTTCCAGGACGTGGAACTGCGCCTGATCGGTGCGCACGACTGGTGTGCCTTTCTTGAAGGGATATTCGTCTACCTGCCCGAGGTGTTCCGGCTGGCTTGCGCCGGCCTCTGGCTCGACGTGCGCACGCCGCTGCTGCGCGACCTGCTCGAAGCCGACTGCGGGCGCGCCGACCTTGAAGCGAACCTGCGCTCGGGGCTCCAGGGCGGCCTCGCGCTGGCGCGCCTGTGCGCGGGAAACCAGCCGTGGCTTGGCCGCGTGAGCGAACTGAGCGATCTCGAGCCCGCGGTGAGCGACACCTTCTTCGGCGCGCGGACCGCGATCGGCAGCGCGATCGTGTTGCCGCTCCTGAACCGCGCGCAACTACTCGGCTATCTGTGCCTCGCAAGCGATGATTCCGCGCGCTTCGACGCCAGTATGGGCACCGATCTGCTCGCGCGCTTCAGCCGCGTTGCGGCCGCGAGTCTCGACAACGTCGCTCACCGCGAGCATCTGCGCAAGACCGGCGTGACCGACCCGCTCACGGGTCTGTCGAACCGCCGCTATTTCGACGAGCGCCTGCATCACGAGATCCGGCGCGCGAGTTCGCACGCGGCGCCCATGTCGTGCCTCTTCATCGACATCGATCATTTCAAACAGATCAACGACACGCACGGCCACGCAACCGGCGACCTCGCACTGAGCGCCATCGGCACCTGCCTGAAGCAGCAGGTGCGCGTGGGGGACACCGTGTCGCGCTATGGCGGCGAAGAGTTCGTCGCGTTGCTGATGTGCGAGCTGCCCGACGCGCTGGCCGTCGCGGAGCGCATCCGGCATGCGGTCGAGGCGCTCGAAGTGCTCGACGACGAGGGCGAGCGCATTGCGCTCAGCGTGTCGATCGGCGTGGCGGCGTATCGGCTGAATAGCGCGACGAATGCCGGTGCCGCGAGTCCCGAAGCGCTGGCGCGCTCGCTGCTCGACCAAGCCGATCAGGCCATGTACCGGGCCAAGCACCAAGGGCGCAACCGCGTTTCGCTGCTGGAGGCGTGAAGGCCTCGACGTTCACAAACGTTGCATAAAAACGGCGTCGTCGCGGCCATGACGGTCCAAGGCCGCGCTGAAACGTAAGTTTTCAAAATCCGGCACTATTTGCGGTAGCAGTGGTTTCCGAGGCCCGTTGAGCAGGCAAAGCGAAATCGTGTCTACCGACCTTTTGATGACCGTTGCCTGTCTGGCCTGCGCGATCGCGATGTTCCTGATCGGCCGGCCCCGCTCGGACGCGGTGGCGCTCATCATGATCGTCGCGCTGTCGCTCTCGGGCATCGTGACGGTCAACGAGGCGCTGGCCGGCTTCTCGGACCCGAACATTGTCCTCATCGCGGCCCTCTTCGTGCTCGGCGACGCGCTTGCGCGCACGGGCATCGCCCAGCGCGTGGGCGACTATCTGATCGAGCGCGGCGGCTCCAACGAGCGCCGCCTCGTCGTGCTGATCATGGTCATCGTCGGCGTCATGGGCTCGGTCATGAGCTCGACGGCCGTCGTCGCGATCTTCATTCCCATCGTCATTCGCATCGCACGCCAGTCGGGCGTGTCGCGCGCACGCATGCTCATGCCGGTCGGCATGGCCGCGCTCACGAGCGGCATGCTGACGCTCGTCGCCACCACGCCGAATCTGGTCATCAACAGCGCGCTCGTCTATCGCGGCTACCGGCCCTTCAGTTTCTTCGCCATCACGCCGCTGGGCGTGCCGATTCTCGCCGCGAGCATCGGCTGGATGCTGTTCGCCAGGCGCTTTCTGACCGGCACGGGTGGCGCGGAGGCGACCACGCGTCCTTCGGTGAACGACTGGGTCGCGCGCTATTCGCTCGAAGGGCGTGCCTTTCGCCTGGAAGTCGGCGCGAATTCGCCGCTCCTGGGGCAGACGCTCGGCCACACTGGGCTCGACGACGACCCGGTGGCGCACGTCGTCGCGATCGAGCGGCGCACGCGCATGGGCGCGACGGTGCTGCCCGCGACCGCGGACAGCAGCATCGCGCCCGGCGACGTGCTGCTGCTCGACGTGGAGTCCGCGAGTTTCGACGTGCAGGCGTTTTGCGCGCGCCATGCGCTCGCGGTGCGCCGCATGTCGGGCGCATATTTCACCGACCAGACTCACGATGTGGGCATGGCCGAAGTCATCGTGCCGCCGGACTCGTCGCTCGTGGGCAATGTCGCGCGCAGTTCCGCCGCGTTGCGCCGGCACGGCGTGACGGTCGTCGGCCTGCGCCGCGCCGACGCCGCGCTCGAGCAGGATCTGCAGGCCACGCAGCTCAAGGTGGGCGACACGCTGCTGGTGGTGGGGCCGTGGATCGACATCTTCTCGATGCAGGCGGTTGAGCGCGACATCGTGTGTCTCGCCATGCCGGTCGAAAGCGACGCCTACGTGCCGGTGCCGCACAAGGCGCTGCACGCCCTCGCCATCATGGCGCTCGTCATCGCGATGATGCTCACGCCGCGCGTGCCGAACGTGCTCGCCGGCCTGATCGGGTGTCTGCTGATGGGCGCGTCCGGTTGCATGAGCCTCGACAGCGCGTATCGCGCGATTCACTGGCGCAGCCTCGTATTGATCGTGGGCATGCTGCCGTTTTCCATCGCGCTGCAGCGCACGGGCGGCATCGACATTGCCGCCGACGCCGTGCTGCGCGTGGCAGGCAACTGGGGGGCGCATGGCTTGCTGGGCGCCGTCTTCCTGCTGACACTCGTGATCGGCACCGTGATTTCCGGCACCGCGACGGCGGTGCTGATGGCGCCCGTGGTGCTCGCGATGGCGGCGCACCTGCATGCGTCGCCGTATCCGTTCGCGATGACGACGGCGGTTGCCGCGTCGGCGGCCTACATGTCGCCGATCTCGACGCCCGTGAATGCGCTCGTCAGCACGGCTGGCGGCTATCGGTTCCGGGAATTTTTCATGGTGGGCTCGCCGGCTGCCCTCGGGGCGCTCGTGATCTCCGTAATGCTGGTACCGCTCATCTGGCCGGTTTTTCCGCGTTAGCGCGGGGAAAGTGCGGCCACCCGTTCGCGAGGCATTGACCGGACATGGCGAATTTCTTGACGAGAGCGTGGCTCCTTCGCTGGATCAAGCGGGTTGCCCTTTTCGTGCTGATCGCATTCTTGTGCATCGCCGGCGTCCGGTTCTACGACGCGCAGCGCAAGGCGCCGTTGAGCCTGTGGCACACCTATGTGCCGGAAGACATGCACGCGCACGACATCGATCATGCGACGTGGGAGGAATACCTCGCCAACGAGAACCGCCTGTTCGACTCGGTGAAGAAGAACGTGACCGACAAGCTGCCGGCAGACGAACGCATTCCCGCCAATCGTTACTTCTCGGGCAGTCCGATTTATCCCGGGCACTTTCGCACCGACTGGAACCGCTCGTACACGCTCATGCCGCAAGGCGCGCCGCGCGGCGTGGCCGTGATGCTGCATGGGCTGACCGATTCTCCCTATAGCCTGCGGCACATCGCGCAGCGCTATCAGCAAGATGGCTTCGCGGTAGTGGCGGTGCGCTTGCCGGGGCACGGCACCGTGCCCTCGGGGCTGACCGAAGTGACGGCGGAAGACTGGGAGGCGGCGACGCGCCTTGCCGTGCGCGAAGCGCGGCGCCTCGTGCCGGCGCCTGCGCCGCTGCATATCGTGGGTTTTTCGAACGGCGGCGCGCTCGCACTGCAATACTCGCTCGAGGCGCTGGACGACCCGAGCCTGCCGAAAGCGGACCGCCTGATCCTGCTTTCGCCGATGATCGGCATTACGCGTTTCGCGCGCTTTGCGGGGCTCGCGGCGCTGCCTGCGATCCTGCCGGCGTTTGCGAAAGCCGCGTGGCTCGACATCGTGCCGGAATTCAACCCGTTCAAGTACAACTCGTTTCCGGTGAACGGCGCACGCCAGTCGTGGCGCGTCACGCGCAAGATCCAGCAGGAAGTGGCGGACGCGGCGCGCAACGGCAAACTGGCGGCGCTGCCGCCCACGCTCACGTTCCAGTCCGTGCTCGACTTCACGGTGAGCACGAGCGCGATCGTCAGTTCGCTGTACGCGCAACTGCCTGCCAACGGCAGCGAGCTCGTGCTGTTCGACATCAACCGCACGGCGCAATGGAGCCCGCTGCTGCGCGCTTCGATGCGTGACGCGTTGCGCCGAATTGCGCCCGTGCCGCCGCTGCGTTACCGCCTGACCGTGCTCACCAACGCCTCCGCGACATCGCCGCAAGTGGTCGAAGAAAGCACGGCGCCGAATGAGACAACGGCGAAAGTCGAACCCACAGGGCTCGACTATCCGCTCGATGTCTATTCGCTTTCACACGTGGCCTTGCCGTTTCCGGTGACCGATTCGCTGTACGGCCGCAACCCCGATCCCAGCGACGACCTGGGCATCCACCTGGGCGCCCAGTCCGTACGCGGCGAAACCGGGGCGCTGATCGTGGGGGCAGGGCTTCTCACACGGCTCTCGTGGAACCCCTTCTACGACTACATCGTCGAGCGTATCGACTACCTGGCGAGCCATGGGCCGTGAGCGCGTGATGAGCGCGCGCCAGGCCCGGGCCCGGCCAAGGCCTTATGCGCGCGGCGCGAGCTCGACCTGCGCGGTCATTTGCTCGCCGTCGCGGGCCACGACGATCGACACGTTGCTGCGCGCCCGCGCGATCATGCTTTGCAGCTGCTCGACGTTGTCCACCTCGATGCCGTTGACCGCGATGATCACGTCGCCGGCGCTGATGCCGGCCGCCTTTGCCGCACCGCCTGCCTTTACGACGAGCACGCCGCCGTCCACGCCGATCTGCTGCGCTTCGTCGCCGCTGAGCGCGCGCACGGCCACGCCCAGACGCGGGTGCGCATTGCGGGCCAGCGTGGTGCCATTGCCGTGGCCGCCGCCCTGCACGATCTGATCCTTCATGTGCATGGCTTCGTCGATCGGAATCGCGAACGAGAGGCCCTGGAAGCCGCCCGTGCGCGAATAGATCATCGAATTGATGCCGATGACTTCACCGTTCAGGTTGAAGAGCGGGCCGCCCGAATTGCCCGGGTTGACGGGCACGTCGGTCTGGATCAGGTGCGTCGGGCTATCTTCCGAGAGCTGGCGCGACTTCGCGCTGATGATGCCCGAGGTCACGGTGTTGTCGAGACCATAGGGCGAACCGATCGCGACGACCCAGTCGCCGACCTTGCTGTTCGCCGGATCGCCGATCTTCACCGTCGGGAAGCCCGTGCCGGAGATTTTCAGCACGGCCACGTCGCCGGCCTTGTCGGTGCCGATCACGCGTGCGGGGAACTTGCGGCCGTCGGTGAGCTTGACCGTCACGTCGTCGGCGCCTTCCACAACGTGATTGTTCGTCAGGATGTAGCCGTCCTGGCTCACGATGAAGCCCGAACCCAGCGCGCCCGAATGACCGTCTTCGGAGTCGGGGTTTTCCTTGACGACCTCGACGTGGACCACAGCCGGACCGTATTGCGCGACGATCGCCGAGAAGTTCGGCGCCGAGCCCCTGACTTCGTCTGCCTTCGACACGGGTGCCGACAACGTCGTTTTCGTGAGGCGGCTTTCGTCCGCGCTGGCGTGCTCGTGGCTGACGACCCAGGCGCCGGCAAGCGCCACCGCTACACCGGCGATCAGGCCCCGGCGCCGATATTTGATGGTACTCATTGCTATGGTCTTGGAAGAGATTGGTGAAGGTGCGCGTAAGGTACTTTTTGCTGCTTAAACGTGACTTAAATGCAGGGGAGATCTTTTGACCGCTCGAGGAGTCGATGTGCGCGCAACGAAAAGCCGCGGCGCGGTTGTTCGGATTCCTCGCCAGCCAGCGCGCACGTCTTTTTCAAAGCGGCTAGTCTTGCGAAGTGGCACCGATCGCGCCCCGAAGGCGTTTTATTGAGGGCCGGATAAACGCGGCGGGGCGTTGATGGCTTGCAAACGTCTCATCACCGTAACGTGGTTCGTCATCCAAAGCTTCTCCATGAAACAGGATCTCGTCACGTTCACCTGCGTGGTCGTCATCGCCGTCATCACGGGGTGGGTGCTGTATATCGGGCGCCCGGTGCTGGTGCCGATCGCATTCGCGATCATCACGTCGTATGTGATCTACGGGCTCGCGGAAATCCTGCGGCGCGTGCCGCACGTGGGCACGCGCATTCGCGCGGGCGTGCGCTACTGGAGCGCCGCCGCGCTCATACTCGCGGCCGCGTGGCTCGCGACCGAACTGCTGCTATCCGACACCGATCGCATGCTCGCCGTGGCGCCGAAATACGAAGCCACGCTGCTCGCGTTGCTCACGAAAATCGCTGCGCTGTTTCATCTGGAAACGGAGGCTTCGTGGACAGCGTTTCGCCGCGAGCTGCTCGCGACCGTCAACGTCCAGTCGCTGCTGACCTCGCTGCTCGGCTCGCTCTCTTCGCTCATGGCAACGACGCTCGTCGTTCTGCTGTACACGGCGTTTTTCATGGTCGAGATGGGGCGGTTCCGCCGCAAGCTCTCCGCGGTCATGCGCGGCAAGGCGGACATGGAGCCCGTGATCGACGCCATCAATTCGAAGATCGGCACGTATCTGGCGTTGAAAGCGCTGCTCGGCGTGGTGCTCGGCATTCTCAGCTGGGTCTGCATGCATCTGGTCGGGCTGGAGTTCGCGCCGCTGCTCGCCGTGCTCATCGTGCTGCTCAACTTCGTGCCGTATGCGGGGTCGCTCATTTCCGTGGCGCTTCCGGCCTTGCTCGCCGCACTGCAGTTCGGCCAGTGGAACGAATCGATCACGTTGCTCATTGCGCTTTCGGCGATCAACTTCGTGATGGGCAATGTGCTCGATCCGTGGCTGATGGCGGGATCGCTGAACCTGAGCCCCGCGGTCATCCTGATGAGCCTCGCCACATGGACGGCGCTCTGGGGCATACCCGGCGCTTTTCTCGCCGTGCCGGGAACCGTGGCGCTCACGATCATCTTCTCTGCGTTCAGCTCCACACGGCCGCTGGCGCTGCTGTTGACGAAGGACGATGTAGTCAGGCGTGCAGAATAAAGCGTGACATACACTTTCACAGGTGATCTATGGCTTCCAGAATCAACCGCCGCGGCAACGCAATCCGCCCAGTCACCGCCTGCCTGGGCGACAAGGCGCTCGCGGAGTTCGCCAGTCGCCGCATCAGCGCCGATCTGGCCCGGCGCGGCTTCCTGATCGGCATGGGCGCATCCCTGTTGGGCGCGGTGCTGCCCGAGTTCAGCAGCGCGCAGCAGCCCGGCCCCGCGGCCCCCGCCCCGTCCACCACATTCACGAATTTCCGCCTGTTCGACGGGAAGTCCGCGGCGCTGCAGGACGGCATGTACCTCGTCGTCGACGGCGGCCGCATCTCGCAGTTGCGGCGGGGCTCGCCTGACGCGCAGAACGCGTCGGGCGGGCGCGTGATCGACTGCGGCGGAAAAGTAATGATGCCGGGCCTCATCGACATGCACTGGCATTCGCTTCTTGCTGCGGTTCCGATCGCGACCATCCTCCAGTCCGACCTGAGTTTCGTCTACCTGGCCGCGGGCGCGGAGGCCCAGCGCACGCTCTTGCGCGGATTCACGACGATTCGCGACGTGGGCGGTCCCGCGTTCGCCCTGAAGCAGGCCATCGACGCCGGCATGCTGAGCGGCCCGCGCATTTACCCCTGCGGCGCGATGATCACCACGACGGGCGGCCACGGAGACTTTCGTCTGCTGACCGACGTGCCGCGCACGAGCAGCCAGATCAGCGAGATCGAACGCACCGGCGCTGCCGCCATTGCCGACTCGGCCGACGAAGTGCGCCTGCGTGTACGCGAACAGTTCATGATGGGCGCCACGCAGATCAAGCTTGTCGGCTGTGGCGGCGTCTCCACGCCGCGCAGTCCGCTCGACATGCTCACGTTCACCGAGCCGCAACTTAGAGCTGCGGTGGAAACGGCGTCCGACTGGGGCACCTATGTGGCCGTGCACGCCTATACGCCGGAATCGGTGAAGCGCTCGGTTGCTGCCGGCGTGCAATGCGTCGAGCATGGGCACCTCATCGACGACCGGACTGCCGAAGTCCTGGCGAAGAACGGCACATGGTTGAGCACGCAACCGTTTACCAGCGAAGAGGATGTGGCGCCGTTGGCGCCGTCGAGCCGCGAGAAGTTTCTCGAGGTGACAGCCGGGACCGACAACATGTACAAGCTCGCGCACAAGCATGGGCTCAAGGTGGCGTTCGGCACGGACCTGATTTTTTCGCAGGCGCTGGCCACCCGCCAGGGCACGATGCTCGGGCACATGACGCGCTGGTACTCGAATGCCGAGGCGTTGCGCATTGCCACTGCCACGAACGGGCAATTGCTCGCGCTGGCGGGCGAGCGCAATCCCTATCCGCACAAGCTCGGCGTGCTGGAAGAGGGCGCATACGCGGATCTGCTGGTCGTGGCGGGCGATCCGCTCCAGGACATGACGCTGCTGGCCAACCCCGATCAGAGCCTGAGCCTGATCATGAAGGATGGGCGCGTCTACAAGGATGCGTTGAAGGCGTGACGCTGCGGGGCGCGGGCTCGCGGCGGCGTCACCCATGCCCTGAAACAAAAAGGGCGTCGCGCTGCGATTTGGCACGCAAATCGATGGCCAAACAGCCCGCCCAGGCATTCCGACCGCTGCACTCATGGCGTATCAGCCACAGTCAGCCACACGATTTCTGTATCAAGATGTCACGGCGTGGGGACGCATCAATCGGGCCCATTTGCCTGCGCGGCGCAGCCATCATGGCACGCCCCTGGAACCTCCAGCGGGGGTCGAAATCCAGCCTGTCCATTTCCGCCATCTGGCCGATTCTGCCGGTTGATCTTCGCGCCGAAGTGGCCCATATTCAAAACGACTATTTGTTACAACCGCCCAACGATCCGCGAAATACAGTAGGGACTACAGCGAATACTTCGAATCCGAGCCGCCTGGCAGCCTCCGCTGCGACGCGCACCAGCCGCCGGTAGCAAACCCGAAACCATCCTGTCAAAGCCTCCATGCCTGCAATGTTCAACGAACCTGGCCGATCCAAGTCTGGTCCGTGGGGATGTCCATACTGCGGGACCGGTTTTAATGCGCCACTGATGATCTGCCCTCAGTGCGGCGCGAAGCAGCCTTCCTCCAGCCCGCGCATGTCGCCGGCTAGCGAAACCGCGGCGCCCGAATGGCACGATGGTTTCGCGCGCCATGCGCGCACGGAGTGGAACCCTTCTGCATTCAGTTTCAGTGGTGGCGTGCCGCGCGACAGCGATTACGAGCCGCGCGACGAGACGCCTCGGGCGCCACGCTCGTGGACGCCTTTCTATGCGATTGGCAGCGTCGTGTCGATCGCGTTCCTGCTGACCGCGTACATGATTTCGCACAGGACCGAGCGGGAGCCGACCCTGGGCGCACAGATCGTGGAGGGTGCGATCCTCGGCCCCAAGGCCACATCGACCGCGCACGACACGAAGCCGCACACGGCGCGCAGCGCGCCGCCCGCAGCCGTCGCGCAATTGCCGCCTCCGGTGGCCAGCGCGCCATCTGCTCCGGTTGCCAGTGCGCCGCCGCCTGCGGTCGCGAACGTGATGCCGCCTCCTGTTAATACAGCGCCGCCGCCCGTGGTGGCCCATGTCGCGCCGGCGCCGCAGCTGACACCCGCTCAAGCGCAGCCGCCGCGTACCGCGACGGTACGTGCGGAGACGGTACCGCCGAGCGTTGCCGCACGAAAGAGCGCCGCCGCGGATCGTGCTTTAGCTGCAGCGAAGGTCAAGGCAGATAAGGCTAATGCGGAGAAGGTCGCGGCCGCGAAGGCCAACGCAGAGAAGGTCGCCGCAGCGAAGACCGCCGCCGATTCACGGGCCGACGTCTCGAGAGATCTGGCGAGTGCGCGCGCGAGCCTCGACCGGAACAGCCTTGGGCCCGCGCGCAGCGCGATCAATTCCGCGCTCACGGCACAACCGGGCAACGGCTCCGCGCTGCAAATGCAGGCCGAATTGACGTCGCGCGAAGATCAGCGCGATTCGTTGCTCGGCTATGCGCGGCTTTGCGCACGCGATGGGCGGTGGGTGTGCGCCTGGCATAACGCGGGGCATGCACTGACCGTCGATTCGTCGAGCGGCGAAGCACGGGAGATCCTCTCGCGTTCGATCGCGGCTCAGGGGGCGCGCAACATGGCACAGGGCGCAGGACCGCCCGCTGCCACGATGAGGCAGGTGGACTCGGGACCGCCCGGACCGCCGATCGATCCCAACTGACGATGTCCAAAGCGCAGACGCGGGTGCGTGACGCCAGTCACGCACCCGCGCTAGCGCTGCTGGCTGTCCCGCTCGCTATGGTGCTCGACCAGCCAGTTGCTGAAGTTGCGCACGCGTAGTGTTTCCTGCACTTCGGGCCGCACGTCGAGCCAGTATCCCGAAGGCCCCATCACTTCCACCTCGCTCAACTGCACGAGCGTGCCGTTCTCCAGTTCGGGCGCGATCATGTGCCGGTCGGCAACGGCAATGCCCAGACCGGCCACTGCCGCGTGAATCACCTGATCGAGCGTGCTGAATTCCAGTTCTCCGCGCGGCGCCATCTGCACGTCGAGTGCCGCTGCTTCGAGCCACGCTTCCCAGACCAGCAGGCGGCGGTCGATGTCGAGGATATAGAGCCACGGGTGCTGCGCGAGTATCTCGCGCAGCGCGTCTCGGTCGGCGGCCGGTTGGCTGAACTCGCGCGCCGAGCCGACCAGCACGTGGCGCTCGCGCATGAGCAGCGTGCTCTGCCCGCCCGGCAGCGGTTCCATGCCGAAGCGGATCTGGCAATCTTCGTTGCGCTCCGTGCCGTGCAGCGGCCCATATTCGTTGGTGATGGAGATGCGCAAGTCGGGGTGGCGCACCTGGAAGTCGCGCAGGCGCGGCGTGAGCCAGCGCGTGGCGAGCGTGGGCGCGGCGTTCAGACTGAGCAGGCTGTTCGACGGATCGGCCCGGATCGTGTCGAGCGTATGGGCGATGCTGTCGAACGCGGCTTGCAGCGTGGGCAGCAGACGCTTTCCCGCGGCCGTGATTTCGAGCCGGTGATGATGCCGCATGAAGAGCGGCGTGCCGAGATAGTCTTCGAGCAGGCGAATCTGACGGCTGATCGCCCCCTGGGTCACGTGCAGGTTTTGCGCTGCCCTGGTGAAGCTGAGCGTGCGGCTCGCCTCCTCGAATGAACGCAGTGCCGATAAAGAGGGTAGGCGGCGCATGCAAGCCTCGCGATGCAGGAGCGCCGGCGCATTGTCATTCGCGCCGGCGCTTTTTTCAGTGATAAGGACTACGTGAAAAACGTCAGAACGCGTGCGTGATACCCACGCGGGCGACAGCCTGATTATCGGTGCCCGAGGGATTGAAGCCCGTGATCTGCGCGTTTTCCGCCGAGCCCGCCGCGTGCTGGTACACGCCCATCGCGTAGAGCGACGTGCGTTTGGACAGCGCGTACTGGCCGATCAGATTGACCTGATGATACTTCGGCGAGCTGTCGGTGGCGTGGTCCTGGCCCACCGTGTAGGTGTAGCCCGCACCCACGGTGAAGGCGGGCGTCACGGCATAGGTGCCGGCCACTTCGAAATTCTGGAAGTGCAGGTCGCCGCTGCCGGTGGCCGAGGCGAAGTCTACGTTCGAGTAGTTCGTCATCAGCTTGAGGCTGCCGATCACATACGACGCGCCAGCCGAAAGGATGCCCTGGTAGCGCGCGTTGGCGAGCGCGTCGCCGAAGATCGAGTTCACGAAGCTGCCGCCGCTGCCATAACCGGCCACCGCGGTGATGGGATCGTTGACGCGCAGGTAGCCTACGCCCGCGCTGAAGGAGCCGACCGTGTAGGCCGCTGCCGCGCTATACGAAGCGTTGTTCGAGAACTGGCCCGCCTGGCCGCCGAACGAATAGTGGCCTTCGAACTGGAAGCCGGCGAGCACCGGGCTCACGTATTTCACGGCATTGTTGACCGGGAACCCGTTGTCGAGGTTGTCCATGTCGTTCGGGTGGGCGAAATACCAGCCGCCGTAGTTGCCGTTGAGCGAAAACGGCTCGATCAGATCGACGGTGGCGTCCCATTGCTTGCCGAAGGTGATCTGGCCGTATTGATCCGACTTGAAGCCGACATAGGCGTTGCGCGAAAACGCGAGACCGCCGCCCAGGCCGCCCGTCGCCGCATTGAAGCCGCTTTCGAGCCGGAAGATCGCGGCGTAGCCGCCGCCCAGGTCTTCGGTGCCGCGCAGACCCCAGCGGCTGCCGGCGGGCACGCCGCTTTGCATCTGCACGAGCTTGCTGCCGGTGCCCGGCACGAGGTGGCCGTTCGCGCCGTTCGCCACGTTGCTGGCGTAGTCCACGCCGAGGTCGACGAGGCCGTACAGTGTCACGCTGCTTTGCGCGTGCACGCCCGCCGCGGCGAGCGCCAGCGGCAGCGCCGCAAGAATCTTCTTCTTCATTTAAGTCTCCTTATCATGGAGCCGCGTTGCGCGGCCCGGCTTTTCTCGTTGGAATCGTCTATCTCGTGCGGCGCATCGCGCTTACGCGCCAAGCGATTTTTGCACCTTCTGCGCGACATCGTCGGGCAC
The DNA here is from genome assembly GCF_024206495.1 of Paraburkholderia sp. CNPSo 3272. Lineage (GTDB taxonomy): Bacteria > Pseudomonadota > Gammaproteobacteria > Burkholderiales > Burkholderiaceae > Paraburkholderia. Next base: position 111,395 of record NZ_JAMBPQ010000003.1, on the reverse strand, counting down.
CCAGGTCTTCCACATTTCGGGGTGCTGCTTGAGGAACTTGAGCGCTTCGTCCTGGGCATCGACCTTATGCTCGGTCATGTCGAGAATCGTCGTGTTCAGGAAGTCGATGGGAAAGTTCACCTTCGAGAAGAACGCCATCACGTCGGGCTCGGCCTGATAGAACGGCGTCGAAACGCCGATCTTCAGCTGCGAGACCAGATACGAAGAGGCGCAAGGCTGTGCGCTGTTGGCGTCGCGCAGCGTCTTCCAGCACGCTTCGTTGAACGGCGGCATCTTGAGCTGAACGAACTTGTACTTCGCCATCAGCGCGGCCGGCTCCCAGTAGTAGGTGAGAATCGGCTTGCCGCGCGCGTAGGCCGAGGAGATGGCCGCGTCGAGCGCCGCGCCGGTGCCGGGGCGGAAGTTCGTGTAGGTGTCGTCGAGCTTGAGCAGCTTGAGCAAGCGCGTATTCACGCGTTCGCAGTCCCAGCCCGAGGGGCAGTTGAGGAAGCGGCCGCGATCCGGTTCCTCGTCGTCCACGAAAAGACCCTTGTATTTAGGCAGATCGCTCACGGACTGAAGGTCGGGCGCGCTGGCCTTGATGCCGCGCTTCGCGTCGCCGTGCACCACGTAGTCGGGCACGTACCAGCCTTCCTTCGTGCCGCCCGGCAGAGTGTCGCCCACGAGCTTGACCGAACCCGCCTTGACCGCGCCCGCGATGATCTCCGAGCGGCCCGTCCACTGCTCGGACCAGATCTGCAGATCGTTGCGCGAGAGCGCCGTTTCGGTGGCCGCCGTGCTGCCGGGCACCGTGTCGGTCTGGCAGCCATAGCCGTTCTTGACGATGTAGCGCAGCACCTCGCTCGTAAAGTTGCCGCTTTCCCATGTGACGCCCGCGAAGCGCACGGGCTTGCCTGCGCTGCACCAGGTGCCGGCGGCGTGCGCCGGCAACGCGGCGAGGGCGAGCGGCGCTGCCAGGCAGGCTGCGCGCAGGAGGGTGGTCAGGCGTTTCATTGTGTGTCTCCGTCTTATTGAAATGTTTCGGAATGCTTCAGATGGGGCTGGCATCTCGTTCGTTGCTGCGGCCCAATGCGGTTTCAGTCGTAACGGCTGTCGTGTGCGCGTGTCGCTGCGAGCATGGCTTCGTCGAGTTCGATGCCAAGGCCCGGTGCATCGCTTAGCTCGATCCAGCCATTCGCGTCCACGTCGATCACGCGCTTGATCGGGAAGTCGCGCCGCGCCGGCGTCCATTCGGGCGGGTCGTACGGAAACTCGACGAACGGCGCGTGCGCAGCGCCTGCCACGACATGCAGGTTCGCCGCGAGGCCAATGCCGTTGCCCCACGTATGCGGCGTGAAGACCTTGCCGTGCGCCTCGATTTGCGCCGCGAGCCGCCGCGCGCCTTCCATGCCGAGCGTGCAGACGACATCGGGTTGATAAACGTCGAGGCAGTCATGCGCGAGGAGCGCCGCGAATTCGTGCGCGTCGCGTGTCATCTCGCCGCCTGCAATCCGCACTTCCGTTTGTTTGCGCAACTGCGCGTGGCCCGCGTAGTCGCCGCGATGCAGCGGTTCCTCGACCCAGTACACGCGATGCTTTTCGATCTGGCGAATCACGGCGAGCGCTTCGTCGGCGCGCCACGGCGCCTGGGTGTCCCACGGCATGCGCCAGCCCTGGTTGCAATCCACCATCAGTTCGATGTTCTCGCCTGCGGCTTCGCGCACGGCGGCGAGCGCGGCGAGATCGTCGGCGAGAGTCGGGCGGCCGAAGCGCACCTTGAGCGCCGGGAAGCCACGCGCGACGGCATGCTCGGCCCACTGCGCCATGCCTTCGAGCGTGCGATGCACGCCCGAGGACGCATAGGCCCGCACGCGCTTCGATCGGCCGCCGGCCATTTGCCAGCACGGCTCGCCGCGAATTTTCCCGACGAGGTCCCAGAGCGCGACGTCGAGTGGCCAGAGCCGGCCCGCGTGGAAGCTGAGGTTTTCGAGCACTGCCGAGTGCCGCGCGAGGTCGAGCGGGTCGGCGCCGATAAAGAGGTCGCGGTAGTCGTCGAAGCCGTACATCGCGTCGCCGGAGCCGAAGCCCACGCGGCCTTCGTCGTCTTCCACGCGCACGATCGTTGCGGGGAAGGCGCGCCGCGGACGACTGTCCCACGAGGCGGGGAACGGTGGGTCGAGCGGCAGCCGGTGCTGGCTCATGGTGATGCGTGCGATGCGGTTCGTCATGGCGCTTGGGGCGCCGCCTTGGGCGCGCAGCATTGCGTGGCTTACGTCTGAAGATACGCATGCCGCGCGCCGTGGGGCGGGCCACTGTCTCCTTGGCCTTGTCAGGCGTTACGGCATCCTAGAGGGTCAATTTGGTGCACTCAATGAAGTCAATTGAAGTAAATGACAGCCTTCATTTCCGCGAATTGGGCGCGATAATGACGCAGCCGTCGCGCCGTGCCGCGGCGTGCTTGTCTCCTTCGGGAAAACCATGAATAGCTGGATGCCCACGCTCTCGCGCAGCAGCGAACCCAAGTACCGCGCGATCGCCCAGGCCTATTCGCAGGCCATACACGGCGGCCAGATGCTGCCCGGAGAAAAGCTGCCCGCGCACCGGCTGCTCGCGAAGAAGCTCAACGTCACGACCGGCACGGTGAGCCGCGCTTATGCCGAACTGGAGCGCGGCGGACTGGTGGTGGCGCGGGTGGGCGACGGTACCTACGTGGCCGAGCCCGACGCCGACGGGGCGCGCATCCAGGACCGCACGCGCCCCGCGCCCGAGTCCAGCGAGCGCGCCGCGGCGGCGCTTTCAGCCGGCCTGCCGGGCGCGCCGGGCGTCCATGCGCCGGGACGCCTGATCGATCTCGGCCAGAACGTGCCGATGCCGACCGACGAAGCCTTCCTGTTGACGCAAACCTTGCGCGAACTGGCCGCCGACGAGCGCCTCGCGGGCGAGTTGCTTCTTTATCAGCCTGAAGGCGGCCGCCGCTCGCACCGCGAGGCGGGCGCGCGCTGGCTCGCGCGCATGGGCTGCACGGTGGCCGCCGAGCGTGTGCTGGTGACGCAGGGCGCGCAGCACGGTCTTGCCTGTGTGTTGCGCGCGGTGCTGCGGCCCGGCGACACGATCTTCGCCGAGGCGTTGAGCTATCCGGGCATCGTCGCGCTCGCGCGGCAGTTGCGGCTGAATCTCGTCGGCATCGAAATCGACGAAGAGGGCATCGTCCCCGCTGCGCTCGAGCGCGCGTGCGGGCTGCTTGCGCCGCGCGCGCTCTTTTGCGTGCCGACGCTGCACAACCCGACCACGGCGACGCTCTCCGAAGCGCGCCGCGCGCTGATCGCCGAGATCGCGGTGCGCCATCACCTCGTCGTGATCGAGGACCTCGTGCCCGCCGCGTTGCTCGATGCGCCGCCGACGCCGCTCGCCGCGCGGCTGCCCGAGCATGGCATCGTCATCAGCAGTCTTTCGAAGGCGGTCGCGCCGGGCCTGCGCGTGGGCTATGTGCAGGCGCCGCAGGACTGGGTCGGCAAGATCCTCGCGGTGATACGCAGCGACTGCTGGATGACGTCGCCGCTCGCCGCTGAGATCGCGGCGCGCTGGATCGTGGACGGCGAGGTCGATCGGCTCGTCGCCCAGCAGCGCGCGCAGGTGGACGCGCGCCATGCGATCGCCGCCGAGGTGCTGGCGGACTGGACGTATCGCACCGATCCGGCGAGCCCGCACCTCTGGCTGCCGCTCGCCGAGCCCTGGCGGGCCGCCGAATTTTCCGCGGCGCTGCGCCAGGCCGGCGTGCTAGCGAAAACGGCGGACAGCTTCGTGATCGGCCGCGGGTCGGCGCCGCACGCGGTGCGCTTGAGTCTCGGCGGCGCGCGCAGCCACGAGGCGCTGCGAGAAGGGCTGGACCTGCTGGCGCGCACGCTGCGCAACGGCCCGGAAGGGCTCTATTCGGCGTGACGGCGCCCGTTTAGGTTCGCGCGGCGCTACCTGAGCGCGGCGCTCAGGCGACTGCGCGCGCTCTATGCCGACACGCTGTTCGTGCGCACTGGCCGCGGGTTCGCGCCGACCTCGCCTGCGAGGAACTCACGCCCGTGATCAGCGAAGCGCTCGACAGTTGCCGCCATAGCCTCGCGATCGCCTCGCCCGATGCCACCACGTTTCATGGGCGCGCGGTTTCCATCGGGCTTTCGGACGACTTCGAAGTGGCTTTCGGCCGGCGCCTCCCATCGTCGAAGTCCAGGGCGCCATCATCGCGTGCTTTCCGGCAAAACACTGATCGACACCCATGCGCCATTCGCGTTGAATGATCGGGCATGAGATTTGCCTCCAATAATTGATTTCCCAGAACGACGATAACGACGATAGTGAAGGACTCGACCAGGAGATTCTCCGCATGCGCGCAATGCCTTTCCCCGACGGCTACACGATCGAGTCACATTTGCAAGAACCGCGCGACCTGCGCCGAGTGCCCATTCATCCCGATCACTGGTATCCGCTCGCCTGGTCGCGCGAACTAAAGCCCGGCAAGACGCTGGGCACGCATTTCGCCGGCGAGCCCATCGTGCTCTTTCGCACCGCGTCGGGTGCGGTGCACGCGCTCGAAGACCGCTGCGCCCACCGCCAGGTGCCGCTGCATGCGGGCGTGGTGGACGGCGAGTCGCTTCGCTGCGGCTACCACGGCTGGACCTACGATTGTTCGGGCCAGTGCGTGGACGTGCCTTACCTTGGCAGGGAGCGCCTGCCCAACGGCGTGCGCGCCTATCCGTGCCGCGAGGCGCACGGCATGATTTTCGTCTTTCCCGGCAACGCCACGCTCGCCGAAGAGACTCCGCTTCCCGTGCTGGATTCGGTAACGGACAAGGCATACAAGACGCGCCGCTTCGGGCGCGCGGTGAAGTGCCACTACTCGTTCATGCACGAGAACCTGATGGATATGAATCACCAGTTTCTGCACCGCCGGCAGATGGGGCAGATGCGGGCTCGCTCGCTCGGCCGGCGGCGCGGCGAGCGTTCCATCGAAGTGGACTACACGTTCGCGCGCATGGCGGGCAAGCAGCCCGCCGGTGAGGCGCTCGTGTTTGGCGCGAGCAAGAACCGCGCGGACCCGAGCGACCAGAGCGTGATGACGATCCGCACGGAATATCCGTATCAGACGCTGAAAATTCGCTCGGGCGACGACTCGCTGCTCATGGACCTGTGGATCGTTTATGTGCCGCTCGACGCGCGCCAGCGCACGAACCGGACTTTCGGACTCCTTTCGGTCCGCCGGCCCGCCATTCCGTTCCTGCTCGATGCGGCGTGGCCGCTGCTGGTCTGGTTCACGGAGCGCATCTTCAAGGAAGACCGCACCATCGTCGAACTCGAACAGGCCGCGCACGACAACCAGGGCGCCGACTGGAATCACGAAGTGTTTCCCGTCATCAACGAATTGCGCGACCTGCTGCGCGATTGCGGCGCGCGCAGCGTGATTCCCATTCGCGAGGTGAGCGAAGCCGATGCCTGAGGCGAAAGCGCCTCGCGCGCACGTCAGGCCGTTTTGCGGGCGCGCGGTTTGGCAGGCGCTTTTTTCTTCGCCTTGCCCTGGTTGAATTCGATCGCCGCGCGAATGAGCGCCGTCAGCGCGCGCTTGTCGACCTTGTCGCCCTCGAGATAGTCGATGGCGCGTCGCGCGTTGCCGTCGAGGCCGGCGTTGAACAGCTGCTTCGGGTCGGGCAGGCTCGCGCCGTACAGGAACGTGAGTTTCACCTTGCCCTTGTGCGCGTTGCCCACGGCGATCATGCCGTCGCGGTACCACACGGGGCTGCCCATGTATTTCCATTCCTCGACGATCGCCGGGTCGGCTGCGAGAATGGCCTCGCGCATCGCGACGAAAGTTTCGCGGCGCCAGTCGGTGAGTTCCGCGATTAGCTGGTCTATCCGTTCCGAAGGGGCCATTCGTGCTCCGTGCCTTGCATGACTTCCTGTTGTCGGGCAATCAGGATCGTAATGTAGCACTGAGGTCACCCCCTGACGCGGGCAATGACCATCGGAAGCACGAAGGGCAGGACGAGCGCGGAGATCGTGCCGTTCATCGCCATACCGAGCCCGGCGAATGCGCCCGCCTCCTCGCTGATCTGGAAAGCCCGGGCCGTGCCGATGCCATGCGAGGCCACGCCGATGGCGAAGCCGCGCGCGTCGTCACGCTGGATGCCGAGCACGCCCAGGATGAAGGTCCCCATGACCGCGCCCGAAATGCCCGTGGCGATCACGATAGCGGCCGTCAACGCGGGCATGCCGCCCACTTTGGCGGAGATCAGCATGCCGATGGCCGCGGTGACCGACTTTGGCGCGAGCGAAGCGACCGTTGCGGGCTGGCAGCCGAACATCACGGCGATCGCCAGGGCCGAAACGACGGCTACGCAGCTGCCGGCGAGCAGGCCGAACACCAGCGGAACGAAAGCGTTGCGCAGTTTGTGCAGTTGACGATGAAGCGGCACCGCGAGCGCCACGATCGCCGGTCCGAGCAGAAAATGAATGAAGCGCGCGTGTTCGAAATAGGCCTGGTATGGAATGCCAGCCAACTTCAGCAGACCCGTGAGCAGCAGGACCGCGATCGCGACAGGGTTTGCCAACGGGTTGCGGCCGCAGCGCTGGTGTATCCAGCAGGCGAGCAGATAGAGGCCGATAGTCGCGGCGATGGCGGGTACATCCGAACTCGTGAGCCACGCGCCGATGAAGGCAGGCACCGCATGGTCAGGCATGGTGGGTCTCCTCGCGCATAGCGGCACATAGCGGAACATACCGGCGCGAATGCGCCGCAACTGCTCAGGGTTCGATCTTCGCGGACGGCATTGATGGTTTCGCCTTTCTTTCGAGCAACGCGCAAGTCACGAGTCCGCCGGCGGCAATCGAAAGCGCCGTGCTCACCAGGATGGCGACAGCAATCGCGAATAGTTGACCCTTCAACACGCTGGCGAGCGCAAACACACCGGCGCCAGCGGGGATGAACAAGAGCGAAAGATGATTCAGCAACCCGAGTGCGGGACCTTCCACGACGCGCTCGATCCGCGGCGCCGCTGAGAGAAGGCAGAGCAGCAGCAGGAGGCCGATGACCGGACCGGGAACAGGCACGCGCGCGATCCACGCGATGAACTCTCCAACACCCTGTAGCGCGACGAGCAGCGCGAACGTGCGCACGAAGGCCAGGTCCGCCTTGACGGGTGCGGGGGCATGCAGTGGGGAAGGGGCGGGGTGGCGCATCGGCAAGCTCCGAAGGAACGTAACGAACGCAGCGACACGCCGGCAGTATCCGCCCGACTCGCGAACGAAAACATGGACGGCAACTGAAGAAATCGTTAAGTGTTGATCGTCGCGCCCGAACCGGGCGTCTTGGCGGAGCTGGATGCGTTTTGCGCTTCCGGCTCCATGAGGGAGATGGTGAAGAAGCTGCCCATGACCGCGGAAAGAATGATGAAGATCGATGCGGCATCGACAAGGAAGCCGAAATAACGGAATACGAAGAAGCAAATCGAAAGCGTCAACAAGTTAAGCGTAAGCCCGATGATGGCGGAGGCCTTCGGCACGGTGCGCATGAAGACGGCAAGTCGCGAATCGTTGCGCGGCACATACCAGATGAAGAACAGGCCGAGCGCGAGGATGAAAGCCGTCTCACCCCAGATCAGCCAGTCCGGGCGCTGCAGGAATCTGCCCTCGAAAATCGTTTCGATCACCTGCGCCTGAATCTCGATGCCGGGCACCAGTTCGCCTAATGCGGTCGTGCGCATGTCGGTGAGGCCCGTGCCGGTGAGGCCCACGAGAACCAGCTTGTTGCGGATGCGGCTCGCATCGACCTTGCCTTGCAAAACGTCGCGCGCGGAAACATAGCGCTGCTGCGTGCGCGCAATCGAGGCGAAGTGCAGCCAGATATCGCCGTCGGGTTGCGTGGGCACCCGCACGTCCGCCACGCCGACGGCCCGCACGCCGGATGGGCCCGCGTACACCTCGATGGCTGGCGAGCCGGTGGCCACGCGCAGTATTTCGATGGGCAGGCTCGGCACGAGTTTGTCGCCAAGACCCAGCACGAGCGGAATGCGCCGTACCGTGCCCTGTTCCTGTGCGACGTTGAGCATGGCCTGGCCGTGGGCTGCGCCCTGCAACTCGGGGAGGCTCGCGAGCACGTACGTGAAGCGGTGAACGTTCGCGAGGGCGTCCGGGCCGTGCACGAGCACGGGGGCGCTCAGGATGTCGGTGCGCGTCGTCGAGGTCGCGTAATCGAAGGCCGCTGCGCCGAGGATCGAAGGCGATGCGCGCAGCGCAGTCGCGAGAATGCGCTCATGACTGGGCAGCGCGCGCAGTTGCGTGGCGAGCGCGGCCTCCGAGGCGGGCAGGTTGTCGGCCACGATGCCAGGCGACGTCTGGTCGGGCTCGGGCATGTAGATGTCGAGGCCGATCGCCAGCGGTTCGTTCGCCTCGATCGCATCGACGAGCCCGGCGAGGCGGTTGCGCGGCCAGGGCCATTGGCCGAAGGATTCGAGCGTCTTGTCGTCGATCTCGATGATGGTCACCGGCTGCGTGGTCGGCACACGCGGAAAGCGACGCTGGTAGTGGTCGAAAAGAAGCTGGCGCGCCGAGCCGAAGGTGTCGGGCAACACGGTGACGAGCGTGTCGAGCAAGGCCGGACGCGCAATATCGCCGGGCCATTCGCTGCACAGGTTGATGAATAGAAGCGTCAAGAGCACCGCGAGCGCCCAGGGGCGCCCTTTGCGCGCCCGCATCATGCGCCTGAGGAAGACGATGCATGAGTTGCGGTAGCGTTTCATGGTGGCATGGGATCGATGAAGCGCATCGCAGATCGATACGGATTACTGAACGGTGATGACCGCGCGACGGTTTGCCTGGTTGGGCACGCCGTCCGCGGTATGGACGAGCGGCTCGCGCTTGCCTCTGCCTGCAACTTCGATCTGCTGCGCGGGTATGCCTGACTTGACCAGAAACGACGCCACGCTTTGCGCCCGACGCATGGAAAGCCGGTCGTTGAACTCCTGGGAGCCCGCCATATCGGTGTGCCCGACCACCGTGAGGTGAGGCGCGGGCCAGTTCGCCAATATTTTTTTCAACTCGGCGACGGTGGCCGCGGACTCGGGCGCAAGCTGCGTGGCGGAGTCGAAGACGAAGTTGATCGTGAACGTTCGGGGCCTGGGCGGCTCAGCAGCCAGCAGGTCGCCGTACTGGGCCTCCACCGCCGCCTTGTTGCCGGTGGTTTGCTCGATTGCGCCGCCTTTCGAAACATCGGCGCGCGTGTAGGCCTTGTCGATGACTTGTGTCTTGCCGCCGTTATGCACGATCACGTTGCCAACGCTGCCGTCCGGATTGGGCAGCAGCGTGATCTTGTCGGGCGTGCTGCACGCGCAGAGGCTCATGCACAGCGTGAGCGCCATGTATTGCGGCAGGCAGTGTGCGCCGTTCGTCGTCTTCAATGATCGGTCTCCGCGCTTCCGCCCACCTCGATGATGAATTCCGTGCCGCGTACGCCGAGCGTGGTGGTGGGCGTGCTATAACGCACGGCTTCCGGATTGGCTTTTGCGAGCTTGCCGTCGACCACGGCGAGCGAGCCGCGCTTGATGCTCACGTCGAGCGCGCCGTCGTACGTGGTGGTGTTGAATGCGAACTTGTTGAGATCGAGAACGGAGTTGGCGCCCTCGGTCAGCAGCGTGTTGTCGCGCAGGGTGATGCCGACGGAAGACGCGGGGCCGGTCAGGACGCGGTCGCTCGCGAACACCTCACTGCCTACAGCGACGCCGACCGGCTGACTCGCACGCTCGATATGCACCGCGCCTTTGATCGTCTTGACTATGCCAATTGCATCGGCTGCGTGCGCGTCGAAGATTGGCGGGCACCCGCAGGCGAGAAGCAAGGCATATTGGATGGCTTGGCTACGCACTGGCGACACCGTTTGGCGAAACGAACGTGAGGGCTCGCGCCGGGTCTCTCGGGCACCCGGCGAGGATAGTGACTCCGCGCGGCCTGCTCCGTGCGCTAGCGCACATAGTGCAAGCGCACGCAACGTGCGCCAGAATCGCCAAAACGGGCCCGGTTCCCGACTTGCGAGCGGCGTGCCCGAGCTTGCCCGGGTTTGCTGACACATTTCATGCTCATGCCGACATCGACCAACGCGAGACCGCACGGATCGCACGCCACAGCGCGGACATGGGCGCTGGCGGCGGCACAACTCGTTTCGTGGGGGACGATCTATTACGCGTTCTCGCTCTTCGTCGTGGCCTGATGCACTCGGCCGATGCCCGCGCAAGGGCCTGCCCCTTCAGTGGTCGTGCCTCACCTGCGCCATCACCGGCTGGCTCGCCTTGCGGCTGAGCATCAGCGTCACGACCGCGGAAAGCGCGAGCGTGGCGCCGACGACATACAAGCCCGCGGCGTAGCTCCCGGTCTGCGTTTTCAGCCAACCGATCACGGCGGGCCCCACGAACCCGCCGAGATTGCCGATCGAATTGATCATGGCGATGCCCGCTGCTGCCCCCGCGCCGGAGAGAAACATGCTGGGCATGGCCCAGAGCGGCGCCTTTGCCGCGCTGATGCCGACATTGACCACCACGAGCGCCAGCACGATCATCAGCGCGGTGCTGGCCTGACCCGCGAAGATGAAGCCCACGCATGCCAGCACGCAGGGAATCACGACGTGCCAGGTACGCTCTGTCGTGCGGTCCGAGTGTCGCGCCCAGAGAATCATGGCGACGACCGCCACGATGCTCGGGATAGCATTGAGCAGCCCGGTTTCGAGCGAGCTGAAGCCATATTGCCGGATGATGAGCGGCGCCCACAGGCCCAGCGTGTAAAGTCCGGCCGAGGTGCCGAAGTAGATCAGCGCGAGCGCCAGCACGCGTGGGTCGCGCAGGGCGCTCAGCGCCCCGGCTGTGTGGCCTGCGTGCCCTTCGCGCGCCCGCGCTTCCTCGGCGAGCTTCGTCATGAGCCAGTCGCGCTCTTGGGGCTTCAGCCAGTTTGCTTTCGAGGGCGCGTCGGTGAGAACCTTCAGGACCACGAAACCTAGCAGCACGGCCGGAACCGCTTCGATCACGTAGAGCAGCTGCCAGTTGGCGAGCCCGAACAGGGTCGGCAATTGCATGAGCGCGCCCGAGATCGGCGAGCCCAGGGCCGTCGAAATCGGCGCCGCCGCCATGAACCATGCGGCGGCTGCCGCCCGCTGCTTCGTCGGGAACCAGAGACTCAGGTAGAGAATGATGCCGGGGAAAAAGCCCGCTTCCGCCACGCCGAGCAAAAAGCGCAGCGCATAGAAACTGGTGGGGCCGGTCACAAAGGCGGACGCCGCCGAAACGATGCCCCACGTGACCATGACGCGTGCGATCCAGATGCGCGCGCCGACGCGGTGCAAGATGAGGTTCGAAGGCACTTCGAACAGAAAGTAGCCGATGAAGAAGAGGCCGCCGCCCAGGCCGAACGCCGTGGGCGAAAGGCCGATCGCCTTGTTCATCGTCATTGCCGCGAAGCCCACGTTGACCCGGTCGAGAAAGCTCACGAAATAGAGCAGCATGACGAACGGGATGATGCGCCACATGAGCTTGCGCGTGACGATTGCTTCGGTATCCGAATTCACGTGTCTCCTCCCTGGAGGGTTTTGGCGGGGGGCGCGCGGGTATTTTTTGTGTCACGCCCCGTGTCTGCTTTTAACGCCGCGGTAGCGCTCAGGCAGCGACGGCCGCCTTCTCGACGAGTTCGCACACCGCGGCCGTGACCTGCACGGTGGTCGCCTTGCCGCCCAGGTCGCCCGTGTGCAGCGCGGCGTTGGCGGTCACGGTCTCGATGGCCTGCATCACATGAGCGGCGGCTTCGGTCTCGCCGAGGTGCTCGAGCAGCATCACCACCGACCAGAACGTGCCGATGGGATTGGCAAGCCCCTTGCCCATGATGTCGAAGGCCGACCCGTGGATCGGCTCGAACATCGACGGATAACGCCGCTCGGGGTCGATGTTGCCGGTCGGCGCAATGCCCAGGCTGCCCGCGAGCGCGGCGGCAAGGTCGCTGAGAATATCCGCGTGCAGGTTGGTCGCCACGATCGTATCGAGCGAAGCCGGGCGGTTGACCATGCGCGCCGTGGCGGCGTCCACCAGTTCCTTGTCCCACTTCACGTCCGGGAACTCCTTCGAGATCTGCTGCGCGATCTCGTCCCACATCACCATGGCATGCCGTTGCGCGTTGCTTTTGGTGATGACCGTGAGCAGCTTGCGGGGGCGCGACTGCGCGAGGCGGAACGCAAAGCGCAAGATGCGCTCGACACCGGCGCGCGTGAGGATCGAGACATCGGTTGCGGCTTCGAGCGGATGCCCCTGGTGCACGCGGCCGCCCACACCCGAATACTCGCCTTCGGAGTTCTCGCGCACGATCACCCAGTTGAGGTCTTCGGGCTTGCAGCGCTTCAAAGGCGCGTCGATGCCGGGCAGGATGCGCGTGGGCCGCACGTTCGCGTACTGATCGAGGCCCTGGCAGATCTTCAGGCGCAGGCCCCAGAGCGTGATGTGGTCGGGCACGTCGGGGTCGCCCGCGGAGCCGAACAGAATGGCGTCCTTGTGGCGGATGGCGTCGAGCCCGTCGGCCGGCATCATCACGCCGTGCTGGCGGTAGTAGTCGGCGCCCCAGTCGAAGTTTTCGAATTCGAACGCGAAGCGCTGCGTGGTTTTCGCAAGCGCTTCCAGCACCTCCTTGCCCGCGGGCACGACTTCCTTGCCGATGCCGTCGCCGGGAATGGTCGCGATGCGATAGGTCTTCATGTCTCGTTCCTGTGAAGTGTGGCCAGTGTGGGTTCACTTTACCGAACTCCCGGTTCAAAAACCGGTGCTAGACTCAAAGCATCCTTAACCTGAATTCACAAGTGGCGACCGTGACCGACACCGTTCTACCCGCCGATCTGGGCTTTTTCTCGACGCTCGCGTCCTCGGGCAGCCTGAGCGCCGCTGCGCGCGAGCTGGGCCTCACGCCCGCTGCCGTGAGCAAGCGGCTAGCGCAAATGGAGGAGCGCGCCGGCGTGCCGCTCGTGAACCGCACGACCCGCCGCATGATGCTGACGCCCGAAGGCGAGGTGTACCTGGAGCACGCGCGCCGCATTCTCGACGAGATCGACGAGCTGGGTGAACTGCTGGGCGGCTCGAAGAAGCATCCCAAGGGGTTGCTGCGCGTGAATGCGACGCTCGGCTTTGGGCGCAGCCATATCGGGCCGGCGCTTTCGCGTTTCGTCGTGCAGTACCCGCAGGTTTCCGTGCAGCTTCAGCTTTCGGTCATGCCGCCGCCGCTCACGGAAGATTCATACGATGTCTGCATCCGCTTCGGCGAGCCGCCCGATACGCGCGTGATCGCGCGGCGTCTAGCGGCGAACCGGCGTTTGCTGTGCGCTTCGCCCGCCTATCTCGCGAGCCGGGGCACGCCCGCCACGCCGCACGATCTCGCGAAGCACAACTGCATCAGCATTCGCCAGGGCGACGAAGCTTATGGCGTGTGGCGGCTTTCTAACGAGCGCGGCAGTGCCCGAAAATCGGAGGCAATCCGGATCAACGGCAATCTCACGACCAACGACGGCGAGATTGCCGTGAAGTGGGCGCTGGACGGGCACGGCATTTTGATGCGCGCAGAGTGGGACATCAACGAGTATCTGGCGGACGGGCGGCTCGTGGTCGTACTGCCAGAGTATGAGACGCCGGGCGCGGACATCTACGCCGTGTACGCGCAGCGGCACCAGCTTTCCACGCGCATTCGGGCGTTCGTCGACTTCCTCGCTATCGAATTGAGCAAGTCGCAGCGATATCCAGTAGCCCGAACCGCCTAGCCGTGCCTCATTTCGCCGCCGCGGCGATCACGGCGGCGAGGCGCTGCGCGGCCGCTTTCATTTGCGCGCTGCTAAAGCCGCCAAAGCCCAGGATGAGCCCCGGGCGCGCGGTGCCCGCGGCGAACATGGGCGACGCGGCGCGCACCGCGATCCCCTCGTGCGCCGCAAGCCTCACGATCCGGTGGTCGTCCAGTCTCGCGGCGAGCCAGAGCACGAGATGCATGCCCTGATCGCCGGGCTCGATCCACGCCAGCTCACGGGGCAAAAGCGCTTCGAGCGTTGCGATCAGGCTGAGCCGCTGCTCTGCATAGACGTTGCGCACCTTGCGGACGTGCCGTTCCAGGTGCCCCTCGGTCATGAAGGCGGCGAGCACGTGTTGATCGGCCGTTGGCGGATGGCGGTCCATGAGCACGCGCGCGCCGCAGAACGCATCCACCAGGCCCGGCGGCACGACGACATAGCCAAGCCGCAGTGAGGGAAACAGGATCTTGCTGAAGGTCCCGAGATACACCACGCGATCCGGCGCGAGGCCCTGCAGCGCCGGAAACGGATAGCCCTCGTAGCGCAGCTCGCTGTCGTAGTCGTCTTCGACGACCCAGGCGTGGGCCGCGCGCGCCCACGCGAGCAACGCCGCGCGCCGCGCCATGCTAAGCGGCATGCCGAGCGGGTATTGATGCGAAGGCGTGACGAACGCCGCGCGCGCCTTCGGCGCGAGGCGAATGCCGGCCTCGACGTCCAGACCCTCGGCGTCCACGCTCACGCGCACCATGGCGTCGCGGTGGGGCAGGCTTTCGAGGATGGCGGTGACGCCACGGTAGGCCGGGTTCTCGACCCATGCCTGGTCGCGCGGCCCCAGCAGCACCTGGCTTGCGAGAAAGAGCCCCTGCTGGGTGCCGCTCGTGACGATAACCTGATCCGCTTCGCAGCGCACCGAGCGGGACTTGCGCACATAATCGGCAATCGCTTCGCGCAGCGCCAGGGCGCCTTGCGGGTCGGCATAGCCGGTCGGCGAGCCGGGCCCTCGCGCGCGCAAGCGGTTGCCGAGCCGGCGCCAGACGTCGCCGGGCGCGGTCATGCCGGTTGGCACCGAAATGGCAAATGGCACCGGAGGAAGCGGCTTGAACTCGCGTCCGATCCGGGCGAACGCTTCGGCGCGTTCCGGCAGCCCGGCTTGCGCCGCCTGCCCCGAATCCACGCGGGGCTCGCGCGCGGGCGGCGGCTCCCCCAGCGCGAGCGCCACGCGGGTACCGGCTCCGGCCTTCGATTCAAGAAAGCCCTCGGCTATTAGCTGCTCGTACGCCTCGACCACCGTGCCGCGCGCCACCTGGAGCGAAGCGGCGAGCGCGCGCGTGGAAGGCAGCGCATCGGCGGGCCGCAGATCGCCTTTGCGCACCGCTTCGCGCAACGCCTCGGCCACCTGGCGGCTGAGATTGCCGGCCTCCCGGTCCAGCGTGCCGAACGATGGCATCTCTGCGGCCTGCGCGGTTCTCGGCATGATTCTGGTTCACTGGAAAATGAATAAACTGGTTCTACAGAATAAACCACTTTTGAGGCAGACTCGAATCTGTGGCGGCATCGGCCGCGCTTACCCATCACCTTACGAGCAGGGACAAACGCATGTACGTACCAGCCCATTTCGCCGAAAACCGCAAGGACGTCCTGCACGACTGCATCGCCCAATATCCGTTCGGGACGTTGGTCACGCAGGGAAAGAGCGGGCTCGATGCCAATCACATCCCCTTTGAGCTCGCGGCGGCCGAAGGCGAGCTGGGGGTGCTGCGTGCGCACGTCGCGCGGGCCAACCCGGTTTGGCAGGACGTGGCAAACGGCGACGAGGTCCTTGTGATCTTCCGCGCGGGCGACGCGTATATTTCGCCGAACTGGTATCCGAGCAAGCACGAGGCGCACAAGCAGGTGCCGACCTGGAATTACGTCGTGGTCCATGCCCATGGGCGCATCAGAATTCTCGACGACGAGCGCTACGTGCGGGGTGTGATCGGCCGCCTGACGCGCACGCACGAAGCCACGCAGCCCACGCCCTGGAAGATGGCCGACGCGCCGAAGGACTACACGGACGCGCTCGTCAAGGCGATTGTCGGCGTGGAGATCGAGATCACGCGTCTGGTCGGCAAGAGCAAGCTCAGTCAGAACAAGGAAGAGCGCGATATTCGCGGCGCGGGCGAAGCACTCAAATCGAGCGGCGAGTCTCGCATTGCCGACGCCATGCTTGCCGCCGCCGACCAGAAGGCACAATAGCGCGCACCAGCGCACACGAGGGCCCCGTCATGGCTAACGACCCGCCGCTCGCGCCCGGCTTCTCAGGCATCGATTCAGCGAGCCTGCCATGGGTGCCCTCCCGCTTCGCACCCGGCGTGGAGGTCAAGAACCTCGGCAAGGCGAACGGCCGCGCGATACAACTGGTCCGGTTCGCTGCAGGGGCAACGTTTCCTGCGCACCGCCATACGGGCCCCGAGTTCATCTACGTGCTCGAAGGCGAGGCCGTGCAAAACGGCCGGCGGCTCACTGCGGGATATGCGGGCATCGCCGAACAGGGTACCGTCGATGCAGGATTTCATAGCGACGCCGGCTGCGTGTTCCTGCTCGTCTACGACCTGGACCAGGTGTTCGACAAGACCTGATTGCCACGCACGCTCGCGGGTAAACACGGGTAAACCACATTCCAGGCGCTTGAAGAAAATCTTCACAGGCCTATTCAACTAGTATTTAATAAACCGGCGCGGCAGTGAGCGATCGGTCATGCGCATCGCCGTGACCTGACCCTGACGGTACGAGGCCGGAACGATGAATCCCCACGAATACGAAATCCACGATGCGCGCTTTCGCATGCTGCTGCAGCCCAACGCGCAATTCGAGAAGCTCGCGGGCGGCTGCATGTGGGCGGAAGGACCGGTGTGGTTTCCCGCCGGGGACTTTCTTGTCTGGAGCGACATTCCCAACAACCGGATGATGCGCTGGGTGCCCGGCATCGGCACAGGCGTGTTTCGCGCGAACTCGAATTTCAGCAACGGCAACACGCTCGACCGCGAATGCCGGCTCGTGACCTGCGAACACGGCACGCGCCGCGTCACGCGCACGGAGCACGACGGGCGCATCACCGTCATTGCCGACCGCTACGAAGGGCATCGGCTGAATTCGCCCAACGACGTGATCGTGCATTCGGACGGCTCGATCTGGTTCACCGACCCCGACTACGGCATTCTCGGCGACTACGAGGGCTTTCGCGCGCCGAGCGAGATCGGCGCATGCCATGTGTATCGCGTGGCGCCGGATACCGGCGCGGTGCGGCGCGTGGCCGACGACTTCATGAAGCCCAATGGGCTCGCCTTCTCGCCCGATGAATTGCGGCTCTACGTGGCCGACTCGGGCGCGTCGCATATCGAGAACGGCCCGCATCACATCCGCGTATTCGACGTAGGTGCGCAAGGCGCGTTGGACAACGGCCGCATATTCGCCGAGGTTTCGCCGGGCGTGCCCGACGGCATGCGCGTGGACGAGCACGGCAACGTCTGGACGAGCGCGGGCGACGGCATCCACTGCTATGCGCCCGATGGCACGCTGCTCGGCAAGATCCTCGTGCCGGAGACGGTCGCGAATCTCGTGTTCGGCGGCCCGAATCGCAATCGCCTTTTCATTGCGGCCAGCTCGTCGCTGTACTCGCTTTACGTTGGCGTGCGTGGCGCTGCCCACGGAGACCGGCTATGACACTTCTCGACCCCGCCTTGCTTTCTTCCGCGCTCATTCTCCTCGATCGGCGCGATGACGTTGCCATCGCGCGCGGACAGTTGATGCCCGGCTCGGCACTCTATGGCGACCATACGGTCGCGGGCATGGTTCCGCCTGGCCACAAGGTCGCGTTGCGCGATATCGAGCCAGGCGATCCGGTGCGCCGCTACGGGCAGATCATCGGCTTTGCGAGCCGGCCGATCCGTTGCGGCGAACACGTGCATACGCAGAATCTCTCGATGGGCGATTTCGAGCGCGACTACGCATTCGGCGTGGACGCGCACGACACGCCGGCCGCTGCGCAGCCTGCCACGTTTCTCGGCATTCGGCGCGCGGACGGCCGCGTCGCGACGCGCAACTATATAGGCATCCTGACGTCTGTGAACTGCTCGGCCACGGTCGCCCGCGCGATAGCCGACCATTTTCGCCGCGACACCCACCCCGAAGCGCTGGAAGCCTTCCCCAACGTGGATGGCGTGGTGGCGCTCACGCACGGCGAAGGCTGTGCGCTCGCGGCCGAGGGCGAGCCGATCACGGTGTTGCGGCGCACGCTCGCGGGTTATGCACGACACGCCAACTTCTACGCCGTGCTAATCGTCGGACTCGGCTGTGAAACGAACCAGATTGATGGTCTCGTGGAAGCCGAACATCTCGAGCGCGGCGCGCGCCTTTCGACCATGACGATCCAGCAGACGGGCGGCACCGCGCGCACGGTGGCAGCGGGCATCGAACAGGTGCGTGCGCTGCTGGCCGATGCGAACCGCGTGACGCGCGAGCCGGTCGATGCGCGTCACCTCATGGTCGGCTTGCAGTGCGGCGGCTCGGACGGCTACTCCGGCATTTCTGCGAACCCGGCGCTCGGTGCGGCCGTGGACCGGCTCGTCATGCACGGCGGCACGGCGATCCTCTCCGAAACGCCCGAGATCTACGGGGCCGAGCATCTGCTTACACGGCGCGCGGTGTCGCGCGAAGTGGGCGAAAAGCTGGTGGCGCGCATTCGCTGGTGGGAAGCGTATTGCGCGCGCATGGAAGCCAACATGAACAACAACCCTTCTGCCGGCAACAAGGCGGGCGGGCTCACGACCATTCTCGAAAAGTCACTCGGCGCGGTGGCGAAAGGCGGCACGACGCGGCTCGTCGAAACCTACGAATACGCGCAGCCTGTGCGCGCGCAGGGGCTCGTGTTCATGGATACACCCGGCTACGACCCGGTGTCCGCCACCGGACAGGTGGCGGGCGGCGCCAACCTGATCTGCTTCACGACGGGCCGCGGCTCGGCGTACGGCTGCGCGCCCTCGCCGTCGCTCAAGCTCAGCACGAACAGCGCGCTGTGGCGACGCCAGGAAGAGGACATCGACCTGAACTGCGGCCGCATTCTGGATGGCGAGCAAAGCGTTGACGAGGCCGGCGCCGCGATCTTCGAGTTGATGCTCGCGACGGCCTCGGGACAGCGCACGAAGAGCGAGCTGCACGGCTACGGCCAGAACGAATTCGTGCCTTGGCACCTGGGGGCGGTCATGTAGAGCGGGAGCGATTCGGACAGGCGCCGCCACTCACTGCTGGACGACGCCACATTCAGAAGGAGTGCTTTCCATGAAGGAAAAATCGCGCTGGCTGGTCATTTTCTTCTGTTTTCTGGCGATTGCGGTCAACTATATCGACCGCGCCAATCTCGCGGTTGCGGCGCCGCACATCATGAAGGACCTCGGCATTGGTCCTGCCGCCATGGGGCTGCTGCTCAGCGGCTTCTTCTGGACTTACGCCGTGATGCAACTGCCGTTTGGCTGGTTCGTCGACCGGGCCGGCGCGCGCATCGCGTTGCCGTTCGCCGTGGGCTGGTGGTCGGTGTTCACCGGGGCTACCGCGGTAGCGGGCGGCTTCGCGGCGATGTTCGGCTGCCGGCTCATGCTCGGCGTGGGCGAGGCGGGGGCATATCCGTCGTGCGCGAAGCTCGTGAGCCAATGGTTCTCGCGCGATGAACGCGCGCTCGCCACGAGCATCTTCGACAGCGGCTCGCGCGTGGGCTCCGCACTCTCGCTGCCGCTCGTGGCCGCCATCATGGCCGCGTGGGGCTGGAAGGCGTCGTTTCTGATTACCGGCGCACTCGGGCTCGTGTGGATCCTGGGCTGGGTCGTGATGTACCGGGAACCCGAGGCGCGGAGCGCTCTCGAACAGCCGCGCGCGCCGGCGCCAGCCGCCGCCTCGATACGCTGGAGCGGCTTGTTCCGCTACCGCACCGTGTGGGGCATGATGCTGGGCTTCTTCTGCCTGAACTTCGTCATTTACTTCTTCATTACGTGGTTCCCGAGCTATCTCGTCGAGGCGCGCGGTTTCTCGCTCAAGTCGCTTGGCACGCTCGGCACCTTGCCCGCCATCGCCTCGATACCCGGCGGCTGGCTGGGCGGCTGGCTCTCCGATACGCTCGTGAAGCGCGGCTGGAGCCTGACTGCCGCGCGCAAGACGTGCATTGTCGGCGGCATGCTGCTTTCGTCCGTGATCACGTTGACCGGTGTTGTTCAGGATGTCTATGTAATGCTGGCGCTCTTTGCAGTTGCCTATGGGAGCCTCGCGGCCGCGGCGGCCAGCATCTGGTCGCTGCCTGCCGACGTCGCGCCGACCCCGCGGCATGTCGCCTCGCTGGCGGGCATTCAGAACTTCGCGTCGAATCTCGCAGGCATCGCGTTGACGACGTTTACCGGCGTGATGCTGCAGCTCACGCGCGGCTCGTTCACGATTCCGCTCGTGGTCGCCGGCGGGTTTTGCGTGCTGGGCGCGGTGAGCTATCTTGTGATTGTCGGACGCGTCGAGCCGCTTGAGGCTCCCGAGGCCAGCCGCGTCGACCAACCGGCTTACGCGCCGCGCACGTAAGCACGTAACCGCGAAGGCGCGGCCTCTTACCCCGCTGCCACACACAGGGTCACGTACATGTCGAATGCCACTGCCGCTAAAGGTTCAGAAGTCGTTATCGAGGCTCGCGCGCTGCACGCCTTCGTCGTCGCCATCTGGCGTGCGGCCGGCAGCGAGGCGCGCGAGGCAACGCTGGTTGCCGATCATCTCGTCGAAGCGAATCTCGCCGGGCACGACTCGCACGGCGTGGGCATGATTCCGCGCTATATGCTGTCGTGCCGCGAAGGCGAACTCAAATTGAATACGCACGCGCAGGTCGTGCGCGACGCGGGTGCGGTACTCACGATCGAAGCCGGGCGCGGCTTCGGGCAAGTCACGGCGTTCGAGGCGATGGAGTACGGCATCGAGCGCGCGAAGTCGCTCGGCGTGTGTGCGCTCGGCCTGCGCAACGCGCATCACATCGGACGTATCGGGCACTGGGCGGAGCAATGTGCGCGCGCCGGGCTCGTGTCGTTCCACTTCGTCAACGTCGCGGGCGATCCGCTCGTCGCGCCGTTCGGCGGCATCGACAGGCGCTTCGGCACCAATCCGTTTTGTGCGGCGTTTCCGCTCGAGGGGCGCTCGCCGCTGGTGCTGGACTTCGCCACAAGCGCGATTGCCGCGGGGAAAGTGCGCGTGGCCTACAACAAGGGCGTGGATGTACCCGCCGACGCCCTGATCGACAGCGACGGCCGCCCCACGCGCGATCCGGGCGCGCTGTTCAGCGATACGCAGCACGGCGCGCTGCGCGCGTTCGGCGGCGCGGTGGCGGGTCACAAGGGTTCGGGGCTCGCCGCGATGTGCGAGATTCTGGCGGGCGCGCTCTCGGGCGGCTTCACGACGCGCGAGCAAACCATCGTTTCCACGCACGCGATCGTCAATTGCATGACGTCGGTGATCGTCGACCCGGCGGCCTTCGACGCGCCTTCGCGCGAGCACGAAGCGCTTGCGTTCGTGGAATGGCTGAAGGCCACGCGGCGCGCAGCGGGTGTCGACGAGATCCTGCTGCCCGGCGAGCGCGAGGACGCGACGCGGCGGCAGCGCGAAGCGCAGGGCGTCCCCGTGGATGCGACGAGCTGGTCGCAGATCGTCGATGCCGCGCGCATGGCGGGCGTGACTGAGGCGGAGATCGCGGCGTGCGAGCATAGCTCACGTTAGCCACGTCCGGTCACTCGTCGCACTTCACCTCGTTTTTGGGCGCGACGATGATCACCGGGTAGGTGCCGCGATCGAGTTCGACGCGCACGACGATGGCCGTGGTGGCAGGGTCGCTATCGTCGTACACGCTCACCTTCTCGTTCTTCAATAGCGTGACGCCAGTGCAGCCGGACGCGTGGCTGTCGTCGTCGGCGATCTTGCATTGAATCTCGTTGTCCTTGAGGTAGCGAATGCGGTCGCGGTCGGGCGTGGCCAGATAGTCGCGCACGCTTTGCGCGGAGCCTGCAACGCCCGTTACATAACCGATCGCGCATTCGCGCTTCGAATTCGAATCGCCCGACGACGTTTGGGCAAGGGCGGGCGCGGCGGCCAGCGCCATGGCAGCGAAGGCAGCGAGGACCGGCGAGAGGGTGAGGCGCTTCATGAGTGATCGTTTGCCGCAAAAGTGGAAGCGCCGATTTTAACGCCTGCGCGATATCCGCTAAGATCGACGCGGAATTCACAGAGCGAAGCGACCGCACGCCAAAACGCGCAATGGACCGAATCGACGCCATGAAGGTTTTCGTCGCCACGCTCGACGAGGGGAGTCTCGCGGGCGCGGGCCGCCGGCTGGGCCGTTCGCCCGCGGCGGTGAGCCGGGCCATTGCGTTCCTCGAGGAGCACACCGGCACGGCGCTCCTGTACCGCACCACGCGCACGATCCGCCTGAGCGAGGCGGGCGAGCGCTATGCGCTCGCATGCCGGCGCATCCTCGCCGATCTCGAAGAAGCCGACCTGCTCGCCGCCGACGAACGCTCCGCGCCGCGCGGATTGCTGGGTGTAACGGCGGCGGTGGCCGTCGGCGAAGAGGTGCTGCGCCCGATGATCGAGGAGTTCATCGACCGCAACCCAGAGGTGTCGATCCGTCTGCACCTGCTCGACCGGCCTGCGAGCCTCATCGACGAGGGCATCGATGTGGCGCTGCGCATTGCGCATCTGCAGGATTCGACGCTCGTCGCCATTCCGGTGGGCGAGGTGCGGCGCGTGGTGGTGGCCTCGCCCGACTATCTCGCCACGCATCCGGCCATCGAGACGCCCGCCGATCTCGCGAGCCACCCGATCATCTCGATGACGCATTTCGGGCTCGACTCGTGGAGCTTCCCGGCGGCGCGTCAGACGGCGCTCCCCCAGGTCGTGCAGTTCTCGCCGCGCTTCATCGTGAATACGATACGCGCGGCGCGGGCTTCGGCCGTTGCGGGGCATGGCGTCACGCGGCTCTTTTCCTATCACGTGGCCGAAGAGGTCGAGGCGGGCCGGCTCAGGATCGTGCTGCGCGACAGCGAGCATGGGCCGCTGCCCGCGAATCTCGTCACGCCGCACGGGCGTCTCTCGGTGCCCAAAGTGCGCAGTTTCGTCGATTTCGCCGCGCCCCGGCTGCGCGCGTACTTCGAGCAAGCCCGGCGCATTACCGACGCCGACTGAGCAGCGTTCGCCATCCGTTCGCCGCGCGGAAGAATGACTTCCGTATCGCGGCGATTCTCTCGCCGCGCGATCTAACCTAGACTGACTCCCAACTTCAGCGGGTGCTTCACTGCATCCGCTTCCGGGAGTCGTCATGCATCAAGCCGTCTCGAATCCGTCCGCGCCCGCGGCCTACAACGTCTGGCGGGGCACGCTCGCCGGGGCTAGCGCAAGCCTCATCGGCATTGGTCTCGCGCGTTTCGCCTATACGCCGTTGCTGCCCGCCATCATCGGCGCCCACTGGTTCCCCGCCTCGACTGCCGCCTACCTCGGCGCTGCTAACCTGGGCGGTTATCTGGCCGGTGCGCTGCTCGCAGGCGCGATGGTTCGCGCCGCCAAACCCGCCACGGTGCTGCGCGCGATGATGCTGCTCGCGACCATCGCCTTCGTCGCCTGCGCGGTGCCCGTTTCGTTCCTCTGGTTCTTCGTCTGGCGTTTCGCCTCGGGCCTGTCGGGCGGCGCTCTGATGGTGCTCGCCGCACCCACGATCCTCGCGCACGTGCCGGCGGCGCGCCGCGGCTTCGCGAGCGGCGGCATCTTCACTGGCATCGGGCTCGGCATTGCCGCCTCGGGCACGATCGTGCCGATTCTGCTGCGCCAGGGCCTCACGGCAACCTGGCTCGGACTCGCCGTCGTCTCGCTGCTGCTCACGGCCGTGGCGTGGAACGGCTGGCCCGAGCACGGCAGCACGCCGGCGCACGCTCACGCGCCCTCGCGCTTCGAACACGCCAAGGCTTACCCCCGCGCGAAGCTGCGCGCGCTCTATGCCGAGTACGGGCTGAACGCCGTGGGGCTCGTGCCGCACATGATCTTCCTCGTCGACTATGTGGCGCGCGGACTGGGGCGCGGCGTGGATGCGGGCGCCGAGTTCTGGGTGCTGTACGGCATCGGCGCGATCGTCGGCCCGCTAGCGGCGGGGCACCTTGCCGACCGCGCGGGCTTCGGTCCCGCGTTGCGCGCCGCCTATCTGGTGCAGGCAGTGGCGGTCGCGATTCCGGCTCTCGGCATTTTCGGTCCGGCGGGGCTGATGGTTTCCGCCGTGCTGGTGGGCGCCTTCACGCCGGGCATCGTGCCGCTGGTGCTCGGCCGCGTGAACGAACTGCTCGCGCACCATCCGTCGGCCGTGAAGGGCGCGTGGACCCGCGCCACGACGAGCTTCGCCGTGATGCAGGCGGTCGCCGCGTATGGCCTGTCGTTCGTGTTCTCGTCGAGCGGCGGCAACTACCTCGTGCTCTTCACCATCGGCGCCGCGGCGCTCGTGGTTGCGCTCTTCGTCGATCTCTTCGCCGCGTTGGGGGCCAAGTGAATACCACCGTCTCCTCACCCGCGGCTGCGCTGCGGCAGTCAAACCCGCAACCGCGCGGCTACTCGGAGCGCAATGCGCAATACTGGCGGCGCAATCTCGTCGTGTGCGTAATCGGCTCGTTCACGACGCTCGTGAGCCTCAGCATGCTGCTGCCATTCCTGCCGCTCTACGTTCGGCAGCTCGGCGTGAGCTCGCAGTCCGCCGTGATCCAGTGGTCGGGCGTGGCGTTCGGCGCGACCTTCCTCGGCACGGCGCTCACCGCGCCGATCTGGGGGCGCCTCGCCGACCGCTATGGCCGCAAGCCCATGCTCGTGCGCGCCGCCATCGGCATGGCCGTGGTGATGTCGTTGATCGGCGTGGCGCACAATGTGTACGAGCTCGTCGCGCTGCGTCTGATCGCCGGCCTCGTGGGTGGCTATGCGTCGGCTTCCACGGTGATGGTCGGCACCCAGGCGCCGCGCGAGCGCGCGGGCTGGGCGCTCGGCATTCTTTCCACGGGCGCGCTCGCAGGCAATCTCGTGGGACCGCTGGTGGGCGGCGTGCTGCCCGGCTGGATCGGCATTCGCGGCACCTTTTTCGCCGGCGGTGCGATGATCGCCGTGGCGGCGCTCCTGACCATCTTCGTGGTGAAGGAAGAGTTTCATCCAGAAAGCGACGCGAAACCGCACGCAAGCAACGCGGCGGCCGGTTCGGGCAGCGGTGCGCGCCGCCCCGACTATGCGGTGGTGGCCGCGCTGCTCGTGACTGCGATGATGGTGCTGCTCGCCAACATGTCCATCGAGCCCGTCATCACGGTGTATATCGGCAGCCTGGGCGTGGGCGCGGCGCATCTCGCGCGCGTGGCGGGCGTGGTCATGGCATGCTCGGCGCTTGGCAGCATGCTGACGGCGGCGCGCCTGGGCGCACTGGCCGACCGCTTCGGGAGCTGGCGCGTGATCGTCGCCTGCCTCGTGCTCACAGGGCTCGCGATGGTGCCGCAGGCGTTCGTCACTCACTGGTGGCAGCTCGCGGGCCTGCGTGTGGTGATGGGCATGACGCTCGCGGGACTCTTGCCTTCGATCGGCAAGCTCGCACGGCAGTCGGTAGACGAAAGCAAAACGGGCCGCATGCTCGGCTATTTGCAGTCGGCGCAATTCAGCGGCCAGGTGGTGGGCCCGGTGATCGGCGGCGTGATCGGCGTTCACTTCGGTCTGCACGCCGTGTTTTTCGCGACCGGCGCGCTGCTGGTCGCATGCGGCGGACTCGCGCACTGGGCGCAGCGCCGCGCTCACGCTTGAAACTGGAACGCTTCCGGAGGGAACGCAACATGAGCACTCAAGTGGACCAACGGGCGTTGCTGCGCTCGCTCGGCATTCAGAAGCCGATCATTCAGGCGCCCATGGCGGGCACCACCACGCCGGCGCTGGCCGCCGCCGTGTCGAATGCGGGCGCGCTCGGCTCGCTGGGTGTGGCGGCGATGAACGTGGAGAACGCGCGCCGCGCGATCCACCAGACGCGCGAGCTGACGGCGAGGCCGTTCAACATCAACGTGTTCTGCCATCGCCCGGCCACGGCCGACGCGGCCGTGGAGCGTGCATGGCTCGACTGGCTCGCGCCGGTGTTCGAGCAATACGGCGCGAAGCCGCCCGCGTCGCTCTCGGAGATCTACACGAGCTTCGTCGTGGACAAGGCCATGCAGACCATGCTGCTCGAAGAGAAGCCGGCGGTGGTGAGCTTCCATTTCGGCCTGCCGCCCGATGCCGTGATCGCCGAACTCAAGCACGCAGGCATTCGTTTGTATGCGAGTGCAACCAATATCGACGAAGCGGCCGCAGCGGTGGAGGCGGGCGTGGATGCGATCGTCGCCCAGGGTGTGGAGGCGGGCGGCCATCGCGGCGTGTTCGATCAGAATGCCCGCGACGACGGCCTCGGCACGTTCGCGCTCACGCGCCTGCTGGTGAGCGAATTCGATGTGCCCGTGATCGCGGCGGGCGGCATCATGGACGGCGCGGGCATTGCGGCCGCACTCGCGCTGGGCGCGCAGGCGGCGCAACTGGGCACGGCGTTCGTGGCCTGCCCGGAAAGCGCTGCGGACGAAGGCTATCGGGCCGCCTTGCTCGGCGACGCCGCGCGCCATACTACGTTCACCTCGGCGATCTCGGGGCGGCTGGCGCGCAGCATCGTTAACCGCTTTACTGCGCTTGGCGAGGATCCCAAGGCGCCGCGCATTCCGTCTTATCCGATCACGTACGACGCGGGCAAGGCGCTGACCGCGGCAGCGAAGGCCAAGGGCGAGTTCGGCTACGGCGCGCAGTGGGCGGGCCAGGCCGCGCCGCTCGCGCGCGCGTTGCCGGCGGCGGAACTGGTGGCGCAACTGGAGCGTGAGACGCGCGAGAGCATCGCACGGTTGCAGTCGGTGTGGGCTTGAGCAGCATTCGATAAACGCAACCGGGAAGATCGGCACGCGCGATGGATGCGCGTGCCGATGTTCCTTTACGCGGCGGCGAAGACGGCTTCAGGCAGGCAGAATCTGTGCGATCACCACGAGTTCGACGGGCAGATCGAGGGGCAGTCGCGCATGCGAGAACGCGGAGCGCGCGTGTCCGGCCTTCTCGCCGAGCACGGCGGCGAAGAGATCCGACGCGGCGTCGAGCACGCCAGGCTGCTCGAGAAAGCCTTCGGCGCTGCTCACGTGGCCTTCCATGCGCACGATGTGATGCAGCCGCTCGAAGCTGCCCAGGTGTTCGACGGACACGATGTTCTCCTCCAGTGGTGATGACCATTCGCCTCATGCGGGACCCTTCAGCATAGAACTAAAGCATCGGGCGCGAACGGGAGCAATCAGGAGAAAACGGGCATGCAACGCAAATTCGACGATCTGCTGCTAGGCAGCATCGAACTGTTCTGCCAGGCGGCGGAGCTGGGCAGCTTCACGCTGGCGGCCAATGCGGCGAGCGTCACGCCCGCCGCGGTGAGCCGATCCGTGGCGCGGCTCGAAGAGCGGCTAGGCGTGCGCCTGTTCGTGCGCACGACGCGTCAGATCCGCCTGACCGATGCGGGACGGCGCTACTTCGAGCAGTGCCGCCAGGCGCTCTCGCAACTCGTGGACGCCGAGCGCGAAGTCACAGGCGAGCAGACCACGCCGGCTGGCGTGCTGCGCATCAGCATGCCCACGCCCTACGGGCACTATCGCGTGTTGCCGCTCTTGCCGGCGTTTCGCGAGCGCTATCCGGAGGTGCAGGTCGACACGCATTTGAGCAACCGCAACATCGACTTCGCAGACGAAGGCTTCGACCTGGCGATTCGCGGACGCGCGCCCGCCGATTCCAACCTCGTGGCGCGCAAGCTCGAAGACGCGGAGATGGTGGTGGTGGCCACGCCCGCCTATCTGAAGCGCGCGGGCGTGCCCAAGTCCGTGGCGGATCTGCAGTCGCACGAATGCATACAGTTCGAACTGCCAAGTAGTGGGCGTCATCTTGCGTGGACGTTCGACGGCAATGCCAATGAAGATGGCGATGTGATCACGAGCGGAAGTTACGGAACGTCGGGCGACGCGCTCGCCGGCGTGACGCTCGCGCGCGCGGGAGCGGGGCTGTTCCAGACGTATCGCTTCGTGGTGGCGGACGACCTGCGCGAAGGCAGGCTCGTGGAAGTGCTGCGCGAGGAGGGTGGACGCACGCGCCCGTTCATTCTGCTGTATCCGCATGCCCGTTACCTGACGTCGCGCGTGCGGGCGTTCGTGGATTTTCTGGTGGAGCAGCTGGCGGTGCCTGCGATCGCGCCGAAAGTGCAGACCGGAACCGCGAAACGTTGAAGCGCGCCACGCGGAATAGCCTCGCCTCCGGATCGTTTACGCAAAACGCGGGGCGCGCGAAGCATGGTGCGTTCACTGGCCGCGCGAGTCGTCCTGGCGTCCGGACCGTCCCCGCGAGAAGGAGGTGTCAGATGAAAGCTTCTCGCTCGTTGTCTGCATGTCGTTCTTACTTCGGCCGGAACCGGGCGGCGTTCGTGACGCGACTGCGTCACCTCGCGTTGGGTGCCGGGCTCTTCGCCCTGGCGCTGGGAACCGTGCGCGCCGATGGCCTGCAGGCGATCCTGCCGCCGGCCTTCGCGACTGCGTCGACCGTGCCGTCCAATGGCGACGTCAATCCGTACGGCATTGCATTCGTACCGTTCGGCGTGCCCTCATGGAGCACGCTCAAACCCGGCGACGTGGTGGTGTCCAACTTCAACGCGAAATCGAATCTGCAAGGCACCGGCACGACGATCGTGAAGCTCGTTCCGAATAGCCAGCCGGTGACGTTCTTCCAGGGCGCCAACCTCGGTCTCACCACGGCGCTCGTCGTGCTGAGAAGCGGCTTCGTGCTGGTGGGCAACGTGCCGACCCCCGACGGCAAGAACGTCACCGCGCCGGGCTCGCTTCTCGTGATCAATCCCCAGGGCCGGCTCGTCAAGGAACTCAAAGATGCGCGGCTGCTCGACGGCCCCTGGGACCTCACCGTGCTCGACGGCGGACAAGTCGTGAAGGTCTTCGTCTCGGACGTCCTCGACGGCACCGTCGCCCGGATAGACCTTGCGATCGGCGAGGACGGCGTGAAGGAGTTGCCCTCCTCGACCATCGTCGCTTCGGGCTACATGCATCGCACCGATCCGGCTGCGCTGGTCGTCGGCCCGACGGGCCTCGCCTATGATGGCCAGCACGACGTGCTCTACGTCGCTTCGACAGGCGACAACGCGGTGTTCGCCATCTACGGCGCGGCGGGTGCGAATCATAGCGGCGGAGTGGGGCGGCTGATCTATCAGGACAACAACCATCTGCACGGACCGCTTGCCCTTGCGCTCGCGCCCAACGGGCATCTCGTCACGGCCAATGGCGACGCCGTGAACGCCGACCCGCAACAGCCAAGCGAGATTGTCGAATTCACCGTGGAAGGCCAGTTCGTCGCGCAGATGTCGGTCGATCCCACGACGGGTTCCGCGTTCGGGCTCGCATTTGGCGTGGACAGCCAGCACCACTCGCAGTTCGCCGCCGTAGACGACACCACCAATGCGGCAACGGTCTGGACGTTGCGCACGGGTAACTGATCGGCAACGACGCAACGTCGCTCCCCATGGCTCGCGCCGAAGCACAGGGGCGAGCCGGGCAATGGCAATCGATGAGCCGCATCGCGGCGAGCGGCCTTTCGGCTCTTTGGTTCTGTGCCGAACAAACGCAGGTAAATCGCGCACGTGGAGCCGCCGGACCGAAACCGGATGCGGCATACTGGAAAGTGCACCAGGCGTTTGCCCAAACAGAGAGCCGCGATGATCTTTCGCCAGCTTTTCGACCCCGTATCGTCCACCTATACCTACCTGCTCGGCGACCCCGAAAGCGGCGAGGCGCTGCTGATCGACCCGGTCTACGAGCAGGTGCCGCGCGACCTCGCGCTGTTGCAGGAACTGGGCCTGCGCCTGCAGGCGACGCTCGACACCCATGTGCACGCCGACCATGTCACGGGCGCGTGGCGCTTGCGCGAGCGCAGCGGCAGCCAGATCGCGCTCGCCGAGGCGGTGGGCGCCGAGGGCGTGAACCGTTCGCTGCGGCACGGCGATCGCATCGCCTTCGGCAAGCGGTATCTGGAAGTGCGCGCCACGCCCGGCCACACCAGCGGCTGCCTGACCTACGTGCTCGACGACGCGAGCATGGCCTTCACCGGCGACAGCCTGCTGATACGCGGCTGCGGCCGCACCGATTTTCAGGGCGGGAGCGCGGAACAGCTTTTCACTTCCGTGCGCGAGCAGATCCTCTCGCTGCCGCACGACTGCCTGCTCTACCCGGCGCACGACTACCGCGGCATCACGGTTACGAGCGTGGCGGAGGAGTGTCGCTTCAATCCGCGCCTGGGCGGCGACGTCGATCTCGGCGACTTCGCGGGCTATATGCACAACCTGAATTTGCCGCACCCCAAGCAGATGGCCGTCGCGGTGCCCGCCAACCTGCGCTGCGGCAAGCCCGAAGGCGACGCGCCAATCCAGGAAACGCCCGACTGGGCGCCGCTCACGCTGCGCTTTAGCGGCGTGTGGGAAATCGAGCCCATGGCGCTGCTGGAGCATGCGGCCGCGCTGCAGATCGTCGACGTGCGCGAGGCCCCGGAGTTCATCGACCAACTCGGCCATCTGCCCGATGCGAAGCTCGTGCCGCTCTCGCAACTGATGGCCCGCATCGACGAGCTCGATCGCGAACGGCCTGTCGTGGCGGTGTGCCGCTCCGGCGTGCGCTCCGCGCAGGCAAGCGTATTGCTGACCAAGGCGGGCTTCGGCAAGGTGGCCAATCTCGCTGGCGGCATGTTGCGCTGGAAGGCCGAGGGATTGCCCGTCGCGCCGTGCGGTCCCCTATGACGCCCTGGAGGAGACGAACATGACAGCCCACGACTTCGCCGAGTTTTCCTGGGACGAACAGGAGGACGTCAAGGCCGTGCTCGCGAGCCGGGGGCTCGACCTGCGCGAATTCCGGATCTCGGACCACGAGAAAACGGCCGACGGCGGCGAGCGCGCGGCGATTCGCCAGGTATCCGTTACGCGGATCGCCAACGGCAAGACGGCCACCTACGACACCGATCACTTCGCCCCATGGATCACGGATTTCGACGAAGCGCTGCAGGCCGGCGAGTTCGACGACTGAACCCGATGATCGAGAGCCGGCGCCGATCACGCCGAGGAGGCCACGTACGGTCCTCCGCGCATGGCCGGCGTACACTCTTGCCCTTGAAAGGAATCGGGCACGAGGAGCGAGGATTGCCATGACGAACGCCACGGTGACTGAGGGCCGGAACGAACACTGGCTCGTCGCGCGGCGAGATGCGCAGACGGGCATTGAGAGCCTGCGCGCGCATTTCAGCGGCCATGCCTACGACCCCCACGATCACGACGACATGCTGATCGGCTATACGGAGCAGGGGGTGCAGCGCTTTCAGTGTCACCGGTCGCTGCATACGAGCGTGCCGGGCCGGGCGATCCTGATCGAGCCGGGCGCGCTGCACGACGGTCACGCGCCCGAGCCGGGCGGCTTCACCTACGCGATGCTGTACCTCCCGCAGCCGTGGGTCGAGTGTGCGGCGCGCAGGCTGAACATCGCGGGCCTGGGCGGCGTGGTGCCCGCTTTCGGCCAGACGCTCGTTGACGACCCGCGCCTGACCGAGTCGATCCGCCGTGCGTTTCTTGCGCTATACGGCGAGGAAGGCCGGCTCGCGCGCGATGAGGCGCTCGACTGCTTGCTTGAGCGCCTGGGCGGCCATCTGCTCGAGACGACCGCTGCGGCGCGCCCCGCTTCGCCCGCCCTTGCCCGCGTGCGCGATCTGCTGCACGAACATATGAGCGTGAACATCGGGCTCGACGAACTCGTCGATAGCTCGGGCATCGACCGGTTTCGTCTGACGCGCCTGTTCCAGCGCGAATTCGGCACGTCGCCCCATGCGTACCTGGTGCGCTTGCGCCTGCGTGCCGCGCGCAGGCTGCTGGCGGCGGGCCACACGCCGGCGCGGGTCGCGGCTGAGGTGGGTTTCGCGGACCAGAGTCATCTCGGCCGCTGGTTTCGCCGCGCGTACCGCATGACGCCGGCCACCTATCGGCGCATGTGTGCGCGCATGTGATTGCGCTGCGCTCGCGTTACCGGCGGAACAGCCAGCTCGCCAGTTGTGTGCCGACGAATGCGCAAGCGCCGCCGGCAAACGCTGCGATGCCCAGCGATGGGTAGCGGGCCGTGAACGGGTGCACGCAGATCAGCGCGACGAAAGTGAAAAGCGCTGTGAACATGCCACGTTTGAACTTTACGGTGGTTTCTCGCACGGCGGCTCCTCGCGGGAAGGTCTGCGCTATCGGCTCAACGCGGCCTGAGCCCGTTGCAGCCACTCGCTATTGTGCTCGCGGGCGTGGCGCGGCCAGTGCTTCGCGTCGTGCACGATCTCGGTATAAAGCTCGCGCGAGCGCTGGCGGTCGGCGTCGCCGGGCTGCTTCGCCAGCCAGTCGGCGAACAGGCAACGCGGGGCGGCGTCGCTGGCACACGAGAGCGCGGCTTCGAACGCGGCGCGCGTGCCCGCTGCGCCGTTCGCGGCGAGCGCCCGTGCATACAGCAAGGAGGGATCCGGCTGCTGGCGGGCGACTGGCTGGACGGCGAACAGCTTTTCGAGCGTCTCCTGCGTGGCCACGGCATTACCGTTGACAAACTGGGCGCGTGCGAGGCCCTCGAGCAACGCGGGATCGGATGCGAACGGCCCGGTGGCCGCCGCCTGGTAATGCTCCAGCGCTTCCACGGCGTTGCCCGCGTCGAGCAGCGCAGCGCCCAGCCGCATACGGTGCGCGACGGTCGGCGCACGGTCGAAATCGTTGCGCGCTTCGCGCACGGCGCGGTTGGGGTCGACCAGTTGCGAGATGGCCCGCCCTGTCGCCCTCGCCCCGCGCGACTGGCGCAGGCTCGGCAGATAAATGACGAAGAAGTAGACGAGGCTGCCGAGGCCGGGGAAAAGAAACAGGATCAGCAGCCAGTACATGTTCTGCTGGTTGCGGATGGCATGCACTGCAAAGAGCAGGGCGATGATGACGTAAAGGCTGATTCCGAAAATGCGCATTGTCGAGAGGGCCCAGTGTGGTGCGTGATTGGGTGTGACGTGTCGCAAGCCGTCGAATCGATCCGAAGCTCGCGGATCGTTGGCGACGGCCATGCAGTTTGCACTGCAGCGATTCAACTGTTCAATGATACCCGCCGGCAGCTTGCGCTCGCACGCAAGTGCCGTGGATTACGACGAATGCGTCGGGTTCGAAATCCGTCTGCCGCCACTCCCTCGTCCATGATGAGTTGCCACATCGGGAGTTGGCCGCGCAAACCCTTACGCCCGTCGTGCAGCACACGGGTGCACCAGGCGGCACACGTTGCGCATGCATCGATTTTCGCAAGAGCTTGTTGCGTCATCTGTCTCTAATGCGTGTGCAGCCGGCGCCGTATACGCAGAGACTCTCGCAGCGCGTGCCCGCGAAGGCGGGGTGCCGCTTGCTCAGGCACGCTCCTCAAATCATTAAAAAACGACAGACTGATGAAGCTTTCATTTGTGCAAAGGCTTTGGTTGCCGCTGATCCTGAGCCTCGTGTGTCTCGCAGGCGTATCGATCTATGACGCGTGGCAGATGCGGGCAACGCGCATCGAGGAGCGCAAGGCGGATTTGAAGCACGCCTCGGAAATCGCGCTCGCCGTGGTGAAGTCATTCGGCGAGCGTGCCAATGCCGGCACGCTGTCGCAAGAAGACGCCCAGAAGCGCGCGATGGAAGCCGTCAAGGACATGAAGTATGGCGAGGGTGGCTACTTCGGCATTATGAATTCGCAGTACGTGCTGCTGATGAATGCCGCAAGCCCGCACCTGGTCGGCAAGAACGTCGGCGACTTTCAGGATTCGAACGGCGTTTATCTGTTCAAGGAAATCGTTGCCGTCATCAAGCAGGAAGGTCAGGGCTTCGTGTCGTATTCGTTCAAGCGCGTCGGCTCGGACGAGGTCGCGCCGAAAATCTCGTATAGCGTGGGCTATCAGCCGTGGGACTGGATTCTCACGACGGGTCTTTATGTCGACGATATCGACGCGGCGTTCCGCGTGACGCTCTATTGGAGCCTCGGCATTCTGGCGGTGATCGCGCTGGCGCTCTCGGCGGTCGTGGCGGTGGTGAACCGGGGCATCCTGCGCTCGCTGGGCGGAGAGCCCGCCTACGCGGCGCAAATCGCCAACCGCATTGCCGACAACGACTTGACCGCCGTGGTGGAGATTGCAGCGGACGACCGCTCGAGCCTGCTGTTTTCGATGAAGCGCATGCAGGCGCAGCTTACGCGGACCATCGACACGATCAAGCATTCGGCTGACTCCATCGCCACCGCGACCAACGAAATTGCCGCCGGCAATCAGGATCTCTCGCAGCGCACGGAAGAGCAGGCCGCATCGCTCGCGCAAACGGCGGCGAGCATGGAGCAGTTGACGTCCACGGTTGCGCAGAACGCCGACAGCGCCCGCGAGGCGAATCAACTCGCCGCGCAAGCCGCCGAGGCCGCGGAGCAAGGGGGCACGGTGGTCTCGCGCGTGGTGCAGACCATGGAGGACATCAACGCGAGTTCGGATCGCATCGCGAGCATCGTCGGCATAATCGAGAGCATTGCGTTCCAGACGAATATCCTTGCGCTCAATGCCGCCGTCGAAGCGGCGCGCGCCGGCGAGCAGGGGCGCGGCTTCGCCGTGGTGGCTTCGGAAGTGCGTTCGCTCGCGCAGCGTTCGTCGGCGGCGTCCAAGGAAATCAAGGAGCTGATTCACGAATCGGTCGAACGCTCGCATGCGGGCGCGGCTCACGTGCAGGAGGCGGGCGAAAAGATGCGCGTCATCACGCAGGAAATCCGGCGCGTGACCGACGTCATCAGCGAGATCACAGCCGCGTCGGAGGAGCAAAGCAAGGGCATTGGCCAGGTCGGCCAGGCCGTCACGCAGATGGACGAGGTCACGCAGCAGAACGCGGCGCTCGTGGAGCAGGCCGCGGCGGCGGCAAGCGCGCTCGCCGCCCAGGCGAACGACCTCAAGGGCTCCGTTTCGATGTTCCGGCTGACTGGCTCGCACGATGTGCCGGGTCGGCACGCCTTACATGCGTAAGCTCCCGCGCGGGCGGTGCCATGTCCCGCGCGCATGCGCATCCGCCGCTAATTTGCACGGACGGACCCAGCGCAGGCAGAATACGAAATTCCGGTCGACCCAAATGGGGCTGGATTCCGCGGGCTGGCGGCGCGTGCAGCGGTCCGCGCAACAATCAAAAATTGAGCTTAGGGGAAGTTGAACATGGTCGGACGGATTCTGGCGGCGGTATCGATGATCGGCGCACTGGCCGCCTTGGCGGGGTGCAACACGGTCGCCGGTTTCGGGCAGGACATCACAGACTCCGCCCGGGCCGTCCAGCGCGTTCTGTGAGCTTCGCGCCGGGTGGCATAATAGCCCCTCGGTCAAAGGTTACGGATGGGCTGGAGAGCGCTCCTGCTGAGTAAACAATGAAAGTCGATACGGTCCGCGGTTTTATCAGCAAGAGTCTGCGGGTTCCCCATCCGGAAATCGTCCAGGATGAGGTAGAGAGCCTTTCCGCTTATAAAAAGCTTTCGCTCGTGAAGAAGCAGCTGCACAAGTGGTCGATACTCTCATTGAACCGGCAGCTGGGTCTCTATACGGAATCTGCGCAGTTGCGCCCGGGCGCCCGGATCCTGTTGTTCTACAGCGGCGTCAACAACCTCGGCGACGCGTTGATGGACCTGTCCGGGCGGGCGCTCGTCAGCGGCACGTCGTACAAGCTGGACGTGGTGCTCGATCCTTCCCTGGCTGAGCTTTTCCGCCACGACCGGTATATTTCGAAAGTCTATTCGGATTACCGCGAAATCGATTTCGGCGAATATGATTTCATTATTCTGAACAAGCTCGGCATTGGCGTCATTAAAGAAAAAATCCGCTATGCCGCTCAAAAGAGATTTACGAGCCTGATTGGATGGTATGCGGGGCGCAATTTCAACCACATTCAGTTCAGCTACTACTCGTTCAACAAGATTCTGAATTCCGGGATCGAAGAAGCGGCGCTGTACAGAAACTCGCGCCTGACTCTCGATGCGCCGCAAAGCCAGGATTTTCCGGCGCAAACGTGGGCGGGCAGAATTGCGATTTCGGTAGGCGGGAGGGAGTCGAACCGTATATACGGCAAGTGGGCCGACGTGCTTGCCCGGCTAGATGACGATCCCGAGATGTCGCGCTATCAATATGTGCTGATCGGATCGGACAACGGGCTCAAGGAAGCCAGCGATCTTATGGCCAGGTCATTCAGGAACTTGAAACTCGACTCGCTGGTCGGCAAGTTGAAGATCCACGAATGCTATGCGCTGATCGGGCAGAGCAAGCTGTTCGTCGGCGCGGACGGCGGCCTGCTGCATATCGCGCACGCGGCCGGCGTGCCGACCGTCGCATTGTTCAGCGACGATATCGACCCGCGAACCCGCTACGTGGAGAACGACTTCTTCAGGTGTTCTCCGCTCATCGGGCCGACCGACGTGACGAGCATCGAGCCAAACGATGTGGTGCGCGTCATGAAAGGCGCGCTGCCGCGATAGACACGGCTGGCAATTTTCCCTGGCAGAGACCCATAATCCGGGTCTCACTGCTTTACACGAAATCGATCAGGAATCCTGTGGGAATCGGCAGCGTGCCGGTGGTCGTCCTGAATAAAAACTATTGTCATTCAGAATGATTAACAACATAAATAATGCCGCCGCTCATGGAAATCCCGTATAAATCCGCGTGACCGGCGAAAGCTTCGGGAAGGGTTCGAATCACTAGAATCCCCCAAACGATCGAGGCGGCGAGCATCGCGCCGCCGGCCCATCCTGACGGAGACAATCAATGCAATTGAGTTTTGGCGCACTGCGTCGAGTCGCACTCGCTGGTGGCCTGCTGTTTGCCATGGCGCTTCAAGGCGCGCATGCCGCCGACGATGCCGGCGACAAGATCACCATCATGGTCGGCGGTATTACGAAGCTCATTTACCTGCCCGCGCGGCTCACCGAGCAACTGGGCTATTTCCGCGACGAAGGGCTGAACGTCGAGTTGCTCTCGCAACCCGCGGGCGTGGACGCGGAGAACGAACTGCTCGCAGGCGCGGTCCAGGCTGTGGTGGGCTTCTACGATCACACCATCGACCTGCAGACCAAGGGCAAGGACGTCAAGGCGATCGTCGTGTTCGGCCAGGTGCCGGGCGAAGTGGAAATGGTGTCGTCGAAAGCGGCCGGCACGATCAAGTCGATGGCCGACGTCAAGGGCAAGACGCTCGGCGTGACGGGCCTGGGGTCTTCGACCAGCTTTCTCACGCAGTATCTGGCGAGCCAGCATGGCCTCGCCTCGAGTGCGTACACCTTGTTGCCGGTGGGCGCGGACGCGAGCTTCATTGCGGCCATCAAGCAGGGGCGCATCGACGCGGGCATGACGACCGAGCCCACCGTCTCGGCGCTGCAGAAGGCCGGCGACGCCAGGGTGCTCGTCGATATGCGCACGGTGGACGGCACGCGCGCCGCGCTCGGCGGCACCTATCCCGGCGCAAGCCTTTACGTGCAGGACGCGTGGGCCGAGTCGCACAAGGTTCAGGCGGCAAAGCTCGCGCACGCGTTCGTGCGCACCATGCAATTCATTCACACCCACAGCGCCGAGGAAATCGCCGCGCAAATGCCCGCCGACTATCAAAAGGACAAGGCGCTTTACGTGAGCGCGCTCAAGGCCTCGCTGCCGATGTACACCGCGGACGGCAAGATGCCTGCCGACGGTCCGGCGACCGTGCTGAAGGTCCTCTCGAGTTTCAATCCCTCGGTCAAGGGCAAGCACGTGGATTTGTCCCGCACGTACACGAACGAATTCCTCAGCGCGAAATGAAGCACGCCCGGAGCTGCCGTCCTGCGCACGCCGCCTGGCGGTTCGGTACCTGAGAGAGCGTGACATGGTGCATAGCCTGCGTGGGCGGTTGCTGTTGTGGTTGCTGGTGCCGCTCGCGGCGTTTGTCGTCGTGACGAGTTGCGAGTCTTACGATGCCGCGCGGCAGACCGCGGATCTCGTGCAGGACCATTCGCTGCTGGATTCGGCGCGCACGATCATCGAAGACGTCGACTGGGACAACGGCTCCCTCAGCGCGACGATTCCGCCGGCGGCGTTGGAGTTGTTCGAATCGCCCTGGCAGGATCATGTGTTCTACAAGGTGCTGGCCGGCGATGGCCGCCTGCTGGGCGGGGCGCCGGACTTGCCGCTGCCGCGCGCGAACACAGCCGAGGCGCCCGTGTTCTACGACACCACGTATGCGGGTTTGCCGATTCGCGCCGTGGCCTACGAGCGCATGCTCTACGACTCGGGCCGCGCCGAACGCGTCATGGTGATCGTCGGCAAGACGATCGCGTCGCGCGATGCGATGATCAACGCGTTGTGGAGGCCGCAGCTCGCACGCCAGTGGTTCATGCTGGCGCTCGTCGCGCTGCTCGTGCCGCTCGGGCTCACGCTCGAACTGCGGCCGCTCATGAAGCTCAAGGACGACGTTGCCGACCGCGAGCCCGTGCAACTGGAGCCGATCCGCCCGGATCATCTGCCATCGGAGTTGAGGCCGATCGTCGAGGCGATCAACCAGTGCATCGCGCGGCTCAAGGTGCATGCCGCCATGCAGCGCCAGTTCATCGCCGACGCGGCGCACCAGCTGCGTACGCCGCTCACGCTGCTCACCACGCAAACGCAATTCGCGAGTCAATGCGACGCGAACGATCCCGCGCTTTTCGACGCACTCACGGGCGTGCGACGCACCAGCCAGAAAATGGCGGAGCTGACGAATCAACTGCTGCTGCTCGCGCAGGCCGAATCGATGACGCAATCGTCGCCCAGCCAGACGCGCGTCGATCTCACCGAAGTCGTGTCTTCCGTGCTCGAAGAGATGGTCCAGGCCGCGGAACGGCGCGGCATTGATCTCGGCGCGGAACTCGACGACAGCGTGCACGTGGCGGGCAACACCGGCCTGCTGGCCTCGCTTGTTTCCAACCTGATCGACAACGCCATCCGCTATACGCACAAGGGCGGCCGCGTGACGGCCGTGTGCCGCAGCGAAGGGGAGCAGGTCATGCTGCAGGTGGTGGACAACGGCCCCGGCATTCCAGCCGAGGCCCGTGCGCACGTGTTCGAGCGCTTCTATCGCGTCGCGGCGGATACCGAGGGCACGGGCCTCGGTCTCGCCATCGTGCATCAGGTCGCGCGCTCGCACGGCGGCTCGGTGAGCGTTGCCGCGGGGGCCGAGCGCGCGGGTCTGGTCGCGACGGTGCGTTTGCCCGCCTGGCCCGGATGAAAAGACGTGAGGAGGGACCATGAAGCTGCTGCTCGTAGAAGACAACGCCGAACTCGCGCACTGGATCGTCAACCTGTTGCGCGCCGAGAATTTCACGGTGGACTGCGTGGTCGATGGCGAAGCCGCAGACTCCG
Organism: Paraburkholderia sp. CNPSo 3272; assembly: GCF_024206495.1. Lineage (GTDB taxonomy): Bacteria > Pseudomonadota > Gammaproteobacteria > Burkholderiales > Burkholderiaceae > Paraburkholderia. Next base: position 72,016 of record NZ_JAMBPQ010000003.1, on the reverse strand, counting down.
TGTTGATTACGCAGAGCTACGATCTCGTGCTCCTCGACATGCGCCTGCCGCGCCTGAGCGGCAAAGACGTGCTCAACCGTCTGCGGCGCAGGCGCAATAACGTCCCCGTGCTCATGCTGACCGCGCATGGTTCGATAGACGACAAGGTGGCATGTTTCGGCGCTGGTGCCGACGACTACGTGGTCAAGCCGTTCGACAGCCGCGAACTGGTTGCGCGCATCAAGGCGCTGATACGGCGGCAGACGGGCGAGAAATCGGGCTGGCTGACGTGCGGCGACTTGCAGTACGTTTGCGACACGCGCGAGTTCCGTCACAAGGACGCGCCGCTCACCCTGCGCCGGCGCGAGCATTCCATCCTCGAAGCGCTCATGCTGCGCCAGGGCAAGGCGGTGCCGAAGCAGGCGCTCCTGGATCGCATCTGCAGCCTGAGCGACGAACCGAGCGTGGACGCGATCGACATCTACATTCACCGCCTGCGCAAGCATCTGGCGGAATCGAGCGTGCAGATCACCACGCTGCGCGGCCTCGGCTACATCCTTCGCGTGAAAGAGCCGGTGGCGGCCTGAGCAGGCCGGACGTTTTTCCGGTATTGGTGGATGTACTTAGGAATACCCATCGTTCGTGAAAGAATCGCGAAGGATTCACCTCTCTACTATTCGTCTCACCCGCTGATTCACACGGCTCGCCGCAACCGGTGAGTGATGGCAGCGGGTCCATGAAAACTTCCAACGAAGCAACCCCTGGAGACGATCTTGAAGAGAAAACAACTTGCTGTCGCTGCAGTAGGCGCGACCTTCGGTGCACTGGCAGCGAGCGGCGCACACGCGCAATCGAGCGTTCAACTGTACGGCCTCATCGACCTGAGCGTCCCCACTTATCAATCGCACGCGGACGCCAACGGCAACCACGTGATCGGCATGGGCATTGCCGGCGAACCGTGGTTCAGCGGCAGCCGCTGGGGCTTGAAGGGCGCAGAAGACATCGGCGGCGGCACGAAGGTGATCTTCCGGCTCGAAAGCGAATACCGCGTGAGCGACGGCCAGATGGAAGACCCGGGCCAGATCTTCGACCGTGACGCCTGGGTCGGCGTGGAAGACGAGCGCTTCGGCAAGCTCACGGCGGGCTTCCAGAACACCATCGCGCGTGACGCCGCGGCCATTTACGGCGACCCGTACGGCAACGCGAAGCTCACGACGGAAGAGGGCGGCTGGACCAACGCCAACAACTTCAAGCAGATGATTTTCTACGCGGCGAGCGCAACGGGCACCCGTTACGAAAACGGCCTGGCGTGGAAGAAGGTCTTCGATAACGGTATTTACGCGGCAGCGGGCTACGCTTTCGGCAATTCGACGAGCTTCGGCAATAACGCGAACTATCAGTTCGCACTCGGCTACAACGCCCCGACGTGGACGGCCTCGACCTTCTATAACCACGTGAACCGCGACGGCAACTCGAACCAGGCGTTCTCGGTTGGCGGCAACTACACGATCGGCATCGTGCGCGCCAATGCGGGCTACTTCCGCTACTGGGGCAATCAGGGGGCGCTCGGCCAGCGTCAGGACAATGCGTGGACGGTCTCGTTCAAGCTCGTGCCGAAGGGCGCGCTGGACTACGAACTCGGCTATCAGCAAATGCGCACGCACAACGCCGCGTATAACGTCGATGGCGATATTCCGAACGCCAACATCGGCGCATTCGATCCCGCGAGCGGGCTGCACAACGGTTTCAAGGAGACGCTGTACGGCTCGATCTTCTATCACCTGTCCAAGCGCACCGAGGTGTATCTGGCGGGCGACTACATGAAGCTGCACGGCGGCTATACGGTGGGCACGACCTTCGGCGCGACCAACCAGGTCGAAGTGACGACGGGCGTGCGCACGCGCTTCTGATCGGACTTTTCAACCGTCCTCAAAGTACGCGGGGCTCGATTCGTCAGGCGAATCGAGCCCCGTCGTGCTTTCTGCGGCATCAACCCGCGTCTACGCAGGCAATGCTCGGCGCCGTATAGGCGGACGGGTAAGGCGACTCCGGTCCGCTCACGAGCCTCAGACGCTGCATGGCGAGGACATCGGCTTGCACCTGCTCGCGACGCGTGAGCGCCGCCAATTCGCCGGCGGGCTGTGATTCGTTCACGCTGCAAAGCAAATTTCTTCCGCTCGATAACTGCACAGGCGTCTGGTAGGCCGAACCCGGCGGCCCGGCCAGCGCGCCGGCACTCCACAGCGCCGCGGCACAAACGACGGCGCATCCTGGCAAGACGATTTTCATGGCTCGCTCCTCACGTTGCGGTGATTCATCTTCTGCCAACGATCGGCGCCGTTCCAGAGCGAATTCTGAAAATCACTCTTGCCATGCACTCAATGGTCGGGCCGAGGCAGGCCGAGATTTCGGCCTGCGGCTCGGGCCGATTCTGAAATCGCGGCTCGCTGGCCGGCGCGAGCTGCGTGGCATTCCCGGAAATATCAAACAAATCAATGCGTTGCGGATTATCCGAGATGCCGCCACGCGCTGGCACAGCTACTGCTTATAGAGACCCGGCGGTCTACACCTCGATAGCCCGCAACGTTTATTTAAACAAGCACCGGAGACGCGACGCAGTCCGGTCGCGAAAACGAAGGAGACATCCCGTGCAGAACAGTGCATCCCTATCCGCCGCCTCGCAGGTCAAGCAGGCGGTCCCCGAGTCATCCCCGACGACCCAAACGCGCTTCTGGCCCGAAGGCTGGTGGAAGCTGATGGAAATCCGCATCGGCATCATTCCGCTGCCGATCTACGTGATCCTGTTTGCGCTGATCGCGGGCTTCGCGGTCACCGGCAAGGTGCCCGGCGAGATCTCGATGGCCATCGCCGTGCTCGCTTTCTGCGGCTTCACGTGCGCCGAACTCGGCAAGCGCCTGCCGCTGCTGCGCAATATCGGCGCGGCGGCGATTCTCGCGACCTTCGTGCCTTCGGCGCTCGTGTACTACCACGTGCTGCCCAAGCCCGTGCAGCACCTCACGGTCGAATTCACGAAGCAGACCAACTTCCTCTATCTCTTCATCGCCTCGATCATCGTCGGCAGTATTCTCAGCATGGACCGGCGCGTGCTGATTCAAGGCTTCCTGAAGATCTTCATTCCGCTTGCGGCCGGCACGGTGGCAGCGACCATCGTGGGCACCGCGGTCGGCGCGGCGCTCGGACTCGGCGTCAAGCACACGCTGCTCTACATCGTCGTGCCGATCATGGCCGGCGGCGTGGGCGAAGGCGCGATTCCGCTTTCCGTGGGCTATTCGGAAATCATGCACGTCGCGCAAGGCGACCTGTTCGCGCAGGTTTTGCCGCCCGTGATGCTCGGCAGCCTCATCGCCATCATCCTCTCGGGCATGCTCGACATGCTGGGCAAGCGCATGCCGCATCTCACCGGCAATGGCCGTCTGCAAGTCGGCGCGACCGATGAACTCGCGTCGTCGAACGACGAAGCTCGAGGCCACGTGGACGTGAGCCACATCGCGGCGGCCGGCATCACGGCGATCACGCTGTACCTCATCGGCCTGATGGCGAACAAGCTGTTCGGCCTGCCCGCGCCGGTGGCGATGCTGTTTCTCGCCGTGCTCGTGAAGCTCGCGCGCGCGGTTTCGCCGCCGCTGCAGGAAGGCGCGTTCGTGGTCTACAAGTTTTTCTCGACCGCGGTCACCTACCCGCTGCTGTTCGCGATCGGCGTGGCGATGACGCCGTGGGACAAGCTCATGGCCGCGTTCACGCTCGTCAATGTCGTGACGATCGCCGCGACCGTGGTCACGCTGATGGGCACGGGCTTCGTGGTGGGACGCCTGATGAAGATGTACCCTATCGACACCGCAATCGTGAACGCGTGCCACAGCGGCCAGGGCGGCACCGGCGACGTGGCGATCCTCACCGCCGCGAACCGCATGCAGCTCATGCCGTTCGCGCAGATCGCCACGCGTATTGGCGGCGCCATCGTCGTGACCGTGACGCTCATCCTGCTCGCGCATTTCGGCGCATGACGCGCCGCTGTGCGCCCCTCGTGCGCGCCTTCGCGATCGTGGCGCCGGTGCATCCGGCGCGCGGTATCCGCTGAACCCGCCGTCTGGCGGCAGCCAATCGACGAGGGCGAACGTGCAGATGCGTTACAAGGGCATTCCATGGTGGGGATGGGCGGCGGCGGCCGTGCTGTATGTCGGTGCGGCCGCCGCCGCCGTGGAGTTCGCATGGAACCGCGCGATCGACGCGCTGGCCGAGGTCGGCGAGCATCGGCTCGATCTTTATGCGGCGAGCCTGCAAAGCGAGCTGGGACGCTTCGAGATGGTCCCCGCGCTGGTGGCGCGGCAGGACAGCGTGCGAGCGTTGCTCAAGGCGTCGCCCAATGAAGCGCGCGGCATGTTGCTCGCGGTCGATGCCTATCTCGAAGCGGTCAACAACGACGTCGGCAGCGGCGCGGTAGACGTGATCGACGCCCACGGCACGGTGGTCGCCGCGAGCAACTGGAACCAGCCGGTCAGCTTCGTCGGCACCAACGTGTCGTATCGCCCGTACTTCAAGGACGCGCTCGCGCAAGGCCGCGGCCGCTTCTTCGGCATCGGCACGAACACCGGCGTTCCCGGTCTGTACTTCGCGAGTGCGATTCGCGACGGCGACACGGCAATCGGCGCGGCAGCGGTGAAGGTCAGCGTCGATGCGCTCGAATCCGCGTGGCGCGCGCCCGGCGAGGCGGCGATCGTCGTCGACAGCAATGGCGTGATCGTGATCTCGACCCAGCCCGAATGGAAATTCAGCGCCATGCGCGCGATGACCGAGCCGCAGCAGCGCGATATCCAGGCGTCGCGCCAATACGCGGGGCGCATCGTCGAGGCGCTGCATTACCGGCGCGTGGGCGACTGGAACGACAACGCGTGGATCGGCCTCTTTCCCGACCTGCGCCGCGCGGGCCGCACGGCCCGCTTTCTCGTGATGTCGCGCCCCGCGCCGCAAGGGCAGGACACGATCATGGTGCTGCTCGACACGGCGGGCGCGCGGCGCCAGCAACGGCTCGCGTTCGCGTTCGTGACGGGCCTGTTTCTGATCGCCGCGCTTTATGCGCTGTATGCGGTGCAGCGCCGCCGCGTGATCGTGGAGAAGCTTAAGGCGCAAGAAGCCTTGCGCCGCGCGAACGATCAACTGGAAACGACCGTGGCGCAACGGACCGCCGCGCTCACGCAGGCGAACGCGCAGATGCAGCGCGAGATCGCCGAGCGCGAACGCACCGAGCAGCGCCTGCGCGCCACGCAGCAGGAGGTCGTGCATGCCGGCAAGCTCGCCGTGATCGGCCAGATGGCGGCGGGGCTCACGCACGAGCTGAACCAGCCGCTCGTCGCGATCCGCACGCTCTGCGACAATGCGCGTACCTTCTTCGAGCGCAATCAGGGCGCCCAGGCGAACGCCAATCTCGAGCGCGTCGGGCGTCTCGTGGACAGCATGGCGGTGCTCACGAGCGAGCTGAAGGCGTTCGCGCGCAAGCCGGAGGTGGAGCGCGTGGCGGTGTCGCTCGGCGAAGCCGTCGCGCATGCGCGGCTCATCTACGAGTCGCGCATCCGCGACGAAGCGGTGCGGCTCGACGTGCGGATCGCGCCGGGCACCACCGTGTACGCAGAGTCGAGTCAGCTGCAGCAGGTGATCGTCAATCTGCTGGGCAATGCGCTCGACGCCGTGCGCGACGCGAGCACGCGCGCGGTCGCAATCGAGGCAGGCGAGCCTGACACGCAAGGCCGCGTGCGCTTCACAATCGAAGACAGCGGCCCCGGCATCGCACCGGATGTGCTGGCGCACGTGTTCGAGCCGTTCGTGACGACCAAGCCGCGCGGACAAGGCCTCGGGCTTGGGCTCGCGATCACGTCGCGCATCGTCGAAGGCTTTGGCGCGAAAATCACCGCGACGAATCGCGACGAAGGCGGAGCCCGCTTCACGATCGAATTCACGGCCGCCGAGCCGCAAAGGACAGAACATGGCAGATGAGATTCGGGTGCTGGTCGTCGAGGACGACGAGAATGTCCGCATCGGCGTCGAGCAGGCGGTGGCGCTGGCGGGCTTTCCGGTGAGCGCCTATGCGTCTGCGGCCGATGCGTATGCCGACATCGCGCCGGGCGCGCCGGTCGTGATCGTCTCCGACGTGCGCATGCCCGGCATCGACGGCCTGCAACTGCTCGATCACGTGATGGCGATCGATCCGCAAATTCCGGTGCTGCTGATCAGCGGGCATGCGGACATTTCGACGGCGGTCAGCGCGATGCGCGTGGGCGCCTACGACTTCATCGAAAAACCATTCTCCTCCGATGTCATCGCGGGCCGCGTGGCACGCGCGGTCGAGAAACGGCGGCTCACGCTCGAAGTAGAGGGCCTGCGCGCTTCGCTGCACAACTGGCAGGGGATCGAGGCGCTCGTGCTCGGCAAGTCGCCGGCCATGGCGGAGGTCCGCAAGAAGATTCTGCGTCTCGCGGATACCTCCGTGTCGGTGCTGATCACCGGCGAAACGGGCACCGGCAAGGAACTGATTGCACGCAGCCTGCACGACTTCAGCGCGAGGCGCGACGCGCATTTCGTGGCGCTGAACTGCGGCGGTTTGCCCGAGCAGGTGTTCGAGAGCGAACTGTTCGGCCACGAGGCCGGCGCGTTCACGGGCGCGATCAAGAAGCGCGTTGGCAAGATCGAATGGGCAAATGGCGGCACGCTCTTTCTCGACGAGATCGAAACGATGCCGATGGCGCTGCAGATCAAGATGCTGCGCGTGCTGCAGGAGCGCGTGGTCGAGCGCCTCGGCGCAAACGAGCTGATTCCGGTGGATTGCCGCATCGTTGCCGCTTCGAAGGCCGACCTCGCCGAAGTGTCTGCCGAGGGCGGCTTTCGCGCCGACCTGCTGTACCGGCTGAATGTGGCGCAGATCGAATTGCCGCCGCTGCGCGAGCGGCGTGAGGACGTGCCCCTGCTGTTCGAGCATTTCGTGCTCGCGGCCGCGCGGCGCTTCGGCACGCCGGCGCCCGTCGTGACCGCTGCACAGGTGTCCGAACTCATGACGCACGCATGGCCCGGCAACGTGCGCGAGTTGCAGAATGTCGCCGACCGCTTCGTGCTCGGGCTGACCGGCGACAGCCTGCTTTCCGCGGGCGCGGCTGCCGTGAAAGGGGAGACGCTGGCTGACCAGCTAGCGTATTTCGAGCGGATGCTGATCGAGAACACGCTGCGCCGCCATCACGGCAACGTCGCCCAGGCGAGCGAGGAGCTTGGGATGCCGAAGAAAACGCTGTATCACAAGCTGCGTCAGCTGAAGATCGCGGATCGCGACTCGCAGGGCGACGAGAAGGACGACAAAGACGCCTGACCGGGCTAGTTGGTGCGGTACGTGGTCGTTGACGATTGCAGCTTGGTGAGCGCGCCGTTCTTGAGCCGGAACCAGCCTTCCGAGCCTTGCATCACGACTTCGTCGGGTTGCCAGAACACGCGCTTGATCGTCATGCGCGTGCTCACGTGTTGCACGAGCGGCGGATTGTGGCGAAAGTCATACAGCACCGGGCCGTAGGCGGTCTGCACAAGCATGCGCGTGATCGTGCTGTTGTCCTGGCCCACTTCGTCGAAGTGCGCGAGCGTCTTCGTGTCGAAGCGGTCGAAGACATCTTTGCCGAGGATCGCCACGAAGTCGCGATCGTCACGCACGAATTGCACCGTGCCTGCGGGGGTGGCGAACGAGCCGGTCGCGTCGCTTTGCGCATGAGCGCAGGTCACGAACGAGGCGGCGGTGAGTGCGGCGAGTAACAGTCGTTTCATGTTGCTTTCCAGTAGGTTCGCAGCATTTTCGTTCATTTCTGTCGCTACGTCGAAAATCTAAGGGTTCGGGAGCGCAGCTACCAGGCGCAGGCGTCTTCAGCCCGATTGCGCCACCCGCAGCGCGTGCAGGATTTGCCCCTCGTAGTCTGGCCAGTCTCCTGCCGAGTTTTCGATTGCGAGCTTCGCGAGGGGCAGCCGCTCGAACAGGGCGTCGGTGAGGCGGCGGTAGTCGCGATAGAGCGCTATCAGCCCCTCCAATCCCTCGTATCCCCGGCGCTGGCAATAAGGTGCCGCGAGCTTCCAGTTCACCTGATAGTCGATCCAGGCGGGACCGCGCTCAGCGCATACGGTCCGCACTGCGGCCTCGACATCGTTCTGCCAGAGGTAAATGACCAACGGAGCGATCGGGGCGATGACGGCGGCCAGCGCGTCCACATAGTCGAACATGAGCGCGGGCGGCGCTTCCATCAGCAGCAGGTGAGTCAGGTCGCCGTGAAAGAGCTGGCCGTCCATGACGGGGATGGCGTCGGCGTGCTGCTCGGCCTCGACAAAGTCAGTCCACCTGGCCAGCGCGCGCTTCGCGAGATGTTGCGGCGTCGCCTCCCGCCAGGGTTCGAACCAGTGTTCGAGTTCGTCTGTCGCGCGAACCGGATGGGGTGCCGTCCTTTCATGAATCGGCAACGCCTGTTGTCCCGCTTCTTGCAGACGCCTGGCGATGAATCGCATGGTCGTGGACTTGCCCGAGCCCATGATGCCCTCGACGATCACTAACCCATGAGCCTGCAAAGAACCCGTGCAGCCGGATGTCGACGGTGAATTTTTCATGTACTGGCTCGCGGATGCGCAGAGCACAAGTCTACCGCGGCAAGCATGCCTCGCCGGCGGTAAACGAAAGAGGCGTCCGGCCCGCGGAACAGTCTCCGCGGGCCGGGCGCCTCAGGGCAAAGCGTTTTCGTGCGGCCAGGCGGCCGCATGGTTCACCCTGCCCGCTCAGTTCGGCACGTAGCCCGTGGGCAGCGTCGCATTGGCGCTCGCCACCGAGGCATTCTGCGAAATCACATAGACCGGCGATTCGGTCAGGCTCAGTGCGACCTTGCCGTTGCTGTAGCTCTTCGTGGTCGGATTGCCCATTTCGTCGAGCACGGTGACCGTGCCGCTCGTGCCGGGTGCATCCACCGCGAGGCTGTAGCCCACGCTATAGGTCGAGCTGTAGCCGGCGCTCGCGCTCCACACGCTGTTGTTGTGCGTCCAGAGGGCCGTGATGACCGCGCCGTTGTTGAGCTGCTGGAACGCGTAGGCGTAGACCCCCGAGGGCGTCGTCTTCACCGGACCGAGCGTGTTGGTGCCGTCGAGAATACGCGTCATCGCCGCGACGGACATGGCCGCGGGCTTCGGGCTGATGTTCTGCGCGCCGTACTGACCCTGCGCGTCGGCGAGATCGAAGAACGTGCCGTAGCCCACGAGGCCCGGGAAGTCCGCACCGTAGAAGATCCAGGTTTGATCAGCGCCTTCGCCAAGAATGATCAGATGGCTGCGCGCCACCACTGCGCCTTGTGCGTACAGGATATTGCCGGTCGGATAGTTGGGACCGTACGACGAACCGTTGTCGTAGCTGATGCCGAGTTCCGTGCTGAACAGCTTCATGCCCGGCTTGTAGTCAGCCGCCATTTCGCTGCGCAGCGCACGCATTTGCCCCATCAGCGAGCCGGACGCGTTGGCCGGATCGGTTTCTTGACGCTCGGGCGGGAACGAAGGCGAGCTGCCGTTGATGTCGTAATAGCCGTGCGTCGTCACGCCGTCGATGTCCTGCGCATAGCCGAGCGGCGCGAGGGCCTTGAGCTGGTCGGCCGTGCCGGACGGCGCCGTATCGGTCGGCCCCATCACGACTGCGTGCGGGTCGGTCGAGTGAATACCCTGATAGACGGCCTGATAGAGCTGCACGAATTGCGTGTTATTGCCTTGCCATTGGGCGTCCGGTTCCCAGGTGAGCTGGTAGTAGTTCGACGCCTGCTTCGGAAAGTAAGTTGTCCGAATGAGGTTCGATTCCGTACCGATCCGGCTCATGTAGTTCTGGTAGTACGAGAGGTTGCTCGGCGGAATGGATTCGTCCTCGAACGCCCCGTTCGGGCTCGCCCAGGCGGGAATGCCGTCCAGACGCACGAGCCGCATCACGTTGCCCGTGGTGTAAAACGGGTCGAGATTGTTGGCGTTCGGGTTGAAGGTGTTGGGGCCGTTCGGCTCCATGTTGTACAGCTCGCGGTGGTCATAGGTCCACGAGATGCCGAGCGAGGAGAGCACGGACGTGTTGTCGTCTTCGCCTTGCATGCCGAAGCGGTGCAGGTCCTGGCGCGGATACGTCACGGTCGGCACGACGCCGGCCAGATTGGGCAGCACGCCGAAGGTCGCGGTGCCGGCGGGGCGGGTGCCCAGCTCGGGCAGCTGACCGCCCGCGGTGGCGAGCTTGGCGGTCACGGCAAAGTAGCCTGCGAGCGTCGAAGAGCAGCTCAGCGTGGTCGTCACCGGGCCTGCCGCCACCCGCAGGGTGCCGCTCGTGACCACCTTGCCGAGATGGTCGCTGATCGACCAGTTCACCGTGTCGGCTGCGGGCGCATTGGTGGTGAATGCGAGGGGAAACGCCGCGCCTGAGGCGAAGATACGGCCGCTCTGCGTGGTCGGCGTATCGACGCTCACCAGCTCGCTGCCGGAGCTCGCGCTCGATTTCACCGCGGAGCCGCAGTGCAGCGTGCCGCGCGTGGTGGTGGCCGCATTCGCGCTGGCGTCCATGGCAGCGGCGTCATTCGCGCCTGGTGCCGTGGCCGAAGCATTGGTCGCATCCGTGCCGGAGCTTCCGGAACCGCCGCCGCACGCCGCGAGGAATAGCGACGACGAGAGCAAGAGATAGAAGAGTTTCATCGGTCGAAAAAAAGACAAAACGACGCCCAGCCGGCGACGGCGCGCAATAGGCGCCCGGATGCTGGCTAAGGTCTGAAGAATGAGATTTAACGGACGCTGCACAACGGCTCGATGAGCCCTGCGCCCGCTACGTGCGCCGCGCGGCTCGCGCTATTGCGCGAACGTGCGTATCTGTCCTTTGCTTTCGCGCGGGTAAATATTGCACCCTCGCTACGGCTGCCCCGTCGGGAATTTCGGCCCTGCGCTGGATCCCTGGAGGAGGGAGACGTGCGCAATTTTTTCGGACGAAGATTACGAAGTCACTGCTTGAAGTCAGACGCGCGGCGGATATTACCGATAATTCCCCCTGGCATGTGAAAATCAGACGTAACAAAATGTCACACGAATTGGCTCGAGTTTCAATTACCGAAACTTAGTCAATTTCTGCCAATAGCCAGGTATTAATTACCTCAAATGCAGAAGGTAATGCTTACTGCATCGACTGCGTGTTTCACCTGCTATTGCCCGCTATATCGGCAGTTCCGGGGTGGTCTGAAGTGCACGGATGTAATTTATTCTTTCGTCTATATTTCCCTTTTAATTACCTTTCTGATTTATTCGGGTCGGACGTTAATTAACTCCCGTCGATTATTGCGACATGCGAATCGATCCCTATAGCCTCGAACTGTTCATTTCGGTGGCGGAGGAGGGCTCCATTGCGCGAGCGGCCAGCCCGCAATCACATCGCGACTTCGGCACTGAGCCGCCGCATGGCGAATTGGACGCGGCGATGGGACTGCCCTTGCTGATCCGCTCGTCGTCAGGCATCGAGTTGACCGAGGCGGGCCCACAAGGAGAAATTGGATGGCAACACTGGAATTGGCCGGCCGCGTACTGTTTCTTTGCAATGACCCGGAGCAGGTCGAGCGGCAATTGAATGGCGCCGATCTTCAAGGCGTCACGCCGGACGCATTGAAAGACGACGTCTCGACCGATGAAATCACGCCGATGAGCGTGCTCACACGCTTCGACGACCGCCTTGGCCGCATGCCTTACCTCGGCTTCCAGGCCGGCGGGCGCAATCTTGTTGGTATGGATTCCATACGAAATGGCGGATTCAGCGTGACCGTGGCCGGCAATCGCTACGGCAAGGGATCGTGGCGCGAGCACAGCCCGCGGGCCGAATACCGTGCGGGCATTCGGCTCGTCATCGCACTCAGTTTCGAGCGCATCTATCGGCAAAACGCTGACAATATCGGTCTGTTCACATCAACTGACTTCGGACTGATCGAGCGCATCCAGCGCGGCGAACCGATCGACATCGAAGAACTGATTGCCTCCCGCGACGGCCTTGCGGCTTCGTGTTCATCGCGGGGGCGATCGTGCTCGTGATGGTGTCCATCGGTCTGATGGGGCCCCGCACGCTTGGCAAGTCGCTGGAGAGCATTTCGCATTGAGCGGCCCTCGCTCCCTACCCAGCCATGTTTACGCAATTTTTCCGTAGGAGCGCCACATTTTTCTGAAATTGTTCGTTCGACCAGCGTAGGCTTTCAAGCAGTTTGATCAGTGAAGCGCTAACGCAAATGAACAACACTCACGGTGAGCGGCGACGCGCTCGTTCGCATGGCCTTCGCGCTCTCGTTCTGGCGGCGATCCTGGTGGGTGGTTCGTTCAACGGAATGACCTATGGCGCTGACGCATCGGTCGTCGCGCCGCCCGAACCCGCCTACGACGCCGTCCCACAGGGCATACCGACAGCCGAAGACATCGCGACCGTGTTGAACATGCGGTTTCATATCGGCTTGCACGATGCGCTCAAAATCGGCGAAGCAGTGCTGCAAGCCGCACGACGCGACACGATCTCGCCGATTCTGCTGCTCGCGGTCATTGCCGTCGAATCGAATTTCAACCGCTTCGCCGTGAGCGTCGCCGGCGCAAGGGGGCTCATGCAGGTCTTGCCCTCGCAGCACAGGGACGTTGTCTTTCGTACTTCCGATCTGACCGACGCGGGCACCAACGTCAGCATCGGGTCATCGATCCTGCACGACTACATCGAGGCGTCCGATGGAGACGTTCACGACGCGCTTCTGCGCTATAGTGGTGGCGCTAAAGACTACCCGCGGCGCGTGGCCGATCGCGTAAGCGTGATCAAGACGGCATTCCCCATCCAGCCGCGTATTCCGGCATCCGAAGCGGCGGCGCAATTCCAGTAACGACGCTTGCGCGGGAGGTACAACAACCATGATTCAGCCAACTGCTCACCTCACTGAGCCCATCCTGGCCGCGGACTCGTCCGTGTGGTTTTCGGCTTACCGGTTTGGGTGGGGATATTGTGCCTATTCACTGCCTTGCGAAGTGCTTTGTGAAAAGCTCGGTGCGACGGACGAGTCCCCGAAACAACTCATGCTGGCATTTGCGCTCAATAAATCGAGGCTCGTTCGCGTAATCGAGCATCGATATCCTCTACTCGTCAACGAGCGGATCACACTGGCAGCCACCGATCTCTGAGTGCGTTCCGGATGACTCGCCGATATTTGCCCGTCTGATCAGGGCGAATCCCCCTAGACCCTACGTCAACGGCGGCTTCGCTTTTGCCAGGCGCACCGATGGCGGCGGTCCCACGAGCTGACCCTTGCACGCGGCGATAAAACACGCCTCTGCCTTCGCGCTTCGCCGCCGGCCGGATTCGCGACTTGCGTAGCAGCTGCCAACTTCTATCAGTTCCAATGAATCGCGATGGATGTCCAACCGGCGGATCTGGTAGCCGGCCCATATCCGACGGACATGGCACGTGCGCGCGGGCTTAGCGATCCACCCGCTGCTGCCATTGGGCCGGATAGCGGTCGCCCACGACCTGGATCTCGTTGAGCGCCGCTTCGATCGCGGCGAGATCGCCGGCGCTCAACTCGACACTGGCCGCGCCCACGTTCTCGTCGAGCCGGGAAAGCTTCGTGGTGCCAGGAATCGGCACGATCCACGGCTTTTGCGCGAGCAGCCAGGCCAGTGCGATCTGCGCGCGCGTCGCGCTTTTTCCGTCGGCCAGGCGGCCGAGCACGTCGACCAGCCCCGCGTTGGCCTTGCGGCTCTCCTGCGTGAAGCGCGGCACCATGGCGCGGAAGTCGCTCTGGTCGAACGACGTGCGCTCGTCGATCGCGCCGGTCAGAAAGCCCTTGCCGAGCGGGCTGAACGGCACGAAGCCGATGCCCAGCTCCTCCAGAACCGGCATCACCTTGTGCTCCGGCTCGCGCCACCAGAGCGAATATTCGCTCTGCAGCGCCGCGACCGGCTGCACGGCATGGGCACGGCGAATGGACTGCTCGCCCGCTTCGGAAAGGCCGAAGTGCTTGACCTTGCCCTCGCGGATCAGGTCCTTGACCGTGCCGGCCACGTCTTCCATGGGCACGTTCGGATCGACGCGGTGCTGGTAGAACAGGTCGATGCGGTCGGTCTTCAGGCGCTTGAGCGACGCCTCGGCCACGGCACGGATGCGCTCTGGGCGGCTGTCCATGGGTTTCTTCGAGTCGCCGTCCTGAAAGCCGAACTTCGTGGCGATCACCACCTGGTCGCGAATCGGCGCGAGCGCCTCGCCAACCAGTTCCTCGTTGACGAAGGGCCCGTAGACTTCGGCCGTGTCGAAGAACGTGACGCCGCGCTCGAATGCCGTGCGGATCAGGCGGATCGCGTCGTTCTTCTCGGTGGCGGGGCCGTAGCCGAAGCTTAAGCCCATGCAGCCAAGGCCCAGTGCGGAAACTTCGAGGCCGTTCTTGCCGAGGGTGCGCTTTAGCATGTCTTGCTCCTTTTCGCGTGAACTGAAATGACCGGCGCTCCCGTTCACGCGGGAGCCGCCATCTACCCGACCCAGTGTAGGTTGCTGCAGACCGCTCAACAATCCCGCTAAACTTGCATGGGGTGTTGAGGGGAATTCACGAATGGTGCGCACCGGATTATCCGAACTGACGGCTTTCGTGACGATCGCCGAGCAGCGCAGTTTCAGCGGCGCAGCGCGCGTGCTGGGCGTTTCGCCTTCCGCGCTCAGCCACACCGTGCGCAACCTGGAGGCGAAGCTCGGCGTGCGCCTCCTGAACCGCACCACGCGCTCCGTGGCGCTGACCGAGGCGGGCGAGCAACTGCTCAGCCGCGTGCGGCCCGCCATGGCCGATCTGGAAGACGCCGTCAACGACGTCGCGACCGCAAGCAACCGGCCTTCGGGTTCCATCCGCATCAGCGCTTCGGAATCGGGGGCGCGGCCACTCATTCGCCATGTACTGCCGGGGTTCCTCGCCCGCTATCCGGACATCCGCGTGGAGTTCGTGGCGGACTCGCGGCTCGTGGACATCGTGGCGGGCGGCTTCGACGCGGGCGTGCGCGTGCTCGAAGACGTGCCGCGCGACATGATCGCCGTGCGCTTCACGCAGGACATGCGCTTTGGCGCGGTGGCCTCGCCCGAATATCTGGCGCAGCATGCGCCGCCGCGCGCGCCGCACGATCTCGAGCAGCACCGCTGCATCCGCTTTCGCTTCGAGAGCGGCGCGCTGTTCCGCTGGGATTTCGCGCACCGCGGCAAGAGCGCGAGCATCGACGTGGACGGGCCGCTCACCCTCGGCAACCTCAACCTGATGGTCGAGGCGGCGCTCGCCGGGGTGGGCGTGGCCTGGGTGCCGGAAACGCTCGTGGCCGAGCATGTGGCCGCCGGGCGGCTCGTCCACCTGCTGCCCGAGTGGGGGCCGGTGTTTTCGGGACTCTGCCTTTACTATCCGGCCAATCGCCATCCGCCCGCGGCGCTGCGCCTGTTCGCGCAGGCCGTGCGCGAATGGGCCGATGCCGCACCGCAGCGTAAGCCGCGAGCGTGAAAGGACGCTGTGAAACGAACCGGCCTGCAATGTATTGTGTCCCGCGCCCGCGCCGATACAGTGAGATACAAAGCCTCTTCCGGCATGGGGTATAAACCCATCATTCCCTGCACACGGAGTCCGAACATGCACGCCGATGGATTTGCGGGCCGCCGCCCCTCCGCTGGTTTTGCGGACGGCGCGGCAATGAGGGCGCTGCACTGGCCGCGCACGCTGTTCGCGCGCCTCGCCCTGATCCTTTGCGTCGGCCTTGTGCTCGCGCAGGGGCTGTCGTTCAAGCTCACCATGACCGAGCGTAACGACGCCACCGCGAACATGATGACCGACTACATTTCACGCGAAGTCGCCATTTCCGTGGCGCTGCTCGACCATCTGCCAGCGGCCGAACGCGCCGCGTGGCTGCCGCAGCTCGCGCGGCGCACCTATAGCTTCATCCTCGGTCCCGGCATCCCGGGCGAGCCGCCCGAAGCGAGCCGCTCGAAGAGCGTGGCCTCGGCCATTGCGGCGGGCCTCGGCGACAAGTACGCTCTCACGACCAATTCGGTGCCCGGCAAGCGCGAACGCCTGCAGATCCACCTGCGGCTGTCGGACGGCTCGCCGCTCACCATCGATTACCGCCCAGGTCCCGCGCTGCCCCTGTCGGGCTGGCTGCCGGCCGTGCTCGTCGCTCAGCTCATCGTACTGGCGGCGTGCTGCTGGTTCGCGGTGCGCACCGCCACGCGGCCGCTGCACGAACTCGCGCGAGTGGCCGACGCGCTCGGCCCGGACCTGAAGGCGGAGCGTCTGGCGGAAGAAGGGCCCTCCGAAGTGGCGCGCGCAGCGCGCGCGTTCAACGCGATGCAGCAGCGCATCTCGGCGCACGTGGCCGAGCGCATGCAGATCCTGGCGGCCATCTCCCACGATCTGCAGACGCCGATCACGCGCATGCGGCTGCGCGTGGACCAAATGGACGACGAAGCGCAGGCAGGCAAGCTCGCCCAGGACCTGCACGAAATGGAGCAACTGGTGAAGGAGGGCGTGGCCTACGCACGCACGCTGCACGGCACCGGCGAAGCGCCCGCACGTGTCGACCTCGACGCGCTGCTCGACAGCCTCGTATGCGACTACGTGGATGCGGGCTCGCCCGTGACCTTCGAGCGCCGCCTGAACGTGGCGATCGTCACGCGCGTGCAGGCGCTGCGCCGCATCATCGGCAATCTCGTCGATAACGCGCTGAAGTACGGGAGCACGGCGGCCATCGAGGTGAGCGCGTCGCCACAGGACAAGACCGTCACGATCTCGGTGCTCGACAGCGGTCCCGGCATTCCCGAGGAAGCGCTCGAGAAGGTGTTCGAGCCGTTCTACCGGCTCGAGACCTCGCGTAACCGGGGCACGGGCGGCACGGGTCTCGGCCTCGCGATCTCGCGCCAGCTCGCCGTGGCGATGGGCGCGGAGCTCACGCTGCGCAACCGGCCCGAAGGCGGGCTGGAAGGGCGGCTCGTGCTGGGCGGCGCGCAAGCGTGAAAGGCGGCGCGCCACGAGTGCACTGGCGTGTGGATCAAGCGGTTGCTCAGGCGAGTGGAATGAACACGTTGAACTGGCCTTCCTCGGGGTGGCGCGAGCGATGGCCCTTGCCAATGGTGTCTTCACACAGCACGACCGTGCCCGGCTCGCAGTGGCGCGTGTCGCCGTCGCTCGTTTCGAACTCGACCCAGCCGGTCATCCAGATCACGAACTGACGAACCGGCGTGGTGTGCCAGTCCGCCTCCTTTAGGCCCGCCGGCACCCAGCCAAAGCGCACCGCCTTCGCCGGCTCCCACGTGGAGAGGTAAATGGGTGGGATGTTGGGAAAGAGCTCGAGCGGCGTGAGCGGGATATCGATGTCCTCGAAATGGGACTCGCCCTGTGCGTCGGCGTAGATTCGCAGACATTTCATGGGGACCTCCTGGAGCCGTTCTCTGCGTTTCGCTCGCTATCAGCTTGCGAGCATAAACAATGCCGGTTTGTGGCTGGCCTGGCTGTGGTCATCGCCGGCCATTTCAGGTCGATATGCGTCGCGCCGGATGGGCGCTAGCGGTCATTGTCGTCCCGAATCGGGTGGGGCGGTTCCAGGTTGTACGCGGCGGGTGGCGCGCTATCCATCACCCATCGAAATCAATGGAGAGCAAAATGAGCACGTCGACGCGCGCGACCAGCTGGAAGGGTTCCTGTCATTGCGGTGCGGTAAAGTTCGAAGTCCACACGCCGGTTGAGCCGGCCGGGCGTTGCAACTGCAGCCTGTGCCGGCGCAAGGGCGCGCTGATGAGCCCGCCGTTCGAGGGCCGCGAACTGACGATCCTCGCGGGCGAAGAGGCGCTCACGCTGTACCAGTTCAACACGCGCGTGGCGAAGCACTATTTCTGCAAGCACTGCGGCATTTATCCGTTTCACCAGACGCGCAGGGACCCGGCGCGCTGGCGCGTCAATCTCGGCTGCCTGGAGGACGTGGATGTCTACGCGCTCGAAGCGTCGGTTGCCGACGGTGCTAGTCTTTCCCTGGTGGAGGACGCATGAAACGCCTGCTCGCCATCCTGTTCTTCGCGGCGAGCGGCCTGGCTGCGGAGATTGCGCATCCGGTGTACTGTTCGTGCATCGCGGAAACCCGTTCACGCCTCGCGCGCAAGGAGAAAAACACCAATGACGGAAAAGACGGACCACGTTCTGATCGTCGATGACGATCGCGGCATACGTGAACTGGTCGGGGCCTACCTCGAAAAGAACGGCATGCGCGTGTCGCTGGCCGCGAACGGGCGCGAAATGCGCTCGGTGCTGGAGGGCGGCGCGCCCGACCTGATCGTGCTCGACCTCATGATGCCCGGCGACGACGGGCTTGTCCTGTGCCGCGAGCTGCGCGCGGGCAAGTTCCGCGCCGTACCCGTGGTGATGCTCACTGCGCGCAACGAGGAGACGGACCGCATCGTGGGCCTCGAAATGGGCGCCGACGACTATCTACCCAAGCCGTTCGCCGTGCGCGAACTGTTCGCGCGCATCCGCTCGGTGCTGCGCCGCACACGCATGCTGCCGCCGGGCATGGAGGTGAGCGAGGCGGCGCAACTGCTCGCGTTCGGCGACTGGCGGCTCGACACGACGGCGCGGCATCTGCTCGACGCCGAGGGTACGATCGTCGCGTTGAGCGGCGCGGAGTACCGGCTGCTGCGCGTGTTTCTCGACCATCCGCAGCGCGTGCTCACGCGCGACCAGCTGCTGAGTCTCACGCAAGGCCGCCAGGCCGACGCGTTCGATCGCTCGATCGACCTGCTCGTGAGCCGGTTGCGCCAGCGCCTGCGCGACGAGGCGCGCGAGCCGCGTTACATCAAGACGCTGCGCAGCGAGGGATATGTGTTCTCCTCGGCGGTAACCACGGTCGAAGCTCCGGAGTAACGCAGGCCCGAGTCAGGTCTGGCCGAAGAAATGCAGCAGTGCTTCGGCCACGGCCGCGGGTTGCTCCTCCGGCAGGAAATGGCCGCAATGGGCCAGCGTCGCGCCTTGCACCTCATCGGCGTAAGGGCGCAGCGGACCGGCCATGTCAGGGATCGAGCCCTGATCGGCGCTCAGCGCGAGAATGGGCATCCGCAATTTGCCGCGCGAACTCAACTCGCGATTCTGACGCGCCGAAACATCGGCCGCGCGGTAGTAGGCCAGCCCCGCGCGCAATCCGCCTTCCTTCGTGAACACACGCAGATATTCGTCGATATCGGCATCCGTGAAGGTTTGCGGATTCGCCGTTTTGCGGCGCAGAAACCACTCCAGATACGCGCGCTCCTTGCCCGCTATCAGCAGCTCCGGCAGATCGGGCACCGCATGGAAGGCGAAGTGCCAAGTGCGCCACGCGCGCTCGGGCGCGACTGGCAGCGCTTCCGGCAGCGTGATGCCGGGAATGCCGGCGTCGAGCAACGCGAGGCTCGACACTTCATCGCCGAATAGCGCCGCGTAAGGGTAGGCGACCCAGGCGCCGACGTCGTGCGCGGCGAGGTGGTAGCGGCGTGCTCCGAGCTTGCCGAGCAGCGTGCGCAGGGCGGTCGCGAGCGATTGTGTGTCGTAGCCACCTTGGGGGCGGTCGGAGTCGCCCTGGCCGGGCAGGTCCGGCGCGATCACGCGATAACGCTGCGCGAGCAGCGGCATGACCTTGCGCCACGCGAACCAGCTTTCCGGATAGCCGGCTAGCAGCACGACTGTTTCGCCATCCTGATTTCCGCCGAGTACGTAGTGAAGCCGCGTGCCTTCAACGGTTTCAAAGCGATGCGCGAAGCCGGGCAGGATGGGCTCGGGCAACGAGGCCGGACCGTGGTCGATGACGCGTGTGGGCGTACTCATGACGTGAAGCTCCTGTGGACTTGAGGAACGCAGGCGTAGATTGGAAATAATCATTTCCAAATTGGCCAAAAAATTTTCAACGCAGCAAACGCATGGCTTCGTCGGCGGCGGCTAGCATGTCGCGCTGCGTGCGACCGGATTTGCCTAGCAAACGAAAGCCGTGGAGCAGGGCGAGCAAGGTGCGCGCCATGGCCGGGACATGGATTTCCGCTGCGACCGAACCGTCTTCCTGGCCTTGCTGGAGGAGTTCGCGGAGCATCTCTTCGGTGCGCCGCATGGCGGCTTCGATGCGTGTGGCGACTTCGTCGTCGAAAGTGGCGAGCGCCGTTGCGCTGGAAACCACGAGGCATCCGCGCCGCCCCTCGCTGCCGTGGGACGATTCGGCGTAGAAGAGGAAGATGACGCGAATCTTCCCGCTTGCTTTGGACTGCTTGTCGATGCGGCGGCGCAATTCGGCGTTGCGCGTGGTGACGTAGTGGTCGAACGCGGCGAGAAAGACGCCGCGCTTGTCACCGAAGGCTTTGTAGAGGCTGCCTGCGGTCAGGCCCGTTGCTTCGCTGAGATCGCCTACGGAGGTGGCGTGGTAGCCTCGCTCGCGGAAGACGCGCACGGCGCCGTTCACGACGGTTGCCATGTCGAATTCACGCGGGCGGCCGGGGGAGCGGGCCAGCGGTTGGGATGGGTGGTCGGATGCCATGGCGGCATTATAGGAAATGTTCGTTTCCTAATCAATAGCCCCGCTTTCAAGCCCCTCACTCCACACTCTCCCCCCGGCCCTTATGCTGCGCCGCGAGCTTTTCCTGATGCGTTGGCGGCACCGGATCGTAGTGGCTCAACTGGATGCTGTAGTTCCCATGGCCGCCCGCGAGCGAATTCAGTCGCGACTGGTAATCGTTGAGTTCGGCAAGCGGCACTTTCCCCGCAATGACCATGGCCTGCCCGCCCACCGTGCGCGTGCCGTGCACCTGCCCACGCCGCGAGGAAAGATCGCCGATGATGTCGCCCATCGCGGCCTCGGGCGTCATCACCTCGATATCGACAATCGGTTCGAGCACGATAGGCTGCGCTTTCAGCACCGCATCGATAAACGCCTTGCGGCCGGCGGTGACGAACGCCACTTCTTTCGAATCCACCGGATGGTGCTTGCCGTCGTACACAATCACCCGCACGTCCTGCATGGGAAAGCCCGCGAGCGGACCGCTGTCGATCACCTGCAAGATGCCTTTTTCCACCGCGGGCATAAACTGCGAAGGAATCGCGCCGCCTTTCACGGCATCCACGAACTCGAAGCCCGCGCCGCGCGGCAGGGGCTCGACGCGCAGCATGACTTCGCCGAACTGGCCCGCGCCGCCCGTCTGTTTCTTGTGGCGGCAATGGCCTTCGGCTTTGCCGCCAATCGTCTCGCGCCACGCAATCGTCGGCGGACGCGTCACGACTTCGAGTTTGTACTGATCGGTGAGCCGCTCCAGCATGTAGCGCAAGTGCAGTTCGCCCAGTCCGCGGACCACGGTTTCATTGGTCCCTTCGGGGTGGTCGATCTGCAGGCAAGGGTCTTCTGCCGCGAGCTTTTGCAGCACTTCCCACACGCGTTGCTCATTGCCGGGCCGCGCAGGCTCGATAGCGAGACCGTAAATCGGATTGGGAAACGCAGGCGGCGTGAGGTGGATGTTGCCGTCTTCGGGCGCGTCGTGCAGCACGGCGTCGAAGCCGATATCGTCAGCCTTCGCCACCGCGCAGATATGGCCGGGCCCCGCGCGCTGCACCTCCGTATGCTCCTTGCCCTGCAGCATCAGCAGATGCGCCACCTTGAACGGCTGTCGCGCATCACCGATATAAAGCTGGCTGTCGCGCGTCACCGTGCCCTGATGAATGCGAAACACGGCCACCTTGCCGATATACGGGTCCATCACAATCTTGAACACATGCGCGAGCACGTGTTTGTCGGCATGCGGCTCGGCGCGCACGGGCTCCTTGCCTTCCTTGCCCTCGACTTCGCGGTAGAACAGCGGCGGATTGCCTTCGGTGACATTGGGCAAGAGCCGCACGAACACGTCGAGCAGTTGCGCGATGCCCGCACCCGTCGCCGTGGAGGTGAAGCACACCGGCACGAGATGGCCTTCGCGCAACGCGCGCTCGAACGGCTCGTGCAGTTGCTCGGGGCTGATGGCTTCGCCCTGTTCGAGGTACAACTCCATCAGCGCGGGATCGAGTTCGATCACCTGGTCGACGAGCGCATTGTGCGCTGCCTCCACGGAATAGAAATCGGCCTCGCCAGCCGGATTGAAAAAGCAGTCCACCACTTCGCGGCCGCCTTGCGCAGGCAGATTGATCGGCAGGCAGGTCTTGCCGAAGGTCTCCTGGATCTGCTCGAGCAGCCCCGGCAAATCGACCTTGTCCGCGTCGATGCCGTTCACGATGATCATCCGGCACAGCTTGCGCTGCTGCGCGTACGCCATCATGCGCGTCGTCGTCATTTCGATGCCGGTGCGCGCATTGATGACGATGGCTGCCGTTTCCACCGCGGGCAGCGCGCTCATCGACATGCCGGCGAAGTCGGGGTAGCCGGGTGTGTCGAGCAGGTAGACGCGCGTGTCCTGGTGGTCGAGGTGGGCGATGGCGGAGTTGAGGGAGTGGTGGTATTTGCGTTCGAGGGGATCGAAATCGCAGAGGGCGGTGCCGCGATTCACGCTG
The DNA here is from genome assembly GCF_024206495.1 of Paraburkholderia sp. CNPSo 3272. Lineage (GTDB taxonomy): Bacteria > Pseudomonadota > Gammaproteobacteria > Burkholderiales > Burkholderiaceae > Paraburkholderia. Next base: position 49,460 of record NZ_JAMBPQ010000003.1, on the reverse strand, counting down.
CCTGGTGCGTGAATCGCGCCGCCCTGGTGCAGGAGTGCTTCGGCAAGCGAGGTCTTGCCGCATCCGGCATGGCCGACCAGAGCGATCGTGCGGATGGCTTCGGGACTGTAATCCATTTGTCGATCCATTGTTGTACAGATTTATCCAGTATGACCCACGGGAGTTTCAAAATTTCACTGTAGAATCAATAGGTTGCCAACATAATCAGTCCGGTTCGATCCATTTTGTTCCGACTGCTGCCATGTGTCCAGTGGGGGGCTAGATGGTGGGCTAGATGGTGGGTCAAATCCTGGGAAATACCCTATGCCGATGCTGACCCACCGCGCGCTGCGCAACCCGAAACCCGGCGACATGCCGCTCATTGATAGTCAGGTACCCGGACTAATGATTCGACCCAATGCTAACGGCGGCAAGTGGGCGCTACGCTACGTGGGCTCCACGACACGTAAGCGCCGTGAAATGGGGGGCTGGAAGCAAGCCGAAGAAACGCGCTGCGGTGGCTCAGTAGCGTGAAAGCGCACCTGGCGCCGCTGCTGGCGCGCCGGGTCGATACGCTCAAGCCGCGTGACTTTTCCGATGCGCTCGCGTCCGCATGGATCGAGTGCCCGCGTGTCGCGGATAACGTCTTTCAGCGTGCTAGCGCAATCATGGAATGGGAGTTCGCGGCGTACCCGGAGCACGTGATGTGTAATCCGGTGCCAAGCGCGCGCTCCTTGCTGCCGAGCAGAAGCGCGTGGCAGTCGAAGCCAAAGCACCGCCCCGCGATCCTGCATACCGATGCACCCGTGTTCATGCGAGCGCACCTTGCGGGCATTGGGCCGCACGAGCTTACGCGCGCGTGCACGTTCGTTCTGCTGCACACGGCGGTTCGGCCGGCCGAGGCACGAGGCATGGAATGGGCTGAGCTCGATCTTGATGGAGGCCGGCGGCTGATCCCCCAGGAGCGAATGAAAGGCGGCGTCGGCGGCACGCATTGGCGTATGAGCGCTGAAATGTGAAGCGAGAGACACTTCGCGAGCCGAAGCGGTCCCTCGCATTTCTCAAAACCGATCATTGGGACGGCGTGTGGTGGGAGAGTCGCGCTATCCCTTCTGCCAGATAACGTAGGCGTTAGTACCCATGGCGTCGACATTGGGCATTTCATCCACCCGCACATGCTGAAAGAAGCCCAAACAATGACTCCATGACGATGTGTCGGGATCGGATTCAATCCAACACGAATACCCCAACCGCTTCCAATCTATCGACCTGTCGTCATTGCAGCGCCAAAGGACCTCTTGGGCGATTGCCTCGCACCAAATCAAAGCATCTTCTGCTGACTCCGCCGCGATGAAAACTCCGGTCGTCGATTCATAGTCTTCGATCACTCCGCGCTCGAATAGCTGTCGGGGTTCAGGCTCGTGGTATTGAAAAATGACGAGGTATTCGTGTGCCATGTCGAAGAAAATTTGTTTAACGACATCAAGTTGTGGCCGGTCGTTGCAGATTGCCGAAGAATCCGGCACAGACGTCTATCGGCCGCTCCTGGCCGTTCGCGGCTAGTTGGTGATGTTGTCGCGTATCGAAGCTGGGTCTTTCGGTTCCCAGTACCCACCGCTACCGTGATACGTTTCCGCGCGCAACCAAAAAGCTTCATTGCAATGCCGGCAGCGAAAATGGTACTCGACGTAGTCGTCCCATGCGGCACCCGCCGCGAGTTTGTCAAATGAGACGGAGACCCAAGGGCTGTCGGGAATCACTTCTACGAGCGTTTTATCTGCGATGTTCTCCGCTGCGATCTGTATCGCTTTGCGTAGCTCTCGAGGATGCCTGATTGCATACCGAACGCGAAGGTCCTCGCATCGGGCGCATGCCACAGAAGACTCCTCCAAGGTTTTTCCGCCTTCAACAGGGATGGCCGGACAGATGCCGGTAGAGGCGACGAACCTAATTGTCGACGATTCATGCGTCGATGTCGAACGGCCGGTTGTGGCCGAACCCGGAAATTCGAAGTCGGATGTCCGGTCCCTCCGACGCTTTGGTCTCGAACTTCCGTAGCCGACCCGAAGCGGTCTTACGCGCTAGCGTCGCAGCGACGGCCGGTTCCAGGGAACAGCGGCCTAGCGCGGGCAAATGGCGAATAACGCCGAGCGGCTTCGGAGGCATCGTTCCCGCAGAGGACAGCTTCTCCGGTTTTCTGCTTCCCCCCTCCAATCGACCGAAATACGGGAATGGAACTCGCAGGCTAGGCCAGACGCTCGATGGCCCGGTCGGCCGGTAAGGTGAGCAATTGACGTAGCGCACTAGCGACGGCACCATCTGTATTGCGCCCAATGTGCGCCGCGTTGGGGAATAGCTCGAACAATTTCGGGTGTGCGTTGCCCATCACGTGGGGATTACCGGCAACGCGCAGCATTTCAACGTCGTTAAGGTTGTCGCCGAATGCCAGCACAACCTCGGGCTCTGCTTCCACCAGTTTCATCACGGACAGCAACGCGACGCCTTTCGAGACACCCCGTGCCATAAGTTCAAGGCAGTCCGGCAAGGAATACGTCGCCGAGACGAATTCGCCATATGTCGACGAAACGGCCTTTTCGACTGTGTGCAGCAAGGCGGGTTCGCCAACGAAGAGGAGCTTCGTCACGCCTTCTCCTGAGAATGCACGAAGGTCAGCGACTCGATATCTGAAGCCGGAATCCTGGTGGAACTCGAGCAGCGCCGGTGCTTCCCGGTCTATGAGCCATTCAGCCGACGTGAAGACATTCCTGACCACTCCATCAGGCATCTGCATGTTGAGGATGGCGCGTACGATCGATGCATCAATGTTCCACTGAGAAACCAGGCAGTCATCCGGCCCGTGCACGAGTGCGCCATTTGATGAGATCGTATATGCGGGCACGCCAATGCGTTCCCGGACGCCCCGGACGTCGACATAGTGCCGGCCGGAAGCAATGACGAAGGCGTTTCCGAGCATATGTAGCTTGCGGAATGTATCGATGGTGTCGGCGGTAACGACGTGATTCTCATTGAGCAGCGTGCCGTCGAGATCGGTAACTATCAAACGATACATGGATTGGAGTCCTAATGACGTTGCCCGGCTCGCAAGCCGGGCGTGAGACAGCTGGATGTTACCAGCTCTTCAGGCCAAGCAGCTTTTCACCCAGTTCGGTGAGTTCAGCGCGTGGGTATTTGCTCTTTTCCCATGCGCGCGGATCACCCGGGAAGGCGTAGCCCTGGGGAACATCGCGTTCCGACCAGCACTTGACGCGAAAGTCGCGCAACGCCTGATTCTCTTCGGCGGCCGGCTCCATCATGATGTACTGTGCCATGCGTACCCGGTTGGCCGATACGTTCGGCCAGATGCCATGTGCAAGCAGGCAGTTGAAGACCAGCATGTCGCCGGGTTCCATGTTGACCTGTGTCGGGTGCAGCCCGGTCATGTCTGGACGGAAGCCGTCGCGGTCATCCGGCTGCGACTTCACCCATTCGTCGAAGCCATAAAACAACTCGGGGACACACTGGAAGCCACCAACTTCCTTGTCTGCCGTCGACAGTGCGAGGACGCCCTGGACGCCCACGGGGCGCGGCCGAAGTTTCGAATCGACATCCCAGTGTACGAAGCCGCTGAACTCGCGACCATTCTTGTTCGGCGGGTTGAGATTGGCCCGATCAATGCTGACCCAAAGCTTTTCGTGGTCCCAGATGTCCACGAATAGGTCATACATTCGTTGATGTGAGCGGTTGTCCCACATCACCTGATTGTTGTAGGCCTCGACCATGCCGCTGTTGTTGAGTTCGGCCATCTTGATGTCCCGGCGCTGCGGACGGAACCAGCTTGCAGGATCGTGGCGGTCGAGCTCCTGAAACTCCCACAGGAAGTCGACCATTCGTTGAACCTGTGCCTCCGGAATGACCGACTTCACGACGATATAGCCGTTGCGCTGCCAGAAGGCGAATTCTTCGGGTGTCAGGACACGCAAAGGCAACTTCTTCGTAAGTGTGGCTAGCTCCGTGTAATCGGCCCCTTGCTTGTTGTTGCCGAGCGCTACTGTTGCATCAGCGTCTGCTGCATACGGATTCATGATGTCACTCCAGTCAAAGGAAATTAAGCGATGGCTTGATGCTCGTTCCGGGCGAGTTGTGCGAGGTGCAGGGCGCCAGCCGCGGCGTCCGCCCGCGGTTCGACAAGTTGTTTGAGCGGTTCGGGGGGAAGGTACGGTCGCAGCCGCGAGCCGAGCCCACCGCAAAGCGCAACCGGAAAGGCAGGCACGGGGGACAGCGCCCGGATCATCGTCGCGATCTCTTCGCCCGCCCCGGCGAGAATCCTCGCGGCGTCAGGATGGTTGGCAAATTCGAGGACCGTCCTTGCCAGCGTCCCGAACGTGGCCGGCGTAGCACAAGCGAGCCAGCCGAAGAGGTCCGCTCGCGTAGCGACGTTAATGGCCGAGCACAGGGCGTGAAAGAAGGCATCCTGGGGATGGCGCCCGTCAAATCCTTTCTGCACCAGCTGTGAAGCCCGCATGCCAATCCACGCGCCGCTGGCCTCGTCCCCTGCAGGGAATCCATAGCCGCCCACTTCGCGACGGGTGCCGTCCGCATACAGTGCTTCGCCGACACTCCCTGTGCCGATGGCGACTATGGCTCCGGGTTTGCCGCCATGTGCGCCGACCAGCGTCGTGAATGCGTCGGTTTCCACGCGGAGGTGCTGCACGTCCGGCGCCAGATCGAGGAAGCGACGCCGCCAATCCGCGTTATGTGCACCGGCCATCCCGATCGCCACGAAACATTCGGACCACGAGAACGTGCGCCCCACGGACGAAAACGCCCTGCCACAAACCTCATCGATTGTTTCCCACGCTGCGTCAATGCCTCGCGACAGCGCTGCCGGCCCACCTGTGGCCGACGCAAACACTCCACTTTGGTCTGCACAAACGACTCTCGTGCCCGTTCCACCTGCATCAATGCCGATCGCCACACCCTTCACGGTCTCCTCCCTTCCATCTTGAAACAATACCACTTGAATACCTTCATTGTTAGCCACTGAAATTCGTTTCGTCAAGGTAAAATATTGGCCATCAAGGAAATCCACGAGGCTGTGCCGGCGTGTACTTAGTGGTATTGTTTCCGCTGGTGTTTACCCGAGAAATATGTGATGGACCGACGAATTCGCCTTTTGACGCTGGATGAGAGCGACGCGACGCCCCTGTACATGCAGCTCGCACGCAAGCTGACGTCTGCCATCGAGGCGGGGCAGTGGCTCGCGGGTGAAGCGCTGCCGTCGGAACGAACGCTCGTTGAGACGTTGGGAATTTCCCGCGTGACAGCCCGGCGGGCGCTGCAGGTACTCGATGAAGAAGGCACGATCCTGCGCAATCGTGGACAGGGCACATTCATCGCGCCCAGGTTTACGCAGCCGCTCTCGAAACTGGACAACTTCACCGAGATGGTCCGGCCGAAAGGTTTCGTGCCGACGAGTGAAGTGACCAGTGCTCAACGGCGTGAGCCGTCACACGAAGAATGCCAGGCCCTTGGGTTGCAGGCTAACGACGAAGTGTTCTCCATCACGCGACTAAGAAAGGCCGGTACGACCATCGTGTCTCTCGACAGCTCGACGCTTCCTGTCGGCGTGATTTCCGACGCGAACGTGCTGGGAGACTCGCTCTATGCCTATCTGGACCGGATTGGAAAACCGGTGCTTCGCGCGGTCCAGCACTTCCGCGCTGCCATCGCTACTGCTGAGCTGTCGCGACAACTCTCAATCAAGGTCGGGGAACCGCTGTTACTGGTAGGCCGGGTGGGCTATACCCACGGTGAAGAGGCGGTGGAGCTCACGAAGACCTGGTGCATCAACGACTACTATGACTTCGTCGTTGAACTGAAGCGCTAGATGTGCATGTTCACAGCGGGTGTTCTACGATCCGGCAGCACGCGCTAATGATCGTCGTCGGATCTCAGTCGACCGCGGTTCATTGCTGGGCGCTTCCAGGAAATCGGCCACGCCAACGGTTCAACATCTGAATGTCGGCGAGGTATCGCAGAGGGCAGCCGCTTTCATGGCGGGTCAACACAGATGGGGAATCGCGGCGCATCTCGCCGCCTCCCACTCATCAGATAAGTGACGGCGATACCATTATCGACGCCGCGTCGTCCCGACTCGGAATCTGCCAGATGCCGATGTCGCTGCTACGACCGGGCCTGAAGGGTGGAACACTCGTATCGGTGCTCGACAAGGTGTCGAAGGACCTCATCGACGTGCATGTAGTTTGGCCGAAGGTGGCGCATCTCCGGCCAAAGGTCCGACACGTTGTCGATACGTTGGTTGGGCTGGCCGCGCAAGGGGCCCTCGACGCACGGCGCGACCGCGGACTCTTTATCGCTTGCTCCATCAGCGACGGCATCAACGCGCGCACCTTTAAATCGTCGACTCCGCATTCCTGGAGGACATGCGCAACGGCATGCGTACGGATAGGTCGTGGCGAGGCAGCTGTGCGCAACTTGCGAGCGCTTGAACTGAGGGGACGAACGGTTCGCTGACGAAGGAAGCAAAGAATTCGTACGGACGCACCACGACGCTCACGCTGAACGTTGTTTGTCCTCTGCGCGTGCGTCCGCAGGCGTATGGCTGTTCGAGGTCGCGAAGTCGAATGTCGAGCGCACGTGCTCCCAGGCCGCATTCAGGTGGCGCCGGACCGCTTCCTCGGCGCCATCCGGATCACGCGCGATGACTGCCGAGACAATGGCCGCGTGACCCGTGTAGTTCATGAGGTCGATCGCCGGTGTGGTGACGATCGAACGCCAGTGGTGATAAAGCCACTGGACGTAGGCATGATGGAGCGCCGGGAAGATCGGGTTGCGCTGCATCGTATAGAAAACGTGGTGGAAGGCAATATCGGTCTCTTCGAACCGGCCTGGGTGTCCGATCGCCGCCTTGTTCGCGGCCAGTGCAGCCTCCAGCTCCACGATATCCTCGCGCCTCGCATGCAGGGCGGCCCAGCGCGCCAGCGCGGCTTCCATGAACATCCGGGTTTCGAAAAGACTCCTGATGCCTTGCTCATTACGCGTCGTCAACTGGGCGACAAAATGGCTGAGCGCGCCCAGGGCCGATTCAAGATCGGGCTTGCAAACGACAGGTCGGCAGCCGGGGCGCGTCTTGATGAGTCCTTTGTTCGACAGGTCCGTGATCGCCTCTCGGACCACGGAACGGCTCACGCCGAAACGCACCATCAACTCGCGCTCCGTCGGCAGGCGCTCTCCAACAGCGATTGTGCCGGACTGGATCATCGCTGCCAGCTGACTGCGCACTTCGGGCGCGCGCAGCGCACTTCCGCCAAGGTTGCGAGACTGATCGGGTTCCATGCGGGCGGTCGCCTGCACCATAGCTACCTCAAAAAATCGATGAATGTCACGCGTCCATTATAAGACGCCTCGCGGCAGTCAGCAGACGCCGGTACGACCATGCATAGCCTCGTCTACCGATTTTGGTAGAGCCAAAAAACGACGCCGGAACGCTCGGCGGCTCGAATTGTGCGAGTTTACCCCAGTTACGCTAATTTCGCTCCAGGACGAAACTACACCTGCCGCAAATTTGGTAGCACCAAAAAAAGGGGGGTGAGATGAGGGAAGGGGCTTCTTCCGCCGTGCAAATGCCGCCCGAGGTCATCGAGGCTCGTGCATCCTCCCCGTTCCAGATTCGACGCTTGCGCTTCGTCATTCCTGGCGTGAACGCGCTGGTGCTCGGTCTCTCCGGCAAGCCGTGTGTTGCCGGGCAGCCTCACCGCGGCACGGCACGATCGCACCAACTTCGTTAGTCATTCAGAAAAAGTATGTCACTACCATCAACGATTCGGCTTCATCCCGCCGACGACGTCGTGATCGCGCGCGTGCAGCTAATTGACGGCATGCAGCTTGCATCGGAAGGTGTCACGGTAACTGGGCTCATTCCCGCAGGCCACAAGGTTGCGACGCGCGACATCGCGAGCGGCTCGCCCGTGCGCCGTTACGGGCAGGTGATCGGCTTCGCTTCCCGGGCCATCCGCGCAGGCGATCACGTTCACGTGCATAACGTGGCCATGGGCGAGTTCGCACGGGACTATGCGTTCTGCGCGGATCTGCAACCCATCGACTACATCGCGCGCCCGGCGACATTCCAGGGAATCGTCCGGCCCGACGGCCGTGTTGCCACCCGAAATTACATCGGCATCCTTACTACCGTAAATTGCTCGGCCACGGTCGCAAAAGCCATTGCGGCCCGATTCGACCGCGCTGCCCTGCGGGCTTTCCCGAACGTCGATGGCGTCGTGGCGCTCACCCACCCAATGGGGTGCTGTATCGATACGAAGGGCGAGGGCATGCGGCTGCTGCAAAGAACGCTGGCCGGCTACGCCCGGCATCCCAACTTTGCCGGTGTGCTCTTGATCGGTCTGGGTTGCGAAGCCAACCAGATTTCCACGCTGTTCGGCGCCCATGCACTGGCCGAAAACGAATTGCTGCGCAGCTTCACGATTCAGGATACGGGCGGCACCTCGAAGACCGTTGCCAAAGGCGTAGCCATCGTCAACGAGATGCTCGAATGTGCCAACCGCATCACGCGCGAACCGGTCCCGGCCAGCCATCTGATTCTCGGCCTCGAGTGCGGCGGCTCGGACGGCTACTCGGGCATTACGGCCAACCCGGCGCTGGGTGCTGCTGCGGACCTTCTGGTAAAGAACGGCGGCGCTGCGGTCCTGTCGGAAACGCCGGAAATCTATGGCGCCGAACATCTGCTGACGCGCCGGGCGCGCACACCGGAAATTGGCCGGAAACTCATTGAGCGGATCCGGTGGTGGGAAGACTACGCTGCCCGCAACCACGGCGAAATGAACAACAATCCGACGCCGGGCAACAAGGCAGGCGGCCTCACGACCATTCTCGAAAAGTCCCTCGGCGCAGTCGCGAAGGGCGGCTCGATGAGTCTGGATGCGGTCTACGAATATGCCGAGCCCATCGACCGCAAGGGATTCGGGTTCATGGACACGCCCGGCTACGACCCGATCTCCGTGACGGGCCTCGTTGCGGGCGGGGCGAACGTCGTCTGCTTCACGACCGGGCGGGGCTCGGCATATGGCTGCGCGCCGGCGCCCTCGCTCAAGCTCTCCACCAACACCGCGCTTTGGAAGCGCCAGGAAGAAGACATCGATCTGAATTGCGGCGAGATTCTCGACGGCCTGGCGAGCGTCGAGGAAATGGGCCAACGCATATTTGAACGGGTGCTGGCGACTGCGTCTGGCGAGAAGACGAAATCGGAGGGGCACGGCTACGGGCAGGACGAGTTCATGCCCTGGTTCGTCGGTGCCGTGATGTAGGACAGCCGTCGCGAAGCGATGCCGGCGATCTCACCCGGCGCGACTCGAGTTGCCGTGGCGTCTGGCAGGCCGCGGCAGGAATATGACTTCGCTCTCAGCAGGAGAAGATTGATGGCCAAGATTGTTGCGATTGATCCGGGGTACTACAGGATCCCACTGGATGCCACCCTCAGCGACAGCATGCACGGCGACATGCGCGCGTTCGAGCTCAATACGGTGCGGGTGCGCGACGCCGATGGCGTGGAGGGCACGGGCTACACGTTTACGTGCGGACGAAACGGAGCCGCGATCCATGCGATCCTGAGCCGCGATTTTCCCGAACTGGTCACCGGGCAGGACGCGGAGCGCATCGAATCCATCTGGAACACACTCTGGTGGGCTCAGCATTATGGCGGTCGGGGCGGCCCGACCGTTCTTGCGATCTCTGCGTTCGACATGGCCTTGTGGGATCTGAAGGCCCGGCACGCGGGCATGCCGCTCTGGAAGCTTCTGGGCGGCAACGATCCACGCGTGCCGTGTTACGCCGGCGGCATCGACCTCGACTTCCCGCTCGACAAGCTGCTCGGGCAGACCGACGACAATCTGGAAAAAGGCTTCCGGGCTATCAAGATGAAAGTCGGCCGCAAGCGCCTCTCGCAAGACGTCGAGCGAGTCAAGGCGATGAGGGAGCACCTGGGCGATGGCTTCCCGCTGATGGTCGACGCCAACATGAAGTGGACCGTGGACGAAGCCATCCGCGCGGCACGCGCTTTCCAGCCGTTCGAACTGGGCTGGCTGGAGGAGCCGATCGTCCCGGACGACGTTGCCGGTCATGCGCGCGTCGTTCGCGAGGGAGGCATGCCGATCGCGGCCGGCGAGAATCTGCGCTCGTTGTGGGAGTTCAGGCATCTGATTGCGTCCGGCGGAGTGACGTACCCGGAGCCCGACGTCACCAACTGTGGCGGCGTCACTGCGTTCATGAAAATCGCCCATCTGGCCGAAGCATTCAATCTGCCCGTCACTTCGCATGGCGCACATGATGTGACCGTGCACCTGCTGGCCGCGGCGCCGAACCGGTCCTACCTCGAAGCACACGGCTTCGGCCTCGATCGCTACATCGCCGAACCGCTGCGCATTGAAAACGGCTTCGCGGTGGCGCCCGACCGACCGGGCCACGGCCTGCAGTTCGACTGGATGGGACTGCAGGCGCTGCAGGCCTGACGATCTCACCCCGCAGCCACCTAATCGCATGAGGAAAACATCACCATGACCGGCAGACTCTCGGGCAAGACCGCCCTGATCACGGCAGCCGCGCAGGGCATCGGCCGCGCCACGGCCCAGGTGTTCGCGCGCGAAGGCGCCCGCGTCATCGCGACCGACATCGACAGCGATGCGCTCGCCACGCTTGCCGGCGCGTCCATCGAACGGCACCGACTGGACGTCACGGATGCGCAGGCCATCCGAACGCTGGCGGCGAGCACGGGTCCGGTTGACGTTCTTTTCAACTGCGCGGGCTTCGTGCACAGCGGCACGCTGCTGGAATGCACAGACGCAGAGTGGGACTTCGCCTTCGATCTGAACGTGCGCTCGATGTACCGGATGATGAGAACGTTTCTGCCCGGCATGCTCGAGCGCGGCGGCGGCTCCATCATCAACATGTCCTCGGTCGCGTCGAGCGTGAAGGGCGCGCCGGGCCGCTTTGCCTACGGCAGTTCGAAGGCCGCGGTCATCGGCGTGACGAAGTCGGTCGCGGCCGACTTCGTCACCCGCGGCATCCGCTGCAATGCGATCTGCCCGGGAACGGTGGAATCGCCCTCGCTCGCCCAGCGCATCAAGGCCCAGGCCGCGGAGCGAAACCTGCCGGTCGAGCAAGTCGAAAAAGGATTCGTGGCCCGGCAGCCGATGGGCCGCGTGGGCCGTGCGGAAGAGATTGCCGCATTGGCGCTCTACCTCGCCTCGGACGAGTCGGCGTTCACGACCGGCCAGATTCATGTCATCGACGGCGGCTGGTCGAACTGAAGCCAGCGGGCTTCCGAAAGGCCGGATCGCCTTGCTCAATCCATAGCACTGCAAAATTTATGAAACTGCTACGTTACGGCCCTGCGGGCCTTGAAAAGCCCGGCGTGCTCGACGTCGATGGCCGGATTCGCGACCTGTCGGGCTTCGTCGACGATGTCGCGGCCGGGACGCTCGCTTGCGCCCAACTCGCGAGGCTCCAGGCACTGGACGTGAGTGCGCTTCCTGTGGTGGGGCCATCGGTGCGAATCGGCCCATGTGTGGGCAAGGTCGGAAAATTCATTTGTATCGGCCTGAACTACGCCGATCATGCGGCCGAGGCGGGATTGCCGGTGCCGAACGAGCCGGTCGTGTTCGGCAAGTGGACGAGCGCCATTTGCGGACCCAACGACAATGTCGAAATTCCACGGGGCTCCGTGAAGACGGACTGGGAGGTGGAACTCGGCGTCGTCATCGGCAAGTCCTGCAAATATGTCAGCGAGGCCGAAGCGCTCGATTACGTGGCCGGCTACTGCGTCGTGAACGACGTGTCGGAACGCGAGTACCAGAATGAACGCGGCGGACAGTGGGACAAAGGCAAGGGCTTCGATACGTTCGGTCCGATCGGGCCCTGGCTCGTCACGAAGGATGAAGTTCCGGACCCGCAGGCGCTCGATCTGTGGCTGGAGGTCGACGGCCGTCGCTACCAGAGCGGCAACACGCGGACGATGATTTTCGGCGTGGCCGCGATCGTGTCCTACCTGAGCCAGTGCATGAGCCTGCAGCCCGGCGATGTGATTTCCACGGGCACGCCGCCCGGCGTCGGACTGGGCATCAAGCCTTCGCCTGTCTACCTGCGCCCGGGGCAAACGATGCGCCTCGGGATCGCCGGTCTTGGCGAACAGCGGCAACGAACGGTCGCGGCCGACTAAGGGCAGCAGGCAGCAAGATCACGGAGACATAAAGGCATGTTGCATCCCGCATTCAAGCAGGCAGGTATTCCTGAAAATAGGTTGTTCATCGGCGGCAAGTGGACGAAGTCCGAGTCCGGCGACGTCATCGAGGTTCAGAATCCCAAGGACGAATCGGTTATCGCGACCGTGTGCAGGGGCACCTGCGGCGATGCGCAAAACGCCGTAGCCGCGGCTTGGGCCGCCTTTCCGTCATGGGCAGCGCTTTCGGCCATTGCGCGCGCGGAGGTGCTTCGCCGATATGCTTCGCTCATCGACGAACACGCCCCGACGCTCGCGCGACTGCTCGTCGAGGAGCAGGGCAAGCCGCTGTCCGAAGCGATGATCGAAGCGGGCGCCACCAGCAAGCTCATCAGGCACGCTGCAGAGAGCGCACACTGGATCGAGGGCGAGATTCTTCCAGGCGACGCCGCGCAGGAGCAGATCTGGATCCAGCGGGTGCCGTTCGGCGTGGTTGCGGCCATGACGGCGTGGAACTTTCCGGCCGCGCTTTTCGCGCGCAAGGTGGGCCCAGCGCTCGCCACGGGCAATACGATCGTCGTCAAGCCTCATGAACTGACGCCACTGAGTACCCTGTATCTTGCGCAACTCGGGGCTTGTGCCGGCATTCCTGCCGGCGTTCTCAATGTGGTGATGGGCGCAGGCCGTGATGTCGGCGCGCATCTCGTTACTCACCCGCAGACCGGTTTGGTTTCCCTTACGGGCAGCACGCGTGCCGGCGGCGAGATTTACGCCGCCGCCGCGGCGCGTCTGAAACCGCTGCGGCTTGAGCTCGGCGGCAAGGCGCCGTTTATCGTCATGGACGACGCCAACGTTGACGCCGCCGTGAGCGCCGCCGTCGCTTCGAAGTTCTTCGCCGGCGGTTCGGTGTGCACGTCGAACGACCGGATGTACATCCACGAACGCGTGCACGATCACTTCATGGAAAGCTTCGTTCGCGCCGTTGCGGCGCTCCGGGTCGGCGATCCGATGACGGACGTTCAACTGGGCCCGCGAGTCAGCCGCGGCGAAGTGGAAAAGCTGCAGCAGATCGCGGCGAGAGCCGAGAGCGAGGGAGCCGAAAAGCTCTGGCAGCACGAGGGCGGTTGCGCGGCGTTCTCGCGTGGCTACTGGTTTCATCCGACGATCTTCTCGGTTCGAAGCAACGACCTTCGAATCATGCAGGAAGAAACTTTCGGCCCCATCATCGCGGCGATGAAGGTCACCGATTTCGAAGAGGCGCTGCAATACGCGAACGAGTCGGAGTACGGTCTCTCTGCGTATGTGTTCACGGAAAACAATGCGCGCATCATGCGCTGCATTAATGAACTGAACTTCGGCGAAATCTATATCAACCGCCCGGGCGGGGAAAGTGTCCATGGTTTCCACACCGGCTACAAGATGAGCGGCCTTGGCGGAGAAGACGGCCGGCACGGAATAGAAGGATTCCTGCGTAAAAAAACGATGTACAACCGGTTCGGTCGCTGAGGTTGCTTCCTTATCCCGTAAAGCATCTGAATCGTTTCTTCCTGCGCTCCATTGGTTTGCCACCCTCATCACATACGCCTATGTCAACACGCCGAGAATTTCTCATCGTTTCCACGGTCCTCACAGGAGCCGCGCTGTTCAGTTCACGCGCACAAGCGGCGCTGCCGCCCCTCGCCGTGAAAGCTTCTTACAAGGTCGGTTTCGCCCAGTCGGAGAGTAACAGTCCGTGGCGACTCGCCGAGACGCGGTCCATGCGCGACGAAGCCGCCAAACGCGGCCACAGACTCGTCTTCTCCGACGCCGCGAGCTCATCGGCCAAGCAGGCCTCGGACGTCAATGCGATGATCGCACAGGGCGTCGACGCCATTTTCCTCACTCCGCGCGAGGACAAGGCGCTCGTTCCCGCCATTTTCTCCGCGCGAGATGCCGGCATCCCCGTCTTTCTGCTCGATCGCGATGTCAGCCATGGCATGGCCCGGCCGGGCCGTGACTATGTCACGTTCATTGGCTCCGATTTCGTGGAGGAGGGGCGGCGCGTGGCCGAGTGGTTGATCGCGAATGCCAACGGCAAGAAAAAGATCATCGAAATCGAGGGAACCGTTGGTTCGTCTCCGGCGAACGACCGCAGGAAGGGCTTCGACGATGCCATCCGCGCGGCTGGCGGTTTCACGATCGTCGCGTCACAGTCGGGCGATTTTTCCCGCGACAAGGGACGACAGGTTACGGAAACGCTGATTCAGGCGCACCCGGACGCCGATGTCCTCTACACGCATTCCGACGAAATGGCGATGGGCGCGCTCGCCGCGCTCGAGGCCGCCGGCCGCAAGCCGGGCAAGGACGTCCTGGTCGTTTCGATCGACGGATCGCGAACCGCCGTCCAGGCCATTGCCGACGGAAAGATCGGCGCGATCTGCGGGTGCAGTCCCTTCTTTGGTCCGAAAGCGTTCGACGCGCTTGCCGATTACGCGGCCGGCAAGCCGGTCCCGCCTTTCATCAAGAACGAGGACCAGTTCTACGTCGCGAGCAATGCCAGAACACTTCTTGCCAGCACGTTCTGAAGCATGGAACAGGGAGACAACGATGCAGCCCACGTCGATCTCAACGGAGCCGTTACTCGACATCCGGCACATTGCGAAGCGCTTCGGCAAGACCCACGCCCTGGTCGACGCAACGTTCTCGATCGGTCGAGGCGAGGTGCACGCGCTCATCGGCCAGAACGGTGCGGGAAAATCGACGCTGATAAAAGTGCTCACAGGCTATTTTCGCAAGGGCGGCGGTGAATTCACTTTCGAGGGAAAACCGTTTCAGGCGAGCTCCCCCAACGACGCTCAGCATCTCGGCATCAGCACGATTTACCAGGAAATCAATCTCATCCCGCTGCGGTCGGTCACCGAGAACATTTGCCTTGGCCGGAACTTCCGGCGCTTCGGCCTGCTCGACTGGGCCGCCATGCAGGAGGACGCAAGACGCCTGCTCGCCCGCTTCGATATCGATATCGACGTGCGCAGGCCGCTTGGAGAATTCAACACCGCTACGCAGCAGATGGTTGCCATTGCACGCGCAACGGGATTCTCCGCTCGGCTCGTCATCATGGACGAGCCGAGCTCGTCGCTCGACGAGCGCGAGGTCGAAATGCTGCACAAGGTCATCGGCCAGTTAAAGGCCGACGGCATATCGGTCATCTACGTGAGCCACAAGCTGGACGAGCTTTACGCGATTGGCGACCGGATCACGGTCATGCGCGACGGGCGCACCGTGAGGACCTGTCCAATCGGTGAAATCAGCCGGATGGAGCTGGTGTCGACGATGATAGGCCGCGATGTCAGCAAGACGGACGGCCACGCCACGGCGTTCAGCCGCAGCGATTCGTGCATCGGCGATCGTGTGCTCGAAGCCCGCGGACTGGCGGCGCCCCGCGGGGTGCGCGATGTCGACATCGAGGTTCGCAAGGGAGAAATCGTCGGCCTCACAGGCCTGCTCGGTTCCGGCCGCACCGAAACGGCTCGCGCGATCTTTGGCGTCGACCGTCTCGAGGCCGGCCAGATGCAGATTAACGGCCGCCGTTACCGGCCGGGGAGCGCCGCCGACGGAATCGCCGCCGGGCTTGGCTTTTGTAGCGAGGACCGGAAAACGGAGGGGATCGTACCGGAAATGAGTGTGGCGGAGAATCTGACGCTGGCGCTGCTTCCGCGCATCAGTCGCCGTGGCGTCATCGATGAAAAGCGCGAACGCGAGATCGTGAACCGGTACATCGATGCGCTCAAAATCAAGTGCTCGGACCCGAAGCAACGGATCAGCGAGCTTTCGGGCGGCAACCAGCAAAAAGTGCTGCTGGCCCGCTGGCTGGCGACAGGCCCGGTTCTGCTGATTCTCGACGAACCCACGCGCGGCATTGACGTGGGCGCGAAGGCGGAGATCCAGCGCGTTATCCGCTCTCTTGCCGCGGACGGTCTCGCGGTCATCATGATTTCCTCCGAACTCGAGGAAGTGACGGAAGGCGCCGATCGCATCGTTGTCCTACGGGATGGGAGGACCGTGGCGGAACTCGCCGGCGCATGCGCGACCGAGGAGCAGGTCATGGCAGCGATGGCGCACGGGCACGAGGCCGGGGAGGCACGGGCATGATGAACCACGCGAGTTCACAGGGCCAGCGCGCCGCCGCGCGCTTGCGCAACTTCGACAGGGCCGCGTTTCTTTCGCGGTACGCAACGTTGATTGCCCTCACGTGCCTGATCGCTTTCAATCTCGTTCATACGCCGAATTTCACGACGATCGAGACGCTGAACATAAACCTCACGCAAGTCGCGGGAATCGTCATCGTTGCCGTCGGCATGACGCTCGTCATCGCGACCGGGGGGATCGATTTGAGCGTCGGCTCGCTGATGGCGATTGCGGGCGCCATTGCCCCTCTCGTGTTCACGGGCAACGCCTTCGGCGGCAATGTGCATTTGGCGGTGGCTGTCGCCGTCGTGGCCGCGCTCGCCGCGGGGGGGCTGCTCGGGCTCTTCAACGGCGTGCTCGTGGCGCGGCTGCGCGTTCAGCCGATCATTGCGACCTTGATCCTCTTCATCGCCGGGCGCGGCCTCGCGCAGGTACTGACCAACGGGAGCGTCCAGACCTTCAGCGTACCGGCGTTCGACTGGATAGGAAGAGGCAGGGCTTTCGGCATCCCGGCCCAGGTGCTGCTCATGGCCGTCATCGTCCTCGTCACGGCATGGTCGCTTCGAAAGACGGTCTTCGGCCGTTACGTCCTGGCGGCGGGCGGCAACGAGCGATCGGCAACGCTGGCCGGCTTGCCGGTCACGCGCATCAAGCTGCTCGTCTACGCGATATCCGGGCTGTGCGCAGGGCTCGCCGGGCTGGTGGTGGTCGCCATCAACTCGTCGAGCGACGCCAACCAGGTGGGCAACGGCATGGAACTGGACGCGATTGCCGCGGTGGCCGTTGGCGGCACGTCGTTGAGCGGCGGCAAGGCCACGATCGCAGGCACGCTGTTTGGCGCGCTGACCATTCAACTGGTGCGCTACACGCTGCTGGCCAATGGGGTGCCGGATGCGGCGGCGCTCGTCGTGAAGGCTGCGATCATTGCATTTGCCGTGTGGCTGCAGCAGCAAGGGAGTCAATCATGAATCGCGCTGTCTTCGTTCGTACCGCGAGCACCTATGGCGTCATCCCTGTCCTGTTCGCACTGGTTTTGTTCGGCGCGATGCGATACGAGCGATTCCTTTCGATTTTCAACCTCATGAGCCTGCTGCGCTACAACTCGATGTTTGCGCTCGTGTCGCTCGGCATGTGCCTCGTCATCATGACGGGCGGCATTGATCTTTCCGTTGGCACGGTTGCGGCGCTGTCGAGCGTCACCTCCGCGCTCGTCAGTCCTCACGGACTGGCAGCGGGGGTGGCGGCGGGCGTCGGAACCGGTGTCGTCGCGGGATTGGCCAACGGCCTGCTGGTTACGCACGCGAGGCTCCTGCCGTTCATTGCGACGCTCTGTTCCATGCTTGCGGCAAGCGGCCTGGCGCTGCTGCTTTCGCGCGGTAATACCGTTTCAGTCGACTACGACAGCGGCTTCACGTTCATCGGGCAGGGCAACTGCCTGGGCCTGCCGATGCCTGCGCTGATTGCCGGGGGCGCCTTCCTGGCGGGCGTCATTGTGCTCAACTACACGGCGTTCGGACGATCGGTGCTGGCCGTGGGCGGCGGCGAGGAAGCGGCCCGGCTGATGGGGTTGCGGCCCGGCCTCACGAAGTTCTTCGCCTACCTCGCAAGCGGGACGCTCGCGGGCCTTGCCGGCCTCATACTTGCCGCGCAGTTCGGCTCCGGTCAGCCAACGGAGGGCGTTGGGTGGGAGCTGTTCGCGATCGCCGCGGTTGTCGTGGGCGGGACACTGCTCACCGGCGGATCGGGCTCCATCCTTTCGACGCTGGCCGGCGTGCTGTTGCTTGGCGTTCTGTTCAACGTCCTGAATTTCGAAAACGGCATGGGGGTCTTCTCCATCTCGGCTTATTGGCAAAACGTTATCCGCGGAGCGTTCCTTCTGGTCGTCATCCTGATCCAGGCGCGACTTGCGGGCCGCCCCCGATAAGCCGTTGCCCGCGACGCCCGGCAGGACGTTTCCGCGATGTTGCAGCGACCTTCGGTTCGCTTTCGAAGGATTCAAAACTTGCAGTATGGGAGACTGGAATTGGCTCGGGAAGAGTTTGACTACATTGTGGTGGGCGGCGGAGCATCGGGCTGCGTAGCGGCTGCTCAGCTCGTGAATCGCGGCGGCTGTCGCGTCCTTCTGCTGGAGGCTGGGCATAGTCACCATCACCCACTGCTGGACATGCCGCCGGGCATCTTCAAGCTGATTCATGGCAGCAAGTACATGCGTTATCACAAAACGATTCCGCAGGAACACCTGGACGGCCGCGCCCACGAGATCCCGCAGGGGCACGTTCTGGGCGGAGGGTCCTCGGTGAACGCCCAGGTGTACATGCGGGGCCGCCCCTCCGATTATGACGAGTGGGACAGCTTGTTGAGCGGTAACGCCGAGAGCGCGGATTGGGGCTGGAATGCCGTGCTCAAGCACTTCCGTTCAATCGAAGGCAACAATCGCTTCAACAACGAAAGACACGGTATCGACGGTCCGCTTCTGGTTTCCGACCCTGGACACGTGACGGATTTTTCGCGCTGGTTCATCCAGGCGGTGCAGGGCATGGGAGAACCGTTCAATGCGGACTTCAACGGTCCGACACAGCGAGGTGTCGGCTTCTATCAGTTCACCAACCGCAACGGCCGCAGAAGCAGCGCCGCCTATGCGTATATCGAACCGCTCAGGAACGATGCGCGCCTGACCGTAAAGCTGAAAGCGGAGGTCCTGCGCGTCGTCGTCGAGAACCGCGCCGCGGTCGGCGTGGCGTACCGCCAGAATGGCGAGGAGAAGGTGGCCTATGCGAGGAGCGAGGTCATCATCAGCGCCGGCGCGCTGGTTACGCCGAAGCTGCTCATGCTTTCCGGAATCGGACCGGCCGCGCACCTGGCGGATCACGGCATTCCATGCGTGGCGGACCTGCCCGGCGTCGGCGCGAATCTGATCGACCACCCGGAGGTTCCCATCACGGCAATCGCCAACGGGAAGCACGGCTACTTCAAGCAGGGCACTGGCTGGCGCATGATCAAGAACGGCCTTCAATTCAAGCTCTTCGGCAGCGGGCCCATACTGACGGCCGGTCTCGAGGCCGGAGCCCTGGTCAACCCGCTCGAACGAGCCGGCGAGCCCACCATCCAGGCCTTCCCGGTTCCCATCGTCTATCTCGACCGGGAGGCACACGATGCACTCGAAGATACCTACGGCTTCACGATCACCACTGTGGTCGTGAAGCCGAAGTCGCGCGGTTTCGTTAAGCTCCGATCGCCCGATCCGGCAGCCATGCCGATCGTTTCGCCTCATCTGTTGAAAGAAGAGGAAGACATGCGGCAAATGATTGCGGGCCAGCGATTTTTCCTGGAGGCGTTCAGATCCGCTCCGCTCGCACGCCATCTGACGAGGATCGCACTGCCCGCGCACGACGACGACGAAAACCTGCGCCGCCACTGCAAACGATTCGTCAAAACCAACTATCACCCGGCCGGCACCTGCAAGATGGGTAGCGATACGGACTCGATGGCGGTGCTCGATGCAAGAATGCGCGTGCGCGGCGTGGAAGGCCTGCGGGTGAGCGACATGTCGGCCGTGCCGAACATCAACGCGGGCAACACCAACGCCCCGGCCATGATGCTCGGCGACCGGTGCGCCGATTTCATTCTCGACTGAGGAGGAGGCCTACCACGCCCCATAAAGAATGTTCTGCAGCGCGTTAAGAACGCGCAACGCTGCCGGTGCATAAAGATGCGATCGCCGCTTTTTAAACGATGGCCCCCCGAACGAAGGCTGGCTAGACAAAGTCCCCTTCGTCCGAGGCGAAACCGAAGCAGGTTACGGCATCAAAACCTTGTCGACGACATGAATCACGCCATTGGACTGCATGACATCGCCGATTGTGACGTGCGCAACGGCTCCCCTGTCGTCGGTGACCGCCCAGCCTTCGCCGTCCCGGGTGACAACGAGGGAGTCACCCTCGACCGTCGTCAGGCGTGCCTTGCCACCGCCGTTGTCGACCGCCATTGCGAGATCGTGCGCGGTAAGCCTGCCGGGCACGACATGGTAGGTCAGCACCTTGACCAGCGTGGCCTTGTTCTCCGGCCTCAGCAGTGTATCGACGGTCCCCGTTGGCAGCGCGGCGAACGCTTCATTGGTTGGCGCGAACACGGTAAACGGCCCGGCACCCGACAGTGTATTCACGAGGCCCGCTGCCTTTACCGCAGCAACGAGCGTCGTATGGTCCTTCGAGTTGACCGCGTTCTGGATGATGTTCTTCGACGGATACATCGCAGCGCCACCGACCTCCACGCTGCCTTCCGTTGACATCGATCCGGCCACCGCAACAGGAGTCACCGTTGCCAGCGTCAGCACCAGGCCAAACGCCGCACCTATCGTCTTAAATCTGCAGATCCGCATTCTGGGTTCCCCCGCATGTGTGTGAAGCCTCCGGACTGGAAGCAATCGTAGATACGGGTTGAACGCGGAAAAAGATGCACCGATTTCTTGGTACAACGAATTGTTAGTTTCCGGTCTCCTTTGTCGCTTACGCCGGACCAACCGGTCCTGCTGCAAGCACCGGTCCCGTCGGCTGCCCGGTCGGCGACCCGCCGTAAGGCTCCACTGAGACGGCCAGGGTCGCCTGCCGGGCCAACTCGGCAAGGTGATCACGAGGCAGTTTCACCACGGTCGCCCGGTCCACTGCAATCAGGCCGAGCGAGACGGGCTTCATTCCCGCAGGAATCACCCACAGTTCCGTGGAGTGGCCGGGGGCGACGGGAACGCTGGCTGTCGGGACAATGACCATACTCGCATGTTGCACGTCGACCGTCGCGGTCCAGGCAGCACCACCGCCAGGGCCCTGCCGTGCAAGACTCGCAACCATATAGCCACGGCCCGATGGTGTGCTCACACCGCCCGGCTGGACCAATATCAGCGAGACGGCCGCGAGCGCCGCAGCGACCGCGGTTGACGTCACGCCAATCCAGCGCCACAGCCGCACACTATCCCACAGTCTGCCGCGACTCCTGAGGCCGCCTTGGGCAGCCAGCCCCAACTCGCGCTGGATGTGAGTCCAGACATGGGGTGGCGGCGGTACGTCGTGAATGTCTTCGCTCAGGGGGATCAGACGTTCCTGCCAGTCTGCGACCGCTTGGGCGATGCGTGGATCGTGCCGCATGGCCCGTTCGAACTCTCGCAATTCATCGGCATCGAGCACGCCCAGCGCGTATTCCGCGCAGCGAAGCTCATCGTCAGGGGGGAGCGCGGACGTGTTCATCGTTCGAGACAGGTTTTCAGCTGCATCAGGCTACGCCGGATCCAGCTTTTCATGGTGCCGAGCGGCACGCTTAACCGTGTCGCCAGTTCGACGTAGGTGGTGCCCCTATAAAATGCTTCCCTTACGAACTCGCCGTGCCGCTCGGGAAGCGCTTGCAGGCACCGCTCCAGCCGCTGACGCTCCTGGCTGCGTTCGGCCAGCGTAGCTGGCGTCGGCGCCTCATCCGCAATGGCTTCCCCGGCTAGCTCGTCCAGATGTTCGGGCCGTTGACGCCTGAGGCGATCGATGGCCCGGTTGCGCGCGATGGCCGCGAGCCACGTGATTGCGCTGGAGAGGCCTGGATCAAACGTGGCGGCTCGCTGCCACACCGTGATATACACATCCTGAAGCACCTCTTCGGCCTCGCCCCGATCACGCAGCATCTTCAGGCAGATTCCGAAAAGCTTCGCCGACGTTTGCCGGTAGAGCGTCGCGAACGAGGTCCGGTCGCCCCGCGCGACAGCCAGCAGAACGTGGTTCAGTTCGTCGCGGTAACGGGCGCCAGGCTCGGGCGGCGCATTGAGCCTGTCGCCCGAGGGATTCGCTTTTGGTGAGTGCATGCTGTTTTCCGGGTGGGGGAATGCTGGAACATGCGACGTGAGTAGTCTACCAGCGTGACGCCCGTCCATCCGTCGTGTGCCATGCAGGTAGTGCCATTGCATCGTGAATGCCTCCGTGGAGTGCCTTTCGCGCTGGTTGACTACGCAACTGCCTGCCAGATCAGCACGAGATTGAGCAGCACGACCACCGCTGCGCCGAGCGACGCGATAATCAGCGTGATCCGGCGATTACGGTGGCGCCCCATGAGGCGCCCGCTTGATGTCAGCCAGATGAGCATCGCCATCGGCACCGGCAGCGCAATGCTGAGCACGACCTGACTCATGACCAGAGCGTTCGTCGGATTCGCGCCCAGTCCGATCACGATGAACGCGGGGACCATCGTCACGAGGCGACGCACCCAGACGGGGATACCGAACCCCACAAAACCCTGCATGATCATCTGGCCGGCGACGGTCCCCACTACCGAGCTGGACATTCCGGATGCGATGAGTGCGGCCAGGAAAAACAGCGCGGCAGCACCGCCGAGGAGGGGCGACAGCGTCTGATAGGCCGTCTCGATCTGCGCGATGTCCGGATGGCCGGCATGGAACGCACCCGAAGCCATGATGACCATTGCCATGTTGATGAGGCCCGCGATGCCCAGCGCGATAACGACCTCACTGTTGGAGAAAGCGATCATCTTCGTACGCTCATGCTCATTGCGGGGCCGAACCCGGTTCTGGGTGAGACCCGAATGAAGGAAGAGAACGTGTGGCATGACCGTGGCGCCGACGATGCCCACCGCCAGTACGACGGCGTCGTTATCCATACGCTGCGGGATGAACGCGTGCGTGAGCACAGCCGGCCACGCAACAGGCGTGATGAGCAGCTCGGCAAGGTACGACAGGCCGATCACGCCAACCAGCGCCGCAATGACCAGCTCCAGCGGTCTGAAGCCGACGCGGTCCAGCTGCAGAAGTCCATAGGTGATCAGTGCCGTCAGTACCATCCCCACCATCAACGGCAGATGCAGCAGCAGTGACAGTCCGATCGCCCCACCAACGAACTCGGCCAGATCGGTCGCCATCGCCGCCATCTCGCTGATTGCCCACATGGCGATGACGACCGGCCGTGGCAACGTTTCCCGGCACAGTTCAGCCAGGTTGCGGCCTGTCACCAGCCCGAGTTTGGCGGAAAGCATCTGGAACAGCATGGCGATAGCGTTTGCGAGTACAACAACCCACAGCAACGAATAGCCGTACTTCGCGCCCGCCTGGATATTGGTCGCGAAGTTGCCGGGATCCATGTAGGCGATCGACGCGACGATGGCGGGGCCGGCAAACGCCAGCATGGCCCGGGGCGCCCGGCTGTGACCCGCGAGCACCTCGTGGACGTCAGCGCGCGCCTGCTCGGTAAGCGTGCGCGGCGCGGCAAACTGATCAGAAAATTCGTTCACGGTATCTCCTTCCCGGTGTCACACGCGTTCGGAATCTGAGGGAGTTCCGGCGACGGGCCTGCGGGCGTCGCGCAGGGGCCGCCCGCCGCGGAAGCTTCAGCGCCTTGACGTCAGGCGCTCATGTTGAGCGTTCCGTTCACGCCATTCGGGAAGAAGCCGCCCTTGACGGCCATCGTGCTCGTCAGATAGACGATGTTCAGCACTTCGGCATACGTGCGGCTGAAGGCAATGCCATTGCTGTCTACCGGCACGATGTTGGAGGAACCGGGCGTAGTGCCGGTGATGCCCTGGTCGTCATTGCCAACCGTATCAAGGCTGTCACGCGCCGCGGAAATCGCATTGGCTGCTGTGATCAGGCTGGACATATCCAGGCCTTTCGCGAACAGCGAGGTACGCACAAGCCCCGCGTGATAGGCCTCGGTCGCGAGAATGCCCGCCGCGGCCTGCAGGAATGTCTTGTTCGAAAGCAGCGGTGACGCGCCGTGGTAGGCCGTCACCCCGACGTCCTCAAAGATGAACGCGCCCAGCAGGAAATTGTTGTCACTGGCATAGGGACTGAACGGGGCGCCGGCGCCGACCAGGCCGGCTGCGCGCGCCGCGACGGAAAAAGCGCCATTCGGATTGGTGCCGCTGATATCGATGACGGGCTGGGCGACGGCGGCGGAGCCGAGAGCGCTGCGCAGAAACGCGACGTGCTCGCGCTCGTCATTGGCGATTTCGTTGGCGTAGGCCTTGACCAGCGGATCCTGGAACGGCACCTGCTGACCGGCTATCACGGCCCCCTGGTTCCCTGCACCGGTCAGCATGCCGGCGGGCAAGCCGGCGCCCGTCGTTGCGTACGTATAGAACTGGGCCTCGAGGTATTCCAGATTGAGTGCGAAGTTCAGGATGTCTTCGTCGGTTGGCGCGCTGGGGCTGGCCGAGGCGCTGACGCCCGAGCCGCCGCCGCACGCGCTGATGATCGTTCCGCCGACCAGTCCGAGCCCAAGGCCGCCGGCATTCCTGAAGAATTGCCGCCGCCTGAGACGCCGGTCGGTACGACGGTCAAAAGCGTCGATAAGCTGTGCAGATAAATCGTCTGACATGACCATACTCCTCGCAAGACGTGGAGGGATGCCGCATGATTCGCAACGCAGGCGCCGACAACAGCAAGCCGTACGCGGGGCGGTAATCCGAATCGCGGACACAAAGACAGCTCATCCTTCGGTAAAAGGCAGGCAAGGTCTCAGGACGAGTGGGGTCTTCATGTGCATTTACGATGTGGTCAGTGCAATGGATGCAGGAGAGCCTGCTTTTTTTGATGCAATGGGTTAGGGCTTGCGCCTGGAGCAGGGGAGATGTGCATGCGTGCTCAGTACACGCGTGATGTGCCCGTCGCCGTCGTTTGATTGACTAACGCTTGCCGCATGCTGGTGCTACTCGACCGAGCGCCTGACAACCTGGCGCGTCATCGGCATCGGCATCGGCAGCCGCGTCGTGTCGATAGCGCAAACGGCTTGAAACCGAGGGGACGGATCATCTGGCCAAGCGGTCGATCAGCGCGTTGAGCAGTTCGATCGGCAACGGGAAAACGATGGTGGAGTTCTTGTCGGCGGCAATGGTGGTGAGCGTCTGCAGATAGCGCAGTTGCATCGCCTGCGGCTGCCGCGCGAGGCATTGCGCAGCCTGCAGCAATTTTTCGGACGCCTGCAGTTCGCCTTCCGCGTGAATCACCTTCGCGCGGCGCTCGCGTTCGGCTTCGGCCTGGCGGGCAATGGCGCGGATCATCGTTTCGTTGAGGTCCACGTGCTTGATTTCGACGTTCGACACCTTGATGCCCCACGCGTCCGTTTGCGTGTCGAGCACTTTCTGGATGTCGGCGTTCAGTTGCTCGCGCTCGGCGAGCAGGGCGTCGAGTTCGTGCTTGCCGAGCACGGCGCGCAGCGTGGTCTGCGCGAGCTGACTCGTCGCGTCGATGTAGCGCGCGACCTGAATGACGGCCTTTTCCGGATCCACCACGCGGAAATAGACCACGGCGTTCACCTTCACCGAAACGTTGTCACGCGTGATGACGTCCTGCGAAGGCACATCGAACACTACGGTGCGCAGGTCGATGCGTACCGCCACCTGTATCGCGGGAATGATGAGCACGAGGCCCGGCCCTTTGACCTTCCAGAAGCGCCCGAGCATGAACACGACGCCGCGTTCGTACTCCTTGAAGATGCGGATCGACGATAAGGCGATCAGTACCAGCAGCGCGATCAGAAGACCTGTGAAGCCGAACGTGAAGCCGATCATGAATGTTCTCCCTTCTCGTTTGCCTTGTCGTGTGCCGCGCCGTGCAGCGGGGTGACGGTGAGCGTGAGACCGCTGCGTGCGTTCACGCGCACGCGGCTGCCGGCGGCGAGCGGCGTGGCGCATGCCACACGCCAACGCTCGCCGTGCACGCGCGCCCAGCCCGTCGACAAGGCTGCGTGGCCGGGCCGCGGGTCGGGGTGCAGGCCATCGTCGATCACTTCGCCAGTGGCGCCTACCATCGCCTCCGCGCCGGTCACCACGGGCCGCCGCCGCGCGCGCAGCGCCACGCTGGAGACGGTGGCGACGAACGCCGCGCCGCCTAGCGCCAGGCCCGCGATGAGCGGCATGGGGATGCCGTAGCCGGGCGCGCTGGTGTCCATCAGCATGAGCGCGCCGATGGCGAACGCCACGATGCCGCCGAAGCCCAGCACGCCAAACGTGGGCAGAAATGCCTCCGCGATGAGGCACGCGAGCCCGAGCAGCACGAGCCCGAGGCCCGCGTAGTTCACGGGCAGCAGCTGCATGGCGAAGAGACCCACCAGCAGGCAGGTCGCGCCCGCCACGCCGGGCAGCACGAAGCCCGGGTTGGCGAACTCGAAGAAGAGTCCGTAAATGCCGATGGTCAGCAGAATCAGCGCGACGTTCGGGTCGGCGACGATCGAGAGAAAGCGGTTGCGCCAGTCGGGCGCGACGACTTCGAGCGGCGCGTGCGCGGTGGCGACGCGCAGCGTGCCCGCCGTGGTGGTGACGGTGCGGCCGTCGAGCTGGCGCGCGAGGTCGGCGGGGTCCTGCGCGATCAGATCGATCACGTGCTGGTCGCGTGCTTCTTCGTCCGAGAGGCTCACGGCCTCGCGCACCGCACGCTCGCCCCACGCCGCGTTGCGTCCGCGCAGCTGGGCGAGGCCGCGAATGTAGGCGGCGGAGTCGTGCATGACCTTGCGGGCTTCCGTCGATTCGTTGTCCTCGGCGTGCGGGGCCGAGGCGGCGGAGGCGGTTTCGGGAGCGCCTTGCGGGCCACCCGGAAAACCACCGCCGCCGCCCACGCCGAGCTGCACCGGCGATGCCGCGCCGAGGTTCGTCCCCGGCGCCATGGCCGCGAAGTGGCTTGCGTAGACGATATAGGTGCCCGCGCTGGCCGCGCGCGCGCCGCCCGGCGCGACGAAGGTCGCAACCGGCACCGGCGAGGCGAGGATCGCCTTGATGATCTGGCGCATCGACGTGTCGAGGCCGCCGGGCGTATCCAGTTGCAGGATCGCGAGCGGCGCGCGCTCGTGCGCGGCGCGCTCCAGCGAGCGGACGATGAAATCGGCGCTGGCGGGCCCGATCGCACCGTTCACCGTCATGACGACGACGGGCGGACTCGGCGCCGCGAACGCAGCAGGGATGGCTAGCGCGGCCGCCAGAGCGGCCCACGCGACCAGCAAGGCGACGAACACAACGGCGCGAGCAAGCCGCGCCGTGAGCGGGTGGTGCGGGTGAGCGTGCGGCGCGTCGTGCACCGCGGTATGCGAGGGGCGATGATCGCGCATCGGAAGTCCGGAAGGTGGCGCACGTTCCGGCTCACAGATGGGGCAAGAGCCGATACCTCAAGATTAGGCGCTTTCCGCCCAAAGCGCGAACCGGCCCGAATGGCGCGAAAACGCACCAAACGTGGCGCTGGGCACTGATTGCGCGGCTCCCGGGGCAATGGAGGAATCGGATTTGGCGCGTCGGCCTTCGTGGCTAACTCCCCGTGACCGGCGAGTCGTTGCAGTCGCAACAAAAAGGCAAGAGGGTGGTGGAAGCACGTACGGAGCGACCTTCGCTGCATCGACGCGGCGAGCTTCGAGGACGAACAGGACGTAGCAGCGTACCGCTCGAACGCGGTCGCGCATTGCGTGGCTTAGCGCAGCCCAGGGCCGGCGCACATTCTGGCCGCGCAGGATGGCGGCCCGATGCGGCGCGCGCGGATGCCTCCGGAATAGAGGCCTGGCTGGGCGCCGCATAAAACTCGACCGCTCGATGCGGCCGCGTGTTACTTCTCGTCCCTCGTTTGTACGGGCAGGGACGCTTGATGCAGTCAGGCGCGATTATTACCAGCGGCGCTGAGCTTCTGCGAGCAGTTCGCAGTATTCGAGATGACGGTTCAGCGCTTCGGCGCCAAGACGACGCAGTGCAGCCAGAACTTGAGTCAGCTTTTCGACGATTGCACCCATGATTT
This sequence comes from Paraburkholderia sp. CNPSo 3272, assembly GCF_024206495.1. Classification (GTDB taxonomy): domain Bacteria; phylum Pseudomonadota; class Gammaproteobacteria; order Burkholderiales; family Burkholderiaceae; genus Paraburkholderia. The sequence continues at coordinate 21,318 of NZ_JAMBPQ010000003.1, read as the reverse complement.
CCTCTTTGCTAGGGTTACTGCCTAAGGGATAACCCTTATTATAGGGATTTCAGGGCGGAATGCAAGGCGCGAGGGGCTAAGCGTGCAGTGCAGCAACGCTTTCGATTCGCCCCTTATTGGCATGCCAGCTGCCAGGCCCACACGAGAAGGCGCCTTCCTGTATCGCACTGTGTCTGGCGGTTCGTCCGACAAGCGCGCTTGCAAAAACGGGCGCGCGCGCAAACAAGCCAGATACATCGCGGCGTTCAAATGTCTCCTACGCAAGGTTGATACACAACAGTGCGCAACCACTCACCCAACGTCAGGAGAAACACCATGAAGCTCGCACAATCGCTCGCCGCCGCTGCTCTTGCTGCCCTCGTTGCCGTTCCCGCGCTCTCGTTCGCCCAGTCGAGCCAACCGGTGACGCGCGCCGAAGTGAAGGCCGAACTCGTGCAACTCCAGAAGGCCGGCTACAACCCGGCAAGCGACAACACGCAATACCCCGCGAACCTGCAAGCCGCGCTCTCGCGAGTGAATGCCGAAAGCGGCGCAGCTGCGTCGTCGTTCGGCGGTGTGGCCGGAGGCGCGTCCGCAGCAGGCAGCCGCATGCACTCCCGCGCCGCATCGAACGCCTCCAGTGCAAATGAGGCCGGCCAGGACGTCGTTGGCCTCGGCCCGATCTACGCTCACTCGTAATGCGCGCGGCACGACGCCGCGAAGTTTGCCGAGCACCGGCAGGCTTCGCGGCGTTGCCGCATCTATGTCCGGCCCGCTCATCCCCGATCGCTCGCCGGGCTGCTGTTACCATGTGCTTGCGCGCATGCATGCCCGCGCGGCGCACGCGAACGCTTTGACGTTCGGGTTCAAGGCGCATCCATGCGCATCACGGCGCGCAGTTCGCGCCGACACCCCGCAGCTCGCACGAGGTCAACATGCCGGGAACCCAGATCCCCACTTCCGCTCGCCCACGCATGATCCTGTTCAGCGCGCGCCAGTACGACGTCGATACGTTCACGGAGGCGAACACCGCTTTCCAGTACGAACTGCACTACCAGGAATCGCATCTCGACGCTGATACCGCCGTGATCGCCGATGGCTACGACGTGGTGTGCCCGTTCGTCAATGATGCGGTCGATGCCGCCACGCTCGAGCGCCTCCACAAGGGCGGCACGCGACTCGTGGCGCTGCGCTCGGCGGGCTTCAATCACGTCGATCTTGTAGCGGCACAGCGTCTTGGGATCACCGTCGCGAGAGTGCCCGCGTATTCACCGCATGCGGTGGCCGAGCATGCCGTCGGACTGATCCTCGCGCTCAACCGCAAGCTGCCGCGCGCCGTGTCGCGCACGCGCGAAGGCGACTTCTCGCTTGCCGGGCTGCTCGGTTTCGATCTGCATGGGAAGACGGCCGGCGTGATCGGCACGGGCATTATCGGCCGGTGTTTTGCACGCATCATGGGGGGCTTCGGCATGCAGGTTCTCGCCCATGACCCGGGCCCGCCGGCCGCCGACCTGCTGGCGCTCGGCGCGCGCTATGTGCCGCTCGATACGTTGCTTGCGCAGTCCGACGTGGTGAGCCTGCATTGCCCGCTCGTGCCCGCGACCCGTCATCTGATCGACCGGCGCGCGCTCGCGAAGATGAAGCGCGGCGCTATGCTCATCAATACCGGCCGCGGCGGCCTCGTGGAAAGCACTGCGCTCGTCGATGCGCTCAAGAGCGGCCAGCTGGGGAACCTCGGCCTCGACGTGTACGAGGAGGAGGGCGGCCTGTTCTTCGAGGACCACTCGGATGTACCGCTGCAGGACGACGTGCTTGCGCGTCTCCTGATGTTTCCGAACGTGATCGTCACGTCGCATCAGGCGTTCTTCACGCGCGAGGCGATGAACGAAATCGCGCAAACGACGCTACGCAATGTGGAGGCCTGGCGCAACGGGTCGCCGGGCAATCTCGTGGAAGCGCCGCACGGCTAAGGCGTAACGCCCGCGGCAACACGCCAAAGCGAAGCGGGGCGCGCGCAAGCCGCCCCGCTTTTTTGCTTTCTACTGCTACGCAATCACGCCTCGATCACGCCTCGACCACGCTGAGCGTGACGTCGATGTTGCCGCGCGTCGCCTTCGAGTACGGGCAGATCTGGTGTGCCGTTTCGACGATGCGCTGCGCCGTCTCGCGATCGACGCCCGGCAGGGTCACGTTCAGGCGGCCGCGCAGCTTGAACGCGTCGTCGGCGTTGACGAGGTCGATCTCGGCGTCGACCGCCACGTCGCGCGGCAGCGCCGTGCCGAGCTTCGTGGCCGCGCGGCCCATCGCGCCGATGAAGCACGCCGACCAGCCCGCCGCGAACATCTGCTCTGGGTTCGTGCCCGGCGCGCTCGATCCAGGCGGCGAGAGTTTCACGTCCAGACGCCCGTCGTCGCTGCGGGCCGCGCCGTCGCGGCCGCCGGTGGTGTGGGTCTTGCCGGTGTACAGCACTTTTTCTGCCTGAGTCATGGTGTTTATCTCCTGAAGTTAGCGTCGTTGGGACAATGAATTAGCTGCCGCGGTACAGCTGCTGGATTGCGGCGAGCTGGCCGTCGTGCTGCGCCTGAACCAGTTCCTGGCGAACCTGTGCACGCGTGATCTTTGCGTTGGCCGCATTGCCGGCGGGCGTCCATGCCTGGACTTGCTGAGCAGCGGGTTGCGCCGCGCCCGATTGAGCGGGCATGGCGGCGAAGACCGGAGCGGCGGTGAGGACTGCGGCGCTGGCGGCGAAGGCGACGGCGAGCTTCGATACGTTCATGACTTTCTCCTGGGAAGGGTCTGGAATTCCGTCCGGTCATCAGCAAGTTCCGGCGTTGATGCATTACAACCGCCGCACGTATCTGCCGTGTTTCATGAACGCCGCGTTTTGCAAGGGTATGTGTCTGTGGCCCGAGCTTATACATTGCGATACAAACTCGCCGCTCGTGCAATCCCGCTCGCGCCGCATCGGTCCTGGCACGCCGACGCTTTTTTGATTCGTTTTGTGTACGCGCTCGCAACAGACACATTGGGATACATGGCGCTTTTCCTGCCCGGTTATAAATTCACCGGGGCGTTTTGCCTGCCGCCGCGAGCGCGATCGAATGATTCGAACGATCTGCTGCCGCTGGCTCATCAACGAGGCCAAGCCGTTCGGGCGCGGCCTGCATGCACAACAAGGAGAAGTGGTCATGTCAGATCCCGTCAACGTCCGTCGCCGTCGCCTTCTCGGCACGTCGCTTGCCGGCCTCACGCTCGCGGACTTCGCATTCGGCGGTCTCGCGCACGCACAGTCGGCTGGCGGCGGTGAAGCCAACACGCGCACGGGCAACGGCGTCTCGTTCGGCCCGATCAAGCAGGTCAACGCGGGCCTGCTCAATGTGGGCTACGCCGAGGCGGGTCCGAAGAACGGCCCGGTGGTGATCCTGCTGCACGGCTGGCCGTACGATATCCATAGCTATGTCGAAGTTGCGCCGATGCTTGCCGCGTCGGGCTATCGCGTGCTCGTGCCGTATCTGCGCGGCTACGGCAGCACGCACATTGTCTCGGACGACACGCCGCGCAACGGCCAGCAGGCCGTCACCGCCGTCGATCTCATCGCGTTCATGGACGCCCTGAAGATCGATCAGGCCGTTCTGGGCGGCTACGACTGGGGCGCGCGCACGGCGAACATCGTCGCGGCGCTGTGGCCCGAGCGCGTGAAAGGGATGGTCTCCGTGAGCGGCTACCTGATCGGCAGCCAGGAGGCGAACCGCAAGCCGCTGCCGCCGCAAGCCGAGCTGCAGTGGTGGTACCAGTTCTACTTCTCGACCGAGCGCGGCGTGCAGGGCTATGCCGCCAATCGCGACGCGTTCAACAAGCTGATCTGGCAGCTCGCCTCGCCGAAATGGAACTTCGACGACGCGACCTTCGAGCGCAGCGCAGCGTCCTTCCAGAATCCGGACCACGTGGCCATCGTGATCTCCAACTACCGCTGGCGCCTCGGGCTCGTGCAGGGCGAAGCGAAGTACGACAGCCTCGAGCAGCGTCTCGCGGCCGCTCCGCCCATCACCGTGCCGACCATCACGCTCGAAGGCGACGCCAACGGCGCGCCGCATCCCGCGCCGGCCGCTTACGCGAAGAAGTTCACGGGCAAGTATCTGCACCGCACTCTCGATGGCGGCATCGGCCACAATCTTCCGCAGGAAGCGCCCAAGGAGTTCGCGCAGGCCATCCTGCAAGTCACGCATCTGTGACGGGGGCCGCGATGCAAGCACGCTTTTTCAGGCATCGCGCGCTCCTCGCGCTCGCACTGCTCGCGGGTCTTGCGCAGGGGCCCGCCGCGTGGGCCCAGCAAGGTACGCAAGCGCAGGGCCAGGCCGCCTCGCCGATCTACGGCGTGACCATTCCGCCCGGCTACCGCAAGTGGGAAATGATCGCGCCGGCCGAGGAGGCTGCGCCGCTCGACGAACTGCGCGTAGTGCTCGGCAATCCGGTTGCGATTAAGGCCATCGAGAATGCGACGCTGCCGTATCCCGACGGCACGATCCTCGTGAAGCTTGCGTACAAGCGCAAGCAGTCCGACGATTTCGGGCCGGCGACGGTGCCGGGCCAGCCCACGACGGTGCAGGTCATGGTGAAGGACTCGCGCCGCTATGCGTCGACGGGTGGCTGGGGATACGGGCGCTTCATCAACGGCGTGCCGGCCAACGAGGCGCAGCATCAAACCTGTTTTGCGTGCCACGCTTCGAAGGTGAAGGATCGCGACTACGTGTTTACGCGTTTCGCGCCTTGATGGGATGCCGGGGCTCCTGATTCGGGATTGGTGACATAATCCCGCAGTTGTCGTCAAACTGATCGGGAGAGCCCCATGCAGCGGACGTACCGTGGAAGTTGCCATTGCCAGTCGGTGAAGTTCGAAGCCCTAATCGATTTCAGCAAGGGCACGGGAAAATGCAACTGCAGTTTCTGTGGAAGGCTGCGCCTCTGGCTCGTGCAGGTTCGCCCGCAAGACTTCGTTCTGCTTGCGGGCGAAAGCGATCTCACGCATTACGAAGGGAAAAACCCGGTAGCCCACCATCCGTTCTGCAAACACTGCGGCGTGCACGTGTTCGACCGCGTCGATATGCCGAACGGAACGGGCTACGCTTACATCAACGTGAATATCATGTGCATCGACGACTTCGACCTGAACGAAGCGCTCGAAGCACCGATCTCCTATGCCGACGGTCTCGCGAATGACTGGGGCAATCCGCCTCGCGAAACGCGGCACCTTTGAATGGCTCAGGGCGCGCGTCCCGCATATTGAGCAATGCCGGGATCGCGAGCGTCCAGTTGATGCCGTTCAGATGTGAACTGAACGAATTCTGCGTGGAACCGTGAAGGCTCATCGAGCGTCCCGGCGTAGATAGTCACGATGTCCGGCGCATGCTGCGGTGTGCCGAAGAGCAGGCTGCCGCAATGCGCACAGGAATTTCGTGTAGTTGGCATGCCGCTGCCGCCCGTTATCGTATAAGAGCGGATGTCGCCTTCGAACGAGAATTCAGCAGCGCTCACGACAACCACCGGCAACCCGGCCGATCCGGAAGCGCGCTGGCAATCGCGGCAGTGACAAACGAGCTGCGCGAACGCTGCGCCGCGAGCCTCGTATTGCACCGCGCCACACAGGCAGCGGCCTTTCCAGTCTGTCGACATCGGTCTTCTCCGTTTTTGCAGGTACGCGCGCATGTTACGCGTAGATTCGGTCTCTTCGCGCGCTGCTGCCAGATCTGCGCGGGCAAACGCGTGGCCGCCGCCGCCCCGCGAGCCGGAGCGGCGGCGCCAGCCGATCATCCCTGCTTGCCCTGAATGCCCAACAGATCGCGAACTTTCTGCTCGGTCTGCGCGTAATCGCCCTCGCCGAAGTGGGTATAGACGAGCTTGCCGTTCTGGTCGATGAGGTAGACCGCCGGCCAGTACTGATTGCCATAGGCGTTCCACGTCGCGTAACCGTTGTCCTGCGCGACCGGGTACGTAATGCCGTATTGCTTGATGGCCTTCTGCAGGTTGCCGGTGTCGCGCTCGAACGAATACTCGGGCGTGTGCACGCCGACCACCACGAGACCCTTGTCGCGGTAGCGCGCGTCCAGCTCCTTGATGTGCGGGATCGTGTGCGCGCAGTTGATGCAGTCGAAGGTCCAGAAGTCGACGAGCACGACCTTGCCGTGCAACTGCTTGAGGTCGAGCGGCGGGCTGTTGAGCCAGTTGTTGATGCCGGTGAAGTCGGGCGCCTGCGCGCCGGTTTGCAGCGCTGCCGAGCCGCCCGACGGCGCTTCGCCCGAGGCGTACGCGGCGAGCCCGGCGGTGGCGGCGAGGCCGATGGCAACAGCGGCTATCTTGAGACGAGAGATCATGAGGGTTCTCCTTGTGTGGACGACGAGCGTATTGGAACGCTCCCACGTATCTGGGTCGTGTCCCGCCGGCAGCACTGTTGAAACGTAGTGTGTCGCCGCCGGGGCACGATACGTAGAGATACAAATCGTCCACCGCGCGTGCACCGCTGCACGCCCTTCGCGTGTTTGTATCCCTCTGTATCCAGCCGCTTTCGCGATACATGCCGATGCACGACGCACGCCTTCCAGACATTCCCCGGATACATGCCCGCGCTGAAATACGGCCCATGGCAAGTCCGCCGACATTCGTCTGGAGACCGAACTCATGTTACTCATCGTCATCGCATTCGTGGGCGGTGCGTTCACCGTCCTGAGCCCCTGCATCCTGCCGGTCGTGCCGTTCGTGTTCGCACGTTCCGAAGAGCCATTTCTCACAGGCCGGCTGCCCATGCTGCTCGGCCTCGCGCTCACGTTCGCGCTGCTCACGGGGCTCGGCGCGGCCGGCCTGAACGGCGCGGCGCAACTGAGCGAGTACGGCCGCTGGATCGCGCTGGGACTCTTCGCGCTGTTCGGCGCGGCGCTGCTCTTTCCCGCGCTCGCCACGCGCCTGTCCGGCCCGCTCACGGGGCTTGCCGACCGCTTCATGGCGCGCTCGCAGGACGACGGCGCGTCGCGCCGCATCGGCTCCGCCGTGCTGCTCGGCGCCGCCACGGGCTTGCTCTGGGCGCCGTGCGCCGGACCGATCCTCGGTCTCATCATCACCGGCGCGGCCCGCCACGGCGTGACCTGGCTGACCTGGGCCGCGCTCGCGGCCTATGCCGTGGGCGCCGCCAGTTCGCTCGCAGTGGTGGCGGGCCTCGGCCATCGTGCGATGGCTGCGCTCAAGCGCTCGCTCGGCGTGGGCGAGCATGTGCGGCGCGCGATGGGGGCGCTCGTGCTGCTCACGGTCGGCGCGATCGCGCTGGGTGTGGATACGCGCCTGCTTGCGCTGGTGCCGGGCGCTCCGACCAACGGCGTGGAGGCGCGCCTCGTCGACCTGCTTGCGAGCCCCGCTGCCGCACGGCAAACGCCGAGCGCGGAGCCAGCGCGTCATGAGGAGCAGGAAGCCCAGGCTCGCCCAGCGGTACAAGACGAGCCAGCGGCTCACATCGAGCGCGTGTCGCTGCCAGCCCCCGCGGCCGCCGTCGATCTTCCCGTGGAAGGCCGCCTGCCGGCGCTCGACGGCGCGACGGCGTGGCTCAACTCCGCGCCGCTCACGCCCGACGCGCTGCGCGGCAAGGTCGTGCTAGTCAACTTCTGGACCTATTCGTGCATCAACTGCTTGCGAACCCTGCCGTACCTGAAGACGTGGGCCGACCGCTACGGTAACGACGGCCTCGTCGTGATCGGCGTGCACACCCCGGAGTTCGGCTTCGAGCACGACACGGGCAACGTCAAGCGTGCGCTGGCGAACCTGGGCATTCGCTATCCCGTCGCCGTGGACAGCGACTACCGCATCTGGAACGCCTTCGGCAACCAGTACTGGCCGGCGTTTTATCTGGTCGATGCCGAGGGGCGCGTGCGCTATCACCACTTCGGCGAAGGCGATTACGCACAGGCCGAGCAGGCGATCCAGCAACTGCTGGCCGACAATGGCCGCGCCACGCCCGCGGCCACGCCGAAAGCACCGCAGGCGAGCGGCGCGCTGGCTCCCGCGGATCAACGCGACATCGGCTCGGGCGAAACGTATGTGGGGTATCGCGAGGCGCAGGGCAATGCGAACCCGGCGCGTGTGCAGGCCGATACGGCCGCCGCGTACACGTTGCCGGGGCAGCTCGGCCTGAACCAGTGGGCGTTCGGCGGCCAGTGGAACGTGGGCGCCGAGTCCGCCGTGGCGGGCGCGCCGCAGGCGAGCATCGCCTATCGCTTCCATGCGCGCGACCTGCATCTGGTACTCGCCCCCGCCGCCGACGGCAAGCCCGTGCGCTTTCGCATCAGCATCGACGGCGCGCCGCCGGGAGCCGCGCATGGCGCCGACGTCGCAGCGGACGGCAGCGGCGTCGCCACCAGCGCGCGCCTGTATCAGCTCGTGCGGCAGTCCGGCCGCATTGGAGATCACACCTTCGAGATCCGCTTTCTCGACCCGGGCGCGCACGTCTACAGCTTCACGTTCGGCTGATAAGCGCCACGCCACGCCGCGCCGCCGTGCCCTCGCGGGCCGGCGGCGTTTGCGTTGCGGCCCGTGCCTTGCATCGCGGCGGGCTTTTTGTAGCGCAATGTATCTGCGGGCAATTCGGACACGTTCATATGCAAACCGCGCCCCAAACGGAAACACGGCAGATACATCGGGACGTTCAAATACACCTACGCCAGCTCGATACACCCCTCGTGCTGAACCGAAAACGGATTGAACCCGATCGCTGTCTACCCTTCCTCTTTGGAGAACCTCATGAAAGCCCTCAAGCTCCTCGCTCTCGCCGCTCTCGCCGCCGCCCCCGTTCTTTCGTTCGCTCAGTCGAACGAGCCCGTCACCCGTGCGCAGGTGCGGGCCGAACTCGTGCAGCTGCAGAAAGCCGGCTACAACCCGGCCGCCGACGAAACCCAATACCCGCGCAACATCCAGGCAGCGCTGGCGCGCGTGGAAGCCACCCAGGTCGCGCAGCAGGCCGTTTCGCCGTCGTATGGCGGTGTGGCGGACGGCTCGTCCGACGCGTCCGCTCCGCGCAAGCCGCATCACGCGATGAACGCCGCGAACGCCGCGCGCGCCGCGCAGGACGATATCCCCGGCCTCGGCCCGATCTACGCGCATTCGTAATCCGCGTTTCCCGACCCACCGAACGACCCGACAAGAGAAGAGAGATAAACGATGGCCTCGATCAAGCAGATATTCACGTCCGTGGCGCTCCTCAGCGGCCTCTTCGCGCTGCAAGCGGCGCACGCCGCGCCCCCGCAGGACCTGAAAGGCACCAACGTCGTGCTGGTGCACGGCGCGTTCGCCGACGGCTCCAGCTGGAACCGCGTGATTCCGCTACTCGAAGCGCGCGGCCTGCACGTCGTGGCCGTGCAGAACCCGCTCAGCTCGCTCGCCGACGATACGGCCGCGACGAAGCGCGTGATCGAGCAGCAGAAGGGGCCGGTCGTGCTGGTCGGCCACTCGTGGGCGGGCGTCGTGATCAGCGAAGCGGGCAACGACGAGAAGGTGAAGTCGCTCGTGTACGTTGCGGCCTTCGCGCCCGACAACGGCCAGTCGATCGCCGATATCACCCAGGGCCAGCCGGACGCGCCCTGGGCGAGCGAACTGCGCAAGGACTCGGCGGGCTACCTGACGCTCTCCGACAAGGCGATCCGCCAGGACTTCGCGCCCGACCTGCCGCCCGTGCAGCAACGCATCGTGGCGGCCACCCAGGGCCCGTGGTTCAGCGGCGCGCTCGCGCAGAAGGTCACGCAGGCCGCGTGGCACGACAAGCCTTCGTATTTCGTCGTGACGACGCGTGACCGCATGATCGACCCCGCGCTGCAGGAATCGATGGCGAAGCATATCGGCGCGAAGGTGACGCGCGTGAACGGCAGCCACGTTTCGATGCTGAGCCAGCCGAAGGCCGTGGCCGACGCGATCATCGACGCGGCGGAACACGCGCAGCAGGGCGAACAGTAACCGGCCCGCGACGGCCGTGCGGTGGAAGCGTTTCCACTCGCGCGGCCGTTCGCCTGCCGCCGACACGCACGCGAGGAGCACCTGAATGCAACGCTGGGTACAGGGACTGATAATCTGCACACTTCCGTCATCGTCCGGAAGGCCCGCCGTGCGCCCATTCAGTGCCCTCATCATGCTCGTTGGCGTCCTGCTCGCATCGGCAGGCTATGGCGCGACGTTCCTGTTCTCCATGCACGTGCGCGCCATCGGCGGGAACGACATCAACACCGGCGTGGCGCTCGCGGGCGCCGCGCTCGGCACCTTCGTGGGCGTCTCGCTCACGGGCTGGGTTGCCCAGCATGTGGGCGCGGCGCGCATGGCCGCGCTCGCGGCGCTCTGCGTGGGCGCGGGCGTGGTGAGCTTCGCGCTCGTCGAGCAGGTGAGCAGCTTCGACGTCGTGCCCGGCTTCCTCGTGGGCTTCGGCTGGGGCGCGTTCTGCCTCGCCGCGCCCATGGCGCTCGCCGAGCGCACGAACGACGCGGAGCGCGGCCTCTGGTTCCTGCGCTTCGCCACCATGCAGATGACGGGCATCGGCGGCAGTCCGGCGCTCGCGGGCTTTGCGATCCGCTTCTGGCGCATGCCGCTTGGCGGCGTCCTCTACACGATCGGCGGCCTGTGCGTGCTGGCGGCCGTCCTGCTCGAACTGTTCGGCCGGCTCGCGCCGCATGTGCGCTCCAGCACCGCGACGCAAGAACCGGCCTCGCCGGACCCGTGGCTCCTGAAGATGGGCGTGATCGCCCGCACGCGCGCGGTGTATCCCATCGTCATCATCGCGCTGGGCGGCTGCGTGTTCTCGGGCCTCATGACGTTCCAGATGTCGCTCGTGCAAGGCACCGAGGCGAAAGCGACGACCTTCTTCAGCGTCTACACGGTGACGGTCATCGCCACGCGCTGGCTGCTCTCGCGCGTGGTCATCAAGATGCGCTCCGAAACCGCGACGAAAGTGCTGCTCGTCATGATGGTGATGGGCAGCGCGGCGATGTTCGTCGTGCCGTTTCATGTGTTGTTTCAATCGGCGGCTGCGGTGCTGCTGGGCACCGGGTACGGGCTCGCTTACCCGATCGTTCAGCTCCAGGCCGTCAACGACACCGTCGCCGCGCACCGCCGCGCCGCGCTCACGTGGTTCGTCGCGGCGTACTTCGTCGGCGCGTTCGGGTTTCCGACCGTCGGCGGCTGGGTGCTGGTGCACGGCGGCCGCGCGGCGCTGCTCGCGCTCATCGCGGCGTGCGGACTAGCGGCGCTCGCGCTGGCGGTTGTGCGCGACCGGCGGCGTGTCGAGACCTTATCGGCCAGCGCCTGAACAGGCCCTGGCCATTCCCATTTTGCTAACGAACCGGAGGGATCGTGACAGAACTATGGCGTTTATCCGCAACTGAGCTCGCCAAGCGGGTTCGCGCGCGCGAGGTGTCGGCACGCGAGGCCGCGAAGGTTGCGCTCGATCGTCTCGAAGCCGTCAATCCGCTCATCAACGCGGTGATCGACTACCGGCCCGAATGGGTCTTCGCGCAGGCCGACAAGATCGACGCGGCGATTGCGCGCGGCGAAGACCCGGGGCCGCTCGCGGGCGTGCCAGTGACCACGAAGATCAACATCGACCAGGCGGGCTTCGCGACGACCAACGGCACGCGTCTGCAGAAGGATCTGATCGCGCAGGTGAACAGCCCGGCTGTCGAAAACCTGGTGCGCGCGGGCGCCGTGCTGCTCGGCCGTACCAATTCGCCGACCTTCGCGCTGCGCTGGTTCACGAGCAACCAGGTCCACGGGCATACGAAAAACCCGCGCAATGCGTCGCTCACGCCGGGCGGCTCGAGCGGCGGCGCGGCGGCGGCGGTCACGGCCGGCATCGGGCATATCGCGCTCGGCACCGACATTGGCGGCTCGGTGCGCTACCCGGCCTATGCGTGCGGCGTGCATGGCCTGCGGCCCAGTATAGGGCGGGTGCCGGCGTTCAACGCGTCGTCGCCCGAGCGGCCGATCGGCGCGCAGATGATGTCGGGTGCGGGCCCGATGGCGCGCACGGTCGAGGACCTGCGCTTGGCGCTCGCGGCGCTTGCCGCGCCCGACCTGCGCGACCCCTGGTGGACGCCGGCGCCGCTCATCGGGCCCGACGTGCCGCGGCGCGCGGCGCTCTGCCTGCGCCCGGGCGGCATGAGCATCACGAAGGAGGTGGAGGATGCTTTGCTCGACGCCGGCCGCCGACTCGCCGACGCGGGCTGGACGGTCGAGCAGATCGATGACGTGCCGCTCCTGCGTGACGCCGGCGAAGTGCAGGAACGCCTGTGGCTCGGCGACGGCTTCCCGGCGCTCGCCGACGCCGTGGCGCGTGACGGCGACCCGGGCGCGCAGGCGGTCGTGGACGGCGTGCGCGCCAAGGTCGAGGCGATGCCCGAGAACGTGGTGGTCCCGTCGCTGGTGCGCCGCACGACGCTCACGCGCGCATGGCGCTTGTTCCTTGCGGAATATCCCGTGCTGCTGTTGCCGGTTTCCGGCGAACTGCCGTTCCCCGACAACCTCGACATGCAGGGCGCGGCGGGATTCCAGCGCGTGTGGGACGCCCAGCTGACCATGCGCGCATTGCCCGCGATGGGCCTGCCGGGGCTCGTCGTCTCGACGGGCATGGTGAAGGACGTGCCGGTTGGGGTGCAGATCGTCGCCGGGCACTTCCGCGAAGACCTGTGTCTGCTGGCGGGCCAGGCCATCGAGGCACGCGGCGCGCCGCCGTCGCCGATCGACCCGGCCATGTAAGCCGGGCGGGCGTTATGCGGGCTTCTTGACCACGGTGTCGTGAGGGGGCAGCGCGTGCCCCTCGCGGGTCTGCGGAAACATCGAAAGCAACGGCTTGCCCGTTGCAACTGCTGGCGTCGCTGCATGGCGATTCGCGTGGACCGTGGCGAGCACCGCCGACAACGTTGCGCGTACAGCGAAAGCGGCAGCATGGCCGCGCACGGGCTCACATCCTCGAGTCAACGCAGCAATGCGAGACTCAGCGCGATACCGGCCGCGTAAGTGCCGAGCGCGCCGAGAAATCGGGCGGGGTTGGGTTTCGCCATCGTAGGAAACGCGATCAGCCCGACGACGAGCAGGCACCGGCAGACGGTCGCTGCCACGATCAGCGCCAGCGTTACCGGCGAGGGCGAGCGTGTGCCCAGATAGAGAAAAAGCACGGCCAGGAAGGGAACATATTCGGCCGTGTTCGCATGCGCGCGGACGAGCTTGTGCAGCAGGCTGGCTGGGTCCGGCGCGCATCCCGAGAGTGTGCCTCCGCGAAAGCGAAGCACGGAAATGGACAGGCCGAGGCCAAACAGCAAAAGACCCAGCACAGCCGCGCAGGCCAGCGCAATTCTGTCCATTTGATGCTCCTTGGCGAAAGCAGGCGATGCAATTGCGGCGCGCGTTAGCCGACTTCGACGCGGTTGCGTCCGCTGTCCTTGGCCCGATAGAGCGCCACGTCCGCGCGTTTGACGATCGCGCCGAAGTCATGCTCGTCCGGCAGGCGCTCGGTTACGCCGATGCTCACCGTAAACGGAACAGGCTTGCCCAGTCGCCACGTGTGCTCGAAGTCCTGCTGCTCGATCGTCTGGCGCAGCTCCTCGGCCACGGCCGTTGCCTGGTCGATATCTAACTCAGGCAGCGCGGCGACGAACTCTTCGCCGCCCCAGCGGGCAAACACGCCAATGGGTCTGTCGCTGTTCATTACGACCTTGGCCAGCACGCGCAGGACTTCGTCGCCGATGTCGTGCCCGTAGCTGTCGTTGATCTTCTTGAAGTAATCGATATCGAGAATAAAGACGGAAAGCGTTTTGTCCGCTTCGAGAAGCTGTTCAACGGTGTCGGCAAATTCGCGGCGGTTCGGCAGGCCGGTCAGCTCGTCGGTCACGGCCTGCTTCTGGAGCAGGTCCATCAATCGAACGCGGTCGGCGATATCGCGAATCACGGCTGTGAATTCGATCAGCCCGCCCACGTTGATTTTCGAAATCGCAATTTCGACGGGCAACAGCGACCCATCCCGATGCAGCCCATACACGCGGTTGCGCTCGTCCATCTGCCGCGAGCGCACGGGCGAACGCGCGAACTGGTGGACGTATTGCGAATGATTGCCGCGGTAGCGCTCGGGCAGAAGGTCCGTGATCGGTTGGCCGAGCATTTCCTCGGCGGAGTACCCGAACAGGTTTTCGGCGGCGCGATTGAATAGCGTGATGCAATGCTGCTGGTCGATCGTGATGATGGCGTCGTACGCCGCGTCCACGACCGAGCGAAAGCGCGACGTGCTGACTTCCAGTTCGTGCGTCAGCAGCATTTTCGTGGTGATTTCAAGGCCTGTGACCATGATTTCGAGCACCGAGACGCCGCTTTCGGCGTGGCGTATCGGCTTCAATGACAGGCGCCACCAGTGCGTTCCGTCCCTCAGGTCGTAGGCTTGCTCGAGTTCACGGGCGACGCCGGATTCGAAGCACTGGGTGAGCTTTTTGCGGAATTCCGTTCGGGCGTAGTTGGGAATGAGCGAATCGAACGGGGCCGGAAACGACTTGATCGCACTACGCCTGCCGCCCGTCATGCGCATGAAATGATCGTTGCACGCCGAAACCACGAACTGGCCCCGCTCGTCGCGGCGGATCATGGCCACGCTCGCAGCGATTTCGTCGACGAAATCGCGCATCATGTTGGACCAGTCGGCCATCGAGCCTCCTTTGCCCGGTTGCCCAATACACTGACGATATAGTAGTCCGCATTGCGTGGCGCGCGGCAGCGCAATGCGCCCTGCAGATGTTTTCGAACATGCGGGTTCGCGCGCTCGGGCAGACCCCACCACACGGCAAGCAGCGTGTTGTTGCGCAGGCGATGGGACCGATACGCCGTCAATGCAACAAGGTCACGGGCACGCTGCAAAGCCGCCTGAGCCTTGCGAGCATCATCCATTTGCGCAGAAAGCCGAGATGGCTTGCGTCCACGAGAACGATATCCGCGCCGCCGCATTCCACGCACGCGGCGATGCTGCGTTCCGCGGGGCCAGGCGCGTGCCGCAGCCGGTACGGCACGCCTGCGTCCTTGAGAATCGCGCAGGTGGCGGCGAGCATGTCGCGGCCGTGCCGTTGCCTGCGCTTGCGGGCGCCGTTGCTCGCCTCGGCTTGCTGCATCGTCTCCACGATCTCGACTTCCACCATGCCGCGTTCGGCAAAAAGAAACGCGCTGTGGCGTGCGGCTTCGGCTGCGCCGTGCCGGTCAATGACGGGAATGAGGAGTTTCAACACGAAATGGCCCGAGAGATTGCGGATCGCATGATCGTAGCGAACAGCGCGTAAACAAGCCGTAAAAGATTGGCTGCCAGCGTGTAAATGCGGCGCTTTTTTACGGCATTTTTTCTTGTGCGAAGAAGAACGCCACGCCTACACTTGCGCGTCGAATCCTCCCGGGGCATTGCCATGTGCTGCCGCCGCCATTCAATCCTGTGTTTCTCCGCTAATCATGCCGATGCGTTTTAGAGGCTGGTTGAAGCTCGCGCTTCTCACGTTTTCCGTGGACCAGATACTGACCGCCGTGTTCGGCTACGTTACCCAGCAAATCGATGCGGGTATTTCGGACTTCGAGACAGTGATCTTCAGCTGCATTACATGCCTGCTCGTCAGCAACTGGCTGGTGACCGATGCGCGCGCCGCATGGGCCGCGGCAAAGAAGCAGGGATTCATCGGACCTGCGCGAAGCAGTGGAAGTGCGCACGAAGCGCCACTCGAAATTGCGAACGCGTGCCCGCGACGCTGGCTCGTCGTGCTGCATCTCGAGTTGAATCCGCAGCTCGCACACAGCATGTGAAATTTAGACACGACGCACCGCCATTTTTAACACCGGTTTTACGCGTTCGGGAATACGCTGAAGTTGTGTTCACAACCTGCGAGTAGCAATTCAAATCTCATGGCTTGCGCAAATCCCATCCCCCGTTACGAGATCGAGGCGCCGGCTCCGCGCCCGCGTGCCAAGGTCGTTCCGTTGCGGGCTCCGCGTGCCTGGCTCGAAGTCATGCTGAACGCGAATACCGAAGAAGCCGCACGGGCGCATCTCGCCGCGCTGCTGCATTCCCCGCTCGGCGTCTACGTCGCGCAGACGGCCTTCGTGCGCGGCGCCATGCGCGTGCTACTCGATATCGCGCCCGAAGACATCGACTTCACGATGCATACGCTGATAGGCAGCGTGCCGGAAGCCACGATCGGCGCGCTGCGCGCGCGCACCGGCAACAAGGGGGCCTGATATGTTCGAGGGAATCTGGTTGCCCATCGTGACGCCGCTGCGCAATGGCGAAGTGGATGTCGATGCGTTGGAACTCCTGACCGACAAATACGCGAGTGACGGCGTTGCCGGCATCGTCGCGCTCAGCACGACCGGCGAGGCGGCGCTCCTCAGTGACGTGGAGCGCGTGACCGTGCTGCAGGCCATAACGCAGGTCGCAGCGGGGCGCGTGCCCGTGATCGCGGGCCTGGGCGGCAGCGATACGCGTGCGTTCGTGCAGGATCTGCGCACGCTGGAAAGGTGGGACGTGGCGGGTTTTCTCGTTCCCGCGCCGTCGTATGTTTGCCCGGACCAGGCGGGGCTCGCATGGCACTTCGGGCAGATCGCGCGTGCGACGTCGAAGCCGTTGGTGCTGTACGACGTGCCGCATCGCACGGGCGTGCCGATCGAAGTCGAAACGGTGCGCGAACTGGCGGAATTCGACAATATCGTGGCGATCAAGGCTTGCGCCAGTGAGCGCTTCAAGGCGCTGGGGCAACTGCCCATCTCGCTGCTTTGCGGCACGGACGAAGCGTTTCTGGAGTGTCTCGAAGCAGGTGGCGCGGGCGGCATACTCGCAAGCGCACACATTTGCCCGGACCTGCTGCGCGATGTGCATGCGCTCGCGAAGGCGGGCTACGGCGAGGCGGCGGCCCGGCTTTTCGAGCGCTTCAAGGGCGTGCTGCGCCTGTTGTTCGCCGCGCCGAACCCAAGTGCGATCAAGGCCATGCTGGCGCTCGACGGCACCCTGTCGCACGAAACGCGTTTGCCGATCCGGCCGGCTTCGCCCGCGCTCGTCACGCAACTCGAATTCGCCCGCGCCGTGCTCGACGACCTGCGCGCCGCCGCGCCTTCGAGCGCTCAAGGAGCGCCTCGAGTGGCTTTGCCCCGCTGAAGTATCCCACTGTAAAGTTAGTGGCGAGGCCGCAGGCGCATTGCGCAATCCCGATACCTGTTCCACTCGCAGGCAGGAAACGCTCATACGCGCGTACGATAAGGCCGCTTTACGTACCGCCATCACTGGCTCAAATAATGTTCTCGCTGCGGTAGTTTATCTGTCGCCCTGACTTCGACGAAGCAGTCGCAGCGCGCAACCACGCCTCAGAGCCATCCGTCCTTCCTCCTGTCTCTGGCCAGCAGTCTCGCTCACAGAGGCAGCTAATCCAGCGTGTTTGGGCACAGGAACGGGCGGTGCGCTTCACCCATTTCGGGAACTCGCTCAAATGCCGCTGCACGGAGCGCAACGTGCACGCATGGTTGAGGCGTGAATACCAGGAGCGACGCTCTTCACTATGACTAGCCGAGCGCTGGCTCTTTTCTACCCGTCGAGTGTGGGCACATTTCATTAATGGCACCGCGTGTTGCGCATGTTCGCGCCGGGCCACTGAAACGAACAGGAGCAAACAATGAAAGCGGTGGTTTTTCATGACATCGGTGACATCCGGCTCGACACTGTCCCGGACCCGTCTATTCAACAACCTACGGACGCCATCGTGCGCATCACGTCGAGCGCAATCTGCGGGACCGATCTGCACATGGTACGCGGCACGTTAGGCGGCATGAAGCCTGGCACCGTGCTAGGTCACGAGGGCGTGGGCACCGTCGAGGAAGTGGGGTCGGGCGTACGCAATCTGCGCCGTGGCACGCGGGTGCTCATTCCATCCACCATTTCCTGCGGCGCGTGCTCCTATTGCCGCGCAGGCTATACGGCGCAATGCGACAAAGCCAATCCGAATGGCGCGCAGGCGGGAACGGCTTTCTTCGGCGGCCCCGAAAGCACAGGGCCTTTCAACGGCCTGCAGGCTCAGTACGCGCGCACGCCCTTCGCCAACGCGAGCCTGGTGCCGCTGCCGGACGAACTCGACGACGACCGCGCGATCCTTCTTTCGGACATCTTTCCGACCGGCTATTTTGGTGCGCAACTCGCCGAAGTGCGCGCGGGGAACGTGGTAGTCGTTTTCGGCGCGGGGCCGGTCGGACTCTTCGCCATCGCTAGCGCGCGCCTCATGGGTGCCGGCCGAATCTTCGCCGTGGACCGCGTCGCCTCGCGTCTGGACATGGCTCGTGCCCTGGGTGCCGAGGCGGTGAACTTCGAGGACGAGGACCCTGTAGAGGTGCTAACGGAACTCACCGCGGGCATCGGCGCCGATCGCGTGATCGACGCAGTGGGCGTCGACGCTATCCGGGGGAGCGGCGCCAGCGCTGACAAGGACGACGCAACAGCCGCCCAGTTCGACGAAGAGGTGCAGGAAATCACGGGGGGACGCGGCCATACGAACGGCAGCGCGTGGCAGCCAGGTAGCGGCCCTTCGCAGGTCCTGCAATGGGCCATGAAAACGGTGGCGAAGGCGGGCACGATAGGGGTCATCGGGGTGTATCCGCCCACCGACCGCTTCTTCCCGATCGGTGAGGCGATGAACCGTAACCTCACGCTCAAGCTTGGGAATTGCAATCACCGGACAATCGTGCCGGAACTCGTCCAGCTGGTGCGTGAACGCGGATTTGATCCGCTTGGCGTGCTTACCCAGCGAGAACCGCTTACCCACGTGCTCGACGCCTATCGCGCTTTCGATGCGCGGGAACCGGGCTGGATCAAGGTCAAGCTGGAGCCGTGACGCTCGCGGCGCGAACGGGCCTGCCGAGCGGCGGGTTGCCTGTCTGCCCGAGTTCGCCGTTCGCTCCCACGAGACCCTGGGCACGGCAGATGCGAAACCGCAAGCCACGATTGAGAACCGGCGAATTGATTGCGTTGAACGTGCCGACCCGGCTGCAAGGAGGAGAGCCAGAATGAAGGAGTCACCAGTCCTTGCCATCGTGCGTCAGGAAGACCCGCATTCATTCGATGCGAGTCTTCTTCTCGACGAAGTCAGCGCCATGGTCGCACTCTACAGCGGGGACGGCGCGCAGACGCGATTTCGTGTCGAAGACGCGACAACGCCGCGCGGTGCGTTCGTCGTCGCGCGGAGTGCAAAGGGAGAAGCAATAGGTTGTGGCGCTGTCCGGCGCCTCTCTTTCGAAGTGGCCGAATTGAAGCGAATCTACCGACGTCCTGAATGGCCCGGCGCGGGATCCGCCATTCTCCGTTATCTGGAGCGTATTGCCGTCACATTGGGATTTCGTTGCGTCGTTTTGCAGACGAGGGCGGCAAACCGCCATTCCATCGCATTCTATCAACGCCATGGATATCGAAGCATTGAGCCATACGGAGAGTATGTCAGGATGGGCGATGCCCGATGTTTCGGCAAGGCGCTGCCGTTGGTAACGCAACCGAAAACTCGCGCATAGCAGCGCTCGCCGCCATTCGGACACGCGGGCCCGATACTCGATCACCTTACCGTTCTAGCCCGCTGCTCGCCTGGTTTTTGGCATAGGGCGGCTCAAAGGAGCACGGTCATGCCCGAACTGCAAGCTGGCGCGGACTCGCCGCACCTCGACGATAGTCAGCGCGAACAGGCCGCCGAGCATTCGACCCCGCATCCTCTCGTCATCCATGAAATAGTTCGGGAGGAAGGCGAGACCGCTATGGGGCGGACATTCTCGGCGTTGATGTGGTCGGCGCTTGCGGCTGGCATGTCCATGGGTTTCTCTTTTCTCGCCCAGGCCATCGTCGAAAGTGCGTTGCCGGCGACAACCTGGCGCCACCTCATATCGAGCATCGGTTATTCGATGGGCTTCGTGTTTGTGATCCTCGGGCGCCAGCAGCTATTCACCGAAAGCACGCTGACGGCCGTCCTTCCCGTGCTTGTTCGTCGTGATCTGAAGACGATCGGACGAACGTTGCGCCTATGGTCCATTGTGCTTTTCTTCAATCTCATGGGTACGACGATCTTCGCGGCCATGCTGCAGTTCAGGGGCGTGTTCTCGCCGGAGATCGGTACAGCGCTAGCCAACGTCGCGCATGCGCCATTTTCGGGTGATTTCGGAGTGACGGTAGTGCGCGGCGTTTTCGCGGGCTGGCTCATCGCGCTGATGGTGTGGCTTTTGCCGAGTGCTCGCGCCGCGCGCTTGTCCACTATTCTGCTTGTGACATACACAGTCGGCGTGAGCGGCCTTGCTCACGTTATCGCCGGTTCTGCGGAAGCCGCCTATGCGGTAATGATCGGCGTGGCCAATATTGGCGACTACTTCGTTGTATTTCTGTTCCCCACTCTGATCGGAAATGTGATCGGTGGGGTCGCCATGGTGGCTATCGTCAACCACGCTGCAATCGCCCCAGAAATTGCTGGCGCTCAACGCCAGAAGTGAAGGAGCCGGAGCCGCATGCCCCATCGAGTACAACCCTGCAGGTACTGAGCGATCCTAAAAAATATCCCCCCCTACCCGGGAATGAACATGCCCACGGCCGCAAGCGCCATGAACGCCGTTGCGATCCAGCCGCCCGCTTTCAGCAGCCCCGAGATCGCGAACTTGCCCATCACGCGCCGGTTGGTGCCCATCAGCATGACCACGACCATGACGGGCACGGCAGCCAGCCCGTTGACGACGGCGCTCCAGTACAGCGCCTTGACCGGATCGAGATGTAAGAACGTGATGGCGGTGCCGCCGAGGATGGCCAGGGCAATCACGGCATAGAACTCGCGTGCCAGCGTCAGGTGCAGCGAAAGGCTGCTGCGCCACCGGAACGCCCCGGCAGCCCCGTATGCCGCAGAGCCTGCAAGGACGGGCAGCGCGAGCAACCCCGTGCCGACAATGCCAGCGGCAAAGACGTATGCCGCCAGATGGCCCGCTATCGGTTCGAGGGCTCTCGCCGCGTCGGCGGACGTCTGGATCTTCACGTGATGGGTGTAAAGCGTTGCGGCGGCCGTCAGCATGATGAAGAACCCCACGCCGTTGGAGACGGCCATGCCGATCCAGGTGTCGGCCGTGATCCGGTTAATGTGCCGGTACGCGCGAAACGACGAGATCCATCGCAGCGGCCGCTCGCCAGGTTTCGCCCGCATTTCCTCGACCTCCTGCGAAGCCTGCCAGAAGAACAGGTAAGGGCTGATCGTGGTGCCGAGAACAGCGACGACCGTGGTGAGATACTCGGCCGAGAGATGGGCCCGCGGCCAGACCAGCGAG
>NZ_JAMBPQ010000020.1 GCF_024206495.1 Paraburkholderia sp. CNPSo 3272 | reverse complement strand
CGGTGAAGTGCGAGCCGACCGAGATCAGCTTCGTGCGCGCCTTCCACGTCATCCAGTACGAATTGCACTGGGCCGCCGTCACCCGTGCGCAAGGCAAACTCCCAGCCCTGCTGCAACGTCTGCGCCAGCGCCTCGTTGCACTCCTCAAAGAAGAACGGCCCGGTCGAAAATTCGAGCGGGCCGTGAAGGCTGTACCGAAACGTTATGCCGTCCGCGTCCTTAAAAAGGACCTTAACTGAACGGCATTAGCCCCCGGCGCGGTTTTTTTATGCGCTTCATGCGCATTCCAGGCTGCGGAAACGGTTCCATCGAAACAGCGCAATCCCCCGCCCCGTGGGGTTTCCAGCCCGCGCCCCGAATTCCCGCGGGTGCCGATGTTTGCGCGATCTTCCGTTATCGTGCTACCATGTGGCCTCGTTCAACAGGCATTAGCCATCAATTGCATTTGGCACGGCGCCCCAAAACGCCATCATCCCGAATGCGCATATGACAAAAGGAACGCTCCGCCACGCGGGCTTCTTTTTCGTTTCAGCGGCGCTTTGACCAGGGCAACCCCAGGCACCTCGTGCCGGTCCAGCGTCCTCATGCGACCTGCCCCCCATCTACGGCCACGCAGGCGCAACGTTAAACACAATTTGTCCGAGTGTCGTTTCGCGACACTTCAGCATTGCTTTCGTGCGCCGCTCGCCTTGTGCGATGCACCTTCGGCCCGCCCTCGTCTCTGACGCAACGTGGCGTGCCGTGCGCGAAATGTCGCCGCTATCGCGAAACGGTACTCTCCGGCAACCGTGGCGGGCCCTCGTGGGTTCGTCGCAGTCATTGGAGATGCAGACCTTGACCGCTTCCGCTTCCCGCGCGTCGGCCCAGACCGACCTTACCCTCGACGACATCACGATCGTCGATAAAAGCCTCCTCAAACGCGCCGTCGGCGCCATGGCGCTCGGCAACGCCATGGAATGGTTCGACTTCGGCGTGTACAGCTACATCGCCGTCACGCTCGGCCAGGTGTTTTTCCCGTCGAGCAACCCTTCGGCGCAGCTCATCGCCACGTTTGGCACGTTCGCGGCCGCGTTCCTCGTGCGCCCGATCGGCGGCATGGTGTTCGGGCCGCTCGGCGACCGCATCGGCCGCCAGCGCGTGCTCGCGATGACGATGATCATGATGGCCTGCGGCACCTTCGCCATCGGCCTGATTCCCTCGTACAAGTCGATCGGCATTGCCGCGCCGGCGCTGCTGCTCGTGGCGCGCCTGGTTCAGGGCTTCTCGACCGGCGGCGAATACGGCGGCGCGGCGACCTTCATCGCCGAATTCGCCACCGACAAGCGCCGCGGCTTCATGGGCAGCTTCCTCGAGTTCGGCACGCTGATCGGCTACGTGTTCGGCGCGGGCACGGTCGCCGTGCTGACCGCCGTGCTCTCGCACCAGCAACTGCTCGACTGGGGCTGGCGCGTGCCGTTCATGATCGCGGGTCCGCTCGGCCTCGTGGGTCTCTATATCCGCATGAAGCTCGAGGAAACGCCCGCGTTCAAGCGCGAAGCGGAACTGCGCGAAGCCGAAGAGCACACGCGCCCCAAGCTCACGCTGCATTCGCTCCTCACGCAGCATCTGCGCCCCTTCCTGCTGTGCGTGGGTCTCGTGCTGATCTTCAACGTGACCGACTACATGGCGCTGTCGTACCTGCCGAGCTACCTCTCGGCGACGCTGCACTTCAACGAGACGCACGGCCTCTTCCTCGTGCTGATCGTGATGGTGCTGATGATGCCGATGACGCTCGCGTTCGGCCGCCTGTCCGACGCCGTGGGCCGCAAGCCCGTGATGCTCGCGGGCTGCGTGGGCCTGATCCTGCTGTCGATCCCGTCGCTTACGCTGATCCAGACGGGCGCGCTCGTGCCGGTGTTTTTCGGTCTCCTGATTCTCGGCGCGCTGCTCTCGTGCTTCACGGGCGTGATGCCCTCGGCGCTGCCGGCGCTGTTCCCGACCGCGATCCGCTATGGCGCGCTCGCCATCGGCTTCAACGTCTCGGTATCGCTGTTCGGGGGCACCACGCCGCTCGTGGCGGCATGGCTCGTCGAGCACACGCAGAACCTCATGATGCCCGCGTACTACCTGATGGGCGCGGCGGTGATCGGCATCGTCTCGGTGCTGGCGCTGCACGAAACGGCGCGCCGCCCGCTGCCGGGCTCGGCGCCGAGCGTGAGCACCAGGGCGGAAGCGCACGCGGTGCTGCGCGGGGTGCGTCTCGCGCGCGAGCTCGACGAGGAATACGCCGTCGCCAACGCCGTGCGCGCCTGATAGGCCTCATTCGAACGCAAAAGGCCAGCTTCGTGCTGGCCTTTTTTCTTGCGCGCTCGCTTGGGACTATTCGACGAGATTGACGTGCTCGATCTTGAGTTCGCCCCTGCTGCCGATCGTCAGCATCGCCGCCGAGATCGGCAACCTGAAGCGGCGCGGCCCCGCGCTGCCGGGGTTCACATACAGCACGCCCTCGCGCGTTTCGAGCATGGGCTTGTGCGAATGGCCGCTCACGACCACGGCGATGCCATCCGCTGCGGGATCGCCCCGCAGGTCCGGCAGCTCGTGGACCACCGCAAGCCGGACCCCACCGAGCGCAACGGTGGTCTGCACCGGCAACGCCTCGGCCCACGCGCCACGATCGTTGTTGCCGCGCACGGCGGTGAGCGGCGCAATGGCCGCGAGCGTGTCGAGCACGCGTTGATCGCAGACGTCGCCCGCATGCACGATGGCATCCGCGCCCTCGACGAAGGCGAGCAGCTCCGGACGCAGCAGATTGTGCGTGTCGGAAACCAGGGCGATACGTAGCAGGTGTCGCGGATGTTTCGCGGACATGACGTTGCACTTCGGTTGAATTCTGCCGATTATCGCCGCGCTCATGCGTCGCCGTCGCCTTCCTCAGGCGCTGCGCCGACGTACACCGCGAGCCACACGCTCGGCACCGTCGGATCGGTCCACGACACGCGATGACGGCAGTGCGCCGGGATGCGCACATAGTCGCCGGGCAGCAGGCGTCGCGGCGGCTCTGCCGGGTTCTCGAATTCCAGCGTCGCCGCGCCGGCGAGCAGCGCCACCCATTCCTCGCGCGCATCGTCGTACCAGAACCCCGGCGGGCTCGCCTGGCCCGTGGAGACGATGCGCTCGATCCGCACCCCCTCGCGCGAAACGAGCGTATCGAAGCGCTCTTCATTGGCGTCGCGGTCGATGCCTGCGAAAAGATTGCCGAATGCGGCGGTGTCCGGTTGGTTCATGCCAATGTGCTCATTCGAGAGGTTTCAGGCCGTCGAGCAAGGTCGGCACCAGCTCACTCACAGTCGGGTGGATGTGCATCGCGTATTGCAGCGTCGTGTACGGCGCGTCGGCCGTCATCGTGTCGATGAACGTGTGGATCGCCTCGTCGCCCTCGATACCGAAGATCGCCGCGCCGAGGATACGTTGCGTTTGCGGGTCCACCAGCGCCTTCATGAAGCCGTCCGTCTCGCCGCGCTCGCGAGCGCGGCCCACGCGCGACATCGGCAGGGTGGCGATGAGCGCGGGTTTGCCGCGCTCGCGCACCTCGCGCTCGCTCATGCCGACGCGCGCGAGCGGCGGGTCGACGAACACCGCGTATGCGGGAATGCGTGTGTCGGCGCTGCGCATTTTGCCGTCCAGCAGATTCGCCGCGACGATCTGAAAGTCGTCGTATGACGTGTGCGTGAACGCGCCGCGGCCATTCACGTCGCCGAGCGCCCAGATGCCATCTACGCGTGTGCGCAACTGGCCGTCCACGGCGATGAGCCCGTGGGCGTCGCGCTCGATGCCCGCCGCGTCCAGCCCCAGATCGTCAGTGTTAGGCAGGCGCCCAGTCGCGAAGAGCAGATGCGAAACGTCGAGCGAACCACTGTCGAGCGCGATGCGCACGCCAGCCTGGCCATCCAGCGGCGCAACGCTGCGCGGCTCTGCGCCGAAGCGAAAATCCACGCCTTCACGCGCGAGCACGTCCTGGACCGCGCGCGAATAATCCTCGTCCTCGCGTGCGAGGACACGCTGCCCGCGCACGAGCACCGTCACGCGGCTGCCGAAGCGGCGGAACATCTGCGCGAATTCGAGCGCCACGTAGCTGCCGCCGCAGATCGCCAGATGCTCGGGCAGTTGCGCGAGCGCGAGCAGCGTCGAGTTGGTCTCGTAGCGGATCGTGTCTACGCCGGGAATGGCAGGAATGAGCGCGCGCGTGCCCGTATTGATGAAGATTTCGGGCGCTTCGAGATCGGCCTGCGCGCCGTCGTGCGCAGCCACGCGCACCGTGTGGGCGCCCGTGAAGCGCGCGTGACCCTTGAACACGGCGACGTTCGGCGCATGGCGCAGCCACTGCTCGACGCCGTCGCGCGACGCCCCGATGATGCGCTCCTTGCGCGCCTTCACGAACGCGAGATCGACGCGCACGTCGCCGGACTTCGGCGTGCCGATCTGCACGCCGAAGTCCGCCGCGTGGCGCGCAACGTGGGCGGCACGTGCGCAGGCGACGTAGGCCTTGGTCGGCGTGCAGCCGACGTTCACGCAGGTCCCGCCGAATGACGCGCGCTCGATCACCGCGGTCTTGCGGCCGCTCTTGCCAAGCCGCACCGCGAGAGGCGGGCCGCTCTGCCCCGTGCCGATCACGATCGCATCGAAACGCTGTGCCATGCCGCTCTCCTTTGCCGTTGACGCGAGTTGAGCCGCGAGTCGCGAAAGGCGGCCGATCGCGCCATCTTACGCGCGACGACTAGCCACCGCCCGCAGCGTGATTCTGCGAATCGGGTAGGCATCGGCATGTATTGCGAAGGGGAACGCAGGGCAAAAAAGAGCCGCCTCGCACGTCGAGGCGGCTCACAGGGTGACGTCGCAACAGCAAACGGGCGAAGCCGCTGCGCGTCAGGGGGATCGGCGAACGCCGGGCGCGCTTCTCGTCGGTCGTTCGGTGAATCGCTGACTGGAGATTCAGTCGTTAAAGTTTTGGCAAGCTCAGTGCGCGTGCAATCAGCACGCCATCAGTGCACACAATCGGTGGATGCACATTCTCCGTGGCCGGCGTTCCAGAGTTCGCGCGAGCGCAGGAATGCGGCGCGCGCGCCGCGCGTCGCCATCATCAGGCCGACTTGCCCCATGTTGAAGTCGTGCGACACCATCAGCTGCATAAGGTCCACCATCGGCAGGACCAATGCTGGCTGATACAACTGTCGTTCGATAAAGGATTTCATGACCGCTCCCGCCGCATGCCCTGCGTCCTCCTGACGCAAGGTCATTCGATGTTGTGATTGTAGGAATGCAGCGGGCGCGGATAAATGGGCCGCCCGCGAAGTCACTTGTCGAAAATCGCAAACAATCGACCGGAATGCGGAGGCACGGCGTCGGCGAGCCCGCCGCGCCGGCCGGGCATCGCGCGCGGCCGCGCCACGCGGTCTTTGCGCGCATGCCGGCCATGCGGACGCGCTTCAGTCGAGGGGCGTGGCAACGAATTCCGGCAGTGTCTCGGCGCGGGCGGACAGCGCGGCAATCGCCGGATATCGGGCGGGTTCAGCGCAGCCGGGCAGCATGTACTGGTTGAAACGCCATGCAACGGCCGCGGTAATGTCGGCCTGCGTGATGCGGCCCGCGCACAGCCAGCCGTCGCGGCCCGCGACGAGCTGGTCGAGAACCGCCCAAGCCGCGTGCATCTGCGCGTTCACACGGTCGAACCACGGCTCGTGCTGGCGCTCGGCGGGGCGCAACTGGCGCTCATAGACCTGCTGCACTGTCTTTTCCATGGCCGCGAGCGCGAAACCGTTCACGCGCAGCGCGAAAGTCCGCTCCTGCGTCTCCTCCGGCATGAGCCGCCGCGCGGCAGGTACTTTGCGGTCCAGGTAGTCGAGGATCAGTGTCGAGTCGATTAACTGGGTGCCATCGTCGTCGATGAAGGTCGGCGCCTTGACGACGGGATTAATCTGAGCAAATTCGTCGTACTGCCGAAAAACTGAAATGCTGCGGTGCTCGAACTCGAGCCCGAGCACATGGAGCGAAATCGCGACGCGGCGCACATAGGGGAGTCCATCATGCCGATCAACTGCATGGGTTCACCTCGAACAGTAAAAAGGAAAAGGGGATCGGACGTCGATCTTGCAGGAAGCCCCATCGCATTTCAACCCACGTTGAGCCGACACGGATTGGCGCCTCGCCAAGGCGGCGCGTTGTGCAAAAACACACCGTGTCGATGTGCCGCTTCGGGCTCGCCGCACAAGAGGGCTACATTTGTTAGCAGACGTCGAATCTGACGCAACGCGGCATTGTTGCGACGCAGCGCCTCACGCCGCCTACTGGCGCGTTTTTACCGTGCCGCGCTGGTCAAGGCGTAGCGGTGCGCGAGTCGGAGCGAAGGAGGCCGAAGCATTACGCAGATCGCATGAAAGCGCGTTTTTGCGTGCCACAGGTGCTGCAGTGCATCGCCGGGAAACTCCTGGCTTCGGACGCCGAGCGGCTGAGATAGTCTCAATGCACAAGGAGACGAAATCATGAGACAAGCATTCAATGTTGGTGTTGTCATCGTCCTCGCACTCCTCCTCGCGAATCGTGCCATGACACGTGTGCAGGCTCACGAGGCTGGCTCGCTTACCTGTGCCCAGGGCTCCGCACTCGTCAAGGCCGAAGCGCTCGTGCGCGGATTCGGCGAACGCGGCGCGAGCGCCCAGAGCGAAAACTTCCTCTCTTCCTGTCTCGTTTCGGGCCAGGGTCAAATCGGCGACCTGATCGCCCACGACTGAGCGCCCTGCTCGCCGTTTAACGGCGCGACGCGCGGTGCCAGGCTCGCTCACGGTCCCCTCCGGCCGGAGTGCGTACATCACGAACCGCGCAAGCCGTTCACCAATCCGCTGGGCAGGGTCCCACGCCCGCCGCTGCGCAACTCTATGCCCGCGGCCGCGCCAATTACCGGCCCGGTGCCAACGCCTGGCTGTCCGACACACCCGCCCTTGACCTCCGAGCTACGACAGCCGCCGACTTGGGCGTTGATACCCGTGGATTCACGCGAAACCGCGCCGCCCGAAGTCGATCCCCGCCGAGGACGGCTCAGCCGCTCCCGTTCGCTGACGCCGGCGTCGACGCAGTCGTCTGCGCGCGGGCGTTCGACTGCGTCAAGCAAGCCCGGCGCACCGGGGCACATCGCTGTGGGTTGCCAGTTGCCAATTCCCCGGGTTGGCGGCGAGAATGCTCGCGGACCACGGAGAATCTATGAAAGGTTGCATCCTGTTGTTTGGAGTCAGCATGCTGGCGGCGTGCACATCGGTGACGGCCGTCAATTCGAGACAGGATGGGCATCTCACCGTCACGAGCCGCGCGCGCTGGGATCTGGTTTCGTGGAACCATGTGCGCGCAGTCGGGCTCACCGAAGCCGAAGACTACTGCGAAAAACGGAAGAAGCAGTTACACACAGTCGAGATCCACAGCGAAGGCGTGCGCGGGGTGACGTCCCAGACAGTAGAGGTAATCTTCGACTGCATCTGATGGCGATCGTACAGTCTTCTCCCGCTTGCCCGTCAAACGGGGGTTGCAGCGCGTTAGCGCGCTGTTGCAGGGCAGATTGCTCGAGATAGCGCAATAGTTTGTTGTCGTTCACCCTGATACCCAAATCGCATGACCGGGCTAAACTGACGATACATTTTGTTACGTCTAGGGCCGAGTCATGTTGACCGCATTCTTCATCGCCTGCCCCTTTGGCATCGCGGCATTGTTCGGATTCGCAAGGCTGATCAACCCTCTCACCGGGAAGATCGGTAGTCGTTGAGTGCGCAAGCGCCTTGTTGCCGCGCAGCGCCCGACTGATCCTCGCGCCGCCATTCTGCGCGGCTGCAGCGGGTTTTCCCGCCCTCTCCCGTTTTTCCTTAGCCAGATCGCTTCGTGCGCCCGCGCGGAGTTAGCCGCGCAAATAAAAAACCCGCGAAGCGTCAAGCCATCGCGGGTTTCCGGAATCCAGCGGAATCCGTTGGAACATCCACTGGAGCAACATCTGGTGCCGGGGACCGGACTCGAACCGGCAAGCCGTTAGGCGGCGGATTTTCGTCACACCACGTCTTTCGACGCCTCGCGTCCTGCGTTGGACGCGCGTTCGTGCGCTGGACTATGCCTTCGCCGTCGCTGAGCGCCGCGTAATATCACGCCGCGCATGGCCTTAGGCGCCCCCCGTCTAGTCTCTACACCTTCCTGACCGCCGTTTTGCGCGGCAGCCGGCTTGGCTCGGCGTTGCCTCGGCGCCTGCGCAACGCGCTTCCAGGCCCAGGGGGTTCGCCGAATTTGAGGGGTTCTGCACCGGCCGTTTCCGGTCGGGCACTCAATCGTCTTTTAAGTCCGCTATGTTTACCAATTTCATCACCCCGGCAGGGCGGACGCGATTCTACCATTGCCCGCCACGCGTCCAAAAGGCGCGACGGGGGACCGCACGCGTCATCTGCCGGTCATACGCATTTTTCATAATCGGCCCCATCGAAAACGTTTACAAACGACGCCGGGGCCGCTCGCATGACGCCAACCATCAAGGATGTCGCCGCACACGCCGGATTCTCGATCGCCACCGTGTCGCGCGCGATCAATGCGCCTCACACCGTCAACCCCGTCACGCTCGCGCGGGTGCGCGAAGCGATCGACGCGCTGAAGTTTCGCCCGAGCCCGCTCGGCCGCCAGTTGCGCGGCGAGCGCACGCGTCTGATCGGCGTAGTGCTGCCCACGCTCGCCAATCCGGTGTTCGCGGAATGCCTGCAGGGGATCGACGAACTCGCCGCGGCGCAGGGTTTTCGGCTCATGCTGATGACCACGCAGTACGACGCCGATCGCGAGCGTCACGCGATCGAGACGTTGCGCGCGCAACGTGTCGAAGGCCTGATCCTGACCGTCGCCGACGCCGACACGCACCCCCTGCTCGACGAACTCGACGCTGACGGCCCGCTCTACGTGCTGATGCACAACGACACCAAGCGCCGCCCTTCGGTGTCGGTGGACAACCACCAGGCCGCCTGCGACGGCGTGCGCATGCTCATCGCGCACGGCCATCGCCGCATCCTCATGCTGGCCGGCACGCTGGCCGCCTCTGACCGCGCGCGCCAGCGCCATGCCGGCTACGCCCTCGCGATGCAGCAGGCCGGCCTCACACCCGCGCCGGCCCTCGAAATCGATTTCAACGCGCAGGAACTCGCGCCTTCGGTGCTCGCGCATCTGACGAGCGGGCCCGCGCGCCCCACGGCCCTGTTCTGCAGTAACGACCTGCTGGCGATGGTCGTGATGCGCGGACTGCGCCGCGCCCGTCTGCGCGTGCCGCAGGACATGTCGATTCTCGGCTTCGACGGCCTCGCAATGGGCGAACTGCTCGCGCCGCCGCTCGCGAGCATCGGCACACCGAACCGCGACATTGGCCGCGAAGCGTGGCAATGCCTGATGGCGCGCATCGGCGGCCAGTACGGGGGGCCGCTCGCCAATACG
The DNA here is from genome assembly GCF_024206495.1 of Paraburkholderia sp. CNPSo 3272. Taxonomy (GTDB): domain Bacteria; phylum Pseudomonadota; class Gammaproteobacteria; order Burkholderiales; family Burkholderiaceae; genus Paraburkholderia. The sequence continues at coordinate 131,036 of NZ_JAMBPQ010000020.1, read as the reverse complement.
CTGCCGCACACCTTGCGCGCGGGCGGCACCATCGCGGCGATCGCGCATGCGCCGCTCGGCGCCCTTGGGAGCGCGATCGATCGCGGCCTCGAACTCGGCGGCGCGCGCTCGTGAGTCCGTGGCAGCTCTGAAGAACAAACCGAACCAGCCAGACAATCCGGGCCGTGCACGCACGCGGCCCTTATCCACCAGACGCTCTCGCAACCGACCTGGAGACCTGCCGTGACCAGCCTATTCGCCTTTGCCGGCCCGCTTTCGCTTGCCCCCGTGCGCGCCGCCCTGCGCGCGCTAGCCGCGCCCGTGCGGCGCCTGACCCGCTTGCCCCACTTACCCCGCTTACCCCGCTTCTCCCGTGCGCTGCCGCTCGCCGCGAGCGCCGCCGCCCTCGTCGCCGGTCTCGCCGGGCCGCTTGCGGCGCAGGCCGATCAGACCGCGATCTGCTACAACTGCCCGCCCGAATGGGCCGACTGGGCGAGCCAGATTCAGGCAATCCAGAAAGACACCGGCATTCGCGTGCCGTTCGACAACAAGAACTCCGGCCAATCCATCGCCCAACTGATGGCCGAGCAGAAGAGCCCGGTGGCCGACGTCGTCTACCTCGGCGTGTCATCGGCGTTCCAGGCGAAGGACAAGGGCGTGATCACGCCGTACAAGCCCGCGCACTGGAACGACATTCCCGCCGACCTGAAGGACCCTCAAGGCTACTGGTTCGCCATCCACTCGGGCACGCTCGGCTTCTTCGTCAACAAGGACGCGCTCGAAGGCAAACCGGTGCCGCGTTCGTGGGCGGATCTCCTCAAGCCCGAGTACAAGGGCATGGTCGGCTACCTCGATCCGTCGAGCGCCTTCGTGGGTTATGCGGGCGCGGTGGCCGTGAATCTCGCGTTGGGCGGCACGCTCGAGAACTTCCAGCCCGCTTTCGAATGGTTCGGCAAGCTCAAGGCCAACGAGCCGATCGTGCCGAAGCAGACGGCCTACGCACGCGTGCTGTCGGGTGAAATTCCGATCCTGCTCGACTACGACTTCGACGCCTACCGCGCCAAGTACAAGGACCACGCGAACGTCGCGTTCGTGATCCCCAAGGAAGGCACGATTTCGGTGCCCTACGTGATGAGCCTCGTGAAGAACGGCCCGCACGAAGCGAACGGCAAGAAGGTGCTCGACTTCGTGCTCTCCGACGAAGGCCAGAAGCTCTGGGCCAATGCCTACCTGCGCCCGGTGCGCGCAAGCGCGCTCTCGCCGGAAGCGGCTTCGAAGTTCCTGCCCGCGAGCGACTATGCGCGCGCAAAGCCCGTGGACTTCGCGAAGATGGCGGCGCAGCAGCAGGCGTTCGGCGAGCGCTATCTGCAGATCATGCACTGATACCCCAGCCGATCACTTCCATGCATGACCTCACTTTTCCGCTGCGCTGGCGTGTGGCGCTCATCGCGCCCGCGCTAGCGGTGTTTCTCGCTTTCTGGCTGCTGCCGATGATCGCGCTCGTGCAGGTGAGCGCCGACGGGCACTTCGTCGAAACTTATCGCGCACTGCTGACGAACGGCCGTTACATGAGAAGCCTTGGCGCGACCATCGCGCTCTCGGCCGCGGTGACCGCGGCGACGCTCGTTATCTCGACGATCTGCGGTCTTCTGCTCGCGCGGCGCACGTTCGCCGGGCGCCGCGCGCTCGTCGCGTTGCTCACGTTTCCGCTGGCGTTTCCGGGCGTGGTGGTCGGCTTCATGGTGATCATGCTCGCCGGCCGCCAGGGGCTCATCGGCGCGCTTTCGCTGCGGCTCACCGGCGAGCGCTGGGTGTTCGCGTATTCGATGGCAGGACTCTTCGCGGGCTATCTGTATTTTTCGATCCCGCGCGTGATCGTGACGGTGATGGCCTGCGCAAGCCAGCTCGACGGCTCGCTCGAAGAAGCCGCACGGTCGCTTGGCGCGTCGTCGTGGCGTGTGCTGTGCGACGTGATCCTGCCCGCGCTCGCGCCCGGCCTCGTCGCCGCAGGGGCCATCTGCTTCGCGACCGCGATGGGCGCATTCGGCACGGCCTTCACGCTCGCCACCGACATCGACGTCCTGCCGATGACGATCTATACCGAGTTCACGCTCAACGCGAACATGGTCACGGCGGCTGGTCTCTCGATCGTGCTCGGTCTCGTGACGTGGGCGGTGCTCACGCTCGCGCGCAGCGTGACGGGCGCGGCCGTCGCGGCCACGGCATGAGCACGCTGTGGTTTTCGAGGACTCCAGAATGAATACGGTCGTCAATCCCGCCGCAACGGCTGCGCAAGACATGCGCGAAGCGCCCGGCCAGCCGCCCGCCGCGCGGCGGCGCCTGCCGCTCCCCTCAGCGCGTGCATGGATTGCGTGTGTGCAATGGCTCGTCACGCTCGCCACCTGCGCGTTTCTCATCGTGCCCGTGGTGATGTCGATCCTCGCGGGCCTGACCGTCAACTATTTTCGCGGCGTGGCGAGCGGCCTCACGCTGCGCTGGCTCGACCAGGTCTGGACGCAGTATCACTCGAGCGTCTTTCTCTCGCTCGAAGTGGCGGCCGCCACGCTCGTCATCACGCTCGTGACCGGCGTGCCCGCGGGCTATGCGCTCGCGCGCAGCCGCACGCGCCTATCGCGTTTGATCGAGGAATTTCTCGTGCTGCCCGTGGCCCTGCCCGGCCTCGCCTCGGCGCTCGCCCTGCTCGTGGTGTACGGCGGCTTCAGCGCCTTTCGCATGAGCGCGGCGTTCATCGTGGTCGGCCACGTGGTGTTCACCCTGCCGTTCATGGTGCGGCCCGTGGCGGCCGTGTGCGCGTCGCAGGACCTGCGCACGCTCGAGGAAGGCGCGGCGAGCCTCGGTGCGAGCTTCTGGCAGCGCTTCACGACCATCGTGCTGCCCAATGCCCGGCCCGGCATCGTGGCGGGTGCGCTCGCGGTGCTCACGCTCTCCATCGGCGAATTCAACCTCACGTGGATGTTGCACACGCCCGACACCAAAACGCTGCCAGTCGGCCTCGCGGACACCTACGCGTCGCTGCGCATCGAAGTCGGGAGCGCCTACACGATTCTCTTCTTCCTCATGACGATGCCCCTGCTCGTGGCGATGCAATGGCTCGACGTGGACGTGCCCGGCTCCCCAGGAAAGCCAACTGGCAAACAGCGCCTCGCAGGGCAGCAAAAAAACAAGAAGGATTCCGAATGAAACTCGAACCGATCCCGATCACGCTCACGCGCTGCGCGAAGACGTTTCGCGGCACGCGCGTGCTCGAACCGCTCGACCTCGCGATCGGCGCCGGCGAAACGCTCGTCCTGCTCGGCCCTTCGGGCTGCGGCAAGACCACCACGCTGCGCATGATCGCGGGTCTGGAAACGCCCGACGCCGGCGGCCGCGTGGCTTTTGGCGACGAGGACGTGACCGCGCTGCCCATCGAGCGGCGCAAGGTCGGCATGGTGTTCCAGAACTACGCCCTCTTCCCGAACCTCGACGTACGCGGCAACATCGGCTATGGGCTGAAGATCCAGCGCGTTCCCGCTGCCGCCGCGCGCGCACGCGTGGATGAACTGCTCGCGATGATGCGTCTCGAAGCGCACGCGGCCAAGCCGATCAACCAGCTTTCGGGCGGCCAGCGCCAGCGCGTGGCGCTGGCACGCGCGCTTGCGCCCCACCCGCGCGTATTGCTGCTGGACGAGCCGCTCACCGCGCTCGACGCGCGCCTGCGCGACACCTTGCGCAGTGAGATGAACATGCTCTTGCGCGAGCTGGGCGTGACGACGGTGTACGTCACGCACGATCAGGCCGAGGCGATGGAGCTGGGCGATCGCATCGTCGTGATGAGCGCGGGCCGCATCGAGCAGATCGGCACGCCGCGCGAGATCTACTTCCAGCCGGCCAGCCGTGCGGTCGCGCAGTTCGTCGGCACGCTCAACCGGATCGCCGGAGAATGGCAAGGCGGCATGCTGCGCACGAGCGGCGGCGCCGTGCCGGCCAGCGTGGCCCAAACCAGCGGCACCGCCGAACTGTATTTCCGCCCCGAAGACGCAACGCTCGCGGACCCTGTCGGCGCGCAACTGCGCGGCGTGATCGAGCAGGCGACATTTCTCGGCGAGCGCACGCGGCTCACGATCGGCGGAGCGGCGCCCGATGCCCTGCTCGTCGACGTGGCGGGCCGCGTCGAGCTCTCACGCGGCACGCCGGTCGGCATTTCGATCGCCCCTGAAGCGCTCATCGCGCTCGCGTAATTTTTTCTCAATGAGGACTACCATGCTGCTCGCCCAGATCAGCGACCTGCACATCAAGCCACCGGGCGCGCTCGCCTATCGCCGCGTCGATACCGCCGCGAGCCTCGCGCGCACCATCGCGCGATTGAACGCGCTCACGCCGCGCCCCGACGCGGTGCTCATGACGGGCGACCTCGTCGATCAGGGCTCGGTCGAGGAATACCGGCACCTGCGAACGCTGCTCGACACGCTCGAGCTTCCGTACTGGCTCCTGATCGGCAACCACGATGCGCGCGAGCCGCTGCGCGAAGTGTTTGCCGATCGGCCCGAGCTGCGCGAAGGCGGCGAGTTTGTCCAGTACGCCGCGGACCTCGGCCCGTTGCGCGTGATCGCGCTCGACTCCATGCAGCCGGGGCAAAGCGCGGGCACGCTTTGCGCTGCGCGCCTCGCGTGGCTCGCGCAGCAACTCGACGCGGCGCGCGGCAAACCCGTGGTCGTCGCGCTCCATCACCCGCCGTTCGACTGCGGCATCGGCCATATGGATGCGATCCGGCTCGACGACGGCGCCGCGCAGGCGCTCGGAGCGCTCGTGGCGCAGCACCCCAACGTCGAGCGCGTGCTGTGTGGTCACGTGCACCGGCCCATGTTCGTGCGCTTCGGCGGCACGATCGCTGCCGCCGTCCCCGCGCCGGCTCACCAGGTCACGCTCGACCTCGCGCCCGATGCGCCCTCCACCTTCACGCTGGAGCCGCCCGCCTTTGCGCTGCATCGCTACGATCCGCAGGCGGGGATCGTCACGCACCATGGCTATGTCGAGGCATTCGACGGCCCCTATCCGTTTTACGAGCCCTCGGGCGAGCTGATTGCCTGAATGCGCGTCTGGCGGCGCGCTCCCGCGCCGCCAGCGCGATTGTGCGGGCTCCGGTATGATCGGCACGCTCGAAGGCCTGCCTTCCGTATCATCGGGCGCCGCCCGCATTCGCACATGTCCACATCTGATTCCGCAAACGCTGGCGCAAGCCAGTCGCTGCGCGGCCTGTTGCTCCTGCTCGCGACCATCGCTGGCGTCACGGTCGCGAACATCTACTTCAATCAGCCGCTGCTCGACGATTTCCGCCAGAGCTTCCCGTCTGGCGCCGCGTGGATCGGCGCCGTGCCGGCCGGCACCCAGCTCGGCTACGCAGCCGGCATGCTGCTGCTCGCACCGCTCGGCGACCGCTACGACCGCCGCCGCATCATCCTGCTGCAAACCGCCGGCCTGTGCGTCGCGCTGCTCGTCGCGGCCACCGCGCCATCGCTTGCCGTGCTGGTCGGCGCGAGCCTTGCGATCGGCATCCTCGCCACCATCGCGCAGCAGGCCGTGCCGTTTTCCGCGGAACTCGCGCCGCCCGAAGCGCGCGGCCACGCGGTGGGCACAGTGATGAGCGGTCTGTTGCTCGGCATCCTGCTCGCGCGTACGGCGGCCGGTTTCGTCGGGCAGTACTTCGGCTGGCGCGCGGTGTTCGGGGCGTCGATCGTCGCGCTGCTCCTGCTCGCGCTCGTGATCATAAAGAAACTGCCGAGGAGCCAGCCGACCTCGAAGCTCGGCTACGGAAAGCTGCTCGGCTCGATGTGGCATCTCGTGCTGGAGCTGCCTGGACTGCGTGAAGCGTCGGCGACAGGCGCGTGCCTCTTCGCCGCGTTCAGCCTCTTCTGGCCCGTGCTCACGCTGCTGCTCGCGGGCGAGCCGTTCCATCTCGGGCCGCAGGCGGCGGGGCTTTTCGGCATCGTCGGCGCGGCGGGCGCGCTGGCCGCGCCGATGGCGGGCCGCTCAGCCGACAAGCGCGGGCCGCGCGCGGTCATCACGATGTCGATCGTTCTGATGGCGCTCGCCTTCGTCATCTTCGCGCTCTCCGGCACGAGCCTGGTCGGCCTCGTGATCGGCGTGATCGTGCTCGACGTGGGCGTGCAGGCCGCGCAGATCTCGAATCAGTCGCGCATCTACGCGCTGCGCCCCGAGGCGCGTAGCCGCGTGAATACGGTGTTCATGGTCTGCTACTTCATTGGCGGCGCGACCGGTTCTGCCGTGGGCGTGACCGCCTGGCACGCATTCGGCTGGATCGGCGTGTGCGCGGCGGGCATCGCGTTCACGGCGCTCGCGGGCTGGATTCACCATGCAACGCGCCCGCGCATGGGCGCGGGCGCGCAGACCTCCTGAGGGCTAGCGGCAAGCGCTATTTACCCGCATACAGCAAGTCGGTCATATCGTCGGCATGCTCTTCCTCCGTCGCGAGGATTTCCTCGAAGATGCGCCGCGTCGTGGTGTCGTCATTACCGAGATAATTGATGATCGCGCGATAGCTCTCGATTGCGATGCGCTCCGCGATCAGATTCTCGCGGATCATGTCCTTCAGGTCGGCCCCTTCCTTGTATTCAGAGTGCGAGCGCTCGACCAGCGTCGCGGGCGAGAAGTCGGGCTCGCCACCTAGCTGCACGATACGGGCCGCGAGCATGTCGGCGTGCTGCTGCTCCTCGATCGCGTGCTGGAGAAACTCGGCCGCGACCGACTCGGATTCGATGCCCTTCGCCATGAAATGGTGCCGCCTGTAGCGCAGCACGCACACGAGTTCCGTGGCGAGCGAATCGTTGAGCAGCTTGAGCACGGTCTCGCGGTTCGCGGGGTAGTCCGGCGTGACCGGGCCCTGGTCGAGATTGCGGCGCGCTTCATCGCGCACGCGCTTGAGATCGAACTCAAACGAAGCGTGTGTCTTCGACATCTGACTCTCCTTCGAACATGACCTGCATGAATGGGATTGGGTTTTGCATTGCGCGCGTCATCGGTGCATCACGCCTAGCAGCAACGTGACGACGAAGACCACGAGGAAGATGTAGAACAGGATCTTGGCAATTTCGGCCGCGCCCGCAGCGATTCCCGTGAAGCCGAACACGGCGGCGATGATCGCGATGATGAAAAACACGATGGCATAGTGAAGCATGGCGTAGTCCTCCTTGTGGGCGGATGTGCTGCGCTATGTCGCGCCTGCGTCAGCGCTAGCGCAAGCAGCGGGCCCGGTGCCGGCGCACACGCGCACGCATGGCGGCACAAATGACCGGGCACGGGACATGCTGGAGAGTGATTTCCTTTGACACCGTGGAGGACTTCCTCATGAAACGCCTGATTGCACTCTTTCTCGTTACCGCTTCGCTGGCAGCGCTCTCGGCCTGCAACACGATGGCGGGCGCCGGCGAGGACGTTTCCGCAGGCGGCCACGCCCTCACGAACTCGGCGGAAAAGGCGAAATAGTGTCTGGCAAACGGTAAAGGCACCGGGATGACGGCCAGCGCGTGGGCGTAGCTCGTACGTGCGCTGCCGGCATCGATCACCGGGGAACGACGAAGTCGCGGCCGCTGTGCGCCTCAGATGCGCAGCGGCCGCGCGCGCAACGGGTGCGATGACGCGTGGTGCGTCGCGAAGTCAGTCTGAAACTCAGGCAGTGCGGCGGCGGTCGTCGAACAGAAACGACAAACCCACGCTTCCGAGGATCAGCACGGTCGCGACAACGGTTGCGCTCGTGACCGGCTCGCCGAGCAGCAGCGCGCCGAGCGCGACGGCAACAACGGGATTCACGTACATGCAACTGCTCGCGACGAGCGGGCTGGTATGGCGAATCAGGTAGCCATACGCGACATAGGCCGCCATCGTGCCGATGAAGAGCAAGTAGAGGAATGCCAGGAGCGGCAGGAAATGCAGCTCGCCCATGCGTTCGCCGCTGACCCATGCGACCGTCGTCGAAATGGCGCCGCCCAGTCCGATTTGCAGCGCCGTCGCGACGAAGAGATCGGTCGGCAACTTGAGCTTGCCCGCCAGATGCGCGCCGATTGCCCAAAAGAGCGCGCCGCACAGTATCGCGAGGCTGCCGCCCGCCGAGCCGGACGCGGCCCCGCCGTGGCTCAGAATGGCGATGCCGACGAGGCCGAGCGCGACCGCGGCCCATTCGGCCTTCGCCACGCGCCGCCCGCTGACCGCCGAGATTACGGTCGCGAACAGCGGCACCGTGGCGACCATCACGGCCGCTTTGCCTGTGCCCACGGTACGCATGCCGTAGGCGAGCATGCCGCTCGACAGCCCCACCAGCAGCGTGCCCACGACGCCCGCGTTGCGCACTTCGAGTAGCGTAGGCATGGCAGGCCGCCGGCGCATGGCGAAGACGAACAGGCCGATCCCGGCGAGCAGATTGCGCAAGCCGGAGAGCAGGAGCGGCGGGAACGAATCGAGCGCGACCTTCACGCCGAGATACGTCGAGCCCCAGACGAAGTAGACGACGGCGAGCGATAGCGCGACGCGTCCGGCGCGCGATTGCGGCGGCCGCACCGCGCGCACGAAACGCCATAGCGCGGCTGCGGCGTGCTGGGCTCCGGCGAATAAAGATCGAGTGCTCACGCGGGAAGGCAAACGGGGAGGCATCGTTATTTCACCGCGGCGTGTGAAAGGCGGGACCGCGGCGCCCCGGCGGCAAGGCGGCGGGCGGGTAAAGCTCGACGGCATGGTGCGAATGCGCAAGAACGCGAAAGAAAGACAGAGTACGAAGGACACCCAGGGACGGGCGAAGCGCATTATGCAACAACGCGGGGCGTCGCGGATGCTTTCAGGATGCTTTATGCGCGGAGATTCGTTGCGTGCCGGTCACAGTGAAAGCGGCGCCCGCGGGCGGTCGATCGCGCACCATATTGGCATCCAACGGCCGCGTAGCGCCGCGCTGACAAGACCGTGCTAGCATGACACGACCTTTCGCTTGACTTTCGTTATCCAGATTTCATACACGTCGCCCGCCATGTTTCCGCTCGTTTCGCGTCCCGTATTCGCCTTGCCGCCACGCCATGGGCGGGGCGCGCCGGCGCGCGCACGCGCCGAGCGCGAGCGAACGGCGCCGTGGCCTCTCGATACCCTGGCGCGCACCCTGCTTCCGCTCTCCGCCCCGCTCTACGCCGCCCGGCGCCCACACTGAACCTGCCTCCCGCAACCCCTCGGAGCCGTTCGGTCGGGCTCCGGGCCGATTCGTGACGCCCCGTTACCCCCGGCTGCGGCCCGCGCGCGATTGCGCGATTTTCGGCCGCCAGCCCTCGCCGTTACCTCGAAATTTTTTCTGGATCGCAAGGAAAACTGTCATGTCGAAGAAAATCCGTTACTTCACCGAACTCGATGTTGCCCGCCTCGAAAAATGCGCAGCCGAACCCGGCGCCGCCCCAGCGCGACAGGCCATGCTCGACGAGTTGCTCGAACACGCCGTGATCGTGGAGGCGCGCGACATGGCCGCCAACGTCGTCACGATGAACTCGCAGGTCACGCTCGTTGACGAGCGCGACGGCGCATCCCTCACGTACACCGTCGTCTATCCGCACGAGGCGAACGTCGACGCCGGACGCCTGAACGTGTTCTCGCCCGCGGGTCTTGCGCTCCTCGGCGCGAAGCGCGGCAACGCCGTGCGCTTCACGACGCCGGGCGGCGCGGTCGAAACGCTGAAAATCGAACGCATCCTGTTTCAGCCCGAAGCCTCGAAGGATTTCACACTGTAAATTCCGCACACAGGGAACACCCCGCACACCGCGCCTGGCACCTCGGACGCGAGATCGCACTTGCCAGATCGTCGCAGCGCGGTGTATCGTTTGGCCTTGCTTACGCGGGGGTCCTGCGTCATGCGCCGCATCGAACGAAAGTCGTGCAGCGTATTTCGCGGGTGAGAAATACCCTTTGAACCTGATCTGGATAATGCCAGCGCAGGGAAGCGTCCGGACTTCGCAACATCGCTCAGCGCCTCACCTCATCACAGCGAAGTCCGTCCACGTTCCGTCTCGTCTCCTGCTAAGCCGCTGTTCCCACTTTGCTTTGCATGGAGAGAGACGCATGAACGCGAATCCGAAGTTCATTTCTGCCAACGCGCACGTCGACGAAGCCGCGATCGCGCCGCTGCCCAATTCCCGCAAGATCTACGTGAGCGGTTCGCAGCCCGATATCCGCGTGCCGATGCGCGAGATCACGCAGGCCGATACGCCCACGGGCTTCGGCGGCGAGAAGAATCCGCCGATCTACGTCTACGACACCTCGGGCCCGTACACCGACCCCGAAGCGAAGATCGACATTCGCGCAGGCCTGCCCGCGCTGCGTCAGAACTGGATCGAGCAGCGCGGCGATACCGAAGCGCTGCCGGGCCTTTCCTCCGAGTATGGCCGCGAGCGCGCCGCCGATCCCGCGACGGCCGAGCTGCGTTTCCCCGGCCTGCACCGCACGCCGCGCCGCGCGAAGGCCGGCAAGAACGTCACGCAGATGCACTACGCGCGTCAGGGCATCATCACGCCGGAGATGGAGTACATCGCGATTCGCGAGAACCAGCGCCGCGCCGAGTATCTGGAAAGCCTCAAGGCCAGCGGCCCGAACGGCGCGAAGCTCGCTGCGATGATGGGCCGTCAGCATCCGGGCCAGGCGTTCGGCGCAGCCGCCTTCGGCGAGAACGCGCTCCAGGAAATCACGCCCGAATTCGTGCGCGACGAAATCGCCCGCGGCCGCGCGATCATTCCCGCGAACATCAACCACCCGGAAAGCGAGCCGATGATCATCGGCCGCAACTTCCTCGTGAAGATCAACGCGAACATCGGCAATTCGGCGGTCACCTCGTCGATCGGCGAAGAAGTCGACAAGATGACGTGGGCGATCCGCTGGGGCGGCGACACGGTCATGGACCTCTCGACGGGCAAACACATTCACGAAACGCGCGAGTGGATCATCCGCAACTCGCCGGTGCCGATCGGCACGGTGCCCATCTACCAGGCGCTCGAAAAGGTCAACGGCAAGGCTGAAGATCTCACGTGGGAAATGTTCCGCGACACGCTCATCGAGCAGGCTGAGCAGGGCGTGGACTACTTCACGATTCACGCGGGCGTGCGCCTGCAATACGTGCCGCTCACTGCGAACCGCATGACGGGCATCGTCTCGCGCGGCGGCTCGATCATGGCCAAGTGGTGTCTCGCGCATCACAAGGAGTCCTTCATTTATGAGCATTTCGAAGAGATCTGCGAAATCATGAAGGAATATGACGTGAGCTTTTCGCTCGGCGACGGCCTGCGTCCCGGCTCGATCTACGACGCCAATGACGAAGCGCAGCTCGGCGAACTGAAGACGCTTGGCGAGCTCACGCAGATCGCGTGGAAGCACGACGTGCAGGTGATGATCGAAGGCCCGGGCCACGTGCCGATGCAGCTCATCAAGGAGAACATGGATCTCCAGCTCGACTGGTGCAAGGAAGCGCCCTTCTACACGCTCGGGCCGCTCACCACCGACATCGCGCCAGGCTACGACCACATCACCTCGGGCATCGGCGCCGCGATGATCGGATGGTTCGGCACGGCCATGCTCTGCTATGTGACGCCGAAGGAACACCTGGGCCTGCCGAACAAGGACGACGTGAAGGAAGGCATCATCACGTACAAGCTCGCGGCGCACGCGGCCGATCTCGCGAAGGGTCACCCGGGCGCGCAGGTGCGCGACAACGCATTGTCGAAGGCGCGCTTCGAGTTCCGCTGGGAAGACCAGTTCAACCTCGGCCTCGATCCGGACAAGGCGCGCGAATTCCACGACGAAACGCTGCCCAAGGACTCGGCGAAGGTCGCGCACTTCTGCTCGATGTGCGGCCCGCACTTCTGCTCGATGAAGATCACCCAGGACGTGCGCGACTTCGCTGCGAAGCAAGGCGTGAGCGACGACGAGGCCCTCAAGAAGGGCATGGAAGTGAAGGCGGTCGAGTTCATCAAGCAAGGCGCCGAAATCTATCAGCGCCAGTGAGCGCTGACTTCGCGGTGACTCCGGGCTGACTACGCCCCGGCGGGCGCTCGCCGCCCGCCGAAACATTTACTAACGATTCCCACAACTCTCTGACAAGCGCACACACCCGGATACGGATCTCGTGGCTAGGATGAGGGTATCGAAGGCGCGGCGTGCGTGCCAGCGCATGCCGCACCGCACACTCGAACGCATGATGCGTGGGGAGTCGAAAAATGAATACGCTCAAACGTGCACTCACGGTAACGACGCTCATCGCCGTGCTGGGCAGTCTTGGCGCTTGCGACAACATGTCGAGACGCGACCGCGATACGGTGATTGGCGCGGGCGTGGGCGGCGCGGCCGGCGCAGCTATCGGCGGCAATGCGCTCTCCACCGTGGGCGGCGCAGCGGTGGGTGGCGTGATCGGCAATCAGGTTGGCAAGTAAGCGTTAGCGCCAGTACGGATCGACGATGCGGCCTCACGGCTGGCTGCACGATCGAAACGACGGCACAGAACAGAAACGACACGACAGGCAACACGCCACGCAAGGCGTGCATCAGGGAAGGATGCGCGGCGCAGACCCTCACGGGCTGCGCCGCGTTTGCTTGGATCGATGCCATCGCAGCCGCAGGACTGCGCGAAATATTCGGTTAACGGAGCAGGACGCAGAACGCGTTCGTACGGCGTAAGCTCAAATGAATCAGACGGCCCGGGCCTGATAGCGATGATCCTGCGCGGCCGTTCGCCAGTCGGGGAGCCCGCCATGAAACGTCCGTCTGTGCTTGCGATCGCCGCCGCGAGCGCGCTCCCCGCGCTTTCCGGCTGCTACTACTACGCCCCCTACGGCTACCCGCCCTACTACTACGGCACCGTGCCCGTCGCGGCCACCCAACAGGAGACCGCAGTCGCGCAAACGGCGCCGAACCCGGCTCCTGCCGCCGTGCCCGACGCGCAGTATCCGGGACCGCTCTATGCCTCGCCGCCCGTTGCGATCGCGGTGCCTGCGTGGCCGGCGTATCCGGCTTACCCCGCGGCTTACCCAGCGGCTTACCCAGCGGCTTATCCAGCGGCTTATCCAGCGGCTTATCCCGCGTACTACTCTTACCCCGCGTATGGCTGGGGCTGGGGCGCGCCCGCCGTTTCGTTCGGCTTCGGCTACTGGGGCGGGGGCGGCGGGCACTGGCATCACTGACACTCACACAGCGAGCCCCGCTGCTAAATGGGCCACAAAACGGTGCCGGACCGTACTTTCCCTCCTTGACGCTCCCGCTTCGTTATCTATCCTCCAAGTGGGCTTGCGAGGGATTGAAGCACCGCCTTAACTCGGCCGCCTGGCCTGACACTGAACTCCACAGCCGACAACGCGCCCCGGCGCATGCTGCCGCACTGTTGCGCCGATAACGAACCAGCATAAAGGAGACGTGATGTTCCACCAGCTGTTGACCCCTATCGGCAATTCGCTGCTGTTTTCGTTCCTGATTGCCGCGCTGCCCATTCTCACCGTGCTCGCCCTGCTCGGCTGGGCGCGACGGCCCGCATGGCAAGCCTCGCTCGCGGGGCTCGTGGTCGGCCTGATCGTCGCGATCGCCGGCTGGCAGTTTCCGGTCAATCTCGCGATCAGCTCCGTACTCGCGGGCGTGGTGTTCGCACTCTGGCCGGTGATGTGGATCGTCGTCACGGCGATCCTGCTCTACAACATCGCGCTGCGCTCAGGCCGCTTCGCGGCGTTCCGCATGTGGCTGCTCGACAATCTGCCCAACGACCGGCGCATCGTGCTCGTCGTGGTCGGCTTCTCGTTCGGCGCGTTGTTCGAAGGGATTTCCGGCTTCGGCACGCCAATCGCCATCACGAGCTCGCTGCTCATCATGCTCGGCTTTCCGACGCTCGAGGCCCTGACCTTCACGCTCATCTTCAACACGGCGCCAGTGGCCTTCGGCGCGCTCGGCGTGCCGATCACCGTGCTCGGCGCGGTCACGCACCTGCCCGCCGATCTGCTCGGCCAGATGGTCGGCCGCCAGCTGCCGTTCTTCGCCTTGCTGCTGCCGTTCTATGTGATCGCGATCTACGCGGGCGTGGGCGGCATGCTGCGCATCTGGCCGGTGCTGCTCGTCTCGGGCGGCAGCTTCGCCCTCACGCAGTTCGTCACCGCCAACTTCATCAACTACAGCCTTACCGACGTGCTCTCGTCGCTCGTCTCGCTGATCCTCACCATCCTGTTCCTGCGCGTGTGGAAGCCCGCGCCCGATCCGCGCTTCGCCATCAAGGTCGATCGCGCGAAGGAAACGCGCGGCGCCGTGCCGGGCGCGCAGGGCTGGTATCCGTGGATCATCGTCGCGGCCGTCGTCATCATCTGGACCGTCGCGAGGGTCTTTACCATCGGCGAGGTGAAAGTGCCGTGGCCGGGCCTCGACAAGGCCGTCTACATCACGCTCTACAACACGCCCTATGGCGCGATCTGGGACTTCCAGCCGCTCGCCACCGGCACGGCGATTCTCGTCGCGGCCATCATCACCGCGTTCGTCGTGCGCCTTAAGGCCGCCGATTTCGGCGTCGCGATCGTCGATACCTGGGTGCAGACGCGCATCGCCATCCTCACCGTCGCGACCATCGTCGGGCTCGCGTTCCTCATGAACTACTCGGGGCTCACCTACACGCTGGGTCTCGGGGCGGCTTCGGTCGGCGCGTTCTTTCCGCTCGTTTCGGCCTTCCTCGGCTGGGTCGCGGTGTTCCTCTCGGGCAGCGACACCTCGGGCAACGCGCTGTTCGGCAACCTGCAGGTGGTGGCCGCGAAACAGCTCAACCTCAATCCCATCCTGATGGCGGCGACTAACTCGTCGGGCGGCGTCATGGGCAAGATGATCTCGCCGCAGAACATCGCGACGGGCGTCGCCACTACAGACCTCAAGGGGCAGGAAGGCATTGTGTTCGCGAAGACGTTCAAGCACTCGATCCTGTTGACGGTGCTGCTCGGCATCCTCGTGTGGCTGCAGCAGAACGTGCTCACCTGGATGATTCCGCACTGAATACGGCTCGCGCGGGCATGAAAAAACCCGCCTGCGCGGCGATGCGCAGGCGGGTTTTCTTTTGCGGCCTTAAGCCAGACAACGCTGGCTCGAGCGTTCGCGCAATGCTCAGTGCAGTTCGTCGACCACGAGGCTCATGATCTCCTGCGCCGGGCGCGACGCGTCGATCTGGCCGCTGTCGTCCACGATCGCAACGCGCGTCTGGTTGTCGGTCACGGCGCGCACGTTGAGCTTGTACTGCTTCGCGACCTTTTCCTTGCGGCCGTGGAAGATCTGGTTCCAGAAGCCCTGTTCGTCCGAGCTGTGGTCCTTCGGATCGACGTAGCGCACGTAGTAGATGCCCTTCGTGCGGTCGCGATCGTCCACGGTGAAGTTGGCGCGATCGAGCGCGATGCCCACGCGCACCCACGCGCGGTCGTACGGCTCGCCGAGCGTGAGTTCCGACGAGGTGTACTGGCCCGACGTGCCCTGCGCGCCGGAATTCGACGAGCCGCTGCCCGATTGCTGGCCCACGGCAGCGACGTTCTGCGCGGCCACGGCGGCGGCAGCAGCGTCCGGAGCATTCTTCTTCGCGTCGGTGCCCTTGCTGTTGGCCTTGGCTTCGGCTTCGGCCGCGACCTGCGCGTCGGGCACGCCCGGCTTCGCGTTCGCAAGCGTCATCATGAGTCGCTTGAGGTACTCGGCTTCGAGCGCGGGATCGTTCGGCTTCGGCACCCACTTGCTGGTGTCGTTATTAGTGCCCGAGAGCTGTTCGCTCAGACCCTTCTGGCTGATGAACACATAGGTGCCGCCGCTGGGCGACGTTTCGAGGCGCGTGCGGTACTTGTTGCGCTCGGCGGTCACGTACGAGTTGCCCGTGGCCCACGAGAGCGTGTTGCGGATGAGGCCGTCGCTGATCTTCGGATGGGTTTCGTTCCAGTCCGTTTCCATCACGCCCTTGTCGCGCTGGTCGACCACGAGCAGAAAGCCTTGTTCCTGCCAGAAGCGGCGCACCTGGGCCCAGACCTGGTCGGGCGTGCGGCTGTCGATGACGAGCCAGCTTTCCGTGCCGTCGCGCTGGATGTGCATGCCGGCGACCTGCGGGACCACCTGGGCCTCGTCGGACTGCGGCGCGGCGGCCTGGGTCTGCTTGAGCGAGGACAGCGAGGTCTCGCCGCCCTGCGGCGCGAGCGAGCGCTGGTCAGACGCTTCGTCGAGCATGTTCGGCGGCACAGCGAGCGAGGACTGCTTCGCCTTTGCGTCACTACGGTAATCGATCTTGCCTGGCGTCGGCGAGCTGCAGCCGGCGACCAGGCCGCCCGCCATCAGGAGCGCAAGCGCGCGCGCGGCAAGACGTTGATGAAAATCACTCATGTTCGGGTAATCCCTTCGGCTACGCCACGGCCAGTTTCCGTGGATCAACCAAACATTTTACCGGTCCGGCGGCCCGCTGTGCAAAAACCACGGGCTGGCACGCAACCCAGGCCCGGCATCCAGCACGGCGATGTGGGTCGAATCGCGGTCATGACTCCCCAAACCGACTTCGCCGTAACGTTTATCTACATTCGATCCCGCCCGGCAAATTTGTTGAAAAGCCGCAAGTTTCCTTCTTAATCAATGCATTACCGCAGATCCACGCCAACACACTGCTTTGCGCTGTGTCGACCTGCCCCCTGCGACGCTCCAAAGAACGACCCCGGTGCTAATTTCATTTCGAAATCTCAAAAAAAGCGATTCGTAAAAAGCAGGACCGGAGAGCGTCATGAAAATTTGCAATCTCATCCATGCGGGCCGCGCCGCAGCCTTCGTCTGCGCGCTCAGTTGCCTCGGCTTCGCCGCCTTGCCGGCCCGCGCCGCGCTCGGCGACACCGCAGCAGTGCCGGGCGGCGTCGCCCTGCGTGCCGTCGGTGGCGGCGCAGGGCGCGTCGTTAGCTACGTCGATGACGGCGGCACGACCATCAACGAGTATGTGGGGAGCGCGACCGGGACGGTTTTCGCGTATACGTGGCAGGGGCCGGTTCAGCCCAACGTGGAGGCGCTGCTTGGCCGTTACGCAGCCGACTGGCGCCGCGCCGCCGCGGCGCTTCACGCCACGGGCCTGAGCGGCCTGCACGCTGCGCGCGTCGACGGCGCCCAGGTTGTGGTCGAGACGGCCGGCCACATGCGCGCCTATGTGGGACGCGCGTGGCTGCCCGCCGCACTGCCCGCGGGCGTGAGCGACGGGGACCTCCAATGAAGGCCCGCCCTCGGCCCCTCGCCTCCCTCGCCCTCCTCGCGCTCTTCTCGCTTGGCGCCGCGCTCGCGGCTTGCGGTGGCGACGGCGCCGGAACCGCTTCGGCAGGCACGAGCGCCACCGCGCCCACCAGCGCCCCGAGCCCTTCGAGCGCGCCGTCGACAGCCGGCACCAGCGGCACGGTGCCGCAATCGACCACCCCCAACGTCGTAGCCGTCACGGTCGGCCCGTCTCCCACCTCGACGCGCAACATGCTGATGGCGAGCGTCACGGTCTGCGTGCCGGGCACCGCGAACTGCGCGACCATCGACAACGTACAGGTCGATACCGGCTCGCAGGGCCTGCGTCTGCTGGCTTCTGCGCTGCCGTCGGGGTTCGCGTTGCCCGCCGTGCCAGCCGGCGCGCGAGCCGAGATCGCCGGTGAATGCGCCGTGTTCGGCACCGGCTACACGTGGGGCGCGGTGCGCAGCGCCGACGTGAAGCTCGCGGGTGAAACCGCCGCCGCATTGCCGATCCAGCTGATCGCCGACCCGGCCGTGCCCGCCTCGGCGCCGGCCGCCTGCGCCGGCAGCGGTCTCGCGATGAACAGCGCCGCCACGCTGCGCTCGAACGGCATCCTCGGCGTGGGGCCGTTCAGCGCCGATTGCGGCGTGTCCTGCGTCAGGGCGGCAGTCACGCCGTGGTACTACGCGTGCTCCGCGAGCGGCTGCACGGCGAGCGCGCAACCGCTTGCGCAACAGGTCGGCAACCCGGTGGCGGCCTTTGCCACCGACAACAACGGCGTGATCATCGACTTGCCGCCCCTGGCCGACAGTGGCGCGTCCGGGGTGAGCGGGTCGATGATCTTCGGCATCGGCACGCAGGCGAACAACACGCTCGGCAGCGCAACCGTGCTGCGCGCGAACACGGGCACCGGCTATGTGAAGACGACGACATCGGACGGCACGGTCTACTCGCTGAGCTACCTCGACACGGGCTCGAACGCGCTGTACTTCAACAGCCCGACGATGACGCGCTGCGGGTTCTGGTACTGCCCGGGTTCGCCTGTCAGCCTCGGCGCGACGATAGCCGGCATCGACGGCGTGGGCGCTACCGTGACCTTCGCGGTCGCGAACTCGACGACGCTGCTCGCTACCGGCAACTGGGCCTTCAGCAATCTGGCTGGCTACAACGGTCGCGCGTTCGGCTGGGGACTGCCGTTCTTCTTTGGGCGGCGCGTGTTCACGGCGATCGCCGAGCAGCCCACGCCCGCAGGCAGCGGACCATTCTTCGCGTTCTGAGCGTGCGCCGGCGGTCGCGGAAGGGTCACCAGTCGTAAATGACGAAGGCCTCTTGCGAGGCCTTCATGAGCGCAGATTGCACCAACGACGCGCCGACGTAGCAACGCCACGGCGAGCAGCGTGCGTTCGTTTTAATCGTTCGCGGCGTTCGGGTCGGGTGTGGTCTTCGCGAGCTTCGGCGGCGCGAGCCAGCGGAACGTCGCGAGGCCCGACTCGTTGAAGGTACACTCGGCGGCCGCCGGCGCGACGACGGCCTTCTTGATGCCGAGCTTCGCGACCAGCGCCGCGACCGGCGTGGTCGGCTCGCCCTCCGGCGCGCCGCCTTCGGCCACCGGAGCGATGGGAACCGAAATCGTGCCGGGCAGCGCCGCCGCCTGCACCGTCGGCGCCGTGAACGTGGTCGCCTCGTTGGCGCCCTGCGCCGTGGCGGACGACGCCGCGGATGCGGCCGAAGCCGCCGAGGCGGACGGCGCCGAGGCAGCCGCGGCGGCCGACGCCGCACCGTGCTCGAGCTGACCTTCGATCACCACGCGCGCCCCACGATACGTCGTCGCGCTATGCGTGACTTTCAGGTCGCCGAGCGTCGTCTCGGCAAGGCGGCTACGCATCGCCTCTTCGCAGGTGCTGATGTTGCGGTACTGCGCCGCGCAACCCGCGAGCAGGGTGACGGCGGCCGCGAGGCCGGCGAAGCAGGCGTTACGTGTGTTCATCGAATCATCCGATTTTCAGGCTGCGGCAATTGTAGCGTACGGGGCGGGGAATCCCTGACGGCGCTCGCGCCCAGGCGCGACCCTGCTATCATCGCTGCTGTATATCCGTACAGTGCCGCGCGTGCTTCCCGACTCTCCCGATCCGTTCTACTACCTCGCGAACTTCGAACGTGCGCTAGCGTGGCTCGATGCGCGCTGCGCCGACCTGTTCGACGACGCCGAGCGCCGCTTCGCCGACGATTTCGCCCAGATGCCGCAAGCGTCGCGCGCGCTCTTCGTGCGCATGCTGATGCGCAAGGGACCCCATTTCCGCGCGAGCCGCCTCGCGTACGCCGAGATCGGCTGTCCGCGCGCGGCGGCGGCACCGCTCCTCGCGGCGGCCTGGCTCGACGACGCGCCCGCGCTCGATCTCGCCGCGCTCGCCGCGCTCGTCACGAAAGCCGAACTGCAGGCGCTCGCCGCGCGCCTGGGCGTCGCGCTCGAAGCGCGCGCCACGCGCGCGGCAACGCTCGAGGCGCTCCATGCGCACTCTGCCTGCGCGCCCGAGCCGCGCGACTGGCACGCGTGGTTCCCGGCCTCGCCCGACAGCGTGCTGCTGTTCGCGAGCGCCCCGCTCTGCGAGCGCCTGCGCCTCATGTTCTTCGGCAATCTGCATCAGGACTGGTCGGAATTCGTGCTCGCCGACCTCGGCGTCTTTCGCTACGAAAGCGTGCCCTTCGACCGCGCATCGCGCGCGTTCCAGCGCCGCGAAGACATCGACGTGTATCTGGCGCTGCGCGATTGCCGCGACGGTCTCGAGAGCGCCGCCGAGGCCTTCGACTTCCACGCAGCCGACACCATCGCCGCAACACTCGAAGCGCTCGACGCACTGGCCGCGCGCACGCAAGCCAACGCGTGGCTGCGCGCTCGCCACGACAAGCTGCGTCACGCCGCGGGGCTCGCCGCCGAGCGCGCGGGCGAAGCCGAACTCGCGTGGCGCGCTTATCTCGACAGCGGCCATCCTGAATCGCGCTACCGCCGCGTGCGCGTGCTCGAACAGCTGAACCGCCGCGAGGAAGCGCTGGCGCTCGCGCAGACCATTGCCGATGCGCCAGCAAACGAAGAGGAAGCGCAGCGCGCAGCGCGTACGCTCGGGCGTCTCGCACGCACGCGGGCGAAATCGAAGACGAGCGCCGAGCCGGGGTTCGCGCAGCTCGAACTCACGCTGCCCGCGGCGCCTCGCGCACTGCGCGTCGAGCAAGCCGCGCGCATCGCGCTCGCCACGCCGCAAGCGCCTGTGTTCTATGTCGAGAACACGCTGATCAACGCGCTCTTCGGCCTGCTCTGCTGGCCCGCGCTATTCGCGCCGCTGCCGGGCGCGTTCTTCCATCCGTTCCAGCGCGGTCCCGCCGACCTGCACGCCGCCGACTTCGTCACACGCCGTGCTTCGCAGTTCGAAACATGTCTCGCCGAACTCGAAACGCACGCCTACCGCGACTCGATTCTGCGGCGCTACACAGAAAAATCCGGCATCCAGTCACCGTTCGTCGCGTGGCCCGCACTGAGCGGCGAACTGCTCGCGCTCGCCCTCGACTGCTTCCCCGCCACGCATCTACGTCTGTGGTTTGAGCGACTATTGCGCGAACCCGTCGCCAACCGTTCGGGCCTGCCCGATCTCGTGCGCTTCTGGCCACACGAGCGGCGCTACGAATTGATCGAGGTGAAAGGCCCCGGCGACCGACTGCAGGACAACCAGCGCCGCTGGCTTGCGTATTGCGCGCAGCACGGCATGCCGGTTTCGGTGTTGCAGGTGCGTTGGCCCAACCTGACCGACACAGCCGAAGAAGCCGACGAAGCGAACGGCAACGCCACCGAGGCGCTGCGCGCGCCATGAGCTACACCGTCGCCGTGCGCACGCTGTGCGAGTTCACCGCGAAACGCGGCGACCTCGACTTGCGCTTCACGCCCTCGCCCGACGCAAGCGACGGCCGCGCCGGCCACGCGGCCATCGCCGCGCGCCGGCCGCCCGGCTACGAGACCGAGGTCGCGCTTTCCGGCACGTTCGAATCGCTGAGCGTGCGCGGCCGCGCCGACGGCTACGACCCCGCGCGCCGAAGGCTCGAAGAATTCAAGACCTATCGCGGCGACCTCGATGCGATGCGCGAGAATCAGCGCGCGCTGCACTGGGCGCAGTTGCGCGTCTACGGCGCGCTCCTGTGCGAAAAACTCGGCCTCGATACGCTCGAACTCGCGCTCGTGTACTACGACATCGGTTCGGGGCGCGAGACGGCGCTCGTCGAACATGCGAGCGCGTCGGAACTGCGCGCCGCGTTCGAAACGCAATGCCGCCGCTTCGTTGCATGGGCCGACCAGGAAAACGCCCACCGCGCCGCACGCGACGCCGCGCTCGCCGCGCTGAGCCTGCCGCATCCGCAGTTTCGGCACGGCCAGCGCGATCTTGCCGAAGCCGTCTGGCGCGCGGCGACACAGGGACGCTGTCTGCTCGCGCAGGCGCCTACCGGCATCGGCAAAACCATCGGCACGCTCTTTCCGCAGTTGAAGGCTTGCCCACGCGCGGCGATCGACAAGGTCCTCTTTCTGAGCGCGAAAAGCTCAGGGCGTCAGTTGGCGCTCGATGCGCTGGCTACGCTGACAAGCGCACAAGACGAAGCAAGCGCCGATGCGCAACGAAGGAAAGTGCCCGTGCGCGTGCTCGAACTCGTTGCGCGCGAGAAGTCTTGCGAGCATCCCGAAGCGGCATGTCATGGCGAATCGTGCCCGCTTGCGCGCGGCTTTTACGACCGTCTGCCGGCCGCGCGCGCGGCGGCGCTCGAGCGCGTGCGGCTCGACCGCGCGGCACTGCGCGATGTCGCGAGCGAGCATGCCGTCTGCCCCTACTACCTTGGCCAGGAGCTGGCGCGCTGGAGCGACGTGATCGTCGGCGACTACAACTACTGGTTCGACGCGAGCGCCATGCTCTTTATGCTCGCCGCGCACAACCAGTGGCGCGCGAGCGTGCTCGTGGACGAAGCCCACAACCTCCCGGAGCGCGCCCGCGCGATGTATTCGGCGGAACTCGTGCAAACGCGCATCGACACCCTGCGCTGCGCCGCGAGCGCGCCACTGAAGCGCGCGCTCGCGCGACTGCAGAAGCACTGGAACGCACAGAACGCCGTGCTGCCGGGAGCCTGGCGCGCGAGCGAGACCTTGCCCGAAGGCCTCGTCGCCGCGCTTGGCGACGTGATCGGGGCGATCGGCGACCAGCTCGCCGAACCCGCGCTCGTGCGCGACCCCGAACTCGAGCGCTTCTACTTCGACGCACTGCACTTCACGCGCATTGCCGAGCGCTTCGATACGCATTCGCTCTTCGACGTCACGCCACTGGCGCATCAGAACGCGCGCCGCCCTCGCTCCACTCTCGCGATCCGCAACATCGTGCCGGCGGACGCCTTGCGCCCACGCATCGCCACGGCACACAGCATCACGCTCTTTTCCGCGACGCTCTCGCCCACGCATTACTACAGCGACATGCTCGGCCTGCCTGCGAACACGGTGAGCATCGACATCGACACGCCGTTTCGCGGCGAGCAGCTCGATGTCCACATCGCCCGCCATATCTCGACGCGCTATAAGGACCGCGAACGTTCGCTCGAAGCGCTGGTTGGGCGCGTGGCCGCGCAATTTGCCGAGCGCCCAGGCAACTATCTGTGCTTCTTCAGCAGCTACGACTATCTGCAGCAAGCCGCCGACGCGTTTGCGGCGCGCCATCCGGAGGTGAAGGTCTGGCTCCAGTCGCGCACCATGGACGAGGCAGACCAGCAGGCCTTCGTCGCGCGCTTCGTGGAAGGCGGCTGCGGCATCGGTTTCGCGGTGCTGGGCGGCGCGTTCGGCGAAGGCATCGATCTGCCCGGTACGCGCCTCATCGGCACGTTCATCGCGACGCTTGGCATGCCGCAGGTGAACGCCGTGAACGAGGCGATGCGCGCACGCATGGATACGCTCTACGGCGACGGCTTCGACTACACGTACCTGATCCCGGGCCTGCGCAAAGTCGTGCAGGCCGCCGGGCGCGTGATTCGCACCGAGGACGATCGCGGCGTCGTGCATCTGCTGGACGACCGCTTCGCACAGCCCGGCGTACGCGCGCTGCTGCCGACGTGGTGGCGCATCGCCGCCAGTTAGTCTGGATTCCTCCGCATTAATCATGACATTAAAGAGCTGGCGCGCGTTGCGGTGCGCCAGCCGTTGCTCCACTCGATCAAGTGGGCTTCGCCTTGCCCCCACCCTTGCCGCTCTTCTTCGGAGGCGGCGGCGGTGGGTCGCCTTCCATGTCGTCGGAGGCTAGTTCACTCGCAATTTCGTCGACAGGCGGAGTCGCCGCTTTCTTCGCCTTCTTCGGCAGCTTGCTCTCCTTCACGTCGGGCGGCACGGCGATCTTGCTGATCGTGACTTCGTCGTTCGTCTTGTCGTAGCCGATCTCGACGGTATCGCCCGACTGCAGCGCGTCGCCGAGTATCTCTTTGGCAAGACGCGTTTCCACTTCCTGACGAATCTGCCGTTTGAGTTCGCGCGCGCCGAACTCCGGCTGATAGCCGGCCTCCACGAGATGATCGACGAGCGTCTGACCCATCAAAAGCGTGATGCCCTGCGCGGCCGCCGTGCGCGTGACGCGCTCGAGCTGGATCTGCACGATCGCGCGGATGTTCTCGCGCGAGAGCGCATGAAACACGATGATTTCATCGATGCGATTGAGGAACTCGGGCCGAAAGTGGCCCTTGAGCACCTTCATGAGTTCGGCACGGATCGTCTTGTCGTCGAGGCGCGACTTCTCCGGGCGCTCGAGATTGTCCATGATGATCGACGCGCCCAGGTTGCTCGTGGCGATCAGTATCGTGTTGCTGAAGTCGACCACGCGGCCTTTGCCGTCCGTTAAGCGACCGTCGTCGAACACCTGCAGCAGCACGTTGTAGACGTCGGCGTGCGCCTTCTCGATCTCGTCGAGCAGAATCACGCTGTACGGGCGGCGCCGCACGCGCTCGGTAAGCTGACCGCCCTCCTCGTAGCCCACGTAGCCCGGCGGCGCGCCGATGAGCCGCGCCACCGCATGACGCTCCATGTACTCGCTCATGTCGATGCGGATGATGGCCTGCTCGTCGCCGAACACGGTTTCCGCCAGCGCCTTCGCGAGTTCGGTCTTGCCTACGCCGGTCGGACCGAGGAACAGAAACGTCGCGATCGGCCGGTTCGACTGGCCAAGACCGGCGCGCGAAAGACGCACGGCGTCGCTCACGGCAACCACGGCATCCTGCTGGCCTACCACGCGCTCGCGCAGCGTCTCTTCCATCTTGAGCAGCTTCTGGCGCTCTTCCTGGGTGAGATCCGCGACCGGAATGCCGGTGAGCCGCGACACGACCTCCGCAATCGACGCCACCGTGACTTCGAGCGTTTCCGAACCCGTCTTGCGCTGCCACGCCTCGGTCAGCTCTTCGAGCTTTTCCTGCTTGTCGTTGATGCGCTCCTCGAAGCCCTTGGCCTCGTCGAAGCGCTTGCGCGAAGCCGCGTAGTCCTGCTCGCGCTTGAGCTGCGCGATCTCCGCTTCGAGTTCCTGCATCTCTGCGGGACGCGAGGTCGAGCCGATACGCACGCGGGCGGCGGCCTGATCGATGAGATCGATCGCCTTGTCGGGCAGGAAGCGCGACGTGATATAGCGATCCGATAGCTCGGCGGCGGCCACGAAGGCGTCGTCGGCGAAGGTCACCTGATGGTGGGCTTCGAGCTTGTCGCGCAGGCCGCGCAGGATCACGATGGTTTGCTCGACCGTAGGCTCCGGCACGAGCACGGGCTGAAAGCGCCGTTCGAGCGCAGCGTCCTTCTCGATGTACTTTTGATATTCGTTCAGCGTCGTGGCGCCGATGAGACTCAGCTCGCCGCGCGCCAGTGCGGGCTTCAGCACGTTGGCAATGTCGAGGCCGCCTTCGCCGCCGCCCTGCCCCGCGCCGACGATGGTGTGCAATTCGTCGATGAAGAGAATCAGTTCGTCGTGCTTCGCGCTCACCTCGTCGATCAGTTGCTTCGCGCGTTCCTCGAACTCGCCGCGGTATTTCGCGCCCGCGACCATCGAATTGATGTTGACCTCCACGAGCCGCTTGCCGCGCAGCACCTCGGGCACGTCGCCGTTGACGATGCGCTGTGCGAGCCCTTCCACGATAGCGGTCTTGCCCACGCCCGGCTCGCCGATCAGCACCGGGTTGTTCTTCTTGCGCCGCGCGAGCACTTCGATCGTGCTCTCGATTTCCTGCGCGCGACCCAGCACCGGATCGAGCTTGCCTTGCCGCGCCATGGCCGTCAGGTCGCGGCCGAACTTGTCGAGCGTGGGCGTGCCCGTAGGCGCATCCACGCGGCCATCTTCCGCGCCCTTGCCCACGACCTTCACGACCTTCTGGCGCAGCGCCTCGGGCGTCACGCCGTACTTCTTGAGCAGCGCGCCCGCGATGCTGTCGGGCACTGCGGCGAGACCGATCAGCAGATGCTCGGGGCCGACGTACGAGTGGCCGAGATCGCGCGATGCCTGAAACGCGAACTGAAACGCCTTCTTCAGGCGCGGCGAAATCGTCATCTTGTCGATGGGCGCGTCGGGCGAAGCCGTGCCCTTTTGCGCATGCTGATCGATATAGCTTTTGATGTCCTGCGGCGAGAGCTTCAACTCCTTCAGGAGTGCGGCGCAAACATCGGTGTCCGCCAGTACGTACAGCAGGTGTTCCGTGTCGAGTTCGTTGCGCTGCAATTCGTGGGCTTTTTCCGCGGCGCGCTGCAGGATCTCGAGCGTCTGCTCGCTGAATGCATCGGTCGCGTCGACGGATTCGCGCGGCACCTCGGCGGCGAGGTCGTGCCCCTCGTCGTCGTGCTCGTCCTCGCCGCCTTGTCCGCCGAAAAAGCGCGACAGGCCGCTGCCGCCCAGCAGCGAATCGAACGGGTTGAGCATGCTTTGGTGACGCATCAGTTGGCGGTAGTCGTAGTCGCAGATCGACATGGACTTGCGTTGCCCGTTCTGCACGACAGTCACGCGCGCGACTGCAGGCCGGGTATTACAGATTTCGCAAAGAGTGGGCATGGTCGGCTTGTCTCCGGAGGATCGGAATCGCGCCGCCGAAGTGGGCAAAAGGCTGGCACAACCTCGCGGCATGATTCGGTGCAACGCGACCGCTCGCGCAGCGGTTGCACCAGCAAAGCGACAAATCGGCGAGCACGCGCTGGAGCACTACGACGCGGTGCTGAGGCTGACGATGACCTTGCGGACGGCATGGTTCGCGCACATTTCGCGTGCGTATACCGCCCTGCACAGGTGCGAACGATTGTGGCAGGAAACGATCGCCGGCGCGTCGAACATGCGCCGCTCGGCGTGAGATGCTCGAGCGGGCACAGTGAAGAAAAAGGGCGGGACATGCGTCCCGCCCTGAGAGCGCGCTCGGGGCGCGCGAGGAGAGCAGCTGCGCGTGGCAGTCATCCGCGAGCGATACGTCGCGGTGTCACGCGCGATGCAAGAACACGGTCATGATTTGCGCGGCGCCAGCAGGTTTGCAATCGTGTGCGCCACGCTTCTCAGCGGCGGTTCGAGCCCGACACCACGTCGATCCACACGGCAAGCACGAGAATGCCGCCCTTCACAATCATCTGCCAATAAGCGTCCACGTCGAGCATCGACATGCCGTTGTCGAGGCTCGCCATCACGAGTGCGCCGATCAGCGCGCCATACACGGTGCCCGAACCGCCGCGCATCGACGTGCCGCCGATAAAGCAGGCCGCGATCGCGTCGAGTTCGCCCATGGTGCCCGCCGAGGGCGAACCCGCCGCGAGCCGCGCCGTATTGACGATGCCCGCGAATGCACACATGAGGCCCATGAGCGCGAAAATAGCGAGTTTCACCCGGTTCGTGTTGACGCCCGAAAGACGCGTGGCTTCGAGGTTCGAGCCCACCGCGTAGATGCGCCGGCCGAACACGGTTTGCGTGGCGATCCATGTGAAGATACCGAGCAGCGCGAGCAGCAGCAGCACCGGCACCGGAATGCCGCCATAGCTGTCGAGCATCAGCACGAAGGCAAGCAGGATCGCGCCCGCGCCGACGATCTTCACGCCGTCTTGCCAGAGCGGCACGACGCTCAGCTGATAGCGCCTGCGGTTCGCACGCTGGCGCACGGTGAGGACGGCGAGCAGCACAAAGAGCGCGAGCGCCAGCACGTCGCCCGCCACGCGCGGCAAGTAGCCCTGGCCGAGAAACACGAAGTGATCGGACACCGGCGCGATGGTCGAGCCGCCCGTGATGCCGAGAAGCACGCCGCGAAACGCGAGCATGCCGCCGAGACCCACGATGAACGACGGCACGCGGCGGTACGTCGACCACCAGCCGTTGAAGAGACCGACGAGCACGCCGAGCACGAGCACCGCCGGCACGGTTACGCCGATGGGCCAGCCGCGATTCACGTCGAGAATCGCCGCGACGCCGCCGAGCAGGCCGAGCAGCGAGCCGACTGAAAGATCGATCTCGCCCGCGATGATGACGAACACCATGCCGCACGCGAGCATCCCGGTGATCGACATCTGCCGCAGCAGGTTAGACACGTTGCGCGGCGTGACGAACGCGCCATGCGTGAGCAGCGAAAAGAACAGCCAGATCACGGCTACTGCGAGCAGCAGCGCGAGGATCTTGTAGCGCGCGAAGAGTTGCTGGAAACGCATGGCGAAGCCATTACCGCCTTGCGGCAGGTCTTCGCGTGCGCCCTGGGTCGTGACGTCGGGGGTCATACTGCACTCGCTGTATCGGGTTGGGCGCGCACGCTCTGGATCGCCGCGCCAAGAATGTCTTCCTGCGTGAGGTCGTCATTGACGAAGTCGCCGCGCAACTCGCCCTCGCCGATCACGAGCACGCGGTCGCTGATGCCCAGCACTTCGGGCAATTCGGACGACACCATCACGATCGCCACGCCGCGTTTGGCCAACTGGAAGATCAGCTTATAGATCTCGTACTTCGCGCCGACGTCCACGCCGCGCGTCGGTTCGTCGAGGATCAGCACTTTGGGGTCGGTGAGCAGCATCTTGGTGAGCACCGCTTTCTGCTGATTGCCGCCGGAGAGGCTCGCAATCGACAGCATCGGGTTCGCCGCGCGCACCGAGAGGCGTTGCATTTCCGTGCGGATCGTATCGAATTCGGCGGCCGTGTCGATGCGTCCGTGCCTCGAAAAACGCTGCAGCACCGAGAGCGTGATGTTGTGGCCCACGCCCAGTTGCGGCACGATGCCGTGGCGCTTGCGGTCCTCGGGCACCATGGCGATGCCCGCGTTGATCGCGTCGAGCGGCGAGCGGATTTTCAGCGGCTTGCCTTCGAGCAGGACCGTCGCCGTGCATGTGCCCGCATACGCACCGAAGATCGCCTGCATCGTTTCCGTGCGGCCTGCGCCGACGAGGCCAGCCACGCCCACGATCTCACCGCGACGCACCGAGAAAGAGATGTCGTCCACGCGTTTGCGGCGCGGGTTCGTCACGTCGTAGCAGGTCACGTTGCGGGCCTCGAATACGACCTCGCCAACATCATGAGGCTCGCGCGGAAAGAGATTGCGGATCTCGCGCCCCACCATCTGCGCGATGATGCGGTCGGTGGTGAGCGTCGCCATGGGCTCGGTGGCCACGTGACGGCCGTCGCGAATCACGCTCACCGTGTCGCACACGGCTTCGACCTCGTCGAGCTTGTGCGAGATGTAGACGCAAGCCACGCCGCGGCGCTTCAGGTCGCGCACGATATCGAGCAGGATCTTCGTTTCCGCCGCCGTGAGCGAGGACGACGGCTCGTCGAGAATCAGCAGCTTCGCGCGCTTGTTCAGCGCCTTCGCGATCTCGATGAGCTGTTGATGGCCGCCGCCATAGTTCATCACCGGCTGCGCCACGTTGATGGCGTCGATGTTCAACTCGCGCAGCAATTCGTCGGCGCGCTGGTACATCGCCGCGTAATTCATGCGCCCGCCCGGCAGCGTGATTTCGTTGCCGAGAAAGATGTTCTCGGCCACAGACAGCTCGGGCACGAGCATCAGCTCCTGGTGGATGATGACGATGCCCGCGCGTTCGGTGTCGCGTACGCTTTGCGCTTCGAGCGGCGCGCCTTCCCAACGGATTTCGCCGCTCCAGGTGCCGTGCGGGTACACGCCCGAGAGCACTTTCATGAGCGTGGATTTGCCGGCGCCGTTCTCGCCGCACAGGCCCACGCATTCGCCGGGCCGCACCGTGAGGTCGATGCCGTCGAGCGCTTTCACGCCCGCAAAGGACTTGACGATGCCGCGCATCGTCAACAAGGGTTCGGTCATACGCTGGTTACTCGCTGCGATGGCCCGCGCGCGCCGCAGTGGCCACATTCGTGACCACGCTGCTGGCGCGCGCGGGCCGTCAGGCCATAAGCGTTACTGGCTTGCCAGTTGCGCCTGCGTATAGAAGCCGTCCTTCACGACGACGTCCACGTTGCTCTTCGTGAGCAGCGTCGGCTGCAGCAGCACCGTATCGACTTTCTTCTTGCCGTTGTCGTACTGCGCGTTGTACGCAGGCTTCTGGCCCTTCGCGAGATCGACCGCGAGCTTCGCGGCTTCGCCCGCGATGAGCTTGAGCGGCTTGTAGACCGTCATCGTCTGCGTGCCCGTCACCACGCGCTTGACTGCCGCGAGGTCGGCGTCCTGGCCCGACACGGGCACCTTGCCCGCAAGATGCTGCGCGGCGAGCGCCTGGATCGCCCCGCCCGCCGTGCCGTCGTTCGAGGCGACGACTGCGTCGATCTTGTTGTTGTTCGCGGTGAGCGCGTCTTCCATGATGCGCAGCGCCGTCGAAGCGCTCCACTCCGGCACCCACTGCTGCCCGACCACCTTGATGTCGCCGCGATCGATAGCAGGCTTGAGGACCTTCAGTTGTCCTTCGCGCAGCATCTTCGCGTTGTTGTCGGTGGGCGCGCCGCCCAGCAGGAAGTAATTGCCCTTGGGCTGCGCGTCGTAGACGCCCTTCGCCTGGAGTTCGCCCACCTTCTCGTTGTCGAACGAGATGTACCCGTCGATATCGGCGTCGAGAATCAGGCGGTCATACGAAACGACCTTGATGCCTGCCTTCTTCGCTTCGGCAACGACATTGGTGAGCGCCTTCGAGTTGAACGGCACGATCACGATCACGTCCACGCCGCGCGAGATGAGGTTTTCGATCTGCGAGACCTGACGCTCTTCGCTCGCGTCCGCCGACTGCACCGACACCTTCGCGCCCATCTTTTCCGCGGCGGCGACGAAGTAGTCGCGGTCGCGCGACCAGCGCTCGACACGCAGGTCGTCGATACAGAAGCCGATCTCCGGATGATCCTTGCTCGCGTGCGCGAGCGGTGCAGCAAGCGACAGGCTCGCGAGCACGGCCCCGCATACGAGCGAACTCAGAACCGAACGACGTTTGGCAAAATTCATGTCTCCATACTCCTCTTGATGCCGGTGCGCAGGCGCGCGCGAACGCGTCGCCGCCGCGGCGATGGTTTTCAGGGTGTTGCCGATATCATTGCGGAACACACGCGAAACGGCACAGCGTGCGGTATAACTGTAGGACGACTAATCAGCTGCACGACTACACTGGCCGTGCAGTTTTTCCTTCGCCGGCGCCGCTGGTCAGGCGCCGGTGGCGAAAACCGGTTCGAGCGCGCGATACAGCGCGCTAAAGGTCGGACGGCGCGCCTCGCGATACCAGGCGTGGCGTGCGGCGTCAGGTTCGCGAATCGCCAGCACGGGCGGCTGCGGGCACACTTCGTCGAGCTTCGCGCCCGGTTCGAGCGCGAGATGCGCGAGCCGTGCGGCGCCCAGCGCCGGCCCCACCTCGCCGCCCGCGCGCAGCGTGAGCGCACGGCCGCTGATATCGGCGAGCATCTGCGTCCACCAGGCGCTGCGCGAGCCGCCGCCGATTACGGTGATGGTGTCCGGCACGAGCCCCGCCGCATGCAACGCATCCATGCCGTCTAGCAGCGCGAAACCCACGCCTTCAAGCGTTGCGTTGGCGAGATCGGCGCGCGATGTCTGCGGGGTCATGCCGTAGAACACGCCCTTCGCGTTGACGTTGTTGTGCGGCGTGCGCTCGCCGCTCAGATACGGCAGGAACCACGGCCGGCGCGCGTCGCGCTCGGCGTTCGAGTTCGCTTGCGCATCGGCGAGCAACGCGGCGACGCTTTCGTAACCCGTCAACTGCGCCGTGAAGTCGAGGCAACTGGCCGCGTTGAGCATCACGGACATCAAGTGCCACGTGTGCGGCAACGCATGGCAGAAGCTGTGCACCGCGGAATCGGGATTGGCAAGAAAGCCGTCGGAGACCGCGAAATAGACACCGGAAGTGCCGAGCGACAGCATCGCGTCGCCAGGCCGCACGATGCCCACGCCCACGGCGCCCGCTGCGTTGTCGCCGCCGCCCGCCACAACCGGAATTTCGCGCAGGCCGAATTGGCGCGCGAGTTCGGGCCGTAGCGTACCGGTCACCTGGTTGCCTTCGAAAACGTCCGGCATCTGTGCGCGCCTGAGGTCGCACGCCGAAAGCAGCGTGTCGCTATAGTCGCGCTTCGCAATATCGAGCCATAGCGTGCCGGCG
This sequence comes from Paraburkholderia sp. CNPSo 3272, assembly GCF_024206495.1. GTDB lineage: Bacteria > Pseudomonadota > Gammaproteobacteria > Burkholderiales > Burkholderiaceae > Paraburkholderia. The sequence continues at coordinate 99,213 of NZ_JAMBPQ010000020.1, read as the reverse complement.
GCATCGGACGGATCGGTGGCGAACACGCCCGTGAGCAGCCAGCGCAAATAGTCCTTCGGCAACAGTACGTGCGCGATGCGCGCGAAGATTTCCGGCTCGTGCTTGCGCACCCAGAGCAGCTTCGGCGCCGTGAAGCCCGGCATCGCGAGATTGCCTGCGATGGCGTGCAACTGCGGTACCGCGCGTTCCAGTTCGATACATTCGGTATCCGAACGACCGTCGTTCCACAGAATGGCGGGACGAAGCACCTCCCCCTGCGCGTCGAGCAGCGTCGCGCCGTGCATCTGGCCGGTCAGGCCGAGCGCCTCGATGCGTGCCGGGTCGATGCCGCGCCCGCGCGCCTCGTCGAGGAGCGCGCGCAATGCGCTCTGCGTGGCAAGCCACCAGTCTTGCGGCGCCTGTTCGGACCAGCGCGGCTGCGGCCGGCTCACGGTGAGCGGCGCGCTCGCGCTGCCGAGCACATCGCCCGCGCGGTCGAGCAGCACCGCCTTCACGCCCGACGTGCCGAGGTCGATACCGATGAACATGTCTCCGTCCTGACTTTTTGCGTCAGTTTGCCTTCAACGGCAAACGGCGCAATTGCGAATTTGACGGCGCGCGCTAATGTTTTTTCGCGCGCCGTGGCGCCGCTAGCGCTGGCCGTAGATGGCCTGGTTCACGACATTCTCGAGCCGCTCCTGGTGGCCGCTCGCGTGCTGCGGATTCATGCCGTGCGAGAGTGCGTCGGCGGCGAGCGACGATAGCGAATAGCCGCCCGCGAGAATCTTGCGGCCAAACTCGCTGTCCCAGCCCGCATAACGCTGACTGCGGAACTGCTCGAGCCGGTCGTTTTCGACGAGCGCCGCGCCGCGCTCGAGCGCCAGCGCGAGCACGTCGATCGCACCCACGTGACCATAGAACATGTCTTCCGGATCGCTGCTCGCGCGGCGCACCTTCGCGTCGAAGTTCATGCCGCCCGTGGTAAAGCCGCCGTGGCGCAGGATCTCGTAGAACGCGAGCGTCAGTTCTTCGACGCTGTTCGGGAACTGGTCCGTATCCCAGCCGTTTTGCGGGTCGCCGCGATTCGCGTCGACGCTGCCGAACACGCCCAGCGCGAACGCAGTCGCGATTTCGTGATGGAACGAGTGGCCCGCGAGCGTCGCGTGATTGGCCTCGATATTCACGCGGATTTCGTTTTGCAGACCGTATTGCGTGAGGAAGCCGTGCACCGTCGCAACATCGTAGTCGTACTGGTGCTTAGTCGGCTCCTGCGGCTTCGGCTCGATCAGCAGCGTGCCGGTGAAGCCGGTGCGGTGCTTGTGCTCGACCACCATCGAAAGGAAGCGTGCGAACTGCTCGCGCTCGCGCTTGAGGTCGGTATTGAGCAGCGTGTCATAGCCTTCGCGGCCGCCCCACAGCACGTAGTTCTCGCCGCCCAGCTTGCGCGTCGCGTCGAGCGCGTGACAAACCTGAGTGGCCGCGTAGGCGAAGACTTCGGGGTTGGGGTTGGTGGCGGCGCCGCCAGCGTAGCGCGGATTCGAAAACAGGTTGGCGGTGCCCCAGAGCAGTTTCACACCGCTCGCCTGCTGGCGCTCGCCGAGGTAGTCGACCATGCGCTTGAAGTTTTCCGTGTAGTCCTTCAGGTCCTTGCCTTCGGGAGCGACATCGGTGTCGTGGAACGTGTAATAAGGTGTGCCTAGCTTCGAGAAAAACTCGAACGCCGCGTCGGCCTTCTGGTGCGCGCGCTCCATGGCGTCGCCGGGCTGCTGCCACGGGCGGTGAAACGCACCCTGCCCGAAGATATCGTTGCCGGGCCAGACGAACGAATGCCAGTAGCACACCGCAATGCGCAAATGCTCTTCGAGCGTCTTGCCAAGCACCTTTTTGGTACGGTCGTAGTGATGGTACGCAAGCGGATTGTCCGACTGCGGGCCTTCGTATCGAATGGCGGGGATATGTTCGAAATACGACATGATGTCTCCAATGTTTGTTGCAGCGCAGCGGCGCAGCGTGCATCCCTCTGTGTGACGCCATACTGCCCGCGACGTGCAAAGCGCGGCAATTGCGAAATTGCGTGAGACCTTTAACGTTTCCTGCCGACGGGCGCGGTCGGGCTGCCCGCGAACCCCAATGTGGGCCTAAAATAACCGGACGCTTAAAACGACGCGCCGCAGGCGCCAAAGACATCGTAGCGCGGTGCACCTTCGCGCGCACTGCGCCCGAACTGGAGACATGGCGGTCTTGCGCCGGCGATCCGCGCCGGGCGAACGACCGCCGACACATATGACCCGCGCCCCCGCTTCCCAGACGCCTCACCGCATCGCGCTGCTTTTCAACGCGAATAAGGTGTACGACCGCGAGATCATTGCGGGGATTGGCCACTATCTGCGCTCCACGCGCGTCGCGTGGGATCTCTTTCTCGAGGAAGACTTCCGCTGCCGCCTCGCGGGCATCGAACGCTTCGACGGGGACGGCATCATCGCCGACTTCGACGACCCCGACGTGGCCGACGCCCTGCGCGGCTGCCCCCTCCCGGTGGTCGCCGTGGGCTCGTCGTTCGAAGACGCCGCCCATTACCCGGCCGACGTGCCCTATATCGCAACCGACAACCGCAAGCTGGTCTCTCTCGCGTGGACGCATCTGATCGGCGCGGGCCTGCCGAATCTCGCGATGTACAGCCTGCCCGTCGCGCAGGAAAACCGCTGGGCGCAGGAGCGCGAACTGGCGTTCGAGGCGCTCGCCCGGGAAGAAGGCGTACAGGCGCCGATTTACCGGGGCCAGGCCACCAGCGCCAGCGCCTGGAACCAGGCCATCGAGCAGTTGAGCGTCTGGCTGCACAGCCTGCCCAAGCCCGTGGGCGTGATCGCGGTGACCGACGCGCGGGCGCGGCATTTGTTGCAGGCGTGTCTGATTCACGGCATTGCCGTGCCCGAGCAGGTGGCGATCATCGGCATCGACAACGATCCGCTCACTCGTACGCTCACCCGCATTCCGCTCTCGTCGGTCATTCAGGGCACGGAAGAAATGGGCAAGACCGCCGCCCACCTGCTGCACCAGATGCTGCGCGGGGCACGCTTTCCGGGCCAGCGCATTCTGGTCCCGCCCGTGGGCATCAATGTGCTCGAATCGACCCGGCACGAACCGCTGTCGAGCCCGCATGTCATGCGTGCACGCCACTTCATCCGGCAGTACGCTTGTCAGGGCATCAAGACCGAGCAGGTGGCCGACTACGTGGGGGTCTCGCGCTCGTCGCTGGAGGAATATTTCCGGCGTGAACTGCAGTGCACGGTCCACCAGGAAATCCTGCGCCACAAGCTCGACGCCGCCCGCGCGATGCTCGCAAGCCGCGACGCCTCGAGCGCGGAGGTGGCGATCCGCTGCGGATTCACCTCGCTGCAGTACATGTATGCCGTATTCCGGCGCGAACTGGGATGCACGCCGCGCGAATATCAGGACAGTGTCGCGAACGCTTCGGGCCCACGCGTGTCCACTTGATGAAGCGGCTTCGGCCATCCCGGACAATCACGCTTTCTTCATACGCTCCCTTCACCTCATGAACACTCTTGCTGCCCATCTGACTTCCGAACCGTGGGGCGCCCTGCCCGGCGGCGACGCCGTGCGGCTCTACACGCTGCGCAACGCGCAGGGCATGAAGGTGACAGTCAGCGACCTCGGCGCCACGCTCGTCTCATGGCTCGCGCCCGATCGCGCCGGCCGCCTCGCGGACATCATGCTCGGCCACGACACGCCCGCGGACTATCTCACGGCCACCACCTACATGGGCGGCCTGGTCGGGCGCTGGGCCAACCGCATCGCCGGCGCGCATTTCACGCTGGACGGCATCGACTATGCGCTCGATCGCAATGAGAACGGCAATCTGCTGCACGGCGGCGCGAACGGCTTTCATCGACAGATGTGGCAGGTGGAAGAGGATCGGGGCTCGCTGGTGCTGCGGCTCGACTCGCCCGAAGGCGACGGCGGCTTTCCGGGCAACGTGAGCGTGCAGGTGCGCTATATCCTCGACGACGACGGCACGCTGACGCTCGAATACGAGGGCGTGACCGACGCGCCTACGCCGCTGAATCTCACGAGCCACGGCTACTTCAACCTCTCCGGCGAGGTGAGCCCGGACATTCGGGGCCACGTGCTGACGATCGACGCGGACGCCTTCCTCGAAGTCGATGCGCAGTTGATTCCCGTGCGCATTGCCGACGTCTCGGGCAGCGCCTTCGACTTCCGCCATGGCGCGCCGCTCGGCGCGCGGCTCGACTGGCCGCACGCCCAGCTCGAGCGCGCACGCGGTTTCGACCACTGTTACGTGCTGCGCGCGCCAGAGAGCACGGCGGGCACGCTGCACGCCGCGTCGGGGCGATGGCCCGTGCGTCCGGTGGCGCGCGTCTACGAGCCGGGCAGCGGACGCGAGCTTGCCGTCTCGACCGACCAGCGGGGCCTGCAGCTTTATACGGGGAATTATCTCGAGGGGCAGCCGGGACGCCGCGGCGCACCGTGTGCGCGCTATGCGGGGCTGTGCCTCGAAGCGGGCGGCTTCCCGAACCAGATCAACATGGAAGCGCCCGCCTGCGACGAAGTGGTGCTGCAGCCCGGCAAGACCTATCGGCAACTCACGCAATACCGCGTGAGCGTGCTCGCCTGATGCCGGGCGCCAGGCCTTACGACACCTTGTCGTACTGATACACGCCGCGGCCGGTCTTGCGCCCGAGGTGGCCCGCCGCGACCATCTCCCGCAGCAGCGGGCACGCACGATACTTCGAGTCGCCGAAGTCCTTCAGGAACACGTCCATCACCGAGAGACACACGTCGAGCCCGATCAGGTCCGCCAGCGCAAGCGGGCCGATCGGATGATTGGCGCCGAGCTTCATGCCGGCGTCGATCTCCTCGGCGCTCGCAATGCCTTCCGCGAGCACGAAAAACGCTTCGTTGATCATCGGCACCAGGATGCGGTTCACCACGAAGCCCGGCGCGTTCTTCACGGCGATCGGCGTCTTCTCGAGGCGCAGCGCCATTTCGCGCACCGACTCGGCCACCTCCGGGCGCGTCTGCAGGCCGCGGATCACCTCGACGAGCGGCATCATCGGCACCGGGTTGAAGAAGTGCATGCCGATGAAGCGCGACGGGTCTGCGAGCGTGGTCGCGAGCGCCGTGATCGAGATCGACGAGGTGTTCGACGCGACGATCGCGTCGGGGCGCGCGGCAGCCTCGATCTGCTTGAGAATGCGCGTTTTGAGTTCGGCGTTTTCGGTCGCCGCCTCGATCACGAGATCGACGCTCGCGAGGCGCCGGTAGTCGGTGGTCGTCTCGATGCGTGCGAGCGCGGCGTCGCGCGCGCCGGCTTCGAGCTTGCCCTTCGAGACGAGCCGCTCGAGGCTATGGGTGAGCGTGGCGACGCCCTTGGCGAGCGCCGCATCGGTGACGTCGATCATCACCGCCTTGAGACCCGCCACCGCCACCGCCTGAGCGATGCCGTTGCCCATCGTGCCTGCGCCCACGATCCCTACCGATTCGATTGCCATGCCTCGTCCTCACTCCTTGTCTGCGACCCCGGCGTGTCGCTATGGAAAATGCCGGTCATGCGGCGTGTGGTGCACCGCACCAATCCCCACAGTGTAACGGGTTGCGGGAGTCGACCGGAACTCGCGTGACGGGGGGGCCTGCGGCGAAGTGCCTGCGCGGCGGCGTGAAAACCCTGCCGCTCAGGCGCCGCCGAGCCGGCCGTAGTCGATTGGCGAGCGCGTATAGAAGAGTTCGACGCCGCCCGCTTCGAGTGTGACGAGGAGCGCGTCGATGGAAGGCTCGTCGGCGACGATCAGCACCACGGCAGGCTCGTCGGCCAGATCGAAGAAGTGGGCGGCGTGCATCTTTCCGTGGGCGTCGAGGCCTTCGTAGCCTTCCAGCACGGTGATGCCGAAGACGCCTTGGGCACGCGCGGCGTCGATGATCCACGCGACCGCCGACTTGTGGCCCTTCTTGTGCTTGCGGCTCGTGTAGAGCGTGAGTTGACCGCCTGCGGGCATGGGACCTCCATGCAGTCGGAAATCCGGTCATTGAGCGCCGCGCGACAGGCGGCATGCAAAAAAATTCTAGCACGCGCCCTGACAGACGCCGGGAGGCCCGCTGGCGCCCTAGAAGTTGTACTGGAAGTAGATCTGACTGAAGTTCGTACCCGGATTCGGCTCCTTGATATCCGCGTTCGACAAATGCTGGAAACGGAATCCGGCCTGGTAGTTGCCGTGCTCGCCGAACTGGGCGCCGACGCCGACCATGTCGACGAACTGGAACGACGTCGACGTCGCGCGATCCGGCGTCTGCCGTACGTGCGAGAGAAAGTGAAAGCCCACGCCCGCCTCGATGAACGGCTTGAACCAGCCGCTGTCCTTGATGAAGCGAAAAACCGGCGTCACGCCGTATTCCCAGATATGCGAGTAGACGGCATCCGGCGCGTTCAGTTTCCAGTAGGCGACATGTGCCTCGCCAACCAGCGTGAAGTGATACCCGCCGATATGCCACCACTGCAGACCCGGATCCCACACGAGGCCGAGGTCGAGCTTTTTCACGTCGTGGTCCGCGACGCCCGCTCCGAGCTGCACGCCGAACGTGTTGTCCGCTTGCGCGCTTGCCGCGCCGAAGGCGCAAAGCACGGCGATCGCCAAACGCACTGCATCAGCGTGCCAGACGAATCTTCCCAGGTTCATATAGTTCCCCGATTCTATCGATTCAGCATGACGCGATGCAGCGGGCACACCCACGATCTGCGCAGATTCGGCATCAGCGCAAACGCCATACAAAATGCGCTACGCACGTGTCATTTGGGCAGAATAAATACCATCACGCTCCAATGTTCACTAATGACCCGCGCACATATGAGAGCGAATTTTAGCGTTGAAAAATCGAACGCGCTCGTAGACACGCCAACAGTCCGCACCCGTGCAGGGCGCTGCGGCTTGATAAAGACTGACTGACAGCTTTCAGTTTCGATTATCGAATCCGGAAGGATGGCGCTGATCGATGATTTACAGAAGAACTTACGAAATATGAACTCGCCTTGTTTACGAATCCATCTCAATTACCGCCTGTCGATTTACCGCGCATTCAATTTTGTGAATAACGATTTTCTGTTTCGCGGCTCGTCCCGATATTCCTGCGTATAACCGGCACGATGTCTGGACCCGGGTATTCCCGAACATCGCGCAATACGTCGCGTAGCTGTACCCAAATTGAGGACAGACAGCGCGCGGGCCCCTCGCATAATCCGCGTGAATTGTGATCCGCGGCAAACAACAACGTCATAACCCTTGCCACGCTCACGTCCCGGTGCTTAGGAGGAGACACATGAGCCCAATCCCGCAAGGGCATGCTTCGCGCGTGCCGCAAACGTCCGCACAAGCGCAGTCAAACTGCGCAGCCGCCACCGAACAAGTCACGCGCAAGGTCTCGCGCCATTTGCTCGGCTTTCTGTTTCTGCTATTCGTCGTCTCGTTCCTCGACCGCATCAACATCGGCTTCGCGGGCCTGACGATGATGAAGGACCTCGGCCTCTCGAGCACGCAGTTCGGCTTCGCCACCACCCTCTTCTACGTCGCCTATATCGCGTGCGGCATTCCCGGCAATCTGATGCTCGCGCGCGTCGGTGCGCGCCGCTGGATCAGCTTCATCATGGTTGCGTGGGGCCTCGCCTCCACCGCGACGATGTTCGCCACCAACGCCACCACGCTTTACTGGCTGCGCATGCTGGTTGGCGTGACCGAGGCAGGCTTTCTGCCCGGCATGCTGCTCTATCTCACCTGCTGGTTCCCGAGCGCGTGGCGCGCCCGGGCCAACGCCCTCTTCATGATCGCGATGCCCGTGACGGCCGCGCTCGGCTCCGCGGTCTCGGGCTTCATCCTCAAGCTCGACGGCCATGCGGGACTCGCGGGCTGGCAATGGCTCTTCGTGCTCGAAGGCATGCCGGCCGCACTGCTCGGCTGCGTGGCGTTCTTCTATCTGGACGACACGCCGCGCGCCGCGCGCTGGCTCAGCGCGCAAGAAAAGCACACGCTCGAAGCCGCGCTTGCCGAGCCGACCGATGCCCTTGCTGCGCCCACGGCGCAGCCAGCGAGCGAACGCAGCCTCTGGCAGCAACTGCGCTCGCCGGTGGTCCTGCGCTTCGCGGCGGCGTACTTCTGCCTCGTCAATACGCTCGCGATGGTCGCAGTGTGGGCGCCGCTGATCGTGAAGGGCTTCAGCGCCGGGGCGAGCAACGTCACCGTGGGGCTCGTCGCGACAATTCCGCAGATCGTCACCATCGTCGCGATGATCGTGTGGGGGCGCCGCTCGGACCGTCGTCAGGAACGCAAATGGCACCTCGCCGCGCCGATGCTGCTCTCCGGCCTCGGCTGCGTGTTGACGGCACAAGGCGGCGCGCCGCTCGTGCAGCTGCTTGGCGTGTGCCTCGCATCGGCGGGGTCGTACACGGCGATGTCGATCTTCTGGACCACGCCCGATCAAGCGTTCACGCCGCAGGCGCGCGCGGTGGGTATCGCCGTGATCAATGCGATCGGCAATATCAGCTCGGCGGCGAATCCGCTCGTGGTCGGCTGGCTCAAGGACGCGACGCACAGCTATGCCGCGGGGCTCATCTATTCCGCGGTGCTGCTCGTGCTCGGGGCAGTGATCGTCGCGACGTTGCCGATCGGGCGCGGTGGCCGCAGCGATCGGGAGAAGGAAGTGAAAGCCGTGCCTCGCGCGGCGGCTTGAGCGAGCTTCAGAGTGCAAATCGCGCGACGGTGGGCGCCGCGCGATTTCGTTGATCCAGCTCGCAAGGCAGTGCGTTGCAGCGCGCCGGCATGGCGCTCGCAGGCACCCGCGGCCAGCGCGCCGCGCGGGCGCTACCCTGCTAGCGCTCCGCTCCTGCGCCGCTGCGGCGCGCGGTGAGGCCCGGCAAGCGCTTCACGAAGCCGGTGGCGAGCGCTGTGCCCACGAGAATCGCCGCGCACGCCTCGACCATGCCCATCGATACGCGCTCGCCCAGAAAGAGCGCGCCCCACAGAATGCCGAAGATCGGGATCACGAACGTCACCGTGATCGCGCGCGCCGGGCCCACCGCTGCGATCAGGCGGAAGAACAACAGATACGCGATACCTGTGCACGCTACGCCAAGGCCGAGCACCGCGCCCCAGGCATGCAGCGAGATGGGCGTAGCGGGCCAGGTTGCCACGGCGAACGGCGCGAGCACGAGCGTCGCGCCCGTCATCGTCCCGGCAGCGACCGTGAGCGGATCGACGCCGGTGAGATGGCGCTTCGTGTAGCTCGCGGCAACGCCGTACAACGCCGCTGCGACCAGCGCCGCAAGGGCGGCGAGCGCAGCGCTGGTGGAGGACGCGCCGTCGCCGGCGTGCGTCACGACCTGATCCCACACCAGCGCGAGCACGCCCGCGAAGCCGATCGCGAGCCCGACTACGCGCAGCCCGCTCAGACGATCCTTGAGCCAGACATACGCAACGACTGCGCCCCACAGCGGCGTGGTCGCGTTGATCACGGACGTGACGCCCGCGGAAAGCGTGAGCTCGGCCCACGCGAATAGACAGAACGGCGCGGCCGAATTGAGAATGCCGACAATGAAAAGCGGCCACGCGCGTTCGCGCAGCGTGCCGAGCGCTTCGCGCGCGGGGCGGCGTGAAAACAGCACGAGCAGCAGGAACAGCGCGCCGATACCGACGCGCAGCGCCATCAGCGGCGCGACGCCGAAGTCGGTCACGCCGACGCGGATGAATAGAAACGACCCGCCCCACAGGGCGGCGAGTAAGACCAGTTGCGCGAGTTCGATCGGGTTCATGTGAAGTGGCGCTGAGTGAGCACAACGTTGCGCGGGGCGCGCGATTTGCACGAATCGCCGGCGCGAAGATTCGCCAATCGTAAGGCGAGCGGCACGCGCCGTATAACGAAGGATTCTCACCGATATGTGAGAAAAATTAACAGCCGGATCTTGCGGTCTCGTTCGTGCGCTTTCTGTGCTTCTTGTTTTCTTCGCGGCGCACAATAGACAAAGCCCGCGTAATCTTTCGATTACGCGGGCTCTATTTCTGGTCGGGGCGAGAGGATTTGAACCTCCGACCACCTGCACCCCATGCAGGTACGCTACCAGGCTGCGCTACGCCCCGAGAGCTAGAAAGTATAACAGAGAGTTTCTCTAATTAGAACCGCTTCGCGTGTAATTCGTGAACGGCTCATATGCATGCGTTCAGCAAGATGTTTCAGCGCCCGAGCAGATCGAGCACGTGCAGCAATTCCTTGCGCAACTGATCGACGTCCACGAGGGCGGTCGTGCCTTCGGCAAGCGGCGCCCCCACGGCTTCCGACTGCCCGGCTTCATCGGCCGCCGCCCCATGCGAGTCGAGCCGATTGCGCGCGCCGTTGATCGTGAACCCCTGCTCATAGAGCAGGTCGCGAATGCGACGAATCAGCAATACCTCGTGATGCTGGTAATAGCGACGATTGCCGCGCCGCTTCACCGGCTTCAGCTGCGTGAACTCCTGCTCCCAATACCGCAGTACGTGTGGCTTCACGCCGCACAGCTCGCTCACCTCGCCAATGGTGAAGTAGCGCTTGGCGGGGATGGGAGGCAAGACGACCTTTTCGCTTGTCGATGTCATCGCCGGGTTGCCGTCGTGGTGGGTTGCCCAATGAGGCGTCGCCGCCTGGGTCCTAGAAGTCCGCTATTTCTACTTATACGTTCACGCCCGTCATACTGCCATCGCCGCGGGCATACCGGCGCGGGCATACCGGCGCGGGCATACCAGCGCGGGCAAACAACCTCAACGCATCAACGCGGGAAGCTCGCCTCGGCGCCGCTCTCCACGAGCGCCTTCAACTTCTGGCTCGCATGGAACGTCACCACGCGCCGCGCCGCGATGGGTATCGCCTCGCCCGTCTTCGGGTTACGGCCGGGTCGTTGCGGCTTGTCGCGCAACTGAAAATTGCCGAAGCCGGACAGCTTCACACTGTCGCCGCTTTCAAGCGCGTCGCGAATCACTTCGAAGAAGGCTTCGACCATGTCTTTCGCTTCGCGCTTGTTGAGACCGACGTTGTCGAACAGCAGCTCAGCGAGTTCGGCTTTCGTCAGCGTGGGCGTGTCGTTCGTGGCGCTTGCCGACGAGGCAGGAATGTCGCGAATCATGGCGCTACGCTGTGCCGCAAGAAGGGCTTCGAAATCACTCGAGTTCATTTCGTTCATCTATCTATGAAATGGCGCGCTGCCGGTCGCGGGGTTGACTTGCTGCCTCGCAAACCGGAAGCCTATGTCGGTACGTGAAGAGCCGAGGAGCTTATCCGCGCAACCGGGCGCCATACACTCGAGCCAGGCGATCCACCAGGGACTTGATGGCCGTATCGACCGTTTCGTCCTGAAGGGTTCCGCCAGTATCTTGCAGGGTCACCCGGAAGGCAAGGCTTTTCTCGTCCGCGCCAAGTCCGGAAGTATTTGATTTTGCACGAAATTCATCGAAAAGCGCAACCCTCTGCACAATCCGGCAAGCCTCGTCTTGCATGCCTTTCTGGAACTCGTCGAGCAGCGCTTGCACCTCGATCTTTTGATCGACAACAAGAGCGATGTCACGTCGGACCGGCGGGAATTTCGAGACTTCGCCAGGCGTTGGCAGCTCGCGCGCCATCAGTGCGTCGGCCTCGACCTCGAAGAGCATCGGCGCGTGCGGCAGATCGTACTTCTGCATCCAGCGCGGATGCAGCTCGCCAATCCAGCCCACGGCACGGCCATCGACTTCGATGCGCGCGCTACGTCCCGGATGCAGCGCCGGGTGTTCCGCCTTTACGAAACGCGGCGTCTTCGCGGCGCCGAGCGATGCGAACAACGCCTCGAGATCGCCCTTCACGTCGAAGAAGTCCACCGCGCGCGTTTGCGCGCCCCACTGCTCTTCGAGCGCGGGACCGTACGCGAGCGCGCCGATCATCTTCGGTTGTGCGAAGCCTTCCACCGTCATCTCGCTCGCCTTGATCGACGGATCATGCAGGAACACGCGGCCCGCTTCGAATACGCGCACGCGGTCCGCGCGGCGGTTGAGGTTGTGGCGCAGCACGTTGATGAGGCTGCCGAACAGCGTCGTGCGCATGACCGAGAGCTGGCTCGCGATCGGGTTCAGCAGCTTGACGGGATTCGCGTTGCCCGCGAAGTCCTGTTCCCACTCGGCATCGACGAAGCTGAAGTTGATCGTCTCGGCGTAGTCGCGCGCGGCGAGCGCGTGGCGAATGGCGTGGATCGAACGGCGCGTTTCGTGCGTCGCACGCATTTCGCTGCGGGCAACAGGCGGCAACGCCGGAATCTTTTCGAAGCCGTAGATACGCGCGACTTCTTCGATCAGGTCTTCTTCGATCTCGATGTCGAAGCGGTACGGCGGCGGCGTGACGCTGAAGCTCTCGTCGCCCGCATTGCCGACGCTACGCGTGAACGTGAGGCCGAGGCGCGTGAAAATCTGCGCGATCTCGTCGGCGCCGATCTTCACGCCGATGATGCGGTTCGCGCGCGCCACGCGCATTTTCACCGCTTCGCGCTTGGGCACGTTCACGGTCTGATCGTCGATCGGGCCGGCTGCGCCGCCGCAGATATCGAGGATCAGCTGCGTGATGCGCTCGATGTGCTCGACGGTCGTCGACCAGTCCACGCCGCGCTCGAAACGATGGCCTGCATCGGTCGAGAAGTTGTAGCGGCGCGAGCGGCCACGAATGCTGTCCGGCCACCAGAAGGCGGCTTCGAGATAGATGTTCGTGGTGTCGAGCGTGACGGCCGTACTGTCACCGCCCATGATGCCCGCGAGGCTTTCGATCTCGCGGTCGTCGGCGATCACGCCCACGGTTTCGTCGACTTCGACGGTATTGCCGTTGAGCAGCTTCAGCGTCTCGCCCGGCTTGCCCCAGCGCACGTCCATCGAGCCGTGGATCTTGTCGAGATCGAACACGTGCGACGGACGGCCGAGTTCGAGCATCACGTAGTTCGAGATATCGACGAGCGCCGAGATGCTGCGCTGGCCCGAACGCTCGAGGCGCTCGGCCATCCACATCGGCGTCTTCGCGTGCGCGTTCACGCCGCGGATTACGCGGCCCGAGAAGCGGCCGCACAGGTCCGGCGCCGAGATCTTCACGGGCAGCTTTTCATCGAGCTTCACTTCGACCTTCGGATACACGGGCGCCTGCAGCGGTGCGCCGGTGATCGCGGCCGTTTCGCGCGCGATGCCGTACACCGAAAGGCAATCGGCCTTGTTCGGCGTGAGCTTGATTTCGAAGATGGTGTCGTCGAGATTGAGCGCTTCGCGGATGTCCTGGCCGATCGGCGTGTCTTCCGGCAGGATCATCAGGCCGCTGTGGTCTTCCGAGAGCTTCAGCTCGCGCGCCGAGCACAGCATGCCCTGGCTTTCCACGCCACGCAGCTTCGAGAGCTTGATCGCGAAAGGCTTGCCGCCTTCTTCGGCGGGCGGCAGCTCGGCGCCCACGAGCGCCACGGGCACCTTGATGCCGGGCGCGACGTTAGGCGCGCCGCACACGATCTGCAGCGTCGCGCCGGTGCCGGCATCGACCTGCGTGACGTTGAGCTTGTCCGCGTCCGGGTGCTTCACGACTTCGAGCACGCGGCCCACGACGATTTTCGTGGTGGGGGGCGCCGCCGGGCTCAGGCCTTCGACTTCGAGGCCGGCCATCGTGAGCGCGTGGGCCAGTTCATCGGTCGTGAGCTTCGGATCGACAAAGCTTCTCAGCCAGGATTCGGGGAATAGCATTTGGTTTTACGTTCCAGACAGATTGTGACCGTCGCGTAGGCGGGTTCTCGCGCACCCTCTTCAGGTGCTGCGTCCGCCTCGCGCACTGCAAGCGAATGCGTCGCTTCGCTCAGGCGAACTGACGCAAAAAGCGCAGATCGCCTTCGAAGAACAGGCGCAGGTCCTGCACGCCATAACGCAGCATCGTCAGGCGTTCGAGGCCGCTGCCGAACGCAAAGCCAATGTAGCGCTCCGGGTCGAGGCCCATGTTGCGGATCACGGTCGGATGCACCTGGCCCGAGCCCGAGATCTCGAGCCACTTGCCGGCGTTCTTGCCGTGCTCGAACATCATGTCGATTTCGGCCGACGGCTCCGTGAACGGGAAGTACGACGGACGGAAGCGCACCTGAATGTCGTCACGTTCGAAGAACTTCTTTAGGAAGTCGGTGTAGACACCCTTCAGGTCTGCGAAGCTGATGTTCTCTTCGATCCACAGGCCTTCGACCTGGTTGAACATCGGCGAGTGCGTGGCGTCGCTGTCCACGCGATAGGTGCGGCCCGGCACGATCACCTTGATGGGCGGCGTATGCGTGCGCGCGTAGCGCACCTGCATCGGACTCGTGTGCGTGCGCAACAAAAGCTGACGTCCATCGGCGTCCTTGCCGTCCACGTAGAACGTGTCCTGCATGGAGCGCGCCGGATGGTTCTCCGGGCTGTTGAGCGAGGTGAAGTTGTACCAGTCGGTTTCGATCTCGGGACCGTCGGCCACGTCGAAGCCGATCGAGCCGAAAATGCGCTCGACGCGTTCCCACGTCTGCATCACGGGGTGCAGGCTGCCCGTACCCGTGCCGCGGCCCGGCAGCGTGACGTCGATCGCCTCGGCGGCGAGACGCTGGTTCAGGAGCGCGTCCGCGAGCGCCTGGCGGCGCGCGGTGAGCGCAGCTTCCACTTGCTGCTTGACGGCGTTGATGCGTGCGCCTTCGGTCTTGCGCGTTTCCGCGTCGAGCTTGCCGAGGCCCTTGAGCAGTTCGGTCAGCGCGCCGGACTTGCCGAGAAAGCGGGCCTTTTCGTTTTCAAGCGTGTTGACGTCGGGGGCGGAGGCGAACGCGCTTTGCGCGTCGGCGACAATCTGGTCCAGATCCATTGATCCCATCTTTTCAGCGTCAGAGTTTGAGACTTGGAGCCTCTCCGCGCTCACGGCACGCCATGATGACGCCTGGCAATGACGACGCGAAGACACACCATGAAGCGGCGCAAGAAGCGTAATTACCAACAAAAACGGGGCTCGGTGAGGAGCCCCGTTTTTGTTGCAGCATCACCGAGACTACCGGAATGTCTGCTGCAACGAACCTGCGCAATACCTGCTATCAGGCAGCGACGGCGGCCTTCACCTGCTTGACGATCGCAGCAAATGCAGCCTTGTCGAACACAGCCATGTCAGCCAGAACCTTGCGGTCGAGTTCGATCGAAGCCTTCTTCAGGCCGTTGATGAACACGCTGTAGGTCATGTCGTGCTGACGCACCGCCGCGTTGATACGCGTGATCCACAGTGCGCGGAACACACGCTTCTTGTTGCGGCGATCGCGATAGGCGTACTGGCCTGCGCGCATGACCGCCTGCTTGGCGATGCGATAGACGTTATTGCGACGGCCGCGGTAACCCTTGGCCAGGTTGATGATCTTCTTGTGGCGGGCCCGTGCGGTAACCCCACGTTTGACTCGAGGCATGTTTCGCTCCTATGAGTTATCGGTTGAGGATTACGCGAACGGCAGCATTGCGCGCACGGAGTTCAGATCGGAATCATGAACGGCCGTTGCACCACGCAGATGACGCTTGTTCTTGGTGGTCTTCTTGGTCAGGATGTGACGCTTGAAGGCTTGACCGCGCTTGACGGTACCGCCCGGACGAACCACGAAGCGCTTTGCAGCGCTCTTCTTGGTCTTCATCTTCGGCATGACAGACAACTCCATTATTTGATGGACATGGGTGTGCGGTTGGCGCGGTGTTCACACACGTTGCCGGGACTCCGCCCTTCGAAACCCACTCCACTTGTTTTGGCGACTGGCTGGCTTTTGAAAAACAAGCTCGCCGCCGCTTTCAGGAAAAGCGCCCGTTTGCCGCACTTCACGTGCAGCGCGCGGGCGCCGTTCCGGAACCTGCTTGCCGCCTTCCGCGCACCCTGGCGCCGAAGACGTCACTGAAAACTGCCTTTGACCGCCGCGCAAATCACACCGCGCGGCACGCCAATTACTTCTTCTTCTTGGGCGAGAGCACCATGATCATCTGGCGCCCTTCCATCTTCGGCATTTGCTCGACCTGACCGACTTCTTCGAGGTCGGTGCGCAGGCGCTCGAGCATGCGCATACCGATTTCCTGGTGGGCCATTTCGCGGCCCCGGAAACGCAACGTGATCTTCGTCTTGTCGCCTTCATCGAGGAAGCGGATGAGATTGCGCAGCTTGACGTTGTAATCGCCGTCGTCGGTACCCGGGCGGAACTTGACTTCCTTGACCTGGATGACCTTTTGCTTGAGCTTGGCCTCGTGCTGCTTCTTCGATTCCTGGTACTTGAACTTGCCGTAATCCATCAAGCGGCATACGGGAGGCACCGCCTGAGGAGCAATTTCAACCAGATCGACGTCCTGCTGTTCCGACATGCGGAACGCATCGGCCAGCTTTACAATGCCGAGCGGCTCGTTCTCGATTCCGACGAGACGCACCTCGGGTGCAGTGATTTCACCGTTGATGCGATGCGACTTATCCGTAGCGATGTTACGTTTCCTCTAAAAATTAAAAAAACGAGCCGCGCTGCCGCAGTGGCTTACTTGAACGTCTTGACGTCTTCCGCAAGACGCGCGGTAAAGGCCTCGACGGGCATGACACCCAGATCGACGCCGCCACGGGCACGCACGGCTACCGTTTGCGCTTCACGCTCCTTGTCGCCGACGACAAGCAGGTACGGGACCTTCTCAAGCGTGTGCTCGCGTATTTTATAGCTAATTTTCTCGTTGCGCAAATCGGCTACCACTCTAAGCCCTTGTTTTTGCAACGATTGGACCAGATTCGCGGCATATTCGGCCTGACTTTCCGCGATATTCATCACAACGGCCTGCACCGGAGCGAGCCACGGCGGCATCGCACCGGCATGGTGCTCGATCAGAATCCCGAGGAAACGCTCCATCGAACCGAGGATGGCGCGGTGCAGCATGATCGGGCGGCGGCGGCTGTTATCCTCGGCCACGTACTCGGCGCCAAGGCGCTCCGGTAGGACCATGTCGAGCTGAAGCGTGCCGCACTGCCACGAGCGGCCGAGCGCGTCCTTGATGTGGTATTCGACCTTCGGACCGTAGAACGCGCCCTCGCCCGGCAGCTCTTCCCACTGCAGGCCGCAGGCCGTGAGCGCCTCGCGCAGGCCCTGTTCGGCGCGATCCCACGTTTCATCCGTCCCCGCGCGCGAATCCGGGCGCAGCGAGAGCTTGATGTCGATGTGATCGAACCCGAAATCCTTGTAGATGCTCATCGCCAGCGTATTGAAGGCGATCGACTCGCTGATGATCTGGTCTTCGGTACAGAAGATGTGCGCATCGTCCTGAACGAAACCGCGCACGCGCATGAGGCCGTGCAGCGCGCCCGACGCCTCGTTGCGATGGCACGAGCCGAACTCCGCGTAACGCAGGGGCAGATCGCGATACGAGCGCAGGCCGTGGTTGAACACCTGGACATGGCCCGGGCAGTTCATCGGCTTGATCGCGTAGTCGCGCTTTTCCGACTCCGTCGTGAACATGTTTTCACGATAGTTCTGCCAGTGACCCGACGCTTCCCAGAGCGAGCGGTCCATGATCATCGGCGTCTTGATTTCGTCGTAGCCGGCCACGCGCAGGCGGCCGCGCATGTATTGCTCGACCTGCTGCCAGAGCGTCCAGCCCTTCGGGTGCCAGAACACCATGCCCGGCGACTCGTCCTGCATGTGGAACAGGTCGAGCTGCTTGCCGAGCTTGCGGTGGTCGCGCTTCTCGGCCTCTTCGAGCATGTGGAGGTACTGGTCCTGGTCTTCCTTCTTCGTCCAGGCCGTGCCGTAGATGCGCTGCAGCTGCTCGTTCTTCGAGTCGCCGCGCCAGTAGGCGCCCGCGACCTTCATGAGCTTGAAGACCTTCAGCTTGCCCGTGGACGGCACGTGCGGGCCGCGGCACAGGTCCGTGAAGCCGCCGTGCGAGTACAGCTTGATGTCCTGGTCGCCCGGAATCGATTCGATGATCTCGGCCTTGTACTTCTCGCCGATGCTCTTGAAGTAGTCCACGGCCTCGCCGCGCGTGACGACGCGGCGCGACACCGGCTCGTCCTTCTTCGAGAGTTCCTGCATGCGCTTTTCGATCTTCTCGAGATCTTCGGGCGTGAAGGGGCGGTTGTAGGCGAAGTCGTAATAGAAGCCGTTGTCGATGACCGGCCCGATCGTGACCTGCGCTTGCGGATAGAGCTCCTTCACCGCGTAGGCGAGCAAGTGCGCCGTCGAGTGACGGATGATGTCGAGACCGTCGGCGTCCTTGTCCGTGACGATGGCGAGCGATGCGTCCCGATCGATCAGCGTCGACGTATCGACCAGTTCGCCGTCGAGCTTGCCGCCGAGCGCCGCCTTGGCGAGACCGGGGCCAATCGAAGCCGCCACTTCGGCGACCGTGACGGGATGATCGTACTGTCGAACCGAACCGTCGGGCAGACGTATCGCAACCATTTTTTTCTCCAGAAGTGCCGCGCAGGCACATCGTATTGTTCGTGGGAACAGACCGCGGAAAACTTCGCAGCGAAAAAAAATGCGGCCCCGCTTTCGAGGGGCCGCATTCACTTTTCAAACCTGAGTGCAGAGGCGAAAGAGGTCCTCGACTAGCGTCGCTCCGAAGTAGTTTCGGTAAACGTTCGCGGTGTCATAACCGTATTCGCCTTATGGCGCTTCCTTTGCAGGCGCAGCGCCCTTTGTGCATTTACTGCCTTGAGCCCCCGGTAAAAGCCAAGGACTCGATTTCGTTGGTAGGCTCGATTGGACTCGAACCAACGACCCCCACCATGTCAAGGTGGTGCTCTAACCAGCTGAGCTACGAGCCTGAAGAAGAGAGATTATATGAAGCAGCCGCAGACTTGGCAAGTATTTTTTGCAGCGCGGCAATCTTTGCCCGCCTCGCCTGGGCGCCTCAACCCCGGCGCGACGCCCGCTGCACGCCGCCCACCTCGCCCAGCAGCACGCAGGCGCGCTGGATCTGCGCCGAATTCGACACCTCCACCGTGAACTGCATATACGCTGCATTGCGGCGCGACTGCGTCTTCACGCCGATCACGTTCATCTTCTCGCGCGCGAAGACTTCGGAGATGTCGCGCAGCAAACCTTGGCGGTCGGTGGCCTCGACCGAGATGTCGACCGGATAGACCGACTGGCCGCGCCCGCCCATCACGTCGGCGGACCATGTGGTGTGCAGCACTCGCTCGGGCGCCCGGTTGGCCATGCGCCGGAAGGTCGGGCAGTCGCTGCGATGGATCGACATGCCCTTGCCGCGCGTGACGAACCCGCTGATCGCGTCGGGCGGCGCGGGTCGGCAACAGCGTGCGAGCTGCGTAAGAAGCGCGTCCACGCCCACTACCAGCACGCCCGACGACCCGCCATGCGCGACGTTCGCGCCGCTCGCGCGCTTGGTGAGCTGCTCGGGCGTCTCTTCCTCGGGCTCGGCCGTGGGCGCGTCGTGCAGCGCGTGCTCGACGTTGCGCAGGCTGAACTCTTCCTTGCCGACCACGCTGAAGAGGTCGTCGGGCGACTTGAAGCCCAGCTTGGCCGCGAGCTGATCGAGACTGACCGACGTGCGGCCCTCGCGCTGCAGCGTCTTTTCCACCATCGCGCGGCCGTTGGCGATGTTTTCCTGCGCCTCGATCGCGTTGAACCACGCGCGGACCTTCTGGCGCGCGCGCGGGCTTTGCAGATAACCGAGCTGCGGATTGAGCCAGTCGCGCGACGGACCGCCCTCTTTCACTGAGACGATTTCGACCGTCTGGCCGTTGCGAAGCTGGGTGTTGAGCGGCACCATCGCGCCGTCCACGCGCGCGCCGCGGCAGCGATGGCCCAGTTCGCTGTGCAGGTGATAGGCGAAGTCGAGCGGCGTCGCGCCCTGCGGCAGCGCGATCACGCGCGCCTGCGGCGTGAGGACGTAGATGTGGTCGTCGTCGAGCGTGGCCTGACGCAACTGCTCCCACGGCTGGCGGCCATCCGACACATCGTCCTTCCAGGCGAGCAGCTGGCGCAGCCACGCGATCTTCTCGTCGTAGCTGCTGCTCGCGCTGAACTGGCCGCCATAGCCTTTCGCACCGGCTTCCTTGTAGCGCCAGTGCGCGGCCACGCCGTATTCGGCGAACTGATGCATCTCCTGCGTGCGGATCTGCACTTCGAACGCGCGGCCGTCGTCGCCGATCACGACCGTATGCAGCGACCGATAACCGTTGGGCTTAGGCCGCGAGATGTAGTCATCGAATTCCCTCGGCACCGGCTGCCAGAGGTTGTGCACGATGCCGAGCACCGTGTAGCAATCCTTGATGTCGGGCACGATCACGCGGAACGCGCGCACATCGTAAAGCTCGGAGAAGTCGATCTCCTTGCCGCGCATCTTCTTCCAGATGCTGTAGATGTGCTTGGGCCGCCCGCTCACCTCGGCCTGGATATGCGCAGCGGCAAGCTCGCTCTGCAGCCGCGTGATTGCCTCGGACACGTAGCTCTCGCGCTCCACGCGCTTTTCGTCGAGCAGCTTCGCGATGCGCTTGTAGGTATCGGGCTCCTGGAAGCGGAACGCGAGGTCTTCGAGTTCCCACTTCAGTTGCCAGATGCCGAGGCGGTTGGCGAGCGGTGCGTAGATTTCGAGCGTCTCGTGCGCGATCTCGGGCGCCGGCTTGATCTTCGCCGCCGCATAAAAGCGCAGCGACTGCAGACGCGACGCGAGCCGGATCAGCACGACGCGGATGTCCTGCGCGAACGCGAGCAGCATCTTGCGCAGCGACTCGACCTGCGCGCGTCGCGCCGCCTGGGCGTCGCGACTTTCGCGCCCCGCTTCGGGCACGGCATGTTGCGCCGCGCGCAGGCTCACGGTGCCGAGCCGCAAGAGCTTGCGCACGTCGAACACGAGCTTTGCGACTTCCGCGCCGAAGCGCGCTTCGAGCGCGCGTTCCGGATCGTCGAGATGCGGTGCGAGATTGAAGAGCGCCGCGGCGAGCACCGCGGGCGGATCGACGTTGAGCCGGCTCATGATCAATGCCGTGCCCTGCGCATGCTCGATGAGCGGCTCGCCCGTAGAAAGACGTGCGTCGCCGGCGTGCTCGCGCACGAACGCAAGCGCGTCGTCGAGCGACGGCAGCGCGCCGGTATCGGCGGAAACCGCGGGGGCGGGAGGAACGGTATCGCTACTCATGAGGCGATGCCCGCCGGCTTGCCGGACGGGCGACAACGAAAAGGATCAAACCAGCTGCGCTCAATCGCGCTGCGCAGCCACCACGACGATCTCAACGAGGCATTCCGGATTCGCGAGCTTCGCTTCGACCGTCGCGCGCGGCGGCGTCGCGCCTTGCGCGACCCACTTGTCCCACTCGGCATTCATGCCGGGGAAATCCTTCATGTCGGCGATATAGATCTGCACCGAGAGCAGCAGCGACTTGTCGCTGTTCGCCTCACCCAGCAGGCGGTCGATGTGGCCGAGCACTTCGCGCATCTGGCCGCCGATGTCCTGATTCGTGTCTTCGGCGATCTGGCCAGCCAGGTAGACGGTGCCATTGTGAATGGCGGTTTCCGAGAGACGCGGGCCAACGTGGTGACGAATGACTGCCATGAAAATCCCTGTTGAGAAGTGAAAAACGGTCGACTTCCGGGCCGTTACGATCCGGCGCGCATCGGCGCGCGCCGCAATATGCCGGCCAATCTCATATTATGACGCGCGAACGGTCTCGCCGTCGAAGAACCGGCGCGCAATCGCGATCTGGTCGGGCGCGAGGAACGCAGGCGCGTGCCCGACGCCCTCGATTTCGACGCTCGATACCTGGCGCCCGGTCGCGACCATCTTCGCGACGGTTTCGCGCGAAAGCAGATCCGAAAGCGCGCCGCGCACGACGAGCACAGGCCCTTCGAACGCAGCGAGCGAGCGCCACAGGAACTTCTCGCCCTCCTCGTTCTGCTCGGGCGTGATCGACTTGAAGGGCTCCGCAATGCGCGGGTCGTAACGGTAGCGCCACTTGCCTTCCACTTCATGCAGCAACGGCGTATTGATCTCGCGCCATTCATCGACACTCAACGGGCCGAACGAGGCCGCGAGAAGCGCCGCGTTGTCGATGCCTTCCTGGAGCGTAGCGAAAGACCCGCCTTGCCCGACATACTGGCCGATGCGCGTGAGCGACGCGGATTCGATACGCGGCCCGACGTCGTTGAGCAGCATGCGCCCAATGGGCGCGCCCGGCAGCCCCGCGAGCGCGATGCCGATCAGGCCGCCCATCGAAGTGCCGAACCAGTCCACCTTCTCCACGCCGGTTCGCGCGATCAACGTGACCATGTCCGCCACGTACTGCGCGACGCCGTAACCGCGCGGGTCGAGCAGCCACGACGACAGTCCCCGCCCGGCCACATCGGGGCACACGACGCGATACCGGTCGGCCATCGCGGCCGCGAAGCGGTCGAAGTCGCGCCCCGAGCGCGTGAGTCCATGCACGCACACGAGCACGCGCGGGTTGGCGGGGTCGCCCCACTCCGTGTACGCGATGCGGTGCAGGCCCGCGGGACTGAGACACTGGACGTACTGCTGGCGCGGCACTACGGTCGATTCGGTCATCGCGAGATCCTCGTTCGAAGGCGCATCAAGGTTTTCGGCCGATTGTAAACGGCTTTGCCGCACGGCATCGCCGGTCAAGCCGCACGCGAACCGTGCGCAAGCCATGCGCAAAAACGAAACGGGCGAGACCGAAGTCTCGCCCGCCGCCAATCGTGCTTACGCTCCGACGCTCAGCTCACGGCGCTCACATCGAGCGGCGCGCCCGTCTTCGCCTTGATCTCGTCGACCGTCACGCCCGGCGCCAGTTCGGTCACCTTCAGACCCGCGTCGCTCACTTCCATCACACCGAGGTCGGTGATGATGAGATCGACCACGCCCACGCCCGTCAGCGGCAAGGTGCAGGCCTCGAGGATCTTGTGCTGGTCGCCCTTCGCGACGTGCTCCATCAGCACGACCACGCGGCCGACGCCCGCCACGAGGTCCATCGCGCCGCCCATGCCCTTGATCATCTTGCCGGGGATCATCCAGTTGGCCAGGTCGCCCTTCTCGCTCACCTGCATCGCGCCGAGGATCGCCAGATTGATGTGGCCGCCGCGAATCATCGCGAACGAGTCCGCGGACGAGAAAATCGACGAACCCGCCAGCGTCGTCACGGTCTGCTTGCCGGCGTTGATCATGTCGGCGTCCACTTCGTCCTCGGTCGGGAACGGGCCGATGCCGAGCAGGCCGTTTTCCGACTGCAGCCATACTTCCACGCCCGCGGGCACGTGGTTGGCCACGAGCGTCGGCAGCCCGATGCCGAGGTTCACGTAGAAGCCGTCCTGCAGTTCCTTCGCCGCGCGCGCGGCCATTTCGTCACGATTCCATGCCATGGTCGGTCTCCTTCCTCAGTTGCCCGCGGGTTTGCCAGCTGCGGCGCGCACGGTGCGTTGTTCGATGCGCTTTTCCGGGTGCGCGTTGAGCACGATGCGCTGTACGAAGATGCCCGGCGTATGAACGGCGTCCGGATCGAGTGCGCCGTTCTCGACGATCTCCTCCACTTCCGCCACGGTGATCTTGCCCGCCATCGCGCACATCGGGTTGAAGTTGCGCGCCGTGCGGCGGAAGACCAGGTTGCCCGACTTGTCGGCCTTCCACGCCTTCACGAGCGCGACGTCTGCCGTGAGCGACTGCTCGAGCACGTAGTGCTTGTCGCCGAACTGGCGCGTTTCCTTGCCTTCGGCGATCAGCGTGCCGAAGCCGGTATTCGTGAAGAACGCCGGAATGCCGGCGCCCCCCGCGCGCAGCTTTTCAGCCAGCGTGCCCTGCGGCGTGAATTCGAGTTCGAGTTCGCCCGACAGATACTGGCGCTCGAATTCCTTGTTCTCGCCCACGTAGGACGAGATCATTTTCTTGATCTGGCGCGTCTCCAGCAGCAGGCCGAGGCCGAAGCCGTCCACGCCCGCGTTGTTGCTGATGCAGGTGATGCCCTTCACGCCCGTATCGCGCAAAGCGGCGATCAGGGCTTCGGGAATGCCGCACAGCCCAAAACCGCCAACCGCGAATGTGTGGCCGTCCTTGACGATGCCCTCGAGCGCGGCAGCCGCGCTTTTATAGACCTTGTTCATCAGTGTGTCCCTTCCTCGAATGGAAATCCGCCAATCCGGTTTGTCGCGCGGACGTCTAGCGCGTCCGGATGTTCAATTCTAGTCATGCCCCGGCGGCGTTGCCGTGAAGCCGGCAGCCCGGCCGGCGCGTGCGCACGGACCCAAACGAGCCGCGCGAGCCTCGAAAACTGCCCCTCCGATGGGTGCAAAGCGTACGCTGGCCCCCTGATGCGGCACAATACGCAAAACTACATAAAGCAATACCCGCACCGTCCGCCATGGCTGCTCCCACCCAACCCGTCGAGCGCTCCGCTCTCGACTACCAGACCGCGTTCCATCTCGCGCCCATCGGCCTCGTACTGGCGCGCGAGCGCACCATCGTCGATTGCAACGACCAGGTCGCCGCGATCTTCGGCTGCGCACGCGAGGCGCTGATCGGCCAGTCGTTCCAGGTGCTCTACCCTTCCGCGGACGAGTTCGAGCGCATTGGCGCACGCATCCCGCCGATCATGACGGCGCAAGGCAGTTACGCCGACGACCGCATCATGAAGCGCGCCAGTGGCGAACTCTTCTGGTGTCACGTGACGGGGCGCTCGCTCGATCGCGCTGAGCCGCACGCCGCGGGCGTCTGGACGTTTGAAGACTTGAGCGCGACGCGGCGCGTGGCCATCGAACTCACGCCGCGCGAGCGCGAGATCGCCGCGCAGCTCGTGACGGGCAAGACCAGCAAGCAGATCGGGCGGATTCTCGAGATCAGCCCGCGCACCGTGGATGTCTATCGCGCGCGCCTCATGCGCAAGTACGACACCGGCAACGCCACCGAGCTGCTGCAGCGGCTGCTCGGCCAGTAAGGGCGCCAAGGCCCGCGCACTGGCGGGCAGCGCGCGACTTGGGGGCGCCTAGCCTATCCGGTCGGACTTGACCAGTCCGGCATGCTCGATGGTGGCGCGCAGCATGTCGGGAATCGGCACCGATTTGCCTGCCGCGTAGTCGATCCACACACAGCGCGCATTCCCGCGTGCGTAGAGGGTGTCCGGCTCGTCGGCGCGGCGCAGTTCGAAACCGGTGTCGAAGCTGCTGCGGCCGGGCTGGCCGACGGTCATCGTGCAGACGATGTCGCCGGGGTAATGCAACTGCTTGAGGAATTCCATCGAAGCATTGACGATCACGGGCCCCTGGCCGTCGCCGCTCTCCGCGGCCACGCCCAGATGCTCGAACCAGGAAATCCGCACCTGCTCCATGTAGCGGAAATAGACCGTGTTGTTCACATGGCCGAACGCGTCCATGTCTCCCCAACGGATCGGCATGGTCATTTCAAATACGGGGTGGTAGTCACTCATTGCACTTCAACTTCGTGTTGTTGCGAAAAACAGAATGCCGGCCGGCGGCCGGACTCGCCTCAGTTCAGGTGAGTCCGAAGCCGTCGTCGGCGGTGATGATCGAACCGTTGATGAACGACGACTCGTCGGCGGCGAGCAGCAGCAGCAGGCCGTCCAGGTCTTCGGGTTTGCCGACGCGGTGGCGCGGCAGCATCGAAACGAGCTTTTGCCCCTGCTCGGTCGACCAGTGGTGGTGGTTGATCTCCGTGTCGATGTAGCCCGGGCAGATCGCGTTCACGTTGATGCCGTGGCGGCCCCACTCGAGCGCCATCGCCTTCGTCATGTGGACGACGGCGGCCTTGCTGATCGCGTACAGGCCGATTTGCGGCAGCACACGCAGACCCGCCACCGAAGCGATATTGATGATGCGGTAGGCCGGCTTCGGGCCGCCGCCGTTGCCGCGCATGATCATGCGTTTGGCCACTTCCTGGGCCACGAAAAAGGCGCCGCGCGTGTTGGTGTCGAACACGTACTCGAAGTCGGCGGGCGTGACGTCGGCCAGCTTTTGCGTCGTGGAGACGCCCGAGTTGTTCACGAGGATGTCGATGGTCCCCGCCTCGGTTTCCGCATGCGCGACCGCCGAGCGAATGCTCTGGTAGTCGGTCACGTCGAGCGAAACGACGTGCGCGGCGCCCCCGCTCGCCTCGATTTCGGCGCGCAGCTCCTTGAGCCGCTCCACGCGTCGGCTCGCCAGCACGACCTTTGCACCCGCCTGCGAGAGCACTTGGGCGAAACGCTTGCCGAGCCCGCTCGAGGCCCCCGTGATCATCGCGACCTTGCCTTCCAGATTGATCGAACGGCCCATTTCCGGTTCCTGTTCAGAGGTAATAAGCGCCAGAACGCGGCGGGGTCGGCCCGCCAAATCGGACGCCGCAGAATAGAACGGTCGTGCTAATGTTAGCCTGTTGGGTTGCGGCGCGGGGAACGTTACCCGACAATACGAACCCGAAAAAAGCATTCTAATGGCAAGAGGAGCATTGATGACCCCCGCAAGTCTTTTAGAGCAATACGGCCCACGCGAGTCGATGGAATACGACGTGGTGATCGTCGGTGGCGGTCCCGCCGGGCTGTCTGCCGCGATCCGCCTGAAGCAGCTGGCCGCGGAAAAAGGCGCTGAAATCGGTGTCTGCGTGCTGGAGAAAGGCTCGGAAATCGGGGCGCATATCCTCTCGGGCGCGGTCATGGATCCGCGTGCCCTGAACGAACTGATGCCGGACTGGAAAGAGCAAGGCGCGCCGCTGAACGTGCCCGTGACCGAGGACAAGTTCCTTTTTCTTTCCGAAACGGGGGCTAAGGCTGTGCCGAACTGGGCGCTGCCCGACAACTTCAAGAACCACGGCAACTACGTCATCAGCCTCGCCAACGTCACGCGCTGGCTGGGCCAGCAGGCCGAGGCGCTGGGCGTGGAGATCTTCCCCGGCTTTCCGGCTGCCGAAGTGCTCTACAACGACGACGGTTCCGTGAAGGGCGTCGCCACCGGCAACATGGGTGTCGGCAAGGACGGCGAGCCCACCGAGAACTTCCAGCTCGGCATGGAGCTGCACGCGAAGTACACGCTGTTCTGCGAAGGCTGCCGCGGGCACCTGGGCCGTCAGCTCAACGAGAAGTTCAAGCTCGGCAAGGACTCCGATCCGCAGGTCTACGGCATCGGCATCAAGGAACTGTGGGAGATCGATCCCGCGAAGCACCAGCCCGGTCTCGTGATCCACACCGCCGGGTGGCCTCTCGAATCCGATACGTACGGCGGCTCATTCCTGTACCACATCGACAACAACCAGGTGATGGTGGGTTTTGTCGTGGGTCTCGCGTACCAGAATCCATATCTCTCGCCGTTCGAGGAGTTCCAGCGCTACAAGACGCACCCGGAAATCCGCAAGTACCTGGAAGGCGGCAAGCGCGTCTCGTATGGTGCGCGCGCGATCACGGCAGGTGGCCTGATGTCGCTGCCCAAGCTCGTGTTCCCGGGCGGCGCGCTCGTGGGCGACGACGCGGGCTTTTTGAACGCCTCGCGCATCAAGGGTAGCCACGCGGCGATCAAGACCGGCATGCTGGCCGCCGATGCGGCATTCGAAGCCGTGCAGGCAGGCCGCCAGAGCGATGAACTCGCGGCCTATCCGGAAGCGTTCAGGCAGTCGTGGCTCTACACGGAGCTGTACAAGGCGCGCAACTTCAAGCAGTGGATGAGCAAGGGCCTGTACCTGGGCACGCTGATGGTGGGCATCGAGCAGAAGCTGCTGGGCGGCAACGTGCCGTGGACGCTGCACCACCAGCATCGCGATCACGAAATGCTCAAGCCCGCTTCGCAGTGCAAGCCGATCGAGTATCCGAAACCCGACGGCAAGCTCACGTTCGACCGGCTCTCCTCGGTGTTCATCTCGAACACGAACCACGAAGAGAATCAGCCTGCGCACCTGACGCTCAAGGACCCGAGCGTCCCCGTGAACGTGAACCTGCGCACCTACGCGGGCCCCGAAGCGCGCTTCTGCCCGGCCGCGGTGTACGAGTTCATGAAGAACGACGACGGCAGCGACCGCCTGCAGATCAACGCGCAGAACTGCGTGCACTGCAAAACCTGCGACATCAAGGATCCGACGCAGAACATCGTGTGGGTCACGCCCGAAGGTGGCGGCGGTCCGAATTATCCGAACATGTAAGTCCGGCAGGCGAAAAAAAGCCGCTTCAGGTGGGAGCCTGAAGCGGCTTTTTTGTTGCCCGCGCAACGAGTGCGGCTCGCGCCGCACCGATCGACTTCACTCGTCGCTGGCCGCGATCTTCGGCGTCGTCACGACGACGTCGGCATTCTGTGCGCGGTGGCGCAGCGCATGATCGATCAGCACGAGCGCGAGCATGGCCTCGGCAATCGGCGTCGCGCGAATGCCCACGCACGGGTCGTGGCGGCCGAAGGTCTCGACCGTCGCGGGATCGCCCGCCTTGTCGATCGAGCGTCGCGGCGTGCGGATGCTCGAGGTCGGCTTGATGGCGATCGAGACGGTGATGTCCTGCCCCGTCGAAATGCCGCCGAGCACGCCGCCGGCGTGGTTGCCGTGGAATCCATTGGGCGTGAGTTCGTCGCCGTGCACCGAGCCGCGCTGCGCGACGCTCGCGAAACCGGCGCCAATCTCCACGCCCTTCACCGCGTTGATGCCCATCATGGCGTGCGCGATGTCGGCATCGAGCCGGTCGAAGAGCGGCTCGCCCCAACCTACCGGCACCCCGCTCGCCACCACGTTCACGCGCGCGCCGATCGAGTCGCCGTCCTTGCGCAACGCGTCCATGTAGTCTTCGAGCTGCGGCACGACGTCGGCGTTGGGCACGAAGAACGGGTTCTCGTGCACGTGCTCCCAGCTCGCGAACGGCACGTCGATTTCGCCGAGCGCGCGCATGTAGCCGCGCACTTCCACGCCGAAGCGTTCGCGCAGCCACTTCTTCGCAACGGCGCCCGCCGCGACCGTAGGCGCCGTGAGGCGCGCCGACGAGCGGCCGCCGCCGCGATAGTCGCGAATGCCGTACTTCTGCCAGTAGGTGTAGTCGGCGTGACCGGGGCGGAAGGTCTCGACGATGTTGCCGTAGTCCTTGCTGCGCTGGTCGGTGTTGCGGATCAGGAGCGCGATGGGCGTGCCCGTGGTGCGCCCGTCGAACACGCCCGAGAGGATCTCAACCTTGTCCTCTTCCTGACGCTGCGTCACGTGACGCGACGTGCCGGGGCGGCGACGGTCCAGGTCGATCTGGATGTCGGCTTCGCTGAGCTCCATGCCGGGCGGGCAGCCGTCGATGACGCAGCCAATGGCCGGGCCGTGGGATTCGCCGAAGGTGGTGACGGTGAAAAGCGTACCGAGCGTGTTGCCGGACATGGCAGTCGTCCAAAGTGAATCGGGGAATCCAGTATTATGCCAGCCCGCTCGCGGCTACGCCCGCCCGGGCGGTCGGGCGAGCGCCGGGTGAGCAGAGGGGGCGCGACGCCGTTTTGGGCGGCGTGCGCACCGCACCGCGTGGCCCGGCGTCAGCGCCGCGCGCCGCGCAGCTCCGCCACCGTCTCCTGCAAGCGCTCAAGCGTGGCGTCCGCCGCCGTGATCGGCTCGCCCACCGCGAGCGTCAGACGGCTGGTCAGCCCGCGTCGCAGCGGCCGCTCCTGGCCGGACCCGGCAAAGCGCGAGAACGCACTGCCCCACAGCCCGCGCAACGCCAACGGCACGACCGGCACGGGCGAGCGCCGCAAGATTTCGCTCACGCCGTGGCGAAACGGATTTATCTCCCCGGTGCGCGTGAGCTTGCCCTCGGGAAAAATGCAGATGAGGTCACCCTCGGCCAGCGCGGCCGCGCATGCGTCGTAGGCAGCGGCGAGCGCGGCCGGGTCCTCGTGCGCGGGCGCAATCGGAATCGCCTTGGCGTGGCGGAACACCCAGCCGAAGAACGGCGAGCGGAAGATCTGCTGATCCATCACAAAGCGGATCGGCCGCGGGCTTTCGGCCATGATGACGATCGCATCGACATAGCTCACGTGATTGCAGACGAGCACCGCCGCGCCCTCGGCCGGTATGCGTTCGGTATGCACGAGCCGCACGCGGTAGACCGTATGCACGAGCACCCACGCCACGAAGCGCAGAAGGAACTCGGGCACGAGCGTGTAGATATAGGCCGCCACGACGATATTGAGCAGCGCCGTTGTCAGAAAGATACCGGGAATGCCGACGCCCGCGGACGTGAGCGTCATCGCCATGAGCGCCGAGACGATCATGAAGAGCGAATTGAGGATGTTGTTCGCGGCGATAATGCGCGCGCGGTGGCTTGGCGCGCTGCGGCTCTGGATCAACGCGTAGAGGGGCACGCTGTAGAAGCCGCCGAACATGGCGAGCAGGAACAGGTCGGCGAGCACGCGCCAGTGCGCGGCGGTGCGCAGGAATTCGCCTACCGAAAGCAGATGCGACGCCGCAGGCAACGCATGGCTCGCAAAGAACAGGTCGATGCCGAACACGCTCATGCCGATCGAGCCGAGCGGCACGAGGCCCACTTCGATGCGCCGCCGGGAGAGCCGCTCGCAAAGCAGCGAACCCGAGCCGATGCCGAGCGAAAACATGGCGAGCAGCACGGTCACGACGTCGGGGTCGGCCGACATCACGTCCTTGGCGAAATTGAAGAACGACGCGAGAAACGTCGCGCCGACGAACCAGAGCCACGAGATGCCGAGCAGGCTCAGGAACACGGTGCGGTTGCCATGCGCGAGGCGCAGGTTGCGCCAGGTCTCGGAGACCGGATTCCAGTTGATGCGCAAGTCCGGTTGCGACGGCTCGCACGGCGGCACGAAGGCCGACGCCGCACGCCCGACGAGTGCTATGACGATGCACATGCCGCCGAGCCACCATGCGCCGACCGGCGGCCCAAGGTCCGCATGAACAGACGCGGGATCCATCGCCCCGATACCCGCCGCCACGCCCCCAACGATCGTGCCGAGCAGGATGGCGACGAACGTGCCCATCTCGACGAGCCCGTTGCCGCCGACCAGTTCGTCGGGCGTGAGGCGCTGCGGGAGGTACGCGTACTTGACCGGCCCGAACACGGTCGAATGCACGCCCATCAGGAAGGTGCACGCGTAGAGCAGCGGCGCGCTGTGCATCCAGAAGCCGGCCGCGCCGATCAGCATGACCGCGATCTCGAAGGTCTTGACCCAGCGCGTGAGCATTGCCTTGTCGTACTTGTCGGCGACCTGGCCCGAAGTCGCGGAAAACAGCACGAACGGCAAGATGAAAATGGCCGAGATGAGGAACGCGACCGTCTTCGGATCGACGCCCGAAAAGCGCGCGGCCTGGTACGTGACGAGCGAGGTGAAGCCGATCTTGAAGACGTTGTCGTTCATTGCCCCGAGGAACTGCGTCCAGAAAAACGGGGCGAAACGACGCTGGCGCAGCAGCGCGAACTGTGAAGCGTGGTCACCCTCATGGTGCATTTTGCGCTTGTCGCGCTGCGCCGCGGGCATCGGTCTATCGTTCATCGAGTAGGAATCGCACTGACAGAATTCATGGGACCCAGACGCGAAAAAGCGCGCATTACGCGCGCTTTTCATGCTCACCAACCAGGCGTCAGACGGGCTGCGCTCAGCGCGCCGGCTGACGCTCCTCTTCGGGCCAGTCGCGAATATACGCCTTGAGCAGCTTGTTTTCGAAGCCCTGCGCTTCCACCACGGCCTTCGCCACGTCGTAGAACGAGATCACGCCCATGAGCGAGCGGCTTTCCATGACCGGCAGGTAGCGCACATGGTGCTCGAGCATCATGCGGCGCACTTCGTCGACCTCGGTTTCCGGCGTGCAGGTGATGGGATGATCGTCCATGACCTTGCGGATCGTCGTGGTGCCGACGCTGCCGCCGTTTGCGCGCAGCGTGAGGATGATCTCGCGGAACGTGAGCATGCCGACCAGATCGCCGTACTCCATGACGACGAGCGAACCGATATCGTGCTCGGCCATGGTGTTGACTGCCTCGTTCAGCGCAGTATCGGGCGTGACGGTGTAGAGCGTGTTGCCCTTCACCTTGAGGATGTCGCTGACACGCATGATGTGTCTCCAGGAATGCCGCTAGTAATGGGGGAAATGCTGAAAAGATGCCTACCTGATTCGATCCTAGCGGAAAGATTGTTAAAAGGAAAGCCGCGCGGCGGGCGCTCCGGGCCTTGCCGAAACGTCTGCCGAAAGCCGTGGCGGGGCGTTTTGCGGCACGAATCCGGCCACTCGGGACGCACGCGATCAGGCACGAAAAAGGCCTGGCCGGGCGTCCCCGCGCCCGGCCGCCGGTGTTACGATGCCCTTCACCCTCGACACCAGGCCGGTTCGCGCCGGCGCGCCGACACGATGTCATCGAATCCCGCATCCAATCCCGATAGCCGCTTCGACACGCTCGCGCTGCATGCGGGCGCGGCGCCCGACCCCGCCACCGGTGCCCGCGCGACGCCGATCTACCTCACCACCTCGTTCTCGTTCCGCGACACCGACCACGCCGCCGCGCTCTTCAACATGGAGCGCGTGGCGGCGCTCGAAGGCGGCGCGGGCGCGATCGGCACCGCGAGCGGCCAGGCCGCGCTGCATCTCGCGATCGCGACGCTAATGGGCGCGGGCTCGCACATCGTCGCCTCGGCGGCGCTTTACGGCGGCTCGCACAACCTGCTGCACTACACGCTCAAGCGCTTCGGCATCGAGACGACCTTCGTGAAGCCCGGCGACCTCGACGCCTGGCGCGCGGCGCTGCGACCCAACACGCGCTTGCTGTTCGGAGAAACGCTCGGCAACCCGGGCCTCGACGTGCTCGACATCGAAGCCGTCGCGCAGATCGCGCACGCCCATGGCGTGCCGCTCCTCGTCGATTCGACGTTCACCACGCCTTACCTGCTGCGTCCCTTCGAGCATGGCGCCGATCTCGTCTATCACTCGGCCACCAAGTTCCTCGGCGGCCATGGCACGACGATCGGCGGCGTGCTGGTCGATGGCGGCACCTTCGACTTCCAAGCGTCGGGTCGCTTTCCCGAACTCACCGAACCCTATGCGGGCTTTCACGACATGGTGTTCAGCGAGGAAAGTACGGTCGCGCCCTTCTTGCTGCGCGCGCGGCGCGAGGGCCTGCGCGACTTCGGCGCGTGCCTGCATCCGCAGGCTGCATGGCAATTGCTGCAGGGCATCGAAACGCTGCCGCTGCGCATGGAGCGGCACGTGGCGAACGCGCGGCGTATCGTCGAATTTCTCGCCGCGCACGAGGCGGTCGAATCGGTCGCGTGGCCGGAGCTGCCGAGCCATCCCGATTACGCGCTGGCGAAGCGTCTGCTGCCGCGCGGCGCGGGCGCCGTGTTCAGCTTCAACCTGCGCGGCGGCCGTGCGGCGGGTAAGCGCTTCATCGAAGCGCTTACGCTGTTCTCGCATCTGGCCAACGTCGGCGACGCGCGCTCACTCGTGATCCACCCCGCCTCGACCACGCATTTCCGCATGGACGCCGCGGCACTGGCCGCCGCCGGCATCGCTGAGGGCACGATCCGGCTCTCGATCGGGCTCGAAGACCCTGCCGACCTGGTCGATGACCTCAAGCGCGCCCTGAAGGCGTCGCAAAAAGTGGACGCATCGAAAGGCAAGTCCGCCGGCAAGGAGGCGTCATGATCGTCGATGTCGCCGGCAAGCCGGTCTATGCCTACACGGCCTCGCGCGCGATCGAGCCCGCGCTGCCGTTCGCGGTGTTCGTCCACGGCGCGCAGCACGACCACAGCGTCTGGGCGCTGCAATCGCGCTATTTCGCCAACCACGGTTTCAATGCGCTGGCCGTCGATCTGCCCGGCCATCTGCGCAGCGCGGGTCCGGCGCTCACGAGCATCGGCGCGCTCGCCGACTGGC
Organism: Paraburkholderia sp. CNPSo 3272; assembly: GCF_024206495.1. Taxonomy (GTDB): domain Bacteria; phylum Pseudomonadota; class Gammaproteobacteria; order Burkholderiales; family Burkholderiaceae; genus Paraburkholderia. The sequence continues at coordinate 65,380 of NZ_JAMBPQ010000020.1, read as the reverse complement.
TCGCCGCGCTGCTCGACGCGCTGAACGCCCCGCAGGCCTTCGTCGCCGGCCATAGCATGGGCTCGCTCATCGCGCTCGAATTCGCGGCACGCCATCCCGAACGCGCGCAGCGCATCGCCCTGCTCGCCACTGCGTTCCCGATGACGGTCGCGCCAAGCCTGCTCGAGGCCGCGCGCGAGCGTGAACCGGAGGCAATCGCACTCGTCAACGCGTGGTCGCACTCGACGCTCGCCGCCAAGCCGTCGAGCCCGGGGCCCGGCTTCTGGCTGCGCGGCATGAACCAGCGGCTCATGGAGCGCGTCTCCGCACGCGGCGAGCCGCAGCTGTTCCATACCGATTTCGCGGCGTGCAATGCTTATGCGGACGGCCTCGCCAGCGCCGCGAAAGTCCGCTGCCCGGTGCGACTGATCATCGGCAAACGCGACGCGATGACGCCCCCGCGCGCCGCGCGCGCTCTCGCCGAGGCGTTCGCACAAACGGGCACGCCCGTGGACACGGTCACGCTGGACGCCGGCCACGCGCTGATGACCGAGCAGCCCGATGCGACGCTCGACGCGCTCTACGCTTTTGCAATGCAGCAAACACCGCGCGTGGGCAACGGCTGACGGCTGTGAGCACAATGGTTGCACGGTCGTTCGGAACGCCTGAAAATGGCTGAATCAACCGTCCCCTGCGTGCCCACGCAGAAAGGAGGAGGCGATGCAACCCACCACGCATACCGAGCATTTTTCGAGCTTCGCGCAGTTCTATCCGTTCTACCTGAGCGAGCACAGCAATCTCATGTCGCGGCGGCTGCATTTCATCGGCTCGCTCGGCGTGATCGGCTTCGTCTGCATGGCGATCGCCACCGGCAACTGGCTCTGGCTGCCGCTCGCCATCGTGTGCGGCTACGGCTTCGCGTGGGTCGGCCATTTCAAGTTCGAGAAGAACCGCCCGGCCACCTTCCGTCACCCCATCTACAGCTTGATGGGCGACTGGGTCATGTTCGCGGATATCTGCCGCGGCAAGATTTCCCTCTGATTTGAATCCGATGCGACGGCGCGCCTGTCATGGGCGCGCTGCTTCGTCACGCCGCCGGATGCGGGAGTACCGGCGGATGCTCCTCCGTGAGCGCCGGCAGACGCCGCGTCGCGAGCAGCGACGCGAGTGAAATCGAGAGCTTGTCGTTGTCGAGCGCACCGAGCAGCAGGTGCGCATCGATACTGCTCGACTTGAGCTGATACGCCAGCTCCTTTCGATCGATCGCGAAGCGGTCGAAGATGCGCGTCACCGAAATGCGCGCAGGATTGCCGATCAGCAGGAACAGCGTTTTCGCACGTTCCTCCTGCTCGAGACGCCCCACGAGTTCATCCTCTTCGAGGCCGTCGATCAGTCGCCTGACCGTGGCCAGGTCGCGCCGCAGCAGCTGAGCGAGCTGCTCGGTCGTGCGGCCCGGCTCGCCCGCTTCCCGCGCATCGGCGAGACCCGCGAGCAGTTCGAGCGCGTCGAGCAGATCGCTGCCAGGAAAGCGCGGCCGGTCGAAGCGCCCGGTGCGGATTTCCGGCAGCGCCGAGGTGATCATCGCGCCCACGAGCGTGATGAACCAGCTCAGGTACATCCACAGCAGGAACATCGGCGCGGCCGCGAAGGCGCCATAAACCGCCGTATAAGTCGGAATGCGCCGCACGTAATAGCCAAAGCCGCGCTTGGCCGCCTCGAATGCGATCGCCGCTGCGATGCCGCCAACCAATGCGTCGCGCCACTGCACGCGGCAGTTCGGCAGATACACGTAGAGCATCGTGAAGGCGAGCGCCGTAAGCGGCAGCGAGGCGCCGAACAGCATCCAGTCGAGGATGCCCGAAACGTGCTGCTCGGTCGCGATTACGGCCGAACGCGTGAACACGTACGAGGAGATCGACAGGCTCACGCCGATCAGGATCGGCCCTAGTGTGAGGATGGCCCAGTAGACGAGCACGCGCTGCGCGAACGGGCGCGCCTTGCGCACGCGCCAGATCAGGTTGAAGGCCGACTCCACGGTCATCATCGTCATGACCGACGTGACGAAGAGCACGATCATGCCCATCGTCGTGAGGCCCTTGGCCTTCGAGGCGAACTGGTTCAGGTACTTGAAGATCTGGCTGTTGATCTGCGCCGGCATGAGGTGGTCGGCGAGAAAGGCCTGCAGCGAGTTCTGGAACGAAGCGAAAATCGGGAACGCGGTAAAGAGCGCGAATGCGACCGTGGCGAGCGGCACGAGCGAGAGCAGCGTAGTGAACGTAAGGCTGCCCGCGACCTGCGCAATGCGATCTTCGCGGCTGCGCCGCGCCGCGAAGCGCGCGAGCCGCTTCACAATATCCAGATCGAACTTCACCCTCGACAGCACATCCATTGGCCCGTCTTCCTCCCCACCGTGAACACCTCGATTGCCGCGCTTTCGCTTTCTTGACGCCACGTTTTGCCGCACGTTCTGCCGCAGATCCGGCGCGCACGCAGTTTACCTATTTGCCCATGATTTGCGCGTGACGTGCGCGTCGCTCGCCGGTGCGCCGCTGCGGCGGCAGACCCAACCCCTATAATATCCCGTCCACCGACGAGGCCCGATGAAACCGATTCTTGTGCTCTATTACAGCCGGCATGGCGCAACGCGTGAACTCGCGCGCGCCATCGCCCAGGGTATCGACAGTGTTCCAGGCGCCGAAGCGCGCGTGCGCACGGTGCCCCCCGTCTCGACGGTCTGCGAGGCCACCGCGCCCGACATCCCCTCCGACGGGCCGCCCTACGTCGAACTGCGCGACCTCGAAGAATGCACGGGTCTCGCGCTCGGTTCCCCTACCCGCTTCGGCAATATGGCCGCGCCGCTCAAGTACTTTCTCGACGGCACCACGCCGCAATGGCTTTCCGGTGCGCTCGCGGGCAAGCCCGCTTGCGTGTTCACATCGACGGGCAGCCTGCACGGCGGCCAGGAAAGCACGCTGCTCTCGATGATGCTGCCGCTGCTCCACCACGGCATGCTGCTCGTGGGCATCCCCTACACGGAAAGCGCGCTCACCACCACGGAGGGCGGCGGCACGCCCTACGGCGCATCGCATCACGCGCGCCACGACGCGCGCGGCCACGGTTTGAGCGCCGATGAAAAGACGCTCGCGAGTGCGCTGGGCGTGCGGCTTGCGCGCGCCGCGGTCGCACTAGCGCTCGCTAGCACCGAGCAAGGCCAGCGGCTGTGAACGCCCGCGTGGACGGCGTCACCGCGCCCATCGTCCAGCGTCGGGGCGCCGCGCTCGGCGCTTTTGCGATGCTCGCCGCGCTCACGCTGCTGTGCATCGCCTGGGAATGGCGGCTCGCGCCGCTGCGCCCCGGCGGCAGCGCGCTCGTGCTCAAGGCCGTGCCGCTCGCCATCGCGCTGCCTGGCGTGCTGCGACGCAGGCTCTACACGCTGCAATGGGCGGCGATGCTCGTGCTGCTCTACTTCGCGGAAGGCATCGTGCGCGGCATGACCGATCCCGCGCCCGGCAACCGGCTCGGCTGGATGGAAGTCGCGCTGGCTCTTGGCTTCTTCGCGTGTGCGCTTGCCTATGTCGCGCCGTACAAGCGCGCTGCAAAACGTGCCGCGAAGTCCGCCGCAAAGCCCGCTAAAAGCGAGTCGGCCTAAGCGACGGCCTTCCACGCCGCAACCGCCTCGTCCACGACCGCTGCGTGAAGGCTATCGCCATGTCAAACTACCTATTTGAGCCTCGCGACTTCATGACAATCGCGCCGCGAGCCGGCCCAGCCCAGGCGCGAATTTCCGAGACACCATGACCGACTCCACCCCGACCGCCTGCCAAGCCTTTCTCGACGCTTGTGCCGCCGCCATCGGCGCGCAATACGTGCTGACCGACGCGCACGACACCGCACCCTACCTCGCCGACTGGCGCCGCCGCTACCAGGGCACGGCCTGCGCCGTGCTCTGCCCGGCCAATGCACAGGAAGTCGCAGCGGTCGTGAAGCTCGCGCAGGAGCATCGCGTGGCGCTCGTGCCGCAAGGCGGCAACACGGGCCTCGCGGGCGGCGCGACGCCGGACGCGAGCGGCAAGCAGGCCGTGCTGAGCCTGCGCCGCCTGAACCGCGTGCGCGAAATCGATCCGCACAACAACACGATCACCGTCGAAGCAGGCGTGATCCTCGCCGAAGTGCAGGCGCGCGCAAAAGATGCGGGCCGTCTCTTCCCGCTCTCGCTCGCGGCCGAAGGCAGCTGCACGATCGGCGGCAATCTGTCGACCAACGCGGGCGGCACCGGCGTGCTGCGCTATGGCAACACGCGCGAGCTGTGTCTCGGCCTCGAAGTCGTCACGCCGCAAGGCGAGATCTGGGACGGTCTGCGCGGGCTGCGCAAGGACAACACCGGCTACGATCTGCGCGACCTCTTCATTGGCGCGGAAGGCACGCTCGGCATCATCACCGCCGCGGTCATGAAGCTGCATCCGCTGCCCGCCGCGCGCGTCACCGCGCTCGCCGCGCTCGGCTCGGCACATGCGGCGCTCGACTTCCTCGCGCTCGCGCAGCGCTACGCCGGGCCGCTGCTCACGGGCTTCGAGCTGATGTCGGACTTCTGCATGGCGCTCGTCGGCCGCCATTTCCCGCAACTGCGCTATCCGTTCGCGGAGCATCACGCGCAGGTCGTGCTGCTCGAACTGTCGGACAACGAAAGCGAAGAACACGCGCGCGCCCTCTTCGAGCGGCTCATGGAAGAAGCGCTCGAACAAGGTCTAGTGGAAGACGCCGTGGTCGCGGAAAGCCTCGCGCAGTCGCAGGCGTTCTGGAATATCCGCGAGCACATTCCGCTCGCGCAGGCGCAGGAAGGGTTGAACATCAAGCACGATATCGGCGTGCCGATCTCACGCATTGGCCACTTCATCGAGGAAACCGACGCCGAGATCGCCCGCGCGGTGCCCGGCGCGCGCATGGTCACCTTCGGCCATCTCGGCGACGGCAATCTGCACTACAACGTGCAGGCGCCCGAAGGCGGCGACGCGAAGCGCTTCCTCGCCGAAAACGAGAAGACGCTGAACCGCATCGTCTACGACAGCGTGGATCGCCATCGCGGCACGATCAGTGCGGAACACGGCCTCGGGCAGTTGAAGATCGACGAGAACATGCACTACAAGAGCGAGGTCGAACTCGCGCTGATGCGCGCGATCAAGACCGCGCTCGATCCGCTGAATCTGATGAATCCGGGGAAAGTGCTGCGCTGAACGCGCGGGACGCAAGGAGCCGACATCGTGTTGAAGATCCGCGTGCTGTCCGACCTGCATCTGGAAAACGACGAGCCCGACACGATCCCGCATGCGCAGGCCGATCTCGTCGTGCTCGCGGGCGACATCCACAATCACGGGCTCGGCTTGCGCTGGGCGGCGGAAACGTTCGATCCGCAGGTCCCGGTGGTCTACGTGCCCGGCAATCACGAGTACTACGACGGCGACCTCGGCGCGCTGGAAACGGCGATGCGCGACGCCGCATCCACGCTCGACAACGTGCATTTCCTCAACGACGGCGTCTACGTCGATCCGGCGGGCCGCTTTCGCGTGCTAGGCACGACGCTGTGGGCCGACTTCGCACTCTTCGGCGCGGACGACGCCGCGCGTGAAGCCGCCATAGCGGCAGCGATGCGCGTGATGCTGGATTTTCGCGGACTGATCCAGGTGTCCTGGCCGGACAGCCCGCAAGCAGGTGCCCGCGACTTCACGCCGGCCGACTCGCTCGCGCTCCACGCGCGTTCGCGCGCATGGCTCGAAGCGGAACTGGAGAAGCCCTTCACGGGCGAGACGATCGTCGTCACGCACCACGCGCCGCACAAAGGGAGTCTCGCGCCGCGCTACGCGGAAGATCTGGTGTCGGCGGGATTCGTGAGCGATCTCGGCGCGCTCGTGCATGCGCCGGTCGCGCTATGGATACATGGACACACGCATACGTGCTTCGACTACACGGTCAACGGCACGCGCGTGGTGTGCAATCCGCGCGGCTATCGCGACCGCCGCACGGGACGGCCGGAGAATCCGGCCTTTGCGTGGGACAAGGTGGTGGAAATCTAGCGAGGCAAACCTGCCCGCGGCTTCAGTGCATGCGGACGTCGTCGCGGCGCACGCGCAGCGTCGCGGGTTGGAGCTGCGCGCGGCGCATGCGCAGCAGATCGCGCGATGCCGCGATGCCGATCAGGCCCATCATCACGGCGATGCCGATCATCAGATGCGTATCCATTCGAGTTCCCGGTGTTGGCAGAAAGAGGTTGCGTGAAACAGTCCCGCTACCTTACCAAGCCACCGCGCCGCCGGGCGTAAGGAAGTGTTGCCATCTGCGCAAGCTGTAACAGGCTGTCACGGCCCGCGCGCCACTTGATTGCGTTCAGGTGCGCGCGAACCGGCGCAGCTCGTTGTGATCCCGAGCGAGTGTCGAAGGCATGCTCTCGCGCAGCAGCTCGACCCACGTGCGGATCTTCGCGTCGAGATACTGGCGCGACGGGTACACCGCAAAGACGTTCATCTCCTGCGACTTGTACTCCGGCAGGATCCATTGCAGCTCGCCGCTGCGCAGGCCGCTGATTGCCGAATAGATCGGCAGCAGGCCCACGCCCATGCCCTCGCGCACGGCCACCGCCATCGCCTCCGCCACGTTCACCTGGAAAGTCGTCGGCCCGAGGTCGATCGTGGTCTCGCCTTCGGGGCCCGTGAACTGCCACTGCGAGGTTGGGAACACGGGCGTCACCATCTGCAGGCAGGTGTGGTTCGCGAGATCCGCGGGCTTTTGCGGCACGCCGCGCTTTTCCAGATACGCCGGCGAGGCAACCGCGATGCTGAACGCGCTCGTTAGCCGCTGCGACACAAAACCGGAATCGGGCAGATCGGTCGCGACCACGAGGGCCACGTCGTAGCCCTCGTCGAGCAGATCCGGCATGCGCTGGGCGAGCGTGAGTTCCACGTGCACGTCCGGATAGCGCTGCTGATACTGCCCCACCGCCGGCACCACATAGTGCTGGCCGAAGCTCGTCATCGCGTGGACCTTGAGCTTTCCGGAGGGGCGCGCATGCGCGTCGCCGGCTTCCGCTTCGGCCTGATCGACGTAGGCGAGGATCTGCTCGCAGCGCTGCAGGTAGCGCTCACCCGCCTCGGTGAGCGCAATGCGGCGCGTCGTGCGGTTCAGCAGGCGCGTGCGCAGGTGCGCCTCCAGATCGGAAACCGCGCGCGAAGCGTAAGCCGTGGTCGTGTTCAGGTATTGCGCCGCGCCCGTGAAGCTGCCCGCCTCCACCACCCGGACGAATACACGCATGTTTTGAAGCGTATCCATACCAATCCTCTTTCTGACACACGAATTGTTTCATAATTCGTAAGATAGATTGTCTCACGTTTCGTAAAAATGCCTTGCATCCTTACCGGTTATTCAGCAATCGCTCAAAAAATATAATGACACACAGTGATTCATAGCCAAGATAAGGAGTAAATCGTGCAGTCTCCGGTACCGAACGGACTAGCCGCACTCACGGTTCTTACGTTCTCGTTGATAATCGCGGGCTGCGCCAGTACCGGGGGCATCGCACCGCAAGCCAAACAGGCCGAAGCCGCGCAACTCGACGCCGGCTCGGCCATCCGCGCGGCCAATACCGACGCCGGCTGGCCCGCCAGCGACTGGTGGCGCGGCTATAACGACCCTCAGCTGAACGCCTGGATCGAAGCCTCCGTGGCCGGCAACCCCTCGCTTGCCGCCGCCCAGGCGCGTGTGCGCGAAGCGCGCTCGATGGTCGGCGTGGCCCAAGCCGGGCTCCTGCCGCAAATCAACGGCAGCATGTCCATCCAGCGCCAGCAATGGTCCGACAACGTCTACTACGGGCCGGGCCCGCTCGCGGGTGCGAACACGTGGAACAACACGGCTACCCTCGGCCTGTCGTATCACCTCGACCTCTGGGGCCAGGACAGGAACAACGCCGAGCGCGCGCTGGACGTGGCGCACGCCACCGCCGCCGACGCGCGCGCGGCGCAGCTCGAACTCGAAGTCAACGTCACGCGCACCTACATCGAGATGTCGATGAACTACGCGCTGCTCGACATTGCGAAGCAAACGCTGGCCCAGCAGCAGCGCATTCTCACGCTCGCGCAAAAGCGCCTGGCCGGCGGCATCGGCACGCAGCTCGAAGTGAGCCAGGCGCAAACGCCGCTGCCCGAATACGAACGCCAGATCGACGCGCTCGAAGAATCCATTGCGCTCGGCAAGAACCAGCTCGCGGCGCTCGCGGGCAAGGGCCCGGGCGCCGGTGAAGCGATCGAGCGGCCTGCGCTCTCGCTCGCGGCGCCCGCGGGCCTGCCCTCCGCGCTGCCCGCCCAGTTGATCGGCTATCGCCCCGACGTGGTCGCGGCGCGCTGGCTCGTCGCCGCGCAGGCGCGCGGCATCGACGTCGCGAAGGCCGACTTCTATCCGAACGTAAACCTGCTGGTTTCGATGGGCGGCTACGCGGCGGCCGGACCGCTATTCCAGTTCCTCAAGTCGATGAGCGGCAGCTATGCGGGCGGCCCCGCGTTCTCGCTGCCGATCTTCGACGGCGGACGCCTGCGCGCGCAGCTCGGCGCGCAGTCCGCCGCGTACGACATCGCCGTCGATCAGTACAACCAGACGATCGTCACCGCGCTCAAGGAAATCGCCGATCAGGTCGTGCGCATGCGCTCGCTCGCGACGCAGGAGGACGACGCGCACCGCTCTGTCGCGGCCGCGCAGCGCAATTACGATCTCGCGCAGGAAGGCTTCCGCCGCGGCCTGACCGACTATGTGAACGTGCTGATTGCGCAAACGCAGTTGCTGCGCGCGCAGGAAGGCGTCGCGCACATCCAGGCCGAGCGGCTCGCCGCGCACGCCACGCTCGTCGCGGCGCTGGGTGGCGGCATGATCGACGCATCGAGCGATGCCGCCGCGAAGGGCCCGACCGAAGCCGAGCAACTCCCCGCGCACGGCAAGAAGACGCGTGACGTGCCGCTCATGCCCGCGGCGCTGCTCGCGCCGCATGGCTCGCATGCTTCGTCCGGCCCCGACGCCGCCGATGCGAGCGCATCGGGCAACGCCGGCGCAGCCGGCACGGTGCACTGAGGCAGACGACGATGCAAGCGTCCACCTCCTCCCCTTCGCAGCCGGGCGGCCAAAGCCTCTACGCCGCGCTCGCCGACTGGGCGCGTACCGACGGCCTCGTGTGGATCTATCTCTTCAAGGCGATCGCGGCCGCGCTGCTCGCGCTCGGCATCGCCATGAAGCTCGATCTGCCGCAGCCGCGCACGGCCATGACGACCGTGTTCATCGTGATGCAGCCGCAAAGCGGTCCCGTGTTCGCAAAGAGCTTCTACCGGCTGTGCGGTACGCTCGTGGGCCTCGTCGTGATGCTCGCGCTGATCGGGCTCTTCGCGCAGCAGCCGGAACTCTTCATCGTCTCGACGGCGCTGTGGGTCGGCCTGTGCACCGCGGGCGCCGCGCGCAACCGCAACTTCCGTTCGTACGGCTTCGTGCTCGCGGGCTATACCGCGGCGCTCATCGGCATTCCGGCCTCGCAGCATCCCGACGGCGCGTTCATGTCGGCGATGACGCGCGTGGGCGAGATCTCGATCGGCATCCTTTGCTCGGGCTTCGTCAGCGCCGTGGTGTTTCCGCAGTTTACGGGCGAGCTGCTGCGCTCGAACGTGCGGCGCCGTTTCTCGTCGTTCGTCGACTACGTTTCGGCGGCGCTCGCCGGGCGCGTCGATCGTTCGCATATAGAAGCGAGCAATGCGCGCTTCGTCGCCGACGTCGTGGGCCTCGAAGCGAATCGCAGCACGGCCGTGTTCGAGTCGCCCGACGCGCGCATGCGCTCGGGGCGCCTCGCGCGCCTGAACACCGAGTTCATGACGGTCTCCACGCGCTTTCATGCGCTGCATCAGTTGATGAACCGTCTGCGCGCGGACGGCTCCTCTGCAACCGTCGATGCGCTCGAACCGTACTTCCGCGAGATCGCGCCGCTGTTCGCCAAAGCGGGCGAGCCGGTGCTCACGGCCGCCGACGCGACGCACGTCTCAAAGCAACTCGACGACTACCGTTCGGCGCTGCCGCGGCGCGTGCGCGCCACGCGCGCCGAACTCGAAGCGCAAGGCGACGCACGCCTGCTCGACTTCGACACCGCCACGGAACTGTTCTACCGCTTCGTGCACGAGATGACCGAGTACACGGCCACCTACGCGTCGCTCGCCGTCGATACGCACTCGCGGGAGAAATGGCTTTCGCGCTACGTGCCGAAGACCAACCTGATCGCGGCGGGCGTGGCGGGTCTGCGCGCGGCCATCGTGATGACGCTGCTCGGCGCGTTCTGGATCGCCACCGCGTGGCCGAGCGGCACTAACCTCGTGCTCAACGCCGCCGCGACCTGCGCGCTCGCCTCATCCGCGCCGCAGCCCTCGCGCATGGCGACGCAGATGGCGCTCGGCACCGTGCTCGCATCGGTCGTCGGCATGATTCTCACGTTCGGCGTGTTTCCGCATATCGATGGCTTCGTCATGCTGTGCGTCGCGCTCGCCCCTGCGCTCGCGTTCGGCGTGTTTCTCACGACGCGCCCGAAGTACGCGGGCTACGGCGTGGGCTACTGCATCTTCCTGTGCTTTCTCGCGGGGCCGGACAACGTCGTGCAGTACAACCCGAGCAGCTACATGAACGACGCGCTCGCGCTCGTCGCGTCGATGGCGGTCTCGGCGCTGGCGTTCGCCGTGCTCCTGCCGCCTTCCACGCCGTGGCTGCGCCGGCGACTGCTGGCCGACTTGCGCGGCGGCGCCGTGCACGCTTGCTGCTCGCGCCTGAAAGGACTGCGCAACCGCTTCGAGAGCGGCGCGCGCGACCTGATGTTTCAGCTCTCGGCGATCGCGGGCAACGACGACGCGCAACGCCGCGACACGATGCGCTGGCTCTTCTCGACGCTCGAAGTGGGCAACGCCGCACTCGATCTGCGCCACGAGCTGGCCACGCTGCCCGCGCATCCGCAGTACGCGCGCGGAACGGCGTGGCGCATGGCGATCGACGCGACGCTCAAAGCCGTGAGCGCGCTCTTCGACCGCCCAGGCGAGGCGCGTTACCGCGACGCGCTCGCGGCGACGGCTCGCGCGATCGACGCAAGCCAGGCCGTACTGCAAGGCATGTGGCAGCCCGCTGCAACGAGCGCAGCCGGGAACGGCGATGCGCCGCCGCGCGAAGAGCGCCACCAGCTGCAGCGCATCCAGAGCCATCTGCATTTCATCCGCACCGCGCTCATCGACCCGCAATCGCCGCTCGCGGCGTATCCGGGCAACGAAAGCGCGAATCCGGGCGTGAGCCAAGGAGCCAACCATGCCTCGTGACGTCGCGTTTCTCGACGCCTATATCCCGGCGATCGTGCTGCTCTTCATTCTGGGCGCGGCGATCACCTGGGTGCTCGATTCCGTACTGGCCCGAACCGGCCTCTACCGGGTCGTGTGGCACCCATCCCTCTTTCGCGTGAGCCTGCTCGTGGTCGTGTGCTGCCTGCTCGGTCTCGCGGTCTATCACTAAATGCGTCGCTGCATGCATCGCTGAACGAATCAACCGAATCATGACAATCCGCAACCTCATTGGCTTTATCGCGACGGCCATCATCTTCGTCGTCGCCATTCTGGTCGGGCGCGTCCTGTGGGTTCACTACATGGACGAGCCGTGGACCCGCGACGGCCGCGTGCGCGCCGAAGTGGTGAACATCGCCCCCGACGTCTCGGGCGCCGTGGTCGAGCTGCCCGTGAAGGACAACCAGTTCGTGCACAAGGGCGACCTGCTCATGCAGATCGACCCGTCGCACTATCAGATCGCCGTGGAGCAGGCCGAGGCCGCCGTGGCCGCGCGCAAGGCCGAGCTGACAATGCGCCAGGACGACGCGCGCCGCCGCGCCGACATGGACAGCGAAGTGGTCTCGGCCGAAAACCGCGAAAACGCCTCGCATACGGCAAATTCGGCACAGGCGCAGTACCAGCAGGCAATCGCCGCGCTCGACGCAGCCAAGCTCAACCTCGAACGCACGCGCGTGGTCTCGCCGGTGGACGGCTACATCACGAACCTGCAGGTGTTCCAGGGCGACTACGCGATCTCGGGCCAGGCCAAGCTTGCCGTGGTGGACAGCCATTCGTTCTGGGTCTACGGCTACTTCGAGGAAACCAAGCTGCCGCACGTGAAGGTGGGCAACAAGGCCGACATCAAGCTGATGAGCGGCGGCACACTCCAGGGCCACGTCGAGAGCATCTCGCGCGGCATTTACGACCGCGACAATCCGCAAAGCCGCGAACTGCTCGCCGACGTGAACCCGACCTTCAACTGGGTGCGCCTCGCGCAGCGTGTGCCGGTGCGCATCCACATCGACAAGGTGCCGGACGACATGGTCCTCGCCGCGGGCACGACCTGCACGGTGGTCGTCAAACCAGGCACGTGATGGCGCCGTGACGGCGCGTACTGCCAGCCGGGCTACGCAACAGCGCAAGCAAAAAGGGAACGCCAGTTTGGCGTTCCCTTTTTTGTTGCTGTGCGCACACGGAGTGTTAGCGCTTGCCGCACAGTGCGCCGACAGCGAATCGATGAGTATTGCAAAACAATGTCTTTATCACGTTAAAGCCTCTCTCGTTTGATCCATGTCAACGGATGTTGGTCGGATTACTCGGATTATTCCTATTCCCCAGTCTTCCAATCAGCCCTCAACGTGATCCTTCGCCTACATCGACCTCGCGAAATCGGCGCCATGCCGCGGACGGCGCGCGACGACGGCGCGGTGCGCGCGTTCGCGCGCCGCGCGCTGGCCGGGCTCGCGAAGCGCCAGGCTCTCGCGCCGCAACGGGTGGTCGTGCTCAGTCTAGGCAACGTTCAATGGGGCGACGCCGGCGTTGGGGTGCTCGCGCTCGAGCGACTGAAAGCGGCCTGGCAATGCCCCGCGCAGGTCGAGCTCGTGGAAGGCGGCACGCGCGGCCGCGCGCTGCTGCCCGTCGTCGAATCCACGCAGCGTTTGATCGTGCTTAGCGCAATCGATTTCGGGCTCGAGCCGGGCGCGCTGCGCGTCCTCACCGGCGATGCGGCCGCCGAACACCTCTACACGCGGCGCCCGAGCCGGCCCGGCATGGCCTTCGCCGACGCGCTCGCCTGCGCGCAGCTGAGCGGCCGCTCGCCACGCGAGATCGTGCTGATCGGCGTGCAGCCGCAAGGCAGCGACTGTTACGGCGCGGGCTTGTCGAGCACGGTGCGCGCGCAACTCGATGCGACTGTCGATGCCGCCCGGCTCTGGCTGCGCCGCTGGCGCGTCGCACCGCTGCCGCGTCTCGAGCACCCCGAAATCGACGGCTGAGCGCCGCGCAGGGGTTGCGCGGGCTTTGCACGAGCCCGGCGGGCGCACAGCATGCGCCCGTACCCGGAAATCTGCGAGAGAATCCGCGGGAGAACCCGCGTTGCCCGGGCGCATTGCACTGCACTATCCTGAAAAACTGCGCCAGATCGGCCAACGGCTGCACCATCAGCACGGGAGGAAGGTAGTCATGCGTTACCGCGATTTTCACTGCGAGTCGGTCGCGAACCCCGACGACTTCTGGCGCCGCGAGGCCGAGCGCATCCATTGGGAGACGCCGTTCGACCATGTGCTCGACCGCTCGAACCCGCCTTTCGCGCGCTGGTTCTGCGGCGGCCGCACGAACCTGTGCTTCAACGCCGTGGACCGTCACCTCGCGGCGCGCGCGCACCAGAATGCGCTCGTATATGTCTCGACCGAGACCGGCATCGAGCGGCGCTACACCTACGCCGACCTGCACGCCGAAGTGAACCGCATGGCCGCCGTGATGCGCTCGCTCGGCGTCGCGCGCGGCGAGCGCGTGCTGATCTATCTGCCGATGATTCCGGAGGCCGTGTTCGCCATGCTCGCCTGTGCGCGCCTGGGCGCAATCCACTCGGTGGTGTTCGGCGGATTCGCCGCACCGAGCCTCGCCGCGCGCATGGACGACGCGAAGCCCGTGCTGCTCGTGAGCGCCGACGCCGGGGCGCGCGGCGGCAAGGTGATCGACTACACGCCGCTCGTGGACGAAGCCATGGCGCGCGCCGAATATCCGCCGCCCAAGGTGCTGCTGATCGACCGCCAGCTCGCGCCCGAGCGGCTGAACGCGCCGTATCTCGTCGACTACGAGCCGCTGCGCGAGCAGCACTACGACGTGCAGATTCCCTGCGAATGGCTCGAATCGAACGAGCCTTCGTACATCCTCTACACCTCGGGCACGACGGGCAAACCCAAGGGCGTGCAGCGCGACGTGGGCGGCTACGCGGTGGCGCTCGCGGCATCGATGGAATACATCTTCGAGGGACGCGCCGGCGACACCATGTTCACGGCTTCGGACATCGGCTGGGTGGTCGGTCACAGCTACATCATCTATGCGCCGCTGCTCGCGGGCATGACCACGGTGATGTACGAAGGCACGCCGGTGCGCCCCGATGGCGGCATCTGGTGGCGCCTCGTCGAGCAGCACCGCATCAATCTGATGTTCACGGCGCCGACGGCCATTCGCGTGCTCAAGAAGCAGGACCCGGCGCTGCTTCACTGCGCCGATCTTTCGAGCCTGCGCACGCTCTTTCTCGCCGGCGAACCGCTCGACGAGCCCACGGCCGAATGGATTTCCGAGGCGCTCGGCAAGCCCGTCGTCGACAACTACTGGCAGACCGAGACCGGCTGGCCGATGCTGGCGATCCAGCGCGGCGTCGATCCGCTGCCGCAAAAGCTTGGTTCGCCGGGCGTGCCCTGCTACGGCTACGATCTCGTGCTGCGCAACGAACATACGGGCGAGCCCTGCGCGCAAGGCGAGAAGGGTGTGATCACGCTCAGCTACCCGTTGCCGCCCGGCTGCATGCAGACCGTGTGGGGCGACGATGCGCGCTTCGTGAAAACGTACTGGGAAAGCGTGCCTGGCCAGCAGGTGTATTCGACCTTCGACTGGGGCGTGCAGGACAGCGACGGCTACGTGACGATCCTCGGGCGCACCGACGACGTGATCAATGTGGCGGGCCATCGCCTCGGCACGCGCGAGATCGAAGAGGCGATCTCGTCGCACGCGGCCGTCGCGGAAGTGGCCGTGGTGGGCGTGAACGACGCGGTGAAGGGTCAGGCGGCGCTCGCGTTCGTCGTGCTGCGCGACGCGAATGCGGCCGCCAGTCCCGCCGAGGCACAGAAGCTCGCGGCTTCCCTCACCGCGACGGTGGACCGCCAGCTCGGCGCGATCGGCCGGCCCGCGCGCGTTCACTTCGTGCCGATGCTGCCCAAGACGCGCTCCGGCAAGCTATTGCGGCGCGCGATCGCTGCGCTCGCCGAAGGGCGCGACCCGGGCGATCTGCCGACCATCGAGGACGCCTCGGCGCTGCAGTCGATTCGCGAGGCGGTGGACGCAGGCGACAACTGAGGCCTGCGCGTACGCCCGCTCAGCGTGCGAGCGGGCGGTACGCGGCCAGGAAGCGCTTGAGGATGCCCGTCGAGTACGTGCCCGCGATATCGGTGAGGAAGCTCGAGAACGAGGTGCTCGCGTGCTCGTCGGCGGTATCGGAGATCGTGCGCACGATCGCGCACGGCACGTCGTACTCGTGGCAGACCTGGGCGATCGCGGCGCCTTCCATCTCGACGGCGAGCGCATCGGGCAGCAGCGCGCGCAGCGCGCCCACGGCCGCGGCGCTCGCCACGAACTGGTCGCCGCTGATCACGAGCCCGCGATGCACCTGCGGCAGCGCGGTCTCCAGGCGCGGCAGCGCGGCCTTGAAGCGCGCCGTCAACTCCGGCCCCTCCTCGGCGATGAAACGCTCGCAGGCGGCGGCGAGCGCCTGCGCCAGCACATGATCGGCATCGAAACGCGAGCGCGCGAGCAGCGGGATCTCGTGACGCGGGAACAGCGGCTCCGCGTTCATGTCGTGCTGGAGCAGCGTTTCGCCCACCACCACGTCGCCCACGTGGACGCCCGAACCCACGCCGCCGGCGACACCCGTAAAGACGATCGCTTCCACGTCGAACGCATGAATCAGCGCGCTGGCCGTGGCGGCCGCCGCGACCTTGCCGACGCGTGCGAGCGTCACCACGCACGGCGCGCCGTGCACGGTGCCGAGGTGATAGTCACGCCGGCCGAACGTTCGGGTCACGACACCCGATTCGGCCTGCATGGCCGCGATCAGATCGCCGAGTTCCTGGGGCAGCGCGGCGAGTACGCCGAGCGGACGGGCGGTCGTGCCGCCCGCCTGGATCGAGAGGTTCATCTTCGAATGATTTCCGTCTGAGTCGTTTGAGGCTTGCGCGCGCTCACTCCACCGGCTGCAGCTTGGCCACCGCCAGCGCGAGCCACTTCTCGCCGTGACGCTTGAAGCGCACCTGCGCCTTGGCGTCGGTGCCGCTGCCTTCGAGCGCCGTGATGGTGCCTTCGCCGAACTTCGTGTGGAACACGCCCTGGCCCACACGGAAGCCCGTCTCGGCGGCGCGCTGTTCGTTGGCGAACGCGGGCGCCGGGCTCTTGTCGGCGATATAGGCGTCGCGCTCGCGACGGCCGCCTTCGCCGCCGCCACTGCCGCCGCCCGGACGCGCAAACCAGTCGCGGCCCCAGCCGGCGTTGTCGGAACGCCCGCCCCAGCGCGAACCCGCCTCGACCTTGGGCGTGAGCCACTTGAGCGATTCCTGCGGCAGTTCGTCGAAAAAGCGCGAGCGCACGTTGTAGCGCGTCTGGCCGTGCAGCAAGCGGCTCTGCGCGAACGAGATATAGAGCCGCTCTTTCGCACGCGTGATCGCCACGTACATCAGGCGGCGCTCTTCTTCGAGGCCGTCGGCTTCCATCGCGCTGTTCTCGTGCGGGAACAGGCCCTCTTCGAGACCGGTGATGAAGACCGCCGTGAATTCGAGGCCCTTCGCCGCGTGCACCGTCATCAGCTGCACGGCGTCCTGGCCTGCCTGCGCCTGGTTGTCGCCGGCTTCGAGCGACGCATGCGAGAGGAAGCCCGCGAGCGGCGTCATGACGTCGGGGTTCTGCGCGGGATCGGTGATCGTGGGCGCGTCGAGCACTTCGATCTCGCCGTCCTGCGAGACGATCTCGGGCACCGCGCTCGCGCCCGGGCGCAGCGGAATCGAGCGCGCGGGCGTGTCGAGGCCGTAGCCCTCTTCGCTCACGAACGCCGTGGCCGCGGTCACGAGTTCCTGCAAGTTCTCGAGGCGATCCTGGCCTTCGCGCTCGTTCTGATAGAACTCGGCGAGACCGCTCATGCGCACCGTGTATTCGACCGTTTCCGGCAGGCTCATCTGCGCGGTCTCGGCGCGCATCTTCGCGACCAGATTGGCGAACGAACCCAGGCTCGAGCCTGCCTTGCCCGTCACGTACGGAATGGCCGCGGCCATCGAACAATTGTAGAGGCGCGCGGCATCCGCCAGCTGCTCGATCGAGCGCGCGCCAATGCCGCGCGTGGGGAAATTCACGACGCGCGCGAACGCCGTATCGTCGTTCGGGTTGTCGATGAGACGCAGATACGCGAGCGCATGCTTCACTTCCTGGCGCTCGAAGAAGCGCAAGCCGCCGTACACCTTGTACGGCACGCCCGCGTTCACGAGCGTGTGCTCGATCGTGCGCGACTGCGCGTTGCTGCGATAAAGAATGGCGATCTCGTTGCGCGCCAGCCCCTGGTTGATGAGCGCGCGAATTTCCTCGACGATCCAGCCCGCTTCCTGCGAATCGGTGGCCGCCTCGTACACGCGCACCGGCTCGCCGTGGCCCGCATCGGTGCGCAGGTTCTTGCCCAGACGCCGCGAGTTATGCGCGATCAGGTAGTTGGCAGCATCGAGAATATGGCCGTGCGAACGGTAGTTCTGCTCCAGCTTGATCATGTGCTTCACGCGGAACTCGTTCTCGAAGTCGCGCATGTTGCCGACGTTCGCCCCGCGGAACGCGTAGATCGACTGGTCGTCGTCGCCCACCGCGAAGATCGCGTTGCCCGGCCCCGCGAGCAGCTTGAGCCACGCGTACTGGAGTTTGTTGGTGTCCTGGAACTCGTCCACGAGGATGTCGCGAAAGCGCCCCTGATAGTGCGCGCGCAGCGGCGGGTTGTACGCGAGCAGTTCGTAGCAGCGCAGCAGCAGCTCCGCAAAATCGACCACGCCTTCGCGCTGGCACTGCTGGTCGTAGGCCTCGTAGAGTTCGACGAATTTGCGGTTGAAGTCGTCGCTCACATCCACGTCTTTCGGACGCAGCCCCTGCTCCTTCGCGTTGTTGATGAAATACTGCAGGTTCTTGGGCGGGTACTTCTCGTCGTCGACGTTCAGGCCCTTCATCAGACGCTTGATGGCCGAAAGCTGGTCGGCGGTATCGAGGATCTGGAAGGTCTGCGGCAGACCGGCGTCGCGGAAATGCGCGCGCAGCATGCGGTTGCACAGACCGTGGAACGTGCCGATCCACATGCCGCGCGTGTCGATGGGCAAAAGCGCCTGGAGGCGCCCCACCATTTCGCGCGCGGCCTTGTTCGTGAAGGTCACGGCCAGGATGGTCGAGGGCGAGGCCATGCCCTGCTGGATCAGCCACGCAATGCGCGTGATCAGCACGCGCGTCTTGCCGCTGCCGGCCCCGGCCAGAATGAGCGCCGGTTCGTTGGGCAACGTGACGGCGGCGAGTTGTTCGGGGTTCAGGTTCGCGAGCAGTTCGGGCATGGGCTGAAAAGGAGCGTGACCCCAGGGCGGGACCCCGGGGACGTGGCGCGCGGCACAGGCGCGCCGTCGTTGAATGGCAGATCGCCATTATAAGTGCGCACGCACGCTGCGGCTTGGGTGACCCAAGCGGCACGCCTCGCGCGCAGAACGCCCGCATTGCGGCCTGCGCCATGGCCCGCGCGACGCCCCAGCTCGGCTGGCGCGTCGGCTCAGGCGGGACTTCCCCTTATAATCGAACGTTTCCGCATCCTTTTTTCGGCAGATTCCACCCATGAGCGACAGCACGCTAGCGAAAAGCTTCGAGCCCCAGACGATCGAGGCCCACTGGGGGCCCGAATGGGAGCGTCGAGGCTACGCCGCCGCGACCTTCGAGCCCGGCCGCAACAACTTCTCGATCCAGTTGCCGCCGCCCAACGTCACCGGCACGCTGCACATGGGGCACGCGTTCAACCAGACGATCATGGACGGCCTCGCGCGCTATCACCGCATGCTCGGCGAGAACACGCTGTGGGTGCCGGGCACGGACCACGCGGGCATCGCCACGCAGATCGTGGTCGAGCGCCAGCTCGACGCGCAGAAGATCTCGCGTCACGACCTGGGCCGCGAGAAGTTCGTCGAGCGCGTGTGGGAATGGAAGCAGCAGTCGGGTTCGACCATCACGGGTCAGGTGCGGCGTCTGGGCGCCTCGATCGACTGGTCGCGCGAATACTTCACGATGGACGACAAGATGTCGACCGCCGTGCGCGACGTGTTCGTGCGCCTCTATGAACAGGGCCTGATCTATCGCGGCAAGCGCCTCGTGAACTGGGACCCGGTGCTGGGCACCGCCGTTTCGGACCTCGAAGTCGTGAGCGAAGAGGAAAACGGCAACCTGTGGCACCTGCGCTATCCGCTCACGGACGGCTCGGGCCACCTCACGGTCGCGACCACGCGCCCGGAAACCATGCTCGGCGACACGGCCGTGATGGTCCACCCGGAAGACGAGCGCTACGCGCACCTGATCGGCAAGACCGTGAAGCTGCCGCTCGCGGACCGCGAGATCCCCATCATCGCCGACGAATACGTGGACCGCGAGTTCGGCACGGGCGTCGTGAAGGTCACGCCTGCGCACGACTTCAACGACTACCAGGTGGGCTTGCGCCATGGCCTGCCGATGATCGAGATCCTCACGCTCGACGCGAAGGTCAACGACAACGCGCCCGCCAAATACCGCGGCCTCGACCGCTTCGAGGCGCGCAAGCAGGTCGTGGCCGAATTCGAGGCACTCGGCCTGCTCGACTCGGTGCAGCCGCACAAGCTGATGGTGCCGCGCGGCGACCGCACGGGCGTGGTGATCGAGCCGATGCTCACGGACCAATGGTTCGTCGCGATGACGAAGCCCGCGCCCGAGGGCACCTTCAATCCCGGCAAGTCGATCACCGAAACTTCGCTCGACGTGGTGCGCAGCGGCCAGATCAAGTTCGTGCCGGAAAACTGGACCACGACCTACTACCAGTGGCTCGAGAACATCCAGGACTGGTGCATCTCGCGCCAGCTCTGGTGGGGCCACCAGATCCCGGCCTGGTACGGCGAGAACGGCGAGATCTTCGTCGCGAAGAGCGAGGAAGAGGCGCGCGCGCAGGCCGAAGCAAAGGGCTACACGGGCGCACTGAAGCGCGACGAAGACGTGCTCGACACGTGGTTCTCGTCGGCGCTCGTGCCGTTCTCGTCGCTCGGCTGGCCGCAGGAGACGCCCGAACTGAAGGCCTTCCTGCCCTCTTCCGTGCTGGTCACGGGCTTCGACATCATCTTCTTCTGGGTAGCGCGCATGGTCATGATGACCACGCACTTCACCGGCAAGGTGCCGTTCGATACGGTGTACGTGCACGGCCTCGTGCGCGACGCCGAAGGCCAGAAGATGTCGAAGAGCAAGGGCAACACGCTCGACCCGATCGATATCGTCGATGGCATCGACCTCGAAGCGCTGGTCGCCAAGCGCACGACCGGCCTCATGAATCCCAAGCAGGCCGCGACCATCGAAAAGAAGACGCGCAAGGAGTTCCCGGAGGGCATTCCCGCGTTCGGCACCGACGCGCTGCGCTTCACGATGGCTTCCATGGCCACGCTCGGCCGCAACGTGAACTTCGACCTCGCGCGTTGCGAAGGCTATCGCAACTTCTGCAACAAGCTCTGGAACGCCACGCGCTTCGTGCTGATGAACTGCGAAGGCCACGATTGCGGTTTCAGCAAGCCGGGCGCATGCCAGCCGGGCGATTGCGGCCCGGGCGGCTACACGGACTTCTCGCCGGCCGACCGCTGGATCGTCTCGCTCCTGCACCGCGTGGAAGCCGAAGTCGCGAAGGGCTTCGCGGACTATCGCTTCGACAACGTGGCCAACGCCATATACAAGTTCGTCTGGGACGAATACTGTGACTGGTACCTGGAACTGGCGAAGGTGCAGATCCAGACGGGTACGCCCGAGCAGCAGCGCGCCACGCGCCGCACGCTGCTGCGCGTGCTGGAAACGGTGTTGCGCCTCGCGCACCCGGTGATTCCGTTCATCACCGAAGCGCTGTGGCAGAAGGTGGCGCCGCTCACCGACGCGTACCCCGAGGGTGCCGCCGAAGGCGCAGCATCGATCATGGTGCAGCGTTACCCGGTGGCGGAAGCAAAGAAGATCGACGAAGCCGCGGAACAGTGGGCCGCCGACCTGAAGGCCGTGATCGACGCGTGCCGCAACCTGCGTGGTGAAATGGGCCTCTCGCCGGCCACGAAGGTGCCGCTGCTCGCCACGGGCAACGCCGAACGGCTCGCGACGTTTGCGCCCTATGCGCAGGCGCTTGCAAAGCTTTCGGAGGTCCAGATCATCGCCGACGAAGCAACGCTCGACGCGGCCTCGGCAGGCGCGCCAGTTGCTATCGTAGGGACGGACAAGCTCGTGCTGAAGGTGGAAATCGACGTCGCCGCCGAACGCGAGCGCCTGTCGAAGGAAATCGCGCGCCTCGGCAATGAGGTAACGAAGTGCACGGCCAAGCTCGGAAATGAGAGTTTTGTAGCGAAAGCACCGCCCGCAGTCGTTGAGCAGGAGCAGAAAAGACTGGCAGAATACCAGGCAACGCTGGACAAGCTGACCGCGCAACTCACGCGGTTGCCGGCCTGAGCGCCATATCGGCCAAGGGCTGTAACGCGTCGCGCCGCACCCGCGGCGTCACACGAGCACCAGGACAGGGACAAAAGACATGCTGAAAGTGACAAAAGCGGTATTCCCGGTAGCGGGCCTCGGCACGCGCTTCCTTCCGGCCACGAAAGCCAGCCCGAAGGAAATGCTGCCCGTGGTCGACAAGCCGCTCATCCAGTACGCGGTCGAAGAAGCCGTGGCTGCGGGCATCACTGAAATGATCTTCGTGACCGGGCGCAGCAAGCGCGCGATCGAGGACCATTTCGACAAGTCGTATGAGATCGAGGCCGAACTCGAAGCGCGCGGCAAGGCCAAGCTGCTCGAACTGGTGCGCAACATCAAGCCGAACAACGTCGACTGCTTCTACGTGCGTCAGCCCGAGGCGCTCGGCCTTGGCCACGCCGTGCTGTGCGCGGAAAAGCTCGTGGGCGACAACCCGTTCGCCGTGATTCTCGC
This sequence comes from Paraburkholderia sp. CNPSo 3272, assembly GCF_024206495.1. Lineage (GTDB taxonomy): Bacteria > Pseudomonadota > Gammaproteobacteria > Burkholderiales > Burkholderiaceae > Paraburkholderia. The sequence goes on along the minus strand of NZ_JAMBPQ010000020.1, from coordinate 43,088 downwards.
GGACGACCTGCTCTACGGCACGCCGCCCGTCATGCAGCAGATGGTCGAGGTGTTCGATCACTACCATAGCTCGGTGCTCGGCGTGGAAGAGATTCCGCCCTCGGAAACGCGCTCGTACGGCATTGTCGACGGCAAGGAGTGGGAAGACTCGATCGTCAAGCTCTCGGGCATCGTGGAGAAGCCGGCGCCGGAAGTCGCGCCGTCGAACCTCGGCGTGGTCGGCCGCTACGTGCTCAAGCCGCGCATTTTCGAGCATCTGAAGTCGATCAAGCCGGGCGCGGGCGGCGAACTGCAGCTCACCGACGCGATCCAGTCGCTGCTCGCCGACGAGCAGGTGCTCGCCTACAAGTACCACGGCACGCGCTTTGACTGCGGCAGCAAGCTCGGCTACCTGAAGGCGACGGTGGAGTTCGCGCTGCGTCACCCGGAAGTCGGCGCGGATTTCGACGAATATCTGCGTACGCGCAACCCGGTGCTGGAAGGCTAGGGGCCCCCGCTGAGACTCCCGCTCAGCGCAAATGAAAATGGCCCGCACGAGTTTTCACACTCATGCGGGCCATTTTTTATCTGCCGATGCGCCTAGCGCCGGCGCATCAGGAACACGAACGTCTTGTCCTGCTGCGAGCTTTCCACGATCTCGTTGCCGGTTTGCTTGGCGAAGGCGGCGAAATCGCGCTGCGAGCCGGGATCGGTCGCGAGAACCTTGAGGATCTGGCCGCTTTCCATGTCGGCGAGCGCCTTCTTGGCGCGCAGGATCGGCAGCGGGCAGTTCAGCCCGCGTGCATCCACTTCCTTGTGAACCTGAATCTGCATCGGGGTTGGATCCTTCGGTGGCGCACCGTCACGGCGTGAGACGGCGCTGGCAATAGCGTCGATTTTACCGCAGCCACGCCAGCCGCCGCTTGCGTCCCGATCACGGCGCGGCTTACAGCGCGACCGCCGCGCCCGTATGCAGCGATTCACGCAGCGCCTGGCCGATGCGCGTGGCCTCCAGGGCGTCTTCGAGCGTCGCGCCGAGGCTCCCGTTCCGCGCTCCCCCCGCCTTGCGCGCCGCGACTTCGGCGACGAACGCCTGCGCTTCGATCAGGAACGCCTCTTCGAAACGGTCGAAGAAGGTGGGTGTGCAAACGCTGCGCACGCCGGTCGCATCGTAGACGTCGACGCGATTCGCGCGCGGGATGCGGCCGATCGCGAGCGCCCCCGCCGTGCCGATCACCTCGCTCGACGTGTCGTTGCCGTGCGCCATCGTGCGCGAGGCGTAAAACATCGCGAGACGGCCGCCCTCGAACTCGCAGATCGCCACGCCGTTGTCCACGTCGCCCGATTCCCGCAGGCCTTCGTGCAGCGCGATCGCGCCCGCGGCGTACACACGCGTGGCGCGCGGCTTGCCGAGCAGCCACCGCGCGACGTCGATGTCGTGAACCGTGCAGTCGAGGAAAATGCCGCCCGAAGTCGGCGCGAAGCGCACGAAAAAGCCCTCTGGATCGTTGAGATCGCAGGTCTGCGAGCGCACCAGAAAAGGCCTGCCGATCGCCCCCGCCTGCACTTTTGCGTAGGCATCCTGATAACTCGGATCGAAGCGGCGCATGAAGCCGATGGTGACCTGCCGTTCGGCATGACGACGCGACACGTTCACCACCCGCTCGCATTCGGCCACGTCGAGCGAGAGCGGTTTCTCGCAGAACACGTGCTTGCCCGCTTCGAGCGCCTGCACGATCTGCTCGGCATGCATTGCCGAAGGCGTGACGAGCCACACCGCATCGACCGATTGATCGGCCAGTAAATCGGAGTATTCGCCATACAGCCGCGCGGCGGGCAGCGCCTCGCGCGCCCACGCGAGATCCGCTTCGAGCGGACTGCACGCGGCCGCGAGAGTCGCACCCGGCACGCGATACGCCAGGTTCTGCGCATGCCGCCGCCCCAACCGCCCAAGTCCCGCCACACCCATGCGCAACGGCTGGGCACGATCGATTGCCTGCATCCTTGCTCTCCTCGCTTGATCTGCACTGATCCGCGCTCGATTTGCGATCTATTTGCGCTCGCTCCGTTTCACTCGCCCAGCGCCACCACACGGCCCTCGCGCCAGGATAGCGAGGCGGCTTCGGCCAGCTCCAGCGCCTTCAGGCCGTCGGCGACCGACGTGCGCACCGGCACGCCCTGCGTCACCGCCTCGTGAAAGTGCGCCATTTCGCGCGCATAGGCCGCGCGATAGCGTTCGAGGAAGAACGCCTCGGGCACGTCCTGCGCGACAGCGGTCTTCGACCACGCGACCACCTCGGTCGGCTTCATGTTGCCCGCCTGCAGCATGCCCTCGCTGCCGAGCACCTCGAAGCGCTGGTCGTAGCCATAGGCCGCGCGCCGCGCCGTGTTGATCTGGCAAAGACGCCCGCGCTTCGTGCGGATCGTCACCGCCGTCGAATCGATGTCGCCCGCGTCGGCAATCGCCGGGTCGGACAGGCAGCTGCCTGTGGCGTGCACGCTCACCGCCTCGTCGTCGAGGATCCAGCGGAAGATGTCGAAGTCGTGGATCAGCATGTCCTTGAAGATGCCGCCCGAGTGCTTGATGTATTCGACGGGCGGCGCGCCCGGATCGCGGCTCGTGACGATCAGCATTTCCGGCGTACCGATCTCGCCTGCGTCGAGGCGCGTCTTCAGCGCGGCGAACGTGGGATCGTAGCGGCGCTGGAAGCCGATCATGGCCACGACGCCCGCGCGCTGAACGGCTTCAGCACAGGCGCGCGCGCGCTCGATGGTCAGATCGACGGGCTTTTCGCAGAATATATGCTTGCCTGCCGCGGCCGACTTCAGGATCAGTTCGGAGTGCGTATCGGTGCTCGAGCAGATCACGGCGGCGCCGATCGAAGCGTCGCCGAACGCGGCGTCGACGTCCACGACCTGGGCGCCGTGCTGTGCGGCGAGCGCGACGGCGGCTTCGCGATTGACATCGATCACGTACTTCAGTCGCACGCCCGGCTGGCGCGCGAGATTGCCCGCATGAATGCGGCCGATGCGCCCCGCGCCGAATACCGCCACATCCAGCGTTTTCGCTGCGCCGCTTGCTGCACTAGTCATCGTATCCTCCGGTGTCGGTCGATTCTTCCACGTTGAGTTCGAGCCGGTACGCAAGCGCAATGAAGAGCGCCTGGCACAGGCAGAAGGTGCTGGTGAGCGAACGGAACGCGAACGCGCTCCCTTCCTTCACATAGAGCTGCGCGTTCGCGTGGCGCGCGAGCGGCGAAAGCTGGCTGTCGGTGATGACGAGCGTCCTGGCGTGGTGCTGCTGCGCCACGCGCAGGCAGTACTGCGTTTCTTTGCCGTAGGGTGCGAAGCTGATGGCGATCACCACGTCGCCCTTCTTCACGCCGCGAATCTGTTCGTGGTACATGCCGCCGAGCCCCGAGACGAGGTGCACGCGCTTGCGCGTGTGCTGCAAGGCATAGACGATGTAGCTCGCCACCGGAAACGAGCGGCGCACGCCGATCACGTAGATGTTGTCCGCCTGCTCGAGCATCTTCACGGCCTCGTCGAACTGTGCACCGTCGAGGCCGGCTTCGAGTTCGTCGAGTCCGCTGCGGCACGCGCCGATGAACTCGCGCGCCACGGCGCCGCCCATGTCCGGGCTCGCCTCGCCCTCCTTGGCGTCGATCAGCTGGCGAATGCGCTGCTGGTAGCTCGTGGCCGAAGCGCCCTGCCCCGCATAGGCCTGACGGAACACGGCCTGGAGGTCGGAGAAGCCCGAGAAACCGAAGCGCTGCGCGAAGCGCACCACCGCCGAAGGATGCACGGCGCAACTCGCGGCAATGTCGCTCGTGCGGTCCATCATCACACTCGCGCGGTGCTGCTCGATGTAGGTCGCGATGCTTTTCAGCTGACGCGGCAGCGCCTCGTAATCGTGGGCGATGCGCTGCATCAATTCGTCTACGCCTGCTACGGCGTCGGTTGTGTCATCCGCCATGATTGTTTTCCTCGGCTGGTTGCCGCACTGCCGCAAAGCCTTACCAGGCTTCGATTCCACGGCATGCCGACGGAGCCGATTATAGGCAGCGTGTCACACGAATGGAACAGATTTTCCATTTTTATTTGCAATGAAATTTTCGTTGCAAGTCGCGAAGCGATGTCCTACTCTTGTCGATGAGCGCGGCAGCTGGTGCAGGAAACAAGCGGCATGTCAAAAGCGCGGCTGCGGCATTCACCCCAAGAACGAACGACAGACCGAGAAAGGTGGAGACAATGACTCAACGCAAGGGCAAGACCATGCTCCGGAGGTTGGCCGCAGTGCTCGCGCTGGCAGCGGGCGTCACAGGCGCGAGCGTGCTCAGCGCGCAAACGGCGCAAGCCGCCGACGCGCATTTCGTGCTGATCAGCCACGCGCCCGATTCCGACTCGTGGTGGAACACGATCAAGAACGCCATCAAGCAGGCCGACGAAGACTGGAACGTCGAGACCGACTACCGCAATCCACCCAACGGCGACATCGCCGACATGTCGCGCCTGATCGAACAGGCCGCCGCGCGCAACTACGACGGCGTGATCGTCACCATTGCCGACTACGACGTGCTCAAGAGCTCGATCGGCAAGGTCACGCAAAAGAAGATTCCGCTCGTGACGATCAACTCGGGCACCGAGGAGCAGAGCGAGAAGCTCGGCGCGATCATGCACGTGGGTCAGCCCGAATACGTGGCGGGCCACGCAGCCGGCGAAAAGGCCAAGGCCGCGGGCGTGAAGTCGTTCCTGTGCGTGAATCACTTCGCGACCAACGCCGTATCGTTCGAACGCTGCCGCGGTTTTGCCGACGCGCTCGGCGTGGACTACAAGACCTCGACGATCGACTCCGGCCAGGACCCGACGGAAATCCAGTCGAAGGTGAGCGCGTATTTGCGCAACCATCCGAACACGGGCGCCGTCCTCACGCTCGGCCCGGTGCCGGCGGCCGCTACGCTCAAGGCGATCGACCAGATGGGCCTTGCGGGCAAGATCTACTTCTGCACGTTCGACTTCTCGGATGACATCGCCAAGGCGATCCGCGCGGGCACCATCCAGTTCGCGATCGATCAGCAGCCGTACCTGCAGGGCTATATCCCCGTGGCCGTGCTCGCGATCGTGAAGAAGGAGCACACTACCGACCCGCAGAAGATCCGCCAGATCCTCGAAGCGAATCCGAAGTTCAAGCAGCGCCTCGAAACCTATGGCCTGCAGCCCTCGTACGGTCCGAAGAATATCCGCTCGGGTCCGGGCTTCATCACCAAGGACAATCTCGACAAGGTCGTGAAGTACGCCGGTCAGTATCGCTAAGCAGTTTTCGTCAGCCCCGCGCGGCGGTGGCTAGCATCCTCCGATGCCCATCGCCTCTCGCCAGCCTCGCCGCGCGCCATTCACCGTGTTGCTTCTACTGCAAGGCAGTCGCTTGTGGGGAATGCGCTCGGGTATTTGAGCCAAAGCAGGTGCGAATGCCCCTGCCACGGCCGATCGCCTTGCATAGGACCAGCGTAAGGCGCTAAAGCACCAACTCTGGTCGATATAGGAGACATCATGGGTGTAGCCGGCAAACACTTCCCCTCGCACGCTCCGGAAAGCGGCGCGCAAGACGCGCCCGCACCGCAGCCTGGCGCCAGCGACGAACGCGTGCGCCGCGAATCGCGGTTCGGCCATCTGCTCGGCCGCCCGGAATTCGCCGCGATTTCCGGCACCGTGCTGGTCTTCGCCGTCTTCGCGATCGGCGCCGGCGGCTCGGGCATGTTCGATCTCGACGGCGTGATGAACTGGTCCCAGGTCGCCGCCTACCTCGGCATCCTGAGCGTCGGCGCGTGCCTGCTCATGATCGCCGGCGAATTCGACCTCTCCATCGGCTCGATGATCGGCTTCGCCGGCATGATGGTGGCGATCCCCACCATGTACTTCCACTGGCCCATCGCGCTTTCCATTCTGTTCGCGTTCGTGGGCTGCACCGCGCTCGGCGCGCTCAACGGCTACCTCGTGATGCGCACGCGGCTGCCGTCGTTCATCGTCACCCTCGCGTTCCTCTTCATCCTGCGCGGCCTGACGCTTGCGCTTTCGATCATGTTCGCCGACCGCACGATCGTCTCGGGCGTGGGCGACGTGGCCAAGGCCGACTTCGTGACCAACCTGCTCTTTCACGGCACGGCGTTCAAGGGCCTGTTCGTGGCGCTCACGCATATCGGCATCGGCAAGATGCTCGACAACGGCCAGCCGCTCGTGCCCGGCGTGCCCAAGGTGATTCTCTGGTGGTTCGCGCTCGTGGCGATCGGCGCATTCGTGCTCGCCAAGACGCGCTACGGCAACTGGATTCTCGCGGTGGGCGGCGACACCAACGCTGCGAAGAACGTGGGCGTACCCGTTAAGCGCGTGAAGATCTCGCTGTTCATGCTCACCGCGTTCTGCTCGTGCCTGTTCGCCGTGCTGCAGGTGTGCGACATCGGCTCGGCCGCTGCCGATCGTGGCCTGCAGAAGGAATTCGAAGCCATCATCGCCGCGGTGATCGGCGGGACGCTGCTCACGGGCGGCTATGGCTCGGTGATCGGCGCGGCATTCGGCGCACTCATCTTCGGCGTCGTGCAGATCGGCATCACTTACACGAACATCGATTCGGACTGGTTCCGCGTGTTCCTCGGCGTGATGCTGCTCATTGCCGTGCTCTTCAATCACTACGTGCGCCGCCGCGTCGCGCAATCGTAAGCCGGAGGCTCAAATGTCCGAAACACCCAACCCCGTCCAGAACACCGCAGACGACGACACGATTCTCGCGCTCGAGAACGTCAGCAAGTACTTCGGCAAGGTCATCGCACTGAACGGCGTCACGCTGCGCCTGAAACGCGGCGAGGTGCACTGCCTGCTCGGCGACAACGGTGCGGGCAAGTCCACGCTCATCAAGACGCTCGCCGGCGTGCACCAGCCGACCTCCGGCCAGTATTTCGTGGACGGCAAACCCGTGGCATTCGATTCGCCGAAAGACGCGCTCGATCTCGGTATCGCCACCGTCTATCAGGATCTCGCGCTCGTGCCGCTGCTCTCGGTCGCGCGTAACTTCTTCATGGGCCGCGAGCCGCAAAAGAAGCTGTTCGGCTTCATCAACGTGATGGATCTCGATTCGAGCGCAACGATCGCGAAAGAGCGCCTCGCCGGAATGGGCATAAACGTGCGCGACCCGCATCAGGCCATCGGCACGATGTCGGGCGGCGAAAAACAGTGCCTCGCGATCGCACGCGCCATTCACTTCGGCGCACGCGTGCTGATTCTCGACGAGCCGAGCGCCGCACTCGGCGTGAAGCAGAGCTTCAACGTGCTCAAGCTGATTCACGCCGCGCGCGCCAAGGGCATTTCGGTGATCTTCATCACCCACAACGTGCACCACGCCTACCCCATCGGCGACTCGTTCACGCTGCTCAATCGCGGCCGCTCGCTCGGCACCTACACGAAAGACACCATCAGCAAGAACGAAGTGCTCGACATGATGGCGGGCGGCGCGGAGATGCAGAAGATGATCGCCGAACTCGACGGCGCGACCATCTGAGCACGAGCGAACGGCACAGCACCCAACAGGAATACACATGGCCCTGACTCATTCAACCCCGCCCCGTTCCACTCCAGGCCGTTTCGCCGCCGGACGCAGCCTCGACATCGTCTGCCTCGGCCGCCTGGGCGTCGATCTCTACGCTCAACAGGTGGGCGCGCGGCTCGAAGACGTCTCCACCTTTGCGAAGTATCTGGGCGGCTCCTCGGCGAACATCGCCTTCGGCTGCGCACGTCTTGGCCTGAAGTCGGCGATGCTCACGCGCGTGGGCGACGATCATATGGGGCGCTTCCTCGTCGAAACCCTCACGAAGGAAGGCTGCGACACGAGCCATGTGTGCGTGGACCACGAACGCCTCACGGCGCTCGTGCTGCTGGGCCTGAAAGACCGCGACACGTTCCCGCTCATTTTCTACCGCGAGAACTGTGCCGACATGGCCGTCGATTCGGGCGACTTCGACGAAGCCTTCATCGCGTCCTCGAAAGCGCTGCTCATCACCGGCACGCACTTCTCGACCGAACAGGTGAACCGCACGAGCCTCACCGCGCTCGACTACGCGCGCCGCAACAACGTGCGCACCGTGCTCGACATCGACTACCGTCCCGTGCTGTGGGGCCTCACGGGCAAGGCCGATGGGGAAACGCGCTTCGTCGCGAGCGAAGGCGTGAGCGCGCATTTGCAGCGCATCCTGCCGCATTTCGATCTCGTGATCGGCACCGAGGAAGAATTCCGTATTGCGGGCGGCAAGGAATCGCTCGTCGATGCGCTCAAGCGCGTGCGCGAAGTCACGGGCGCGACGCTGCTCGTCAAGCGCGGGCCACTCGGCTGCCAGATCGTGGAAGGCGCGGTGCCCGCCTCGATGGACGACTTGCCGATGCAGCGCGGCGTTGAAGTCGAAGTGCTCAACGTGCTCGGCGCCGGCGACGCTTTCGCCTCCGGCTTTCTTTCGGGCTGGCTGCGCGACGCTTCGCTCGAAGACTGCGCGCGCTCGGCCAACGCGTGCGGCGCCCTCGTCGTCTCGCGGCACGGCTGCGCGCCCGCCATGCCCACGCCCGTGGAACTCGACTACTTTCTGCGCGAAGCGGCCGCCGACCCCGTGCGTATGCGCCGCCCCGACCGCGACGCGACGCTCGCGCGCCTGCATCGCGTCACGCCCGCGCGCAAGCGGCACGACGAAGTACTCGGCTTCGCGTTCGATCACCGCAATCAGTTCTTCGATCTCGCGCAGCAGACCGGTGTAAGCGAAGCGCGCATTTCGTATCTGAAGAATCTCTTCGTCGAGGCCGTGGCGCAGACCGAGCGCACGCTCGGTTTGCAAGGACGCATCGGTGTCCTGATCGATGACCGCTACGGCCAGGATGCGCTCAACGCCGCGACCGGCCGCGGCTGGTGGATCGGCCGCCCGGTCGAGTTGCCGGGCTCCGTGCCGCTCGTGTTCGACCATGGCCGGTCGATCGGCACGACGCTCGCGTCCTGGCCCATCGACCACACGGTGAAGTGTCTCGTGCAGTTCCATCCCGACGAGCCCATCGAACAGCGTCTCGAACAGGAAACGCAACTGCGCGCGCTCTACGACGCCACCCAGGCGAGCGGCCACGAACTGCTGCTCGAAGTGATCCCGCCGAAGCTTAACGGCAAGCCGAATGCGCCCGATACGGTCTATCGCGCGCTCAAGCGGCTCTACAACATCGGCCTCTATCCGGAGTGGTGGAAGCTCGAACCGATGGGCGCCGCTCAATGGCGCGAGATCGACGCGCTGATCGCCGAGCGCGACCCGTATTGCCGCGGCGTCGTGCTGCTCGGGCTCTCCGCGCCGATCGACCAGCTCGTGGAGGGCTTTCGCGCGGCGGCCGTCTCGAATACGTGCCGGGGCTTCACAGTGGGCCGCTCTATCTTCTATGAACCGAGCCTCGCCTGGCTCGCAGGCGAAATCGGCGACGACGAGGTGATCGCCCGCGCGCGCCGCGCCTTCGAAACGCTGATCGGCGCGTGGCGCGCCGCGCGCACCGACGCTCAAGGTGCGCACGACAATCATGAGGAGAAGGCGGCATGAATCAACGCATTGCTCCTGGCGATGACGCCGCGCAGGAACGCGCCCAGAACGCGACGCCCGCAGCGCACACGAGCACCGTTCGGCTCACGGCGTCACAGGCGCTCGTGCGCTATCTCGCTGCGCAGCGCGTGGCGAGCGAGGACGGCTCGGGCCGCACCGAGCCGCTATTCGGCGGCGTGTTCGCGATCTTCGGCCACGGCAACGTGGCCGGCCTCGGCGAGGCGCTCTATCAGCATCGGCACGAACTGCCCACGCTGCGCGCGCACAACGAGCAGGCCATGGCGCACAGCGCGATCGCTTATGCGAAGGCGCACTTTCGCCGCCGCATGATGGCGGTGACGACCTCGATCGGCCCGGGCGCGACGAATCTCGTCACGGCAGCCGCGCTTGCCCACGTGAACCGCTTGCCGGTGCTGCTATTGCCCGGCGACATTTTCGTGTCGCGCGAACCCGATCCGGTGCTGCAGCAGATCGAGGACCTGCACGACGGCGGCATCTCCGCGAATGACGCGCTGCGCCCCGTGTCGCGCTACTTCGATCGCATCGTGCATCCCGCGCAGCTGCTCACGGCGCTGCCGCGCGCGCTGCGCGTGCTCACCGACGCCGCGCTCTGCGGCCCGGTCACGCTCGCGCTGCCGCAGGACGTGCAGGCCATGGCGTGGGACTATCCGGCGAGCTTCTTCACGCCGCGCCTCGTGACATTCCACGCCCCCGCGCCTGTGCAGACCGAGATCGACGCGGCGCTTATGCAGCTGCATCGCGCGAAGCGCCCGCTCATCGTCGCGGGCGGCGGCGTGCTCTATGCACGAGCCTCGCAGGCCTTGCAGACGCTTGCGGCCTCGCGCGGCATTCCCGTGGCCGAAACGCAGGCGGGCAAAGGCTCGCTCGCGTGGGACGATCCGCTCAACGTCGGCGCGCTCGGCGTAACGGGCTCGCCCGCCGCCAACGAACTGGCGCGCGACGCCGACTGCGTGCTCGCCGTGGGTACGCGTCTGCAGGACTTCACGACCGGCTCGAACTCGCTCTTTGCGAACGCGCATGTGATCGGCGTGAACGCCAACGGCTTTGACGCGCTCAAGCACGACGGCCTCGCCGTGCAAGCCGACGCGCGCCAGGCGCTTGCTGCGCTCAACGACGAACTGATCAACTGGCGCGCCGACGCGAACTGGACCGCCCGCGCCCAGCGCCTCGCGGGCGACTGGCGCGCGAGCATCGAGCGTCTTACGCACGCGCCGCAGGAACGCAGCCGCCTGCCCTACGACGCCGATGTGATCGGCGCCGTGCAGCGCTCGTCGAGTCGTTCGTATACCGAAGACATCGTCGTCTGCGCGGCCGGCACGCTGCCCGCCGAGCTGCACAAGCTCTGGCGCGCGGGCCAGCCCGGCGCGTATCACGTCGAATACGGCTACTCGTGCATGGGCTACGAGATCGCGGGCGGCCTGGGCGCGAAACTTGCGCGCCCCGATCGCGAGGTCATCGTCATGGTCGGCGACGGCAGCTATCTGATGATGAACAGCGAGATCGCCACCTCGGTCATGCTGGGCGCGAAGCTCATCGTCGTCGTGCTCGACAACCGCGGCTATGGCTGCATCAACCGGTTGCAGCAGGCTTGCGGCGGCGCGCCGTTCAACAACCTGTTCGACGACTGTGCGCAGGGGCCGCTCGGCGCGCCGCGCATCGACTTCGCCTCGCATGCGCGCTCGCTCGGCGCGCAGGCCGAACACGTCGCGAACGTCGCGGAACTCGAAGCGGCGCTGCAACGCGCGCGCGCCTCGTCGCGCACCTATGTGGTCTCAATCGACACCGACCCCGCGCGCACGACCGAGGAAGGCGGCTGGTGGTGGGAAGTCGCCGTGCCCGAAGTGTCCACGCGCCCTGCGGTGCGCGAGGCGCGCGAACGCTATGAAGAACAGGTCGCGCAGCGCAGCGGACGCGCGCAACCCAGCGAAGATTCACCCGCCAGCGACGACGAACCCGGCGACGCATAACGCCTCTGACGACACAGACATCGAGGAGCGCACATGAGCGCATTTGAAGTACGCATCGGCATCAATCCGCTGTCGTGGATGAACGACGACCTGCCCTCGCTCGGCGGCGAGACGCCGCTATCGCAGGCGCTCACCGAGGGCCGCGAGATCGGCTATGAGGGTTTCGAGCTAGGCAACAAGTTTCCGCGCGAGCCGCAGGCGCTCAAGGCGCTCCTCGCGCAATACGATCTATCGCTCGTATCCGGCTGGTACTCGGGCATGCTCGCGCGGCGCAGCGTGGAGGAAGAGATCGCCGCGGTCGAGGAGCATCTGGACCTGCTCGCGCAGAACGGCGCGACCGTGATGGTCTACGGCGAGGTCGCCGATTCGATCCAGGGCGCGCCGCGTCCGCTCTATCAGCGCCCGCGCTTTTTCAGCGACAAGCAGTGGGACGAGTACGCCGCACGCGTGGACGCCTTCGCACGCCATACGCTCTCGCGCGGCGTGCGGCTCGCGTACCACCATCACATGGGCGCCTACGTCGAAACGCCTGCCGACGTCGACAAGCTGATGGCGCGCACGAGCGACGCCGTGGGCCTGCTGTTCGACGCGGGCCATATCACGTTTGCCGGCGGCGACCCCGTCGCGGAGCTCGACAAGCACATTGCGCGCGTGTGCCATGTGCACTGCAAGGACGTGCGGCCCGCGGTCATGAAACTCGCCCGCAACCGCAACTGGAGCTTTCTCGACGCCGTGCTCGCAGGCGCGTTCACCGTGCCCGGCGACGGCGCCGTCGATTTCCCCGCGATCATCGCGCGGCTCAAGCGCCACGGCTATCGCGGCTGGCTCGTCGTCGAAGCCGAGCAGGACCCGGTGATCGCACCGTCTTACGAATATGCGCAAAGGGGTTACCGTACGCTGCGCACGCTCGTCGATGCGACCGATACCCCATCGAAGGAGGCAGCATGACTCTACTGGTCAAGGCCGCGCGCGAAGGCCAAACGATCGCGCGCGTCACGCCCGACACCGCGGGCTGGCGCTATGTCGGCTTCGCCGCATATCGGCTCGAGACGGATGAACTCGTCTATGTCGGCGAGCCCGATCGCGAGAGCTGCATCGTCGTACTCTCGGGCGCGGTGGATATCGAGGCGCTCGGTGAGCGCTGGTCGAGTCTCGGCTCGCGCGACAGCGTCTTCGAAGACGCCGCGCCGTATGCCCTTTATGTGCCGCCCGGCGTGAAAGCGACCGTGCGCGCCAAACGCAACGCCGAAGTGGGCGTGGCGAGCGCGCCCGCCAAGGGCACGCTGCCCGTTCGCCTCATCGAGCCCGCGCAGATGAAGCGCTCCACGCGCGGCAAGGGCGCAAATACACGCTACGTCTGCGATATCCTGCCGCAAGACGCGCCCGCGGAATCGCTGCTCGTGGTCGAGGTGCGCACGCCGTCGGGCCACTCGTCGAGCTACCCGCCGCACAAGCACGACGCCGACCGCTTGCCGCACGAAAGCGCGCTCGAAGAAACCTACTATCACCGGCTCAATCCGCAGCAGGGTTTCGCGTTCCAGCGCGTGTACACCGACGCGCGCGATCTGGACGAAACAATGGCCGTGGAAAATCACGACATCGTGATGGTGCCGCGCGGCTATCACCCGGTCGTCGTCCCGTATGGCTACGACTCGTACTACCTGAACGTGATGGCGGGCCCCACGCGCGAATGGCACTTCCACAACGACCCGGCGCACGAGTGGATCATCGAGCGGGACGCGAAGTGACGCGTCCATAAAAAACGCCGCGTGTCGAAATCACGCGGCGTTTTCGCTGTGCCCGCAACGAGCAATGAACGGCGGGGGCGTCAAGCCAGCCGGAATTTCCCCACCAGCCGCTTGAGCACCGTGGCCTGATCGTCGAGCGATTGCGCAGCCGCGGTCGCCTCTTCAACGAGCGCCGCGTTCTGCTGCGTGCCGGCGTCCATCTGCGTGACCGCGCGGCTGATTTCCTCGATGCCCGAACGCTGCTCGCGCGAAGCCGCCGAAATTTCCCCGATGATGTCGTTCACGCGCCGCACGGCCTTCACGACTTCGTCCATCGTCGAGCCCGCGTCCTGCGCCAGTGTCGAGCCATTCGATACGCGCTCGACCGACGCGCCGATCAGCGTCTTGATCTCCTTGGCCGCCGCCGCGCTGCGCTGCGCGAGGCTGCGCACTTCGCCCGCCACCACCGCGAAACCGCGCCCTTCCTCGCCTGCACGCGCCGCTTCAACGGCGGCGTTGAGCGCGAGGATGTTGGTCTGGAATGCAATGCCCTCGATTACGCCGATGATGTCCACAATGCTCTTCGCGCTGTCGTTGATCTCCTGCATCGTCGCGACCACGCGCCCCACCACCGAGCCGCCCTTCTCCGCGATTGCCGAGGCATTGCCCGCGAGCGTGCTGGCCTGCTCCGCGTTCTCGGCGTTCAGGCGAACCGTGGACGTGAGCTGCTCCATGCTGCTCGCCGTGCGCTCGAGCGCCATGGCCTGTTCTTCGGTGCGGCGCGACAGATCGAGATTGCCGGTCGAGATTTCGCCCGAGGCGCAGGCGATCGCCTCGGCGCTGGCCGCAATCTCGGCCACCGTGGTCGAGAGACCCTTCTGCATGTCGCGCAGGGCGCCCAGCATGCTCGCCGCGTCACGGGCGTGAACCGTGACGGGCTGTGCGAGGTCGCCGGCCGCGATACGGGCCGCGATGGCCTTGGCGTGCGCCGGCTCGCCGCCCAGTTGTCGCGCAATGCGGCGCACGACCCATTCGCTCACGAAGAAGGCGAGCACGAACATGGCCACCGTCGCCACGGCCATCATCACGAACGACGACTTGAAGATGAACTCGGCCTTCGCGATGGTCGCCTTCGCGGCCGTGCCGCGCTGCGCGACGAGGTCGTTGACGAGCGTTTCGAGCTTGCCGGTCTCCACGAGCAGCGAGACGTCCTGCGTGCCCACCTGCCAGCTCATCTGCGAGAGATCGAGCGGCTGCTGCTTCACGAGCGTCACGAACTCGCGCAGGTGTGCGCTCCACGCCGTGGTCGCATCGGCGAGCTTCTTTTGCAGGGCGAGCGCGTCGCCGCCCTGTTCCTGTGCGTATTGCTGCAGCTGGCTCATGCCGAGCTCCAGTGCGCCGAGATCCTTGTCGATGTCCTGGCCCAGTTCGTCGCGCTCGCGCGCCGTGGTCGCGGTGAGCAGCATCTTCTGCGCGCGGCTCGCACGCAGCACGTGCCCGCGCGCTTCCTCGGCGGCGCGGCTCGCGACGTAGCCCTGTTCGTAGATCGATTGCGTCGAGCCGTTGAGACGGCTGATTTGCGCGAGCGAAATCGCGCCGATGGCGAGCGTGCCGATCAACACCAACGCGAAGGCGAGGCGCAGTGTGGCCTTCACGGAAAGCCGCGAGCTGCGCGTCGCCGCGCCAGCCCGTCCCGTTTTGCGTTGCTGCGCGTGCGCCGCGCCGCTTGCCGGATCCTGCGGCGCAAACCCTGCGTGGCCGCCGCCTTGCGATACTGCTTTCATTTTGGTCTCCAGCATTGTTGTCAGGCTCAGCGCCATCGTTCTTGATTTGCGCTACGCCTCAACCCCGGTCTACGGCACACCGCCGCGCATTCTTTAACGCCTTCGCGCGCGGCTGCGGCTCGTATTCCGGCCCCGTAATGCACGCCTCGTGGGCGCGCACATCGGCGGTTTATACACGGCCAAAATGAGATGCCAAAAATCCCGCATGAATTTTGTGTATTGGCTCTCGCCCTTGCGGCATAGGGCCGCAGCGCAACGGTGCGTCGCTCCTGTCCGATTCTCGACAAATCTTGTCCGTCCGGTTCGAGGAAGACACATTACACTGCGCTCATAACTCTTATACATGTCCTTTCATGCCGCCGCCGCTGCCCGCCAGGCGTGGTGCCCGCTGAATACTCTCTGCTGCTACCGACAACATGGAAACCAGTCTCGACAAGCGCGCCCTGCCGGGCGCCGCCGCGGGTTCGTCCGCGGCCGCTTCCGCCCCCGCTGCGGGCGCCGTGCAACGCACCGTCTACTCGGTGCTGGGTGCGATCAGCTTCTCGCACCTGCTCAACGACATGATCCAGTCGCTGATCCTCGCCATCTACCCGATGCTCAAGGACAACTTCTCGCTGTCGTTCACGCAGATCGGCCTCATCACCCTCACCTACCAGATCACGGCGTCGATGCTGCAGCCGCTGGTGGGCTTCTTCACCGACAAGCGGCCCCTGCCGTACTCGCTGCCCGTCGGCATGGGCTTCACGCTGTGCGGCCTGCTGCTGATGTCGGTCGCGCCGACCTTCGGCGTGCTGCTCGTCGCAGCCGCCCTGGTGGGCTGCGGCTCGTCGGTGTTCCATCCGGAATCTTCGCGCGTGGCGCGCATGGCGTCGGGCGGGCGTCACGGTCTCGCGCAGTCGCTCTTCCAGGTGGGCGGCAACGCAGGCACGTCGCTCGGGCCGCTGCTCGCCGCCGCGATCGTCATCCCGCACGGTCAGCGCAGCATCGCGTGGTTCTCGGCGGCGGCGCTCGTCGGCATGGTCGTGCTCACGCAGATCGGCCGCTGGTACAAGGCCCATCCCGCGATGAAGAAAAAGCGCGCCGAGGTGCCGCACGTGGTGCTCTCGCGTGGACGCGTGGCGGGCGCCATCGGCGTGCTCGTGCTGCTTGTGTTCTCGAAGTACTTCTACCTCGCGAGCATCAACAGCTACTTCACGTTCTATCTGATCGACCGCTTCCACCTCTCCGTGCAGGCCGCGCAGATCCACCTGTTCGTGTTCCTCGCCGCCGTGGCCGCAGGCACGATCATCGGCGGCCCGGTGGGCGACCGCATCGGCCGCAAGTACGTGATCTGGGTCTCGATTCTCGGCGTGGCGCCGTTCACGCTGCTCCTGCCCTACGCCAACCTGTTCTGGACCGGCGTGCTCACGGTGATCATCGGCGTGGTGCTGGCTTCCGCGTTCTCGGCCATCCTCGTCTACGCACAAGAGCTGATTCCGGGCAAGGTGGGCATGGTCGCGGGTCTCTTCTTCGGCTTCGCCTTCGGCCTCGGCGGCATCGGCGCGGCGGTGCTCGGCCAGTTGGCGGATGCGACCAGCATCGGCTTCGTCTACAAGGTGTGCTCGTTCCTGCCGCTCATCGGCATCCTCACCATTTTGCTGCCCGACGTGGAAGGCAAGCGCGCGAAAAAGACCGCGTAAGCGCAGCGGCGCGCCTCGCTCGGCAAAACGGCCGGACGCTCCTCGGGGCTCCGGCCGTTGTTCGTTGTGCGCCTGCACACGCTTT
Source organism: Paraburkholderia sp. CNPSo 3272 (assembly GCF_024206495.1). GTDB lineage: Bacteria > Pseudomonadota > Gammaproteobacteria > Burkholderiales > Burkholderiaceae > Paraburkholderia. The sequence continues at coordinate 26,244 of NZ_JAMBPQ010000020.1, read as the reverse complement.
GCCTTGCCGCGAGTTCGTACTAGGCTTGTTGTTGGCCGCCGCCGCCCGCCAGCCAGCTCCTTCTGGCCCGGCGCAAGGCGGCGCGTTCGAGACGCCCGCGCACGAGGTTCGCCATGCAACTGTCCACGGTAGAGATCGAAAAACCCGAAGCCACCAACTTCATCCTTGGCCAGACCCACTTCATCAAATCCGTCGAGGATCTGCACGAGGCGCTCTACGGCACGGTGCCGGGCATCCAGTTCGGCCTCGCGTTCTGCGAGGCGTCGGGCAAGCGCCTCGTGCGGCGTTCGGGCACGCAGGACGCACTCATCGAGATGGCGACGCAAAACGCGTTGCGCATCGCGGCGGGACATAGCTTCATCGTCTTTCTCGGCGACGGCTTCTTCCCCATCAACGTGCTCAATACGGTCAAGGCCGTGCCCGAGGTCTGCCGCATCTTCTGCGCCACCGCGAACCCTACGCAGGTGCTGATCGCGGAAACGGATCAGGGGCGCGGCATCGTCGGCGTGGTGGACGGCATGCCGCCGCTGGGCGTCGAGGGCGAGGACGACGTGCGCTGGCGCAAGGACCTGTTGCGCACCATCGGCTACAAGGCCTGAGCGCCGATGACGACGCTGCGCGCGGCGATCGAGCGGCAGACGGCACACGCGCTCGCGTGCGGCGCGCTTCATCCCATCGAGACGGCGCATACCTTCATCGACGATGGCGGCATGCGTTTCTCCGTGCGCGTGGCCGAGAACCTCGCGCGCAAGGAGGCGGCGCGGCTCACGCCGCAGACTTCGACTTCGTCTGTTCCGCAGCCCCCGCGCAATCCGTTCCTGCCTTACGAGCCCGATCTGTTCGTCGGCGACCTTTCGCCCACCCATATCGCGCTGCTCAACAAGTTCAATGTGATCGACCGGCATCTGCTGATCGTGACGCGCCGCTACGAGCCGCAGGAAGCGCTGCTGGACGCGGCGGACTTCACCGCGCTGATTGCGGTGCTGCGCGAAATCGACGGACTCGGGTTCTACAACGGCGGCGCAGCCGCAGGCGCGAGCCAGCCGCACAAGCATTTGCAGATGGTGCCGCTGCCGCTCGCAGGCGATGGACCTCACGCCGCGCCGCTTGAAGCGCTGCTCGGCGCTGCGCAGGCGGTCCACGGCGCGCGTCCCATCGCAATCGTGCCGGGGCTCGCGTTTCGCCATGCGTTCGCACGCCTCGATCTCGGCCCCGGCATCGGCACAGCGGAAGCTGCCGCGCGTGTCGCACTCGACTGCTATCGTGCGCTGCTGGACGCGGCGGGCGTGCCCGCGATCGACGTGGGCGGCGTCGCGCATCAGGGCGCGCCGTACAACCTGCTCGTCACGCGACGGTGGATGCTGGTGGTGCCGCGCACTACTGAATGTGTCGAAGGGATTTCGGTCAACTCGCTCGGCTTTGCCGGCTCGTTCTTCGTGCGCAATGCGGCGCAGCTGCAAACGCTCGCCCAGCTCGGCCCGATGACGGCGCTCGAGCGCGCGAGCGTGGCGCGCTGAGGCGCTGATGCGCGTCTAGCCGACCGCGTCTAGCCGACCGCGTCTAGCCGACCGCGTCTAGCCGACCGCGTCTGGCCGACCGCGTCTGGCCGACCGCGTCTGGCCGACCGCGTCTGGCCGACCGCGTCTGGCCGACCGCGTCTAGCCGACCGCGTCTAGCCGACCGCGTCTAGCCGACCGCGTCTAGCCGACGACGAGCGGCTCGAGCGCCGCGCGCAGCGCATCGGGCAACGCACTCACGGGCCGGCGCGTCGCGCGATCGACGTAGACATGCACGAAATGACCCTGCGCCGCGGGCGCATCCTCGCCTTCGCGGAAGAGCCCCACCTCGTAGCGCACGCTCGACGACCCGAGACGCGCAACGCGCAGCCCCGCTTCCACGCGATCCGGAAACACGAGCGGCGCGAAGTAATTGCACTGCGTTTCGACGACGAGCCCGATGGTCGTGCCGTGCTCGATGTCGAGCGCGCCCGCGCGAATCAGATACTCGTTCACCACGGTGTCGAAGTAACTGTAGTAGACGACGTTGTTCACGTGGCCGTAGACATCGTTGTCCATCCAGCGCGTGCCGATCGGCAGGAAATGACGATACCCGGAGCGGGCGACGGTGACGGGTCGATTCATCGAGGAGATCCAGGGAAGGCGTAGCGGGAAAGCGTCGCTCGTCGCCCGGCCATCACTGGCCCGGACGCTCGACGAACTCGAACGGCAGGCCGCGCCGGCGCATCCATTCGCCGAGCGCCTGGCCCGTGCCCGCGCGCCACGGCCGCAGCTTCGCGGGCTCGACGAGGCGGTATTCGAGCAGTTCCGGCGAGAGCGCGATCGTGCCCGACGCCTTCACGTGATACGCGATGATGAGTTCGTTCTTGCGGATGAACTCGTACACGCCAACGAGCTCGACACTCTCGGCGCGCAGCGCGGTTTCTTCATGCACTTCGCGCGCGATGCCTTCTTCGGGCGTCTCGCCGTTTTCGAGAAAGCCGGTGATGAGCGCGAACATGCCTTCGGGCCACGCGGCGTTACGGGCGAGCAGAATGCGGCCCTCGTACTCGACGATCGCCGCCACGACGGGCAACGGATTGTTCCAGTGGACGTAGCCGCAGACGTCGTCCGGGCAGGCAAGACGCACGCGGCCGCCTTCGTGGGCGGGATCGGCGCGCTCGGTCAGGCGCGTGGCGCAGCGCGGGCAAAACTGGTAGTCGCTCATGGGGGAAAAGACACGGGTCGATGGCGCGGGGAACCGGCCGCGCGGCCCGGCGGGCACGCTCGCGGCGCCCGCGAAAGCGACCATTCTAGTGTGCTATCGGAGTCCGCGTGCGGCCTCGCGCGTATGCCAGGCCCGCCAGACGAGCCCGATTGCGCCGGCCACGAGCGCACCCGCCGCGAGCCACAGCGAAGGCGAGAACGAGCCTGTGGAAGCCGCGAGCGGCGCGGCCACGAGCGGACCCGCGATCTGCCCGACGCCGTAGGCGGCCGTCGCATATCCCATCAGCGCGGCGGCATGCTCGCCACGCAGCAGACGCGCCTCGCGCATCGCGAAGAGCGTGATCGCCGTGAACGGCAGCCCGATCAACACGCTGCCGAACGAGAAGCCCGCGGCGTTGGGCCAGACGATGCCGAGCGCGATGCCCACGGCCTGCAGCACGTAGGCGCCCGCCAGCATCAGGCGGTTATCCCAATGCAGCGGGAGGCGCGCAGCCAGCAGCGCGCCGGCGATCAGCGCCGCGCCGAGCATCGGCCAGAACAGGTCGGGCCAGGCCGAGCCGGGCAACGCGTGGCGCGCGATCACGGGCAGGAACGTCGCCGTGATGATGTAGCCGAAACCCGGCACGCCGTAGAGCAGCACGAGCCAGAAGGCGTCGGCACGGCGCCCTTCGCGCTGCGCGTGCGCGACGCTTGCCGAGGCACGCGCGGCGGGACGCGGCGCCAGCGCGCGCATGTCTTCTCCAAACGTCGACCAGACGACGGCGGCGAGCAGCGCGCTGATCAGCCCGAAGCCGATCCAGCCCGTGCGCGCGCCGAGACCGCCGGCCGCGCTCACGAACAGCCCGGTCGCAATGATGCCGACGCCGGGACCGGTGTAGATCACGCCGCCCCACTCGTTCGCGCCGAGCTGAGCGAGCCGCCGCAGGCCCCACTGCGAGGCGAACACGAACGTCCACGCGCTCACCGCGCCCGCCACGAAGCGCACGACCGCCCAGATCCAGAACTGCTGCGTGAGGCCCATCGCCAGCGTGAGGAGCACCGTGACCACGAGGCCCGCGCGCACGATCTTCGCGGGCGCCATGCGCAGCGCGACGCAGCTGATCGCGCCAACGAAGTAGCCAGCGTAGTTCAGCGACGCGAGCCAGCCGCCGTGACGCAAGTCGAGCGCGCCGCCGTGCAGCATGAGCGGCAGGAGCGGCGTAAAGGCGAAACGCCCGACGCCCAGCGCAACGGCGAGGGACACCATGCAGGCCAACGCCGCGCGCCGACCGGCATGCGGGCGGGCTTGGGAAACGTGGGCGGCGCGGGGGACGAAGTCGTTCATGAGATCAGCGGATTAAGCGACTGCCTACCATCGTAGGCGATCCTATCGTTCATGAAAAATGAATTATCATGAATCGATGTATCCCGAGGAGAGAACCATGGACCTCGCCGAACTGGCGATTTTCCGGGCGGTCGTGCGGGAAAACGGCGTGACGCGGGCCGCTGCCAAGCTCAACCGCGTCCAGTCGAACGTGACCACCCGCATCAAGCAGCTCGAAGATCAACTCGGCACCCCGCTTTTCACGCGCGAGGGCCGCCGCCTCATTCTCACGCCCGCTGGCGAAACCCTGCTGCCCTACGCCGAGCGCCTGCTCGCGCTCGCCGACGAAGCGCGCCATGCACTGAAGGCCGGGCGCCCGGCGGGACGCCTGCGGCTGGGCACCATGGAGAGCGCTGCAGCAAGCCGTCTGCCCGGCCTGCTCGCGCACTATCACCAGACGTGGCCGGAGGTCACGCTCGAACTGGAAACGGGCACGACCGGCACGATGATCGAGCGCCTGCGCGAATACGCAATCGATGCGGCGCTGATCGCCACACCGCTCGACGGACTGCCGGACCCTCAGATATTCGAGCACGTGCCGGTCTATCGCGAAGAACTCGTGATGATCACGCCGCGCGGCCACCGGCCGATCCGCCAGCCCGACGACATCGCGCTCTCCACGCTCGTGGCGTTCGAACGCAGCTGCGCGTATCGCGCCTATGTCGAGCGCTGGTATCTGGAGCATGGCATCCGGCCTTCGCGCGTGCTGGAACTGGGCTCGTATCACGCGATCGTTGCGTGCGTGGCGGCGGGCGCGGGTGTGGCCGTCGCGCCGCGTTCGGTGCTCGAACTGCCCCGCAGTGCCGACGACGTCACGATTCATTCGCTTGGCAAGCTCGGTCAGATCGACACGCTGCTCGCCTGGCGGCATGGCCACTATTCGCCAGCGCTCGGCGCGTTGAAGGATGCGCTGCTGGAGGATGCGCAACGCACGGGCAGCGCGGCGGCGCCATTGGCGGCTGAAGCGGCAGGCACGCCTGCAGGCCTTCACGCCTGATAAGCCGCGCGGGAAACAAAAAGGGCTGCCCTCACGGACAGCCCCTCTTCGTCGCAAAGCGGCATTCAAGCCGCGACGCGCGGGTTACAGCTTCGCTTCGACCCAGCCCTTCACGCCGGCGAGCGCGGCCGGCAGGTTGGCCGGCTCGGTGCCGCCCGCCTGCGCCATGTCGGGACGGCCGCCGCCCTTGCCGCCGACCTGCTGGGCGACGAAGTTCACGAGTTCGCCGGCCTTGACCTTCTTGCTCGCCTCGGCGGTCACGCCCGCGATCAGGCTGACCTTGCCGCCGTCAACAGCCGCCAGCACGATCGCCGCGCTCTTGAGCTTGTCCTTGAGCTTATCCACGGTCTCGCGCAGCGTCTTCGAATCGGCGCCATCGAGCGTCGCGGCCAGCACGTGCACGCCGTTGACTTCGATGGCCTGCCCTACGAGCTCGTCGCCCTGACTCGAAGCGAGCTTCGACTTGAGCGCGCCCAGTTCCTTCTCGAGCGACTTCACCTGGTCCTGCACCTGCGCGATACGCTGCGTCAGTTCCGAAGGTTGCGCCTTGAGCGCCGCCGCTGCCGCATTCACGCGTGCATCGAGCTCCTGCACGAAGCGCACGGCGTTGTCGCCCGTGATCGCTTCCACGCGGCGGATGCCTGCGGCCACGCCGCCTTCCATCACGATCTTGAAGAAACCGATGTCGCCGCTGCGCGTGACGTGCGTGCCGCCGCACAGCTCGCGCGAGAACCCGAGGTCGAGCACGCGCACTTCGTCGCCGTACTTCTCGCCGAACAGCGCCATCGCGCCGCCCTTCACCGCATCGTCGTAGGACATGACGCGCACGATGCCGGGCGCGTTCGCGAGCACTTCCGCATTGACGATCTGCTCGACGCGGCGGATTTCGTCGTCCGTCATCGGCGCGTTGTGCGCGAAGTCGAAGCGGGTTTTATCCGCGTCGACGAGCGAGCCCTTCTGCTGCACGTGCGAACCGAGCACTTCGCGCAGCGCCTTGTGCATCAAGTGCGTGGCCGAGTGGTTGCGCGCCGTGCGAGCGCGGAGGATGGCGTCGATTTCCGCCTTCACGACGTCGCCGACCTTGAGCGTGCCCTGCTCGAGCGTGCCGTGGTGGCCGCTCACATCGGCTTGAACCTTGAGCGTGTCGGCCACGGCGAAACGGATGCTCGCGTTCGAGATCACGCCCTGGTCGCCCACCTGGCCGCCCGATTCCGCGTAGAACGGCGTGTGGTCGAGCACGACCACGGCGTCCTGGCCGGTCTTCACTTCGGTGACCGATGCGCCGTCGACGTAGAGCGCGACGACCTTCGCGTCGTCGAACGCGATTTCCTCGTAGCCGTGGAACGTCGTCTTCGCGCCCGAGTATTCGAGGCCCTGCGTCATCTTGAACTTGCCTGCCGCGCGCGCCTGCTCGCGCTGACGCGCCATCGCTTCGTCGAACGCCGGCTCGTCGACCGTGACGTTGCGCTCGCGGCAAACGTCGGCCGTGAGGTCGAGCGGGAAGCCGTACGTGTCGTGCAGCTTGAATGCGAGTTCGCCCGAGAGCGTCTTGCCGCCCTTCGCTTCGAGGTCGGCCAGTTCGGCTTCGAGAATCGACATGCCGTGCTCGATGGTCTCGAAGAAGCGCTCTTCTTCCTGACGCAGCACGTCCGTCACGCGCTGCTGCGCTTCGGCCAGTTCCGGATAGGCGGCGCCCATTTCCGCGACGAGATCCCCAACCAGCTTGTGGAAGAACGCGCTCTTCTGGCCGAGCTTGTAGCCGTGGCGGATCGCGCGGCGCACGATACGGCGCAGCACGTAGCCGCGGCCTTCGTTGCCGGGAATCACGCCGTCGACGATCAGGAACGAGCACGCGCGGATATGGTCGGCAATGACCTTCAGCGAGTTGTTCGTGAGGTCGGGCGTATTCGTTTCGCGCGAAGCCGCCTTGATGAGATTCTGGAACAGGTCGATCTCGTAGTTGCTGTGCACGTGCTGGAGCACGGCGGCGAGACGCTCGAGACCCATGCCCGTGTCGACGCACTGTTTGGGCAGCGGCGTCATGTTGCCCTGGGCGTCGCGGTTGAACTGCATGAACACGAGATTCCAGATCTCGATGAAGCGGTCGCCGTCTTCCTCAGGCGATCCCGGGGGGCCGCCCCAGATTTCCGGGCCGTGGTCGTAGAACACTTCCGAGCACGGACCGCAGGGACCGGTGTCGGCCATCTGCCAGAAGTTGTCCGACGCGTAGCGCGCGCCCTTGTTGTCGCCGATACGGATGATGCGCTCGACCGGCACGCCGATTTCCTTCGCCCAGATGTCGAACGCTTCGTCGTCTTCCTTGTAGACGGTGACCGTCAGCTTGTCCGCCGGCAGCGCGTAGACCTTGGTCAGCAGCTCCCAGCAGTAGTGGATCGCGTCGCGCTTGAAGTAGTCGCCGAACGAGAAGTTGCCGAGCATCTCGAAGAACGTGTGGTGACGCGCCGTGTAGCCGACGTTCTCGAGGTCGTTGTGCTTGCCGCCTGCGCGCACGCTGCGCTGCGCGGTCGTGGCGCGCGTGTACGGACGCTTGTCGGTGCCGAGGAACACGTCCTTGAACTGCACCATGCCCGAGTTGGTGAAGAGCAGTGTGGGGTCGTTGCCCGGCACGAGGCTCGACGAGCGCACGATCGTGTGGCCCTTCGATTCGAAGAACTTGAGGAATTTCTCGCGGATGTCGGCGGCTTTCATGGCGTGCGTTGGGTCCTTCCTGGGGGCGTACGGTGCTGAATCTTTGTCGTGGTCGCGCTCGGGGCCCAAGTTGCTCACGGAAACCCCGGTGCTGAATCGAACGATTATACGGGATCGTCGCACGCTCGCGGCGGCGCGTCCGGCGGGGTTTGCATGGTCGCGACAGGGCGCGCGGCGACGCGATGGGCCGCTCGCCCCTGTTCCGCACTGCGGAACCTTGTACCGAATATTGGCGCGTGCCGCGCCTTTTCGCTTACTATGGGCGGCATCGGCCGGCGCACAACGCGCGCTCGCGCCCCGCCTCGGAACGACATTGGAAGACACAGCATGGGCGCTCTCAGCCATATCCGCGTACTCGATCTCACCCGCGTCCTCGCCGGACCGTGGTGCGCACAGACTCTCGCCGACTTCGGCGCCGACGTGATCAAGGTGGAGCGCCCCGGCGCCGGCGACGACACGCGCCACTGGGGCCCTCCGTACCTGAAGACGCCCGATGGCGCGGACACCGCCGAGGCCGCCTACTACCTCGCCGCGAACCGCAACAAGCGCTCGGTCACGGTGGATATCGCCACGCCCGAGGGGCAGCGCATCGTGCGCGAGCTGGCTGCGCAAAGCGATGTCGTGCTGGAGAACTACAAGGCGGGCCAGTTGAAGAAGTACGGCCTCGACTACGAGTCGCTGCGCGAGGTGAAGCCCGACCTCGTCTACTGCTCGGTCACCGGCTTCGGCCAGACCGGGCCCTACGCCTCGCGCGCGGGCTACGACTTCATCGTGCAAGGCATGGGCGGCTTCATGAGTATCACCGGCGAGCGCGACGCGCTGCCGGGCGGCGGCCCGCAAAAGGCGGGCGTCGCGATCGCCGACCTCATGACTGGCATGTATTCGACGATTGCCGTGCTGACGGCGCTCGCACACCGCGATCGCACGGGCGTGGGCCAGTACATCGACATGGCGCTGCTCGACGTGCAGGTGGCGATGCTCGCGAACATGAATTCGAACTACCTGGCGCGCGGCAATCCGCCCGCGCGCTGGGGCAACGCGCATCCCAACATCGTGCCCTATCAGGCCTTCCAGACGAGCGACAGCTGGATCATCCTCGCCGTCGGCAACGACGGGCAGTTCCGCAAGTTCGTCGAGGTGGCGGGCCAGCCCGGGCTGGCCGACGACGAGCGCTTCGCGACCAATCCGGCGCGCGTGCGCCATCGCGACACGCTCGTGCCGATCGTCGCCGACCTGATCCGCACCCGCACGAAAGCCGACTGGATCGGCGCGCTCGAAGCCGCAGGCGTGCCGTGCGGGCCGATCAACAACCTCGCGGAAGTGTTCGAGAACGAGCAGGTGATCGCGCGCGGGCTGCAGGTGGACGTGCCCCACCCTTCAGGCGGCACGGCGCGGCTCGTGGGCAACCCCATCCGCATGAGCGAAACACCGCCGCGCGTGGCGAGCCATCCGCCTACGCTCGGCGAGCATACCGATGCGGTACTGCGCGAAGTGCTCGGCTACGGCGAGGAGCAAGTGGCGACGTTGCGCAGCAAGGGCGTGGTGTAACCGCAAGGTGCCGGGGCGGCCGCTCAGCCTTGGCCGCCCGGTGTCTCCATCGACATCAGCCAAGCCAGCCCCTGCGGCCAGTCGTCGAGCCCGCTGTCGGCATTGATGTGCCCGCGCGCGCCGATCTCGATCCAGCGGCTGCCCCACGCCTGCGCGCAGCGCTGCGAAAACGCCACGCCGCCATACGGATCGTCGCTGCTGGCGACGACGACGCTCGCAAACGGCAGCGCCGCCAGCGGAACCGGATCGAAGCCGCGCGCGGCGCGCGGAAATTCGGGACCGTGCGGGTCGGGGAGCGCCACCAGCAGCGCGCCGGCCACCTTCGCGCGCGTCGCCGCGCTCGCGTGATGCGCGGCCCAGTGCGCCACGCTCAGGCAGCCGAGGCTGTGAGCGGCGAAGCGCACGCCAGCCGGCGCGCGTTGCACGGCAGCCTCGAGCGCCGTGCACCACGCCTCGCAGTCCGGGTGCATCCAGTCGGGCATCTGCACCCGTGCAAAGCCCGCGTGCGCGGCTTCCCAGCGCGTCTGCCAGTGCCCCGGCCCCGAATCCATGTAGCCCGGCAGCACCAGCACAGCCGTTTCGCTCGATGTCACGTTTTCCCCTCGCTTGTTGTGCTCCGCGCGACGATCCGGCACCGGGACTGGCACGGCGGGTCGCGTCAGGTAGAATGGAAGACACCATCGGGTGCCCGGTTACGCGCTTTTATCCTTTTGACGGGCGCCCTCGAACGACTCCCTTTTCGCATGAATACCGAACGTAAAGACGCCGACCGCACGGACGCGCCTGCGGCATCCAATTTCATCCGCAACATCATCGACGACGACAACCGCTCGGGCAAGTGGGCGCAGCGCGTCGAAACGCGCTTCCCGCCGGAGCCGAATGGCTACCTTCACATCGGCCACGCCAAGAGCATCTGCCTGAACTTCGGCGTCGCGAAAAGCTACGGCGGCGTGTGCCACCTGCGCTTCGACGACACGAACCCGGAGAAGGAAGATGTCGAATACGTCAACTCGATCATCGACGCCGTCGAATGGCTCGGCTTCGAGTGGAAGAAAGAAGATCACGAATACCTCTTCTACGCGAGCGACTACTACGACAAGCTCTACGAGTTCGCCGAACTGCTGATCCAGCGCGGCAAGGCGTACGTGGACAGCCAGTCGCCGGAAGAGATGCGCGCGAACCGCGGCTCGGCCACCGAAGCCGGCAAGAACTCGCCGTTCCGAGATCGCTCCGTCGACGAAAACCTCGACCTCTTGCGCCGCATGAAGGCGGGCGAATTCGAGGAAGGCGCCCATGTGCTGCGCGCGAAGATCGACATGGCGTCGCCGAACTTCAACATGCGCGATCCGGTGATCTACCGCATCCGCTTCGCACATCACTACCGCACCGGCGACAAGTGGTGCGTGTACCCGATGTACGACTACACGCACTGCATTTCGGACGCGCTGGAAAACATCACGCATTCGCTGTGCACGCTCGAGTTCGAAGACCATCGCCCGCTGTATGACTGGGTTCTCAATGAACTGGCCGACGCCGGCGTCTTCACGCGCCCGCTGCCGCAGCAAATCGAGTTTTCGCGCCTGAACCTCACCTACGCGATCACGAGCAAGCGCAAGCTGCTGCAACTGGTGACCGAAGGCCACGTGGAAGGCTGGGACGACCCGCGCATGCCGACCATCGTCGGCGTGCGCCGCCGCGGCTTCACGCCGGAAGCGATCCAGCTCTTCTGCGAGCGCATCGGCGTGACGAAGGTCGATTCGTGGATCGACATGAGCGTGTTCGAAGGCGCGCTGCGCGACGACCTCGACGACAAGGCGCCGCGTACGGCCGCCGTGCTCGATCCGCTCAAGCTCATCATCGACAACTATCCGGAAGGTCAAAGCGAAGACTGCACGGCCCCCGTGCATCCGCATCATCCGGAGCGCGGCCTGCGCACGTTCCCGATCTCGCGCGAGCTGTGGATCGAGCGCGAGGACTTCAACGAGACGCCGCCGAAGGGCTATTTCCGCCTGTTCCCGGGCAACAAGGTGCGTCTGCGCTATGGCTTCGTGATCGAATGCACGGGTGCGGACAAGGACGAGAACGGCAACGTGATCGCCGTGCACTGCAACTACTTCCCGGACAGCAAGTCGGGCACGGAAGGCGCGAACAACTACAAGGTCAAGGGCAACATTCACTGGGTCAGCGCAGCGCACGCGTGCCCGGCGGAAGTGCGCCTCTACGATCGCCTGTTCCGCGAAGAGCAACCCGACGCGGGCGGCCGCGACTTCCTCGAAGCGCTCAATCCGGATTCGAAGCGCGTGGTCCAGGCGTATCTGGAACCGGGCGCACGCGACGCCGCGCCGGAAGACCGCTATCAGTTCGAGCGTCATGGCTACTTCGTCGCCGACCGCCACGACTCGAAGCCGGGCGCGCCGGTATTCAACCGCATCGTCGGTTTGCGCGACAGCTGGGGCAAGTAAGCCTCGCGCCGCGCTCGCCGGCAAACTAAAAGCCCGCACGGGTTCGTGCGGGCTTCTTTCATTGCGGCGGCGGCCGGCTAGGGGGACCGGCCTACAGTCTGCGATGCAGCTCCGCGAGCGAGAGCGACGTGCTAAAGAGCCGCGCGAGACTGCGGCTCGCGTAGCGATCCACTTCGCCGGGTACGGTCCAGCGCCAGGCGTCCATTTCAGGAATCATCACGCCGTCCTCGCGGCGCGGAAACAGCGACACGCAGACGCAACGCGTGAGGTCGAGTTCATCGGCGCTCGCGCGCGCGGCAAAGAGATGCAGATCCTTGTCGCGCCGGTACACGTAGCGCCCGAGATCGACGAGGCGCGACGCCGCGACATCGATGCCGGTCTCCTCGACCATCTCGCGGCGCGCGCTCTGCGATTCGGTCTCGCCGGGATCGCCCTGCCCCTTCGGAATGTCCCAGTGATTCGTGCCGGTTGCGTGCGCGAGCAGCACGCGGCCTTCAGGATCGAGCAGCACGATGCCGCACGAAACGATCTTGCCGTTCACCGCGCGCTCAGTGCTGCTTCTGGAAAACCCAGGCGCCTTCGCCCGTGCGGCAGAAGTGCGGACGCAGTGTCATCGACTGGCCCTTCGCGTTGATCACGACCTCCGTATCGCGGCACGTCTTGTCGCCTTCCTTTTGCGTATTCGACGGCGTGATGGTCGAGGTGATGCGCGTGCCGTTGCGCGAGCCTTCGTTCGACCATGACGTGCTCTCGCCATCGGCCTTATGCTCGACGGCATCGCGCACGGCGTTCTGGAGCGAGTTGTAGTCGGCCTGGGTCATGAACGACATGGGCGTGTTGTTCAGAAAGCCCAGATTGGCGGCATGCGCGCTGCTCATGCCAACGGCGACAAAAAGCGCCGCGCCCAGGGCGCTCAGCGTGTGAAGGGTTCGGGGCATTCTGGACATTATGTGTTCTCCTCGGCGGACTGAAAGAATCGACAAAAAGCATAACACGCACCCTTTTTTCGGCTCGTCCAGCAAGGCCGCTTACACGCGCGGGCGGCCGGTTCGATTTTCGGATTGATCCGATGGTGTGGGAGAGGGCCGATCACTACGATGGCTCCCTCGCCCACTTACAGCCCATCCGGTTAATCTGACATGACCTACGCCATCGCATTGAGGGTCTTTGCGCTCCTGCTGATCCTCATCTGCATCGGCTTGATGTCGTTCGTCGTGCATTACCGGCTCGCGCCACAACCGCAGGCGCCCGGCGCGAACTTCGCAGTCGGTCCCGAACGCACGCCGCGCTGGCCGGACGCGACGCTGCGCATTGGCACGATCGGCTTGCTCGTGTCGTTCCTCGTGCTCACCGGCGCCTGCCTGCTGATCGCGGGCGTCTGACGCTGCGCGACCAGTGCACACTCAGCGCGCGCCCGGCTGCCAGCCGTCGGTGAGCGTATCGAGAAACGCGAGCACGTCCTCGATTTCGGCGTTGCTGAACACCGGCTCGTCGCCCGGCTTGCGATCGAACGGCGGATCCGTGTTGAGATTCGCCCAGTAGCGCCGCGGCAGGTCGTCGAACTTCTGCACCCTGCCCTTCACCACCGGATAGAACTCTTCCGGATTCGTGTCGCGCCGCGCGTAGAAACGCAGCACGTCTTCCAGCGAGTGATAGATGCCGTTGTGGGAGAACGACTTCTTGAGCGCGACGTTGCGCAGCGTCGGCGTACGGAAGAGCCCGCAAAATTGCGCACGGTGATCGAGATCCGTACGTTCCGGACCGCATGCGCCGAGATCGAAGAACTTGCGGTCGCGGTTCACGGCAAGCGCGCGGTTGCGCGGCACGCCCACGGCGATCAAACCGAAGTCGCTGAACTGCGGCGGCGAGCCGTCCTTTGCACGCTGGCTGATATGGCAGCTCGCGCAATTGCCCTTCTTCTCGTCGTTGAAGAGTTGGAGCCCGCGCAGTTCGGCGGCGCTAAGCGTGGCCCTGCCGGCCAGGTACGCGTCGTATTTGCTCGTGTACGGATAGAACACCTCGGGCGACTGCTCGAATGTCTCCAATGACTTCAGGACTGCCTTGAAAGTCGCGTCGTCGTCAGCGAGGACGCGCGCACCGAAGGCCTCGCGAAACGCCCCAGCGTAGGGCGCCGCGCGCACGGCTTCGGCGACCTTCTTCGGCGAACTCGCCATCTCGAACGTCGATAGCAACGGGATGCGCGCCTGGTCCGAGCCCCGATCGACGCGCCCATCCCACGTCAGTCCGCCGGTCGGACCTGCATCGACGCTTTCGTCGCCTTCGTCATCGGAGTCGTGATAGTGCTCGGCGAACGCCGGCACCGCCTGCAGATATTTGAGCGTCGGCACGGCGCGCATGCCCTGGCGTCGCATGTCAGCGCCGCCGATCTGCACGTCGAGCGAGTTGGTCGGCGTGAACGCGTGGTCCGGGCTGTGGCACGACGCGCATGCCATCTTGCCCGAACCCGAGAGCGACGGATCGAAGAACATCTGCTTGCCGAGCGCCGTCATGCGGCGCACCTGCGCATAGACCTCGGCACGCGTCTGCCCGCCTTGCGCAGGCGCGGCGATGTTCATGAGCTTCACGCCCTGTACGGCGCGTGCGTTCGCATTGGCGTCGTGAGCGCGCGAGGCGCTGCCCGATGCACCAGTCGTCGCATCGACGTCCGCGGAAGCGCCGGTGCTGCCATCGCATGCCGCCAGCAGCAACGACAGCCCCGCCGCCATCACGAGGAGCCCCGCGTTGCGGCGCGCGTCGCCGTGGGGGTCGAGCCCGCCCCTGACCTTCCGTTCGCGCCGAACGACGCGCCAATCTACGCAACATGCCTGGTCCCCGAAGCTTGAGCGCGACGTGCGCATGGTGGCGCGCCGCTGCAGTGCGAATGCCGATGCGCTCAGCCGCGCATCGAAGTCGCGAAAGCGTATGTCGGGGATGTGACGATCCAATGACATGACGTAAGACAGATGTCATGCAATCAAAGGCCGCAAAGAAGCTAAATGTAATTTTTTACATATCGCTGTCAAATTCCGTTGCGACACTGCGCCTCGCCCAAAGACCGGCGCCATCGCGCCGGCCTCCATGCGGGCCCCCAACGCGAGAGAGAAAAATGATCAACAGCAAATGGTTCTATGCCACGCCGATCGCGATAGCGGCGTCGGTATTGGCCGTCGCGGCTTGCGGCGGCAACGACAGCAGCAAGCCCGGCCTTTCGTCGGTGAAGAATATCGTCGTGATCTACGCGGAAAACCGCAGCTTCGACAATCTGTACAGCAGCTTCCCGAACGCCAACGGCCTGCAAAACGTGAGCGCGCAAAGCGCGCAGCAGCTCGATCGCGACGGCTCCGTGCTGGCCACGCTGCCGACCGTCTGGAACGGTCTCACGCAAACGGGAGTCACGCCCGTCGTGACCGCGGCGATGACCGAGAACATGCCGAATGCGCCGTTCGCCATCGACGACGCGAAGGGCTACAACGTGCCGCTCTCAGTTACGACGCGCGACCTGTATCACCGCTTTTACGAGAACCAGATGCAGATCCACGGCGGCAAGAACGACATGTTCGCGGCCTACGGCGATTCCGGCGGTCTCGTGATGGGGCATTACACGACGAGCGCCGAAAAGCTGCCGCTCTGGAAGATCGCCCAGCAATACACGCTCGCCGACAACTTCTTCATGGGCGCGTTCGGCGGCTCGTTCCTGAATCACCAGTGGCTGATCTGCGCGTGCACGCCGTACTACGCGAACGCGGACACGAGCCCGGCCAAGCCGACGATCTCGACCGTGGACGCCGACGGCGTCTCGCTCACGCTCGCATCGAACTCGCCGAAGTCGGCGCTCGCTGGCGCTCCGAAATTCGTGAAGTCGGGCAATCTGACGCCGGACTTCTACGCGGTCAACACGATGCAGCCGCCGTATCAGCCGAGCGGCAACGCGGCAGCTTCGGGCGGTGACGCGAACCTGGCCGACCCGTCGAACGCCTCGACAATGCCCGCGCAAACGGCGCAGAACATCGGCGATCTGCTTTCGAACGCGGGCGTGACGTGGGCGTGGTACGGCGGCGCGTGGGGCGCGGCCGTGAGCGCGGCGCAGAACAGCACCTCGGGCGTGATCTACGGCGCGAACATGACAGCGCCGAACTTCCAGCCGCACCACCAGCCGTTCAACTACTTCGCGAACTACGCGCCGGGCACCGACGCACGTGCGAAGCACCTGCTCGACGGCGGCATCGACGGCACGGAGTTCATCAAGGCGATCGACGCCGGCGCGCTGCCTGCCGTGGCGTTCTACAAGCCGCAGGGCAACCTGAACGAGCACGCGGGCTACACAGACGTGACGAGCGGGGACCAGCACATCGCGGACGTCATCGCGCATTTGCAGAAGAGCCCGCAGTGGAACAACATGGTCGTGGTCGTCACGTACGACGAAAACGGCGGCTTCTGGGACCACGTTGGGCCGCCCAAGGGCGACCGCTGGGGTCCGGGCTCGCGCATTCCGGCGCTCATCATTTCGCCGTACGCAAAAAAGGGCTACGTCGACCACACGCAGTACGACACAACCTCGATCCTGCGCCTCATCACGCGCCGCTTCTCGCTGCCCACGCTGCCGGGGCTTGCCAACCGCGACGCCGCGCTCAAGAGCAACGGCGCCCAGCCGATGGGCGATCTGACCAACGCACTGGACGTGAAGCTCTAAGCGCGAAAACCACCGGACCATCGATTGCCGCATGTTGCTCATCCGGTTTGACGGGCAGCCCTCGGGCTGCCCTTTTTATTGCGCCGCGGATTCGTCGCCCGCTGCACGCTCTACGCGCCAGCCGGGCGTCGACCCGCGACGTTTGACCACGGAGCCTGCGCCGCAAGATGGACTACCTTACAGATTAATTACTGCACAAAACTTGACGGAGGTCATTGTGAAATACGTCGAATCGACTCTCCTGCCAGGCGAACGGTTCGTCTGCGAGGGACACCCCTGCTTCTGGGCGATGGGGCCGCGTATCACACTGAGCCTTCTGCTCATGGTTTGGGGCGTGCTCGTCGGCACCATGGGAACGTCGCCGCTCGCGGCGGTGGGGTTTTTTGCCGGGGGGCTAGCACTGTTCTGCGCGTCGCTACTCGCCTGGTGGACGACGGAATTCGCCGTGACCAACAAGCGCGTGGTGGCCAGGTTCGGCGCGGTACGCCGTCAGACAGTAGAGTTGACGCTCGCGAAGATCGAGAGCGTGCGGATCGAGCAAAGCTTGATCGGCCGGATTTTCGACTATGGTTCGCTCGTCGTGGGCGGCGGTGGCTTGATCGCTACGCCGATTCCCGGCATTTCGAACCCGCACGAGTTTCGCCGCATGGTTTTTCTCGCGCAGGAGGCCGAAGAGCCGGTGCCGTTGCGGCTCGTGGCGTGAGGGGTTTGAATCGGCCTGGATTCGTGGGGTGGGAAAAAGCAAAAAGCCCGGCGGTGAAGGCCGGGCTTTTTGTTTATTTGATCTGGCGCGACAGGAGGGGCTCGAACCCCCGACCCTCGGCTTAGAAGGCCGATGCTCTATCCAGCTGAGCTACTGTCGCGTGAACGTCCGCGAGGCCGCAGGCGGCCTCGCAAAGACGGGGCTGGATTATACCGCGATCGCCTCACGCGGTCGCGCCTCGCTCGTGCCGCGTGCCAAGGGCTTTCGCGCCAGAATCAAACCGGCTGCTGATGCAGTGCGAACCAGCCAAGGAAAATCGCCCCGGCGATCAGGCAATACGCACCGAACGACGCGAGGCGCCCGCGTCCCTCGAAATAGCTCATGAGGAACTTCACGCTCAACCAGGCCGCAATACCCGTGAGCACGCCGCCAACGACCGCCGTCATCAACTGATCGCGAGCATGGAAGAGCTTGGGCAGTTCGAGCAGGCCAGCCGCGAAGATGATCGGCGTGCCCAGCAGGAACGAGAACTCCGCGGCCTTTTCTGCCGTGAGGCCTGCCGCATTGCCGGCGATCATCGTGAGGCCACTGCGCGAAAAGCCGGGAATGAGCGCGCCGATCTGCGCGAGGCCGACGAGGAATGCCTGGCGGAACGTGAGTTTCTCAGGCGGACGATGCGCACGCGCACGCTGGATGCGATCGCCGAACCACAGCAGCACGCCATTGACCATCAACGCCGCCGCGACGATGCGCAGATCGTGAAAGATGGCTTCGATGCGCTTTTCGAGCACGAGGCCGACGATGCCCGTCGGAATCGTCCCGATGATGAGCGCCCACATCATGTGCCCGTCGTCGTTCTTGCGACCGCCCAGCGAGGCAAAGAAGCCGCTGATCAACGCGACCCAGCGCTCACGGAAATACCAGAGCAGCGCGATGGCGGTCCCCAGGTGCAATGCGACGAGGAACGGCAGCAATTGCGGCGCGTGCTTGTCGATGTGCATGCCGAACAGCGCCGGCACGAGCAGCGTATGGCCGAGGCTGCTCACGGGAAACAGTTCGGTGACGCCTTGCAACACGCTCAGGAAGAAAAGAAACCAGAGACTCACGCGCGGATCCTCGTAGTGGTGGGGTAAGGGGCCGGACCGCTGCGGAGCCGGTGCGGCGAAGCGCACCGATTATGCCTGGGACGTATTGCAGCGCCAAGCTTGAACAGGGATTTGTCAGAAAAGTTACCGCGTCGCAACAAAATTGGCTGCGAATGCAGGGAACCTGGCGCAACCGCGCATGGCGCGCGCGCCTCCGGCAATCAAAACGAGGGGGACGGACCGCGGCGCGATTAGCGCGCCATCTTGTAGAAGAAATAGGCGCTGCTACCGACGAAGAGGCTGAACAGAGCCATGCTCATTGCCATTGCGAGGTCCATGGGGAGGTCTCCTGCGAAAATGCTCTGTGCGCTAGCGCACGATCATGCGGATTATGCTGACTCTTGTCCGTCAAACACACCCACGATTTCCCGACGAGGGTTTTCACGCAGGAGAAAGCGGCGCAAAATCCGCCTCTGCCCGGCGCACTAGCACCACCTTTCTTCCACCCACTCCAGGCCTGCCCATGAACGCACATCCAGAACAGGACACCCTCACCCTCACCCGCGGTGACTCGACGCTGCGCTTCGCGCCGTGGGCTGGCGGCCGTTTGCTCTCGTGGCACGTCGGTGGACAGCCGGTCATCGTGTGGCCGGAAAATGCGAACTGGGCCGAGCCCGCACGGGTGCGCGGCGGCAATCCGCTGCTCTTCCCCTTCCTTGGCCGCCATCGTGTCGACGGCCAGATCGGACGCTGGCGCGACGCCCAAGGCGTGGTTCGCGATCTGCCGATGCACGGCTTCGCGCGCGACCTGCCGTTCGCGGCGCAGGTTGACGCCGACGGGCACGGTCTCCGGATGACTCTCGTCGACTCCGACGCCACCCGCACTGGCTACCCGTTCGCCTTTCGCTTCGAAGCGGCCTACCGGCTGGCCGATGCGCATACGCTCGATGTAACGCTCGCCGCGACCAATACCGGCGTGGATTCGCTTCCCTGGTACGCGGGTCATCACTTTTACTTCGCCTTGCCCCACGCGCAGCGCGCGCAGACGACGCTCGACCTGCCGCCCAGCCAACGCCGTCATCAGCTCCCGGACGGTTCTATCAGTGCGCCCGAGCCCGGCAAAGCGCAATACAGACTCGACGACGCGAGCATCATCGACCGCTTCCATGTGATCGAGCCAACGCCGCCCGCCTCGCCGGTGCGCCTCGTAGCGCCGGGACTCGGCCGCGCGGTGACGATCGACCTGAACCGGCCCGGCTCGCTTGCCTGGTACGCCGTCACGACGTGGACGGAAGCCGCGGACTCCGACTTCTACTGCGTCGAACCCTGGCTAGGTCTGCCCGATGCGATCCACAACGGGCTCGGCCTGCGCTGGCTCGCACCGGGTCAAGGGGAGACGGCCACGCTGCGCATCGGCGTCGAGACGCTGGGCGGCTGATCGCGCGCACCGGGGCCGTGCTGGGCCGGTGCCGATATGGATGCTGCCGCCCGCGTCAGCCATTCGTCAGGCAAAACCCCAGTTGCGCTGGCAAACCCGCTAAAATCAGGCGTTTTGCCGGCGCGGCGGACCGTGGTCCGTCGAGGCAAGGTCATGCGAGGTTCAATGTTGGCACCAGGAATCAGACGGATTGCATGTGCGGCGCTCGTTGCGCTGCTCGCGGCGTGCGGATCGGCTCCCGTCGGCCCCGGCTTTTATCGCGTGGAACGCGGCGACACCGTGTTCAAGATCGCGCGCAGCAATCACCAGTCCGTGCAGAACATCGTGCGCTGGAACAATCTGTCGAACGCCGACGCCATCGAAGTCGGTCAGGTCCTGCGCGTGGAGCCGCCGGCCGGCACAGCGAGCGTGCGCACCGCGCCGCGTAGCGCAACAACTGCCCCACGCGAAAGCGCCGACACAGCCGATACGACATCCGCACCTTCGGCGGCGGCGGCGCCGTCGATTTCGCTCGTCTGGCCCACCAGCGGTCAGGTCATCCGCAACTTTGACGGCCGCAACTCGAAGGGCATCGACATCGCCAATGCGGCGGGCACTCCCATCGTCGCCGCGGCGCCGGGCACTGTGGTCTATGCCGGCAATGGTCTGCGTGGCTACGGTAACTTGCTGATTATCAAGCACAGCGGCGATTACCTGACGGCCTATGCGCACAATCAGGCGTTGTTCGTGAAGGAAGGTCAAAGCGTCGCGCAAGGGCAGAAGATCGCGGAAATGGGCAGCAGCGACAACGATCGCGTCATGCTGCATTTCGAGTTGCGATACCAGGGGCGCTCGATCGATCCGACTCGAGAACTTCCCGCACGTTGAGACAGGCCGCTACTCCCAGTGAAATCAACGGACGAAAAAAAGCCCGGCATGGCGCCGGGCTAACGGGGGTTTGGCGCATATCGGCAAAGGACCGGTTTACCATGCGCCGAGTCGCAATCTATCAACGCGCTTCCGGCGGCGCAATCACTTAATTAGCGCGAAAATGTGCTACGGCGCACGGATTATGTGTCGCATCACTTTTCAGCAACGAATGAGGATGCCGTATCAACTGCTGCCGCCCATAAGATCGCATACTTCAATGACACGCAGCGACAAGTGGTCAAGCAGCGCAAAGGCTTGCTGGACGGTCCGTTCAGGCTGAAGAACACGCCCTTGTCGAGGGATTTTGCCAGCCTCGATCGGCGGTTTAACGCACGACGCTTTTCGCATTTTCGAGGCAGCCGGCTTTAGTGTGCAAGCGCACGCAACAATGCATTTATTCAGTGTGGTGTACAAATTTGAAACACCAATCGCCGCACGCTTAGATCAGATGTTTGCTGATTTAATGTGGCTTATTGTCTGTATTTTGGCACCGCAAGCCTGGATATTGACTTAATAATGTGATTAATCCCCGCATCCGGCGTTCGCCATCGGGCCGTCGGTCTGATGCCGGACTATCGTTTATAGTATCGGCCGCAACGAATTTCCAATCATCATGACTATCGAAGACGCCAACCCCAGTCCGACGTATGCCAGGCTGCTCGGCGAAACCGCCAAGATCGACTGGCAGGATCTCGAACGTTTCTTTGCGCAAGGCAAGCTACTGAGCGTGGCGCGCGACCTCGACCTCGTCAGCGTGGCGGAGGCCATCGCCGACGACGACAGTGCGGTCGTCATGCAATGGCTGTCATCGGGCCTCGTCGCACGTATGCCGGCAGAAACCGCAGCCGATTACGCGGCGCGCAAGCCGGAGTTGTGGGCGGTCGTCGTCTCGCCGTGGGTGTGCGTGCAGGAACGCTCTTGAGCGGCGCTGAGGCGCTGCCTGACCAGCGAGGCTGGCATCGACGCGTGCTGACGCTCGCGTTTCCCATCGTCCTCGCCAATCTCACGCAGCCGATCCTCGGCGCCGTCGACACGGCCGTAGCAGGCCACTTCG
Source organism: Paraburkholderia sp. CNPSo 3272 (assembly GCF_024206495.1). Classification (GTDB taxonomy): domain Bacteria; phylum Pseudomonadota; class Gammaproteobacteria; order Burkholderiales; family Burkholderiaceae; genus Paraburkholderia. The sequence goes on along the minus strand of NZ_JAMBPQ010000020.1, from coordinate 4,563 downwards.
GCAGCGCGGCCGATCTTGCCGGCGTCGCACTGGGCGGCCTGTTCTTCAACTTCGTGTTCTGGGGTTTCGGCTTCCTGCGCATGGGGACGACGGGACTCGTCGCTCAGGCCTACGGCGCCCGCGACCTCCCCGCATTGCGCGCGAATGTCGTGCGCGCCCTGTTGTTGGCATTCGCGATCGGCGCCGCGATCCTGCTGATTCAATCGCCCTTGATCCACTACACGCTCGCGGCCATTGGCGGTAGCACAGACGTGCAACGCAACGCCGGGGTCTATTGCCTTGCGCGTATCGGCTCTGCGCCTTTCGCTTTGGCTAATTACGTCGTGCTCGGATATCTGCTCGGCACTCAGCGCGTGCGCATTGCGCTGCTTTCGCAGATCTTTATCAATCTGACAAACGTCATTGCCGTGCTCGCCTATGTGTATGGACTCCGCTGGGGCATCGCCGGGATCGGCGCGGCGACGGCTACCGCCGATACGCTCGGTTTTGTCTTCGGCGCCTGTGTGCTGTGGAGGCTGCGTCCTCGCGGGCTTGCGCCGCTCGGGTTGCAGACTGTGCTCGAGCCGGCAGCGCTCAAACGCCTCGTCGCGATCAATCGCGATATCTTTCTGCGTACGCTTTGTCTGCTGGGCTCGTTCGGGTGGTTCGCGCATCTGGGCGCGAAGCAAGGCGACGCAATCCTTGCCGCGAACGCCCTGCTCCTCAACTTCCAGACCTTCATGGCCTACGGCCTCGACGGGTTCGCCCACGCAGCCGAGGCGCTGGTAGGCGCGGCAATCGGCGCCGGTAATCGCAATGCGTTCCGCAAAGCCGTGAAAGTCAACCTGTTCTGGGCAGCGCTGGGTGCCTTCGGTTTTTCGTTGGTTTATTGGGCCTGCGGCCCCTGGATCATCGAGAAGCTTACCAACCAGCCGGCCGTGCGTGCCGCTGCCCAGGCATTCCTCCCATGGGCCGCGCTTTCGCCGCTCATCTCCGTCTGGGGCTTTTTGCTGGACGGCGTATTCATCGGCGCGACGCGCACGCGCGAACTCATGCAAGCCATGGCGGTGTCGCTGGCTGTGTTTCTGTGCGCGTCATGGGCGCTGGTCGGGCCGCTCGGCAATCATGGGTTGTGGATCGCCCTGCTCGTCTTCATGGCCGCGCGCGGGCTGACGCTCTCCCCGTTGCTACCGCGCATCAGCGGCGCGATCGTACCTGTGGCTGCGCAGTTGCACTGACGGCGCTCGCGCCAGGCGTCGGCTCTTACTGTGCAGGCGGCGGGTTGTCGATTATCATCGGCGGCCGGTCGTCGGTCGGCACACCGTGGTAGTCGGGCGGATCCTGCGGCGGGCTGCCGTGGCGGTGAGTCGTTGCATTGTCGGCACACGCCGAAAGCAATGCGGCCACTGCAAGGGCCAGATAAACACGGTACATCGCCTCAAATCCTTCTGAATGGTGATCCCAGCGTCGCACCAGATGGGTAGCGAAGCGGCTGAACTCGGTATTTTTTCCGTTGCGACACTGTTCTAAGATACGGACATGGCTGCAATCGACAGGAGGCTGCCATGGATGCCGAAACTATTGCGGGTCTGATCGGTCTTGCTGTGGGTCTGCTGGTTCTGCTTGGGCTATCGATTTTCGAATCGCGCGCCTACCGGAAAGAGCACGACGGCGAAGGCATGATGCATCACTGGCTGGCCGAGCATCACGTGCTCGGCCGGGTTCGTCGCAGGCACTGAACCCAGCGTCGGCACGCCCCTTGGCTGAATCTCGCCGCGGCCAGTCGAGCTGGCCGCGGGGTGGTTTTGCTGCGTCGTTCGGTGAACGAGCCCCTCGTTTTTTCCGACGCGCCCAAACGCCAGAACCCCGGTGCTCTTTCGGAGACACCGGGGTTCTGGACGTTACAGCATAAGGAGCCTGACGATTACCTACTTTCACACGGGCAATCCGCACTATCATCGGCGTGGAGCTGTTTCACGGTCCTGTTCGGGATGGGAAGGGGTGGGACCAGCTCGCTATGGTCATCAGGCATGACGGGTTGCTGCGTCGACGGAGGCACACCTGTTATAGGATCAAGCCTTACGGGCAATTAGTATCAGTTAGCTTAACGCATTACTGCGCTTCCACACCTGACCTATCAACGTCCTGGTCTCGAACGACCCTTCAAGGGGCTCGAAGCCCCGGGGATATCTCATCTCAAGGCGAGTTTCCCGCTTAGATGCTTTCAGCGGTTATCTCTTCCGAACATAGCTACCCGGCGATGCCACTGGCGTGACAACCGGTACACCAGAGGTTCGTCCACTCCGGTCCTCTCGTACTAGGAGCAGGTCCCTTCAAATATCCAGCGCCCACGGCAGATAGGGACCAAACTGTCTCACGACGTTTTAAACCCAGCTCACGTACCTCTTTAAATGGCGAACAGCCATACCCTTGGGACCGGCTACAGCCCCAGGATGAGATGAGCCGACATCGAGGTGCCAAACACCGCCGTCGATATGAACTCTTGGGCGGTATCAGCCTGTTATCCCCAGAGTACCTTTTATCCGTTGAGCGATGGCCCTTCCATACAGAACCACCGGATCACTATGACCTGCTTTCGCACCTGTTCGACTTGTGAGTCTCACAGTCAAGCACGCTTATGCCATTGCACTATCAGCACGATTTCCGACCGTACCTAGCGTACCTTCGTACTCCTCCGTTACCCTTTGGGAGGAGACCGCCCCAGTCAAACTGCCTACCATGCACTGTCCCCGATCCGGATCACGGACCAAGGTTAGAACCTCAAACAGATCAGGGTGGTATTTCAAGGACGGCTCCACGGAAACTAGCGTTCCCGCTTCACAGCCTCCCACCTATCCTACACAAACCGGTTCAAAGTCCAATGCAAAGCTACAGTAAAGGTTCATGGGGTCTTTCCGTCTAGCCGCGGGGAGATTGCATCATCACAAACACTTCAACTTCGCTGAGTCTCGGGAGGAGACAGTGTGGCCATCGTTACGCCATTCGTGCAGGTCGGAACTTACCCGACAAGGAATTTCGCTACCTTAGGACCGTTATAGTTACGGCCGCCGTTTACCGGGACTTCAATCAAGAGCTTGCACCCCATCATTTAATCTTCCGGCACCGGGCAGGCGTCACACCCTATACGTCCACTTTCGTGTTTGCAGAGTGCTGTGTTTTTATTAAACAGTCGCAGCCACCAGTTTATTGCAACCCCTTCACCCTTCTGGCGCAGGCCAGTCAAGCTACCAGGGCGTACCTTATCCCGAAGTTACGGTACCAATTTGCCGAGTTCCTTCTCCCGAGTTCTCTCAAGCGCCTTAGAATACTCATCTCGCCCACCTGTGTCGGTTTGCGGTACGGTCACTGTGAAACTGAAGCTTAGAGGCTTTTCTTGGAACCACTTCCAGTTGCTTCTGCTCCGAAGAGCATGGCCTCGCACCCTTGAATTCCGCGCCCGGATTTGCCAAAGCGCCTTCTCCAATGCAAGGACCGGGACTTCCAACACCCGGACAACCTTCCGCGATCCGTCCCCCCATCGCATTTCACAATGGTGCAGGAATATTGACCTGCTTCCCATCAGCTACGCATTTCTGCCTCGCCTTAGGGGCCGACTCACCCTACGCCGATGAACGTTGCGTAGGAAACCTTGGGCTTACGGCGAGGGGGCCTTTCACCCCCTTTATCGCTACTCATGTCAGCATTCGCACTTCCGATACCTCCAGCACGCTTTTCAACGCACCTTCGCAGGCTTACGGAACGCTCTCCTACCATGCATATAAATATGCATCCGCAGCTTCGGTATATGACTTAGCCCCGTTACATCTTCCGCGCAGGACGACTCGATCAGTGAGCTATTACGCTTTCTTTAAAGGGTGGCTGCTTCTAAGCCAACCTCCTGACTGTTTTAGCCTTCCCACTTCGTTTCCCACTTAGTCATATTTGGGGACCTTAGCTGGCGGTCTGGGTTGTTTCCCTCTTGACACCGGACGTTAGCACCCGATGTCTGTCTCCCGTGATTGCACTCTTCGGTATTCGGAGTTTGCTATGGCGACGTAATCCGCAATGGACCCATCAACCATGACAGTGCTCTACCCCCGAAGGTGATACACGAGGCACTACCTAAATAGTTTTCGGAGAGAACCAGCTATTTCCAGGTTTGTTTAGCCTTTCACCCCTATCCACAGCTCATCCCCTAACTTTTCAACGTTAGTGGGTTCGGTCCTCCAGCACGTGTTACCGTGCCTTCAACCTGGCCATGGATAGATCACCTGGTTTCGGGTCTACACCCAGCGACTGGACGCCCTGTTCGGACTCGCTTTCGCTACGCCTGCCCTATTCGGTTAAGCTTGCCACTGAATGTAAGTCGCTGACCCATTATACAAAAGGTACGCCGTCACCCCTTGCGAGGCTCCGACTGTTTGTATGCATGCGGTTTCAGGATCTGTTTCACTCCCCTCCCGGGGTTCTTTTCGCCTTTCCCTCACGGTACTGGTTCACTATCGGTCGATCACGAGTATTTAGCCTTGGAGGATGGTCCCCCCATCTTCAGACAGGATTTCACGTGTCCCGCCCTACTTGTCG
>NZ_JAMBPQ010000019.1 GCF_024206495.1 Paraburkholderia sp. CNPSo 3272 | reverse complement strand
ACGAGTTCTACCGCATCGCTTTTCGCAAGAAGATCTACGAATCGATTGCCACCTTGCAGACGGACCTTGATGCGTGGCTCGACCAGTACAACAATGAACGGGAGCATCAGGGGCGTTGGTGTTACGGCAAGACACCGATGTGCACCTTTCTCGATTCGCTGGAATTGGCCAAGGAGAAACTCATTCCCCATTGATCGCTTCCTTTCTATCGGCCCGACTACCTGTCAGATCGAGTCCCGGCTAATACACAGAAGACGACCGTCAGCAACGGGTCGGTCAGGGTCATCTGGCCGATGCGGCGGACCACCGCGTTGACATCAGTCTCGAATGAGGTAGCTGTCGCGGTTTTTCGCGTCCTTGATCCAGTTAGGTGCACGCCCCCTCCCCGATCACGTCGCTCCCGTTTTCGGGTCCCGGTATTTGGGGGCCACCACGCCGCCGGGTCTTGGCGAGCGTCCGCTCCGCCCGCGCCCGAAGATATCCCGCTTGGTAAATCCGTATTCGGTGACCTTGGTCCTGACGTCCGCAAGCACCTCCTCGAATTCCGCTGCGCGTGCAGCAACCGTTTGCTCCTCAAGCACGGCCATTTGTGCGTTCAGTTCCTTGAATGTCGCCAAGATTCGCCCCTCCACTTGACACGGTGATGGCGATCCTAGCTTGCGTGAATTCGGCACGGTCGCAAACTAGCCACTGACTAGCCTGACCCGGATACAGAATCCGCCGTGGTCGGTCTACCGCTGGCAACGGAATCAGAACGGTTCGTACACCCATGATCGCTTCGCACCGTCCGATAGGAGCGGCCGAAGCTTCCCCTAAACGATCGTCTCGATCCCCGATGGCTCAAGGCTTTTTGCGCCACCGGGTTCGGACGATTCGTGAAGATGTATAACAGGGGAAGTAAACGGGCAAGGCAGCGAACGGCGGAACAGTGGAGGGCCTAAGAAGCCCACCCAGCATGGGCTTCCGTGACCCTAACGGCACACGCTGGAGCTTGAGGGAATAGCGAATGGTGGGCCGGATGGCATTCCCCATCGCCCCACGGTTTTCTCTCAACCACGCTCGAGGATCCTCTCGCATCTAGCCCCAGTGATCGCGAACGACACTCGGAGCGAGTGAAGATTTGTCACGTTTAGAGAGGAACACTAGGCCGCAACTGGTTGCGACACAGGTTCCCCAGCTGTCGCTACGCTCTCGCGCCGGCTTCCGCAATAGTGTCCCCAGTCTTCCATCATCTGGCGCCGACGCTCGAGCTGGTCGCGACGCCGGTAGGCCGCCACTGTCTGCGATACGATGACGTGAGCCAGAGCTTCCTCAGCGAGCGAATCGGGGTAGTCCGTACATTCAGCAACCCAGTCGCGGAACGTCGACCGGAAACCGTGTACGGTGATTCCGTGTCGTGACATGCGTCTCAGAAGCGTCAGCATCGCCATGTTCGACAACGGACGCCCTTCCTTGCAACCCGGGAACAGGTAACCGTATTTTGACTTTGGCAATGCGCTGCGCACGATCTCGACAGCTCGATCACAAAGCGGTACGCGAAGCGGCCGCCCGCTCTTTGTACGATCACGAGGAATTGACCACGTGCGGGCGTCCAGGTCAAACTCCTCCGGCCGCGCGAAACGCACCTCGTTCGTGCGCGTCGCTGTAAGGATGAGCAGATGCAACACACGTGCCGCCCGCCGGGGACGGTGCTCAAGCTCGCGGATAAACGTTGGCAAGTCCTCCCAAGGCAGGGCAGGATGGTGGTTCACCTGCGAGCGCTTCTTCGACCGCGGCAACACAAGCTGCAGGCGGTCAACGTAGCGTGCCGGATTGCTGCCGGTGCGATGACCCAGTACCGTCTCTGCGTCGAGAATCGCCTTGATGCGGCCGCGTGCACTCTCTGCCTTCTTCGTCCAGATCGGCTGAAGGATCCGCACGATCAATCGCTTTAAAATCAGCAACCTGGAGAGGAAGATTGTAGAGGAACTCGATTGGCTTCCGAAAAATTAACCAAATAACTTCCGTTTTGAAGTCGTTCCGAACGAAAACGGAGTAGTTGGGACCAGTCGATTAACCAAATAGCTTCCGATTTCTACAACTTTCAACCATAACTCTTCCATCGTGTTTTGCGGCTTCCCGCCGCGCTGGATAAGTGTTTCCGTGGATCTCGATGATCCTTTGCTCCCTTCAGGGCGCTTCGCTGATACAGGCAAACTGCTCGGCCAGTTGCTGTGTCTGCGCAGCTCCAGCTTTCACCTTGTTTTCGATGACGATGCGATGGACCGCCTGCTGGGAGTCCTCATCGCCGGTCGTTAACTGAATCTCGACGCCAACGATACGCGACAACGGTTTGTCGTACTTCTTCTCCAACCCGACTTCAACTGTCAGTTGCGGATGCGACAGCGCAGCGCTGAAGCGCTTTGGCTCACCACTCCACTTCGCGACCTCCGTAAGGAAGGCGGGGAAGAAGGTACTGGAAAGGCCGTGCGGTTTGTTAGACGCTAGCAGGAAGGCCGCGAACGCACTGAGGTTCGTCTCAGTTAGCCGGCCTCGTCCTTCGGAAAGCGCGTAGAAAATGTTCATCGGTATGGAGTAGGCGAGTCAGGACGATGCCGACAGACACCGTCGGTGCCTGCCGGCTATACCGTCAGTGCGTTATCTGAGTCGCTTTCCCTATCTTGGCTTCAAGTTGTGCCACCAGTTCTTTAGCGAGACCCTTGCCACTCAGGGATATTCCAATCTCGGAAGTGTGCGCGTCGTCACCCGGGTCCGCCGACAACCAGTTCTGGCTGCTGACGACCACTGAATCCTCGTCCCACGCGAGAATCTTGGCATGGAGCCTTGGATCTAGTATTTGATCGAATTTGACGCCCTCAGAGATGGCTCGCCTTTCGAGAGTGGCAGCCACGGCTCCGTCGTCCGTCCCGTCGAATCGTCCATAGTAGAGTTGAATGTTGACGTTCTTTTCACGATGGGCGACTTTAGCAGGGATGAGGACGAGCGTTTCTGCATTGTGACTAAACCGGTGACTAACCACCACTATTCTTGACGTCGCCGCATCTCTCGCTTCCCGGACACTACGAGCATGTTCCGCGCCAAAGATGAACTTCGCTTTCGCGGCCACCCCAGAAGCCGTCCCGGTTGTCGTCGCTCGCACCTTGCAGGCCAGAGCGGCGAGATCGGTGGAAAACGGCGACCAGTTGAGACTCGGCCCTCCTGCCAATTTTGAAAGAATGCCCAACATCTCCGCCACTACGGACGGCGCAGTGAACCTCAACGATGCCTCAATACCCTTGAAGTCCGTATTGAGCCAGTTGCACGAACCGAGTACCCCGACGAAGTTCCCCTTGCCGTTATCCGCCACAAGTATCTTTGCATGCGAACCCGTCGAATAGCTATGGATGGTGATGCGCTGCCTGAGCTCCTCTGTTGTTATGAGAGACCTGCAATTGGCTGCGATTTTTGCTGCCGCGCCGCTATCATCTGAATCCAGCTTCCCCCACAGGATGTCAATCTGTGCACCGCGTTTTGCCGCGTCGTGCATCAGGGGAAGCAGACGCTTGAAAGCGTCTTCGTTCAAAAACGTTGAATGTATGATGACCCTGGAGCGCGCCCGTCTAAGCATGAACTCAATGAGGTGACGGTGTTCCTCCGCTCCCACAATGAAGTCTCCGCTGTCGAAGCGAACGTCGATTGTCGGTGCTTGCGTCGGTTCCGCGCTCTGGATGATTGCTGCGCCCGATTGCTGATCGGAACCGTGAACTGTTGCTGCAAGGCTGAGAATTTTCTGCCTCAGTTTCTCGGGCGCACGCGGGGGCAGCCCCTCGATGACTTCTCCCGTAACGGAAACGACAGCGAAGCGATCAGCGAGACGTGCGGCCCCTGAGTCAACGTGAGTGCACTGCTCGTCGTCGTCCAGCAGTGTCGAGATGATGGCGTCCTGGCGCATCGTCGGCTCTACTGATTCCTGATCCAGTGTTGGGATCTCACCTCCCTTCGACAGCTTGTCAAAGGTATATCTGTTGTATAGCGTCAGGTCTCGTGCGCGGAATACCGCACCAGTGACCCGATCAATCGCAAAGCTGGCCCAGCGGGTGCCGGGTCGAGTGATCGCGGGAAGGTTTTCACGATCCACCACAGCTTTTCCGGCCGCAGTGGCCCTGAACTGGTCGCAGTCGTCTTCGCTTGTCAGTTCAACCCAACCAGCACGCATCAGCCGAATCATGACTTCCACGACAAGCCGGATCGGAGTGTTCGACAGGTCGGCAAGCTGACGCCCCGTCAACGGTTCGCGCCAGACTGCGTACAGGAGCATGTGCTCGATGGCATTCCACTGGCGCCCCTTCTCGATATGCAGCTTTAACGTCGAGTAGTACACGGGTATTGCGATACGTACGCTCATTTCTTGTCCTTGCCGAAGATCGCGGGGCTGACGAAACTGACGTCTACAACATCATTGACCGACCTGGTCTCGCTTTGTGTTTTTAACGATCCAAGCATTCGGCGAAGAAAGTCGAGGTCACCGTTGTCTGTTTTGGCATCAAACCTCGTCTCGAGGAATTCCCGGCTGCCCACAATGAACAACTTCCACTTTGGCCGACTGAGCAGAACATTCATGCGACGGGGATCGGCCAGAAAGCCCAACGCCCTCTTTCCGGATCGAGCGTTATTGCGAACAAGCGACACGATGACGACATCGGCTTCGTTACCCTGGAATGAATCAACCGTCCCGACGGGAGTATCGACACCGCCCTCGAACGAGAAGCCGGACAACTCGGCAAGCCGCAGCTTTCGTTCCTCGAAGTATCGGTTCCGCAACCGCTTTACCTGCTCAACATAAGGAGCGAGAACGGCTACGCTTGGTTTCGCGCCACCGGCCTTGACCCTTAGCGTTGAGAGGATATCGATCACCGCTTCAATCTCTTCGTCGTTGTAATAGCGTGGTCGCTTTTCGATATCCTGTTTGCCGATCGTGCTTTGAACAAATGGCATGTTGACAAACACGATCGGGGAAGTCACGCGAGCGTCGTTGACAGCTATATCAAATGGCGAAGCTTCCTTTGTGTAGCGTTCGAGCGTGCCCGCATGCGTATGCAGTTCGCCGTCATAGAATGTCGTGGAAACGAGGTTTGCAATGGCGGGGTGCATGCGATGCTGAAATGAAAGCTGCTTCGCGACCTCGCGCCGCTTTTTCGTGTTTTCCTTCTTCGGTAGCGATTGCTCGATTAATGTTTCGAACATGACCAGTGCCGCGGCGGCGTCGCCGCATGCGGCCGCGAAGTCATCGATCGCATTGGAGTCATCGATGATCTCGTCCAGTCCCGCTTCCCGAAAGACCCAGCCGACCAGCGATGTACCCACTTCTAGTGCGCGTCGTATCGCCTCCGGGTCACCTAGGAGACTTTGCAGCCGATCTGCACCGAACGGTGGAAGCTGCTTGTGATCACCAATCATCAGGCGTCGATGTGACAGCAACAAAGGTGCTAGCAACTCTGGACCTGTCGCCTTGCCCGCCTCTTCTACAATGCTCCAGTCAAACTGGGAGCGCTCCTCAATCAGGCGCTCGAGGTCGCGGGCGTTGGTCGACGCGAATACCAGGTTTGCAGCACGAAGCAGCAGTGCCTCGATTGACCGGTCGGCGCGCCGCAATACCATCGGGTCAGAATCCTCGGTAGCTGCTGCCAACTGTTCGGGATCGAGTTCATCCAGCTTGGTGCGGATATTGGGTGGCAGGTCGACGAACAGGCGCCCCTTGGTAACACGCCTCAATAACTCGCCAGCCTGTTTGTGAAGATCGTACTTGCCCGGAGGGCGCTTATCATCTCGCGGGCGTGACCGCACGATCAGAAGATCATCCGATCCAGTGTCAAATTCCTTGTCGATCTCTTGCAACAAATGATCTACTGCGTCGTGACTTTGTGCGGAAAGCAGCAGCCTTGCACTTGGGTCCTCGGCGATCTTCCGCCGGACCAGCTCCCGCACGAGCCGCGTTTTTCCGACACCGGGTGGCCCTTGCAGCAGATAAAGTGGCATCACCGCCCAAATGTCATGCAGCGCGGCCTGTTTTGATTCGTCCAGTTGCCGGAACTGCTCGTCCTCGCGTGGCATTTCATGAGTTGGCCGCACGACTCCTCGAGGGTCTTCCAGCGCGTCGAGTAGTTCCGCATGCTCCCGCAACGCGAGCAACGCCTTGACACGGCGGTTCAGCAACCGGTCGGTGCCAACATAGTTGCTGCGTCTCAGAAACAGCTCCTCTCCTACCTCCATTGGGCTGTTTCCTTCGAAGAGATAGGTAACGGGCTCGCCGGACTTTTCGACTACCTCCAAAAAGCTCCACTCGTGGCGTCCGGTCTCCTTTTCGCCCAGCACGCCGACGTCGGTCAGTTTCCATGCTTCTTCCGACTGCCATTGATCCGCGCCAAACGCCTCCTGCATTCTGAGAGCGGTTTCTCTCAGTCCGAGAGCAGCCGACAGCTTGGATCGCTCCCGATCTTCGCGAGCGATCAGGGCGACGGTGTACTTTCCCTGCTTTTCCTCGACCGAGTGCACCTTCACCGGCCAGATCTCGGATGCGATATGCAACGCTTCAAGAATCTGGACAAGGAGGAGCGCGCGATATTGCCGATGTCCGCCTAGTCCTTTGTCTTCTGATATCTGTACCTGTCTATCCCAATGACCAGTTCGGCCCTGGAGCTTCGGAAAACGGACGCCCATTTCCGAGAGCTTCACGAGGTCGACGGATCCATTTGCGAGTCGTTTCTGGCCGATAATGTCGGCGATGACAGGCCGCTGCTTCGAGATGCCGTCGCACAAGGCAATCGCCCATGTTGGCGGCGCTTTCCCCGTGGGGCCCTGATGTCGGTATGCGCTGAGCTGGTAGACGAGGACGCGTCCGATCAGCAGATGCCGGCGCACAGGGTTCTCGCCATGAGTGGTAGCGACAACCAGTTGCGCACCTTCCGCAATATCGCCCGCGATGAATTCCAACTGCGCTTCGATGTCCTCAGTGTCAATTGTCCGGTCGGACGCTGCCCGAATCGCCTGTGAAACTCTCGAATCGATTCCCAGGCTCGGGGTGAGGCACAGCCTTTCCTCGCGTCTTTCGACGATGGCCCTCAGGCCGCTCTGTATTGCTGCAATTTCCTGACGCACTGAGTCGCCATCGACGCGACTGAACGGATCGGCACGGAGCAAACGCATGATGAGTGCGCGCTCGAGGCCCGTGAGATGAGCCGCTGCATCGCGCCCGTCGTCCGTCTTTCGTTCGAGGAAAACCTTCGCGTCAATCCCCAGCAGCGTCGTGGCGAGAACACCGAAGGCGTACCAGTCCTGGAGAAATGAATGAACGTTGCGGTCGCCGGCCATGTTACTGTCCTGCAACGGTACAATCCGAGCGGCGCTGGAAAGTCGCACGGACCATTCAAACCCACTAAGCTGAAAATCAAAGTCGTCTTCGCCAGAAGTGAGAATCGCCCACTGGTCCAGATTGCGATGCAGCAGACCCTGCACGTGCAAAAGACTCAGGCCAGACGCTATCCGGTCCAGGTTGCTCCAGATCTGCAACCGGTTCGCCTCCAGGCGTGGCTGCTTCAACCAGTGATTCGACGCGACGTGGTCGAGAATGACAGGAAGCGGTAAACGTTGACCCGGCCCGAGAATCAGGTAGAAGCCGCTTTCATCAAATCCGGAATCGACCAGCGGTGCGATGAAATCTTTCGCACCTGGATAACCCATCAATCGATGAATCTGTCTGATTTCCTGGCGCCAGATTTCCTGGATCACTGGATCGGATGAGGCGCTATTGCGTTCCCATCGCTTTATGATGACCCGGGCGCCCGTCTGAACGTCCGAGCCCGTCCGGACATTTGCCCGCCCTGTCTTCGGGTCACCCGCCTGAAGAACTTCCATATCTGGTACGAACCGGCCCGCGGCCAACGGTCCGGTTTCTGCTCCTGGCTCTCTCATGAATGTATGTTTCCCGATCACATCAATTGTTTTATGAAAATATTGCCCTGAAGTGTCGCCAGCTACGAGCCCATCGCCAGATTTGCGCGCGTGAAGCCTGAGCACTTCGACACCTGTCAACGAACCCCGCCTGCCTTCGACAACGAAGCGTTCAACCCGGCGTCGACATGGCGGCTTTCACCCGCTGCAAGTGAGCGTCGACAGTCGCCAAACTTCAGCTATATTTTGGTATCCAGACTAAGTCCAGATTCGTGAATCTCAGGTACAGTGCGCCTTTCGACCCATTCCATCTCCGATTCATCCAGGCGCTCAGCCATTCGGGTGAAGATTCGGCGGACGTCGGATGTGCCGGTCCAGTAGTTTCGGTCCCCCACGACATATAGCCGTCGTATGGCTCTCGTCACCGCAACGTTGACCAGGTTCGGCTTGGCGCCAGCGAAAGCTGATATCACTCCGGGACTCGACGGATTGCCTCCCAAGAGAAAGACGACATGTTCCGCCTCCTTTCCCTGAAAAGTGTGGACAGTTCCAGACATACCTTTGCTTTCTTCTCCATAGCGCTTGAGCAGCAATAGCCGAATCTTGTATGCGACCAGGCGGAACGGTGAAATGACGTAGACCTTGAAGCGCCCTTTTTCCTTGAGCTTGCCGCCGGTAATCGCTTGAACGAGCTCCATGGTCCGGCGGCCTTGAGCCTCAACCCAGTGCCTTTCCGAATGCTCGGCCGGCACATGAATCCATTTGCTGGGTCCTATGCCGGGCGGCCCTTGGTCCTCGCCAGCACCGTAGACCATCTTGTCTTCGTAAGCGATGCTGTTAGAAATCCGGAACATTGGATCCAGACACCGGCGGTGGACGAGGAGCGGTGAGCCTAACCAGATCTGCTCGTCCGACCCGGGCTCCCCGAGATACATGCCATGACGGTTTGCTCGATCGGCTAGCGTTTGTGCCGACGCGAGTGGAGGAGCCCACTGCTCTTCTGCTGAACAACGCTTCAGCAGCGGCGCGATCATCTCTTGCGGAACGCCGACGACCGGCTCAAGCTGCAGTGGATCTCCAACGATAACCGTGCTGCGGCTGCGCCAGACTGCGCCAGCGGCCTGCTGAGGCGCGGCCTGGCCAGCCTCGTCGATCATCAGCCACGCCAGTTCCTCGCGACCAATGCCCGAGAATAGTCGCGGGAACGACGCAAAGGTCGTCGAAACCACTGGCACAACCAGGAAAAATGCGTCCCAGAGATGGATCGAACCTTTCGGAATCTGCGCGGGATTCAGATTGCCCTGCAAGAGATTGACAAACGCGCTGAGCGTGCGCGCCAGCCGCTTCCACGCTGCAACGATGAACGCCTGGTGGAGCGCCATGGCAGCCACAAACAGCTCGCGCCTTGCCTGAAACAGGGCGGGATACTCGTACGGTGCGGCGCTGTGCATTGCCTCGCGTTCGAGCCGTGCAAGGTCCCAGTTTATTATTTTTTCGGGTGGAACATCTGCGGACGAAAGCATCTGTTCTGTACGCTCAAGATCCGTTTCGGCCTGGGCCTGCTGCGCCTGCATTTTCGAGATGCGCTGTTTGGTGGCGTCGGCGGTGGTACGTGCCGCTTGCGCGGCAGCGGATGCGATGTCGACGGAATTGCAGGCGACAGTTGCGGCTCTCTCCAACCGATCGAGCAGTCCCGCTGGCTGTTGTGCATCGTGTGATGCATCGTCAAACGGAACGCCCAGATTGCGGGCTTCCTCTTTGCGGGACAGGGAATGTTGCTGCGCCAGCTTCAAGGTTTTGACGCGCGCCTCAAAGGCGCGTTGGAGGCTTTCCTGGTGCGCCAGCGCCTCGATCATGCGGGATTCATGCTCGCGCGCCGCGCGCAGTTGGGCCTCCAGTTCAGCACTGCGCTCGTTCCAGCGACGACTGTACGGCGTGCGAAAGAGTTCTGAGAGAAATCCCGGTTTGTTCCGTTGATGAAACTCGATGTCGGCCTGCAGGCGACGGTACGCTGTATCGGCGCGAACACGTTGGTCTTTGGCGTCGTCCAATGCTCCTGGCAAGATCCGCCCGCCAATCTCATCGCACTCCTTCTGATGCGCTGCTACGTGGCGTTCGGCTTCGATCCACTTTTGACCGGCGCCAAGGCACAGTCTGGCACTCTTTTGCGCGTTCGTCGCAGCGGCGAGTGCTGCCTGCTTGTCGCGCAACACTTCGAGCTGGCCGGGTAGCAGCTGTGCGCATCGGGTGAGTTCGCTCAACGCCTGCCTTCTCGCGGTGGCTGCCCTCACACGCAACTGGACTGCATCGGCGAGTTCCGTTGCCTGACGGGTCAATCGCGTGACGTTGTCCCGGGCACGACGGTACTGCATACGGGCAACATCCCACGACAGGGCACCATGCTCGCCGGTCTTCATGAGATCTTGAAGGGAACGCAAACGCAATGGATCCAGCGGCGCAGGCGGCTCCCCCGGTTTTGCCTTCACTGGCAGACCTGACAGCCAGAAGCGGCTGGCAAACTGGCTGCGATTCCCCTTGTTGCCCAGCACGGCGGTAACAAGTCCCCAGCGCTGGCGTTGTGCGGGGACCTGCTTGGCCTTTGGCAGTGCGGCCACCGAGTCGGCAACCACAGAAAAATAGTCAACGTCGAACTGCTCGTCGATCTCTGAGCGTCCTGGCAATTCCTTCGTGATGTTCTCGACGGCACCGTTGTTGGCCGATGAAACCACCATGCCGAAACCCCTGAGGCGTGCGTCAACCTCGTACACGGGATACTGATACTGCTCAATATCGAGACGCTTGCGAAACGCAGACTCAGGGTTCGCGAACTCGACCAGCACGTCAGCCCTGCGCACAACGACTGCAGCAATGATGTCCTTGAGCATCGTTGTCTTGCCGGTCCCCGGTGGCCCGTTTACCGAGAAAAGACCGCCCGCATCCGTGAGATCACGCAAGGCCGTATTGACGGCGAACTGCTGCGCAGTCACTAGCGGAAACTTCGCGGGCCAGCAGCCAGATGGTTGCAGGGATGGGTGAACACCGTCGATCAACCTGTCGATTCGTTGCTCAAGGTCGACGCGCCCCGGCGAATCTTCGCCTTGCAGATAGGCGGTAAGGCCGGGACCAACATGTCCCGCCTCGACCGCGCGAGTGACGTGTTCCAGGTCTTCAGCGTAGAAGCTGTTCAGCGGGTCGTCCTGGGTCGAAGCACTCTCAGTTTCGTTCTTTGGGACCCAATGTGCCTGGATTCGCCACGACTCCTCGCGCTCGGGGCGCCAGCCGCACATGTGGAACACGAGCGCAGTAATCGCCTTGACGTCCTCGGACGTCACCGGGCGAAGTGGCGCCGGTTGAGGCAGGGGTTGCCCGGACACCGCCGTAGTCTCAGCGATGGGCTCCATGGATGCCGGTGCAACTGGTGCTGGAACCGCATCGGGTTCGTCATCCGGTTCACCCGATGTGTACGTGTCGTCTGCGGGGCGGCGAACTAGCCTGCGTTCGACCATCAGGTCGGTTACCTTCTCGCGAATCTTCTCTTCAAGCCCGCGCATCCCGAAGAAACCCCGAAAATCTAGTTTCTCGGCTTTGCCCGACGCGTTCGAAATCTGAGCGAGAGCCCACGGCACGGTACTGATAAACACCAGGCCACTCGCCATCCCCTCTCTGTTGATATCCAGCACCACGCACGCCGCTGGAGACGGAGGGCGCCGTTCGAAATCATCGAGAGGAGAAGCCCCAAGATAGAGGCGCGCGACCTCGACATAATAATCACCGCCGAGGATGCCCGCGAAAAGCTGAAATTTCCGGTTGGGTCCGATTTGGGCATCTAGAATCGCGCGCTTCTTCGGATCATTCCACGGCATCTCAAGCTCTACCGCATCATGGCTTAACTCCCACACAGACTCTTCAAGCTTCACTGCGGGTGGCGATTGGGGCGCGAGGTACTCGAGCGCCTGCCAAAAATTCAAGGCTGCTTCAGCTTCTTTCCAGCGATCACGCTTAGTCACGTCCGCGGTAGCCGTGGTAGCCGTGGTAGTCCTATTCACTGTCGTTGTCTTCATCGAGTGTGGCGCACTACCTGTTCCGGTTTCCCCCGGGCGTAGCTAAAGCGTTGCTACGGTGTCTGTCGACGACCCGGCTGCACGACTTCTGATACCCAGGTTGCATCAGCCGCACATCTTGCATAATTCTTTCATTGCGAATGATGCGCGGTCGATGCGATATTCACACCCGTCCAACCAGTCTCTGGCCGGCGCTCATCCCAGCTTCGCACACGTCTGAAAATCAGCACAAGCGTATCAGCAATGGTGAAAGTGGCAATGGTATCGAGATAGCGTCTCAGGAGTCGTACCCTGATCGATTGCCGTTGTGTCCGCCACTTGTTGCAAGTTATGCAATTCGCATCAACCACTCAGGGAGCCCAGCATCGAAGCGGCATCGCAATCGTTCCCGCTTTACGTAAGTCTGTCCTGCTGCACATGGTTTGCGCAACATTCGCCACACCAAGTGAATATGCCGGTCCCGTTGAGCTGCCGCGGCGGCTACGGCTTCATATCGGCAGATTCCGCCCTGTTCTTTAGCGAAAGTTTTGAGCTAATTCGCCTCGTTTGCGAATTGCCGCCAGACTCTGCTAACTGGGCCCCTGCGGTCACGTTAGTCCCGCAAGCAAGCGACTCGGTCGTGGACGTGGATATCCAGATGCTCAGGACAGGCTTGCCCGTCGGTAACACAGGCGGATCATCATGGAAACAAATCCGGTTCTATGTCGATCACTCTGTGCGGGACCTAAGCCTATGGCTACGCCGGTGCGTTCGGGGACACCGCACTTCCCCAAGGTGTCTGTTCTCCCGATCTGAGCGCGACCCCCGCGTACGGAGAACTGGCATCAAGGTCGAAGCGGAATGCGTTCTTCTTGTCGGTCAATCTGGGAACGGCGCCATGCCAGAACAACGTTGCCTTCTTGCCTGCCAGTGTCGGAAGGTAGTCGGGCAGTATTGTCTTTTTGCTTGACACCAGCAGCAGGGGAACTTTCTTCGCTTCATGGAGGAATCGCTTTCTGCTTTCTATAAGAAAGCTATAGTCCGCCTCTCTGACGGTTGACGCGCCGAAAATGATCCGCTCGCGCGGGTTCAGCGCATCGATGTCATCGGAAGCACTGCCAAGAAACGTAAAAGCCGTCTCGTATGTCAGGTGCAGGTCCCCGATAGTCAATGACTGTAACGCACGTTCTCCAGGCGACAATTGGGACCAGGCATCTACGACCTCCTCCAGCGTTCCCGGATAGTACGCGGGGAGTGTACGCACCATCACTGCCAGTTGCAGCAGTTCCGCCCTGGTCGGCTCTCTGGTTTTCTTCCTGAGGGTTGGCCCTGGACCGAGAAGGTTTGGAACAGGTTTGCGAGGTTCATCCGCAGGTCTTGGGCGAGGCTCGCCGGGATAGATTGACGGTTCGGTAGAGCGGGCCTCGTTGGGGCAGCCAGCGACGTGCCGTTCAGGCGCGTAAAAATATGTGTTTTTCAGCTTCTTGGGATATACCTTGACGAGGCAAGCGTCGTGTGGGCAATAGCAGGAAAGATCAATCGCAGCCTTTGCCTGGTACGCGTGGTCCGCACTCACCTTTGATTCCACTTGCCAGCATAGAGCTTCTGTCATTAGCTCATCGCGCATACGATCTCCTGCCCTGGATGTCTTGCTGTCGTTACCTCCACAGCGCCCCAAAAACCCCTTTACGTTCACAATTTCCGGATTGACTGCCCCCGCTCCGTCCATTGGCACCGGTGTGACATGGTTGGCCAGGCCCCGCCTGTTGGGGGTGGATCGAACGCTCCCCTGAGGTGAGATGAGGATGCCAGACGCGCTTTAGGTGGAGAAAGCGTGCCGACGCGCTTTCATCAAGTTCCGGTGAAGCGCCGAAATCATAGTGCGCCAGAGCTTAAAAATGTGCGGTTTCCCGTCGAAAGTACCATGACCGCCTATCTATGCTCCGGACCGTGCTACAACTGCTCCGGAAGTCATGTCGCCGCGACCGGCCAACAAATCCTCAATCGAAATGTCCTCATCAATGAACTCCCAATGGAGTCCGTAGCGGCCGATATCGCAAGCAGCTCGTTGCTCTGGTGTCGCGTGCAGCAAGCGAGGGAACCAAGCCAGTGGAACACCTAGCGTGCGGCCGTCGGATAGTTCCACCCACATGGTGCAATCGTCGAATCGAACTTCTTTAGCTGAAACGCTCATTCCGTACTCTCGCGATTCCTTCACGGTGCGCGTCGACAGCGCGACTGGCCACCCGGCACGGATGCGCGGGATGGCAGTCGATATCGGCGCCAGCAGCTTCCGAAAGCGCGTCCTGGCCATGTTCCCGTTTCACGTCGCTGAACATTGCCGCTGCCATTGCAGCGGCCGTTTTGGCGGACACGAGCACCGGCGCATATGGCACCTGCCCCACAGCTGGCGGGCAGATCCGGCTACACGTGTGTCAGGCAGTCCACCGCGGCTTTGTCCTGCAGATATCTCCAGATCGAGTCGAAATCGATGCCCCTCTCCTTGAGCAGACTCGCCGCATTCGCCTGCCATACAAGGTCACCCTGTTCGAAGAACGCCGCCCGCAATTCCCGAACAGTCTGCAAGGCTGTTTCCGCCCACTTCTGAAATTCGCCTAGCTGCCAGTAAGCGAGTCCGCCGGCGTGCGGTACCGCAGGTGTACGGATATTCCTTGCCGGCGACAGCAGCACAGGCAGAAATTCGCAACCCGCCGATTCCGCGACGTGCGCGCGAACGAGGTTAGGCGATTGTGGGCCGGATGCCGATGACGGCGCCAACCGAGGTGCCAGGTACTCCGTAGAGCGCGCCAGTCACCGACAGGCCCGTGTTCATTGCGCCGTGATTGTTGACCATGCCCACCTGCGCATAAAGTGTGGTCGCCTTCGACAGAAAATAGTCCGTGCCTAGGGCCGCAAGTACGGAATGATTGGCCGTATGGTTGCGGTCGCTCGTCACCCAGACACCACCGTTGACGTCCAGCGTCGGCATCACAAACCAGGTGAGGCCGCCACCATAGACGTTGTTGTTGAAGGACCCGGCGACCTTGTAGTTGACGAACGAAGCCTTCGCTGTCAGCGAGCCGAACTGGTAACCGACGCCCACCATTCGGCCTTCATACTGGACGGTGGTGGGAACCGGTGTCTGCGCCGTCCCACCGCTATTGCCGTCGTAAATTGCGGCGTTGATGCTCAGGCCACCCAGCTGGTATCGAAGGCGCGCCGAGTACTGGCGCCCCGCCTGGAAGTTACCCGCCTGCCCGCCAAAGGCGTAGAGGACGCTTGCCTGCAGACCACCCAGTACCGGACTGGTGTAGGACACGGCATTGGCGTTGAAAAGACCTGTGCCGAGTACATTGTCCACGAGCGGGATCGCCCCGCTGCCGAACAGCGAGAGACTGCGTGGATCCGAGTCGTAGACGGCCAGGAAGAACGGAGAATACTGCAGGCCCAGCTTTAACTCGCCCGGCGGCCCTTCCATGCCGATCCACGCCTCACAGCCGAACAGGTTGCCGTTGCAGTGAAACAGGCCGCCGGTCGCGATGTTCAGTCCGCTGACGAGGCGAAACTTTGCCTTATAGCCACCACCTAGATCCTCCGTGCCCACCAGGCCGAACTGCGAATAGTACGAGCCGCCATCGATCATTGAAAACTGCTTCCCGGCATTCTGCCCGGTTTTAGGATCAAGCGTCTTGCTCGTGTACAGGAGCCCGCCATCTAGCACACCAAACAAAGTGACGCTGCTCTGTGCCTGAGCCGTATTGCCCATCAGCAACCCGATTGCACACAGGGCAAGCCCCGGTGCCTTGTTCCCTTTCCTTGACATTTCCTGTCTCCTTGACACAACTTTTCTACGCGCTTGTATTTATCGAATCGCGCATGGCGCGGCTGATCCCGCGACGACCATGCAGGTGCGTGGTTTACTGTCCATGTGATTGCACGAATGGCTGTCTAATAGCGCGTCGTGCGCCCGGCGCTGAGCCAGGGATAGCGTTCGGTCTCGGCGCCCGCGTAGTCCGGATCCAGATAGACGTGACACCGCTGGATCCTGAAATCGCGGATCTCGAAAACGTCGCACCACTGCCGGCGTGTGTCGTGCCCGCACGCCACTCGGCGCCGTTCTTCAGCTTTCCGCTCGACCAGCCCTCGACCACGACCATGTCGCCCTGCTGCACGAAATTGACATAGGCGATGTCGTGCGACACGCCAGCCAGAATGCCCATCAGATCGCCGAAGAGCCGCTCGATTTCATGCCTTCCGCGCGCGTCCCCCCTTGGCGAAATACACTTCGGCGTTATCGTCGAACAGGTCGACGATGCTTTCGCCCCTGTCCATGCGTCTGAAATATTCCAGTCCGATTGCCTTGCGCTGCTCATCCGTCATCGTTCTCATTTCCATGATGGTTTCCGCTCAAGAAAGGAAGCCTTCGTCGGAACGGTTCATGTATCCCGTGCCGACGCTGGTACAAAACGGGCGTTGTAAAGCATGTCGTGAAACGTCTAATCTCCACCTATGTATGTAGTATTCCTAATCTGTTCATTCACACCGTACTGATTCTGTTGTTGCGCTATCGCTGTTTCATGACCCGCACGGTACTACGCCTTCCCGATCTCTCCGAGCCTCTTGGCGTGGCGGGCTGCCGGAGAGGGTGTCCACTACCGCCAGATTGCGTCCCCAAGGGACGCGATATGCCTATGCCTTGGGAAGGCTTCTGTTGCAATAGCGAAGGCAGGTATGCTGCCGGACCTTACGCAATGCTGACGCAGTTGCCGTACGCGAGACACTTCTCCGGATCCACATGGATTTCAAGCCCGTTGTCCATATTGCTCATGATGCTTCCTCTTACAAGATAACGCCGAGATTAGGGGTGGTTAGGACCGTGTCGGCCAGAATCACGGTGCGCGCCAGCAAGCGCGCTCCGTTCCCGGTCAAGCGAATACGATCACGCCGGCGCGCGGCGATCAGATCGCCCCGCTCATCCTGGGCGCGGTGCCGATAGAGCGTCACGGTGCTATGGACGGCGACGATGTTCGGGTCATCGGTTGCTTCGACCAACAGGCTGCCTACCATCCGCACGGTGCGCGAGGGCGGGTCCTCAGCCCAGGCCGAGCCGGTGAACAGGCGCTTGATCCGCGTTTCCATCATGGCCTTGTCATCGCGCTGCCGCCACGCGTTGCGCGGGAATTCGTTTTTGCCGAACTCGCGCACCGAGCGCAGAGGAATCTGGTAGACGATCTCGTCGTCGAGCAGCGCAAACCAGTCCCAGAACCGACGCTCGTCCAGCAGCATCGCCTCGTATCCGAGGAACTGGGACACCGTGTGGACCACCGCTTCAGTGGCGAAATTTTTTGTGAAGGAATTCGTGGAAGTTGACATCACACATTCCTTATTTCTGCTTTTGCATCATTTCGAGCCACTGGGCATAAAAGTTCATTTGCCCGAACTCGCCGTACGCTTTCCTGCGCAGCACACCAGGGCCGCGCCATGTCGGGTCGGCCGGACGCTCGACATTGCCGCCGAAGCCCTGCTGGTAGTGAAGGCGGGTCTGGGCGTTACGGTTCCATACGCTTTGCGCAACGCTGCGCGCGCCTTCCCAGGCAACGGTATCGTCCTGTTCGAAGATGCCGGCGGAACTGAAGTTGTATTGGCCTACGGTGTAGCCAGGCATCGACTCTTCGTCGCTCATGAAGTCCCAGGTGAACTGCCAGTTCCACATTTCCATCACGCCTGGCCCCAACGGCTGCCACTGGCGGAAGGACGTGAACACCGCGGGCGGCTTACCGGGCTCTGTCGCAAGAAAGCGGATAAAGCCGAGGTTCGGGAAAATATTGCCGATCGACGGCGCGCGCTCCCGTGCGAGGTCGCGTTGCGCCTCATCGAGTTTCGACAGGTCGAAACGCTCCTTGATGTGTGGCGGATAGCCAGAAAATTCGCCGAACGGCCCGAACATTTCGACAAACGAGTGGCACAGGAAGGCATGGCCACCGTCGAGCACGAGCGAGTTGGCGAAGTCATTGTTCTGCCGCAGTCCTTCGACGTAGTTTGCCTGCTCATTGCCGAAATGCAGGGTGTCGATGTGATAGGCATCGCCCGCAAAATTCTCCGCGCCGGATTTCCAATCCGCTCGAACCTGCGTACGCTCCGGCACGCCCATCACCCGCAGACCGCCCGGGTGCAGGCCGCAAATCGTGTCCAGCACCCATGCGGCGCCACCCAGGAATTCTTTCAGCGTCGGCCCCTCCTCGCTGAGGCTGGCAAAAATGAAGCCTTGATAGGTGTCGACGCGCGGCGCGCGCAGCAGACCCCATTCGCGCCCGTTCAGGCGCCCACCGTAGGCCTCGCTGGAATGCGGCGCCCCGGCCCAGTCGCCGTCATTCCTGAAAGTCCAGCCGTGATAGGGGCAGCGGAAGTGCGTCGTATTGCCGTGATCGGACTGGCAGACCTGGGCGCCCCGGTGGCGACAGTGATTGGACATCACGCGGATCTGGCCAGTGTCGTCACGCGACACGATGACAGGGTCCAGGCCAATACGGCGCAATACGTAGTCACCCTTGTTCCGGATCTCGGATTCATGGGCAACGAAGACCCAGGCTTTCGCAAAAATACGCTGCATCTCCGCCTGGAAGACAGCTTCATCGTTGAAGACTTCGACGGGCAGCAGGCCTTCGGGGAGACCGTCGGCGACGCGCTCGAGCAGCTTGCTCACGCCCGCCGGACCCATGGTCATGCGAATGGTGGATGCGGAGCTCATTTGCTTGTTCCTGCTTTCACGGGGGTTAGAACATTGCGGTTCATCAGTCCTTGATCCGCGGCCACGATGGTGCCGGTCGTGACACAGGTAGCGTCGCCCTGGAACAGCAACGGCTCGTCGCCGAGTTCACTGCGCAGGCTGTCCAGCTTGGCCCCGGAAATGTCCATGATCGCCAGCTTTGCGCCCTCAGCCAGGCAATGCCGGGCAACGCCGGCGCCCAGACCCGAGCCACCGCCAGTGATCAACACCACGTCGTCTTTCAATAGCGTTGTCATCTTGTCTCCATGTAAGCCGCACGGATGCGCGGCGCATGTTGTTATTTAATTTAAATGCAGGTACTACACAGCCTTGACACCGGCGCTCAACGCGCCGCTCCCGGCTGCCGATACCAGCCCATCCCGCAGCGATTGCGCAATGGCTGTAGCGGCGTAGAAATCTTAGGCGCGCCTCCAGACAATGAGCAATCGTCGATGCAGGAAAGCAGCTTTGACTATTTCGGGGAGGCTGCGTGAACTCGTCGGTAACCGCTGCCCAGTTTTTCAAGGCGAATTCTTTGTCGATCGAGTCGATTCGCATCTGGAGTTGGCCGACCTGCTGTGCAATGCGCCTAACGGAAGCGTACGTCGAATGAGGGAAGTGTTAGCCTGGGGAGTTGAGCCTGTAGTCCCGGACATGGCATCACACTACGGTCCGAGGCAGGGCCTCACCGCACCGCCCTGTGTCGATCTCGAACCGAGTTCCACGTGCGGCGCAAAGGATACGATCACCTGCGGCATCCAGCTATGCATGCAGTTGCCAGCGCATCGGGCTGTTGTGGTGCGGGCAGGCAATTTTCCAGGTGTCAAATGCATTGCCATTGCGAACGATCGAACTTCGTGCCCCGGCCGGTGCCGCGCAGGTTAAAGTCGCGCGATGCGCCGTCGGGCAGTTCGTTGAAGTGATACAGCAGCATCGCGGCGCCTTTAGTGTCCGCCGGCGGCCGGCGGCGGGCCGCCCGGCGCCCACGGTACTGCAACAGGAACGCCTGGGAACTATCAGCGCCCGCCGGCATCGCACGTGGTTGCCACGACGGATCGTGCAAGTCCAGATCGGCGTCGTATTCCACATGGCAGCCAAGCGGCGAATTAGTACTGCCCATCTGGTGCCGGCAGGCCCCCAAAAGCAGGGATGGGTTGCGTCGGAAACTGGATTTTCCCACTGGGGCACATCGATGTCGTTGGCCCGTGAAGATCCGTCCTTCTTCTTTAGTCCGCCCGGTCACTGGGCGGGACGCGTTCATTCCATTCAATCTCGTGTTTTTATTTTTAAATCATCGGCAAGACTGACTACTTTCCCGGTGCTGTTACGAAGGAGTCGCTCAGGAAGCGATCTTCCGGCAATCCGCATTCGGTACGGAACGCGTGCCGCGCCGCATCAATCATTAGTGGATTTCCGCAGGCGTACACCTCTAAGCGAGAAAGATCTGGATAGTCCTTTTGCACTGCCTCATGCACGAATCCCGTGCGACCGTCCCAGTTTTCATCTGGATCTGAAAGGACCGGGACAAACATCAGCCCTGACGCAGATTTGGCCCATGCATTAACCTCCTCCATCGCGTAAAGGTCCTTCTCACGACGCGCTCCCCAGTAGAACGTCGCGCCGCGTGCCGCAATTCGGTCGCGATGCTCTCGCATCATCGCTGCAATCGGTGCGTACCCAGTTCCTGACGCCAAAAATATCAGCGGCGCGTCTGCGTCGCTCAGGACAAAGGATCCATACGGCCCCTCAATGCGCAGAAGATCTTTCGGCTTCAGGTTCTGATATACGTGCTGCGAGAATCGCCCACCCGGCATGGCGCGGATATGCCATTCGATTTGCCCCTCTTCAGCAGGGGAGTTAGCCATTGAGTAGCTTCGGCGTGTGCCATCGCGAAGTACAACGTCGACGTACTGTCCCGCCTCAAAGGTAAATCCGGTGTTCACCGGAATTTGAACGCGAACTACCGTTACGTCCTCACTAACGCGATCAACCGCGGTTACGCGTGCACCCGCTTTGACAATTCGACGTCCCGGAACGCTCGAGACTTCGGGGCTGTCGAGGACGACGTCCGTTACAGGAATTGCCAGGCACGTAAGGCAATGATCACGCTTTAGCCCGTCGGGAGCAACATCGCTTCCATACCGCACCTCACCAGACAGAATCCGCGTCTCACACGCCCGACATTCACCCCGTCGGCAGCTGTGCTTCGGAAAGAAGCCCGCTGTCAGTGCGGTATCAAGCAACGTTGAATCGCCCTCGCAGGGCAACTCAACGTTCGACGGTTCAAACTTCACAACAAACGTCGTCATCATCCCGTCCTGAATTACGAAGCCACTTTCCCAGACGCTGGAGTCCTCTGCGCAGACTTAAGGTCAAGCGCCACGTCGACGATCATGTCTTCCTGGCCGCCCACCATCCGGCGCTTGCCCAGTTCGACGAGAATGTCGACCGTCTTCAGGTCGTACTTCTTCGCGGCCACTTCCGAGTGGCGCAGGAAGCTCGAATACACCCCCGCATAGCCGAGCGCGAGCGTTTCGCGGTCCACGCGAACCGGGCGGTCCTGCAGCGGGCGCACGATGTCGTCGGCGGCATCCATCAGCGTGTAGAGGTCCGTGCCGTGGTTCCAGCCCATGCGTTCCGCCGCACCGATGAACACTTCGAGCGGTGCGTTGCCCGCGCCCGCACCCATCCCGGCGAGCGAGGCATCGACGCGGTCGCAGCCTTCCTCCACCGCCACGATCGAGTTCGCCACGCCCAGCGAGAGATTGTGGTGCGCGTGCATGCCCGTTTGCGTTTCGGGTTTGAGCACGCCCTTCACTGCACGGAAGCGGTCGCGCACGTCGTTCATGGTGAGCGCGCCCCCCGAATCGACCACGTAAATGCAGGTCGCGCCGTAGCTTTCCATCTTCTTCGCTTCGACGGCGAGGTTCTCCGGCGTGGTCATGTGGCTCATCATCAGGAAGCCCACGGTGTCCATGCCGAGTTCGCGCGCGTATTCAATGTGCTGCTTCGAAATGTCGGCTTCCGTGCAGTGCGTGGCGATGCGCACCACGCGCGCGCCGGCGTGGTACGCGGCCTTCAGGTCGTGAATCGTGCCGATGCCGGGCAGGAGCAGCGTCGCGATCTGCGCGTGCGTCACCACGTCCGCCACCGCCTCGATCCACTCCAGGTCGCTGTGCGCGCCGAAGCCGTAGTTGAAGCTCGAACCCTGCAGGCCGTCGCCGTGCGCGACTTCGATGCTGTCGACCTTTGCGCGGTCCAGCGCGCGGGCGATGTCCTGCACGTTCTGGATCGAATACTGATGGCGAATGGCGTGGCTGCCGTCGCGCAGCGTCACGTCGGAGATATAGAGTTTCTTGCTCATGGTCTTATCCCTCCACGCTCAGAAGCGTCTGCGCCATGCGTTCGGCGGTGGCGAGCGCGGCGGACGTCATGATGTCGAGATTGCCTGCGTAAGCGGGCAGATAATGCGCGGCGCCTTCCACTTCGAGAAACACCGAGGTCTTCAGGCCACTGAACTTGCCAAGGCCCGGAATATTCAAAGGCGCGCTCGCCGGAATCTCGTCGAACTGCACTTTCTGCTTCAGGCGATAGCCCGGCACATAGGCGTGCACCTTCGCGACCATCTCTTCGATGGACCACTCGACCTTCGTGCGATCACCCAGTTCGGACAACGTATAAACCGTGTCGCGCATCATGACCGGCGGCTCGGCCGGGTTCAGCACGATAATGGCCTTGCCCTTCGCGGCGCCGCCGACCACTTCGATCGCCTTCGACGTGGTTTCGGTGAACTCGTCGATGTTCGCGCGCGTGCCGGGGCCCGCCGACTTGCTGCTGATCGACGCGACGATCTCCGCGTAGTGGACCTTCGCGACGCGCGACACGGCGGCCACCATCGGAATCGTGGCCTGGCCGCCGCACGTGACCATGTTGACGTTTGGCGCGTCGATGTGCGCATCGAGGTTCACGACCGGCACGCAGTACGGGCCGATTGCGGCGGGCGTGAGGTCGATCACGCGGATCGACGGCTTGAGCGCGCGCAGCAGCGCGTCGTTCTTCACGTGCGCGCCAGCGGAGGTCGCGTCGAACACGAAGTCGATGTCGTTGAACACGGGCAGGCGCGTGAGGCCTTCAGCGCCTTCATGGGTGGTGGCAATGCCAAGCCGGGCAGCGCGCGCGAGGCCATCTGAGTTCGGGTCGATGCCGACCATCGCCGCCATCTCCAGATGCTGGCTGTTGCGCATGATCTTGATCATCAGATCCGTGCCGATGTTGCCGGAGCCGATGATGGCCACCTTAAGTTTCATGGAAGACTCCTGATGTGGATTCTGTTAGCTCACACGGATGACGCCGTGGTGGCTCGAGTAGAGGCGCTCAACCTCGTCGGCTCGGAGCGTCAGCACTGCGCGCTGATTGATGTAGCCCTTGTCCGTTATTTCACCGAGTTCCAGAGACGGTGGCGTCGAGAGCAAAAGAGCACGCGTTGGTCTCTGCGAGGAACCCATACCCACACCGAAAGCAGTCAGTGCCTGCGTCAGACCCGCACGCACCTCTTCACAGGATGCGAGCTCGTCGCCGCTCATTTCCGATGCGTGGTCGTTTGCAAGTACCCGTAACGCCGCCGAGGGAAAAAGCAACAGCCCTACCTCGTCGCGGTCGTGCCCGGTGATGACGGCGTCCTGAACGTAGGGGTTTAGGGCAGATACAACCCGGACGCGAAGCGTGCCAACCGACACCCACGTTCCCGTAGTGAGTTTGAAGTCCTCTGCGACCCGGCCGTCGAAGATCACCCCGAGATTGGGATCGCGCTGATCTGCAAGGCGTCCTGCATCGCCAATACGGTAAAACCGCTCTTCATCAAACGCTGCTTCCGTACGCTCAGGGTCATCGCGGTACTCGGTGAATATGGACGGGCCGCGAACACGCATCTCAAGCTTGTCCTGACAAGGAACGAACTTCAGTTCGACGCCCGGCACCGGTACGCCGATGTTGCGCGAGTCGGAAGTTGCAAAGTGCGCGCTTGTAATCACGGGCGACGTCTCAGTCGAACCCCACTCAGTGGTAAAAAAAACCGGCTCGATACGAACTGTCGATGCGAGCGCCTTCATACGATCCGCCGTCTTCTGCGGCAATGGGGCTGCAGCGAAGAAGAGCATCTCCAGACGTTCGAAGAGCGCCGAGGTCGCGTCGGCATCCTTTTCAAGCAATGGCAAAAGCACGTCGTATCCGCGCGGCACATTGAAAAAGAGCGTCGGCTTGACTTCCTTCAGGTTCTGGACGGTACGCTCGACCATGCCTGGGACGGGGCGACCGTCATCGATATAGAGCGACCCGCCGTTGCGCAGAATCAGATTGAAGTTGTGGTTAGCGCCGAAGGTATGGCTCCACGGCAACCAGTCGAGTACGACCGGGTGCGCATGGTCAACGAAGCGCCAGCACTGTGCAATCATCTGCTGGTTGGCACAAAGCATGTCGTGTGTGGTGACGACAACCTTCGGCTTTCCGGTTGAGCCTGAAGTTAAAAGCAAGCGCGCCGGGGTCTGCGGCGTCAGTTTCATGAACGCCTGTTCTACCGCATCGGTCGCGACCTCCGACATCAGGTCGGCGAAAGCAATCGAGCCCGGTCGCGCATTTCGCGTGTAGACAGCATGACAACGGCCTGGATAGCCTTCGACGGCCCGACCATAGACCTGGCCGTCCTCTGCATAGATAACAGCAGGGGATAGCTGGTCGAGCATGGCGTGCAGTTTTGAATGGTCTTTGGCCGCGCGCGAATATGCCGACGACACGATCGCCATCGGCACGCCCACGTGCATGGCTGCAAGCGAAAGAAGCGCCAGATTCACACTATTATCAGACAGCGCGACAACGGCCCCTCCCTCCGGAAGCTTGAGATTGAGAAGGCCCTGTCCAAGTCGACGCACTGTGTCAAGCGCACTTGCATAACTCACTCTACGCCATGTATTGCGCGGACCGTCAACATCGCGCTCGGCAACGAACGTCGTGTCTGGAGTTTTCCATGCCCACTCAAGGAGCCACTCACCGACTCGGCGGTGATACGGCTTCAGCAGGTCTGCCGAGCGCAGCACGAAGGTCCCGTCAGCACGATCCTCACGAATAATGTGAGGCGCAGCAAGCGCACCAGGGCGGAACAGCGGCGACTGATGATGCACACCGGTCAGCATACGTACTCCTCAGCTGTCTCGCCTTTCGAAAGAGCCATCGCACCATCGAGTGCAACCAGCTTCCTGTTCATTTTCCTTCTCCTCCATCTGTCTTTTTCAACCGACGACTAACCTATCCGACACGAAACGGCTCCGAGGCCGCCAATTTCTACGTCGATCTGAGCGCCGCCCGATACTGCGACCATCGGTCCAAGTGCGCCCGAAAGGACGACGTCGCCGGAACGCAGAGGCTGGCCGCGAGCAGCGAGCGTCTTCGCCAGCCACCACGCGGCATATAGAGGGTTTCCAAGACAGGCGGCGCCCGACCCGGTGGAAACGACACTACCGTTCAGGCGGCATTCCATCTGGCTGCCAACGAGGTCGACTTCAGTGATGCGACGTGGGGTGTCGCCGAGGACGTACAATCCGCACGATGCGTTATCCGCAATCGTGTCGACAAGCGTTATCCGCCAGTCCGTAATGACGCTGTCGACTACTTCGATCGCCGGCAACGCGTATTCAATGCCCTGGAGGAATCTCCCCCACGTGACGACTTCGTCGTCCAGGTCACGACCGAACACGAATGCGATCTCCGCTTCCGCCTTGGGCTGAATAAGGCGATTTCCCGGAAGTCCGTCTCCCGTCAGATATTCCATATCATCGAAGAGCACACCGAAGTCCGGCTGGTCGACCCCGAGTTGTTGCTGCACGGCTTTCGACGTAAGGCCAATCTTCTTGCCGACGATGTGCCGACCACGCGCGACGGCGTCGCGGGTGTTGACCTCCGCGACGGCATACGCGGCGTCAACGCCTTCAATGCCATAGATTTCCGAAATGCGCGGGATCGTCGTACGCGTTTGGCGCGCTTCTCGCAGCGCTGCAGCCGCGTTCTGGATACGTCCGTCCGTCATTGCGTTACTCCCTCGCCGCAGCCTACCGAGGCACTCCCTGCCTGCCAGCTTTCAAGTTGATCACTCAAGCGCTTGATGGCCTCG
This sequence comes from Paraburkholderia sp. CNPSo 3272, assembly GCF_024206495.1. Taxonomy (GTDB): domain Bacteria; phylum Pseudomonadota; class Gammaproteobacteria; order Burkholderiales; family Burkholderiaceae; genus Paraburkholderia. The sequence goes on along the minus strand of NZ_JAMBPQ010000019.1, from coordinate 115,297 downwards.
CGTTCAGAGGCCAGACTGTTCGCGTATTCCTGCGCGAGACGGTCGACAATTGCAGAAACAGGTTCAATTGCGGTTACCGCACCAACACCATGTCCCGCAGACCAGACATCGCGCCACGCCTTCGGAGCGGTGCTGATATCGCCCGAGAAGTCGATCTTCTTCTCTTCACTGAGTTGCGTCGCGGAAAGTCCGGCGCGATCCAACGTTGGGCGCAGCCAGTTCGCGAGCACTCCGGAAACGGCCTTCGACGCGACGAGATCTTCCATGCTGCTTTCGACGAGCATGTCCCGATAGGCGGGTTGCACCATACTTTCTTCGGCTGCAATGAAACGCGTGCCAAGCACGGCAAAGTCTGCTCCAATCTGCTGGGCCGCCCGTATGTGGGCACCAACGGAAATCGCGCCGGCTAGACCAATCGGTCCGCGCCAGAATTGCCTGACCTCGTCAACGAACGAGAACGGGTGGTAAGTCCCGGTGTGGCCACCAGCGCCAGCGCACACGAGAATAAGACCGTCCACGCCCGCGTCGACAGCTTTGCGCGCCATCGCGGGGGTCGCGACGTCTGCCATCACGAAACCGCCGTAACAGTGAACGTGTTCGAGGACGCGACGGGGACTGCCAAGCGCGGTCGTAACAATCTTCGGCTGATACCGGAGTACCAGTTCGAGTTCCGCGTCGAACCGGTCATAGCTGCTGTGGACAATCATGTTCAAGGCCCACGGCGCCGCGCCACTTTGAGAGACCCCGGTGGAGATCAAGGACAGCGCCTCGTCCAGTGCGCCAATATTGCGGGCGTTCGGTGCGGCATAGGTGCCGACAATGCCGGCACGCGATGAAGCAATGACGAGTTCCGGACTCGAAACCAGAAACATGGGCGCCGCCATTGCTGGCATGCGCGTATTCGCGAACAACTCGCGAAGATTTTGGGCGGTCATTTTCTCTTGCATAGCGTTCTAATGGACTTGATGCATCATTGCGATTTCTTGCGTGTGGGCCGCCCGCGAATTTCCCAGCCGCAGTCGCTCTGGAAAATGGCTGCGGTCGTTGCCCTCGAGTTGGTCCGTGACGCAAGCAACACGTAGTGACCTGTATGGTCTTCCGGCTGCGCAATAAATCCGAGCGGCATAGCATCTGCAACAGTCTCAGCGAAGCCCGGGATGTCGGAGAGTCGGTCGTTTCCTCGGCCAAGCGACTGGGGCCCCTTCAATGGCGTAACCGTGCCTCCTGGCGCCACCCCGTTCACACGGACTTCGGGCGCGAGTTCATATGCGAGCTGCTTAATCATGCCCACGCATGCATGCTTTGATGCAACGTAGACCGGCCCACCGCCACCCGCATAAAAGCTCGCATTGGAGAGCGTGAAAATCATGCTGCCGCGGCTTTCGCGAAGTGCTGGCGCTGCTGCGTGGGCCGCAAGCATGTAGCCGAGTACATTCACGGCAAAGACCTCTTCGAACGTCGCCTTGAGCGTAGCGCCATCGAACTTGCGCAGCGACGCGAAATGGTCCCAGACGCCGGCATTGCCAACCAACGTATCGAGCCCCCCGAATTTGCGAACGGTCGCCTCAACTGCCTCAGCATTTGCGTCCGGCGAGCGCACGTCTCCGACCGTTGCCACGATCTTCTCTCCGAACTCCTTGTACATCGCGTCGGCCTGCGCCGCATCGCGAATCAGGACACCGATACCGCGAGCGCCCTCTGCCAGAAACCGGCGAACCACCGCGAGTCCGATGCCGGAATTCGCGCCCGTAACAAGCGCCACGTTGTCGTTGAGCCAGCCCATGATCAGAAGAAGGTGTTGATGTTTTTCGACATCAGCAGTGACTGCGTGATGACAATTTTTCGGCGTGCGATACGCAGACCACCTTCTGTCTCGCGAAGGATGTCTTCCCGACGACCAAGGATCAGATCGTTGTCGGCCTCGCCACGGCTTCGATAATTCACGAATACCGAATGCACCCGATACTCTGCATCGACTTCCGCAGGACAGGCTTCGACGTTGCTGATCACGTGAACGTGTCGCGTCGGCGGATCCTCCGCCCATGCCGACGGTTGCATGAAACGGGCAACACGACGTTGTAGATCGAAGTGGTTGTCATCGAAATACGCGCCGCGGCCCGGTGCGTACGCGCCCAGCTTGTCGGCGCGACGACGATTCTCGATTGCCGGCATCCAGTAGTGGATGTCTTCCGTCATCAACGCGAGCCAGTCTTCCCAGCGTTCGCTATCGAGCATGCGCGCCTCGCGAAACAGAAACTGCTCGATGCGATACGTAGTCTCGCGATCGACCTGGTGCTCGCTGCCGGCTACGAATTCAGCTTTCACATTTGCGTTCATGCATCCACCTTGCCTTCCTCGTGATTGAACGCGCTCTCCGGCATGCTGGACTTGTCGCGCTTCGGAATTTCTTCCCACGAGCGTGCACCCATGAGATCTGACCAACGCTGATAAAACGCCCGGTGGTTTGCCTCATTGACCTGATTCCGGTAGACGTTGCCCGGAAGGTCGGTATCGGTGAGTTGAGTGCCGAGACCGAGTCCCATATACAGCTCTTGCTGCCGTGTAACGAACCCAGCGTTCGTGCGAGTCGAGAATTCGAAGTTTTCCCCATCGTCCATCTCAAAGACGCCCGACGGCGAGAACGTCATCATCGTCCCCTTGAGCCAGCGATCCTTGATTTCCTGAGGCGCACTACGGTTCACGATCGTCCAGGTGTGCAGTTCAATTTTTCCGGGGCCACGCGGATGCCAGACGCGGAAGGTGTTCTGCCCCGGAAGGAACGACAAATTCGGGAAGACGCTGACAGAGGAAATTGAGCCAATCATTTTCGAGCGGAATTCGCCGAGCCTTTCAGCAACCTGGGGCTGAATGCCGTAGAGGTACTTGCGGATTTCCTTGTCACCCAGGGTCGCCGCATTGCCCACGATGTCGAGATTGAACTCCCAGCCGTGGCCATTAAAGTTCACGTGATACGACTCCGGGTCCTTGTAGACTTCGGCGACAGGGCCGCCAAGCATCGCGCGCGCAGCGGAGTCGTGAGTCCAGAGTGCGTGATAAATATCGCCGATGAAGTTTTCGACCGGCACTTTCCAGTTGCAGTTGATGACGGACTTTACGCAGCCGCCAACGAACTCCGTGCCCTGCCCGTCCATGTCAAGCATTACGTCAAGGTAGTAACGGAAGTCGCCCAACCACTCATTGAGCGGTGGTGCTTCCGGGTCCATGTTGCCGAACACGAGCCCTTTATAGGTAGCAACCTGAGCGACCGGGTGCAGCCCATGCTCGCTTGCCTTCATGCCACTGGCGTCGAACAGTTCCTGCCCCGCCATCCCGCGCAGCGAGCCATCGATGCCGAAGCTCCAGCCGTGGTAATTGCAGACAAAGCTGCGCGCGTTACCCGCGTCCGTGAAATTGAGCTTGTTGCCGCGATGCGGGCACGTGTTCAGGAACGCCTTGACCGATCCGTCTTTCTGGCGGACGACGATCACGTTGTCCTCCGCCATATACGTAGTCAGATAATCCCCGGCCTTCGGAATCTGGGAATCGTGTGCGAGGAACAGCCAACTGCGCGCGAAAATTTTCTCGAGTTCCTGCTCGTAGATCTGGTGATCCCAATACACCCGCCGCGACAAGCTACCCTTCTCGAGATCGATCAGACGGTCGAGATAGGGAAGCGGTTCGCTGACCGCGTCGCGTTGGAGTCGAAGGCAAGTGCCCGTGCATTCGTGTGACATCTATGCCTCCTTCAGACCGACGAGACCGCGTCTTCCGACTCGGCATCCAGATCAGCAAACACTTCGCTGCCTTCTTCAATCACGCGATAGGTGCGCAGGTCGACCGTGCACGGAAACGCGACGGCCTGACCAGTCGGAATATGAAACTGACCGTCATGCACCGGGCACGCGATCAGGTCGCCATCGACGATCTCGCCCTGTGTAAGTGACGCGGTAGCGTGCGTACAGGTATCGCTGGTCGCGTAGAAGCGTCCTTCGATGTTGAACACCGCGAGCGGGCAACCGCCCGTCTCGACTTTGCGCATCTCGCCCGCTGCGAGTTCCTCGCGTTTGAGGAGAAAAACCTTGTTCATTTGAAACACTCCGTTATTGCAGATGGAGTTGGACGAAACCGAGTCCGGTCACCCATTCGGGTACCGGCGCGTAGTCGATTACCTCACCGCGCGCGCCGGTGAGCGCACCCATCGCGCAGGCCCAGTTGCGAATTTCCATGCCGCCATTTCCGCCGTTCTCGAGGATGTATGTGTCGCTCAGACTTGCAATCGCATCGATATCGCACCGCGTTGCATAGTCGAGAATCTCGCGATCGAACTGCTCGTTCACGCGCCCCATTTCGGCGGTGCCAACCCAATGGCTGATCCCGCCGCTCCCGATCACAGCGACCCGTTCGTCGCTGGGAGACGCCTCGATGGCTTCACGAATCTGGCAACCCAGCGCAACGGCGCGCGTCATGCGGATATAGGGATCCACACCAGCGGCCAGATAGACCGGAATCGTGCCGACCAGTGCGCCCGCATCACGAAGGGGCTGAACGATTAGCTGATTCGGAATACCAACGGCGTGGTCTACGGTCAGTGCTCGCGCGACTGCCCAATCGAAACCGCTCGCGAGACCGTGTTCAGCGATGTGCTGCGCCAACGGCGCGCTATCTGGAATGACACCTCGCTTGAGACCGGGAAGTGCGTCCAGCGGACCGTCGACGTCGCCCGTGCCAATCAGGAAGCTCGGAAGACAGGTCGTTCCAAAAAGCATGTAGTGGTCAGCGCCGACGATCACCACGCTCGTCGGTTTCAGTTCTGCGAGACGCCTGGAGCAGGTCTCGAACGCCTTCCACATACGGTCACGGATTTCCGGCTTCGGCGCCTCCGGCGCCACGAACATCACGGGGTCGTGTGGCACGAGAAAGCCACCCACCACTTTTGCCATGTCGGCTTTCTCCCTGCTTATTGTTTGAGCGCCGCGACGTGCACTGCCTCACCTTCTCCAACAGGGCGAAGGCGTTCCATATAGGCGCGCATATCACGCGTCGGCGATAGTTCCTGCCAGAAGCCCATCGTCAGCATCGGATTGACGCCGGCGTTCTGCAGAGCCAGCACATCGAAATTGAGGACCATCTGACGCTCCTCTTCGCCGAGCGCGAAACGCCGAAGAAAGCCCTCAGCATCATCACGAAAGCGCTGCTTGGCAGCGCGATCCACGCTCAACTGATGGAGCACACGCTCGAGTACGTTTCGGCTCATGACGGTTATTCGCAGAACGCCGTAACGAGGCGCAGAAAGTCGGCGCGACGCTCGGTTTGGACCCAGTGCCCGCACTGACCGAAAAGGTGCAAGTCGGCACGAGGAATTGCGCGAGCGAGCAACTGGCCACACTGAGGCGGAACAACACGATCTTCACGGCCGTGCAGAACAAGCGCCGGGGCCTGAATCTTCGCAACGACGTGTTCAGGGAAGCCCTTCACGATCGTGGGGCCTTCGGCGTTCGGCTTCGGGATCAGCTTGCGCAGTGCGTCCTGGGCGCCAGGACGTGCGCTCGCCTCGTAACGCGACTTGACCATTTCAGGCGTGATGATCGACTGGTCAAACGGGAAGAGGCGCATGGTGCGCTCCATGTTCTCCAGCGACGGCTCGTACTCCCACGCCGAGCGCAGCCCAGCCGATTGCTCGAATTCGCCAGCGGGCGTGCCGAGCAGGACGATGCGCTCGACTCGCGAAGGATCAAATACCGCCAACCCGAGTGAGAGTGCACCACCAAATGAATTGCCGACGAACGATGCTTTCTCGATGCCGAGCGCATCCATGATGCCGACGAGGTGACGGACCCAGAGTTTGATGTCGTACTGGCTGCCTTCCTTGAACTCCGTAAAGCCGAAACCTGCGATGTCCGGGACGATGACCCGGAATTTCTCGGCCAGGTCAGGCATCACGCCCTTCCAGTTGGTCCACCCCGAGACACCGGGCCCAGAACCATGCAACAGAAACAGCGGCTTGCCGTGCCCCTCGTCGAAATAGTTCGTGCGATGTTCGGCTGCCACAAGTTCCCTACCCACGCCTTCTAGACTAGCCATCAAATTTCTCCATACGCATACGTATGCGTATGGTATGAGCGTCTTTGACCTACGTCAACAAAAGCCTACTTGGGGTAAACGCGTGCTGGGGTCGTGCCCGAAGGCAAGCCAGGCACGATCTACCGTACCGGCCCGTATATCGAAAGGCGGTAAAATGTTCGTTTTCCCGGAGCCAATATGGCAGAGACCAAAGCTACTCAAAGCAGTCGCGGGCAGTTCGGCCCAAACGACTGGATTCGCGCGGCACGAAGAGTCTTGGAGAGCCGCAGCATTGATTCCGTTCGCGTGGAAGTGCTGGCCAAGGAGATCGGCGTCACTAAGGGCAGTTTTTACTGGCATTTCAGGGACAGAGACGACCTGCTCCAGCGGGTGTTAATTGCCTGGCGTGACGAGGCGACCGAGCAAATCATCTTCCGCTTCGAGAGCCGGGGACTCTCGGCGCGCGAACTGATCCGTGACTTGCTTTCACTACCCTTCCGAGGCTCCTCTGCCGCGGAAGCTGCGGCGTCCGAGTTGGCTATCCGCGCGTGGGCACGCAGAGATGAGTCAGCTCGAAGCGTCGTGGATGATGTCGACGCGAAGCGGCTGAGCTATATCACTCAATGTTTCCGCGCGCTGGGATTCAATGCCAGCGAAGCGAGATCGCGGGGCTTCGCCCTGTACAGCTATGACCTCTCGGAATCACTGCTATCCCATCAGGGCACGGCCAAACAGAAAGACGACCGACGCATATTTATGGAGCGGCTACTGCTAACACCGCTAAGCAGTTCGGAGCACTTCTAACTGAGGTTCATGGATGTCGACGCTGACATCAAAGGCACGCGAGCAGTCCACGCCTCAACATAGGGCCCAGACGAGCAGCTCGCGACTCGGCGGCAAAGTCGTTGATGCAGGAGCGATGATGAAGGGATACCTCACCGTCCTTCCACCAGGCATCCAAGGGGATCTCTTTGCTACCGACACCAAAGAAGAGCTCGTCGCCGACGATGAATAACGGCGAGCCAAGCACGCCAGGCGCGATGGATTCGTTCACCTATCGACGCAAGCTATCACTTCTATCGTCCCGTACTGGCGCCTGGGCAGGTGTGAACGCAAAGCAGCCGCACAAATGGACCACGCGTACGCGCCCCAGACTGCACACCCGTCCGTTGAACGACTACTCTAGCTCATGGCCAGCCGCAGCCCTGGCTGACTAGCAGTCATGAAGCAGTATCGATCAGTTCGGCTTCGAAGAGCACCTGGGACTCCTCGTCGAATGTGAAGCAAGCGAACGTCAACCGCGCCTCCTCTCGGTGCGGCTGAATCGCGCGAAGCTGCGCTTGCCCGTCCCGGTACCTGAAGACATCAAGATGGCCGCCATCGCAGAATGCTGCAGGTGCTACGCGGAGTCGCTTCGAAGGGGCCGAGATTGACGTCCTCGTCATGAATGACCTGCTGATGACACCGCTGTCGGATTCGGCGCAGCCTGAACTGTTCGAAGTGCCCAATGACGACACGACCGGCATTTCGCAGTCGATCGCCAGCCAGATTCAAATCGACAACTGGCATGCCGCAATTGGCAATCCAAACTGCGCCGCGGCGCTCGCCTTACAGTGGAATCGCCGCATGGCTCCGCGGGGAAGGCCTGCTCGCCTTGCCGTTGGACGGCTGCTCGACTTACGTGGAATACGCATGCCTGATCGAGGCACACCGTTCATATTCTCCCCACAGGTCGATGGAAGAAAAAACGACCGACAAACAAAAGTTCGATTCGAAACCAAGCGGCATGACGGGGAGTGAGGTTCGGTCACCGTCCCTTAGTCCGACTCCCTGTCAGAATTTACTGAGCAAGAAATGAAGAGAATCCGTATCAGGTACGCTATTCGACGGCGCCCTTGTGATAAGTGTTCCTATCAAAACAGATATGCCCACGTCGTCCCGACGTCCTCGCCGCTGTGCCTGGCTGCCCTCTCGGGTGGACCACTTTCCAGTTTCAGCTTGGCTCACGACGAGTTGGCATCCATGGATGCCGTTGCCGGGCGTGTTCGGGTCCACGCCCGGCGCCCGCGGCACGGTCACCCAAGGCTGCGCGAGGGCGACGTGCGCCGCCGTACAGGCACCACGCCACGACGAGGGGCGCACATGCACCGGATGCTGCGCAAGCGAGTGCCCAACTTCATTCATGCCGGGGCGGCACGTTTTCCGGCGGGCGAGTCTGGGCAAAGAATCCCGGTAGTCAGATAAGGATAGTTATCTGACCACCCGTATGGGATTTCACATCGAGCCGGGGATGACCGGCCCGGGAAATCGAGCGGCGACGCAAGTTTCGATCTTAGGGTGCGTTAAAAATTTGCAGAAAATGCGCAGTATCTTGCATATACTGCGAGCAAATAATGCAACTTCAGGTAGCCGATGAGCAACAGGACAGTCCAGCGGTTGATGCAGGAAAGCCGGCGCGGTCACCCCATCGATTCCGGCATTCTCAGGGACATGGGGATCAGCGCTGCGCTCGCGGCGCACATGGTCAGATCCGGGTGGCTGCAACGGCTCTCGCAGGGCGTCTACCTTCTGACCGGGGACACGCCGACACGGGACGGTTCGATCGCGTACCTGACTCGCCGCATTGCGGGTCTTCACGTTGGAGGCAAAACCGCCCTTGCCTGGCAGGGCGTCCGGCACAACATCGCGTTCCGCGAAAAGGTTGTGCTGTGGGGCCAGAAGCCCTATCGCATCCCGTCCTGGGTGGGCCAGCATCTGGTCTACTCGTTCCAGACCACCTCTCTGTTCGACGACGACCTGCCCTACGACAAGGGCCTGAAGCCACTTCCCGCTGGCGACCCGGAGGTCAATGTGTCAGTGCCCGAGCGGGCGATCCTGGAACTCGCCAGCGACATCGGCAAAGGTCAGTCGTTCGAGGAAGCGAGCAACCTGATGGTGAGCCTGCGTAACCTGCGCGGCGACGTGCTCGACGAGTTTTTGAGCCACTGCCATCGGGTGAAGGTCGTCAGGCTCGTGCGCGACCTCGGACGTGAGGCCGACTTTGCATGGGCTCGGGGACTTCAAAAACATGTGGACCGTCTTGGCACCGGTAAAAGATGGTCGAATCAGACAAAGAATGGCCGGATAACATTAAAACCAGAATGAGACGGCCGCGGGATTTGAACGAGCGGTCGTCAAGAGTGGTGTGTACGGGTCGATCGGCATGATCAGGCGGCCAGTACGTGAGGAACCGGTGTGCTTGCAATCACCGGGGTTCCGTCCTTGAAGGGGACGCTCTTCAGAAGTGCCTCGGTCTTGTCCACGCCGCGGATCTTTCTCCATGACTGCTTGGCCGCCTCGATCGACTTGAGGGCCATGGCGCGGAAGGTCGCGTGCGACAGACGTTATGCGTGCGGCTCGTGCGATGGCGCACCGTCGCGAACGTCGATTCAATCGGATTCGTGTTCCGCACGTGCTGCGAGTGTTCGGCCGGAAGTCGTAGACCGCGGTAAGAGTTGCTCGAGCACCGTCTAGACCGACGGCGCCAAAGTGGACATAGTGAGGCCCCACCAAACGACCAGGTCGCCTGCGTTTTCGGGTGACGGTATCTGGCGGGCACGACGTCCCGGGCGTATGTAGCGCGCGTAGCCCGCGCCCGTCCGAAGATGTCCTGCACGGTAAATCCATTATTGGCGACCTTGATCCTGATGTCTGCGAGCACCGCCTCGAACTCGGCCGCCCGCGCTGTCGCCGCCTACTCCTCGAGCGCAGCGATCTGTGTCGCGGGCTCCCTGTATGTCGCCAAGATTCGCATCCCTCAGCGGACACCGTCACGGCGTCATAACGCCCTTCGATTCGGGACGACCGGTGACTGGCACCCCGTGGCAAGGCGCGACTCCGGCGGGTATCGAGGTAAACCGTCAATGCCTGTTGTCGCGCCGTAGGCGGCCACATGTTTGCAGCACACCCCACGTGAAACGAGCGTGGGTTTCGACAGTGAAAAGCGGTTCAGCACTCCAGCCACTTCGCCCACGCGAAGTTCTCGTCCTCGCCAAGAAACTTGAGGCCCCAGACGACATCCTCCGCACCCAGTGATCCGCGAATCCTGAAGGGACGTTCAGCCGGATGTTGCACAGCATGCCGATGGGACTGGCATTGTCCTCATGCAGCGTTTCGGACTGCACCGAACCGGCCAGATACTCGAGGCTGGCGCGCTCGAAAACCGGTACAGGCATTCCGGGATCACGCCCCGGCAATGAGTCCGTGACGTTGCGGTAAAGAATGGTTCATGCAATCCGCGCCTTGGTTTCACACAACGAAGATAGCGAAGGCTAAAGCCGGAGCAAGCCGCCTGATTTCTATGAGTCCAATGGCCACCATCGCAGGGAACGACCGTATCGACTGCCAGAATGCAGGCGGCTACCGTCATGCGTAACAAAACGTAAATTGGGCAGGCGATTTTTAAACCAATTAACTTCCAGGCGGAAGTTTTATGGTTACCTGTACAAAGATATCGGACCAGGCCGGAAGGCCCATGTGGCGGAAGGCAGCCAGAGTCGAACTGACCCGGGAGCGGCTGACGCCCCCAACCGGATTTGAAGCCCGGCCGTACCACCGGATACGAATGCCTTCCTTCGTCAAACCCAAACCACCTGCAACCGCAAACACATATCGATGTGCCTACAACCATTCGCGCATCCGGCTATCGTGCCGTAGCAGATGCGTGTCGCGTTGAAAGCGAGTATATCCAACGCGGTCGAAGTACTCCAGAATCTGGATCGCGCGTTTGCGACCCAATGCCGTGGCGTCGCGAAACGCCGCCGCGTTGACCGCGCCGCCCTGCTCCGCGGCGATCTGTGCAACCGCACGCGCGAGCGTCTGCACCACGTCGCGATCGTAAAACAGATCGCGCACGACCTGATACACCATACCCAGGCGCGCGAGTTTGCGCAGCAGCGCACGCACCTTCTCTTCCGGCTGCCGCGTCTCGCGCGCGAGATCCCGCACCCACGGCGGATCGAAACGCCCTTGTGCGAGCAGCGGCATGAGGCGCGCGGCGAGCGCTTCATCGTCGGCGTCGAGCGTTACCGCGTGGGACGGGAGATGCAGCCACGGCCCGCTGCGTGCCACGCGCTCCGCGCGCTCGAGCGCTTCAATTGCGGCACGCCACACCGCATCGCTCACGAGCGGCGCCGCCATGCGGCGCAACCGTGCCGCGTCGGGCCCCTGCTCGTCGGGCGAGCGCGCATGGAACTCGGCAAGCGCCTCGACAATGCGTTCGGCGAGCCTCGTCCAGTGCGCATGGGCGATCACCGCGCCTTCGTCGTCGCGTCCTTGCGCTGCGATGGAAATCGCATCAGCCGGCAAAGCGAGCGCAGCGTCGTCGTAACCGGTCAACTGCACCAACGTCGCGCGCGCAATGCCGCGCGGCGCTTCCTCGATCAGCGGCGCCAGGCTGGCTTCGTCGAGCCACGTGCGCAACGCGTCGAGCCATGCACGCCGCTCCGGCGTGCGGCGCCGCCGCGACGGGCCGAACGGATCGAGCACACGCCCGCCGCCTACGGTGCGGTTCGCTTGCGCGTTGCGGACGATGAAGCGGTCTCCCGGCAACGCGTGCAACGGCGCTGCGAACACGAGTTGCACGCGGGCAGCCCCGCCCGGCGCGAGCGTTTCGCCTTCGAGCAACGCGACGTTCGCAACGCGATGCGTCGTGCCGAGATGCACATGCAGCGGCGACCAGTGCTGCAACGTAATGCCCGCGTCGTCGAGCAAATGCAGTTCTACGTCGAGACGCACGGCCGGCTCGGCCAGCCGCGCATGGACGATCCAGTCACCGCGCGCAATGTGCTCCTTGTCGATGCCCGCGAGATTGAGCGCGCAACGCTGGCCCGCGTGGCCCGCATCGCCGGCCTGTACCGCACGATTCTGTGCATGCAGGCCACGCACGCGCACTGGCGTGCCGGCGGGTGCGAGCACGAGCGCGTCGCCCGCCTGTACGCGCCCGGCGAATACGGTGCCCGTCACCACCGTCCCCTGGCCCGTCAACGTAAATACGCGATCCACGGCGAGGCGAAAGAGTCCATCGTCTCGTCGCGGCCGCCATGTACTCGCGCGCTCGCGCAACCACGCGTCGAGCCGCGCAACGCCGTCGTCATGCGGCTGCGTGGCATTGGTCGCGAATACGGGTGCGTCTGCAAGCATCGTGTCAGCGAGCCACGCGGCGATTTCGGCACGCACGCCGCCGAGTCTCGGCGCATCGACGCGATCGCACCTCGTCAGCGCGATGGCGCCTTGCTGCACGCCCAGCAGTTGCAGAATGGCAAGGTGCTCGCGTGTTTGCGGCATCACGCCGTCGTCGGCCGCAATCACGAGCAACGCGAAGTCGATGCCGCATGCACCCGCCGCCATCGTATGGACGAGCTTTTCGTGGCCGGGCACGTCGATGAAGCCCAGCACATCGCCATTGGCGAGCGGCAGGTACGCGTAGCCCAGTTCGATCGAAATGCCGCGCGCCTTCTCTTCTTTCAGGCGGTCGGTGTCCACGCCGGTCAACGCGCGGACCAGCGTGGTCTTGCCGTGGTCGATGTGCCCCGCCGTGCCGACGATCACAGACGCAGCTCCGCGAATTGCGCCGCGAACGCCGCTTCGTCCGCGGGTTCGAGGCAGCGCAGATCCAGACGCAGCGCGTCGTCGGCAATGCGTCCGATCACGGGCCGCGGCAGTTCCCGCAAGGCGCGTTCGAGCCTTAGCAGCGCGCGGCCGCTGCCGCCCTTCCCCGCATGGCGCACGACTAGCCCGCTGCTCGGCAGCACGTCCACGGGCAGCGCGCCGCTGCCGATCTGGCTGAACATCGGCTCGACGCTCGCCGCATACGCTTCGCCGATGGCGCGCTGAAACAGGGGCAGCGCGCGCTGCGCCGCCTCTTGCATTTGCGAGGCGGGCCGTGTGAGCAGGCGCAGCGTAGTGAGCCGCTCCTGCAAGAATTCGGGCGCCCGATAAAGCCGCAAAACGGGTTCGAGCGCGGCGAGCGTGAGCTTGCCGACCCGCAATGCGCGCTTCAGCGGGTGCTTCTTGATCTTCGCAATGAGTTCCTTGCGGCCGACGATCAGTCCCGCCTGAGGGCCGCCGAGCAGCTTGTCGCCGCTGAAGGTCACGAGGTCCGCGCCCGCTTCCACGGTCGCGCGCACCGTGGGCTCGGCTGGCAAGCCCCACTGCGCGAGATCGACGAGCGTCCCGCTGCCCAGATCGACGGCGACGGGCAGGCCGCGCTGACGGGCGAGCGGCGCGAGTTCATCGAGTCCGACACTCTTTGTAAAGCCGCTGATCGCGTAGTTGCTGCAATGGACTTTCATCAGGAGCGCGGTGTGGCCGTTGATCGCCGCTTCGTAATCCTTAAGATGCGTGCGATTCGTCGTGCCGATCTCGCGCAAGCGTGCGCCCGCGCGGCTCATGATGTCGGGAATGCGGAACGCCCCGCCGATCTCGACCAGCTCGCCTCGCGAAACGACGACCTCCTTGCGATTGGCGAGTGCGCTCAACAGCAACAACACGGCTGCTGCGTTATTGTTCACGACTGTCGCGGCTTCTGCGCCCGTCAGTTCGCAGATCAGCGAGTCGATCAGGTCGTCGCGGTCGCCACGCTTGCCGCTCGCGAGGTCGAATTCGAGGTTTGCGGGTTGCGTGAGCGCCTGCACCACCGCTTTTACCGCCTCGTCGGGCAACAGCGCGCGGCCGAGATTCGTATGCAGCACTGTGCCCGTGAGATTGAAGACGGAACGCAGGCGACTTTGCGTGCGTTCGGCCAACCGCTGCGTGACCGCCTCGATCATGCGCTCCAGCGAAAATGGTTCGGTATCCTTGTTTTCGTGCGCCAGGACGCCAGTTCGCACATCGCGACGCCAGCCGTCCTGCGTGGCGCGTATCGCGTCCAGCACCTGGGTGCGTCCGTACTGTGCTATCAGCGGCTGCGCTTGCTCCGAGGCAATTACGCGCTCGACCGCCGGCATTTTCGCGAGCAGCGCATGCAGGGCGTGCGCATCGTGCTCCGCTGCTTGTCCCACGGCTTCGCTCATGGCGTGCGCGGCTCCTTACTGGTCGCCATGCACTTCGGGCCATAGCAACGGATTCGGGCTCGCGCGACGATAGCCCGCATCGCTCATCAGCAAATCGAGCGTGAGGCTCGCCAGGTCGTCGGCAAGCGGCTCGAAGTCGAGATCCTTCTCCTGATAGCCGATCTTGCGGTACGTATGGCATTCGTCGCACGATTCGGCCTTGAGTGCGGCATTGCCGCCTTCGATGCCGTGATACGCAATGCCCTTGGTCGAATCGCAGTTCGTGCACTTCACGCGCACCACGTGAGCCTCGGTGCCGCACAGGCCGCATTGCGCAAACCGGTAGCCCTGATACACGCCGCCAATACGCACGATGCTGGCAACGGGCGGCGAGCCGCACAAGGGACAGACGCCTGGCGCATCGACATAAGGCACGTCGCGCACGTCGATGCGGCTCGCAAGGTCGGTCCACACCACCTGCAGCGCGGCCATGATGAACGGCGCGGTGGCAGGTGCGACTTCGGTGTAGCGCTGGGCGAGAACCGCATCGGCCTGGGCGTCGATCTGTCCTTCGGTCATGGCGCGCAACTCGCCCAGCACTTTCGCGAGCGCAGGCGCGACCGCTCCTGCCGCTTCGACCCGGTCGGCGAGACGGGATAGTACGGCGCGCCATTGCGGATCACGCTCGCCCGAAAGCGCCGGCAAGATCGGCATGGAGTGATGCTGCGCGTTCGCAATGGCTTCGCGCGAGGGCATCGAGGCGCTGCAATGTTCGAGCGCCTCCTGCTGCGCGTCGACGAGCGCCGCCATGAGCCGCACGTAGCCGCCAATGGGATTGTGGTCTGCGAGATGCCGCAGGCGCACGGCGCGCGTGCTGAAAAAGGCGATGCGCTCGGGCAGACGGATGCGCGGAATGGCCGAAGGATCGAGCGATTCGATTTGCTGCGGGTCGAGAATGCGTTGCGTCACGACGGGTCAGCTCCAGAACGGCTTCACGAGGAAAAAACCGCCGTGCCCTCGCGGGCGCCGGCGGTTTGCCGCTCGCGCCGCGACTGCCGTGGCCAAACGGCGCGGCATGCGGCGCGCAGCCTGTGCGTCACTTGATGCTCTCGCGGAACCAGCGCGGATGATGCTTTCTCGCCCAGCCCCAGGTGACGTAACCGCGCGTCATTGCGCCGATCGATCCCTTCACCCAGATGGCCGCATAAATATGAATAATGATCCCGCAGATCAGCACAAATGCCACTGCGGCATGCACCAGCGAAGAGAGCCGGATAATTTCGATCGGAAAGTAGGCCGAAAAGTATCGCCGCCACATCACGATTCCGGTCAAAAGCAACAGCACGAGGCAAATCACCATCACAAAGAATAACAGCTTCTGGCCCGCATTGTAGCGGCCGATTTCGGGCAGCCTGTCTTCGCGGTTGTTGAGCACGTCGCCCATCTGTTTCATCCACTGAATGTCGTCCTTGTCCAGATAGTTGTGATGCCAGAAGCGCAGCGCAAGGATCAGGAACGAGACGAACATCACCACGCCGATGAACGGATGCAGAATGCGCGTCCACTGGCCGCCGCCAAGCACCGCATACAGCCAGGACATGGCCGGATGGAACATTGCGAGGCCCGAGAGCGCAAGCAGGATGAAGCAGATTGCGGTGATCCAGTGGTTGCTGCGCTCGTTGGGCGTGTAGCGCTCGATCAGTTGCGGTTCATCGTCTTTCATCGCCGCGCTCCTCGGGGAGTTCGCCACGCATGCGCCGCGCTTCTTCGCGCGCCGCGACTTCGTCTTCGGCCGTCACTTCGTTCGGGCCTACCCGCGTGTAATGGAAGAAACCGGCCAGTGCGGTGAGCGCCATGATGGCGAGCCCGATCGGCTTGGCCACGCCCTTCCAGAGCCGCACCATCGGGCTGATGTGCGGATCCTGGGGCAGCCCGGCATAGAGCGACGGCCGGTCCGCGTGATGCAGCACGTACATCACGTGCGTGCCGCTCACGCCCGGCGGGTCATAAAGCCCGGCGTTCTCGAAGCCGCGCTCCTTGAGGTCCACGATGCGCTCGGCCGCGTGCTGCTTCATGTCTTCCTTGGTGCCGAAGACGATCGCTCCGGTCGGGCAGGTTTTCACGCACGCGGGCTCCTGTCCCACGGCCACGCGGTCCGAGCAGAGCGTGCACTTGTAGACGCGGCGCTCGCTCGACATGCGAGGAATATTGAACGGGCAGCCGGTAATGCAATTGCCGCAGCCGATGCAGTTTTCCTGGTGGAAGTCGACGATGCCGTTCGTATACTGCACGATCGCGCCCGGCGAGGGACACGCCTTCAAACAGCCCGGGTCCTCGCAATGCATGCAGCCGTCCTTGCGGATCAGCCATTCGAGGTCGCCCTGCGAGTTCTCGTATTCCGTGAAGCGCATTACGGTCCACGAGTGCTCTGTGAGATCGTGCGGATTGTCGTAGACGCCCGTATTGACACCGATTTCGTCACGCAGATCGTTCCACTCCATGCACGCGGTCTGACACGCCTTGCAGCCGATGCATTTAGAAACGTCGATGAGCTTCGCGACCGTGCCCGTAACCGGCTCGCGCACGCCGGGCGGCTCCGAGGTCGTCGCGGAGAGGCGTTTGACGTCAAGTGATTGCCATGCCATGTCGTCGCCTCCCTATGCCTTTTCGACCTTCACGAGGAACGACTTGAATTCGGGTGTCTGCGAATTGCCGTCGCCCACGGGCGGTGTGAGCGTATTCGTCAGATAGCCCGGGTGCGTGAGCCCCTTGAAGCCCCAGTGCAGCGGTACGCCGACCTGATGCACGGTCTTGCCCTCGATGGTCAGCGGCTTGATGCGCTTGGTGACCACCGCCACCGCGATCAGATAGCCGCGATTGCTCGACACCTTCACGCGATCGCCGGCCACCACGCCCACCTCCTTCGCGAGCGCCTCGCCGATCTCGACGAACTGCTGCGGCTGAATGATCGCGTTCAGCCGGGCATGTTTCGTCCAGAAGTGGAAGTGCTCGGTGAGCCGGTACGTGGTCGCCACATGCGGGAACTGCTGCGCGGTTCCAAACGTCTTGCGATCGTCCGGGAACACGCGCGCCGCCGGATTGCTCGTGGCGAGCGGGTTGTTCGGGTGGAACGGGTTATAGCCGAGCGGGTTCTCGAACGGTTCGTAGTGCTCAGGGAATGGCCCTTCGTTCATGCCGTCGCGGGCAAAGAAACGCGCCACGCCCTCGGGGTTCATGATGAACGGCCCCATGCCCTGATCGGGCGCTTCGTCAACCTTGTAGTCGGGTATGTCCGCGCCCGCCCATACGCTGCCGTTCCAGGCGATCAGCTTGCGGGTGGGATCGAAGGGCTTGCCCGCCACGTCGCACGAGGCACGGTTGTACAGCACGCGCCGGTTCACCGGCCACGCCCAGGCCCAGTTGAGCGTCTGTCCAATACCCGTGGGGTCGTCGTTGTCGCGCCGGCCCATCTGGTTGCCCGCCTGGGTCCACGCGCCGCAGAAGATCCAGCAGCCGCTCGCGGTCGTGCCGTCGTCCTTCAACTGCGCGAAGCCCGAGAGCTGCTCGCCCTTCTTCACGAGCACCTTGGTGGGATCTTTTGCATCGGTCTGGTCGGCGAGCGCACGCCCGTTGAACTCCTTCGCCAGCTCTTCCGGCGTCGGGCTCGCAGGATCCGAATACGGCCAGTCGAGCTTGACGATCGGATCGGGCAGCTTGCCACCGTCCTTCTGATACGCGGCGCGGATACGCATGAACAGGCCCGACATGATCTCGAGGTCGCTCTTCGCCTCGCCCGGCGGCTCCGCACCCTTCCAGTGCCACTGCAGCACTCGGCTCGAACTCACGAGCGAGCCGTTTTCTTCCGCGAAGCACGTGGTGGGCAAACGGTACACTTCGGTTTGAATCGAAGTCGGATCGACATCGTTATAGTCGCCGTACTTCTTCCAGAATTCGGCAGTCTCGATGGCGAGCGGGTCCATGATCACGAGCCACTTGAGCTTGCTGAGCGCCGAGACGGTCTTGGCCTTGTTCGGGGAGGACGCCATGACGTTGAAGCCCTGGCAAATATAGCCGTTGACCTTGCCCTGGTTCATCAGCTCGATGGTCTGCAGCAGGTCGTACGGCTTGTCGAGCTTGGGCAGCCAGTCGTAGCCCCAGTTGTTGTCCTTCGTGGCCGCGTCGCCCCACCACGACTTCATGAAGCTCACGAAAAATGCGCCGTAATTCCGCCAGTAGCTGAGCTGGTTCGGCCGCATGGGCTGCGCCGCGCGCTTCTTGATGTAGTCGTCGTAGTCCTGCTCCGCTTCGGACGGCAGCGTCATATAGCCCGTGAGCAGGTTCGACATGAGCCCGAGGTCGGTCAGCCCCTGGATGTTCGAGTGGCCGCGCAGCGCATTCATGCCGCCGCCCGCAATGCCGATGTTGCCGAGCAGGAGCTGCACCATCGCGCCGGTGCGAATATTCTGCGAGCCGATCGAGTGATGGGTCCAGCCGAGCGCATACATGATCGTGCCCGCGCGGCCCGGCACAGCCGTGCTCGCAAGCATTTCGCACACCTTGAGGAATTTATCCTTCGGCGTGCCGCACACTTTCTCTACCATCTCGGGCGTGTAGCGCGAGTAATGCTGCTTGAGCAACTGATAAACGCAGCGCGGATTCTGCAGCGTGTCGTCGGTCTTCACGAAGCCGTCGTCGCCGAGCTCGTAGTTCCAGGACGACTTGTCCGTGTACGAATGCTTCTGCGCATCGTAGCCCGAAAAAATGCCGTCGTTGAATGCGTAGTCTTCGCGCACGATGAACGTGAAGTCCGTGTAGTTCTTCACGTACTCGTGCTGGATCTTGTCGTTGGTGAGCAAATAGTTGATCACCGCGCCAAGGAAGGCGACGTCCGTGCCGGTACGGATCGGCGCGTAGAAGTCCGCGACCGATGCCGTGCGCGTGAAGCGCGGGTCCACCACGATGAGCCGCGCACCCCGGTGCGCCTTCGCCTCCGTGACCCACTTGAAGCCGCACGGGTGCGCCTCGGCCGCATTGCCGCCCATCACCAGAATCACGTCCGCATTGCGAATGTCGACCCAATGGTTCGTCATCGCTCCACGGCCAAACGTCGGGGCAAGACCTGCCACCGTCGGGCCGTGTCAGACACGCGCCTGGTTGTCGAATGCGAGCAGCCCCATGCTGCGGGCCACTTTGTGCGTGAGATAGCCGACTTCGTTGCTGGCCGCCGATGCGGCCAGCATGCCCGTGGTCAACCAGCGGTTCACGGTCTTGCCGTCGGCGGTCTTCTCGACGAAGTTCGCGTCGCGATCTTCCTTCAACAGCTTCGCGATGCGGTCGAGCGCGTCATCCCACGAAATGCGTTTCCACTCGTTCGAGCCGGCCGCCCGGTACTCGGGGTACTTGAGGCGGCTCTCGCTATGAATGAAATCGATCAGGCTGGCGCCCTTCGGGCACAGCGTGCCGCGATTGACGGGGTGATCGGGATCGCCTTCGATATGGATGATGCTCGTCGTAGCATTCTTCGCGCCATCGCCGAGACCGTACATGAGGATCCCGCAACCAACCGAGCAGTACGGGCAGGTGTTGCGGGTTTCAGTGGTGCGCGCCAGTTTGTATTGTCGGACCTCGGCAAGCGCGTTGTCGGGAGCAAAACCCATCAACGCGAGGCTGGAACCCGCCAGCGACGTTGCCGTGACCTTGAGGAACTGACGCCGGGACATCTGCAGCATGATTCGTCCTCGGCTTGATCGTGGGTATTTTCAGTATAAGACGTTTTGGGAGACGGATCGCGCTGGATGCCCCCAAGCGTGACGCGCGTGCAGCGCGAGATCGCCCGGGAACCCCGCTTGCTAATATTAAATGGCGAATGAAGCCATCTTTGTGATGAAAACGGACCACTGAAGCATCCACCGCGGGGCGCACCATCATGTCAACGCTTTCCTCCGAACGACTGCAGTCCGCCGCACGCAAGGAAGCGTCGTGGGTAGTGGGCGCGCTGCGCCAGTTCCTCGCCAATCGCTGCCCGTCGCTCGCGGCGAGCATCGCGTTCTACTCGGCGTTTTCGCTCGCGCCGACGCTCGTGATGGTGATTGCCGTGGCCGGCTGGTTTTTCGGCGACGATGCCGCGCGCGGCGAACTCTTCCGCCAGGTCCACAACGTGCTCGGCGACGACGCGGCCGCGGGCATCACCACCATCGTGCAAAACGCGCACCGGGCGGGCGGCAAAGGCGGCGCCGCGGCGATCATCTCGCTCGCCTTGCTCGTGATCGGCGCTTCCGCAACCTTCTCCTCGCTCAATTCCGCGCTGAACATCGTCTGGCCGCCGGACGGGGAACGTCCCTCCAGCGTGATGGCGCTCGTGCGCGTGAGGCTCATTTCATTCAGCCTCGTGCTCGGCGTCGCGTTCCTGCTCATCGTCTCGCTCGTGCTCGACACGGCCATTACGTTCGTCGGTCAGTGGCTCTGGGGCAATTCTCCTTATGTGATCATCGGCAACCTCATGCAGCTTGGCGTGGGGCTCGTGGTGTTGACCGTCGCGTTCGGCGCCCTGCTGCGCTTCCTGCCCGACGCCAACGTTCGCTGGCGCGACGCGATGGTGGGCGGCATCGTCGCGGCGGTCCTGTTCTCGGCGGGCAAGAAGCTGTTTGCGCTCTATCTCGCGCACGCGGGCATGGCGACGGCCTTCGGCGCCGCCGGCTCGCTCGCGGTGTTGCTCATGTGGCTCTATTTCTCGGCGGCTGTGCTCCTGCTCGGCGCGGAATTCTCGGCCGCGCGCGGCCGCATGCACGATCCGCGCGGAGCGTGGGGTTTCCTCGAGGAAACGCCGCCCGGCAGCCGCGCCAAGCTAGCCTCGGTGCTCGCCGCCTCCACCATCGTCGCGCGGGACGACACGAAGCGCGCGGACCCCGCCGGAGCGCCGGCGCCGTCGGCCGTGCCGATCGGAAACGGCGGCGCAGGCATTACGGCAATGCCTTCGGCCTTGGCGGCGGCCGTTGCAGCAGACAAATCGACACTATCGGAAACGCGGCTCGGCGCGATTGGGCGCGCGAGCGCACATGGCGGCGTGTTCGGAAGGCTGAAATCGGGGTTGCACATCCGCCGTTCGGTGGTGCGCATGGAAAACAGCGCCACCTACGCGGCCGCGCTCACGCTGGTTCACGCGGGCCGCACGGTCGTCGCCGCTGACCGCTATGTGAAGCGCCACCCATGGGGTTCGGTGCTGTTCGTCGCGAGCGCCGCGCTCGCCGTGACGGCCGCCGGCAGGCGCCGCCACCCCAATGCGGCCGCGCCAATTGAGGCCGCTACCAAAGGTCGCGCCAAGGGGAAAAAATAACGGCTGTTTACGGAACTTTTATCAAAAACAACAATAATGCTCGATCAACAATCGAATATTTCTTGAAACGGCATAATGGACGGAGGCCCCGTCTGACAAGGGCTTCTGGCCGGTGTCAGGTTTTCGCGACAATCTTTATTTTTTCATTTCAGGTCGCCTGGCCTGCTGCGTTATTCTCCAACGCGCAACAACTACACAATTTCTGCGTGGAGAAAACAGAATGAAACGAGTCGCTCTCTCGACCCTCTCGCTGGCCCTCTTGGCCGCAGCTGGCACCGCGCACGCTCAAAGCAGCGTGACCCTCTATGGTGTGATCGACGAATCGATCCAGTGGGCCCACAACACGATGGACGCCAACAAGGCCAACAAGAATCTGGTCGGCCTGGCCGGCGGCAATCTGTCGGGCAACCGCTGGGGCCTGAAGGGCACGGAAGATCTGGGCGGCGGCCTCAAGGCAATTTTCCAATTGGAAAGCGGCTTTGACATCAACAGCGGCAAGATGGGCAAGTACAACGGCAACACGGCAATCTTCGGCCGTCAAGCATTCGTTGGCCTGTCGCACGACCAGTTCGGTACGGTCACGTTCGGCCGTCAGTACGACCCGCTGGTCGACATGGTTCAGCCGCTGACGGGCGACAATTACTTCGGCAGCACGTTCGCAACCCCGGGCGACGTCGACAACAACGACAACAGCTCGCGTACGAACAGCGCAGTCAAGTACGTCTCGCCGGTTCTGCAAGGCTTCCAGTTCGAAGGCATGTACGCGTTCGGCGGCGTCGCTGGCGCAACCGGCTCGGGTCAGAGCTGGGGTGCAGCTGCAACGTACGGCATCGGCTCGTTCAACGTTGCGGGCGGCTACTTCCGCATGGACAACGCGTCGTCGCCGGCATCGCGCGCAGCTAACGGCGGCTGGGCTTCGGGCGCAACGTCGGACGCCATGTTCCAGGACGGCAGCCAGATCACCCAGGCTTACGCTTCGGCCAAGTCGGTTGGCATCGCTTCGGTCGCTGCACAATACGTCGCTGGTCCGTTCACGTTCAGCGGCCGTTACAGCAACGTTCAGATGCGCACGGACGGCGCTTCGGCATTCCCGTCGAACCAGCGCTTCAACGTTGCTGGTGGCTTCCTCGGTTATCAGCTGAACCCGGCCCTGCTGCTTGGCCTCGGCTACACCTGGACGCACGGCTCTGGCGACACGTCGAACACGTACAACCAGGTTTCGCTCGGCGCGGACTACAACCTGTCGAAGCGTACGGACCTGTACGCTGTTGCGGCTTATCAGCACGCCAATGGCACGCAGCGCGACAGCGCGACCACGACGTCGACGGCCGGCGCATCGATCGGTTCGTACGGCTTCAACTCGGCTTCGAGCTCGCAGACCCTGGTCAGCCTGGGCATCCGCCACAAGTTCTAAGCAACGCTTCACTCCGGGCTTCGGCCCGGCGCCGGAACTGGCTGACGAGCCATTCCGGCGCAGAAGCCAGACCGCGCAGCTATAAACGACACGCGGCACAAACCAGCCTACGGCGCAAGCCCCGGCTGGTTTTTTTATGCCCGCCGGGTTTTAGAAGGAATCCACCGGGGGGTGTGCACGCACGGCCACGACTCGCGCCGTTTACATGCCTTTTACGCGAGCGAAAGGCTCAGCGCAGCCGCGACAGCGCGGCGGCGGCGTGACACACGAATGCGTCGCCCAGCGTCGTCGCCGCGCGCTGCGCGCCGCGCACGACGTGGAGCGCGCTCGAGAGCGCGGGCGTGAAACGCTTCACGCTCACCCGCGCGCTCGCGTGCTGGGCGGTCAGCGCGTCGACGAGCGCGATGCCCACCCCGCTTCCACCGTCCCCACGACCGATTGCGCGCGCGCCGCTTCGACGCCGGGCTCACGCGCCACGCCGCATTCGGCAAAGTGCCGGTCGATGGAGAGGCGGGCCTCGCTCGCCGCGGCGAATGAAATGAAGCGTTCGCCCGCGCAGTCTTGCGCTGAACCACGCGTTTGCGCGCGAGCCGGTGTCCGCGCGGCACGATGCAGCGCAGCGGCCATTCACTCAGATACTCGAGACGCGCCAGGATGCGCGACGGCTTGCGCGACGAAACCGAGATCGCAGCGTTGCGCCGCCACGCGCTCGGCCATCGCGGCGGCCTCGCCAGTCAGCAGTTCGAAATCGACGCCTTCGTGCTCGCTCGCAAACGCCGCGGCCACGCGCGGCAGGAAGTCGGTGCAAAGATCCGCCGAAGCACGCGCACAACGCCGCGCCGTTGCGCGCGAATCTGCGCGGCCGCCTGAGCCACGCGCTCGAAGCCGAAGAACGCGTGCTCGACTTCGTCTTGCAGCGTATGGGCGTCGACGGTCGGCAGCAAGCACCCCTGGCGCCGCTCGAAAAGTGCGAACCTCACCTTGGCTTCGAAGTCGGCAAGTAAACGGCTCACCGCAGGCTGAGAAATGCCGAGCTTTTGCCGCAAGCGAGGCGGTGCCCCGCTGCATCAGAGCGCGAAACGCTTCCACCTGGCGCAAACTGAGGTCGGCTGTCTGCATAACACTGTGCTATGGACAACTTAACTATTTGATCTACGGCATCGTTTACATACGACGTAGATGACAAATTACAACTTGATTTCTCGAACATCCTATCTGATGTCGGCCATAACATAAGGACATAGCATGGCAGTGGCCGTGCGCATTGCACGCACCAAATGAAAAATCCCCGTGAGCTCGACACCAACGGGGATTTTTTGGTACTGACGGATAACCGCTACCCTCAGGTCGCGGCTTGAAGCGCAATCAGCGCAATCAGGCTGCTGCTGCGTCCTTCAGCTTCTTCAGGGCGCGCGCCTTGATGCGGACCGATGCGGGCTTCGCCGGGAACCAGCGCTCTTCGCCCGTGAACGGATCCTTGCCGAAGCGCTTCTTCTTCGCCGGCACGGCCTGGACGACGATCTTCAGAAGGCCCGACAGCGTGAATTCGCCAGCGCCCTTCTTGTGGACCGAACCGAGGATCGTGTCTTCCAGCGCGGCGAGCACGGCCTTGGCAGCCTTCGGCTCGACGCCTGCACGTTCAGCGACGTGGGTAGCCAGCGAGGCCTTCGTGAAGGTGTCCTTGATCGGCGTCGGTACGCCGGACGCCTTCACGGCGACCTTCTTAGCTGCGGCCGTCTTGGTGGCGGGCGCTTTCTTTGCGGCAACCTTCTTGGCCGGGGCAGCTGCCTTTTTTGCGGCCACTTTCTTTGCGGAAGTCGGCATGTTTCTCCTACCAGTGTTGGTCAGTGAATCGAAGAAGCACTGCGGAATGCACGTGCTTCAACGGCGGATTCTACATACGCGCAAGCGTTTTGCGTGAAGCTTTTGCATTGTCGTTACGATTTTGTTGCGCGGCGCTGACTCTCGATCACATTTTGACGCCTGTTTACAGGGGTAAACGTGCACCTGACGCGCCCGAATCGATCACGGACGACGCGCTGCGGCCGACGCGGCGCACGGCGCGTTCGTCAGGAAAGCGCCATACGTATGGCGTTTTTGCATGATTTCGGCTGCCACGCCGATGTCGCCGCGACGGCAGAATGCAGTCAAAGCGTGCGCAGCAGCGTGGCGAGCGACGTCAGCGCGGCGTCGATACGCTCGGCGTCGACCCCACCGTAACCGAACAGAAAACCGCTCTGTACAGGTGCTTCGAGATGAAACGGCGCGAGCGGATGCAGCCCGATCGACGCGCGGCGCGCGGCCTGCGTCACCGCTGCGGCGTCGAGCGGCGCGACGAGCCGCGCCGCCAGGTGCAACCCCGCGATGTTGGGCATGACGGGTTCGAGCCACGGCGCAAGCGGTCCGCGCAGATGCGCGAGCAGCACGTCGCGGCGCTGCGCATACATCTGATGCATGCGCCGCAAATGACGCGCGAAATGGCCGTTGAGCATGAAGTCGGCGAGCGCCGTCTGCGTGAGCACGCAGCCGTGGGCATCGCCAATCTGCCGCGCGCGGGCGAGCGGTGCGGCCAGCGCGGCAGGCGGCACCACGTAGCCCACGCGCAGTTCGGGGAAGATGGTCTTCGAAAACGTGCCGACGTAAGCCACGAGACCGGCGTTGTCGAGGCTCTTGAGCGGCTCCAAAGAGCGGCCCTCGAAGCGGTATTCGCAGTCATAGTCGTCTTCGATCACGAGCGCGCCGCACGCCTGCGCCCATGCGAGCAGCGCGACGCGCCGCTCGAGATTCAGCGGCATGCCGAGCGGAAACTGGTGCGACGGCGTGACGTACACGAGCCGCGCCGCCTTCGGTAGCCGCGCGACGACGAGCCCGTCGCGATCCACCGGCACTGGCACGACCTTCGCGCCCAGCGCGGCAAAGATATCGCGCGCGGGCGGATAGCCCGGGTCCTCCACGACCACGACGTCGCCGGGTGTGAGCGTCACGCGCGCGAGCAGATCGAGCGCTTGCTGCGCGCCCTGCGTGACGATCACGTCCTGCCAGGTGCCCTGCACCGCGCGGTTGAAGGCGAGATAGCGCGACACCGCAAGGCGCAGCTTCTCCTCACCCGCCGGATCGCGATACAAGCCGTAACCGCGCGCCTGAACGCGCAGAGCGTCGTTGATGCAGCGCCGCCAGATGTCGAAGGGAAAGCGCGACTTGTCGGTGACGCCGCCCGCGAAGTCGCAGGCGAGCCGTGTATCGAGGCGCGGCAGCGAACCGTGCAGCGCCTCGGCTTGCGCGTGCCACCACGGCGTGGCCTGCGCCGCACGCGGCGCCTTCCCGGCACGCGCGATCGTGATGGCAGCGGTCGCCGCGCGTATCTGCGGATTCGGATCACCGCGCTCGCGCGCGGGCA
The DNA here is from genome assembly GCF_024206495.1 of Paraburkholderia sp. CNPSo 3272. GTDB lineage: Bacteria > Pseudomonadota > Gammaproteobacteria > Burkholderiales > Burkholderiaceae > Paraburkholderia. Next base: position 89,063 of record NZ_JAMBPQ010000019.1, on the reverse strand, counting down.
GGCGTTCGAGCGTTTCGGCCACGAATGTGCCCGAACCACGCCGCGAGTTCAGATAGCCTTCGGCGAGCAGGCGTTCGAATACGTCGAGCGTGGTCTTGCGCGAAACGCCGAGCTGCAAGGCGAGATCGCGCGTGGACGGCAGGCGGGTGCCGCCGGCCAGACGGCCATCGACGATGCTGTCACGCAACTGGCGATAGATCTGGCCGGCGAGGTCGCGACGGCCCGACACGGTGACGTGGAGTTCCATGATGATGCTGCAGGTAGCGCTCGACGGGGGTGAAAGTGGTCACCCGAAATATTGCCAGAATGGCTATGTGAACGCGCCAGCACAACGCCTAAAGTGCCCCTGTGGTTACGCAATTCGCAAGTCCAACGCATCGTTGTCAACGTCGCTGTCGAAGACAGCGCCACGAAATTCAACTCGACAGGTGAACGCTCATGCAAGCACGTCTGGATTTCTACAAGGCCAGCCCCGAAGGCACGAAGGCCATGATTGCGCTCGAAGAGCGCGCGAGCAAAAGCTCGATCGAAAAGCCGCTCGCGGAACTGGTGCGCCTGCGTGCTTCGCAGATCAATGGCTGCGCCTACTGCGTGGACATGCACACCTCAGATGCGCGCAAAGGCGGCGAAACCGATCGCCGGCTCGCCACGGTATCGGTGTGGCGCGAGACGCCATTCTTCACCGAGCGCGAGCGCGCGGCGCTCGAATGGACCGAATCTGTCACGCTGCTCGCGCAAACGCACGTGCCCGACGAAGTGTGGGAACGCGTGAAGCCGCATTTCAGCGATCGGGAGATCGCTGACCTCACGCTGCTGATCATCGCGATCAACGGCTGGAACCGCATCGCGGTGACGTTCCGCAAGATGCCGGCCTGAGTTCGAAGCAGCAAGCGCGCTGCTTACGCTGTGGCTAATTAAGCCGCGGCTGAACGCGGCGCGTGTCTCGATCACCGAGTGCTTCCATGCATGGCTCGCGCGCCGCTGGCAGTTTTTGCGCGGTTTTTGGCATGGTTGTGGAGCGGCGCAAGATTACAGTGATTCCCGAATCATCGGCACACCGTCGGCCTTTTCGACAGTCCAACCTTGACCGGGAACATCACATGGCACTGCAGATCGGATTTCTCGCATTTCCCAACGTTCAACAGCTCGACCTGACCGGTCCGTACGACGTGCTCGCCTCGATGCCGGACACCCGGGCGCGGCTCATCTGGAAGACGCTCCACCCGGTGCGCTCGAGCACCGGCCTCATGCTCACACCCGACACGACCTTCGAGGACTGCCCGCCGCTCGACGTGGTCTGCGTGCCGGGCGGCAGCGGCGTTTCTCAGTTGATTCCCGACGACGAGACGCTCGCCTTCCTGCGCCGCCAGGCGAGCACGGCGCGCTACGTCACCTCGGTTTGCACGGGTGCGCTCGTGCTCGGCGCGGCCGGGCTGCTGCGCGGACGCCGTGCGACCACGCATTGGGCCTTCCACGAACTGCTGGAGCCGCTCGGCGCGCTGCCCGTGAAAGCGCGCGTGGTGCGCGATGGGAACGTGCTGACCGGCGGCGGGATCACCGCGGGTATCGATTTCGCATTGACGCTCGCCGCTGAACTGATCGGCGACGAGGCCGCTCAGGCGCTGCAGCTCGAACTCGAGTACGCACCCGCGCCGCCGTTCGATGCGGGCGACCCCGCCACCGCGCCGCGCGCAATCGTGGAAAGGTTGCGCGCGCAGACAGCTGCGTCGCTCGCCGAGCGCGCGCGAGTAGTCGCAGCGGCGGCCGCGAAACTCGGCGCCTGAGTGCCCAGCGAGGCCGCCGGGGTCGCCGCTGCGGTTACCAGCAAGCCAGGGTCAGCGCTTGCTACCGTCTTTTGTGGGGATCGATTACATTGAGCAACGGGCGCGCCGCAGCCATGCGCGCCCGTCCTCCCAGCCCTGGGTAAGTCATTCAAACCAATCATTAGGGAAATCAATGCGCTCCACCACCAGCAAGCTGACTCTCGCCGCGGCAACCGCCGCATTCCTGATCGGCGTTGCCGCGCCGGCATTCGCGCAAACGGAAGCCAGTGCACCCGCCGCCGCCGCGGCCTCGCAACCGCTCACCAAGGAACAGAAAGCACAGGCCAAGGCTCAGGCCAAAGCGCAGCGCAAGGCCGAGCGCAAGCAAGCCCGCGCGAAGAACAACGCCGAGTTGAAGAAGCTGGAAGACGCGGGCTACAAGCCGGCGCTGAACGACCCGAACTATCCGCAGAACCTGCAGGACGCACAGAAGAAAGCTAACGCTGCTGCTGGCGCCAGCCAGTAATTCGCGTCAGCGGCCGTTTTAACCGGCCGTTTTGCCGGTTAAAACGCCTCCACCATCACGTTGCCCGCCTCACCCGCAGCATGCTGCAACGCTGCACTTGCCCCGCCTTCGCGCTCGCCCGCTCCCGCCGTACACACTAAACGCTTCATCAGTCGAAAGGCAGTACGATCCGCGAAGCGAATGCGCTGACTCGTCCGCAAGCCGCCACACCGCCGCCGTCGACGCTGCATGCGCTCTGCCAGAAGCGACACGCGAGCCATGCCGCGTGCATGCCCAACATGGAGTCATCGCCATGAACGCACCCCAGCCAGCCGCCAACGCGAGCGCAGCGCCACAGAAAAGAGGCATACCTGTGGGCCTGATCGCGGGCGTGATCGCGCTCGTCGTCGTGCTTCTGCTGCCCCTGCCCGATAGCCTCCCGCCCGCCGGCCAGCGCATGCTCGCGATCCTCGCGTTCGCCGTGGTCGTGTGGCTCACCGAAGCGGTGTCGTACGAAGCGAGCGCCATCATCATCACCTCGCTCATGGCGTTTCTCGTGGGCACCGCGCCCACCATCGAAAACCCCGCGGTCGACTACGGCACGAACAAAGCCATCAGCATGGCGCTCGCGGGCTTCTCCAATTCCGCGCTCGCGCTCGTGGCCGGCGCACTCTTTATCTCCGCGGCGATGACCGTCACCGGGCTCGACCGGCGTATTGCGCTCGTCACGCTCTCGCTGATCGGCACGACCACGCGGCGCATCCTGATCGGCGCGGTCGCCGTGACCGTCGTGCTCTCGCTCGTGGTGCCGAGCGCCACCGCGCGCAGCGCCTGCGTCGTGCCGATCATGGTGGGCGTGATCTCGGCGTTCGGCGTGGACAAGCGCTCGAACATCGCGGCGGGCATCATGATCGTGGTCGCGCAGGCCACGAGCATCTGGAACGTCGGCATCCAGACCGCCGCCGCGCAGAACCTGCTTACCGTGGGCTTCATGGACAAGATGCTCGGCGCACGCGTGACGTGGCTCGACTGGCTGATTGCGGGCGCGCCCTGGGCGATCGTGATGTCGGCCGCGCTGCTCTTTATCGTGCTGAAGATGCTGCCGCCCGAAGCCGACGCCATCGCGGGCGGCAAGGAAGCCGTCGAAGCCTCGCTGCGCGAACTCGGCCCCATGACGGGCCCGCAAAAACGCCTGCTCGGGGTTTCCATCGGCCTGCTGCTCTTTTGGGCGACCGAAGGCAAGCTGCACCCGTTCGACACCACTTCGGTCACTTACGTGGGGCTCGTGCTGCTGCTGCTGCCGCGCTTCGGCGTGATGGACTGGAAGACCGTGCAAAGCCGCATTCCGTGGGGCACGGTGATCGTGTTCGGCGTGGGCATCAGCCTCGGCACGGCGCTGCTCACGACGAAGGCGGGCCAATGGCTCGGCGACCTCGTCGCGCATCACACGGGGCTCGACACCGCCACGCCGTTCATGGCCTTCGCGATTCTCTCGGCCTTTCTCATTCTCATCCACCTCGGTTTTGCGAGCGCAACGGCGCTCACCTCCGCGATGCTGCCGATCCTCGTGTCGGTGCTGCAGTCCATGCAGGGCGACTTCAACCGGCTCGGTCTCACCATGCTGCTCGGGTATGTCGTGAGCTTCGGCTTCATCCTGCCGATCAACGCGCCGCAAAACATGGTGTGCCTCGCCACCGAAACGTTCACGGCGAAGCAGTTCGCGCGCGTGGGCATCGTGCTGACCGCCGTCGGCTACGTGTTGTTGCTGCTGTTCGCCGCGACGTGGTGGCGCTGGCTGGGCTGGATCTGATCACTGCACGCGAACGCTGCACCGTTAGCAAGGAGCCGCTCATGGAAGTCAAGATCGACGACGCACGCCGCTTCGCCACGGCCGTGCTCACGAACGTCTCGGTGCCCGAGGACATCGCCGCCGACGTGGCCGACCATCTGATCGAATCGGACCGCGTGGGCTACGCGAGCCATGGCCTGTCGATCCTGCCGAACTACAAGCGCGTGCTGGCCGCGGGTTTCGTCACCGCCGACGGCCGCGCCGAGCGCGTCGTCGACCGCGGCAGCCTGATCGGCTACGACGGCCACAGCGGCTTCGGCCAGCACATTGGCAAGGTCGTGATGGAAGACGCGATCGCCCGCGCGCGCGAACATGGACAGTGCATCGTGACGCTGCGTCATAGCCATCACCTGGGGCGCATGGGCCACTACGGCGAAATGGTCGCGGCGCAGGGCTACGTGCTGCTCGCGTTCACCAACGTGGTGAATCGCGCGCCGACCGTCGCGCCGTTCGGCGGGCGCGAGCCTCGGCTCACGACCAACCCGCTGTGCTTCGCGGGCCCGCTGCCGGGCGGGCGGCCGCCCTTCGTCGTGGATATCGCCACGAGCGCCATTGCCGTGAACAAGGCGCGCGTGCTCGCCGAAAACGGTCTGCCGGCGCCCGACGGCTCGGTGATCGACGCGAACGGCCAGCCGAGCACGGACCCCCACGTGCTGTTCGCCGACCCGCCCGGCGCGCTGCTGCCGTTCGGCCTGCACAAGGGCTATGCGCTCGGACTCGTGGCGGAACTGCTCGCGGGCGTGCTCTCGGGCGGCGGCACGATCCATCCGGACAATCCGCGCAACGGCGTGGCGACCAACAATCTGTTCGCGCTGGTGCTCGATCCGCAGGTGGATTTCAACACGACGTGGCGCTCGCAGGAGGTCGAGTCGTTCCTCGACTATCTGCTCAGCTGCCCGCCGCAGGATCCGGCGCAGCCGGTGCAATACCCTGGCCAGTACGAAGCGGAGAATCGAGAACGGCACATGCAGACGATCACGCTGCCCGACTCCGTGAGAAAGCCTTTCGCCGATATCACAACCGAACTGGGCATCGCGCCGCTCACGGCGATTTGAAGCTGTCCAACCCGACACCGTAAACAGAAAAAACCGCGCGAGCCCTGCGGGACTCGCGCGGTCGTTTCATACGTTGCGCTTACCTCACACGGCAACCGCGCCCACGTAGTTTTCGGCCATCGCGGTCGCGGCGGCGCGCGAGGTGGTGACGTGCTCCAGTTCCGCAACCTGCAGGCGCTGTTCGAACGGCGTGGCGTCGTCGAGGCGGTGCATCATGCGCGTCATCCAGTACGAGAAGTGTTCGGCGCGCCAGATGCGGCGCAGCGCCGTTTCGCTATAGCCATCGAGCAGATCGGTGCGGCCTTCCTTGTAGAAGGCCACGAGCGCCGCGGTCAGCACGCGCACGTCCGCCACCGCGAGATTGAGGCCCTTCGCGCCGGTCGGCGGCACGATATGCGCCGCGTCGCCCGCGAGAAAGAGGCGCCCGTGCTGCATCGTGGTCGTAACGAAGCTGCGCATGCCGACGATGTTCTTCTGGAAGATCTTGCCTTCCACCACCCGGTGGCCTTCGCGCGAATCGACGCGTGCGTGCAACTCGGCCCAGATGCGGTCGTCGGACCAGTTGTCGACGTCGTCCTTCGGATCGCACTGGAAATACATGCGCTGCACGTTCGGCGAGCGCGTGCTGACGAGCGCGAATCCGCGATCGTGCCGCGCGTAGATGAGTTCGTCGGAAGTGGGCGGCGCCTCGACGAGAATGCCGAACCAGCCGAACGGGAACACCCGCTCGTAGTCCTGGCGCAGCGTTGCCGGAATCGAGGCGCGCGACACGCCGTGGAAACCGTCGCAGCCGATCACGTAGTCGCAGTGCAGCTCGTGCGCCTCCCCTTCGAGCGTGAAGCGGATCGACGGCGTGCTGGTTTCGACGCCGTGAATCGACGTGTCCGAGACATTGAAGAAGAGTTTGCCGTCCGCGGCCACGCGCGCGGCCACGAGGTCCTTGAGCACTTCGTGCTGCGCGTAGACGGTGATGGCTTTGCCCGTGAGGCCAGTGAGATCGATGCGGCGGCGCTTGCCTTCGAACGCGAGTTCGAAGCCGTGATGCAGCGCGCCTTCGGCCTTCATGCGCTCGCCGACGCCCGCTTCGGTGAGCACGTCCATCGTGCCTTGCTCGAGCACGCCGGCGCGTATGGTCGATTCGATCTGCTCGCGGCCACGCAGCTCGAGCACGACGGAGTCGATGCCGCGCAAATGCAGAAGATGGGAAAGAAGCAGGCCCGCGGGCCCGGCGCCGATGATGCCAATCTGAGTGCGCATGAGATGTCTCCTGATGCGGCGTTGCTTGAATTGATTTTTCGCAAGTTTCGCCGCTACGCCCGTTATCGCGCAACGCGATATGGAGAATACGGAGTATCCCGATTTTGAATACTGAGGTCGCCGCCCGTCTCGTTTAACCGTTGGCGCGGAACGGGAATTGCTTCGTTTGCGCGCTTCGCCTGCGCCCCAGGTTTGCGCGCGGGCGCGCTCGTCGCCCATCAAAAACATCAAGCCCATGTCTTTTCCGTTCCGCTCCCGCACACCCACATCCGCCACGACATCCCGCCCCATCTCCTGTGCCGCCGCGCTCGCCGCTGCGTTGTGCCTCGCCTGGCCGCTTGCGCAAACCGCCCAGGCTGCCGACGCACAAGCCGACGCCGCAGCCTCGGCGAGCGCACCCGCCAACGCGCAGGAATTACAAACGCCGGCGCGATCGGCCACGCCGGTTCGCTCGCCGGCGCAGCATGACACCGCAAAAGAGAGCCAGCCCGCCACGCCCGCCGACCTCTACGGCCGCCTCTATCACGACGTGCAGCTCGCGCAGATCTTCCCCGACAGCAAGACGTTTGCCGACATGCTGCCCAACCAGCGCCCGAGTCAGATCACAGCCGCCTACGAGCGCTGGCGCCAGCAACACGCGGGTCAGCACGACAACGCCGCACGCAAGGCCGCGCTCACGCAGTTCGTGAACCAGTACTTCACGGCCCCGGCGCAATCCGAAGATCACTACGTTTCCGATCCGAACCAGGATGTCGTCGGCCACATCGACACGCTCTGGAACGTGCTGAGCCGCCGTCCCGACGCGAAGCCGAATCCGTATTCGTCGCTGCTGCCGCTGCCTTTTGCGTACGTCGTGCCGGGCGGGCGCTTCAACGAAATCTACTACTGGGATTCGTACTTCATCATGCTCGGCCTGGAGGCCAGCGGCCGCCACGAACTCGCGCTCGACGAACTGAACAACTTCGCCGCGCTGATCGACCGCTACGGCCACATCGCGAACGGCAATCGCACTTACTACCTGAGCCGCTCGCAGCCGCCGTTTTTCGCGCAGATGGTGAGCCTCGTCGCGCAGAAAGACGGCGACGCCGTGTACCTCCATTACCTGCCGCAACTGCGCAAGGAATACGACTACTGGATGGCCGGCGCGCAGACGCTCAAGCCCGGCCACGCCGCGCGCCACCTCGTGCGCCTGCCCGACGGCACGCTGCTCAACCGCTACTGGGACGCACGCAACCGCCCGCGCGACGAGTCATACCGCGAGGACATCCTGACCGCGCGCGCCACCCCGCAGCGCGATGCCTCTGATCTCTGGCGCAACCTGCGCGCGGGCGCGGAAACGGGCTGGGACTACAGTTCGCGCTGGCTCGCCGACGGCCACACGCTCTCGACCATCGACGTGACCTCGCTCGCGCCGGTCGACCTCAATTCGCTGATGGTGATTCTCGAACGCACGCTCGCGAAGGCCTACGGCCTGAAGGGCGACGCGCGCGAGGCCGAACTGATGACGAAGCGCGCGCAACAACGCGCCGACGCCATCGACCGCGTGCTGTGGGACCCGCAACTGCATGCCTACAGCGACTACGACTTCGCGCACCGCACGCTCACGCACCGGCTCACGGCGGCGACCGTCTACCCGCTCTATGCGGGTGTCGCGACGAAAGCACAGGCGCAGGAAGTGGCCGCCGCGGTACGCGCCGGACTGCTGCGCCCCGGCGGCCTCGCCACCACCCAGGTCGCGACCGGCCAGCAATGGGACGAGCCGAACGGCTGGGCGCCGCTGCAATATCTCGCGGTCATGGGGCTGCGCCGCTACGGCGAACAGGACCTCGCGCAGGAAATCGCCACGCGCTGGATTGCGACGAACCTCGCCTACTACACGCGCACGCACAAGCTCGTCGAGAAATACGACGTGAGCGCGTCGGCCACGAAGGCCTCGTCGGCGGGCGGCGGCGAATATCCGCTGCAGGACGGCTTTGGCTGGACCAACGGCGTCCTGCGGGTGCTGCTGCAGATGTATCCGCAGACGGGCGCCGCGCAAGGCGCACCGGGGGCGTCCGGGGCGGCTGCGGCCAGCGCGCCTTGAGGCGACGCCGCGCGCCCGCTGCGACGCACGCCAACGGCGCGCGGCGTACACTTTTTGCGGCCACACCGCGTAATCGTCTTGTAGCCACAGGAGCCACCCATGCGCAACGAAACGGCCTTTTTGTTCGACCTCGACGGCACGCTCGTCGACAGCGTGTATCAGCATGTGCTCGCATGGAAGGAAGCGCTCGACGCGGACGGCATCGAGCTTTCGGTGTGGCGCATTCACCGGCGCATCGGCATGAGCGGCGGGCTCTTCATGAACCAGTTGCTGCGCGAGACCCACGAGGCCCACGAGTCGATCGCGCCCGAGCGTATCGCGCGCTTGCAAAAACTGCACGCCGATGCCTATCGCCGCCACGCCGACAAGGTGCGACCGCTACCCGGCGCCCGCGCGCTGCTCGACGCCCTCAGCGCCGCGCAGGTGCCCTGGGCGATCGCCACGAGCGGGCGGCTCGCCACGGCGTCCGTGAACTTGCAGGCGCTCGGCGTGGACCCGTCCGTCACGACCGTGATCACGCGCGACGAAGTGCGCCACGCGAAGCCCGACCCGGATCTTTTCGTCGCCGCGGCGCTGCGGCTGAGCGTGCCGATCGAGCGCTGCCTCGTGGTAGGCGACAGCGTCTGGGACATGCTCGCGGCCCAGCGCTGCCGCGCGCTCGGCATCGGCCTGCAGTCGGGCGGCTACGGCACCGAGGAACTGAAAAGCGCGGGCGCGCTGCGCGTGTATGAAGACCCCGCCGACCTGCTCGACCATCTCGACGAAGTCTGCGCCCGCGACTGAGCGGCGAATCGCCTGATCGCGCTAATCGCGCGCGCCACTCGCACGCGGCGCGAAAATTGCGCACCGCCCGAAGGTGCAGCGCAGCACCGCCGCTGCGCCGCCCAGCCCCTGGCCCACGTCATCTACTGCATGTCGCGCGCCATCGGCGTATGCTGACAAGGTCAATTCGACAACTCACCGGCCGGCTCCCGCCGCCTGCTGCGATGAACGACTCCGCCCCTGCCCCCGGAACTCCCAGCGCGCCGCGCGTGACGGTGGTCGTCCTCACGCGCAATCACGTGCGTCAAACCATCGATACCGTCGCCCGCCTCACCGCCCTTCCCGAACACCCCGACGTCATCGTGGCCGACAACGGCTCCACCGATTCCACCGTCTCCCTGCTGGCGTCGCTCTTCCCGCAGGTGCGCATCGTCCAGTCGCTGGGCGACCACGGCATGGCCGGTTTCAATCGCGCCGTGCTGCTCGCGCGCACCGACTATGTCGCGTGCTGCGACGACAGTACCTGGTTCGCACCCGGCGCACTCGCGCGCGCGGCGCACCTGCTCGACGCCCACGCGCAAGTCGCCGTCCTCAACGCGCGCGTGGTAAGCGGCGACGAGCGCGAAATTCACCCCGCCTGCCTGATGCTCGCCGCCACGTCGCCGGGCGCGGAAGGCGGGGCCGGCCCGGCGCTCACCAACTTCATGGCCGGCGCGTGCATTTTCCGCGCGGCCGTGTTCCGCGCGCTCGGCGGCTACGAGGAGCGGCTGTCACACGGCGGCGCCGAGGAGCTGGCCGCCCTCGACATGCTGTCGGCCGGCCATCAGATCGTCTATTGCGAGCAGGCGCTCGCGCATCGCGAGCCGCTTTACCGGTGGTTCACGCGCGCGCAGCAATGCGCGCTCGCGCGCAACACCGCCTGGGTCGCGTGGATGCGGCTGCCCGCGCGCGACGCGATCGCGGCGACCGGCCGAGCGCTCGCCGTGTTCGCGCGCCAGCGCTCGCTCGGCCCGGCAGGCGTGGCGCTGCTGCGCGGCGCGCTCTGGACCTTGCGCGCACGCCGCGTGGTGCCGCCGCACGTCGTGCTGCTCACCCGCCAGGTGCGCCGGGCGGAACGCCACGTGCGGGCCGGCATTCCGGCAATGGCCGAAAAGTACGACCGCTCCGGGCAGCGCGCGTGGTAAGCTGCGGCGCCCGCTGCACGCGGGACGTCCATTCAAGAGGCCAGAGCCTGTCAACTCCGTGAACAGGCCCTATGACAGACCCGAGGACCATGACGACGCCCGACCCCGGCATCGCCCCGCACAACACCGCCGCCGAAAGCCACCACGAACGCCGCTTCGAGGCGCTCGTGGAGCCGATCGAGGATTACGCGATCTTCCTGCTCGACAGGCACGGCTACATCGTGAGCTGGAATCGCGGCGCGGCCCGCATCAAAGGCTACGAAGCGCACGAGATCATCGGCCAGCATTTCTCGCGTTTTTACACCGACGAAGCAAACGCGCGCCGCTGGCCCGATCACGAGCTGGAGCAGGCCGCGCTGCACGGACGCTTCAACGACGAAGGCTGGCGCGTGCGCAAGGACGGCTCGATGTTCTGGGCCAACGTCGTCATCACCGCGCTGCACGAGCGCGACGGCTCGCTCTCCGGCTTCGCCAAGGTCACGCGCGACCTCACCGCCGAACGCCGCCAGGTCGAGGCGCTGCGTCTTTCCGAAGAGCGCTTTCGCCTGCTCGTGGAAAGCGTGAGCGACTACGCGATGTTCATGCTCGATCCGCACGGCCACGTCGTGAGCTGGAACACCGGCGCGACCAACCTGAAGGGCTACCGCCCGGCCGAGATAGTCGGCCAGCATTTTTCCGTGTTCTATCCGCCGGACGAAGTCGCCGCCGGCCAGCCCGAACGCGAGCTGCGCCGCGCGAAGGAGTTGGGCCGGGTGGTGACCGAGGGCTGGCGCGTGCGCAAGGACGGCTCGATGTTCTGGGCCAGTGTCACGCTGACCGCGGTGCATGACGGCCAAGGCCGCCTCACGGGTTTCGCGAAGGTCACGCGCGACATGACCGAAAGCCGCCGTACCGACGAACTCGAGCATTCGAGCGAGCAGATGAAGCAGTTCCTCGCCTTGCTCGCGCACGAACTGCGCAACCCGCTCGCGCCGGTGCGCAACGCCGTGGCCACGATGCGCCTCATGGATGCGCCGAGCCCCGACATCGAGCGCGCACGCGACATGATCGACCGGCAGATCGTGCACCTCACGCGGCTCGTGGACGACCTGCTCGACGTCGGGCGCATCACGTCGGGCAAGATCGAGTTGCGCGAGGCGCCGCTCGACCTGCGCGAAGTGGTCGCGCACGCCATCGACGCGGCGCAGCCCTTCACCTCGGCGCGCGGCCAGCACGTGGACGTGCAGATGCCCGACGAGACCCTCACCATGACGGGCGATCACACGCGGCTCGTGCAGGTGCTGCAGAACCTGCTGCACAACGCCTCGAAGTTCTCCCCCGACGGCAGCCATATCGTCGTGGACGTGCGTTCCGCCGCGCGCGCCGTACAGATCCAGGTGCACGACGAAGGCCGCGGCCTGCGGCCCGGCACGTACGAGTCGATCTTCGGCCTCTTCAGCCAGGACCGCTCGGCGCCGGGGCCCGCAGAGAACGGGCTCGGCATCGGCCTCATGCTGTGCCGCTCGCTCATCGAGCTGCATGGCGGCACCATCTCCGCCAGGAGCGATGGGCCCGGCAAAGGCAGCACGTTCACGATCCGCCTGCCGTTCGCGCGCGAGGCCGCGCATGCCGTGCAGCCGCCGCCGCTCACGCCGGACACGGCCGAACTTGCCGCACTGGCCGAAGCCGGCGTGCCGCCGCTGCGCGTGCTCGTGGTCGACGACAACCGCGATTCGGCCGACAGCCTCGCCATGCTGCTCGAACTCAAAGGCCACGACGTGCGCGTGGCCTACAGCGCCGCCCACGCGCGCGAGGAAGTGGAGGGCTTCACCCCCGACGCGGCGCTCATCGACATCGCCATGCCCGAGATCGACGGCTATGCGACGCTGCGCACCCTGCGCGCGCTGCCGCCGCTCAAGCACACGCTGTTCGCCGCGATGACGGGTTTCGGCCAGGCCGCCGACATCGAACTCACCCGCGAAGCGGGCTTCGAGATGCATCTCGTGAAGCCCGTGGACGTCACGCTATTTGACGAGGTGCTCGCGCTCGCGGCGGCAAGGCGAAGACGCCGGGGCGCGTGACCCCGGTTTAAGGCGCCCGCCGTCAGTTCAAGGCGCGACCGGCACGAACGGCCGGTATTCGACCTCGGGCCCGCGCACGACGATCGCCGTCGATTCCGGCACTTCGGCCCATACATCGGGCGTATCGCCGAGCGGCTCGGAAACGAGCAGATACGCGTCGTCACCGGCGGCAGTGATGCGCGGGTCGTCGGGATACAGTTCGCGCAAATGCCGGAACGCCGTGGTGTGATAGAGCGAGCGCGAATTGCGTTCGCTCGAATACCGCGCGGCGACGATCTGCTCGCCGTCGCATGCGCAGACGGTCATATTGAGCGCCGGCTCGATGCCATGTTTTTTTGCGGTTTCCTCGACAAAACCGGCCATGCGTTCCAGCGCAAGAACGGGCTCGACTTCGAGGCCGAACGTCATCGCGAGATAGAACATCGTTTCCGAATCCGTCGACCCTTCGAGCGCATTGAAGCGCCCCGGATCGATCGCGACCAGCAGATCGCGCCGCATCAGCGGGTAGCTGCGGATCAGCCCGTTGTGCGCGAAGATCCAGCGCCGGTGCCGAAACGGATGGCAGTTCGTTTCCTGCACGGGCGTATGCGTGGCCGCGCGGATGTGCGCGACGAACATGGGCGCACGCACCGCGCGCGCGAGTTCGCGCAGGTTGCGGTCGTTCCAGGCCGGATGAACGCTGCGGTAGCGATAGGGAATGTCGTGCGGGTCCTGGTACCAGCCGAGCCCGAAACCGTCGCCGTTCGTGGTGGTCGCGCCTTTGGTGGAGTGCAGGCTTTGGTCGATCAGCGAATGGCGTGCGTGAAAGAGCACGGTTTCGAGCTGCACGGGGTTTCCCGTATAAGCGAGCCAGCGGCACATGGTGGTCTCCTTCGCGTAAGGACGCTCGTGTATGCCGGCCCGTTTGCAGGCACCGCTACTTTGCGGCGCGCAGGTCGGCGATCGGCGTGAGAAAGCCGGTCAGGCCAGTCAGTATGATCTGCACCCCGATGCACAGGAGCAGAAACGACGACACGCGCATGGCCACGCGCGTGCCTTCCACACCCAGGTACTGCGAAAGCCGCGCGGCGCGGCTATACACGTAATAGATCACGAGCATGACGAGCGTCGAGATCACGATCGACGCGAAGCTCGAAAGCAGCCACGCCGAAAGCTTGTGCGTGCGGTTGGCATTCAGCGCAATGGCTGTGGCGATGGAGCCGGGGCCGGTGGTGAGCGGAATGGTCAGCGGAAAAAAGGCCTTGCCGGAGGCCGAACTCGCGCTCATGGGCTTGACCGGATGATCGACCGGGGCGGGTTCGGGCTCGGGCGCGTTGAGCATTTGCCAGCCGCTCACGGCCACCGCGAGGCCGCCGCCAATCCGCAGCGCTTCCATGGAAATGCCGAAGAAATGCAGAATGGGCGTGCCGACGAAAAACGCCGCGACCAGCACGAAGAACGCGTTGATCGCCACACGCTTGGCGAGCAGGCGCCGCTCTTCGTCGGTGAGTGTGGCGGAGCGATCGAGGAAAACAAAGGCACCGCTGAAGGGATTAATGATGCTGATAAGTCCGATAAAACCGAACAGGATGTCTGAAATCAGGCTCTCGATCATGGAGTCGATCCGGTAAGGGCATGCGCAAAAAGAGCGCGCCGGGCTGCGAGAAGTGTAGCCGGATCGGCGTCAGGCGTGCCTGATCGACGTCGGCCAACGCCCCGAAAAATGGCGCGTTGCACCAATCCTTACCGCAGCCCCTTCAGTATTTTTGGCAGCTTTACGGGGCGCGTTCCCAAGCATAGAGTGGGTGGCCTCGCACCCCGACGCGACGTTTCTTTTCTTCTCATTTGAAAGAGGAGTTGCCATGTCACTGCGGTTGCTCGCTGCCTTGCCCTTTATCGGCATCCTGTTAGGGGTGCCGTTCGTCAATCGCACTGAGCCGCTCGTGCTCGGCATGCCGCTCGTGCTCGCATGGATCGTCATGTGGGTCGTGCTGGCCGCGGTGATCATGGGGATCGTCTACCGGCTCGACCCGGTCAACCGGCTTTCGGGCGAAGCGGATGCGGAGGTGCGATCATGAGCGCCCTCATCATCATCGCGGCGATGACTTTCGTCGCGCTCTACCTCGGCATGCGCGCCCGCCGCGGGCACGACATGAATCTCGAGCAGTGGGCCGTGGGCGGCCGCAGCTTCGGCACCGCGTTCGTGTTCCTGCTCATGGCAGGCGAGATCTACACCACCTTCACGTTCCTCGGCGGCAGCGGCTTCGCCTATGGCAAGGGCGCGCCCGTCTACTACATTCTGGCTTACGGCACGCTTGCATACATCCTCTCGTACTGGATGCTGCCGCCCGTATGGCGCTTCGCCAAGCAGCACCGGCTCGTCTCGCAGCCCCACTTCTTCGCGCGCAAGTACCAGAGCCCCGCGCTGGGCGTGCTGGTGGCGTGCGTGGGCGTGCTCGCGCTCGTGCCGTATCTCGTCCTGCAGCTCAAGGGTCTCGGCATCATCGTGACGACGGCCTCCTATGGCGCGATCTCCTCGACGGCGGCGATCTGGATCGGCGCGGCCGTGGTCACGGCTTACGTGATCGTTTCGGGCGTGCGCGGCTGTGCGTGGAACTCGGTCGTGAAGGACACGATGATTCTCGCCATCGCGGTGTTCCTCGGCATCTACCTGCCGATCCACCACTACGGCAGCCTGAGCGAGATGTTCCGTGCCATCGACGCCGCCAAGCCCGGCTTCCTCACGTTCCCGGCGCGAGGTCAGAGCGTGACGTGGTTCCAGTCCACCGTGCTGCTCACAGCGCTGGGGTTCTTCATGTGGCCGCACACCTTCATGTCGGTCTACACCGCGAAGAACGAGCGCATCTTCCGCCGCAACGCGATGATCCTGCCGCTCTATCAGCTCATTCTGCTGTTCGTATTCTTCTGCGGCTTCGCGGCCGTGCTCAAGGTGCCGGGCCTCAAGGGTCCGGACATCGATCTTTCGCTGTTCCGTCTCGCGCTGCAAACATTCGACCCGTGGTTCGTGGGCGTAATCGGCGCGGCAGGCGTGCTCACCGCACTCGTGCCGGGCTCGATGATCCTCACCACGGCTTCGACGCTGCTCGCCAACGACGTCTATCGCGGCGCACTCTCGAAGAACGCGGACGACGCGCAGGTCGCGAAGCTCGCGCGCGTTTTCGTGCCGGTGATCGCGCTCGTGGCGGTCGGCTTCACGCTCAGGGGCGGCGACACCATCGTCGCGCTGCTGCTGATGGGCTACAACTTCGTCACGCAGCTGTTCCCGGCGCTGGTTTGCAGCCTTTCCGCGCGCAATCGCGTGACGAAGCAAGGCGCGTTCTGCGGCATCGTGGCGGGCGTGCTCGTGGTGATCATCACGACACTCACGCACGTGAGCGTGGCTCAGCTGATTCCGTTCGCGCCGGATGCGCTCAAGGACGTCAACATCGGCTTCCTGGCGCTGTTCGTGAACGTGATCGTGCTCGTGGTGGTGAGCACGGTGACGCAACCGCGCACGCATGTGGATCATGAGCATGCGCGGGCGCATTGACATGGTGTGACGCGGTAGCGAGGCGGCCCAATCGGCGTGATCCGGTTGGGCCGTTTTCCATTTATGCCGCCTTGCGCGCTTCGGCGATGCGCTGCGGCGCCTCCGGACGCGCGTAGAGGCGTTCGAGATACGTCTGCAAGCGCGGGAAGCCCTCCAGCAGTTGCACTTCGTTGGCCCAGTCCATCAGATACACCGTCACGCAGTCGGCGACCGAAAGCTTGTTGCCGACGATGAACTCGCGTCCTTCGAGGTGCTTTTCGAGCACCGCGGCCATGCTTCCGAAGTCCTCCCGCGCGAGTTCGATATCGGCGGGGCTGCGCTTTTCCGGCGGATACAGGAACGAATGCCGCGTGATTCTCCAGAGCGGCTGCTCCAGTTCGGTGACCGCGAACAGGGTCCAGCGATACGCCTGGGCCCGCTCGTCGAGATCCGCGGGCAACAGCGCCTTCTGCGGATATTTATCCGCGAGATACAGCACGATTGCCGCCGATTCGGGAATCACGCGCTCGCCGTCGATCAGCACGGGCACTTTGCCCGCGGGATTGATCCGCAGATATTCGGGCCGCTTGTGCTCGCCTGCGAGCAGATTGACCGAGATGAATTCGAAATCGGCGTCGACTTCCTTGAGGCCCCATAGCGCGCGCTGCGAACGGGTGCCGGCAAAGCCGTAGAGTTTCATGACGACGCCTCCGTTCAGACCCCGGGAATCGGTAGAACCGGCATCACTTCGACGCCCTCGCCCGGAAAAATCGAAAAATGCGGGTGTCCTTCGAACAGCTTCGCGGCGTCTTCGTGCGATGCGGCACGCAGAACGGTATAGCCCGTTAGCGCGTTCGATATGTCCGCGATGCCATGCTCGCCAATCGACTTGGTCTTGCCGAGCGGCCCGCCCATATCGACGATCGACGCCTTGTGCTTTTCGACCCACGCGTGCCAGGCTGCAATGCCCTCCTTTTCCTTTGCGTGCCGATCCGCTTCGGAAAGCGCCGCCCAACCCTTCATGCGTGCGTTGTCTTTGGTACCGAGAAAAACAGCGAGAAACAGTTTCTGATCGCTCATGTGTCCTCCAACTGCTGGTCTGGTTGCTGGTCTGAAAACGGGAGCAACGGCATGTCGCCCATCCGGCCTTGACAGCATAGGTTGATATCAACATAATTGCAATATGGCACGCGCAAAGAAACTCCCCTTCGAAACCACGCTATCGGTGCGCGATTGCTGCCTGTGTCTGCATATGCAGCGGGCGGCACGCAATCTCGCGCGCCTTTTCGACGACGTGCTGCGTCCGCTCGATCTCACCAACGGACAATTTTCGCTGCTGATGTCGCTGAACCGGCCGCATCCGCCGGGCATGAAAGACGTGGCGTCGCTACTGGCCATGGACCGCACCACGCTCACGGCCGCGCTCAAGCCGCTGGAGCGGCGCGGTCTCGTGGTCATCGAGCAGGACCCGGAAGACAAGCGCAGCCGTTTGCTGAGCCTCACGGACGAGGGGCATCGGCTGCTCAACGCGGCGTTTCCGCTGTGGCAGCAAACGCATGTGCAGATCGAAAAGGAGTTCGCCGAGGGCGAGGTGGACAAGCTGCGCGCGCACTTGCGTGCGCTTTCTTAGCCCTGGCGCTTCTGCGCACCGTACAGCGTCGAATCCGCAAATCCGTCCGCCGCGAGCACGCGTCCCACGAGAATGAGCGCAGTACGCTCGATATCCGTAGCCAGTACCTTCCGCGCGATATCTGCGAGGGTGCCCGTTACGCGTTCCTCGTCGGGCCAGCTCGCACGATAGATCACCGCGACCGGGCAATCCTCGCCGTAGTGCGGCAGCAATTCCTCGACGATACGCGCGATATGGCGCACGCCCAGGTGAATCGCGAGCGTCGCTTTATGACGCGCGAGGTCGCCTAGCTGCTCGCCTTCGGGCATCGACGTTTTCGTGGCGTAGCGCGTGAGAATGAGCGTCTGCGAAATGCCGGGCAGCGTAAGTTCGCTGCCGAGCGCCGCCGCGCACGCAGCGGTCGCGGTCACGCCGGGCACGACTTCATAAGGAATACCGAGCATACGCAGTCGGCGGATCTGCTCGCCGATTGCGCCGTAGAGCGACGGGTCGCCCGAATGCACGCGCGCCACGTCGAAGCCCTGGGCATGCGCGCTTTCGAGCAGCACGACGATCTCGTCGAGCGTGAGCGGCGCGGTGTCCACCACCTTGTGTGCGCGGTGGCCTTCCAGCACGGCGGGCGGCACGAGCGAACCCGCGTAGAGAATGACGGGGCAGCTGCGCACGAGGCGCTGGCCCTTCACGGTGATCAGTTCAGGATCGCCCGGACCCGCGCCGATGAAGAAAACGGTCATGCGTGGAAACTCCGCTGAATAGGGTTCGCGAGCGCGTCGATTGCTTCTTGCGCTGATGTGAATTCACATTGCGCGTCCGGCAGCAGCGGCCGCTGCATCATCACCACAGGCAAGCCCATATTGCGCGCGACGGCGAGTTTCGCTTCGGTCGCCGCGCCGCCGCTGTTTTTGCTGACCACGACGTCGATGCGCGCTTCGGTAAAAAGCGCCTGCTCGCCCTCGGCCGTGAACGGCCCGCGCGCGTCGATGATGCGCGCACGGGCGTGGCCGGGATGCGCTTCGAGGCAACGGATCGTCCAGTACTGCTGCTGCGGCACTTCGTTCAGATGTGCAAGCGGCTCGCGCCCGAGCGTGAAGAGCGGGCGCGCGAACGGCGCAATCGCTTCGACTACGCCAGCCCAGCCGCTCACCATGCGCCAGTCGTCGCCGATCTGCGGCTGCCACGGCGCACGCCGCAGCGTCCAGTACGGCACGTGTGCCGCCGCGCATGCGCGCGCCGCGTTCGCGCTGATCTGCGCGGCATAGGGATGCGTGGCGTCGAAAACGAGCGCGATGTTTTCGTCGGCGAGAAAGCGCGCGAGCCCTTCGGCCCCGCCAAAGCCGCCCACCCGCACCGCGCAGGCGAGATCGGCAGGCACGCGGCCAAGGCCCGCGAGCGAGTACACATGCTGCGGGCCGAGCGTGCGCGCGATCGCCAGCGCATCGCCGGTGCCGCCGAGCAGCAGGATGCGCGCGGTCATGGCTTGACGGCCTCGTAAAGCGTGACGGGCAGCGCCTGACGCCAGGTGTCGAAGCCTCCCAGCGGCTGCGCCTCGCCGATGCCGATGCGCGTGAGCGTGCCGCCGTGCTGCGCGCGCCATGCCACGAGTGCCGCTTCGCTCTGCAACGTCACCGCGTTTGCGACGAGCCGCCCGCCGCTCGCGAGCGCCGCCCAGCATGCATCCAGCACGCCGGGGACGCTCACGCCGCCGCCGATGAAGACCGCGTCGGGCGCGGCAAGTCCTGCGAGCGCCTCGGGCGCGCGGCCCGCAACGACTTGCAAACCCGGCACGCCCAAGGCCGCGCGATTGTGCTCGATGAAGCGTTGACGCCCGGCGTGCGCCTCGATTGCGATCGCGCGGCAAGCGGCGTGCGAGCGCATCCACTCGATGCCGATCGAGCCGCTGCCGGCGCCCACGTCCCACAGCAACGCGCCGGGCGTGGGTGCGAGACGCGCGAGCGTGAGCGCGCGCACGTCGCGCTTCGTGATCTGACCGTCGTGGCGGTAGGCGTCGTCGGGGAGGCCTGGCGTGAGCGTCCAGCCGCGCGCGGGCGTCTGCGCACTATCGCTTTCGCATTCGAACGCGACCAGATTGAGCGCCGCGGCTTCTTCGACGTGCCACGCATCGGCGCGGCCTTCGATGCGGCGTTCGAGCGGACCGCCAAGATGCTCGAACACGGCAAGACGCGTAGCGCCGAAGCCCGCTTCGGCGAGCAACGCGGCAAGCGCCGCGGGCGTGCGCCCTTCCGCGCTCAACGCGAGCACGCGCGAGCGCGCGTAGAGATGGCGGCGCAGCGCATCGAGCGGACGGCCGACGAGCGAGACCATCGCCGTATCTTGCAGCGCCCATCCCTTGCGCGCCGCCGCGAGCGAGAGCGATGAAGGCGCGGGCAGCACGCGCATTTCACCGGGCACCACGCGGCGCGCGAGTGTCGCGCCCACGCCGAACAGCATGGGGTCGCCGCTGGCGAGCACGCATACGGACTGATTTGATTCGCGGTAGGCAAGCAGCGCCTCCACGCTGAACGGCTGCGGCCACGCTTCGCGCCGCGCACGCACGCGCGAGGGCAGCATCGCGAGATGGCGCTCGCCGCCTGTCACGAGGGCCGCGTCGAACAGCGCGCGCCGCGCGTCGCGCCCGAGCCCCGCGTAGCCATCGTCGCCGATGCCCACCACCGTCAGCCATGCCTGCGTGCCCTGCATTCGCTCTCCCGCCGTTGCCTGTTTGGTTGCCTGTTTCTCTACACCGACACGGCCCGCAGCCCGATCGTGGGGTGGAGCACGCGCGAAAACGGGCATAATACCGTGTCCGCCGGCGCCGTTAAGGCAGCTTTGCATGGGACCGGAGTAAGCGCTGAAGCGCTAACTCCGGATCGCAATCCCGGCCGCCCCCGCGACTGTGAGCAGCGAGACCGCATCCACCCGAGCCACTGGTATTACCGGGAAGGCCGATGCGGTCGACGACCTGTGAGCCAGGAGACCTGCCGGCCGACTGTTCGCGCGAACCCATATCGGGCGGGGTGTACCGATATCGCTGCCGTTTCCCGCCTGCCGTGCGGGTAACGCGCCGCTCCAGCGTGATGCTTATCCGGTAATGCCTTGAAACACGAAACGAAGCCCGTCTCGCCTGCTGTCGCATTGGCCGTGCTCCGCCCCTCGGCGTGCCCGGGGCTCGTGCGCGTGGTCGCGGCTCGCGACGGCGGCCTGTGCCGCATCCGTCTGCCTGGCGGCGTCCTGAGCGCCGCGCGTGCACGCGCCCTCGCTGACGCTGCGGCGACGCACGCGAGCGGCGTGCTCGAACTGACCAATCGCGCGAACGTGCAGATTCGCGGCGTGCGAGCCGGCGACGAAACAGCATTGAGCGCCGCGCTGATCGGCGCGGGCCTCGGCCCCGCCGGCATCGACGCCGCGAGCCCGGACGAGCGCGCGTGCGCCGCCGACGAACTGCGCAACGTGATGCTGAGCCCGCTCGCGGGCCTCGACCCAGACGCGTTGTGCGACACGACGGAACTCGCCGCCGCGCTCATCGACATGATGCAGCGCGAGCCGCGATTCGCCGCGCTCTCGCCCAAGTTCGCGCTGCAACTGGACGGCGGCGAACGTGTAGCGATGCTCGAGCACCCGCACGACATCTGGCTCGCCACGTTGCCGCATGGCGCAACGGTGCGCTTCGCCCTGGGCCTCGCGGGTTGCCCCACAGCGCAGCCAGTCGGCACGCTCGCGGCCGAAGACGTTTGCGCATCGATGCGCGCGTTGCTGCATGCGTTCCTCGACCTCGCGGGCGCGGACGCCACACGCATGCGCGACGTCCTCGCCGCTCACTCGCTCGATGCGCTGCTGCAGCGCGCGCAACAGCATGGGGATTTCGCACTGATGCGTGACGACGCCGCGCTGCACGCATGGCGCCGCGTGGCGAGTCCCGCCGGCTTGCGCCTCGGCGCACACGCGCTGCATAGCGACGGCAGCGGCTATGTGGGCGCGCAGCCCGCGCTCGGTCGTATCGACGCGCAAACGCTGCGCGCGCTAGCCGCACTCGCTGAAGACTCGGGCGACGCGACATTGCGCCTGACGCCCTGGCAGGGCGTCCTGCTGCCCAACGTGCCCGCGCACGCCATGCCCGCCACGCTCGAGCGCCTGCACGCGCTCGGTCTCATCGTCTCGCGCGCCGACCCGCGCGCACGCCTCATCGCGTGCACGGGCTCAACCGGATGCGTCAAAAGCCACGCGGACACTAAAGCCGACGCACAGCGCCTCGCCGCCCTGCTGCCGCCCGGCGCCGAAGCCCACCTGAGCGGCTGCGAGCGCTCCTGCGCGGCCGCGCATTGCGCGCCGTTCACGTTGCTCGCCAGCGACCCGGACCACTACGACCTGTATGAGCGCGACGATACGCAAAGCGGCTTCGGCCAGCGCTTTGGCCAACTCGTCGCGCGCAACCTGACGATCGAAGCCGCTGCGCTCGCACTCGCGCAGCGGCCCCGGAGTATCCAAGATGTCTGATTACATTCGCGACGGCCAGGCGATCTATCGCGAGTCGTTCGCGACGATCCGCGCCGAAGCCGACCTCTCGCGCATTCCCGCCGACCTCGAAAAGCTCGCCGTGCGCGTAATTCACGCATGCGGCATGGTGGACGTTGCCGCCGACCTCGCGTTTTCCGCAGGCGCGGGCACGGCGGGCCGCAACGCGCTCGCCGGCGGCGCGCCTATTCTCTGCGACGCGAAAATGGTCGCCAATGGCGTGACGCACGCGCGCCTGCCCGCGAACAACGCCGTGATCTGCACGCTCGACGATCCCGCCGTACCGGATCTCGCGCGCGACATCGGCAACACGCGCTCGGCAGCCGCGCTCGAGCTGTGGCGGCCGCATCTCGCAGGCAGCGTCGTTGCGATCGGCAATGCGCCCACCGCCCTCTTTTACCTGCTCGACATGATTGCCGCCGGCGCACCGCGCCCCGCGCTCATCCTCGGCTTTCCTGTGGGCTTCGTCGGCGCGGCCGAGTCCAAGGCGCAACTCGCAGCCCAAAGTCACGGCGTGCCCTTCGTCGTCGTGCACGGCCGCCGCGGCGGCAGCGCAATGGCCGCCGCCGCCGTCAACGCACTCGCTTCGGAGACCGAATAAATGATCCGTAAAGGACGTCTGCACGGCATTGGCGTCGGCCCCGGCGACCCCGAACTGCTCACGCTCAAGGCGCTGCGGCTGCTCAAGGCCGCGCCCGTGGTCGCGTATTTCGTCGCGAAGGGCAAGAAAGGCAATGCGTTCGGCATCGTCGAGGCCCATCTCGAAGCGGAGCAGGAACGCTTGCCGCTCGTGTACCCGGTGACGACCGAAGCGCTCGAACCGCCGCTCTCGTACGAAGCGATCATCGCCGACTTCTACGACGGCGCGGCGCAAATGCTTTCGCGCCATCTCGACGCCGGACGCGACGTGGCGGTGATCTGCGAAGGCGATCCGTTCTTCTACGGCTCGTACATGTATTTGCATGACCGGCTCGCCGCGCACTACGAGGCCGAAGTCGTGCCGGGCGTGTGCTCGATGCTGGGCGGTGCGGCGGTGCTGGGCGTGCCGCTCGTCTACCGCAACCAGAGCCTCGCCGTACTCTCGGGCGTGCTGCCCGAGGACGAATTGCGCCGGCGCCTGGCCGACGCGGATGCCGCCGTGATCATGAAACTGGGCCGCAACTTCGACAAGGTGCGCCGCGTGCTGGGCGAGCTGGGCCTCGCGCAGCGCGCGCTGTATGTCGAGCGCGCAACCATGGCGAACCAGCGCATCGTCCCGCTCGACGACGTCGATCCGATGGCTTCGCCGTACTTCTCGCTGCTCGTCGTGCCGGGGGCGAAATGGCAGCCGTGACGCCGCCCGCCATCGTCATTCTCGGTCCCGGCGCGCTCGCCACGGCGCGGCGCGTGCAGGCGCTTTACCCTGGCGCGCAGGTCCATGCGCTGGAGGGCCGCGTGGCAGGCGATGTCGCGTTCAGCGAGCTTGGCGCGCATTTGCGCGAATGCTATAAGCGCGGCCTGCCCATCGTCGCGCTGTGCGCGGCGGGCATCGTGATCCGCTGCCTCGCGCCGCTCCTTGCCAACAAGGGCGCGGAGCCGCCGGTGCTCGCGCTCGCCGAGGACGGCAGCGCCGTCGTGCCGCTGCTCGGGGGACTCACGGGCGTGAACGTCATGGCGCGCGAAATCGGCGCGGCGCTCGCGGTGGCGCCCGCCATCACCACCAGCGGCGAATTGCGCTTCGGCACCTGCCTGCTCAATCCGCCCGCGGGCTATGCGCTTGCGAGCCTCGCGCAAGGCAAGCGCTTCGTCTCCGATCTGCTTGCGGGCGCAACGACGCGCGTGGACGGCCAGGCACCGTGGCTGGAGAACGTCGATCTGCCGCGCGACGCCGAGGCGCGCCATGCCATCCGCGTGAGCGCGCAAGCCTGGAACGGCAGTCCCGACGACCTCGTGATTCATCCGCGCAGCATCGTCGCGGCCGTGGGTGCGCCGCACGAGGCGCTTGCCGATAGCGTGCGCCACGCGCTCGATGCGCGCGGTCTCGCGCCGCTCGCGCTCGCGGCGCTCGTCGCCCCCGCTGCGCACATGCGCGATGCGTCGCTCGCGCAGGCCGCAACGGAACTCGGCGTACCGCTGCGCTTCGTCGATGGCGCGGAGAACACGCCGCAAGCCGCGCTCGCCGCCCTCGACCTTGCGGCAAACGTCGAGCACTGCGCGCCGAACGACAACGGCGTCGCCCTCGCCTGCGCGGCCGCGCCGCTCGACCCGCTCGCGCTGGGCCGCCCGCGTGGCAAGCTCACGGTGCTGGGCCTCGGCCCCGGCCGCGCCGACTTGCTCACGCCCGCCGCGCGCGCCGCGCTCGACAGCGCCACCGATATCGTCGGGTATGCCACCTATGTCGATATGGCCGGCCCGTTTCGCGCGGACCAGCTGCGCCACGCCACCGACAATCGCGAGGAACTGCAGCGCGCCCGCCACGCGTTCGAGATGGCGAGCGAGGGCCGGCGCGTGGCCGTGGTCTCGTCGGGCGACCCCGGCGTGTTCGCCATGGCGGCCGCCGTGCTCGAAGCGCTCGAAGGCTCGGATGACGCACGCTGGCATGCCGTCGAACTGGCGATCGTGCCGGGAGTTTCCGCAGCGCTCGCCACGGCGGCGCAAATCGGCGCGCCGCTCGGCCACGACTTCTGCATGCTTTCGCTTTCCGACAACCTGAAGCCGTGGACGGTGATCGAAAAGCGCCTGCTGCACGCAGCGCAGGCCGATCTCGTGATGGCGTTCTATAACCCCATCTCGCGCGCGCGGCCCTGGCAGCTCGAGTGCGCGCTGGAGATCGTGCGCAGCGTGCGCGCGCCGCACACACGCGTGGTGCTGGGCCGCGACGTGGGACGCCCCGGCGAGACGCTGCGCGCCACGACCCTCGGCGAACTGCGTTCCGCCGACGTCGATATGCGCACGATGGTGATCGTCGGGTCGTCGACCACGCGCGGGTTCGCTCGCGGCGACGGCCGCGAGTGGATTTACACGCCTCGCTGGTATCGCGAGGACGCCTAAGAAAGCGCTCACACCTTCAAGGTAGGCAGCGAGTCGCGCGGGTCCGGTGGCGCGCCTTCGAACTCGCGCGCTTTCACCTGATTGCGCCCCGCCTGCTTCGCGGCGTAAAGCTCCGCATCGGCGGCACGCAACAGCGCCTGCGCGCCATCGCTCTTGTGCGGCACGCAGGTGGCGCAGCCAATGCTCACGGTCAGCGTGCCGTATTCGCTGTGCTCGTGCGCGATGCCCAGCGCCGCCACCTGCTGGCGCACCGCTTCCGCGATTTTCACGGCGCCGTCGGCCGGGGTGGCCGGCAGGACCGCGACGAACTCCTCGCCGCCGTATCGCGCAACCATGTCCGTTGCGCGGCGGCAGGCCTCGCGTATCGCGCGGGCCACGGCGGCGAGCACCTTATCGCCCTCCCCGTGACCGTAGAAGTCGTTGAAGAGCTTGAACTTGTCGATGTCGATGAAGAGCACGGAGAGCGGTTCGCATGCGCGCCTCGCGTGCTGCCATTCGGTTTCCATGCGTAAGTCGAGTGCGCGCCGGTTGAAGAGGCCCGTGAGTGCGTCGGTGACCGCGAGACGTTCGAATTCTATTTGCGTGGCGAGCCGCGTGCGCATCGAAAATGCGAGCAGCCATGACGAAGCCGCGATCAGCGCGCCGAAGATCAACGCCATCGGCGCATAGATCCACAGGCGGTGGCGCCACGCGTCGAGCGCGCCGTCCACCGAAGGCGCGACCACGGCGATGAGCAACGTGTGCGGAACGCGCTTGAACGTGTAGATGCGTTCGACCTCGTCGTCCCCGCCCACGGCGATGAACGAGCCGGCAGTGGTCTTCAGCATCGGCTCGACGTAATCCAGCTCGCCGATTTGCGCACCCACTTCGTAGTCCGAATAGGGATGGTGCGCAAGCAAAATCCCGTCGCTGAGCATGATGAACGCGCTGCCCTTCGGGTCGATGTCGAGCCGGTCGAACAGTTGCTGAAAATACGCAAGACGCATCGTGAGCACCACGACGCCGCCAAACGAGCCGTCGTACTCGGTCACGCGGCGTGACAGCGCGATCGAATATTGACCCTCACGCGTGCGCGAGCGAATCGGGTCCGAAATATACATGCCGACCGAGCGCTCGTGCTGCGCCGTGAAATAGTCCCGGTCTGCGAGATTGACGCCGGGATACGCGCGGCCGTCGCGCGATTCGACGATATGGCCGCTCGCATCGGCATAGAACGCGTCGTCGAGATACGCGCCGGTCGCTACGCGGCCGAACAGCAGCTTGCGGCGAAAGTCGGCCGGCAGGCTTTGCGTGCGCGGGTCGCGCGCGCTCTCCGCGGCATCGAGCAGCACCAGATCGCAGATACTGAAATGGGCCTCGAGGTCGTTCGACATTAGCGCAACGAGCGCGCCCGAATTGTGCTGCGTGCTGACGATGGCCTGGCTGCGCTGCTGCATCAGCCCCAGCAGCACGATCGCCACAATGGCCGCGCCGACCAGCGAGCCCATCGTGCCGACAATGAACGGATGGCTGCCCAGCCACTGCATGAGCGCCCGATTCCATTGGCGGAGGATTCGCAAACATCGTGTCCAGAGCTTCATGAGGCGTTTCCTCTTTGCTCCGCGCGTTCCGTTGATACCGCTTGTCCCGCGTGCCGGCCGATTACAGATTGCATTCAGGCGCCATCATACTGCGGCTCGCGAAACCGCCTTCGAATCGCGGCACACACTCAATTTCGCTGCCGCAGCGCCGTAAACCAGATGAACCCGCGAAGTGCCTTCACTACGCGAACCGCTCACCGTCCACCCTGCGCCGATGACCAACCCGACCACCGAAGATCAACCCGAAACCACCGACGCCGCAACGCAAGCCGCCCCACTCACGCCGCAAGCCCTGCCGGTAGGCGAGCCGCTCGCATGGCCTGTCGTCGATAGCGACGGCGCCCTGCTGCTCGACGCCGGCGCGGTGCTGATGGGCGAAGCGGAACGCGACTTTCTGTTCCTGCATTTCGCGCCGCATCGCGGCGACATGGAACGGCTCGAGGCCACACCGGAGAGCGCGACGGCCAGGAACGCACCCGGCATTAGCGAAACCGCCGCCACCACGCGCGACATGCACCTGACCATCGGCGCGCTGATGGGCCTGCGTCCGCAGATGGGCGCGAGCGGCGCGCCGATGCACCCGTGCCGCCTGATCGGTTTCGCGCCCAACGAAGCGCTCTTCGTGACGACGCCCTATGTCGATGGCCGCCCCATCGCCATCACGCCGTGCGAAAACGTGGAAATCGTCGCGATTGCGAGCCAGGCAGTCTATCGCTTCGTATGCACCGTGCATGCGCTCAGCCAGTCACCGCTCGACTACCTCGTGCTGTCGAAGCCCGCCAACATCCGCCGCCTGCGCGAACGCCGCTCGGTTCGCGTGCGCGCGCAATTTCCCGTGCGCTACGGCATCGGCGAGGAAGGCACGGGTTATGACGGCGTGGCGCTCGCACGCGGGATCAGCGCGCTCGGACTTTCGGTGAGCGCCGCGTGGGCGCTCGGCAAGGTTGGCGAGCGGCTGCGCGTGGCCTTCCAGCTGCGCTCGGGCGAGAACGCAACGGCGATCGAAACGAGCGCGGTCATCCGCAACGTGCAAGCGGAAACGGGCGACCCCGCGCACGCGACGCTCGGCCTCGAACTCGACCGCCTCACGGCCGCCGAGCAGATGGCGATGAAAGTCTACGTTTTCGATCGTCAGGACGACGTGCTCTACTGGACCGGCAGCGTGCGCTGACGCGCGTTCAGGCGAGCAGCGCCTGAGCGTCGAGGCACTCGCCGGCCCATGCCTGCGCGAGCGCCTCGCAACGCCCCACGCGCAGCGCGCCAAGTTCGCAATCGATCACCGTGACATGGTCGGCGTGGCGTGGCCGCGCGGGCCACTGCGTCGTGCGGCCGTCGCTGAACAGCCAGAGATGGCGCGCGCGTGCCGGATCGCGGCGCGCGGCGGTTTCGAGCACCTGCGCCGCGCGGCCGACGCCCGCTTCGAGCGGCGTGCCGCCGCCCCCGCCGATCGGCTCGATCCAGCGCTCGTTCCACCAGCGCGGCACCGCGGGCCCGAACCGCAGCTCGGCCCCGGCACCGCCGAAGGCAATCAGCGCCACTTCCACACGCTCGGCGCGGGCGCGGTCGAATAGTGCGACCAACAACCCCTTGGCAAGCGCGAGCTGGCCACGCGCGAGCATCGAAGCCGAGCAGTCCAGCACGAAGCAATGTAGCGCGCCGGAACCCGTCTTGCGTTGGGCGTAGCGCAAATGTTGCGCCTGCAATGACCCGGCGCGTTTGGCCGCGAGCGTGGGCGGCCAGGCGATGCGCTCGCCGCGCTTCGCGATTTGCGCGGGACCGCGCCCCGGGCCTTCTCGCCGTCGAGCGCCGCCCTGTACCGAGGCGGCGGCCTGTGCCCGACGGGTCAGCGTTTTTTTGCTGGCAGCGGGATCACGCCCTTTACGGCCTTCGCCGCGACGGGCTCGGGCGGCATCTCGCCCCAATCGGCATCCGATGTTGTTTCGGTGTGCTTGTCTTCGCTCATGGGTGCGGATGAGGGCGGCCGCTGCTCAGGGGAAGACGGCGCGTCGGAGCGCTGCGGCATGGCGTGCCGGCGATGCGCGAGCACACAATTGGCAACCTCGTCGACGTGCTGCGGGCTCACCGCCTGCGCCCCTTCGAACGCCGCGAGCGCACGCGCCGCCCGCAGCATCACGAGGTCGGCGCGCAAGCCGTCAACGGCGGCCTCGATGCAACGCTGCGCCGCGCGCTCGTGGACGGCATCGCTCCAGTCGAGCTTGTCGAGCGCATCGCGGGCAGCCGCAATACGCTGCGCGAGCGCGCGCTGTTCGGCCTCGCGCGCCGCACAAAACGCCTGCGGATCAGCATCGAACGCGAGACGCGCCTTGACGATGCGTTGCCGTTCAGCGACGTCATAAGGCGTCCCGAGTTCGACCATCAAGCCGAAGCGATCGAGCAATTGCGGACGCAACTCGCCCTCTTCGGGATTCATCGTGCCGACCAGCACGAAATGCGCGTCGTGCGTGTGCGACACGCCATCGCGCTCCACCGTGTTCACGCCGCTCGCTGCCGCGTCGAGCAGCACGTCGACGAGCGCATCGGGCAGCAGGTTCACTTCGTCCACGTAGAGCACGCCGCCGTGCGCGCGCGCGAGCAGCCCCGGCGCGAAGCGCACCGCGCTCTCACGCAACGCCGCTTCGAGGTCGAGCGTGCCGATCAGCTTGTCCTCGCTCGCGCCGAGCGGCAGCGTGACGAACGCGCCTTCCGGCAGGAGCGCCGCGAGCGCGCGCGCCGCCGTGGATTTCGCGGTGCCGCGCGGCCCGCTCACCAGCACGCCGCCTATCGCGGGGTCGATGGCCGCGAGCAGCAGCGCGCGCTGCAGTGGCGCCTGGCCAACCAGCGCGGTAAAGGGAAACGCGGGACGCGTGGCCGCAGCGCTCATGGTCCTGATCCTTCCAGATGCTGCCCGGCTTCGAGCAGACGGTGTTCGAGTTGTGCGCGATGCTCGCCCGGCTCCTGCCAGAGACCGCGCTGGATCGCTTCGAGCAGCCGCTCGCACACGGCATGCAGCGCGTGCGGATTGTGGCGCTGCATGAATTCGCGCGTGTCGTCGTCGTGCACGTAGGCGTTCGCGACGAGCGCGTACTGATGATCGCCCACCACGCGCGCGGTCGCGTCATAGCCGAACAGATAGTCCACGGTCGCCGCCATTTCCGCCGCGCCCTTGTAACCGTGACGCTTCACGCCATCGATCCATTTCGGGTTGACCACGCGCGAGCGGATCACGCGCGCGATCTCTTCGTGCAGCGGACGAATGCGCGGCGCAGCGGGGTTGCTGTGATCCGCATGATAGAGCGCGGGCTGCGCCTGCGAAAAGTGCCGCGCCGCCGCGGCCATGCCGCCCTGGAACTGGTAATAGTCGTTCGAGTCGAGCAGGTCGTGTTCGCGGTTGTCCTGGTTCTGCAGGACCACGTCGAGCGTCGCGAGACGCGCGCGGAACGCCTCGCCCGCCTCGTCACCCGCGCTCTTTTGCGCGTAGGCGTAGCCGCCCCACGCCTGGTACGCGTGCGCGAGATCGGCGTCGGTCTGCCACTGGCGATGGTCGATCATCGACTGCAAGCCCGCGCCGTACGCGCCGGGGCGCGCGCTGAACACGCGCCAGCCCGCGCGGCGGCGCGCCTCGTCGGCGGCCATACCGTTCGCGACCAGCGCGTCGCGCTCGCGCAGCACGCGTGCGCGCAGCGGATTCTGGTGCTCCGGCTCGTCTAGACCGGCCACCGCCTGCACGGCGGCGTCGAACAGATGCATGACGTTGGGAAAGGCGTCGCGGAAGAAGCCCGATACGCGCAGCGTTACGTCGATGCGCGGCCGGTCCAGCGCCTCGACCGGCATGATCTCGAAGTCGGACACGCGCTGGCTGCCGGCGGCCCACTTCGGCCGCACGCCGATCAGCGCAAACGCCTGGGCGATGTCGTCGCCGCCGGTGCGCATCGTCGCCGTGCCCCATACCGAAAGCCCCACGGCGCGCGGGTAGTCGCCGTGCTCCTGCAGGTGACGCTCGATGAGCTGATGCGCCGATTTCATG
This sequence comes from Paraburkholderia sp. CNPSo 3272, assembly GCF_024206495.1. GTDB lineage: Bacteria > Pseudomonadota > Gammaproteobacteria > Burkholderiales > Burkholderiaceae > Paraburkholderia. The sequence continues at coordinate 58,264 of NZ_JAMBPQ010000019.1, read as the reverse complement.
CCGAGCGTCCACGCCGCCTGGGTCGGGACGGCGCGCGTATCGACGGAGTAGAAGTTGCGGCCCGTGGGCAGCACGTCGGGGCGGCCTCGCGAGGGCGAACCGCTCGGACCCGGCGGCACGAAGCGGCCTTCCAAGCCACGGCGCAGCTGACGCATCTCTTCGGGGCCGCAGGCGTCGAGGCGCGGCAGCACGTCATCGCGCAGGCGCGCAAGCACCTGGGCCGCATGCGGCAGCGATGCCTGCTGCGCATCGCTTCGTTGGCCTGAGCAAATGTCTTCAATCAGCGTAGCCGCGAGCATTTCCAGGCGTTCGCGCGTGTCGCCCGCATGACGCCATGGCGTATCGCTCACCGCAGCGAGCTGCGGCGGACGCGGGCCATGCCACGGCGCAGCCCAATCGACCGTGGCCGGATCGACGAGGTGATCGATGCACAGGTCGCGCGCGAGTGCGTCGATGAGACCCGCGTTCGCCCCCTGCCCGTCGCCGCACGCATAGCGCCCGAGCGCGAGCAGCGTGTCGCGCCGCTGCTGGCCTTGCGGCGATTCGCCGAACGTATGCAGGCCGTCGCGAATCTGCGCTTCCTTCAGCTCGCAGAGGTAAGCGTCGGCGCGCGTGAGCAATTCGTCTTCGCCGGCCTGATCCTGCGGCGCGCAAACGCTCAACTCTTCGTGCAGCCGATGCTCGATGATCGTCGCAAGGATGGTCTTGCGCAGCAGCTTCGCGCGGCGCGGGTCCACCATCAATGCTTCGTAATACTCATCGACCTGACGTTCGAGGTCTTGCAGCGGCCCATAGTTTTCGGCGCGCGTGAGCGGCGGCATCAGGTGATCGATGATCACGGCCTGGGCGCGGCGTTTGGCCTGGCTCCCCTCGCCCGGATCGTTGACGATGAACGGATACAGATGCGGCAGCGGCCCGAGCGCCATGTCGGGCCAGCAGGTGTCGGCAAGCGCCACGCTCTTGCCCGGCAGCCACTCCAGGTTGCCGTGCTTGCCCACATGCGCGATGGCGTCGATGCCGAACGTCTCGCGCAGCCAGAAGTAAAACGCGAGATACGCATGCGGCGGCACGAGTTCGGCGTCGTGATAGTTCGCGTAGGTGTCGTCGCCGCGCGAGCGCGAAGGCTGAATGCCCACGAACACCTGGCCACAGCGCCAGCCCGCAATCATGAAGCGGCCGCGGCGCACGGTGGGGTCGTCCTCCGGCACCCCCCAGCGCGCGATCAGCGCGTTTTGCGCCTCGACGGGAAGTTGCGAGAAGCGCGCGCGGTAGTCATCGAGGGAAAGACTCTGCCATGCGGGGCGCAGCGCGCGCGTGTCGGGATCGTTCGTGACGCCTTGCGTGAGGATGCGCATGAGCGCGTCGCCGTCTTCGGGCAGATCGGCCACGCGATAGCCTTCGTCACGCAGCATGCGCAGGATGCCGACCAACGAGGCCGGCGTGTCGAGTCCCACGCCGTTGCCAATGCGCCCTTCGCTCATCGGATAGTTCGCGAGCACGAGCGCGAGTTTCTTCTCTGCGTTCGGCAGGCTGCGCAAGCGGCACCACCGGCGCGCCAGTTCGGCGACGAACGCCACGCGCTCGGCATCGGGCTGATAGCGCACGACATCGACCTGCGTCTCCTTGCAGTGGTACGCGAGCCCCTTGAAGCTGATCGCGCGCGTAATCACGCGGCCGTCCACTTCGGGCAGCGCGATATGCATGGCAATGTCGCGCGAATTCAGGCCGTGATTGTCCTTCACCCAGTCTTCGCGATTGCCGCCGCTCAGGATCACCTGGAGCACGGGCGCGTCACCGGCGAGCGCGATCGGTTCGGGGTCGTCCAGCGACGAAGCCGCGAATGCGGTGGTGTTCAGCACCAGCGAGACATCGTGCTCGGCCGCTAGTTGATCGAGCACGTCGCGGCTCAAGGTGTCCTTGAGCGACGTGATCGCAAGCGGCAGCGGGTTCATGCCGCGCGCGAGCAGCGCGTCGATGAGGGCATCGAAAGCGGCGGTGTTCGCTGCCTGCAAATGCGCCTTGTAAAACAGCAGCGCGACGACCGGCGCGCCAGGTTGCCAGCGCGCGCGCCATTCGTCGATGGTCGCGACGTCGCGCTGCGGGCAATAGAGCGCGGCGGCCGGCAGCGCCACGGGCGGCGCAGGCTCGCTTCCCCAGTCGAATGCGCGCCACGCGAGCGCACGCAGAAACGATTCGGCGTTGGCCGCGCCGCCTTCGCGCAGATAGCGCCACAGCAAGCGGCAAAATTCGGGCTCGGCGCGGCTCTTGGCGATGAGATTGGGGTCTTCCTGCAAGTCGCCCGAAAACATCGCGAGCAGTTGCCCGCGTCGCTCGGCGAGCGAGACGACCTGCTCGATGCCATACGGCCAGTACGTTTCGCCGCCCAGATGATCGACCACCACCACGCGCGCGTGCTGCAGGACGTCTTCGACGTAAAAATCCACCGACGCGGGCTGGCGCAGATACGTTACGTTCGCGAGCCGCACGCTCGGGAAACCTGCGGGCAGGCGCGACACGACGCTCGCCAGTAGCGCGAGCGTCGTGTCCGCCGAACTGAGCACGACGATCTCGGCGGGCTGCTGGTCGATCCGGATAACGCCCTGCGTGTCGTCGACGAAACCGCCAGGCGTAGTGCGCAGCAAATGCATGGGACTGCCTCGTCTAGCTAGGCGCGATCACTTCGCGGCCGCGGTCTGCACGTTTGCCAACGCGACATCGAAGGCCGCTTGCAGCGTCGCGCCATCGAGGTCTTCGCCGATCAGCACGAAGCGGCTCGCGAGCGGCTGCGCCGCGCTTTCCTGCGCGTTCCAGCGGCGGTCGAAATAGCTGTCGAAGCGACGGCCCACGCCTTGAATCACGAGGCGCATCGGCGCGCCCGGCAACGCGGCAAAGCCCTTCACGCGATAGATCGTGTGCGCATCGAGGAGTTGCTGAAGCGCCTCGATCACGCTCTCGCGCGAAGCCGCATTGCCCGACACCACAACCGAATCGAACTCGTCATGATGATGATCGGGATCGTCGGCGGAACCGTGATGGTCGTGCCGCAGATGAATGCTCTCCTCGGAGGCCGCCTCGAGCCCGAGCAGCGTATGCAGATCGAGCTTGCCGTGCTGCGCGCGCACGATCTTCACCTGCGGCGGCAGCTCTTCGCGCAGCTCGGCGATGAGCGCGTCCTGGCCCGCAACGTCCAGCAGATCGGTCTTGTTGAGAATGACGAGGTCGGCGGCCGAAAGCTGGTCTTCGAACAGCTCGTGCAGCGGCGACTCGTGATCGAGATTCGGGTCGGCGCGGCGCTGCGCGTCCACGGCCTGAGGGTTTTCGGCGAACTGGCCGCTCGCGGCGGCGGGACCGTCCACCACGGTCACGACCGCATCGACGGTGAACGCATTGCGGATCGACGGCCAGTTGAACGCCTGCACGAGCGGCTTGGGCAGCGCGAGACCCGAAGTTTCGATCAGCACGTGATCGACATCGCCGCGGCGTTCGAGCAGTTTCTCCATCACGGGGAAGAACTCTTCCTGCACGGTGCAGCAAAGGCAGCCGTTCGCGAGTTCGTAGAGCTGGCCTTCCGTTTCGTTGCCGTTCTCGTCGCAGCCAATGCCACAGCCGCGCAGAATTTCGCCGTCGATGCCGAGTTCGCCGAATTCGTTGACGATGACCGCGACGCGCAGGCCGCCCGCGTGCTGAAGAATATGACGCAGCAACGTGGTTTTACCGCTGCCGAGAAAGCCCGTCACGATCGTGACCGGAATTTTGCGCATTTGCATTGAGTGCTCCTTCGGCGCCAGGCCGTATCGAGGGGCATGGTGCGTCGCGCCTGCCGTTCGTGCGGGTGTCGTGTTGCGCACGCGCGCGTATCCGTGGAGACGCTGTCACGCGCAACGATTCAAAACCTGCAGGGGACGAACGACCAGAAACGCACCCGGGCCTCGCCCGGCTGACGCATGAAAATCACGGACCCGGCACCGCATCCCCGCAGCGCGAATCCCACGTATCTGGCCGGTATCCGGACTGACGAAACACCGCTTCGCCTTCCCGCGCGAGCGGCCTTGCGGCCGGCTTGCACAGTGGCGTGGACTGCGTAAAGCATGGAAGCGGTTTGCGGCATTCGTGCGAACGCCGCGCTCGTTGTACCGTTGCGGGTGCAGTTCAGGTTGGCCATGCCCGAGGAGGGATGGCTCCCTGATTCCCGTTTAACTGCGCGTGCATTATTGGATCGCGCGCGCGAGCACCAGAGTGCGTGCGAGTGTAGGCGCGGGGGGCCTGCGCGTCAAGGAAGGCGTGGGAAGCCGCAAAAGCGTGTGCTATCGTAGCGCGCATCCGGCGCCGGCCGGAATGCGACTCTTTTGCTCGTTTTGCCTCTGCGGTCACGCCTTCGATCGACGCTCTCGCCGTGAATCCTGCCGAACATCGCGCCTCGCGCGCAGCCTCATTCGAAGCCACGCTGGAGCCCGCGCAGCGCGTGCCGCCGCTCGCGCTCGGCATCGGCTGCCGGCGCGGCGTGACGCTCGCGCAGATCGATGCCGCGGTCCGCGCCGCGCTCGGCGCGTGGCCGCTCGCCAACGTAACGGCCGTGGCAACGCTCGACGCGAAAGCTGGCGAACCCGGCTTGCAAGCGTTTTGCGCGGCACATGCGCTGCCGTTGCAGACGTACCCGCGCGAGCAACTCGCCGCAACGCCGACACTCGCGCCGCCCTCCGCAACCGCGCAAGCGCGATTCGGCGTGGACGGCGTGTGCGAGCCCTGCGCGCGTCTTGCGGCGGGCGGCGCTCCGCTCGTGCGCGGCAAGCTGGCGCTCGACGGCGTGACGGTCGCCATCGCAGCCTTTCTGCAAGACCCTGCAAACACGGACGCGAAGGCGCCGCAACCCACCCATTCCCGATGATGAAAACTGATCCCGATTCGCACCAACGCATGACGCAACGCCGCCGCGAGGGCCACGAGAAGAAGCAGGCTGCCGCGACGCACGAAAAGGGCCTGTTGATCGTCAACACCGGCAACGGCAAGGGCAAGAGCACGGCCGCGTTCGGCATGGCGGTGCGCATGCTCGGCCACGGCATGAAGCTTGGCGTCGTGCAGTTCATCAAGGGCGCGCTGCACACGGCCGAACGCGATTTTCTCGGCAGCGTTGCGCACTGCGATTTCGTGACGATGGGCGACGGCTACACCTGGAACACGCAGAATCGCGACGGCGACATCGCCACCGCGCGCAAGGGCTGGGACGAAGCGAAGCGCATGATCGAGAGCGGCGAGTACGCCATGGTGATCCTCGACGAACTCAACACCGTGCTCAAATACGAGTACCTGCCGCTCGACGAAGTGCTCGGTGTGATCGCCTCGCGCGCGCCGCGCGTGCACGTGGTCGTGACGGGTCGCCATGCGCCCGACGCCCTGATCGAAGCGGCCGACCTCGTCACGGAAATGCGCCTCGTGAAGCATCCGTATCGCGAGCAAGGCGTGAAGGCGCAAAAGGGCGTGGAGTTTTAAGCGCATGAGCGCAACGGTTGCCTGCCCCGCGCTCTTCATCAGCGCGCCCGCTTCGGGCCAGGGCAAGACCACGCTCACGGCTGGCCTCGCGCGACTGCACCGGCGCGCGGGCCGGCGTGTGCGCGTCTTCAAGACCGGGCCGGATTTTCTCGACCCCATGATCCTCGCACGCGCGAGCGGCGCGCCCGTGCTCTCGCTCGACCTGTGGATGGTGGGTAAAGAAACGTGCCGCGCCCTGCTCGCGCAGGCCGCGCACGAAGCCGACCTGATTCTCATCGAAGGCGTGATGGGTCTGTTCGACGGCACGCCGAGCAGCGCCGATCTCGCGACTGAGTTTGGCGTGCCGGTGGCCGCCATCGTCAGCGCGAAGTCGATGGCGCAGACCTTCGGCGCGATCGCGTTCGGTCTTGCGCGCTTTCGGCCGGAAGTGCCGTTTCATGGCGTGCTGGCGAACCGCGTGGGCTCGGCGCGTCACGCGCAGATGCTGCAGGAGGCGTTGCCCGCCGACGTACGCTGGCTCGGGCACGTTGCGAGCGAAGCGACGATGGCTCTCCCCGATCGCCACCTCGGCCTGCATCAGGCCGCTGAGATCGACGACCTCGACGCGCGCATCGAACGCGCCGCCGACGCGCTCGCGCAAACCGCGCTCGCCGAATTGCCGCCTGCGGTGGCATTCGCCGATCCTTCGCATGACGAAGCGATTGCGCACCGGCTCGAAGGCCGCCATATCGCCATTGCGCGCGACGCCGCATTCTCGTTTCTCTATCCGGCGAACATTGCGCTGCTCGAAACGCTGGGCGCGAGCGTGAGCTACTTCTCGCCGCTCGCAAACGAGCCCGCGCCCGCCAGCGCCGACGCGATCTTTCTGCCAGGCGGCTATCCCGAGCTACATGCCTCGACGCTAGCGCGCAATACGCAGAGCGCGAATTCGTTGCGCGCGCATGTATCAGCGGGAAAACCGCTCGTCGCCGAATGCGGCGGCATGCTCTATCTGCTCGACGCACTGACCGACGTGGAAGGCGCGCGTACGCCGATGCTCGGCCTGCTGCCGGGCGAGGCAGTCATGCAAAGGCGCTTCGCGGCGCTCGGCATGCAGCAGCTCGACGGCGCTCATGGCGCGCTGCGCGGCCACACGTTTCACTACTCGCGCGTGGCGACGCCGCTGGCCCCCGCGCTCACGGCACACCACGCACAAACTGGCGCGCCCGGCGAGGCGCTGTACCGGCACGGCTCGATCACGGCCACCTATATGCACGCTTACTGGCCCTCCAATCCGGCTTTCGCGGCCGCACTCTTTCATGGCACAGCCCTTTGACGAAGCCGAACGCGCGGCGGTCTACCGCGCGATTTACGAGCGCCGCGACATGCGGCACTTCGCACCGGGCCCGATCGATCCCGCGACGCTCGCGCGCCTGCTCGACGCCGCGCATCACGCGCCGAGCGTAGGCTTCATGCAGCCGTGGCGGATCGTGCGCATAACGGACGGTGCGTTGCGCGAGCAACTACACGCGACAGTCGAGCGAGAACGCATTGCAACCGCCGATGCGCTGGGCAAACGCCGCGACGAGTTCATGAAGCTCAAGGTGGAGGGCATGCGCGATTGCGCCGAGGTGCTCGTGGTCGCGCTGATGGATCGCCGGGAAGCCCACGTCTTCGGACGCCGCACGCTGCCCGAGATGGACCTCGCTTCCGTGGCGTGCGCGATCCAGAACATGTGGCTCGCGGCGCGCGCCGAAGGGCTCGGCATGGGCTGGGTGTCGATCTTCGACGTCGCCGAGGTGCGCGCCCTGCTCGCCATGCCTCCCGGCGCCAAGCCGGTGGCGATCCTCTGCGTGGGTCAGGTCGACGCGTTCTACCCGCAGCCGATGCTCGAAATGGAGAAATGGGCCGAACGCAAGCCGCTTGGCGAATGCGTGTACGAAAACCGCTGGCCGCAGGACGAGCCGGCGAGCGTGCCCGAAGCGGCGCCGCACACACCCGGAAAGGTGCCCTGAACTACTGCTGATTGACGGGTGAGACGGAGAGCACTTCCGGCATGCCCGGCGCTTGATCCTCCGTGCCGGCGCTGGGCCGCCCCTTCAGCTTGACGCGCCATTGCGGCGCGCCCGCGTACGGCAGCCGCGCCAGTGCGCCCGCCACGAGATACGGCACGGCCTCGCGGGCGTCGGCGTTGCGGTCGCGCTTCACGACGCTCACCTTGTAGACCTCGCTACCTTCGGGCAGCGCGAAGAAACGCAGCGTCAGCGTATGCACGTGGGGCCGCCCGAACCACGGCAACGACGGTCCCTCGGCCGGCGCGCAGCCGCCGCCGCAGCCGGCGTCCACGACTTTCACCTCGGCGGGGCGCGTGTCCCACGCCACCGAGACGAGATAGCGCGCCGCCTCGGGCGCGCCTGCCTTGAAGCCGCGCTGCGCGAGGCCGTCGCTCAGCAACGCCTGATACGGGAGGACCTCGCCCGCATCGGCCTGGGCGGGGGTTGGCGCAAAACGGTAGATCACGGGTTGGCTGGTCGCCTCCGCAGCAGGCAGCGCGCCAGTGGCCGCGACGTCGGTCGTCACGCCCGCGCATCCGGCGAGGGCGACGAGCATCGGCAGGAGACAGATCGACAGCAAGGTCTTCACGAAACACTCCATCGGGTTGCCGCCGGCATACGGCCGGCGGCATTCAGTTATTCATGCATTCACGCGCAGTCGCAGCGACCCGGCGCGCCTCAAAACGGCGCGTCGAACGCGGGCAGCGACATCGTCAGGACGGTGCCCTTGCCTGGCTCGCTGTCCAGCTGGACGTCGCCGCCGTGGCGAGTCACGACCGTTTTCACGAACGCCATGCCGAGCCCCGCGCCGCTCACCTCGGGCCGCTGTTCCGCGTGAAAGCGCTGGAACGGCTGGAACAGCCTCGCCTGATCTTCCGGTGCGATGCCGTAGCCCTGATCGCGAATCGAGCAGACCACGCGCGGCGGAGCGCGGTCGTCCAGCGCGACAGTGCAGACGATGCGCGTATCCGCAGGACTGTACTTCACTGCGTTGTTCAGCACGTTCACGAGCGCGCGCGTCATGAGCGAGCGGTCGGCGTTGATCCAGCCCATCTGCTCGCCTTCGAACGCGGTGTCGATCTGGATGCGCTTCGCGTGCGCCTGCGGCCACACTTCGTCGCTCGCGTCGATCACCAGCTCCGCGAGGCTCGTGGGCTCGAGCGCATACACCTGCGACTCGGCGCGCGCGAGCTGCACGAAGTCGTCGGCGAGCTTGAGCGAGCGGCGCGCGTAGCGCTCGATGCGCTCCATCACGCCGCGCACGGGCTCGGAGCCGAGCGTGCCGCGCTCGCGCTCCGTCTCGACGAGCGCGACGATCGAGGCCTGCGGCGAGCGCATATCGTGCGACAGCAGGCGCAGCGCGTCCTCGCGCTGGCGTTCGGCGTCGTGCAGCTCGGTCACGTCAACGAGACCCGCGATCCAGCCCACCGCCTGCCCCTGCGCGTTCGTGCAGCGCGCGTAGCGCAGCAGGTAGTCGCTGCCGTCGCGCGCGCGCACTTCCACGCCGCGCTCCATCAACTCCGCGAACTCGCCGCGCGCCGGGTCGAGCGGCGCGGGCCAATGCGCGTGCGCAAACGCCATCGCGTCGGGCGACGGGTCGATCGGCTTGACGAGCGCGAGGTCGCCGAAGACGTCCTGCATCCGGCGACCTTCCGCGGCGCTCACGTTCAGGCGCTCGAGATACGCACGCGAAGCATGATTGGCGATCAGCACGACACCGCGCAGGTCGGCCACGAGAATCGGCTCGGGCACCGAATCGAGGCTGTCCCAAACGAAGCGGCGCATGTCCTGCAGCCGCTGCGCGGCCTGCGCCATGAGCGCCATTTGCTGGGCGAGCGCGTCGCCGGCGAATTCGCGGCGCGGCCTGGACGCCTCGGGCAGCAGGTAGGGTTCGTCGGCAAGCTGGCGCAGTTCCTTGCGCAGGTAAGCCATCGTCATTTCGAGGCGACGCCAGCCCCACACCGGATAGACGATGAGCAGCGCGACGATCGCGGGCACGGGCGTGAGCCAGAGGCGCGCGTGCAGCATACCCGCACTCGCGCCGAGCGACACGGCGATCAGGAACGCGAGCAGCAGCAGCGTGCGCAGCGGCGAGAGCACGAGGAAGCCCGCCAGCAGCACCACGAGCGGCACGAGCGAGGCAAGCACGACCATGACCGGCGGCGCGGGCTGGATGGCGCTGCCGTTGAGCAGCGTGTCGAGCACGATGGCGTGGATGTACACGCCGGGCAGCGGCCCGAGCGTGCCCGAGAGCGGCGTGGCGAAGCGGTCGTAAAGCCCCGAAGCCGTGACGCCGACGATCGCCACGCGCCCGCGCAACTGTTCGGGCGGCACGCGGCCACCGAGCACGTCGGCGAACGAGACCTTGTGAAAGGTCTGCGAATTCACCCCGAACGGAATCAGGAAACGGGCCTCGCTGCCCGTCGCCCCCGCATGCAGCACATCATCGCGCTGCGCGGCGGCGGGCGTGCCGTGGGCGAGCTTCACGGCGCCGCTGCGTACCGCCCGCCAGACTGGCACCATCAGTTGCGGCCAGCGTTGCTGCGCGTCGCCTTCGAACAGCGCGACGCTGCGCACGATGCCGTCGCTATCGACTTCGAAATTGATATGGCCCATGCCGGCGACCGCCTGCGCGAGCGATGCGACCGGGCGCACGGCCTCGCGGCGGCCGGTGTCGTCGGCGGGCGTGAGCAGGATGGGGAGGAACGCCGGGCGCGCGCGCAGCGCCTGCGCAAAGTGCGCGTCGTCGGGAGACGATTCGGTGAACAGCACGTCGTAGACGACGGCCGCCGCGCCCGCTTTCGCGAGCTGATCGGCGAGCCGCGCATGCAGCTCGCGCGGCCACGGCCAGCGCCCGAGCGCCGCGACGCTCGCGTTGTCGATCTCCACGAGCACGATGTCCGGCGACACAGGCAGCGCGCGCGCGGAGAGCAGGCGGTCATAGACCAGATGGTCGGCGCCGCTCGTGAGCCGCCAGAGCACGCAGAGCACGACCACGGCCACGCCCGCGCAGCCCACTGCGGCCCATTCGAACAGGAAGCGTCGCCCGACGGAGCGGCCAAGGCGCGCGGGCGGCCTCACGCTCATGCGGGGCTCCACCTCGTCCACCCGAGTCACCAGTCGAGCCTGAACGACTGGACCGGGCTGGCCTTCTGGTAATAGTGGCCGTTGTCGAACTGCTCGGCGATCACCGTCCAGTAGTAGACGCCCTTCGGCAGGTCGCGCACGACCGCGTCGCCCTCCGTGATGTCGGTACGGTCGATAAGCGGCGCGCGCAGATCGGACGTCGTGCCGAGCACGAAGCGAAAGCGCGTGTTCGGCGCGTTGCGGTCGATGAACCAGCGGAACGCGAAGTCGCGCGAGCCTTCGACGGGGCCGGCGCTCGTGCCGAGCGCGACGCGCCGGCGCTCGAACGCATACGACGCCGGCATGCCTTCGAGACCACGGGCGTCGATGGCCGAGATGCGTACGAAGTAGGTGCCGTCTTCGAGGTTGGCAAACGACACGCGAGGGTCGGCGCTGCGCCGGTCGCGAATCATGTCGAGCAGACCCGCGTCCCGGCCGATTTGCACGCGCCAGGCGCTTGCACCCGCTGAGGGCGCGATTTCGAAGGCGACGTCTTGGTCGTCCTGCACCTTGGACGGATGCAGCAGCTCGGGCGCGTCGAGCAGCGTGACGGGCGCGCCCGCCGGCTGGCCCGCCAGCGTGAGGTTGCCGTGGTGCGCGGCGACGAGTTGCTCCGAGGCGGTGAGCGGCGTGCCCGGTGCAGGCGGCTGCGCGCGAGCGCCGTGGCGATTGCCGGCCGGCGAATCGGCGTCTACGCCCACCGCGCCGTCCAGCACCTCGACCGCCGTCGCGCCCTTGTCGCCGTCGTAGCTCACGCGAAACTGCGTGCCGCGCACGCCGGCCACCACGGAAGGCGAGCGGATCTGGAAGCGATCGTCCCTCTTCGTGGCATGCGTGACCTCGCTGTTCACCTCGCCATGACGGAGATCGACAATGCGGTCGGTCGCGCCCGTGAGCGCCGCTTGACGCAGCGTGGCAAGGTCGACAGAGGTATCGGGCGGCAGCGCAATATGCGAGCCGTCGGCCAGTTCGAGGGTGGCGAAGCCGTTGTGGCCGGTCTGCACCCGGTCGCCTTCGACGAGGCTCGCGCCGACCGTGAGCGGCAGGAGCGGTCCGGCGCGGAACGCATGCTGCACGGGACCGTTCGCGGCGACCACCTTCGCGCTCAGACCGTCCTGGCGCAGCAGCGCGACCGGCACGCGCAGCGTCGTGCCCGGCCGGAGGCGGCGCGGCTCGCTCACATGATTGAGCCTCGCGAGCTTATTCCAGTCGGCGGGATTGCGCAGGTAACGGGTAGCGATGTCGTAGAGCGAGTCGCCGGGGCGGGTGACGTAAGTGGTCATCTCGGGCGGCTGCGCCGCAGCGTTCTCGCCCGCCTCTGCGCCGCGGGGAAGTGCAACGAACGCAAGCGCGAAGGCAAGGAACGGCACCGCTGTGGCGCGCACCGCACACACGCCCCTCACGCGTTGTCCCCCTCGATACGCTCGAGCCGGTAACCGTAGCCGTAGATCGGCGTGAGGCGATAGCCGTTTTCGGGGCGCAGGCCGAGCTTCGAGCGCAGCATGGAAACGTGCGTGTCCATCGTGCGCGAAGGAATGTCGTCGGACTGCTTCCAGATCACGTCGAGAATGTGCGCGCGCGACAGCGGCCGGCTCAGGTGCTGAAACAGCAGCAGCGCGAGATCGAACTCCTTCTGCGTGAGCGCGACGTTGCGGCCGCTCACCGAAGCCTGGCGGGACTTCAGGTCGAACTCATACTCGCCGAAGGTTTCCTTGAACGCGGGCGTGTGTAGCTGATAGGCGCGGCGCAGCAGCGAATTGACGCGGGCGATCAGCACCGGCGCCGAGACAGGCTTGACGACATAGTCGTCGGCGCCGGCATTGAGCATTTGCGCGATGTCGGCTTCGCGGCTGCGGCTCGTCATGAAGAGCACCGGCAGGCGCGTGGAGAGGCTCTGCCGCACCCAGTGCAGCACTTCGTCGCCGGCCATGTCTGGCACGTTCCAGTCGAGCACGAGCAGATCGAACGTCTGCCGCCGAAGCTGCCTGACGAGCTCGCTGCCCTTGGCAAACGCGTGGCAGACGTGGCCCGCCGCGCTCAAGGTCTGGCAGACGAACTCTGTCTGCGCTGCATCGTCATCCAGTACTGCAACTCTCATAGCACCCCGCAACCAGATTTGTTCTTCATCGTCCTACGATGGACTGCCTCCCTGCCGCACCGCGCTGCCACCGGGACCATTGCCTGGCGGGCTTTGGCGCGCGCGTGGGCGCCGGATCGCGGGGCGCCCGCCCGGGCCCTGGCGGCACGCGGGAGCCGCCGTGCACCAAAGCCCGCTACTGTCGCCGCGTCTCGAAAAAAATGGGAGCGCGAGGCCGCGCTCGACTTCGGTGAACAGATCGCTCTCATGTTAATCGCTCATGGTAGTCGAATTTGCCCTGGTTCGAACCGGGCCTGGCCGCCTCGCCCGCAGCCGACGGCGATTGTGCGATCCGCGCGCTCAGATGGGAGCACACGTGCTATGCCGCATGTGCATAGTCGGGCTGCAGACAAGCAGGCACAGCAACTGAGGTGTGAAGCGGCCAGGCGTTTATTCGCGGATGCAACGACGTCGAGCCGTTCGCAATGCGCGAAGCGGCAAAAAGGAGGCGTTCTGAAGTGCGGAAAAAAATGTGGCGACGGCCGCGTGCTGCGCACTGCGTGGTCTCCGGATTCCGCCCCGGAGTCGGACCGCCAGCGCAGTCATCGTCGTACGCGGCGCGAGCCCCGCTGCCAGCGTCACCGCCCGACGCTATCAGCGGGCCGCAGCCGCCTCCCTGCACGACGAGGCACGTGCCGCCATCGCCACGTCCACCTCAAAGCACTGGTTTTCCCAGCGTTATCCGGCGAACTCGGGTTCGCTCTGACTTCCTCTTGCTGACTGCGTCGCCAGGTCCCGAGCGAGCCAGCCCCCATAGCAGAAATCCATTGCCAGCGGCGCATGCGCGAAGCTCGCATGGCGCTGGCGGCGTGCGGCGATGCCTGCATGAGCCGCGACGACGTATTCTCACCTGGCTGCCATGGATTTACTGTCAGGGATTGTTAAATCTGTCAGAACCGACGAAAAACGATGGAAAGCCAGCCGGATAGCATGGTTTGGGCGATGGCTCCCGCGAGCCTGGGTAACGCGACGCGCGACCGTAAGGCGCCTTGATTGATTCGCAATCCTAACTCGCAGCCGGAAAACAGCAGCGGGGGATTCCCGCCATGGGATCCCGCTGCTGCGAAGCGATGCGGTATGCGTTAGTGCTCGGTTTGCCGCTCGTTGCCCCGTTCGCCACCCTGGCTGGGACCATGGCCGCCCTGACCACCCTGAGGCGGCGCGGCCGGCCGCCCCTGCGGCTGTTGAGGTGCGGGCGCGGGCGGGCGCATGCCGCCCTGCGGCTGTTGAGGTGCTGGTCCCTGCGCGCGCATGCCGCCCTGGGGCTGAGGCTCCGGCGGACGCGCATAGCCCTGCGCGGGCGCGCCGGCCGGCGAGCGGCCGCCGAACTGCTGCTGCTCGGGCGGATGCCCCGCCTCATGGGGACGCATGGTGCCCGGCTGCTCTCCGTTCCCGGGCGGGCGTTGCGCTCCGGGCGGCGGTGCGCCGCGCATCGGCTCATTGGGCGCGGGCGGGCGCCCGCCACCGCCAGACTGAATGGCGGGTGGACGGCCCGGCGCACCATGCCACGCCGGCGCTGCCGGCGGCCGGCCGCGTTCAGGCGGCGGCACGTGCTCCCAGCGCTGCTGTTCGCCATACCATGGCCGGTCGCGATAGAAACTGCCCCAGTAGGCGCCGAGCGAGAACGCCACGATTGGCAGGCCGATCTCCGCGCCATAGTCGGTGAGCGGCACGTAGTTGCCCTGATACGGATAACTGAGATACCCGCCGTAGACCCAGCCGCGCAGACCGGGCACCGTGACGTCGCACCACGAATAGTCGCCCACGCAGCCCATCACGGTGACGGGCTGGCCGGGTCCCAATTCCGCAACGACGGGATAATCGCCTGAAGGCCCGGCGTACAGATCCACGGGTTCGCTCGTGTAGGCCGCGGATTGCGCGCTGGCGTCGGACGATACGAGCACGAGACCGCTTGCGAGGCACGCGCTGGCGAGCGCAGGTGCGAGCGCACGCAGAGGCGTGTTGAAGCGCTTGGACATCGTTTCTCCCTGTTCCAGCTAGTTTGTTTTGCCGCTGCGCAATTGCCATGCCCGACCGTCTTCGTCACGCTGGGGGCAACAGGAGAAACGTATTGGCTTGCTCGATCACTGGGCAGAATGCCTTCGGTCAGGACTCGATCCCCACTCGAGTCGATACCCGTGGGTTAGCGAGACGACGCCCACCTCGTGAAAGACGGCGCGCGGTACTATCTTCGTCGGCCCCGTCCGGTACTCCCCTGTCCCATGGAACTGAAGCAGATCCAGTACTTCATCGCGCTTTTCGAAGAAGGCACCGTCACGCGCGCCGCCAGGCGGCTCAACATCGCGCAACCGGCGCTCAGCATGCAGATCGCCAAGCTCGAAACCGAGTTTCGGCAGAAGCTCTTCGAGCGTGGACCGCACGGCATGGCGCCGACCGAAGCCGCGCGATTGATGTACCGCCTTTACACGCCGATCATGCGCGACATCGAGCACGCACGGGAGCACCTGAGTCGTCGCGATGTCATCGTGACGGGACGGGTGTCGCTGGGGATGGTTTCGTCGGAGGCGCAGAGCGTATTGCCAGAATCGCTCGCCCGCTTCGATGCGCTTTTCCCGCAAGTCGAAGTCTCCGTCGCCGATGGGTTCAGCGCGCAACTGATCGACGCTGTCGAATCTGGCCGGCTCGATGCCGCCATCATCAACAAGCCGCGCGGACGGCTGACGCTCCACGTAGAGCCTTTGCTCGTCGAGGAAATGGTGCTGGTCACGAGCGTCATGCACGGCCCAGAGCTGCCCGACGAGATCGATCTCACGCAGCAGTCGGGCATCGAATTCGTGTTGCCCACGCGCCGCAACGGCCTGCGCGGCGCACTCGATGCCGCGCTGATGGCGGCCGACGTCGTCATTCAGCCGAAGTTCGAAATCGATCTGCTCAGCACCATCGTCCAGTTCGTTGAGCAGAGCAGTGTCGCGACGATTCTTCCGCGCGTCGTCGTGCAGGCGAAAGTGGACGAAGGGCGCCTGCGCGCACGCACGATCGCGTCGCCGCCGATCGTGCGCCACATCATTCAGGTCACGCATCCCAAGCGGCCGATCGGGCCGGCCGCCCAGGCGCTCATCACGATTATCACTGATGAGATAAAGCGCGTGACGACGGGTGTTTTGGGGAAACAAGCGCCTTAGCGGCCGCGTTCCAACGGTTCGCGCGCACTACTCGGAACGTCGCTGCGCGTGCCGAACAGCGTGTCGCAGATCGGGAACGTGAGGTTGAAGTTCTGTGTCGCCATCACTTCGGGATCGTGGTGTGTGGTGTGCAGGCGCCGCACTGTGTTGACGAGCGGAACGCGGTCGAGGAACGGGCTGTCGGTGACGTGTGAGAGCGTATGCAGGCCCTCGTACATTAGAAAGTACGCCGCCATCGTGAGCAGCGCGATGTAGCCTGCGTTGCGGGAGAATACGAACCCAATCACGAGCGCGAACGGCACGGCCGCCAGCACGAACGCAACCGGCGCAAAAGGCGGAAACAGCAGCGCGCGCCAGTGACGGTGACCCTTGTATTCAAGCGTCACATGCGTGAAGAACCGGTGATGGACGGCGCAATGGCGCTTGTAGATCATGCTGAAATACTTCGTCGGACGATGCAGCACGTAGCGGTGCGCCGCCCATTCCGCCCAATTGCCGAACAGAAAGAGCGGAATGACCGCCAGCCATTCGGCGAGCGTCGGTGCATGAAGCTGCATCAGGCAATACACGATCACGCCGCCGGTGAAGAGCAATGTGAAGCCGAGGTGCATTTCGCCGCGATACCACCATGGCGTGGCATTGACATACTCGTCACGGAACTTGTAGGAACGCGCACGAACGTCTTCTTCGTATTTCATCGATGTCTCCGGCCGTTGTGAAAGGCGTGCGCCCGTTGGCGTCCGCCGTTGTGCGCAATGACTCAGGAGGGACTGCGCGCGGAACCGCCTTCGAGCTTGCCGAGCGTCTCGGGCACCACGAACGCGCCCACGAGAAAGATCACGCTGATCGCGACGACGAAGATCGCGAGCGTCGACGGCAATTGACCCGCATCCTTTGCGGCGAGCGAGACGAACGTCGGCATCATTCCGCCGATCGCGAAGCCGATGTTCCACGACAGACCCGTGCCGGTCGCGCGGATCTCGGTCGGAAAGCGTTCGTTCAGGAAGATCAGCACGGGCGCATAACCAGCGCTGCCGAGCGCGGAAAGCAGCACCGCATAGACGCCGATCATCGTGATGCTTTGCGCCGTCGGCAGCAGCAGGAACAGCGCGGGCATCGCGACGAGCCGGATGATGCCGATCCAGATAAACGCGCCCTTGCGTCCGATGAACGTACTGACGTGCCCTGCCGCGACCGAAGCGAGCACCACGGCCACGCTGCAGATCATCAGGATCGCGGCGGCGGCACCGTTCGGTGCATGGCTCACGATCTTGAGAAAGGTCGGCAGATAACCTGATGTGAGGTAGTAGCCGCTGCCGCCGCCGATAGTCAGCAGCAGATTGACGAACAGCACGCCGCGATACTCCCGCGAAAACAGCGTGCGGATGGGCGAGCGCACCTTTTCGGCGTTGACGATCTTCGTCTGCGCAGCGGCTTTTGCAGCTTTTTCCGCGGCGAGCTTCTTCCAGAGCGGCGATTCTTCGAGGCTGTTGAACACGAACAGACCGAGCACCGAACTCAGGATGCCTGTGAAGAACATGCAACGCCAGCCCCAGGCGTCGAACGCATCGCCGGGAAAGAGCGCGGACATCGCCAGATACGTGAGCGATGCGAGCAACGCACCGAGCCCGGCCCCGCCGCCGCCAATCAGACCGGACACCGCGCCGCGATACTTCGGCGCCACCGATTCAGTGCCGATCGTATGCGTCGAAGCCACCACGCCGCCGACGAATACTCCCTGCACAAGACGCAGCAGCAGAAACAGGACCGGTGCCAGGAGCCCGACCTGCGCGACCGTCGGCAGCGCGCCGAAGGCCGCCGTCGAAATCCCGACGCCGACGACCGCGACAATCATTGCACCCTTGCGGCCATGACGGTCGGCATAAGAGCCGAACAGCGCGGAGCCGAGGGGGCGCATTAGCAGCGTCACCGCGAAGGACGCGTACACCGCAGCGAGCGAAAGCATCGCGTGCTCGGACGGGAAGAACAGACGCCCGACGATCGGCGCAACGTACAACAACACGAACAGGTCGAACAGATCGAGCGCCCAGCCCATGCACGACGCCATCACCGCGCCCATGATCTGCCGCTGATTGACCGGAAGCACGGTGGCCCCGTCTTGCGCTGCTACTGCCATTTGCATCTCCTTGTGTGTCACAGGCACGCTTTGTTGGATGCGTGCTCTTGCCGGGGTTGAAAAATCGTCAGTGCGCGGCGGCGAGCGATGCCGCTCTTGCCCCTCGCTGCGCGACCATCGCATCGGCGATCTTCTCGGCGATCATGATGGTCGGTATGTTCGTATTCGCCGATGGCAGTCGCGGCATCAGCGATGCATCCACGACACGCAGCCCTCGCGTGCCTCGCACGCGGCCTTCGGTGTCGGTGACGGCGTAGCGGTCCTGCGCGCCGCCCATGCGGCACGTGCCGCTCGCGTGCCACACGCCGAACACGTTCGCGCGGATGAAATCGGCGAGCGCGCGCTCGTCGCCGATCAGCGCGGCCATCTTCAGGCCGCGCGTGAAGAAGCGTTCAATCAGCAAGCGCCTCACGGGTGCGGGCGTATCGAGCAGCACGCCGAGCATCGAGGTCAGGAGCGCGTTGCCGTCGCCGGCCCGGCTCAACGCCTTCACGCGCGGCGAGAACGCGGCCGGGAAGAAGTCGCGTGAGTCGCGGCCAAGGCCCGATGCATCGACGACGCGCGCCAGCATCCGCACGCCGGCGGCGAGCCGTTGCAGATCGCGTTCGTCGTCGAGCAGATTCAGATCGACGCGCGGCGCAACGGCCGCATCGGGCGATGCCAGCTGCACCCGGCCACGCGAATACGGCCGGTTGCACCACAGGAAAAAGAGGCCGAGCCGGTTGCCGAGCGCATGCCACGCGGCGCGCGTCGCGCTCGACAGATACAGGTCCGACTCGTCGCAGCCGGCAACGCCCGAACTCATGCGCGCGGCCATCATGCTCGCGCGGCGGCGTGCAAGCGGCATGCGAAAGCGCGGTTCGAGAAAATGACAGAACGTGAGGGACGGATGATCCTGCAGATTGCGTCCGACGCCCGGCAAATCCGCCACACACGGAATACCCATCCCAACGAGTTGGCTCGCATCGCCGATACCGGCGCGCATCAGCATCGCGGGCGACTGCAGCGCGCCCGCGCTCAGAACGACTTCGCCCGCATCGAAACGCAAGCGCTCGCCGTTCGCCGCCATCGCGACGACACCGAGCGCCTTCGCGCCTTCCATGACGATGCGTTCGACTCGCAGATTCGCATAGACACTGAGATTGGGGCGCTTGCGCGTGGCTTCGTCGAGATAGGCGATGGCCGTCGACACGCGCTTGTCATCGATGTTCGAGAACGCGCCCGGAAAGAAGCCGTCGCCGAATTCGCCGTTCTGGTCCTGAAGTTCGGCGAAACCGTTCGCGCGCAAACCCTTCGCGAATGCATGACAGAACGCCGGCCAGTCCTTCGGCATGATGCGGCGGATCGGCATGGGTCCGCCGCTGCCGTGCAATTCGCCGCCGGGAAAGTTCACGTCGCGTTCGAGCTTGCGAAAGTACGGCAGCACGTCGCGCCACGACCAGCCTTCGGCGCCGTTCGCGGCCCATTCGTCGTAGTCGCGCGGCAGGCCGCGATTGGCCGACTGCACGTTGATGCTCGAGCCGCCGCCCATCACGCGGCCCTGCTCGTAGATGCGCGGCGCGGCGTGCTGCGTGGCTTTCGCTTTCAGATCGGGCCAGATGTACGCTTCGCCGCAGAAGACGGGCATCGGATAGCTGTCGAGAATCGCCGCAGGCACCGCGCCCGGCGGCGTATCGGCGCCCGCCTCGATCAGCGCGACGCGCACCGACGGCGCCGCCGACAGCCGGTGCGCAAGCACGCATCCCGCCGAGCCGCCGCCTACGATCACGTAGTCGAAGCGATCCATCGCGTTGTCTCCTCTTGTCTCGTCCGCCGCGCGGCGTGTCAGGTGTCAGCTGCCGCGAAACGACGGCTTGCGCTTGCCATGAAACGCTTCGACGCCTTCGCGGAAATCGTCCGACGAGCGCAGACGGCTATAGCAATGCCCTTCAAGTTCGATCGCGATCGACAGCGGCGCGTCTTCCGAATCGTTCAGGAGCTTCTTCGCGGTGCGCTGCGCGAGCGGGGAAAACGCGCGCAGTTCGTCGACGAGCGCATCCGTCGCCGATTCGAGTTCCGCGTCCGCGACGCATTCGACCGCGATGCCCCACTCGTACGCCTGCTTGCCCGGAATGCGGCGCGAGCGCATCACGATGTCCTTCGTGCGACCGATGCCGACCATCGACTGCAAACGCGCCGAGCCGCCCGAGCCGGGAATCTGGCCGAGCTTCTGTTCGGGCAGCGCATAGAAGGTCGTATCGGTGACGATGCGGAAATCGCACGCCAGCGACAACTCGAATCCCACGCCGAAGCAAAAGCCGCGATTCGCCGCGATGACGGGCTTCGAGCAGCGCGCGGGCGCCGCGATATTCCACGCGAGCTTCGACACGTGTTCCGGCGATGCTTCGAGAAAGCCCTTGATGTCGCCGCCGCTCGAAAAGTGCTCGCCCTTCGCGCGCACGACGATTACGCGCACGCGTTCGTCTTCGTCGAGTGCTTCGAATACGGCGCGCAACTGGTCGCGAGCGTGCATCGAAATGACGTTGAACGGCGGGCGATGGAGGACGATGTCCGCGCGCTCGCGCTGCGCGTCGATTTCGACCGAGAAGCCGTCGAGGTCTTGCAGCAGTGTCTGGCCGTGATGATTGAGATCGCTCATTGCGGGTTACTCCTTGGTGGTTTCTATAGGTTGCGCGGCCTGGGCGTTCGAATCGGGCGTGTACTCGCCCGCTTGCAGCTTGCGGCGCAGAATCTTGCCGACGGGCGACTTCGGAATGTCATCGACGAACACGTAGTCGCGCGGGCGCTTGAAGTTGACGAGGTCCGACTCGCGGCACCATGCGTCGAGCGCAGCGGAATCGACGTACTCGCGGCGCTTGATGAACGCGACCACGCGCTGGCCCCAGCGCTCGTCCTTGACGCCCGCGACGGCGACTTCGTCGACGGCGGGATGCAGCGACAGCACCGATTCGATATCCACGGGCGAAATGTTTTCTCCGCCGCTGATGATCATGTCGTCGACGCGGCCGCTCACATAGAGATCGCCGTCGGCATCGAAGTAGCCCGTGTCGCCGGTGAAGTACCAGCCGTCGCGCAGCGACTTCGCGTTCGCGTCCGGGCGATTCCAGTAGCCTTCGAAGGCTTCGTCGCCGAGCAGGTCCACGATGATCTGCCCTTCTTCGCCCACTTCGGCGACCTCATCGGGCGAGAGTGCATCGAGCTTGACGACGCGCAGCCGCGTATTGATGCCCGCGCGGCCCGCGCTGCCGGGTTTCTTCGTCGCGTCCTGGTCGATGCTGAACGTGTAGACCTCTGACGAGCCGTAGTGATTGACGAACAGCTCCGGCTCGAACGCGGCCGAGAGGCGCTTGAGCAGGCCGTCGTTCATCGGCGCGCCCGCGAAACCGAGCTTTTTGACCGACGACGTGTCCGTGTCCGCGAACGCGCTGTCGGCAAGCAGATCGTGATAGAGCGTCGGCACGAGATAGAGGCAGGTGAGCGCGTGCTTCGAGATGCATTCGAGCGCGAGCTTCGCGTTCCAGCGCCGCAC
The DNA here is from genome assembly GCF_024206495.1 of Paraburkholderia sp. CNPSo 3272. GTDB lineage: Bacteria > Pseudomonadota > Gammaproteobacteria > Burkholderiales > Burkholderiaceae > Paraburkholderia. The sequence goes on along the minus strand of NZ_JAMBPQ010000019.1, from coordinate 36,672 downwards.
GCAGACGAAAAGACCATCGACGAGCGCCATCGCGAGCAGCGAGCGCACGCCCATCGTGTGATAGAGCGGCATCACGCCGAGCGTGCGTTCGCCGCGCCGGTACAGGTTCTGCGCGACGTGCGCAAGCGCACCCGCGCGTTCGTGCCGATGCCGGCGCGGCACGCCCTTGCCTTTGCCTGTCGTGCCGGACGTGTAAAGGATCAGCGAGACGTCGTCGGCGGTGGCGTGTGTGGTGTCGGCCACATTGCGGCTGCGCGCCGGTTCGACGATGAGCACATCGAAGGTGGTGGTGCGGCCGGGCGCATCGTCGAGTCCGACGCGCGGCAGTTTTTGCGCGGCGGCGCTCTGCGCGACCGAATCGGCGCTGACGGGTTCGTACACGATCGCCTTCGCCCCCGCGTCGGTCACGCAGTAGTCGAGTTCGTCCGGCTTCGCACGCCAGTTGAGCGGCACGATCACGATGCCCGCGAACTGTCCGGCCCAATGCAGCGTCGCCATTTCCCAGCGGTTTTGCAGCACGACGAGCAGCCGGTCGCCGCGTTCCAGGCCGAGTTCGCGCAGGCCGTCGGCGACATTCAGAATCATGCGATGCCACTGCGCGTACGTCAGTTGCACATCACCATCGACGAGCGCGAGCGCGTTCGGACTGCGCTCGACGCTTTGCAGGAACGTGCGTCCGAGGTCAAGCATGTTCGACCTCCTTCGCGCTCGCCTCGGCCCGGCGGCGCGCCGCCACGTCGAGCACCGCGGCCACGATGGGCGTGTAGCCCGTACAGCGACAGATATGACCCGAGAGCATCTCGCGCACTTGCTCTTCGGACGGATCGGGCACGCGCCGCAGATAATCCGCGCACGACATCAAAATGCCCGCCGTGCAGAAGCCGCATTGCAGCGCGTGATGCCGCTGGAACGCCTGCTGCAGGTCTCCCAGCGTCTGATCGGGCGCAAGGCCTTCAACGGTATCGACATGCCGCCCCTCGGCCTGCACCGCGAGCATCAGGCACGAGCGCGCCGCGACGCCATCGACCTGCAAGGTGCATGCACCGCACACGCCATGTTCGCAGCCGACGTGCGTGCCCGTCGCGCCGAGTTCGTGCCGGATGAAGTCCGACAGCAGTTCGCGCGGCTCGCAAAAGCCGCTTCGTTCGCGGCCGTTCAGCGTCAGCGCAATGCGCTGCGCTTCGCCGTGCCGCATCATGGTGTCCGCCATCTTGCTCACTTTGCCTCCTCGATCACGCGCCATCCGAGTTGCCGGATCAGATTCCGGCGATATTTCGCGCTGATGTGCGCATCGTCCTGCGCGTGCAGTTTCCAGCACAAATCGTTCAGTGCGCCGCGCAGGTCGTCGCCCTGCAGACGCGGCCATTGCTCCGTCACCGGCCGGTCCGCGACGCCGCCCACTGCAATACGGATCGACTCGTCGGTGACCACGGCCGCGCACGCGACGATCGCGAAATCGCCGTGTCGCGCAGAAAATTCCGCGAACGCGTAGCGCTCGCCCGCCTTGCGCAGCGGGAAGCGCACCGCTTCGACGAGTTCGTCGGGCTCGCGCGCGGTCATCAGCATTCCCTGAAAGAAGTCCTGCGCCGCGAGCGTGCGGCGCCTCTTTCGCGAGCGCAGCATCACGTCGCCGCCGAGCGCCGAAAGCACGAGCGGCAGCTCCGCGCTCGGGTCCGCATGCGCGATCGATCCGCACACGGTTCCGCGATTGCGAATCTGAAAGTGCGAGATGTGCGGGAAGGCCATCGCGAGCAGCGGCGCTTCGTCGGTGAGCGTGCTGCGCCATTCGACGCTGCCTTGCGTCGCCGCGGCGTTCACGACGAGATGCCCCGCCTGCTTGTCCACGCGCACGGCATCGAGTTCAGCGGTGCGCGAGATATCGATCAGCACCTTCGGCTGCGCGAGCCGCATGTTGAGCACGGCCATCAGCGACTGGCCGCCCGCCAGCACGCGCGCGTCTTCGCCGTATTGCGCGAGCGCGTCGAGCGCGTCTTGCGCGGTCATTGCGCGCAGGTAGTCGAACGGTGCGGGCTTCATGCGTGTCTCCTGAAACGGGCGAGGAGTCTTGCGATCCACGATCCTTGCGCTTGCACGGGCTTGCCCGCCGCCTGCCGTCCGAGCGATTCGAACAACTGCTTCAGCACGACCTTCGCCGCGCCTTCGAGCATGCGGCCGCCGACCGCCGCGACCTTGCCCGACACCTGCGCTTCGTAGTCGTACGTGAGCCGCGTGCCGCTGCCTTGCGGCGTCAGTTCGACGAGACCGCTGCCGCGCGCGCTGCCGAGCGGCGACATGCCCGCGCCAGCGAGCCGCAGGCGGCGCGGCGCATCGATTTCCGACAGGCCGATACGCGCCTCGAAACGCGCCTTGATCATGCCGACGCCGACGGTCACGTCCGCGCGATACTGGTTCGGCGCCGTCTCTTCGAGCGCGTGACAGCCGGGAATGACGTTCGCGAGCGCCTTCGGATCGAGCAGCACGGCGAACACCGCTTCGGGGGTCGCGGGCAGATCGACAGCGCCCTGCGCCGTCAGTGCGCGTCCGCCCCCCGGCGTCGCGGGCTTCGTGACGGCCGCTTCGCGATATTCCGGCCGCGACGGTTCGGGATCGTCCATGCCGATCATCGCCATCACTCTGGGCGGCGTGAGCGGCAGACGAATGTCTTCGACGCCGAGCGCGTCCGCCACCGCATTCGCGATGCACGGCGGCGTGCTCATGTTGTTGCCTTCGCCGAGACCCTTCGCGCCAAGCGGCGTGAAAGGCGAAGGCGTCTCCAGATGCACGATCAGCGGATCGGGCACTTCGCAGGTCGTCGGCATCAGATAGTCGGCGAGCGTGCCGGACTGGAAGCTGCCGTCCGCGCCGTACCGGAACTCTTCCATCAGCGCCGCGCCGACGCCTTGCGCGAACGCGCCGCGAATCTGGCCATCGGCGAGTGCGGGATTGAGGATGGTGCCGGCGTCGTGCACGGTCACGTATCGGTCGATGCGCACGCGTCCCGTCGCGCGATCCACTTCGACGCCGCACATGTCGAACGCGAAGCCATACGCCGCCGATGTATTGATGCGGTCCTGTTCGTCGGGTGCATCCATGTGCGGCGGGGACCAGAACACGGTTTCGCGCAAGCCCGGCTCTTCGCCCTCGGGCAGGAGCGCAGGCGCCCAGTGCGGCGCATTGCTCGCGGCGCGTGCGAACGGCAGCGCGCGGTCTACGGCGTCGTGCGGAAAGACGCGCGCGCCTTCGAAGCGCACGTCGCCGGGCGCGCAGTCGAACTGCTTCGCGAGTACGCGCGCGAGTTTGTCGCGCACGCGCGTCGCGGCGAGATGCACCGTGCCCGCCACCGCGCCCGCGAAGCGGCTCGAATAGTTGCCCGCCGCGACGGACCAGGCGTCCTTGTGCGTGTCGAATTCGACGTTGACGACGATGTCCTTCGGATCGAGCCCGAGCACATCGGCGACGACTTGCGCGCACACCGTCATGTGACCCTGGCCCGCGGGCGTCGAAGCAATCGTCACGACCACGCCGCCGAGCAGATCGACGCTGACGGTCGCGCTCGCTATCGCGCCATTCTTCGGCCCGGCTTTCCTGCGCGCATCGGCGGGCATCACGGTCGTGATGTAGCCCATGTTCGATACCGACGGCTCGACGATCGCGGCGAAGCCAATGCCATACAGCCGCCCTGCGTTGCGCGCGGCGTCGCGGCGCGCGACGAGTTCGCGGTATCCGCCTTCGTCGAGCGAACGGCGCAGCGCTTCCTGATAGTTGCCCGAATCGAGCAGCGCGCCTGCCGCCGCGCGATACGGGAACGCATCGGCGGCAACGAAGTTGCGGCGATACACGTCGAGCACATCGAGCTTCAGCTCGATGGCGATGCGCTGAATCAGCCGTTCCAGCGCGAAATACACCTGTGGTCCGCCGAATCCGCGCACGAGGCCGGTTGGCGTCTTGTTCGTCAACACGACCCGGTTGCGCACGACGAGATTCGGGATGTCGTAGGCCCCCGTCAGACAGCCGTGCATCCGGTAGAACGTCGCGGGCTCGGGCGCACGCACGTAGCCGCCGACGTCTTCCAGTTGATCGTAGGACAGCGCGACGATGCGGCCATCCGCTTCGACGGCGGCTTCGATCGTCGAGACGCGCGCCGTCGCCGATGTGGCTGCGCTCAGGTGTTCGAGCCGGTCCTCCACCCACTTCACCGGCGCGCCCGCCTTGCGCGACGCGAGGCACATCAGCACGACATAGGGAAACACCGCCTGCTTCACGCCGAAGCTGCCGCCGGAATCGCGCGGCGCCTTATGACGGAGCCGGTTCGCGGGCACGTTCAGCGCCATCGCCATGACGGCGTGCAGCGAGAACGGCCCCATAAAATTCGACGTGACGTCGTAGCCTTCATCGCCCGAGAGGTATTCGGCGATCACGACGCCGCATTCGATCGGCGCGCACGAGTTGCGCGGATAATGCGCGACCAGCTTCACGCGATGCGGCGCGCGCTCGAAGGCCGCTTCCGGCTCGCCGTAGCGGAAATGCCGGTCGCTGACGACGTTGCTGCCGACGCGTTCGTGCAGCACCGGGGCGTCGTCCTGCGCGGCTTGTTCGATCGACGTCACGGGGTCGCGCATCGCGTACTCGACCTTGATCAGATCGAGCGCGTCTTCCGCCAACGCGCGCGATTGCGCCATCACGACGGCCACCGGCTCGCCGACGTAGCGCACGCGGTCCATCGCGAGCGCCCACTGTTCCATCGGCGATTTCACGCCGACGACGAACGGTCGCGACCACGGACGCAGATCGTCGCGCGTGAGCACGGCGCGCACGCCCGCGAGTCTGGATGCGGCTTCCGTATCGATCGACAGGATGTCCGCGTGCGCGTGCGGCGAACGCAGAATCGCGGCGTGCAGCGTGCCGGGCTTTACAGCGATGTCGTCCCCGTAGCGGCCACGGCCCGTCAGGATCGCCGGGTCTTCGAGGCGCTCCATCGGGCGTCCGACGTGACGCTGCGGTGCGCTCGCTTCGCGCGCCGGGTTGTCGGCGTCGCGCGCGTCTACCTGGGCGAATGCGGTTTCGCGCTGGTTCATGACCTTACTCCTCCCCTGCGGCGCGGCCGCCGAATTCATCGGCGAGACCGCTCCAGCGGCGCGCAATCTCGTCGTGCTCGATGCCGAACAGATCGAGAATCCGCCCGACAGTGTGGTCGACCACGTCGTCGATAGTCTGCGGATGCGCGTAGAACGCGGGCACCGGCGGCATCACGATCGCGCCCATTTCCGTGGCGAGCGTCATGTTGCGCAGATGCGCGAGATTGAGCGGCGTTTCGCGCGCGACCAGCACGAGGCGGCGACGCTCCTTGAGCATCACATCGGCGGCACGCGTAAGCAGGTTGTCCGCGAAGCCGTTCGCGACGCCCGCGAGCGTTTTCATCGAACATGGCGCGATCACCATGCCTTCGGTCAGAAACGATCCGCTCGCCACCGCCGCGCCGATATCGCGCACGTTGTGCACGACATCGGCAAGGGCTTCGATATCACCACGCGTGAGGCCGAGCTCCTGTGCGGCCGTCACCGCGCCCGACGACGACACGATGAGATGCGTCTCGTGCGTGCCGAGCCGGCGCAACGCGGCGAGCAAACGCACGCCGATCACGGCGCCGCTTGCGCCCGAGATGCCGACGACGATGCGCTTCCTGCGTTCAGTCATGATTGCGCGCCATGTAGGCCTCGAAGGCGCTGTTGTCGGCGGCGACGAGCGCATTCAGATCAACGGTGTCCTGACCGGGAATGCGCACGCGCGTGAAGACGTGCGCCGGATAGACGACCGGGCGCGTCGCGTCGAGGCCCAGCTTCGCGCTCACGCCCTGCAGATGCGGCGGCGCATCGTCGGGCTGACCTACCGTCGTCGACGGATCGAGCGGCGAGCCCTGCGCGCCCGCGATCACGACCATGTCGCGGTCCGCCTGAAAGCGCGTCGCGATCGCCCATTCGATTTCCGCGGGATCGTGGACGTTCACATCGGTATCGACGACGACAACCTGCTTGATGTCGTAGTGCGCGCCGAACGCGCAGAGGATGACGTTCTTCGCTTCCCCTTCGCGCTTCTTGTCGAACTGCACCCACAGGTGATAGCGGCACACGCCGCCCACCGACAGATGCACGTCTTTCACCGCCGGATGGCTGCGCTGGAGATGCGCAAGCAAGGTGGCTTCACGCGGGATCGCGCCGAGCAGCAAATGCTCCATTTCGGCCGGCACTATCGTATGAAAAATCGGATCGCGCCGATGCGTGAGCGCCGCTACTTCGATGACTTCGCGTGCTTCCTTCGCGCTGTAGTACTTCGGGAACTCGCCGAACGGGCCTTCCGGCTCGCGGACGTTCGGCAGAATGCGCCCTTCGATGACGATCTCCGCGAACGCCGGCACATGCGTGCCGTTCGTCACGCACTGCACGACGGGCAGCGGCGCGCCCTGCAGCGCCCCCGCGATTTCGAGCTCGTCGTGATCGATCGGCGTGATCGCCTGTGAGGCGAGCAGGGTCAACGGATCGACGCCAATGGCGATGGCCACGTCGAGCGCATCGCCGGCGGCTTCCGCCTCGCGCTGAAATGCGTAGAGATGGCGCGGCAGCAGCAGGATCGCCATGCGATCGGGGCCGTGCACCTGGATGCGGTTGATCGAGACGTTCTGCACGCCGGTGCGCGGATTGCGCGCGATCACGAGGCCTGCTGTGATGTACGGGCCGTTGTCATGCTCGCTGTGCGTGGGAATCGGCAACAGCGCGTGAAGATCGATGCCGCTCGTGTGCACCACTTGCTGGCACGGCGCATCGTCGCGTTCAACGAGCTTCGATGCGAGCGGCGCGGCGGCCGCAGCGGAGAACCGCGCGAGTAACGCGGATTCATCGACGCCCATCGCTTCCGCAATCCACGCGCGCTTCGACATGAAGCCGCTCACCACGGGCACTGCATGACCGCGCGGCTGCGTGAAAAAAGCCGCTTGTGTGCCGTCGAGGCGCTTCGCGATCGCGGCGAGTTCGTGTTCGAGCGCAACGGGCTTGTCGATCGTCGCGACGCGACCGGTTTTCGCGAGATACGCGAGCCAGTCGCGCAGCGAAAGCGAGCCGGTGCCGGCGCGGCCGGGGGCCCAGTCAAGCGAGGGAATGCCGTTCGTGGCGGCATCGCGTGTATTCATCAGCGTCTCCATCTGTGAGCACCTGCCGAGGCAAGCGCATGGATGAAGCGTAGCGAGATCGCCCCATAAGATCTAATACCGTGTATTGATGCGCAAGATCATTTCTCGTTATATCCGTGTTCCTCCGGATGACAGTGTCCTTACGGTTCCGTATGAATGTATCGTTCACATGCCCGGGTAACGGGGACATGAAGAATCGACACCGTGCCCGCGTGCAGAAAGCAGGTTGATAATGCCGACACGGCCTATTAGCTGCTCTGATGCCCCGGAAAAATGGACCTCAAGCAAATCCAGTACTTCATCGCGCTCTTCGAGGACGGCTCGGTCACGCGCGCCGCCAAGCGGCTGAACATCGTCCAGCCCGCGCTCAGCATGCAGATCGCGAAGCTCGAAGACGAACTGCATCAGCAGCTCTTCGAGCGCGGCGCACACGGCATGGCGCCGACCGCCGCGGGACGGCTGATGTACCGCCTGTTTTTACCGATCGTGCGCGACCTTGCCCACGCGCGGCAGCAACTCGTGCAGCGCGACGAAGTGGTGACGGGGCATGTCGGCATCGGGCTGATCGCATCGGTGACGGAAAGCGTGCTCGCGGATGCGCTGTCGCGCTTTCACGCGCGTTACCCCGATGTCGAAGTCACCGTCGCCGATGGCTACAGCGCAACCTTCATCGACTGGGTGGCGGGCGGGCAGCTCGATGCCGCCATCATCAACAAGCCGCGAGCGCGCCTTTCCCTCGACTCGCGAGCGCTGCTCGACGAAGAGATGGTGCTGGCCACCAGCGCGGCACATGGGCCGGATCTGCCGCACGCAATCGAGCTCGCGCAACTGCCCGAACTCGAACTGGTGCTGCCGACGAAGCGCCACGGCCTGCGCGGCGTGCTGGACAGCGCCGCGCAGCACGAAGACGTTCTGCTTGCGCCGCGCTTCGAGATCGATGTGCTGTCGACCATTCTCAAGCTCGTCGAGCACACGCGATTCGCGACGATCCTGCCGCGCATCGTCGTCGAGCGGGCGGCGCGTCACGGCACCCTGCGAGCGTGCCCGATCCTCGCGCCTCGTATCGTGCGGCACATTGTGTGCGTGAGCCATCCGCGCCGCCCGTTGAGCGCGGCGGCGGAAGCACTGATCGAGGTCATCGGCGACGAGTTGCACCGCGCGTCGAACATGTCGGGCGACGAGCCCTCACACCCCAACAAGGAACGTTCAGCATGAACGCACGAAACTGGATTGCCGCGGATTGGCTCGGCACACCCAAAGAAGCGATCGAAAAAGCCAACGACACCGTCATGCCGGCCGGCGTTGCGGACCGGACCACGCCGTTGCGGTGACTGGCAGGGAGACGAGTCAATGGACAGCGTGGACCTCGAAGTCCTGAAGAGCAGCGCGCGATGGCTGGCAGACGGGCATCGCGTGCTGCTGGTGACGGTGGTGAAGACATGGGGATCGTCGCCGCGTCCCGCAGGCGCGATGCTCGCCGTGCGCGCCGATGGGCATGTGGTCGGGTCGGTGTCGGGCGGATGCATCGAAGACGATCTGATCGATCGCGTGCGGCAGCGAGGCATCGAACAGGAAAGGCCGCAGGCGTTGAAGTACGGCGTGAGCGCGCAAGAGGCGCATCGCTTCGGCCTGCCTTGTGGCGGCACCATTCAACTCGTGCTGGAGCCGTTGACGGCTGGGAGCGGTATCGCCGAGCTGTGCGCAGCGGTGGAGGCAGGCAGGCTCGTCGCGCGCACGCTCGACATGGCGACGGGCGCTGCGCGACTCGAACCCGCGCAGGCGACGGACGGCGTCCTCTTCGACGGGACGACGCTGCTGACCGTCCATGGGCCCCGTTACCGGATGCTGGTGATCGGCGCGGGACAGTTGTCGCGCTATCTGTGCAGCGTTGCGGTGGGGCTGGATTATCAGGTCACGGTGTGCGATCCGCGCGAGGAATATACGGACGAGTGGAACGTGCCGGGCACGACCGTCGTTCGCGCCATGCCCGACGACACCGTGATGGACATGAAGCTCGACGAACGCTGTGCGGTGATCGCGCTGACGCACGATCCGAAGCTCGACGATCTCGCGCTGATGGAAGCGCTGAAAACACCCGCGTTCTATGTGGGTGCGCTCGGTTCGCGTCGCAATAACGCGGCGCGGCGCAAGCGCTTGAAGGAGTTCGATCTCGACGACGAAGAACTCGCGCGCCTGCACGGACCGGTGGGCATCTACATCGGCAGCCGGACGCCGCCGGAGATCGCCCTGTCGATACTGGCCGAATTGACGGCCGCGAAAAATGGCGTGTCGTTGCCGGAACTGCTACGGGTCGAAGGCGCCATGGCGGCACGGGAGATGGCGAGCGACGCGGCGGGCTGCGGCGCCTTGTAGGCAGAGCAGAAACTTCCCTTAACCCCGAACGCGCAACCCTCGCCCAGATTCGTTTCTACCCCGCGTTATCCCCAGGATTGCAACGAACTTAACTTTTGCAAAACCCCTGCTTGTTTAACATCGCCCCATCGATCAGGACCGGCGCGGCGATGACTGGGTCGAGCGCCTCGCGGATCGCGCACAAGCGCGCTCCGAACAACGGCACGCGGCGAGGACGCAATGACAACACCTTTGGAAACTGATGCGGACGCCCTGCGCGCGTTCAGCAACAGCGCAGTAACGCGCGATGGCAGCGCGGCCACGCTCAGGAACGCGGATACCGATGCGACCTGGCGGCGCATTACGCTGCGGCTCATCGGCGCGGTCCAAATGCCGGGTGTCATGCTGCGAGACCTGCTCGCCAGGATCGTGGAAGGCGCGAAGCCAGCCGGCCGCCGGCGGCAATCGATTCGCCGGTTGTCGCGAGCGACGTGGAGCGGGCCCCGTCGCAAGCCGACGAAGCGCTGACGCACACAACGTTATGGCCGCGCGTGCGTGGTTTCCTGAGACCCGGTGACGTGATCATCGGCGAGGCCGGCACCACGCATGCAGCGCTCGTCTCGCTGAGCCTGCCGGCCGCCGCAAGCTACATCGCGGCGCCGACCTGGGGCGCCGTGGGGCTACACGATCGAGCGGCTGATTCTGGGCGCACGATCCGCCTACAACGATGTCGACAACTGGCGTTACGCGGAGTTACCCCGTGCGTTCAATCGCCGCGACAACACACTATCGTTCGTTGTGCAAACGGTTGGCGACCTGGAGGCTGCGCTCACGCAGGCGGAAACAGCCGACCAGCTCGTCTTTATCGAACTGGTGCTGCCGACGATGGACGCACCCGCGCTATTGAAACAGTTCGCCGGTCGACTGGCCGACTTCGATTACGGCGAGCGAGGCCCGAGAAACCCATTGCCGGCAGTCGCGCAGGTCAGCGAGTCGGTTGGAAGCGCCCGCGAGCGCAACCGCGTTGTGGACGAGTCAGCATGAAAGGCATTGCAAACCGCAACGATGTGCTTGCCTCGAAGCGCAGTGGCTACCGGTAGACCTCGCGCGGCATAGTCGCTCAGCTCAGGCAACGGCCCCGTTGCCCGGCGCCTTCGACTTTCCGTGGTCTTCGATGATGCCGACCAGAGCGTCCAGATCGGCCGGCTTGACCAGGTAATGGTCGATACCGGCGTCGGCGGCGAGATGGCGATGGTCCTCCTGGCTGTAGCCGCTTATTGCAATGATCAGGCTGGGTGGCAACGATTCGTCCGCACGCACACGTTGCGCAACCTCAAAGCCGGTCATGCCAGGCAACCCGATGTCGAGCAGAATCACTTCTGGCAGAAATGCCCTCGCCTGCACGAGGGCCGTAGGTCCATCCGGCGCACGCTGAACCTGATGCCCATGTATGCGCAGAAATGCTTCGAGGCTTTCCGCTGTCGCGGCCATGTCGTCGACAATCAGGACGCGCACACCGCGCGCGCGTCGGATCGGCACCACGTTCGTCCGCGTTTCGGCCGACTGCTGAACGACGCGCGCAGGCAAGCGGACGGTAAACCGGCTACCTTTTCCGCAGCCTTCGCTCTCGCAGTGAACAGTCCCTCCGTGCATCTCCGTCAGGTGGCGAACCAGCGTCAGCCCGATGCCAAGGCCGCCCTGCGCGCGGTCCAGCGAGTTCTCTCCCTGCGCAAAGAGTTCGAAGATGCGTGGCATGAACGCCGGATCGATGCCCTCGCCCTCGTCGGTGACTACAATGGAGGCCGTTGCACCGTCGAAATTCGTCGAGATATATACGCGCGCCCCGGGCGGCGTAAATTTCGACGCGTTATTGAGCAGATTCGCAACGATCTGCGACAGCCTGACAATGTCGCCGTCGATGACAACTTCGACGTCCGACGTTTCACGTATCAACGTCTGCGATCGTCTGGTGTAGTTCGGTCCGCTCGTCTCGACAGCCCGGTCGATGACACTCGAAAGAAGCACAGGCTCCGTGCGGAGTGTGACGACGCCGCGAGCAATTCGTGAAACATCGAGCAGATCGTCCACGATTCTCACGAGATGCTCCGCCTGCGTTCCGATAATATCGCTTGCCCATCGCAGCACCTGGGCGTCCGTTGGCGCGGCACTTCGCATGACTGCGACAGCGTTGACGATGGGCGCGAGCGGATTGCGCAGTTCATGTGCAAGCATCGCCAGAAATTCGCTTTTGCGCCGGTCGCCATCCCGGATCGCAGAAAAGAGAAAGGCGTTCTCGAGGGCGATCGCGGCGCGGCCCACAAACTCGCGCGTTACCTGTGAGTCGTCAGTGCGTGCGTTCGAGCGGTGACTTCCGAACACGATGGCGCAGGGATGCGCCGTGTCCGCGAGTAAGGGCAACGCGGTCATGTCATCGAGAGCGAGGTGCATCTCGCTGCTGGTACCGTCATCGTGGATGGATGCCAGCACGGGAGCTCCGTTGATCTGGCGGTTCGTTGGCCGCCCCGTCGACAGTGTTTCCTCGATCAGGGCGTCGAGCGCCTGCAGGGGCAGCGTCCGGAGTTGCAGTACACCGTCCGACCCGTAGTGGGCGTCAGCGCACGCCGAGTTCGCCACGCATGCAACGCATTTCGGCGCCAGCCCCTCCCCACCGATCAATACGAGCACCGCCACGTCGGCAAGCGCGGGTACGGCCAGTTCGACGATCTTCGCGATAGTCGCGTCGACTTCCAGTGAGCGAGTGAGCGCCTGACCCGCGCGAGCGAGAAAATCCGCCCGGTGCCGCGCCGTTTCGGCGGCGGCGCGCTGCGCTTCCGCTTTCGCAAGCTCCTCGCGTTCAGCTGCACGTGCGAGCAACTGATTGCGCATCCGGTACATATCGACAAAGACACGGACCTTCGCCCGAAGTATTTCGGGAACAACCGGCGAGGAGATATAGTCAACGGCTCCAAGCGAATAGCCGCGCGACATCTCCTTGTCGTCGACGTACGCTGTAATGAAAATGATCGGCGTTCGCATGGTTCGGCGGTACGTACGCATCATCGATGCGGTCTCGAGGCCGTCCATGCCGGGCATGTTAACGTCAAGCAGGATGACTGCGAATTCCTGCTCGAGTACGGCCGCAAGTGCGGCGCGTCCAGACGAAACCGTCACGATGTTCTCGCCGAGCTCCTCGAGAACGCTGCGAAGAACGAGGTGCTGCTCGGGAACATCGTCCACGACCAGGATGTTCACCTGTCCCCCGTCTTCCCGCGGATACGTTTGCATGGCCAGCTCCTACGGATGAAGCCACGCGTTCAGGACGGCAAGCAGATCGCCGCGATCCACCGGCTTTGAGAGGTAGTCCCACGCGCCTGCTGCAATGCACCGTTCGCGGTCGCCCTTCATTGCCTTGGCGGTGACGGCAACGATCGGCAAGGTTCGCCCCGCTGGCAGCTTGCGCAGCTCGCGTATTGTCATGAGGCCATCCATCTCGGGCATCATGATATCCATCAGCACGGCGTCGATTGCCGGGTCTGTTGCGACAAGGCGGATCGCGTCGCGTCCGTTGTCCGCCCAAACATGGCGCATTCCGTAGTCTTCGACGACCGTCGCGAGCGCGAATATGTTGCGCATGTCGTCGTCGACGATCAGCACTTTTTTGCCGTGCAGCGCGAGTTCCGACTCCATCAGGCTGTCGAGTTCCGCCTGTGCTTCTTTGCCGAGTCGGGACGATCCCACGTGGACGGCGGCGACCGTCGTGTCCAGCAGACGCTCCGGGGTTGATACCGGAATGACAACGTACCGCTCGGCTGCTCGCAGCCAATGTGCCGGTATTGCTGTCCTTTCGCCGATCAGGACGACCGGCAGCGGCGAGAAGGCGGTGCGCCCGGACAGCGCCTCATGCAGCTGGTCAGGCGACACGCCGGTCATTCCGTCGACGTCCACCAACAGTGCGTCCGCCGGCTGCGAAGCGAGGCGGCTCAACATTTCTTCACCCGGCGCGGCCGACTCCAGCGCTATCCGGTCGCTCGCCAGGCGCTGCAAAAGCGTTTCGCGCTGCGGCGTTGGCGCCAGCGCAACCAGCAGCCGGCGAGCGTCGGCTTGCACGTACTTCATCAGGCGCCCCAACGCTTCGTCGAGTTGCTCGCGCGACTGGATCGGCTTGGGCAGAAAGCCAAAGGCGCCGGAACTGAACGCGCGCTCGCGCGACTCGTCCGTGGAGATCACGCAAACGGGCGTATGACGGGTCGCAAGATCGTGCTTCAGGCGAGACAGCACGCGCCAGCCTTCCATATCGGGCAGGAACAGGTCCAACGTAATGGCATCGGGCTTGAACTGATCTGCAAGCGTCAACGCCACGGAACCCAACGGCGTGACGAGGCCTTTGAAGCCCATTTCACGCGCTGCATCGAGCAAAAACTCGGCGAAGGGACGGTCGTTCTCGACGATCAACAGCACGCGATCGCCCCGCGCGATGCTGCCTCGATCATCCTGCGTATCGTCCACGAGATTCCCGGCCTCCTCCACCGCAGTTGTGACAAGCTCACGCACGGCGGCGTCACGGGCCGCCTGCAAATGCGCTTGCGAACGCGGTAGGGGCATCGAACTGTGCGGCTCGTCATGGTTGACTGTTCTGCGTACTGGCTTGCCGGATTCGTCCCCATAGGGCAGGTACAAGGTGAAAGTGCTGCCCTTGTTAGGCGAGCTAATCAGCCGAATTTCCCCGCCTAGTAGCTTGGACAGCTCGCGGCTGATTGCGAGACCAAGACCTGTGCCCCCGTACTTGCGGCTCGTGCTGCCGTCGGCTTGCTGGAATGCCTCGAAAATGATCTGCTGCTTTTCCGCGGAGATACCGATGCCGGTGTCGGACACGGAAAACGCAATGACCTGATGCGCTCGATTCAGACTCTCGTTGTCGATTGTCCAGCCATCGAAGGCTTCTTCGATCGATAACGTGACGTGCCCTTCGTGAGTGAATTTGAACGCGTTGGAAAGCAGGTTCTTGAGGATCTGCTGCAGGCGCTTCGGATCGGTATGGAGAGACACGGGCAGTTGTGTGCCCGTATGGATCATGAAGTCGACCTTGCGGGCTTCGGCGACATGACGGAACGTGCGCTCGACGTACACGGTGAGATCTTCAATGCGATGCTCGGTGATGTCCACGACCACCGTGCCCGACTCGATCTTCGAAAGGTCGAGGATGTCATTAATGAGCATCAACAGGTCGTTACCAGACGAGTGAATGGTTTTCGCGAAATCGACCTGTTTTGACGAGAGGTTGCCATCCGCGTTCTTGCACAGATTGTCCGAAAGGATTAGCAGACTGTTCAGCGGCGTGCGAAGTTCGTGAGACATGTTGGCAAGAAACTCGGACTTGTATTTCGAGGTCAGCGCCAGCTGGCTTGCTTTTTCTTCGAGCGCCTGGCGCGCCTGCTCCACTTCGGCGTTCTTGCGTTCGACTTCTTCGTTCTGGTGCGCGAGAAGGTGTGCTTTTTCCTGCAACTGCTGGTTGGTTTGCTGAAGCTCCTCCTGCCGGCTCTGCAATTCGTTGGCGAGCGTTTGGGACTGCTTCAAAAGGTCCTCAGTGCGGGAATTCGCTTCGATCGTGTTGATCACAATGCCGATACTTTCGGTGAGCTGATCGAGAAATGCCTGATGCGTGGGGTTGAATCGCTCGACCGACGCAAGCTCGATCACGCCCTTGACCTTGGCCTCGAACACGACAGGCAGCACCAGCACATTGTGAGGCGTCGCGCTGAGCAACCCCGACATGATCCGGAACGGCTCCGTTGCGGGCGGCTCCAGAAGTATCTTGCGTCTTTCGACCGCGCACTGGCCGATCAAACCCTCCCCAGGCTGGATCTGCTTGCCATGCGTAGCGCGTCCGCCCGAGGCGTAGCTCGCGGTGAGGCGAAGCGATGACGGGCTGGTAGCCGTATCGAGCACGTAGAATTCTGCCCGATGGACGCCCACCACGGGAGCCAGTTCCGAAAGGATCAGCTCGCCCACCGCAACAAGGTCTTTCTGGCCCTGCAACATCCGGCTGAATTTGGCGAGGTTCGTTTTCAGCCAGTCCTGCTCCGTATTGACCTGCGTGGTGTCCTTCAGGTTACGGATCATTTCGTTGATCGTGTCCTTGAGCGCGGCCACCTCACCCTGCGCCTCCACGGTAATGGAGCGTGTCAGATCGCCCTGCGTCACCGCGGTCGCGACTTCGGCAATCGCGCGCACCTGGGTCGTGAGGTTCGCGGCAAGCTGGTTGACGTTTTCGGTGAGCCCCTTCCAGGTGCCCGAGGCGCCGGGCACCTTGGCCTGGCCACCCAGCTTGCCCTCCACGCCCACCTCGCGCGCCACCGTGGTCACCTGATCCGCGAAGGTCGCGAGCGTGTCGGTCATGCTGTTGATGGTGTCGGCGAGCGCTGCGATCTCGCCTTTTGCTTCGACGGTCAGCTTGCGGTCAAGATCTCCGTTTGCCACCGCTGTCACGACCCGGGCGATGCCGCGCACCTGACTCGTCAGGTTGCCCGCCATGAAATTCACGTTGTCGGTGAGGTCCTTCCATGTTCCAGCCACGCCTTGCACATCGGCCTGGCCACCGAGCTTGCCCTCCGTTCCGACTTCCCGCGCGACGCGTGTCACCTCCGAAGCAAAAGAGCGCAACTGATCGACCATCGTATTGATGGTGTTTTTGAGCTCGAGGATCTCGCCTTTTACGTCGACCGTGATTTTTTTGGAGAGATCGCCGGCCGCAACTGCCTTGGTCACATCCGCGATGTTGCGAACCTGGCTCGTGAGATTTCCCGCCATGAAATTCACGTTGTCCGTCAGGTCCTTCCACGTACCGGCTACGCCTTGTACATCCGCCTGACCGCCGAGCTTGCCGAGCGTGCCGACTTCGCGCGCCACGCGCGTGACTTCCGAAGCGAAGGAGCCAAGCTGGTCGACCATCGTGTTGATGGTATTTTTCAGTTCGAGGATTTCGCCCTTGACGTCCACCGTGATTTTCTTTGACAGGTCACCGGCTGCCACAGCCTTGGTCACGTCCGCAATGTTGCGCACCTGGCTCGTGAGGTTGCCCGCCATGAAGTTCACGTTGTCGGTCAAATCCTTCCAGGTGCCGGCCACGCCCTGCACGTCGGCCTGACCGCCGAGCTTGCCCTCCGTGCCGACCTCGCGCGCCACGCGCGTCACTTCGGAGGCAAAAGAGCGCAGCTGGTCCACCATCGTATTGATCGTGTCCTTCAGTTCGAGAATCTCGCCTTTTACGTCAACGGTGATCTTCCTCGACAGGTCACCCGCGGCGACAGCTGTCGTTACGTCCGCAATATTTCGAACCTGCGCGGTGAGATTGCTGCCCATCGAATTCACCGAGTCGGTCAGGTCTTTCCACGTACCCGCCACCCCCTGCACATTCGCCTGGCCGCCAAGCTTGCCGTCGGTGCCGACTTCGCGCGCCACGCGCGTCACTTCCGAGGCGAACGAACCAAGCTGGTCCACCATGGTATTGATGGTGTTCTTGAGTTCGAGGATTTCGCCCTTCACGTCCACCGTGATCTTCTTCGACAGATCCCCGGCTGCAACGGCAGTGGTCACCTCGGCGATGTTGCGGACCTGCGCGGTGAGGTTGCTGCCCATCGAGTTCACCGAGTCGGTCAGGTCCTTCCACGTGCCGGCCACGCCCTGCACGTCGGCCTGACCGCCGAGCTTGCCTTCCGTGCCGACTTCGCGGGCGACACGCGTCACCTCGGATGCGAATGAACGCAACTGGTCCACCATCGTATTGATGGTGTTCTTGAGCTCGAGAATCTCGCCCTTCACGTCCACCGTAATCTTTTTCGACAGATCGCCTGCGGCGACTGCGGTGGTCACCCCTGCAATGTTGCGCACCTGCGCGGTTAGGTTGCTGCCCATCGAATTGACCGAGTCGGTCAGGTCCTTCCACGTGCCGGCCACGCCCTGCACGTCGGCCTGTCCGCCGAGCTTGCCTTCGGTGCCAACCTCACGGGCGACACGCGTCACCTCCGAGGCGAACGAACGCAGCTGATCCACCATCGTGTTGATTGTGTTCTTCAGCTCGAGGATTTCGCCTTTGACGTCAACTGTAATTTTCTTCGAGAGGTCGCCGGCAGCCACGGCCTTCGTGACCTCCGCGATATTGCGGACCTGACTTGTCAGGTTACCCGCCATAAAGTTGACGTTGTCGGTGAGATCCTTCCACGTGCCGGCGACCCCCTGGACATCCGCCTGCCCCCCCAGCCGACCTTCCGTACCGACTTCGCGGGCGACACGCGTCACCTCTGACGCGAAGGAGCGAAGCTGGTCGACCATCGTGTTGATCGTATTCTTCAGTTCGAGAATTTCGCCCTTTACGTCGACCGTGATCTTCTTCGACAGATCGCCAGCGGCGACAGCCATGGTCACTTCTGCGATATTGCGCACCTGACTGGTCAGGTTGCCCGCCATGAAATTGACGGAGTCAGTCAAGTCCTTCCAGGTGCCTGCCACGCCCTGGACGTCAGCCTGCCCGCCAAGCTTGCCTTCAGTGCCCACCTCGCGCGCCACGCGCGTGACCTCTGCCGCGAAAGTGCCCAACTGTTCAACCATCGTGTTGATCGTGCGCGCCGTGCGGAGAAATTCCCCCTGCAACGCGCGGCCATCGGCTTCGAGTGCCATGTTTTTCGAGAGGTCACCCTGCGCCACAGCGCCGATCACGCGGGCGACCTCACTCGTGGGGTGGACCAGATCTGCGATGAGCGAGTTGACGGCATCTACCGATTCGCGCCAGAAACCGCGGGCGGCCGGCAATGCTGCACGTTCGTTGAGGCGCCCTTCCTTTCCGACGACCCGGCTCAGACGCGCGAGTTCTTCCGACATGCGTACGTTCTGGGCGACAAGTTCATTGAACACCTGCGCCAGCCTGCCATGCAGACCCGACCAATCAGGCGGCAGCTCGGCCGTTTCACCATCCTTGAGTGAGCTCAGTGCGAGCAGCACGGTCTTTGTGCGCTCGGTGGCGGGTTCGCCACGCTGGATGATCGCATTGACGTTTGCAGCATGATCGAGCCAGAAGCCGTCGAGGGCCTCGACAGCCAGGCGCCGGCCGGTGTCGCCTGGCGTGTGCACGGACAGATCACTCGCCACGTCCCGGACCTGAACCGAGATCCTTCCGCATTGAGCAGCAAGCAGATTGAATTCCGCCGCGACTTCCCCTGACGTGCCCGCCCAGTGGTCAGGCAACCGCACAGAGGGATCACCGCGCCGGAAGGCTGCCAGCGTGCTGGCAATTCGCTCAAGGTTGTTGTCTTGCGCCGCCATCGTCGTAACCGCAGGAGCGTCCATTATTCACCTCAAGCCCATGAAAGAGGGGAAGCCGACGCCGCCGGTCCAGATCCAGTCGACGGGATCCCGGGCCGCTCTTGAGCGACCGCGGGCCAGGGCGAAATGAAAGATTGGGACGCACGGGGAGCGCAATCCGCCCGACAGCAAAACGCGTACCCGCAGCTGGCAGTCAGCGGGGGGCGCTGGGTGGATATCCGGGAAACCTAAGCGCGACCGGCATGCAAAAGGAGTGGTGGGTGACGGAGGACCTCTTCGCGGACCCACCCGCGCCCGGCACCCTGTCGCCCCGTCAGGCGTTTTTACTCATGCAGGCTTGTAGAAAATCGCCATGTATGTGCCTGGGATGGTCGCCCCTGGAACCCGGGCTCGCGTTGAAGAGGTTACTGCACGCGGCACTGATCGTCGTTGATCAGGGCTTCGGCAGCAACCAGCGCGTCCGGTCCCGTCCTGCCATTCACGCCGGACGTGGGTTCGGTTCGGGCAGCCGATCCCACGCGAGAGTCTTCACTCCGTCGACATTCAAGACATCAGAGCGCGAGCTGTAGTTACAGTATCCTTACGGCGGGCAGTATCGCAAAGTCAACGACTATCTCGGTCGCAATCCCGTAAGCGGGTCGTTGAGCAGGTCAGCACGAAATTCGGTTTCATACGAAGGGGGAACGGCATTGACCTTCGAGTGCCATACAACCTTTCGACTGCACAGCGCAAACGGGTTGAGGGGTGACGTGTGGTCGAAGGCAAGCTATCTTTCACACACGACGGCCGACAGGACGAGTGGCATGACCTCCTTCACTGTCGCCGGGCTTCCAGTTTCGCGAATGCGGTCGCTAACCGCCTCTTTCCCTGCCATGACGACAACGCCATAGACCGGGTGGGACACATCACCTCCGCCGCTCTCTGCGAACATCTCATCGTTCGGCGAAAAGCCAAAGACAGCCCGGACTTTGAAGCCGAGTGCGGTCAAGTTCTGATTCGGCCTCAGTCGATACGCGTTGACCGAGTTGCTCGCCACTTCCATCGGTACTGGATCGATTTCCTTTTCTTCGACCAACTGCTCAATGAAGTCATGGGCTCCGATATGGCAGTCCAGCCTGCCACCAATCTCTTTTGCGTGACTCACAGTCGAGACGATGGCGAAACCGACAACAACACGTCGGAGCACAAGAGAGGCTTTCCCGTGTCGCAATGCGAGTCTCCAGGAAACGGTGCTGCGGCGCAGCGTTGGATCTGCAGAAGTTCATCCGGATCACACGCGGGATCCGGATCCCGTTGAGTTGGCTCTTACGCTGCGAAGTCTCGCGCCGGCTACACCCGCTCGATAGACTCTTCCCCACCCACCGCGGCCTCACATTGAGGTTGGCGAGGCAGTCGCCGGCGTTCGCGCGCCAGCCGGGATTCTCTCGGTGCCATATCGAATAGCGTGAACGCCTCCACGGAGATCATTGCCGATCCGTTAGGCGGGACGGGCCGCTCGGCGGGGCGAAATACGGCGTCTCCGCGTCTAATTGCTCGTTTCGACACAACGCACACTCCCGACACCCTCGCGGTACGCCGACGCCAACGCTGCTCGCCATAGTGGCATCGCCCCGGCTCCACCCAGCGGATAAGAAGTGTGTTTTCAAAGTGTTCGAGAATTTCGACCCGGACTCGTGCAACGTCTTCTGCAGCGTACTCTCTCGTCCTCATTGGATGCTCCATGAATTAAGCCGGTTAGCTGATTCGCGTGCCCTCCCGCATGGGTCCTGCCAATCACCCCGCAGCGGGAAATCGCGTGTTGGTACAGGTTGGAGCCGATTAACGCCGGGAACACGAGGCCAATCTGGACCCGCATGAACGCGAAAGTCACACGCACACAATGCCTTCAGTGGACAGCGTGACATGACAGCGACTCTACGTTGCAAGAGGTGAGTCGGTCCATTGCACAATGGTTTATCGAAACTTCGTACCGAGGTACGAGTGTCAGTTCATATGTAATCCAAAGTGTAATAGCGACTACGCATGGACTGCCTTATATTCACTCGCAGGCGTAAGCCTTCCTGCGCTTAGTGAGCGGCATCGACCCGGCGACCACACGGTCTATGGTGGGCGCCGTCGCCGATCCCAAGCGTCAACACCCCTTCTCTCGCCACATGTCTCCAGCCAACGACGAGGCCAGCCCTCAATCAAACATTCCCCTGCTGCGTCGCCGCCCGGTCATCCTGTTTCTCTGTACCTGCATATGCATTCTGATCGGAACCGGCCTCGCACTGTTCCGATACTTCGGCGTCGGTGGATCGACCGATTACTCGAATCACGCTGTTCTCTTTCAAGACTCCGACCTGCGTCTACCCTCGAACCTGGTAGGCAATACCGGACGCATTCGTGTCGTGCACTTCTGGGACCCTGACTGCGCAAGCTGTAACGAGAATACCGACGCCCACTTGAACTATCTCATCACGATGTTCAGAGGCGCGAATATTGACTTCTACAGCGTGCGCAAGCCCGGTACTCGCGGCGAGTTACCAACCTTCCTGCGAGGCAAGCTCAAAGCGTTATCGGAAATCCAGGGAATGGAGCATATAGCAGCCAGCCCCGCGATCGCCATCTGGGCCGCGGACGGAAAACTTGCCTACGCGGGACCCTACAGCAACGGCCTTGTCTGCAGCTCGGCCAACAGTTTTGTGGAGCCGATCCTGGATAGGCTTGTTGCCGGGCAACACGTCGAACCCTCACCAATAGTGGCAGTCGGCTGCTATTGCCCGTGGAATACAATCCCCGGCCAGCAGCTATAGAAACGGATCGTTTATCGCACTAACGACAGGCGGTGCCCCTGCTCGCGTTCTGGGAGTGCGGCAAAAACAAGCTCATAGAGGCTGTACGACGTTGACCTGTCGACGAGGCGCCCGGGCAAATTCCATCGCGCGATACCAGCCGGAACTAAGGAAAGCTAAACGACTTCCGGGGCGACGTGATCCGGCTTGTCTTTGGATACCCGTAGTGTCCAGCGGCGTGCGCCCCAACGCTCGTCGGACTATGTGGCAATGCGAAGCAACGGCTGCAGCCGCACGATCCTTTGGAGGTACGCACGCCATGAATCAATGGATCATCATGTTGAAGTGCATACTGGAGATGATCCAGACCGAGAGCGCCACGACGATAAACAGGATCACAAGCGTGAACACGAAGCTGATCAGGTTCCAGCCGCCCTCCGACGAACGGCCCATGTGCAGAAAGTACACAAGATGCGCCACGACTTGCACGACCGCGAATATCACGGCCACAAGCAGCGTCGTCGCGCGCGGCAGCACCGGATGCATGACTAGCGCGAACGGGATGACCGTCAGGACGATCGAGAGGGTAAAGCCCGTGTTGTAGGACTTCGCGCTGCCGGGCGCTTGCCCGGCGCGGGTAGTCGCATGGTTTGCCATGGTCAGAATGCTCCGATGAGATAGACAATCGTGAATACGCAGATCCAGACCAGATCCAGAAAGTGCCAGAAAAGGCTCAGGCACGACAGCCGTGTCACATTCGTGGGCGTCAGTCCTCTAGTCGCCGCCTGATGCAGAACCACCGCCATCCAGAGCAGGCCGGATGCGACGTGCAGTCCGTGCGTGCCGACAAGCGCGAAGAAGCCTGACAGGAAGCCGCTGCGCTGCGGCCCGAAGCCGAGCGAGATCAGGTGACGGAACTCATGTATCTCCATGCCGATGAAGACGGCGCCAAGAATGAAGGTCAGGCTCAGCCACCGTAGCACGGCGCCCTGATCGCGCCGGTGCACGGCAAGCATCGAGTAGCCGCAGGTGATGCTGGAAAGCAGCAGCATGAACGTCTCGGCCAGCACGTATGGCAGCTCGAAGATGTCCTTCGGACCGGGCCCGCCTGCAAACGCACCGCTCAATACCGCGTACGACGCGAACAGCGAACCGAACAGGATGCAGTCGGACATCAGGTAGATCCACAGGCCCAACACCTTGCGCGAGCCCGCGTCGTGGCCGTCATGGGCGTTCGCGTTCGCGTTCGCGTTCGCGTTCGCGTTCGCGTTCGCGTTCGCGGGCATGGTTGTTTCAGTCAGCGAGTGCGTCGACATGTTTCAGATCTCGTGTCATGGGAGCGAGGCGCGCTTGTTCGATCCGCGCGACTTCATCGCCCGGAACGTAGTAACCGGTATCGTCGTTGTAGGAGCGGACGATCACCAGCGCGATCGTGGTAACGAAGCTTGCACCCGCGAGCCACCAGATGTGCCAGATCAGCGCGAAGCACAGCAAAAGGACGAATACGCTCTGGATGAACGGCATACCGGTGCTGCGCGGCATATGAACCGGCTCGTATTGGGTCGGGCGCGGCGGTAGTCCGCGCTTCTTCGCCTCGTGGAAGGCATCGACAGCATCCACGTGCGGCACCACGGCGAAGTTGTAGAACGGCGGCGGCGACGGCGTCGACCACTCCAGCGTGCGCGCATTCCACGGATCGCCGGTGACATCGAGATTCTGCTGGCGCTCGCGGATACTGACGACAATCTGCGCGATGAGGAAGCCGATCCCCGCAAGGATGAAGACCGCACCCACCCATGCGACCTGGAGATACGGTGTCCACGCCGGGTTATCGTAGTGATTGATGCGCCGGGTCATGCCCATGAAGCCGAGCATGTAAAGCGGCATGAATGCGAGATAAAAACCGATGACCCAGCACCAGAACGAATACTTGCCTAGACGTTCATTGAGCCTGAAGCCGAAGGCCTTCGGGAACCAGTAGTTCAAACCGGCGAAATAGCCGAACAACCCACCGGCGATGACCGTGTTGTGGAAGTGGGCGACGAGGAACAGACTGTTGTGAAGCAGGAAGTCGGCCCCCGGAATCGCGAGCAGCACGCCGGTCATGCCACCAATCGTGAACGTCACGAGGAACGCCAGTGTCCAGAGCATGGGCGTCGAGAACTCGACGCGCCCGCGGTATATCGTGAACAACCACGTGAAGATCTTTACGCCGGTCGGAACCGCGATGATCATCGTCATAATACCGAAGAAGCTGTTGACGTCCGCGCCCGAACCCATCGTGAAGAAGTGATGCAGCCAGACGAGGAACGACAGGACGCCGATTGCCAGCGTCGCGCCCACCATCGACTTGTAGCCGAACAGCTTCTTGCGGGCGAACGTCGAGGTAACCTCGGAGAAAATCCCGAACGACGGGAGAACGAGGATGTACACCTCTGGGTGTCCCCACGCCCATATAAGGTTGACGTACATGGTCGGATTGCCACCGAGTTCATTCGTATAAAAATGGAAGCCCAGGTAGCGATCAAGCGCAAGCGCTGCCAGCGCGACGGTCAGGATCGGGAAGGCGGCAATGATGATCACACTGGTGACGAACACCGTCCACGTGAAGATCGGCATCTTCATCAGCGTCATCCCCGGCGCGCGCATCCGGAGAATGGTCACGAAGAGGTTCACGCCCGTCAACAGCGTTCCCAGACCGGATGCCTGTAGCGCCCATATGTAGTAGTCCACCCCCACTCCCGGACTGAACTTTATGTCCGACAACGGTGGATAGGCGACCCAACCTGTCTGCGCGAATTCGCCTACGCCGAGCGACAGCATGACGAGCACGACACCCACGATGAACAACCAGAAGCTGAAGGCGTTCAGGTAGGGGTACGCCATGTCACGGGCCCCGATCTGAAGCGGCACGGCAATGTTCATCAGGCCCACGACGAACGGCGTAGCCGCGAAGAAGATCATGATCACGCCGTGCGCCGTGAAGATCTGGTCATAGTGATGCGGCGGCAGGTAGCCCGAGTGCCCGGGCCCGGCGAGCGCAAGCTGCGTGCGCATCATGATGGCGTCGGCAAAGCCGCGGACCAGCATCACGATTGCCACGAAGATGTACATGACGCCAATGCGTTTATGGTCAACCGTGGTAATCCAGTCGTCCCAGAGCACCGCCCATTTTTGGAACCAGGTGATCGCGGCCAGAACCGCCACTCCACCTACCGCGATGCCCGCCAGGGTGACCGCGATGATGGGCTCGTGCAATGGCACGGCCGCCCATGTCAATTTGCCGAACATGAATGGGTTACTCCTCTCTTTTCGACGAAGCGCTGAAGTTGAGAGCCGTATGTGCCGCGGCATCCGCTCCCGGAGCAACGAACTGGTCGATCACAGCCCTGAAAAGACCTGGCTGGACCCGCGAGAATTGCACTACGGCGGTTCCCTGGCTGGGCGTTGCCACTTTCTGGAACGTGTTGAAATCGAGCCGGTTAGGTGAGGTCTGGACCTGCTTCACCCAGCGCTGGAAGTCATCCTCGCTGGTGGCGGTTGCAATGAACTTCATGTCGGAGAAGCCGGGTCCGTTGAAATTACCCGACATACCACGGAACTTCCCCTCCTCATTTGCCATGAGGTGCAGCTGGGTTCGCATGCCCGCCATCGCGTAGATCTGGCCGCCAAGTTGGGGAATGAAGAACGTCCCCATCGTTGAGTTCGAGGTGATGCTGAACGCCACCTCGCGATGTGCGGGGAAGACCAGCTGATTGATTGTGGCAATGCCGAGGTCTGGATAGATGAAGATCCACTTCCAGTCGGTGGCGATGACTTCGACGTTGATGGGCTGGCCCGGCACGTCGAGCGGCCGGTACGGATCCAATGCGTTCGTCGATTTCCACACGATGGTCGCGAGTGTGACGATGATCAGTATCGGGATACCCCAGACCACGGCTTCGATCCGCGTGGAATGCGCCCACTCTGGCATATACCTCGCCTTGTGGTTCGCCGCCCGATACTGCCATGCAAAGACAAAGGTCAGCACGATCGCCGGCAAAACCACGATTAGCATTAATCCGGTGCACAGGACGATGAGGTCACGCTCCTGAAGCCCAACACTGCCCTTCGAGTTGAGCAGCACCCATCCGCAGCCACCGAGGCTTGACAGTCCTACGATTAGTACGCCAAAACGAAAAAATTTCCGGCAGATCTCTCTCATACGGGAACCTTGCTCTATGGCCGCTCTGTGAGGGGCATGGAAAGGGGCGAAGGAAGACTGCAGGATCCACAGAGGAACGTCATTTTGATAGCGCGTTCGATGTGCCTGCCCGGCCTACCGAATCATCGAGCCGCGTTGCCGCAGTGATTACCTGGCAAGTCGTCCTGAAAGTCGCCTTCCAGAGAGATGGTAAGCGCAAGGCGGCGAGCGACTCAAATGCACAATGGTGTGGGGACATCGCCGCATCGACGGGAGCAAGTTTCGCTTCCCCCTCATCCAAAGTGTCATTGCGTCCGAATTGGGCATGCCATAAATTCGTTCACAAGCCGACGCTCAACACGCAGATTTTCCCCGACGTCCACACATGGCGGCATCTCTGCAGGAGGCAATTCCCCGTAGATGCCCGCCGTATGCATATGCGCTGTTCAGTGTCGCTAGCGCCGTGGCGGGAGCGCTCCGCCCTTTAAAAGCATTGCCTGCTTCATCCATCGAACGTAGTTTGTCTCCATGGCGGGAGCGCGATATGGACATGTATCCCGCCAAGAGGAGGATTTCAAGTGGATTGCGAGAAGACAGCCAACATGAACGACTCGATAGACTATAAGGACGCTCTGTCCGCACGTGTTCAAAAAAATCCCGTTCGGTTCGCGCAAAAATGTGACCTGCTGTACAACGCGTTTGTCATTGCTGTCTGCAGCTGGGCGGTAGTCGAGTTTCCTTTGGAACTCGGCGGCTCGATCGATCCCAACGGTCTGCTCGCCTTGGTGGTGTCGAAAGTACTGCTCGGCCTCATCGGTACCGCCGCCATCGCCAACCTGCGCTTTGCCCGTCAGGTTTTCACGTTCATCTGCGGCGTGGGCGCGTTCGCGATAGCACCGGCATTACCCCTCGAGTACACGCGCTGCGTTGCCATAGCAGTCTTCTCGACGGTTGAGTGCATTGGCAAAGCAGCGTGCGTTGCATCGTTCGCCATCGCGTCGTCGGCAGGAGGAAGCGTTGACGCCCATCTGAGCGTAAGAAAGCGAACGACCGACGACCAAACATGAGCTTCGTCCTCGATTGGATCGGCCGAGGCAGCGTGCCAGGCGGGCAGCGTCGACACTTGCACGTCAGACCATGCCCCGTACGTGCGATCGCTCGCAGGAACGCTGCGCGGCATTCGTGCCTGACTCTCCCGGAGCGATGCTCGAACGCGTCGCTAGCCTACCGGGAGGAACGGCGACCGGAGCGCACACAGCCTGCGGGTGCATGGTCAGGTCGCTCGCGTAGTCTTCCGGCGGTATGCGGACCGCCTTACGCGATGTTTTGCAGCGCGGCCTTTGGCGCACCGTCGGGAAAAAGTCTTCGCGCCATGCCTATGAGTTCAGCGAGCGAGCGGGCGTTCATCTTTCGCATGACTTGCCTGCGGTGCATCTTTACGGTGATTTCTACGATGCCCATCTCGGCCGCCACCTGCTTGTTCAAAAGCCCGGTCACGACCAACGCCATGACCTCGCGCTCGCGCCCACTGAGTGAGGCGTGGCGATCCCTGATCGACTGCAGCCCGGCTTCCTCGCTCAATGCCACGCGGCTGCGCTCGATGGCGTTCCGGATAGCATCGAGCAGGACCTGGTCGTCAAAGGGCTTGGTGAAAAATTCAATCGCGCCAGCTTTCATGGCCTGCACTGTCATCGGCACGTCGCCGAAGGCG
This sequence comes from Paraburkholderia sp. CNPSo 3272, assembly GCF_024206495.1. Lineage (GTDB taxonomy): Bacteria > Pseudomonadota > Gammaproteobacteria > Burkholderiales > Burkholderiaceae > Paraburkholderia. The sequence continues at coordinate 9,157 of NZ_JAMBPQ010000019.1, read as the reverse complement.
GTGATGAAGATGATCGGCGTGTCGGTACGCTCGGCGGCAATGAGACTCTGAAGGTCGAGGCCGCTGAGATCGGGAAGCATGACGTCCAGCACCAAACAGCTCGGCGCCTTAACGCGAGGGCGCTTGAGAAAGTCCTGTGCGCAGGTGTACGTCTCTGCTCTGAGACCGGCAAAGTGGATCATGGCTTCGATTGCCTCACGCACCGAGATATCGTCGTCGACGACGAAGACGATCGGTGTGGCTTGCGCCGGCGAGAATTCCGATTCACGTTCAACTACTAGGGCTGGTGTCACTGAGAACTCCATTCGTAGGCACCCGGATGGATCATTTGAGGTGGAGCGCGGCCCGGATCGCGCCGAGTAGCGCAGTGTCGCTGAATGGTTTAAAGAGACATTCAACGGCACCCTGCTCTAACACGCGTGGGCGGAGGGCTTCATCTCCATGCGCTGTAATGAAGACGATAGGAACCGTGTGCCAGCGTCGCACCAGTTCGCGCTGCAGCTCTCGGCCGGACATGCCGGGCATGCACATATCGAGGATCAGGCAGTGCGCCTCACCCACACAGCTGGAGGCCAGGAACGCCTCTGCCGAAGCAAAGGCCTGCGCCGCGAAGCCGAACTCGCGCAACAGGTCAGGCAGCGATTCGCGCACCGACTCGTCGTCGTCGACCACCGCGATAAGCGAGCGTTCGGCCATCACAGGTCGCTCACGAACTGCTCTGCGTCCGGGCGCACCGGCAAGCTCTTATTGACAGAACGGTCCGCGGGCGCCTCGAATTCGGCTCGAGACGGTAGCGAGAATGAAAACGTCGCACCAAAGCGCTCATTCGAGGTGGCCGACAAGCGGCCACCGTGGCTCTCGATGATGCGTCGGCATACGGACAGCCCGATGCCCATCCCTTCCCTCTTGGTCGTAAAAAACGCGTCGAACAGCCTGCCCGCATTCTGCGGCTCGATGCCCACGCCGGAATCAGTGACAGCAAGTCGCACGTGGTCGCCATCCTCGCGCTCTATTTTGACCAGCATTTGCCGTGGGCGATCATCGATGCCATTCATCGCCTCTACGGCGTTGAGAAGCAGGTTCAGCACCACCTGCTGAAGCTGGACCCTGTCGCCTGTGGCCGGCGGCAGGTTTTCGGCAGTTTCCAGTCGTAGCACGATCCGCTTGTTGCGCATCTCTGCGCGCAGTAGCTCAATGACGTCGTTTGCGGCTTCGACCAGATCGACGGCATCCTTCGTCAACGCTTTCTTGCTGAACATTGCGCGCAGACGCGTCATCATCTCCGAGGCGCGGTGTCCATCCCGGATCGTGCGCTTCACGGTCCCGAGCGCACCCTCGACATTCGGCGGCTGGGCGCTCAGCATGCGCAAGCCTGTGCTGGCGTTGGTCATGATGCCGGCCAGCGGCTGGTTGATCTCGTGTGCAATCGAGGCGGTCAGCACTCCCAGGCTGTTGACCCGGCTTGCGTGGGCTAGTTCGACGCGCAGGCCGTAGAGCGCTTTTTCGGACTCGCGGCGCTCGGTGACATCGTGTATAGCGCCGATGTAGTCCAGCCAGCCCTGCGGGTTATGCGTGGCATGAGCCTGTATGCGCAGATACCTGACCGAGCCGTCGGACCGCAGCAAGCGGTGCTCGAACTCCAGGTGCTGGCCGTCTTTCGCCCGCTCGATCATTTCGTGCAGTAGATGAAGGTCGCCAGGGTGGACTCGCGCGGCGATCGTGTCCAGCGTGATCCTCACACCTGGCTCGACGCCGAAGATTCGATAGAGCTGTTCCGACCAGGTGAATGAACCGGTCTCCGGGCGCCAGCTAAAGCTTCCGCTCAAGGTGAGCTGCTCCACTTTGGCCATCAGCGCCGCGCTCTTGCGCATTTGCTCCTCCGCCTGCTTGCGTGCCGTGATATCGCGCGTGACGCCCAGTTGCACGATCGCGCCGTCGCAGTCGTGCATCGGCGCGGCATGGGTTTCGAGGTGCCGTCGCTTGCAGTGTGGCGAGATGAAGTCAAACTCCAGGACGCCATCCTTCCCCGAGCAAATGTTTCTGTTGAACTCGACATACCGCGCGCGATGTTCAGGAGCCACGAAATCGAAGTAACACGCTCCGATCACGCCTTCCGCACGCATCGGTCCCAAAGCGCGGCGTGCAGCCGAATTGACCCACAATACCGTTCCGTCGTTTGCGAGGACCGTCACGCAGTCCAGTGTCGTGTCAACGATCGCACGGAAACGCTCCTCACTTCGCTTCAGTGCGAGTTCGCTCCGTGCACGCTCGATCGCAATACTCGCAAGGTGTGCAAGCCGCCCTGTGAGATCGGATTGAAACGCAGTGGGGGTTCCAGGTTCCGACCGGAATATCGTGAATGTACCCAGCACTTCGTTTGTACGCGACAGGATCGGCGTCGCCCAGCACGCGCGCAGACCGTGCGCGAGACTCAGATCGCGCCATGCCGTGGGCCAACGTGACTCGGACGCGATATCCGATACGATGACCTGCTCGCTGAGCGACGCTGCTAATCCGCAAGGTCCCAAGTCCAGGTGGACGCGGCCGCCACTCGAAGGATAGGTGTAGGTCAAGGCGAGGCCTGGCGCATTCACCTGCTGGAATGACATATCGCTGGGTTCGATCAACGCGATGCTGCAGAAGCAGTCGCTCGCGATCTGTTCGACCAGCCGGCATAAGTCATCGAGAACCGTGGGCAAAGGCAGGTTCATGGCGACCATTTCGAGCAGGCGCTTCTCGCCCGCAAGCAACGCCTCGGCTCGCTTCCGGTCGTCGATGTCTGTCTGCAGGAAGTACCAGAGAGCGATTCGCCCCTCCTTGTCCTGCAACGGAAAGCCTTGTACGCGAAACCATCGATAAACGCCGTCAGCGCGACGATGACGGGACTCAAAATCGTAAGGCTCGCCGGTTCTGATCGACGCATAAAATCGGGCAACAGTCGCACGCCGATCATCTGGGTGGGTAAAGTCTCTGCCAGTCCACTGCTTCAATTCTTCAACCGTCGCGCCTGAATATTTGAGCGTATGGCGGTTGGCTTGAAATACCTCTCCCTCCGGCGTAAAGAGAATCACACGCGTAGGCAGCCCGTCCACGATGAGCCGAAAGCGCTCCTCGTGTGCCCGCAGGGCAGCTTCGGCCTGCTTACGGTCCTCGATATCCGTGTTGATCCCGCACCACTTCACGACTTTTCCGGCAGCGTCGACGACTGGGCCGACACGGCAGAGAAACCAGCGATAGGTGCCATCAAAGCGACGCATCCGCGCTTCCGCCTCGCCCCGCACACCGGAAGCAATGACGGCTCGCCAGGTCTCAAGCAGTGCGGGTCGGTCATCGGGATGGATCGCCGACTGCCAGCCCTCGTCACACGCGTGCTCGACGGAAAGCCCCGTATATTCGCACCATGGGCGATTGACGAATTCAATGCGGCCGTCCGGCAGTGCGGTCCATACCAGGCCCGGGAGCGCATCCACAGTACGACTGAGCTCATTTTCCATCGTGGTTCTTCTCTCCAGGCGCGCTGCCAGCGCGAACTTTTCCGATTTGCGCCCGAGTCGGTGCGCGATGCGTCTGGGCGTCATCGATCGCCCGTCGCCAAAGCGTGTGAATGCCAGCCCGGCATCCCGGATTTCGTCGAACGATATGCCCGCCTGGCGCGTCCCGGTCGGCACCAACAGCCGGAGCGGCGGTCGGCGAGTTCGCTTCGCGCTTCTGCTCGCGAAAAATTAAATATTCCCTTCAAAATAAGTCGTTCCGATGCGACTATTGTTAGTCTGGATATGCCTGAAGTCGTGAGGAGACGGTGATGTTGAGGTGGAATTTTGGTGAGGACGGCTTTCGGCGATCCGAGCCCCAGGTGGCATAACTCGAATCCGATGCGCGTCGATCTCGCCGTCGATCCTGCACTCAAGGTCCTTGTCGACGACGATCCTCTCGTATGGCGCGACGTGGATCGCAGCTTCGAACGCGTTCGACATCGCGTATTCTTCTGGCCAGCGTTTAATGATGCCGATGGAGCCTTGATGGCAGCCGTCGCGACTCGCCGTATAGCGCCTCGACGTAGGGCACGCTCGTGCGGACGTTATTCAGCAAAGCTATAATTCTGATAACCGGCCGGCTGGAGGAGAGACCCGATGGACGACCTCCAAGTGGGGAACTGGGTGGTCACCCCCAGCCTCAACAGCATCTCATCCCTGGGCGGGATCGTTCGCGTCGAGCCGAAGGTAATGGAAGTCCTGGTGTGCCTGGCCCGGCACCCCGGAGAGACGGTTTCCAAAGAGCAGCTGTTTCAAGCCGTGTGGCCCAAGATCGTGGTAAGCGAGGATGTATTGAAGCGCTGCATCGCCGAGCTACGCCGCGCCTTCGACGACGATGCCCGCAATCCCCGCGTCATCGAGACAATCTCGAAACGAGGTTATCGACTGGTCGCACCGGTAACTGCAGGCAGCGCCCCGCCTGCCCACACTGAGCGCGTGGTAAACGATTCCATTGCGGTACTACCGTTCATCAACATGAGCGCAGATCCGGAGCACGAATATTTTGCCGACGGAATCACCGAGGAAATCATCGACGCGCTCGCCCAGATCCCGGAGCTTCACGTCGTGGCACGAAGCTCCGCCTTCTCGTTCAAGAGTAAGCACATCGACCTGCGCATTGTTGGCGAGCAACTGAACGTGCGCACCGTTCTCGAGGGAAGTGTGCGCAGAGCGGATAACCGTCTGCGTATCACGGCGCAGCTCGTGTCTGCGGTGGACGGATATCATCTCTGGTCGGAGCGCTATGACCGTGAGCTGAAGGATGTGTTTGCAATTCAGGAGGAGATTGCACAAGCGATCGTCCAGCGGTTGAAGTTCACGTTCCCGTGGGGTTCAAGAAGCCTGGTGAACCCTGGAACCCCAAATCTCGAGGCCTACGAGTCCTACCTGAAGGGTCACGCTCTGCTCTACAAAAGGGGCCCCGCCATTTCCCGTGCCCTCGCCTGTTGCCAGCGGGCCGTGGATCTCGATCCAGGCTATGCACTGGCGTGGGCAGATCTTGCCGATTGCTACTCGATGCTTTGCTTCTACGGTTTTGCGGCTCCTCAGGCTTTCATGCCAAAGGCAATCGAGGCCGCTCGACACGCGGTGGCACTGGATCCATCGCTCGCCGAAGCTCACTGCACCTTGGCTCTCGCCTCCCTCATCTGGGGCTGGAACTCGGCGGAAGCCGAGCGTGAGTTTCTTTGCGCGCTGCAACTGAATCCGAAGTACATCTCGGCACTCGGCTGGTACGGAAGCGCTTATCTCCAGTTCTCTGAAGGGCGACTGGCGGAGGGAATGGAGCAAGCGAAGTTAGCCCTGAAATCGGACCCCCTATCAGCCTACGCACACGCCTTATACGCACTGACCTGTCTTGTCGCAGGCAAAACCGCTGAAGGCGTGGAGGTCAGCCGACGCGCCGTCCATCTCGATGCCGAGAGCTTCCTTGCTAACTGGGTGCTGCAGATGGCTCTGCTGTCGAATGGCCAGTTCGAAGCGTCCATCGCGGCGGGAGAATCGGCCTTGGCCATGTCCGGCCGGCACCCTTGGTCTATGGCGTGGCTTGCCGTGGCCCTCGCAAGTTGGGGCAAAGCCACTGAGGCCGACGCGGTTTGCGCCGAAATGCAGGCCCGATCCCGCCGTGAATATGTGACGCCGACGTCACTCGCTATCGCGGCTTGCGCGGTGGCGAGGAAGGACGAGGCGATTCGCTACGCCCGCGAAGCGTACGAAATCCGCGACGCCAACTTCTTTTTCTTCTCCCGATATTTTCCTTTGTCATACCGGTTGTACCGTTACCCCGAGTTTTGCGAAATCATTGCGCAAATGGGGCGCAGTGACTGGTTGCGCGATCAACCGCCACTGACGGCTACGCAAGAGCTACGTGCGCGGGAATGATTGTAGGTTGCGCATGGCTGCCTGCACAACTACAGCAGTGTCATCTCTACGGACAAGCCGAATGTATTTGCCGTCTCTGCCAGTACGCGAGGCGCCCGGCAGTCGTCATACACACACGTGCCGTCACTCTGCGCAACTCAGGCGACCGACGAGTGGCGCCGTTCGATTGACTTTACGGAGCCCCCGCGCCGCCTTCTCGTTGACCAACGTCTAGAGCAGTTCCTTCAGTGCCATCAGACAAGCCATCGGGCCGTCGAGTTAAGCCAGCTCTCTCAAACGGCCCACTGCACAATGGTTTACCTACATCTATGTGTCGACAGGTAGCGGCGTCATGTCGTATGTAACCCAAAGTGTATTTGCGTCTTCGCTCGCCTTACTCTAGATTGGCTCGTAGGCGGAAGCCTTTTCGCGGGTTTAACGAAGGCGGCCGACTGAGTCAAGCCGAGAGACTAATGTTCTGTCAAGCCATTGACGTTGCGACGTGGAGTATCTCCCCGCTTAGTGGACCGAATCTCCTCGAGCAGACATACCTCTGAGTTTCATGGGCAATCTAGTGCCGCAAGGGAGTGTCGTCTCCGTTGACTGGGGATATAAGGATTGGGTTTCAGTTCGCGCTCATCGGCGCACTGCTGATTATGGTCACGCTGCCGAGAATCGACTTTATTGAGGCGAGTTTCTTAATTCGCACTACGAAATTGAAAGTCAAAAGAACGGGAAGATCTACGAATTGGATTCCTCCGAGCGTCTCAGGCAAGGAAGGTGCCTGCCGTTAATACTCGCTCCTGATGTGCGGACGCGAGCGGCAGCGAACGCAGCATGCATCCACGCACAGCATCCAGCGCGGCGCGTTGAGCATTTCACACAGTTCATGAGCCAATCCCCGTTGCCGCCTCGGTCGAAACCGGCTGCACAGTCTTGATACGGATTTCAACTATGTCAGACTCTCCTCTCACATCACGCCGCGGCTTCCTGCGTACGGCGGCGGTCCTGGTTCCCGCAGGAGCGCTTGCCGGCTGCGAACGCGGCTCGCAGGCTTCCTCCGGTACTGCGCAGCAAGGCGCCCAGCCTTCCGGGTCCGCAGGCGCGGCGCATCAAGCCCACGGAGACTACAAACCGCGCTTCTTCGACGCGCGCGAGTGGGCCTTTCTCGAAGCCGCCACCGACCGTCTGATTCCCGCCGACTCCGAAGGCCCCGGCGCGCTGGAAGCCGGCGTGCCCGAATTCATCGACAGGCAGATGGACACGCCCTACGCGCACGGCGCGCTCTGGTACATGCAGGGGCCGTTCCAGCAAGGCGTGCCCGAACTCGGCTACCAGCTGAAGCTCGTGCCGCGCGACATCTACCGGCTCGGCATCCAGGCCGTGAACGCCTACTGCGCGAAGGCCTACGGCAAGGACTTCGACGCGCTCGACGCCAGCACGCGCGACAGCGTGCTCACCGCGCTCGAGGCGGGCAAGGTCGAACTGGACGGCGTGCCGGCCTCCGTGTTCTTCGGCCAGTTGCTGCAGAACACGCGCGAAGGCTACTTCTGCGACCCGATCCACGGCGGCAACCGCAACATGGCCGCGTGGAAAATGATCGGCTTTCCCGGCGCACGCGCCGACTTCATGGATTTCGTGAACCAGAACGGCAAGCCCTATCCGTACGGCCCGGTCTCGATCAACGGGGAGCGTACGTAAATGGCGATCAAAAAACCTCACGTCGATGCCGTCGTGGTCGGCTTCGGCTGGACCGGCGCGATCCTCTCGAAGGAGCTGACCGAAGCGGGCCTGAACGTGGTCGCGCTCGAGCGCGGCGAGTATCGCGACACCTACCCGGACGGCGCGTATCCCAACACCATCGACGAGCTCACGTACAACATCCGCAAGAAGCTCTTCCTCGATCTTTCGAAGACCACTGTCTCGATCCGCCACGGCGTGAACGACACGGCCCTGCCCTACCGCCAGCTCGCCGCGTTTCTGCCCGGCGAAGGCGTGGGCGGCGCGGGCCTGCACTGGTCGGGCGTGCATTTCCGCATCACGCCTGAAGAGCTGCGCCTGAAGAGCCACTACGAAGAGCGTTACGGCAAGAAGTTCCTCCCCGCAGGCATGACGATCCAGGACTACGGCGTCACCTATGACGAACTGGAGCCGCACTTCGACTTCGCGGAGAAGGTGTTCGGCACCTCGGGCCAGGCGTACAAGGTGAAGGGCAACGTGGTCGGCGACGGCAATGTGTTCGAAGCCGCGCGCAGCGACAATTTCCCGTTGCCCGCGCAACTGAATACCTATTCGGCGCAGCGCTTCTTCGACGCGTCGAAGTCTCTCGGCCTGCATCCCTACCGCCTGCCTTCGGCGAACACGTCGGGACCGTACACGAACCCCTATGGCGTGCAGATGGGTCCGTGCAACTTCTGCGGCTTCTGCAGCGGCTACGCGTGCTACATGTACTCGAAGGCTTCGCCGAACCTCAACATCCTGCCCGCGCTCAAGCAGGAAAAGCACTTCGAACTGCGCTCGAAATGCCACGTCCTGCGCGTCGAACTCGACGACACCAAAAAACGCGCCACGGGCGTGACGTATATCGATCCGGCGGGCCAGGAAGTGTTCCAGCCTGCCGATCTCGTGATCGTCTCGGCGTTCCAGTATCACAACGTGCACCTGCTGCTGCTCTCGGGCATCGGCAAGCCCTATGACCCGGTTTCGGGCGAGGGCGTGGTGGGCCGCAACTTCGCCTATCAGAACCTCTCGACCATCACGGCGTTCTTCGACAAGGACACGTGGACGAACCCGTTCATCGGCGCGGGCGGCAACGGCGTGGCCGTGGACGACTTCAACGCCGACAACTTCGACCACGGGCCGCCCGGCTTCGTGGGCGGCTCGCCGCTGTGGGTGAACCAGGCGGGCGTGAAGCCGATCAGCGGCATCGCCACGCCCGCGGGCACGCCGAACTGGGGAGCAGGCTGGAAGAAGGCCGTGAAGGACCACTACGCGCACACCATTTCGATGGACGCGCACGGCTCCAACATGTCGTACCGCGACGTGTACCTCGACCTCGATCCGACCTATCGCGATTCGTACGGCCAGCCGCTCCTGCGCATGACCTTCGACTGGAAGGACAACGACATCAAGATGGCGCGGTACGTGACGGGCCAGATGCAGAAGATTGCCGAGGCGATGGGCCCGAAGGCCATCAACGTCTACACGCGCGAGTTCGGCGCGCACTTCGACTCGCGCCGCTATCAGACCACTCACCTCGTGGGCGG